>CAVQDJ010000017.1:0-7259 GCA_963711285.1 uncultured Gammaproteobacteria bacterium | reverse complement strand
GAAAGTTGAGTTTTTTGCCGATACCGGAGTTCACGAAGACCATCGCATCCCGGCCAAATCGAGCCGCAAACTTCTTGCACCCTGTGTGCGGCGGCGCGGTAACTTCAATGATCGCGTCACCAATTACCAGTTGCGTGCCCGGCGGCAGGTTTTCGTAGCTCAGGTCCATGTCCAGATACAGCTGATCGCCGGCCAGTTCGCGCCTCCCGGGATCGTCCGCTACCAAAGCAACAACGCGCGAATTCATGATATTTAGCTGCATATCAGGATCGGCTGCTCGTTTCGGTACTTTCCAGCTCCCGCGGTTCAGCCAGTTGTCTCCGACGAGTCCCTGCTCGACGTCCAGGCGCCCCTCGGTCACGGACTCGCGCTGATCCACGTCGGGCCGCTTGACGATAAGCGCAAGTACGCCGTCATTCTTGGGCGACCGAAAAATACTCTCGAGTCCTTGTTCGAGTTCGTCGGTCGTTAGATGTCTACCGGATGTCAATGCGATGCCATGTCCTTTTCGAACCAGTCGACGTCCCAGTATTTGCCCAATTTGAAGCCCACTTCATGGTAAGAGCCCACGCGAACAAATCCAAGCCTCTCATGCAGCGCAACGGAGCCAGGGTTTGGCAGCGCGATGCCGGCATAGGCGCGGTGGACCGATTCCTCTTTCTGCAGTCGTTGCAGCAAGTCCCCATATAGCGGGCGGCCGATACCTTTGCCCAGATGCTCCGGATCGATGTAGATCGTTGTCTCTACCGAAGTGCCGTAAGCCGGTCTTTGCTTGAAGCGCGTACTCGATGCATAGCCGACCAGCGCTTCATCCATCTCGGCCACGAGCAGGCGGTAGGGACCCGAATCCGAAAACTGCGTGAACCACTGCGTGCGCGCTCCGACGGCAAAGGGCTCTGTGTCGAAAGTCACGTGCGTTTCGGTCACGTAATGATTGTAGATCTCAACCAGCCGGTTGAGGTCACGAGGTTCTGCTTGTCGGATATTCAGCGACACCTGATTTACTCGCCTTTTGTTCGCCACGCCGCAGCGCGCGCATCGCTTTGATCATCGATTATCGGAACATCGTACGTTCCGTCCGTTGCGACGCAACGGATATCGTAAGCCCGACCGTCGTCGTCCTGCGCGGAGCTCGTTAACAGCACAGATCGATCCGGCGACCACGACGCATAGTAATGATAGCCGGCGCCTGCTGTCAGTCGCGTCTTTACGCCGTCCCGGACTTTCAATTGATAGATATCTGCGCCGGCAGCATTGTCCGCGTAATAGTCGACAGTTCCTGAAGCTGGCCGCACTGATGCGATGCCCGGAAACTGCCCGTCGATGCCGTGCAACAGCGCCTCGGCCTGATCCTCGAGATTAAATGCATAGATGCCCTGCTTGTCGTCTGCGAAACGCGCGAAATAAAGCGTTGCCGAGTCAGGTGACCAGGCTAGCGCTGATGTCGACAAGAATGATTCGGTGTCGAGCTTCGTGATATTGCTGCCATCGCTCTGCATCAGGTAGATGTGACCACCGATCGGTCCAGTGCCAGTCCAGGGAAGCTCCCGCGACGAGAAAAATGCGACGTACTGCCCATCCGGTGACCATGACGGCAGCAGGTCCTGCTCCGGGTGATTCGAGATATTCTGCACCGCACCGTTTTCAAGGTTCAGCAGATATATCTCCCGGTTGCCATCGCGCAATGACTGAAACGCGAGGTACTGTCCGTCGGGAGACCAGGTAGCCCAGTGGTCCTGCGCGTCATTGTCCGTGAGCTTGTGGATCGACGCCCCTTTGGCATCGTAAAGATATATCTCGCTATCGCCGTCAGCATTGGAGGTAAACGCAAAATCGGTATCCCGGGCCGGTTTGCAAACAGGCACCGCCTCTCTGTTGACCGAAGGCCGGACGCCGCCAGTATTCTCATCGGCGGCGCCAGCCTGTGCGAGACCAGCCCCAAATACCACCATCGCGACGCCTAACGGGCAGATTTCGTGCTTTTTCCACATGCAAAAAAACTCAAAAATGGGCTCTGTAAGCTTGTATACGGCCCCCTGCGGTATATACTGCGCTCAGCTTGAATGTACGCCAACTATTTATGTATTTCGTTTCGATGTTCCAAGTTCTTGTAGCTCGTCCTGT
This sequence comes from uncultured Gammaproteobacteria bacterium, assembly GCA_963711285.1. Taxonomy (GTDB): domain Bacteria; phylum Pseudomonadota; class Gammaproteobacteria; order Steroidobacterales; family Woeseiaceae; genus UBA1847. Next base: position 5,135 of record CAVQDJ010000017.1, on the reverse strand, counting down.
TTTTCATAAGTAATAGCAGCACTTTCAGCCAAATGGCCCCTGAAAAGGCCACATTTACAAATGTTTGACAGGAGACAATTATGTCTACAACTACAGGAACCGTTAAGTGGTTCAATGACTCCAAGGGCTTCGGATTTATCGAGCAGGAGAACGGCCCCGACGTATTCGCGCATTTCAGCGCAATTCAGGGCGACGGCTTCAAGTCGCTGGCCGAAGGCCAGAAGGTCGAGTTTACCGTTACGCAGGGCCAGAAAGGTCCGCAGGCGGAGAACATCGTACCGCTCTAAGTACTGACTGAACTGAGTACGGAAAGGGCGAGGCCTCAGGGTCTCGCCCTTTTTTATTGCCGGCTTACTTGCCGTATTTGGTGTCGCGGGCCTGCTCGAATTTCTTTGCGAGCAACTGACGTTTCTTGAAGGCTTCCAGCAGCTCGGGATGCTCGATGGCCAGCGCCCGCAATTTTTGCTCCAGTATCCTTTGATGCTTCTGGCTGCGCGCCATTCTTCCCGCAGCGATCATGCCGACCTCTTCATCATCGGCCGCCACCGCGGCCCGGGCATCCCGATACATACGTGCCAGACATACGCGTTTCGGTATTTGGCTACCGATCCGGGTCTCTTTCTTGCAGATGATGTCGTAGCGGTCGTCTTCGTTAAGATCATTGTACAGAGCGAACACTTGATCTTCGGCCAAATCTATTTCTGCACGCATTGCGCCGAGCTCTCTTGCACCCACGACCATAATCTCGTCGATCGCAGCATCAAGCTCATCGGTTTCTGCTTCAGCAGTCTGAGCGCTCGCCGCCAACGGCAACCAGGCAGCCACCGCGATTAGTGATGTTCTTGCGACCTTCTTCATGCTCTTCTATTTTAACAGGCCCGCATCTTCTCTGTTAGCGTGCGCAGCCGCTCTCTGTACGCCTCACCTTGGCCGGATGTGTAACCGCTGCGCATCTGTGCATCAATTGCGTCGATCTGATCCCGGTATCGATTCTTACATTGCTCGGTACGCGCTATGTCGTTTGTATCGCGTGCCGGCGCACGTGCGCCGTTCATGTTCACCGTGGCAGTGGATGATTGTAGGCCAGGCGCGGTGGCCGGCTCGGCTATCGGTGGTGCTGATCGCTTTTCATCTTCGGCTTCAGAGTCACATCCACCGAGCCTTTCGGTGAACGATAACGGCAGCGCCTCGCAACTTACGTCGCCAAAACCTTTTGCCTGGCACTTTGCCTGGGCCAGGCCGGCAATCCTTTCTGCTGTGACGTTGTCGTTCGTCCGAAACGAATAGACGTAATTGATGACGCCGATAGAGCCCCTCGAGAGGGCACCAAGACCGCCATAACTGTTGAACACCTCATCGGAGGCTGCGCCGCCCTGCATCGTCCTGGCAGTCGCAACCGCAAACTTGTTTGCGTAGCTGCAATCGAGCGTGCTGCCGCCGGAGCTCGATGATTTGACTGTGACGGGAGCTTCTGTCGAGCACGGCGTTTGCGAATAGATCAGGCTGCCATCCGCGTCCTTGCACTTGTATATCTCGGCTCGCAGGTCCGCCGGGTTGGCACATACCACGACTAAGGCTACTGCAATAATCGCACGCATTCGCACGTCTCCGTTCAGTTCCTGATAACAGCCTACCCGGGTTATTGCCCGGGCGTATTGTTACGCATCACAAATCGACCGAATCTCGCCGCTCGCCCTTGATTTCTTCGGCAGCGCAACTATACCTATAGTCTGAAGATTGCCTGAACGCGCCACGACGAACGCGTAGTCATGACTCAAGCCAGCAAAAAACTCTCAGATCAGGCGCCTGACCAGGAAGCCGGCGGGCAAGACCGTTTGCGGTCGATTATCAGGACGTGCACTGATATTCCGCCTCAGGTCAGGGAGGCCCGATTCACGCGCGTTGACGAACGCGTGATTGACGCGTCACTGCTGCGAATACTTGCCGAGCATGACGTGCCCGGCGGCAATGACAAGGCACAAGCAGCCAGGAGAGGGAGGCGCGCAGCGACATTGTCTCCTTACCTCGGCAAGGTGCTTGTCTGCGTCCTGATTATGTTGCCCGGCGTCAGCTACACAATTGAAATCAATATGGAGGAGGAACGCGTCGTCCACTGGGAGTGGCAGCCCGGCTAAGGCTCGTTGCATACCCTGACGACATGCTATCCTGCCGCTCGTCTATGCTCAGATCCATTTGCCTGCTTTGCCAGGTGCCATGACGCGCTGACACAGTTCGGCTAAACTCCAGCCCATCTCGACATGAGGAACAAAAATGGCCGATAGAGTCGCTTCCTTTGCCACGGTAGATCCGTTTGCGGGCATGACCGCCCAGTCTCCAGCCCAGGCGCAGAACCTCGTTGGCGGCGAGTGGGTATCCGATTCGAAAGTCCTGAGCGTCGTCGATCCGATGAACGGGGAACGATTCATCGAAATGCCGGACACCCGGGACATCGCTCCGTTCGTCGCCGGTTTGCAAAGCTGTCCGAAAACGGGTCTGCACAACCCACTCAAGAACGTCGAGCGTTACGTCGAGTTGGGCGCGGTTTGTGCGAAAGCCGCGGCGCTTCTTGCTGAACAGGATGTCGCAGACTTTTTCGCGAAACTCATGCAGCGAGTCATGCCGAAGAGCTGGACTCAGTGCATGGCGGAAGTCACAGTAACCTGTGCTTTCCTGCATAACTTTTCCGGTGACGGCGTTCGCTTTCTCGCACGCGGTTTTTCGAACCCGGGCGACCGCGGCGGACAGGAATCACGCGGCTACCGCTGGCCCTACGGCCCTGTCGTCGTCGTCGCGCCGTTCAATTTCCCGCTCGAGATTCCGGCGCTGCAGCTCATGGGCGCGCTGTTCATGGGCAACCGCCCGCTCATCAAATCGGCCACGACGGTCGACATCGTTATCGAGCAGTTCCTGCGTTTGCTGATTCATTGCGGCCTGCGCCCGACCGATGTCGACATGATCCACTGCGGCGGCAGGACGATGGGTAAACTGATCGCGGCTACGAAAGATGATATTCGCCTGGTCCAGTTCACTGGCTCGAGCCAGGTTGCCGAAGCAACGTCCGTTTCGGTCAACGGTGCAGTGCGCATCGAGGATGCTGGTTTCGACTGGAAGGTAATCGGGCCTGACTTCGACAAATCGTGGGTCGATTACGTCGCCTGGCAGTCGGACGAAGACGCTTACAATGCATCAGGCCAGAAATGCTCGGCGCAGAGCATCCTGTTCGTGCATGATAACTGGGCAGAAGCCATGTTGCCGAAGCTCGCGGAACTCGCGGCGCGGCGCAGCCTTGATAATTTGTCCCTTGGCCCGGTGCTCACCTGGAACAACGAAGAAATCAAAGCGCACATCGACGCGACACTCGAAGTACCCGGCGCGGAGTTGATGTTCGGTGGTTCGCCGCTCGAAGGACACAGTATTCCCGACTGTTACGGTGCGTACGAGGCGACGGCCGTTCGCGTGCCTTTGTCAGCGCTATGCGGAGATGATTTCGCTTTACTCACGACCGAACTGTTCGGGCCGTTTCAGATCGTCACCACGTACGGCGACGACGAACTACCGGCCGTACTGGATCTTCTCGAGCGCATGTCGCACCACCTGACGGCTGCCGTCGTCAGTGCCGATGCTGTGTTCCAGAACAAGGTGCTGGGCGCGACCGTGAACGGAACCACCTATTGCGGCATGCGCGCGCGGACCACAGGCGCCCCGCAGAATCACTGGTTCGGACCGGCCGGCGACCCTCGCGGTGCAGGCATCGGCACGCCCGAGGCGATCAAGCACACCTGGAGCTGCCACCGCGAGATCATCATGGATCAGGGGGCGCTCCCCGATGACTGGGAGACGCCGCCGAGTATCTAGGTGCTAGAAGCGGTAGTTCAGGCTCAGGTAAGCGCCGAGCGGAGATTGTGAGTCTATTTTCGCGGTGTTGCCGGATACGCGGTCGGTAATCAGAACGTCCATGAAGTGGTGTTCGACACGCGCCGTAAAGCTCGTGGACCAGTTCTCCGAGAAATTGTACGAAGAACCCAGCGTGGCCATCACGTGGATTTCGCTACCGACATCAAAGGTCATATCGAATGTTCCGCCAGTATCGGTCGGTCCCGCTACGTCGTCGACATTCGCCGAGCCGAATCCGAGGCCCAGCGTCCAGAACCAGTCGAAGCCGTGAGCAGTTTCGTTGTACAGGCGTCCGAAGGAGCCGCTAAGGACTGTGTTGTCTGCCGCGGCATCAATGGTGGCGACATTCGGGTCCTGCCTGAGGTCTAAAATTTTCCACGGCCGCTCGAAATCGTAATCGTAGGTATCGAGGCCGGCGCCAATGAACCACCCGTTGTTCAGGCCATACCGGCCGATCACCCCAATGCCAAGGATATCGTTGGCGGGTACACCGTCACCCAATAAGACGTTGGCGCGCAGCCCGATTTCGAATTTCGAGTCTTCGGCCTGACTTGATCCTGTCATCAGAACGAGCGTCGTGAGCACCGCCAATATGCAATTGATATTGATCCTGGTCATTTGATTATCTCCCCGAAATCATGGATTCGTTACACAACAGTCCGTTAGATGCGCCGGTGCGGAAAATCCTTCGCTCTATCTTGCCGATCTGCCCACGCTAAAACGTCCAGACAACCCCAACAGAGGGCACTATCGGCAGCCAGTTGCCGCGATCGGCCTTAATCGCGCGACCACCATCGTCGCCGACTTCAACAGTGTAACGCGTGCAACACGGGTTGCGCCGGTTGTACAGGTTCGAAATTTCGATAAAGGTCGTCAGCTCGCCCTTTCGCAGCTGAAACGTCCGGCTGGCTCGCGCGTCCAGGGCATTAAACGCGGCGTGGTCGAGTTCGTTACGTGGTGTCGTCGTTGCAACGAGGTCCGACGAGCCATCAGGGAGCTCCACGGTCTCGACAATCAACTTGGTCTTCGGCCATCCTGAGTGCCAGGTACCAGCCGCGCTGATGTCCCACTTGCCCCATGCCGTGCTTATGCCGGCTTTGATCGAGTGCTTCTGATCCCAGCTTCGTCTCACGTCGGTGCTGGCCACCCTCTCTTCTGTGGAGGACCAAACATACCCTGCCCACCAGACAAGGCTATCTCTGCTATCGCTTCCCGTCAGCGTTATCTCCGCCCCCTTGACG
>CAVQDJ010000016.1:0-84404 GCA_963711285.1 uncultured Gammaproteobacteria bacterium | reverse complement strand
CTAGAGCATGACCGGAGTCGAAGGGCGAGTCGCTCTCGTTACAGGAGCGAGCCGGGGCATTGGCCGCGGCACGGCAGACATCCTTGCATCACGCGGCGCCAAAGTCATGTGCGTCGCTCGAAGCGAGCAAGACCTGGTACAGGTGGGGCTCGACTATTCGGTTGCTGATCTGGGTACTCCCGAGGGCTGTGCGCACGCGGTGCAGGACACCGAGCAGCGGCTTGGGCCGATTGAGATCCTGGTGTGCAATCACGGCATCGGGTCTGCCCTCGAGCGCGTCGTTTGGGAACAGGATCCGGACCTCTGGAATGAAACGATGCGCATCAACCTCGACGGGCCGTTTCATCTTTCGCGACTTGTGTTGCGAGGAATGGTCGAGCGTCGCTACGGGCGTGTCGTTTACACCAGTTCAACGGCCGGCCTGATTGCCGAGGACGCCAGCTGTGCTTACAACAGCTCCAAACACGGGCTTCTTGGTCTGATGCGCTCGGTTGCACTCGATGCCGGGCCTTATGGCGTTACATCGAACGCGGTGCTGCCCGGTTGGGTGCGAACGGACATGGCTGAGCGGTCGGCCGAACAAGAAGCCAATGATCGCGGCGTCACCGTGGACCAGGTATGGGAGGAACGCGCGGCGCTGTATCCGGCGGGACGCGTTCCGACTGTACAAGAAGTCAGTGAGGCCATCGTGTTTCTCGCATCCGAGGAAGCGAGTGGGATCAATGGCGAAGCCATCAAGGTTGCGCTGGGCAGCGTTTGGTAGTGCCCAGGGGTCCGTTAGGATCAGGCGGCTGCCGCCTCCCTGTAGTTGTACGTCGCATTTACTTCGGTGCACGGACAGAAACTGCCCATTACGGGGCAAATACAGGCCGCCCTTTCCAGCAGCAGGCGATCTTTTGACGACAATTCGTGCGGAATATCGAAAGTCAGGGTGATGGTGTCCACGTGTGGAACTCTCTTTTCCATGCCCTTGAGTTTGACGTCGACGGTCGTACCGCGCAGGTCAATATCATGATGTTGGGCTACTGCACCCATCGACAAGAGCATGCAGCTGGCGAGGCTGACGCCGAGCAAACTCGCTGGTGAGAATTCCTGTCCCTTGCCCGTGTAGGGGCAATCAATCGCCACGACGTCGTATTGTGGCTCTCGTATCGCCGTGACATGTTGATGGCCATCGTATGTAAGTCTGAGCGCGCCCATGGCTTGCCTCCTCTTCCGCATGTTTCTCGCGATGGAACACGGAGCTGCCCGTTACTATATTGAAACGCCTGATGCTGAGCGGGCGCAATTCGGAATTACCCGTAGCGTCACTTCAGAACAAAGATATTGTGTTTTTCGCAGACCTCATGGAGCTGCTTGGGCCACACGGTGGTACTCACCTCGCCAAGATGCGCCTTTCTGAGCAGCAGCATCTGGACTCTTGACTGGCCGATCCCGCCGCCTATCGACAGCGGGATTTCGTTATTCAGTATCATCTGGTGATAGGGCTGCGAAAGCTCGTCTTCGCGCTCTGCGATCTTCATCTGCTCTTTGAGCGTCTCTGGCGTAACCCTGATGCCCATCGACGTCAGTTCATGTCTTCTCTTGGTCACATGGTTGTACACGAGAATATCGCCGTTCAGGCCGTGCATCAGCTTGCCATCTTTCTCGATCGTGGGTGTTACCCAGTCGTCGTAATCGGCTGCCCGCATCTCGTGTGGATAACCGTCATCGAGCACCCAGCCGATGCCGATGATGAACACCGCGCCATATTCCTTGATGATCTCGGTTTCTCGCTGCTTTCTGGGCAGGTCCGGATACTTGGCCAGAATTTCCTCGGCGTGAATGAAATGGAGCTTTTCCGGTAACGGTGGAAATCTGGGGTCCTGGAGTTCGGGGTACTTGTCCAGGACCATCTTCTCGGCACCGGTGATGACCTTCCATATCTTGTCGACGACGCCCTTCAGGTATTCGAGGTTCCTGTCCTCGGCCGTAATGACCTGCTCCCAGTCCCACTGATCAACGTAAGAACTGTGGTCGTGGTCGAGGAAGTAATCCTTGCGGACCGCCCTCATGTCGGTATTGATTCCCTCACCAACATCGCAGTCGAACTGCTCGAGCGCCCACCTCTTCCACTTGGTCGCCGCCTGGACGATGGAGGCGCGAACGGGTTCGTCGAGCCCGAGGCCGCACTGGAACTCGACGGGTGTCCTCGAACCGTCCCTGTCGAGCATGTCATTCATCCCGGAGGCGACCTCGACGATCAAGGGCACCTGCACGAGCATCAGATTGAGTTCTTTGGCGAGACCTTTCTCGATGAATTCCTTGACGTCGTAGATGGCCTTCTGCGTCCGCTTCCTGTCCAGCAGTGATGCGTAATCCGAGGGCAGGATCTTGTCGACTTCCTCGTAACTGCTAATACCCGGTCCTGCCAGGTCCAGTGCCTTGTCCGCCATGGTTCTTTCTCCCGATAACCGCTGGATTCGTCGCTCTAATATGCAGTAATTATTGAGAAATTTGCGAGATTGGATATCAGGGATACTACGGGTATCGCCTCCGGCATGGTCACATTACTCGGTCACTTCGACGCCGCGCCAAAAAGCGACCCGGTCCTTAATTTGTTTCGCCGCGTCTTTGGGTTCCGCGTAATACCACGCGGCGTCTCTATTGGTATCGCTGTCGACTTTCAGCGAGTAGTAACTCGCCGTGCCTTTCCAGGGGCAGGCCGACGAGTGGTCGCTCGGCTCCAGATACTCGTCATTGACCGCATTTCTGGGAAAATAGTGATTGCCTTCGACCACAACCGTGTCATCCGATTCCGCGATGACCGTTCCGTTCCAGATGGCTTTCATACGTACACCTCCGTTCAGCTCATTTTCGGAGTCGCTCGACGACTTCCCTGAGTTCGGCGACCGCGGCTTCAAGCTGATCGACACGCTCAGCCAATCCGCCGGCACTGCTTCTCTCTGAAGGCGCCGCGTCCCTGGCCGCCTGTGCCTGGCGCGCGTGGGCCTCCACGTCAACCGGACCCGAAAACAGATGCATGTACTCCGAATCTTTGCGCCCCGGCGTACGCGGCAGCTTGACCAGTAGCGGCTCACTGTCACGATCAATCAGGCTCGTCAACGCGTGTGTTACGTCCGCGGGCTCGGCAAAGGCGTGCAGCCTGCCACTGCGCGAGCGCAATTCGCCGGGAGTCTGGGGACCGCGCAGCAACAGCAGACAGACGATGGCGAGTTGTGCCGGGTCGAACTGAAGATTGCTGTAGCGCGTATTGCAGAATCGCTGCGCGTATTTCTCGGTCCTGCTCTTGAAATTTTCCTCGGTCCGCACGAGATGTTTGGCCTCGAGATCACGAATCGTGTGCTGCACCTCGCCCTGCTTCAACGCCATCACGGGATTGCGCCCGGACTTCTGATTGCACGCGTTGGTCAGAGCATTGAGCGTCAGTGGGTACTGGTCCGGCGTAACCACGGATTTCTCGATCAGGCAGCCGATCACGCGGGCTTCGATGTCGTTGATTTCTTGCAGCACAAATGCACCCTCATCTCGATAAGCAATGCGAGCCGGTTACGGCGTCCGCGCGACGTACTGTGGAGCATTGCCCCGTCGTGGGCAAGCCTGTCAGCAGCAACAACTACCTGAGCATTGCGTGATTACTCACGTATCTGTTAAGATTATCCGATGACGACTCAAATCACACACGAACAGACGCTGGCGCTGGCTTTCGCGGCAGCCTGGAGCCATCTCGAGCGGCGCCTCGACACCAGTCTTGGCGCTATTCGCGGCATCAGCCTCGCCGAATACCGCCTTTTGCGAGCGCTTGGAGACGCACCCAATGCTCAGGCGAGCCGTGTCGATCTGGCGCAGGCGGTCGGCCTTACGCCGTCCGGCGTGACGCGGGCGCTGCGGCCCATGGAAAAACTCGGCATCGTCTCTACCCTCAGGAGCAAGCGCGATGCGCGCCTGGCGATTGCGGCGCTGACGCCAGCCGGGCGTGACCTGTTGAACGATGCATCGGGCGTCGTCGACGACACGATGACCGCCCTGCTCGAGCGTTCACCCAGAGCGGCGTCAAGGCTGCAGGACTTTATCGACCTGCTGCGCGACGTGGGCGGCTAGCTCGCCAACCGCTCATTGTGGGTAGGTACAAGCCGTGACTTGAAAACAGGTTGCCCATCTTCAGCTTAAGGAGTGAGGCCCGTCGGGCCTTAGTGCCGTGGGCACGCGGCGCTTGTGTTACCAGTCCGGAAACGGACCAGAGGACGTCATCATGAAGATCTTCAAACAATTGTTAGTAGCCGCCGGGCTGCTGGCCCTGGCAACTTCGTCTGCCATTGCATACGAATCCGGGACTTTCATCCTTCGCGGTGGTGTTGGCACGGTCGAGCCGTCAGGCAAAGCTCTGTCAGCTACGGTCGAGGATGAATTTTTCGGTGAATTCGGAGCTTGCATAGACGTAGACAGCGCCACGGGCATGACGCTCAACGCTACCTATATGATCAGCCAGAACTGGGCGTTCGATGTTTTTGGCGCCTTGCCGATGAAACACGACATCGCGTTCGACTTTGAAGCTTTTGGAATCCCGGACGTTATAGAGGCCGGACAGGTCAAGGGCAATTTGGGCGATATGAAACAAATGCCGCCGACTCTCTCTTTCCAATATCACTTTGCACCGGATAGAGATTTTCAGCCGTACATGGGTCTCGGCGTGAACTGGACGACCTTCTCCAGCGTTAGCTACGATCCCAGCAAGATCAAGGTCGACGGAGTCGCCATGGATACCGCAACGCAAGCCGATTTTATCGATGCGCTCGGAATCGACAAAATGTATATCGACGACTCATTTGGCGTTGCCGCTCAGCTCGGCGCTGACTGGGCGATTGGCGATCACACGGTAGTCAACTTCGACGTTCGCTACATGGACATCGGTTCTGACCTTGCTTTCAGCGGAGATACCTTCGACGGCAAGGAAAAAGCCGGCACGCTCGATATTGATCCGTGGATTTATTCACTCAATCTCGGCTATCGTTTCTAAGTAGCCATTGATACTGAGCCGGGACGCGAGCGCGTCCCGGCTTTTCTGTTTTTGCGGATCGTTTGCGGCGAGCGTCGCCAGGACGCAGCAGATCAGCTTTCTGCTTCCGTTTCGCTCAGGTTTCTCCAGAACAGAGCAAGCACAGTAATGAGAATCGCGGTCGTGAGTGTCACCACCAGACCGCCCTCAACGCCGAAGGCACCACCTGTGAAAAGCTCCGGACCGTCGACCGAAAACACGCTCCACCCGAGACCCAACTCGCCGGTGCCGCTGACGGTCAGTCCGAGCACCGGGCCGAGCAAGAGATTCCAGGCGAAGTGAATGGACACGGGAAACCAAAGATTGCCGCTTACTCCGTAGGCCAGGCAGAACAGCACGCCGGCCGAAAATACGTTGACTGCCGGGAGCCATGCGCCCTGGAAAGCCCCCGCGTGGATGCCCGCAAACAAAGCGGCCGACACCAGCAACGCGATCGGAAAATTGGCCCGGGATCGTATTGTCTGGAGGATATAGCCGCAAAGCAGGAGTTGCTGAGCAAAGCGCGTTCAGTAAAACCGAGATCGCCGACACCAGCAGCAATGAGCCCGAGACTGCAGCCGCGGAGTCGAAAGACAGCCAACCGGCAACCCAAAGAACAACGACAGACAGCGCAAGCCAGAAGATCCCCAAGCCCAGTCCGGCTGCGAGATCTCTAACCATATGCTTGTGTTCAAACCCGATGCTGTCAAATCGGCGGTGATCGACGAAGCGTGTCATCACCCAGGTGGCAATCAGGATGGCCATCACACCCGCGGTGTCGTAGTAAAGCCGCACCCGTATCGGAAAAGCTTCTTGCCACCCTGACAGCTTTGATGCCACAGGAATGAGAAACAACGCGCTGATCAGCCCGAAAGCGAGCAAAAACAACGCTACTCGCCACAGAATCTGTAATGCCGCGCGAGATTTTGAAGCGGCATTCCTGGCGATCAACGACCTTCCTGTGACTCAATCCAGCGATCGATCTTTGCCTCGAGCACGAGCAAGGGCAGCGACCCGGTCGTCAGCACCTGATTATGAAACTCGCGAACGTCGAAATCGCCGCCGAGCGCTTCTTCTGCACGCGTGCGCAGCTCGCGAATCTTCAGCTGCCCGATCTTATAGGCCAGTGCCTGCGACGGAATCGCGATGTAACGCTCAACTTCGGCAACGACATCCACGTCGGTAATTGGCGAGTTCGATGACATCCACTCGATCGCTTCCTCGCGCGTCCAACCCATGGCGTGCATACCGGTATCAACAACCAGGCGATTAGCTCGCCAGATGTCGAAGTACAGGGAACCAAAATACTGCATTGGATCGGTGTAGAGACCGAGTTCCTCGCCGAGGGACTCCGCATACAGTCCCCACCCCTCGGAGAATGCCGTGTAGCCACCGAACTGCCTGAACGCCGGTAATCCTTCGACTTCCTGCGCGAGAGATCCCTGGAAGTGATGGCCTGGCGATGCTTCGTGCAGCGATAGTGCTTCCATGACGAAATTCGGACGGGATGGAAGGTCGTAAGTATTTACATAAAAGATGCCCGGGCGCGAGCCGTCAGGCGTACCGCGAAAATATTGTGCCGCCGCCATCGATTTTGCGCGGAAAGCCTCCACCGGTTTGACCACATAGTCAGCCGCAGGCTTCGCATCGAACGCCTTGTCGAGCATTGGATTGATCACGGCCCGAAGATCATCGTACGCCGTGATGATCTCTTCCTCAGTATCAAAGTAATATCGTGGATCGGTACGCAAGTGCTCAAAAAAAGCCTGCATGTCGCCCTCGAAACCAATCTCACTCTTGACCCGCTCCATCTCGGCGTAGATTCGCTTTGCCTCGCGTTTACCGATCTCGTGAATCTCCTCGGGCGCGTAGTCGGTCGTTGTCGTTTCACGCACCATGAACGCGTAATAGTCAGCACCTCCGGGCACCTCGCTTTGCCCGACGGTTTCGCGCGTATGCTGCAGATACTCGTCCTTGATATAGTCATGCAGTTTTGCGTAAGCCGGCGCCAGGACCGTCATGATGTGCTCCCGGTATTCAGCTTCGATCCGCTCGCGCTCTTCTGCGGAAAAGCTGTCCGGCATGTTGGCAATTGGCTGCCAGAAATCGCTCTCTTCGGGAGTTTCGACTATCTGAGCAGACAGTTGCGGCAACGTTTTTTCCATGAGAATGCGAGGCTGTACGATGCCGAGTTCGACGCCTTCGCGCATTTTCGAAATCGATAGATCGACATGACCGGTGAATCCGCTTGATCGCGAAATCCAGTTGTCATAGTCCTCGGGAGTCTTGAACGGTTGCGCCGTCGCTCCGGAGCCAAGCATCACAAGGAAATTTGGCGCGCTAAAAAACTGGCTAACCGGGGTCAGCGACTCGAACTGGTCGTAGCCCTGATCGTGTCGCTCGATCGCATTCTCTGCATCGAGTTTGAAGATGTCATAATTGAGCCGATCCTGGAACTCGAGCCCGGAAGAATCTATTTCGTGAAGTCGTGCAAGATAGCGCTTGTTGATGTCCAGCGACGCGGCCGCGTACTCGTCCGATAGCGGGTCATGTGGGAACCACTGATCATTGAATCGATTGTCGCCGCGAAACGTCGCGAACAGAGGATTCAGTGCAAGCACCTCTTCGTCGTACTCGTGATACAACTCAGCCAACTGGGCAGTTACGTCGATAAAGGGTTCTTCGGCAGGTTTGCTGGCTTTCTCGCAGCCAGCAACGCTGAAAATGACGAGAATAAGGAACGCGCGAAGCGTCGTTGCTTGAACCATTTTTCTTATCCTTATGGATTCAAAGACCGCGGACAGGTTCCGGATATTACCGGCAGTCAAGCATTTTTGCGAACGGGTTTAGCCTATTTCGACGAGCGAATAGCGCGGCGCGCGCTGAGTGTTATTGGCGTGGACTTTACCAGCGGCGTCTTTGTCGGACGGCCAACAAAGTACCCTTGCGCCATATCGACACCCAATTCTCCCAGCAGGACTAACGACTCGGCGTTTTGCACGTATTCCGCGATGGTTTCCATGCCGGCCTCGCGTCCTATCTCGGCGATCAATCTGATCATCTTTTGGTCGACGGGATTGTTCAACAAGTCTTGTACGAAAGCGCCGTCGATTTTAATGTAATCGAAATGCATTTTCTGCAGGTAACTGAACGAGCTATAACCTGTACCAAAATCATCGAGCGCAAAATGACAGCCGAGCGTGCGCAGCGCATCGATCTTGCCGTCAACATGAAGCGGCCGCCGCACTGCCAGGCTTTCGGTAATCTCCAAAATGATATCGCTCGGCTCCACGTCGTATTCTTTGAATGCCTCTTCGATAAAGCTTGTCAGATTGTCATTCTCAAAAGCATTTGCTGACAGGTTGATCGCAAACTTCAGTTTCCTCTCGCGACAAGAATGCTCGGCGTAGGCCTTTGCCGCATTCCGGATTACCCAGAAATCGATTTCCGACATCAGGCCGAAGCGTACCGCGGCCGGTAAGAACGCCTCCGGCAGGATCATCTTGCCGTCGTCAGCTCTTAGCCTGATGAGTGCTTCATGGTGCGTTGTTTCACCGGTGTCAATGCGGTTAATCGGTTGAAACCGCAACTCGAATTTATTCTCGTCCAATGCCTCGCGCAGCCGGTTCATCCAGCCAACATCGGTTGCAATTCGTTGCACCGTATCCTCGGAATGCTCATAGACGTGCATGCGATTGCGGCCCGCCAGTTTGGCTTCGCGGCATGCAATATCGGCCTGGTTGATCAGCTCATCATGGCGCAGGTCGTCACCGTTCAATATCGTGACACCGATGCTGCAATGCACGTGGAACACATGATCCTCCTCGACGTGCCCCATGCACCGCATGTTCGTCAGTATCTTATCCGCAGATGATCGCGCAGCATCCATGTCGATGCGCCGCATTAGAATCGCGAACTCATCGCCGCCGAAGCGCGCGATGGTGTCGTCCTGTCGAATACTGCGCTTCAATTCGTCAGCAACTTTGCAGATGAGACGATCGCCGGCCGGATGCCCGCACGCGTCGTTGACGTACTTGAATTGATCCAGGTCGATGAAGAACAAGGCGCTGCGATGACCCTTCTCCGCGACCTCGCTAATCTCTTTTTTGAACTCTTCAATGAACCGTCGGCGATTGAACAGACCCGGTCAGGCTGTCGTGATTGGCGAGCGCGAGCAGCTCCGCATTCCTTTCGCCGAGTGCCGATGCAGTAGTCTCCAGCGCTTCGACAATATCGGAGATTTCGCGGTGCTCGGCCGGTTCGAATTTGACACTGAGATTTCCCTTGGCAAGTTCCTTGATGGGCTTCTGCAAATTGGAAATCGATGCCAACGCCCTGCGCAGTATCCGCCGGCCATAGAGCCCGAAGACAATTAGCAGACCCAGCAAGATCAGCACGGCGCCGCGGATATTCGCCAACAGCCGGTCGTGGAACATCACGAAATCGAGGTGAATACTGATGAATCCTACCAACTGCGTTTGCGACTCCTGCCGCGCAGTCGCTGGATCAAAGGCGAACAGTCCGTCGTCCGGAATCGACTCTGTCCACACCGGTGCAAGAATCTCGAACCGCCTCGGGTCAAGGATATCGTTGCGCATCAAATAGGGTTTGCGCCTGCCGAGCACGGCAACCGCGTCTTCGAGCATGGTTTCGGACATATTGGCAAGCGGTGCAGCCTCCTCCACGTTCTCGACGGAAAACAGCACCGTCCCATCCTCGGAGTAATAGGCAACCCGGTCGATCTCCGGATACCGTTCGACGTAGCTCTCTAGCCGGATTAGCGCCTCGCTATCGTCAGTCAGGAATAGCGGCGCGCCGAGTTCGTTCAATTCTTCTGTCCACTGCAGAGCCCAGCGGCTGTAATTGTCCTGCAGCACCCATTGACCGCCCCAGTAGAGACTCGCAATGGCCAGAACCCCGACCAAAGCCGCACTGATGACCTGGATCGAGAGTATGTCGTTTACGAGTACACGCTTGCCATTATTCGAAACATCCCGGCTGAAGAGCCTCCCGATATGACTGGCTGCCATTTCCAGGACACTGGCTGCCATTTCCAGGACCGCTTTCATCGCGCTTCATCCTGGGCTGAGTCCTCCGGGACGGAATTCGCAACCGCGGGTTGCTCCAATAGCTCGTCGTTCGTTACAACGCGAAGTTCCGAGAGCGCAGTGACCGACGGCACTCCGTCCAGTCTGCCCTCCTGTATCTGCCGAATGATGCTCACGATAGTTGCGGCAATATCAGTCGCGACCGTCGACATGCTAATCGTCGCCCCCATCTCCAGAAGAGCCTCATTGGGTACAGCTACGGGAACATGATGCCGATTCGCCTCATCCAGCATCTCCTGCAGTATCCGTGCGCTCAGAATGCGGTTGTCCGGAAACATCCAGTAGCCATCGATATCGCGAATCATGCGCTTGAAGAAATACAGCGTCTCCTGATCCGAGTCAGAAATCTGCACACGCAGCTCCACGTCGTGGCGTTCCGCGGCGGCTTGTGCTTCGGCAACCAGATCACCATGACCCTCACCAACGATGATGCCGATCCGGGCGATGGTCGGATCGATTTCTTTCCACGCGGCGATTTGTCCATCCAGTGGTGGCAGCGCGGCGATCCCGCGGCTGTTGTCCTGCAAGAGATCGTGATCCTGATAGTTGAACACCTGGCTGAATATGACCGGCACGCCCGCCATGGCGACGGCCGAGCGTGCTGCGCGCAGGCCGATGGCGACAACTGCGATCGAGCCAGAGTCATTGACTTGCCGCAATACTGATACCGGCGGCCGACCGTCTAAATTTAGATCGTAGACTGCGTATTCCTCCAAGTGCCGGCCTAGTTCGTAGGCTACGTCCGCGTAGGCCGGCTGATTGCTCGTCAGCACGATCGCAACAGCTGGCAGCTGCGGGGGTTCGGGCGGCGGCTTGATCGGCGGGGCTGGCGGTTTCTTAACAACGGTTTTAGCTGGCGGTTCGATGACAATCTCTGGCCCGGCAGCCTCCGGAAGCGGCTCAGGCGCCAATGTCGAACACGCCGACAGCGTTAATGCCGCCGAAACAATGGTGACTCGAACCAATTCCGTTGCCTGCGCGCGAATCCTTCGCATTCCCGTTTTCCGTTATGTCAAATAGACAACAATTCAGTGGCGTGTGGACGCCTGACGACCTATCTTTTTATCGGAATTTGAGCGGAAAAACTGTGCCCCAAGTCATGCCCTCGCCGGCCGGCGGCACTGCGAGAACTGCGAGAACTGCATATGGGATTATTGCCGCAAATTCATCGACCAGGCCGGTTTCACCGCATCCCGAGTTTCTCACCACGTTCAAGAAGCCCAATCGCCTCATCGACTCGGCACTTCCTTGTCTCTGGTCGCTTGGCCGTCGCAATCCATGCGAAGTACTGTCGTTGGTACGATGGTGCGAGAGTCGCAAAGAACGACGCCGCTTGCTCATTACTCTCCAGTTTCGCTTTGAGTTCAGCTGGCATCTTGAAAACACTGGACGCCCCAACCGGTTTGCTCCATTTACCGTTCTTCTTCGCACGATCTATTGATCTTTTTCCGGCCGGCGCCAATCGGCCGGCGTCAATCATGTGCCGGGCACGTTTCTTGTTTGACTCGGACCAGTTGCTGTTCGCCTTTCGAGGCGTAAATCGGTGCATGTAACGGTCTTTGTCAATCGATCGCTTGACGCCGTCGATCCAGCCGAAGCACACAGCTTCTTCAACAGCATCATTGTATGAAAGATTCGGTTTTTCGGTGTGTTTCTTCAGGAAGACGAGCCAAACTTCGGTCTCTTTGGCATGATTGTTCATAAGCCAGATTCGCCAGTCGTTGCGGTCCTTGGGTGTGTATTTCATGGCTGTATTCCAGCAACAGACTTTACAGAACTCGAAATCCCAGGTTGACTGAGCGCCCCCAAACCGAATGACGGCATTTAACTTCTGTTACGTGTTCTTAGTATGCGCCGCGTGTGCTTATCCGGACGACCGTCTGTCCTCGGCATTGACATTCGGTCCTGCCGCAGCGCCGCGATTTGCAGATCTCTTCGCCGGACCGTTTCTTCATCTTCGAGAAAGCATTTTCGCGCTTCCGCCGATGGGCCGCGCCGGCTTGGGATTTCGACAACCTGGAGCGAGTAGTGCAGCCGGTCACGAATCAAGTCAATTTGGTCACCACACGTAACGCGACTGCCAGGCGTTGCTCGCTCGCCGTTGATCTTCACATGCCCTCCAGTCACGGCGGCAGTCGCCAGGCTTCGGGTCTTGAAAAAGCGGCAAAAAAACAACCACCGATCAACGCGCAAAGTCTTGTCAACCGACGACATGTGAGAATTTCCCAGGCTTCATAGTGCGTAGGCAAAGCTAACAAGCTCAGCGACCAGCATTCCAAGTTGTTATCAGCAGAGTACAACACCAGCATAGTAGGCGCTGAGGGTAATAGCCAACGCGGTGCCGCTATGTTCGGAGCATTAGCCGAAGTACGGAAGTATTGTGTGACAATGGCGTCAGGGCAGCCCGCTAGCGGAGAATGTTAATGTGGTGGACAGGCGTAATCCTGGGTTTTTTTCTCGGCCTGATCATCACGCAGAGTTTTGGTGGCGCCCTGCTTTTTGCCATCATTGGCGGATTCGTCGGTTTCGCCATATCGAAATCCCAAGCCAGAAAGCGCGGCCAGATTGAGCCCGGCGCAAAAAGCAGCCCTTACTTTAGCCCGCCCGATTCCGGGCCCGATAGCCGCGAGACGAAATCGCTGAGAGGCCAGTTCCTCGTCGAACTGGCCGCCAGTGGCACGTTGCAGCGCATCGTGTCGTTTATCGGCGTGGGCCTGATGTTGCTGTTCGTGGGTTACGTGGCGCCGCTTCCGCCACGTAAGAACGAACCTGCTTCGGCACCACGATCGACGAACAGCGTTTGAGTCGGATAGGCGAATTCGATGCCGGCCTCCGCAAACCGTCGGAAAATTTCGAGATTGACGGCCTGCTGGATATTCATATACAGCTTGTAGTCTGACGACTCCACGAAATACACGATTTCAAAATTCAGCGAGTAAGCGCCGTATTGCTGGAAGTGCGCACGGTCGAAACGCGCCGAATCCTGTTTGACGATGATGTCCTCGATGATCGCCGGGATCTGCTCCAGCATCTCGTGCGAGGTCTGGTACACAACGCCGATCGTAAACACAATCCGGCGCTCGACCATTTGACCGTAGTTGCGAATACGGCTGTGCAACAGATCGTTGTTGGAAAACACGAGCTGTTCGCCCGACAAGCTGCGCACACGCGTGGTCTTGAGGCCGACCTTTTCGACATTTCCGTAAAGATCGTCGATGACCAGAAAATCACCGAGTACGAATGGCTTGTCGAGCACAATCGACAGTGACGCAAACAGGTCGCTGATAATGCTTTGCGCCGCAAGCGCGACAGCGATACCGCCGACCCCGAGACCAGCCACGAGCGCCGTGATATTGACACCGGCATTGTCCAGCGCGAGCAGGAATACGATGACCCAGACGCTGACCCGAATCAGAAAACTGACGACGTCCATGGCAGCGACCGCGCTGGCGTCTTCTTCGAGCTGCTGATCCCGGCGCAATTGCATGAAACGCCCGAACCCGGCGACCGCCCACAGGCCCATCTGAACAAGCATGCCGATGACCAGTAGCCGGCCAAACACCAGGTCGAACGACTCACTTGCATCGATGCTTCGCAACGACACGTTCACCGCAATCAGCAGCAGGAACCAGCCTTTGGACTGCCCGACCACATGCCTCGCGACCTTGAAAAACATGCGATCGGACTCGACGGCGAGTTTTTGCAGGCGACCACGCAGCAGCCGGCGGACAATGAAGAGCAGCGCGAACGTACCGATCAGGACGACGACACTGATCGTCCATTCACGCAATGGATTGCCGAATAGTTGGTAATCGAGCCAGTCGAGGAGTTCCATGAGCATCCCGGGATTAATTTGTCGATATTGTAACGATTTCTCTGCCCGTTGCCCTTCCTTAACCGCGCCTTTTGGCCAGTCCGATTGGACCAAATGCCGACCAGCCCATACCATCAGTGACTATTCGGAAATTGAATTTCCTGGAACTGTGGCAGTCGAATCTTGTATTTGCTGAAGAGACCTGCAGAGGTTTGCATGTATGCCCAACGGCCAAATCGTGGATTAGTCCACACGATCAAACGCAGCGTCGCGCTTGTTTTGGGCGGTATGGCGGCGATCGCAAGTTGCGCTGCCGCGGCTCAGGAGGAAACAGGCTCGACGCCATCGTTGCAACCACAGCAGCCAGGAGCCCCTGAGACTCTCACTCACATGTCCGAAGCACTGCGTACTTCTGTAAGAAAGATCGTCGTCATCGGCAGCCCCAGCCCGACGGAAAAGGAAATCACCGGGAGCTATGAGAAGACTACTCCAGGAGTGCTGGGCGGGATCAGTCAGGGTTCCAGAGCCGGTAGTCCTTCGACTCAAATTGGCAGTGTGAACGTGACGTTCCCAATTCCAATTCTGACGTTGCCGGGCGCGATAGTCGGCGGGATATCCGGCAAGGCCAAGCGCGATATGCAGAAATTTCGGGACGAACTAACCGATGATCTCGCAACCGCCACGGACCAGCCTCTGACTAATGAAAAACTGGCATCGGCAGTTTACTGGAGCCTGCAAAGTGTGCCAGGACTCGATTTGAATTTGTTCGCATCAACGACTCCGATTCCGGGAGACACTGATGCGGTTATGTATGTCAGCGTTAAGAACGTAACGATCGACGTCGAAAGCAAGAACGCGATATTGACTGCTACGGCAGAAATTACGCTGCGCCGCCCAAACGACGAAGAGGATATCTATCACGGACTGATCCAGTATCAGGACAGGGATACGCTGGCAAACTGGACCAAGAACGAAAATGCGTTGTGGCGCGACTATGCACAATTTGCGAAACATTATCTTGGGCGCGAAATCTCGGCCGAAGTTTTCGACAGAATCGACCTCAATCACGAATTGCGGCCAATAGAATCACAGACAGTCGAGCTGGCAAGAAAAAACGATTGGCAAGGCACCAGCCGATCAGCTACCCCAACCCTGGCTTGGGAGCTGAAATTACTGGGCGGCGACTCGTATGGTCCGTGGGCTGAAACGATAGACGAATCGAATATTTACTACGATGTAGAAATATACGATGCGCACAGACTTGTCTATGCCCAGGAACAGATTCCGGACCCCGTTCACACGCTTGTCACTGAAATCGACGGGTGTAAAACGTACAGATGGTCCGTGCGGCCCTCCTATCATATTGGCAGTGATGTCAGATTTGGTGAGTGGATGAGGTCTACCCCGAAAACCATCACCGGCATCATCGGCAGAAATGCGTCGGAAGCACCGGCATACATTCAGGATTTCGCACAACTGAAGATCGACTGCCGGCGCAGATAGATCTGCAATCCTGCGGCGTAACCAACCGCGGCAATGGAATTACCCGCGTGGCCGCCACATGCGATCAGCGCTGTAGCCACTCACGCGCCGCACTAAACTCAAAACGCAGACCCAATACCAGAGCGTTGTCCAGATCCCGGTCCAAACCGGGATTAATCACGTACTGCAGATCCGGCTGCAGTCTCAACCAGTCAGTCACCTGGGCACTGTAAGTCAGTTCGATGCTCGTTTCGCGGCTATCGAGGCCGCCTGTTGCGAACTGCGTTGCATACGCGTCACCCACCCGGGCACTGGCTACTGCGATGCCGAACTGGTCGTCCGGACGCGATTCGATCAGACCCGTCAGTACAGCGCCCGCGCCGAGGTAGGATCGTATGGGATTCAGCGTGTCGTTCGCAATGCCGTAGCGAATGAATCCGTTGATCTCGAGACCGGAATCGGGTGACGAATACATCGACGCGTCGGCCGACGCGTAAATGCCGCCGTTGCCGTCGTCGCGCAGCGGGTCACCGCTTCCGTCGAGACTGCCATCGACACGGTCGAAATCGGCCGAGTACAGCCATCCGCCAAGCGTAAACCGTGCGCCGCCGACACTCAGGTAGTTGTACTCGAGCGCATGCAGCACGCCGTCACCGCCACCCAGGTCAATCGTCGTCTTGCTCGGGTCGTCGGGATCACCAGGGACTCCGTCGAGCAGCGCGTACCGCAGGCTGCCCGACTCGCCGATCGAGGTTTCAAGCCGGATGCTTAACGACGTGACGGGAAAAATCGAGGGTCCGCTGAGCCCGGACTGCCCGTACTCGGCGCCAATGCCGTGTGAGCTGTTCAGGAACAGGCCCGCACTCTCAATCACATCGAATTCCGAGTTCAGGTCGTACAGACCGAAACGCAGCGACAAGTTATCGGCGATTATCTGCTCGTACCAGAGTTCGTAGACACGCACTGCCCGTTCGGTGTCGATATTGGAGACCACCTGCAAGTCTCCAACGTAACGGTCCGAAAAAGTACTGCCGTTGTTCCACAACAGATACGCGAAAATCTTGGCGCCGGAGCCACCGAACAGCGCGTCGAGGTCCGATTCAATGGTCAGGCCTGCGTCGGACATATATGCGGAGCGCGTATCGATGCCGCCTTTGGCATTGTGCAGTAGTTCGCCGGTGTAGTAGACCTCGAGGTTCGTATCGGCGGTCGCAACCGACGACACTGACAACCACAGCGCAGTCGCCGCTATCAGAGGGGCGCGGATTCTGTAGCTGCGTGTCGCAGCGTCACTGATTACATTGTTGCAGAAAATCGACCAGCTCCTCCGCGTCGTCAGCATTACGCAGAGTTGATTTGCCAAGGTGCGCCGGGCGCTCCTCTCGATCGAACCAGATCGATCCGTCGTCCTCCTGCAGCGGCCGCGCCGCCGCCAACCAAACTGCCGTGTCGGCGCCCGCGGCCGCATCACGCAATACATGCTTGAACAGCGCCCGAAATCCGGGAAGCGATGTCTTGACCCCCTGCGTATCAACCCAACCCGGATGCATGACGTAGAACTGCCAGCCGCGACCGGCATAACGCCGGCGCCACCAGGCGTTAAGTTCGACCTGTGCCCGCTTATGGTACGCATAGGCCTGGACGCCGTCGTAACGCTCGGGGTTCAACTCATTCAGCCGGTCCACCCTTAATGGCACGTTGTACATTCCACCCGAGGACATGTTGATGATGACCGCATCGTCAGAGAGCAGCCCGCGCTCGATCAAACCGTTCGTCAGCACGTAGTGGTTGAGAAGATTGGTGGCGAATGAGAGCTCGTAGCCTTCCTCGCTGAGCTGATGCTCGTTGAGCAACACGCCGACATTATTGACCAGCACATCGATTGCCGGACCGCCGTCCGCTGCACTCAGCTCATCCAACAAACGACCGACTTCGCGCGTCAACGACAGATCGATTTGTCGCGCGGCGACGCCCGTACCGGCTGTCTCGGTGAGTCTGGCCAGCTTTTCGCCACTTCGCGCGAGCGCATCCACTGCTGCACCGCGCTCCGCCGCAACGGTTGCGATGGCGCGGCCAATGCCACCCGATGCACCGCTGACCAGCCAGTTCTGACCGTGAAAGTCTCCGGGCGTGTCGCTCCAAAGCAGGCGCCGCTGGTTGTAGCCGAGCTTGCTGAAGCTGTAGGCAAAGCGGCCGAAGAAGTGAAAACCGTTTATGAGGTCGCGCACTGGTTCATTATCTTGGCCACGATGAACACGGCCTGCCCTTTGTCCGGCCGCCATTGATAGTCGATCTCGAACCCGGCGCTGGTCAGGCTGTTCTGCAATTCCTGCGCGCTGAACACCTTGACGAGCGGCATCAAGCCGAAGAATTTTCCGATTGGCGCGATCAACTTGAAAAACTTCATCCGGTCACCCAGGCACGCGGTGCTGGAAACGAAAACACCGCCCGGTTTCAACATCTTGTAGACCTTGGCGATCGCCGCTTCCTTATCGTCCAGCAGGTGCAGAATGCTCAGCCCCAACACGGCGTCCAGCGACTGGTTGGCAACGCCGATGTCCTCGATGGTCGATTGCTCAAACGTTACGTTCCCGATGTTGCTGGCGTCCGCTTTGTGCTGCGCAATCTCAATCATCTTCGACGAGATATCAATCGCGTGAATATGATGCACATAGGGCGCGTGGGCAATGGCGGTCGACCCTGTTCCGCAACCAAACTCCAACACGCTCATATCCGGCCGGAAGTATTCGCGCGTGACCTGCAATTTCTTCTGATAGGCCGCTTCATCCGCAATCGGTTGTCTTGAATAGCGTTCTGCAATCCTGTCCCAAAATCTGGCTGACTGATCCCCCATTGTCCTTCACTCAGCGCGATGCGCAGCTATCTACTCGATAGCTATATATTCAAAACAAAGAGCGCTTGAAAGTCTCGCCAAAGCGTCTTGAGATCCAGATCCTTTTCCTTGACCGACAGTGGGTCGTACAGCCTGACCTTGTTGGACCCGCGTAGACCGAGCACTGCGAATCCGTGCCAACCTGTGACGGAGGTAGCGCCGGTCCTGGAGGCCCCGACGACCGGGATAGTGTTGGCACGCCTGCACGCCGCTTTCACGTCCGCAGTGGTCAGCTTTCTGGATTTGCCTCTTGCAAACTTGTTACCCCCCTTGAAATCAAGCAGTTCATAGTTCGGCCCAACAATATCCTTCAAGAAATCGGAGAAAAGGATATTAGCGGATGCATCGATTTTCTCGTAACTTCCCTTGTAGCTCGCGTAGGCAGCCTCGACGAGGCACGGCCAGAGAGCATCGGCGCTGTGAGAGGTCATGTAACGAGGATTCCAATTGCGGTCGGAATCATCCATGTACAGAACGTCACTGACGGTTAGCTTGCGGCCATTATGAAAATTCACCTCGTAGTACCTGTCGGATGTGATCTTCTTTACAGGTCCTTTGGTCCCGTCGAAGTCATAATCGTGGCAGGTCGTAACGATCTTCCCCTGCTTCGGTTCCACCATTTTTTTGATCGCTGAAATGCCCTTGACTGTGTGGGCCAATGCGGCCAAGGTTGCCGCGAGGTAACAGTTGAGAATTTCCTGCTGTTGCACGTCGTCTGCCTTGAACGTCGATGGAAACGTGTCTTTCCAGGTGCTTTTTCTCGCTTTCAGGGCATTATTGATCCTCGAGGTAGGTGCCGGCAGCGTATAAGTCTTCGCCGCCACGGCTGCAGTGGGCGCAGCTAAGACGGCTCCCGGTATAGCCGCTACACCCGGCATCCCGAGTGCAGCCAATCGAAGCCTCCCCGGAGCTGAGGCACGCATCAATAGTTGATCTTCATGCAATCCGCATACGCCTGGCAGTCTGCCGAAACGACATTGCGTTATCGGATCTTTCGTCGCAGATGTGTCGAATGTGTGTCTTATGGCCATCAAATTAATCCTCCAGGCCAGGTGAGGCAAAGAAAGAGACCCGGCTCCGTATCATGTTGTTACGGGGACCCGTATTGACTCCTTCTTCGGGCTAGACAGCGACGATGTAAGGGCATCTTTTGGTTCGCTGGCGGTGAGTCGATTCGCTACTCGAATAGTAACAAATCGCGACTTTTCTTTCCTTCCTCTATACCAATTCGCCAGCGGCGAGAAGCTCATTTCATGAGCTCACTCGCCGCTGGCTGATGTCAGCGATGTTTCAGCGGCTGGCGTAGACCTCGTCGGCTTGAGGAGCACTCAGGTCGAAGCGGTCGAGAGTCATCACCTTGGTCCATGCATCAACAAAGTCACTGACGAACTTCTTTTGCCCAGCGTTCTCTGCATAGACTTCCGCGATAGCGCGAAGCTCCGCGTGTGACCCGAACACGAGGTCAACGGGCGTTGCCTGCCACTTCAAATTGCCCGTAACGCGATCACGCCCTTCGTAAATGCCTGCCGCTTTCGATGATTTCGTCCACGTCGTCGACATGCTGAGCAGGTTCACGAAGAAATCGTTGCTCAACGTGCCGGGTCGATCCGTGAACACACCGTGCTTGGCGTTTCCGGCGTTAGCGCCCAAGGCACGCATGCCACCGACCAGCGCGGTCATCTCGGGAGCGGTCAGGGTCAGCAAATCAGCCTTCTCGACCAGCATTTGTGCTGGTGATCGGTAGTTAGCTTCACCGAAGTAGTTGCGGAACCCGTCTGCAGTCGGCTTAAGCACGGCAAAAGACTCAACATCGGTCTGCGCCTGGCTGGCATCGGTGCGTCCTGGCGTGAAGGGAACCTCGACGTCGTGCCCGGCCGCCTTAGCCGCCTGCTCGATGGCTGCCGCTCCGCCCAGAACGATCAGGTCGGCGAGCGACACCTTTTTGCCGCCCGATTGCGCGCGGTTGAAGTCGTTTTGAATGCCCGTCAGGCGCTTGAGCACCTTGTCCAGCTCATCCGGATTGTTGACGTCCCAACCGCTCTGCGGCGCCAGGCGAATGCGTGCGCCGTTCGCGCCACCGCGCATGTCGGTGCCGCGGAAGGTCGAGGCCGACGCCCAGGCGGTTCTGACCAGTTCGGGTACGGTCAGCTTCGAGTCAAGGATTTTGGACTTCAGCTTCGCGATATCGTCAGCGTCAATCAGCTCATGATCGACTGCCGGGACGGGGTCCTGCCAAAGCAGTTCTTCGGCCGGAACCTCAGCGCCGACATAGCGCGCACGAGGACCCATGTCGCGATGCGTCAGCTTGAACCAGGCCTTGGCGAAAGCGAGTTCGAATTCCTTCGGGTTCTCCTGGAAGCGCTTCGCAATCTTCTTGTAGCTCGGGTCGAACTTGAGCGAAAGGTCCGTCGTGAACATGATCGGCGCATGCCGCTTCGTCGGATCGTGAGCATCCGGCACGATACTTGATGCGAACTCGCTATCGGGAACCCACTGGATGGCACCTGCGGGGCTCTTCGTCTGCACCCACTCAAAGGCGAACAGGTTGTCCAGGTATTGCATCGTAAAGGCGGCCGGGGCGGAAGACCATGCGCCTTCCAAACCGCTCGTGATCGTGTCGGCCGCGTTGCCGCTGCCACACTTGTTTTCCCAGCCGAAGCCCTGCTTTTCAATGCCTTCGGCTGCGGGCTCCCTACCCACGCAGTCGGCCGGCGCGGCCGCGCCATGGGCTTTACCGAACGTGTGTCCGCCGGCGATCAGTGCAACGGTCTCTTCATCGTTCATCGCCATGCGACCGAACGTCTCGCGAATGTCCTTGGCAGCCAGCAGCGGATCCGGGTTACCGTTCGGACCTTCCGGATTCACATAGATCAGGCCCATCTGAACAGCGGCAAGCGGCTTTTCAAGCTTTCGGTCGCCTTTGTAGCGCTCGTCGGCGAGAAACTCGTTCTCGGGTCCCCAGTAGACCAGGTCGGCCTCCCAGTCGTCTTCACGCCCGCCGGCAAAACCGTAAGTGTTGAAGCCCATGGATTCCAGCGAGACATTGCCCGCCAGGACCATGAGATCTGCCCAGGAGAGATTGCGGCCGTACTTCTGCTTGACCGGCCACAGCAAACGCCGCGCCTTGTCGAGGTTGGCATTGTCGGGCCAGCTGTTGAGCGGCTCGAAGCGTTGCTGACCTCCACCGGCACCGCCGCGGCCGTCGAGCGTTCGGTACGTGCCTGCACTGTGCCAGGCCATGCGAATCATGAACGGTCCGTAGTGGCCGTAATCCGCCGGCCACCAGTCCTGTGAAGTCTTCAGCAGCGTGTCGATGTCCTTCTTCACGGCATCGAGGTCGAGACTTGCAAACGCCTCGGCGTAGTTGAAGTCTTCGCCCATTGGATTCGACTCGGCACTGTGATCGCGAAGCTGACTGAGGTTTAAGTTTTGAGGCCACCAGAATTGGTTCGATTTAGGTGCGCCCTGAGCAAAAGCAGAGCTTGATGGCACCAACGCTGACATTGCTACCGCTAAAGCGGCAAGCAAAGATATCGTTTGTTTACGCATTGAAATATTCCTCTGGGTAAGAAACGTTGCTTTTTTTGGTAAATCAAATCGCGAATACGATTTAGACACGGTCTAAGCCGTACATCGTACTATATAAAAAGAGTATTTGAAAACTGGAGATGGCGAGCCGACCAGACCGTGTCTGCGAGAGCTGGCGGAGTTGTGTGCAGTGCTCTCTCAATGCCTGATCAACATGGGACAATTCAGGCAATCTTCGCGGCCTTGCCCCAAAAGTGATAAAAACCTTAGCGGATTCTCTTCGTACGTTTCAATTTCAAAACCGAGTTTGTTCAGTTCGTCCAGGAACTCCTGTGGATTGTGGCTTCGTCAGGCTGGTTGCTGCAGCCACGCACGCAGCTGCGCATACACGTCAGGATGATTCAGGAGTTCGCGGTGCCCCATCTTGTATCCAATCCATTGACGATGCTTCGGAATTGCCAGCGTCCGCGCGGCATCACGATGCCGTCCGAGCGCGCTGTCGAGCGGCACGAGGCCGTCTCCGACCAGTCGCTCGCTCAGAACACCGCGCTTGGCCGCGCGCACTGCAGCTGCCGCGTAGCACTTGACGCCCGAAGGCAACGGTACAACATTTTCCCCAGCCGAGATTACGCCGTGGCGCAAGTCCGTGATACCCGCGCTGCGTGCCTTGCTTAAGCGAGTGATCGGCATTGAATAAGGGCTCAATGCCATCACAAGATCAAGGCCGTGACCGCCGCGCTCCAGCGGCGTTCCGTGATGCGGCGTGCCGAGAAAAACGAGCTTGCGAAGAACCTTCGGCCAGGTGTGCCCTGCTGCGCGACCATGACGGCAGGCGCTACGAGCGACAAGCCCACCCATACTGTGCCCCATGATCGCGAGTTCCTCCACCGGCGTCGTCCAGTTCCCGATCAGTGTCTCGAGCAGCTCTGCGAGCAAACGCCCGTTGCTCGCGATATGCAGTCCGCTGTTATAACGCAAGTAGAGCGGCACATAGCCGAGTTCACCTGCGAGTGCGGCTCCATGGTCGTGTCCGTCGCGGTTCCACTGTCGGTCGTTCATGCAGAGCCCGTGCACAAGTACGAGGAGCTTGCTCGGCAGCGTCACTTCACCGTGCTGCTCGAACATGCTCGGTGGATCGCCGGGGTCGACCCGTCGGCCGCGATAACGCAGGCTCATGTCGATAGCGAGCGGGTTTCCAGTGCGTGCAAGGTAGTCGCCATACACGCCGTTCGCTGCGGATCGGTATGCGTCCCGGACCGGCGAGGACTCGCCCTCCGGCAGCAACGCCAGAATAGGTGCGAGACTGACATCGATTGCCTTACCGGCGAGGCGAATTCCCCCTCGAACACAACGATACACGAGGCCGGTAATGCCAATCGTGCGATCAGCGTCGGCAACACCCAGGGGCCCTGGCCGCATCTGTATGGTGCGGTGCATCTTTTCGACAACCTCTGCGACCGCCTCTGTGCCCTCGATAGCCATTCGCGCGGCGCCGCGAAGATCCGATATTTGCGAGCGGTTTGGGGTCGACATGCCGACTATCCTACGTCTTTGTGACTGATATCGCCCGATTAATCCGCTGTTTTCTATGGGACAGAATTTTCGTGGGACAGCCAGTTGCCGTGGAAAACCAAGTGACTCTTGCCTGAGGACCGTCTCGCTATTTATTCAGTCTTATTGCTTTCTTCTTCCGTCGCGCAGGCTTTGACTTAGCTCTCGCCTTGGGCCTTCCCTTGGGATTCGGCTTGCCTTTTCGTTTACGCGGACCCTTGACTTCGCCCTGCCGTGAAATATTCATCGGCTGACCGCAAACCCGAACTTTCTTCAGGTCCATAAATACGTCTTTCGGCATTCCGGCGGGCAGATCGACCAGGCTGAATTCCGCCTCAATTTCGATTTGACCGATATGCTCACCGTCTAAACCCGATTCGTTGGCGATAGCACCAACGATATTGCCTGGCTTGACGCCGTGCACATGACCGACCTCTATCCGATACCTTTCCGCGCCAGCCTCCACATCCCGAAGAGACCTCATTCTGGCTTTGCCTTTGTCCTTGTCGGAACTGAGCAACATCGACTTGTCGCCGATGGAAATCTTCGCCAGAGCGGCAGCAATTTCAACCGCAGGCACGTCGTGCTCCTGACGATACTGCTCGACCAGGCCCTGCATGAATCCGAGCTCGCCGACGGCCAGCGTATCAGTGATTTTCTGTTTGAAATCAGCAATGCGTTTATTGTTGACGGTTTCAGTGCTCGGCAACACCATCTGTTCAATTTTCTGCCGCGTTGCTTTTTCGATCGCCGACAACATGCGCCGTTCGCGCGGCGCTACAAACAGAATCGCATCGCCACGTCGCCCTGCCCGTCCCGTACGACCGATGCGGTGGATGTACGCCTCGGTGTCATATGGAACATCGTAATTAATGACATGACTGATCCTGTCTACGTCGAGACCGCGTGCTGCAACATCGGTCGCAACCAGAATATCCAGTGATCCTTTCTTCAGCCGCTCGATGGTTTGTTCGCGATGATTCTGAGCCATGTCGCCGTTCATCGCTGCGGCGGCATAGCCGCGGGCCTCAAGTTTCTCGGCAAGTTCCGTCGTCGCAGTCTTGGTGCGAACAAACATCAAAATTGCATCGAAGGATTCAACTTCGAGTATCCGTGTAAGTGCGTCGAGTTTGTGCAGGCCACTAACCTGCCAATAACGTTGGCGAATGGTCTCTGCTGTTGCAGTGCGTGCCTTGATCGAAATTTCCTGCGGGTCATTCAGATAGCGCCGCGCAATTCGTTCAACCTGCTTTGGCATCGTCGCAGAAAACAAAGCCATCTGACGTTTGGCGGGCGTCTGTTGCAGTATCCACTCCACTTCGTCAATAAATCCCATGCGGAGCATTTCATCAGCTTCGTCCAAGACCACGGCCCGCAACCCGCCGAGTTTCAAAGTACCCTTGCGCATGTGGTCCATCAGACGACCCGGGGTACCGACTACAACCTGCACGCCTCGTTTGAGTTGCCGAATTTGGCCGCCATATTCCTGCCCGCCGTAAACAGGCAGAACATGAAATCCCTTGATGTGCGACGCGTAATGCTGAAACGCTTCGGCCACCTGAATTGCCAGTTCACGAGTAGGCGTCAGCGTTAGGACCTGAATGTTTTTGTTCTGCACGTCGATACGGGACAGTAGCGGCAGGGCGAATGCTGCTGTCTTGCCGGTGCCCGTGGGTGCATGCCCGAGAATGTCCCGGCCGTTCATCAATAGCGGTATCGCCTGCCCTTGAATTGGAGTTGGGGTCTCATAGCCAATTTCGTCCAACACTCGTATCAGAGGTTCGGATAGCTTGAGATCGCGGAAACTGGTCGTGCCTGGCTTGGCATCGGACGTGGACATCGTATCGCTCTGGAGTAGAAAAGAGCCGGCGGAGACCCCACCGGCTGGCGCAGCATGGTAACATCCGGCCGCTGATTCACCCCCCTACCCGGCCCAAACCCATGATCTCTGCTGCTAATTTGTCGATTCAGTTCGGCGCTAAGCCCCTGTTCGAAAATGTTTCCGCGACCTTCGGCAATGGCAACCGCTATGGCCTGATCGGTGCGAATGGATCCGGTAAGTCGACATTGATGAAGATACTGGCCAGAGAGCTGGAACCCACTGTTGGCAACGTCTTCATCGAGCCCAATGCCCGAGTCGGCCAGCTTTCGCAGGACCAGTTCGCGTACGAGGAATACCGCGTACTGGACGTGGTGATGATGGGTTACGAGAAATTCTGGGCAGTGATGCAGGAACGTGATCGGCTCTATTCGCTACCCGAGATGGGTGACGAAGATGGCATACGCGTCGCACATCTTGAGGTCGAATTCGCGGAAATGGACGGATATTCCGCAGAATCGCGGGCCGGCGAGCTGCTGGAGGGCATCGGAATCCCGGTCAGCCAGCACCATGGGCCAATGAGCGCCGTGGCACCGGGCTGGAAGCTCCGGGTGCTCCTCGCGCAGGCGCTGTTCTCTGACCCGGACGTATTGCTGCTCGACGAGCCCACTAACAACCTCGATATCAACACGATCCGGTGGCTGGAAGATTTTCTGGATTCCCGAAAATCGACGATGATCATCATTTCGCACGATCGTCACTTCTTGAATCGTGTGTGCACGCACATGGCCGACCTGGACTACGGCAAGCTGCAGATTTTTCCGGGCAATTACGATGAGTACATGACGGCGGCAACGCAGGCGCGTGAGCGTATGTACGCGGACAATGCCAAGAAGAAGGTCAAGATGGCCGAGTTGCAGACATTTGTTAGCCGCTTTTCTGCAAATGCTTCAAAAGCAAAACAGGCTACCTCGCGCGCCAGGCAACTGGAAAAAATTCAACTCGAAGACATCAAACCATCGAGCCGCGTCAGCCCGTACATTCGGTTTGAGCAGGAAAAGCCGCTGCGCCGTCTCGCCGTCGAGGCGACGGGTTTGAGCAAGAGTTTTGATGAAGGGCCGCTGTTTGAGAATCTGGACCTGACTATCGAGGCGGGCTCGCGAGTCGCGATTCTCGGACCGAATGGCATCGGCAAGACGACGCTTGTCCGTTGTCTGCTGCAGGAACTCGATGTTGATAGCGGTAACGTCAAGTGGGCGGAGAATTCGAAGCGCGGCTATTTTGCTCAGGACAACGCGCACGAGTTTGAACACGACATGAACCTGTTTGACTGGATCACACAGTGGCAACCACCTGGCGCGCCCGAGCAATTACTGCGCGCGACACTCGGCCGGATGTTGTTTTCCAAAGACGACAGTGAGAAATCGGTAAAAGTCGTTTCAGGTGGCGAACAACGTCGCCTGATGTTCGGCAAGCTGACTTTACAGCAGCCGAATGTGCTCGTTATGGACGAGCCGACCAATCACCTCGATATGGAATCGATTGAGGCCCTTAATCTGGCTCTCGAAAATTACCCTGGCACGCTGATTTTTGTCAGCCACGACAGGGATTTCGTATCGTCGCTTGCGACGCACATCATCGAGATGACGCCGGAGAAGATCATAGACTATTCGGGCACCTACGATGAGTACCTGCGTTCGCAGGGACTAATTGAGAAAACCCGCGCCGCCTGAGTTCTGACACCAGAATCTGATCATGGTCTCTGTTTACGGGACTCGTTACGCGGTTGCCTGAAGTCGCGGACGACGTTGATATTCTGTTCCCGGGGTCAGGCTGGCCCAGCCCGTTCTTCGAGTCTATGATGTCTCGCATGTCGAAGAACCAGTGGAAGCTGTAGCGGTCAGTATTGACGTATGGCGCCGGACCGGACATTTCGCGTCCGACATCGTTCTTGATGCGGTAGCCCAAACCGTGACCGGCGCCGGAAGAAAATAGCGTCGGTATTCTTTACGTTTTCGCACCGGCGCTCACATGCTGCGCGCCTAACTCCCTGTTTCAACTGCATATCGAGTATTGGTACGAAAATTGCTTGACATAAGGTGTACCCAAACGGCGGGCGAAGATCATGCGACGAACAAGACTATTAATTGCTGCATTGCTGGTAACTGCACCATTTGCAGCGAATGCGATTCCGGTTACCTATGATGTTACTGGAACCTCAGATTCAGGGTGGACGTTAACGGGTCAGATCGTCATCGATGACGGCGATATAGTGGCGTCCACCAATCTCGTTAGCGCCTTCATCAGTTGGTCCTTCTCGTGGACTGATGGAGTCGACACGTTAAGCAATTCAAACTTGGATACCAGTTTCATTGCCGGCAGTTTATTCGAAGTGGATGCCGCGCTTAACGTATTCGACGTGGACCTGTGCACAGGGGCATGTGCCGGTGCCGGGTCAGACTGGCCTGAAATCCTCGTGGGTACAGGGTTTTGGGACGCGTCAATTACACCGGACGGGAATTGCTGCGTCCAATTAGACGGTGCTGCTGTCGCTGAATGGTCCGGTCCGAACGCGACAGCTGTTCCCGAACCCGGCGCGCTGGCACTCTTAGGTCTCGGCCTTGCTGGCATGGGACTAGCCAGACGTAGAAGGAAAGTCTGAACTAACCGTGAACTGAGAAAAGCCCCGCCCTCGTGGCGGGGTTTTTTTTGTAGGCGAATTCGGGCCTATTGCTACCCATACTGCTACCCAAAGAACAAAGGGCTACACCAGTATTGATTTGACCCTTTATTGTTAGTGGCGCGCCCGGAGAGATTGGCTCGAATCGCCTCAAGGCGATTCTCGGGTCATCGACCTCGGACTTTGTCGGCGGCGAACAGCCAACTCGCGACACATTGATTGCCGCCGCCTCGCAGACGCTCGGAATACCGAAATATGACCAACCATTTGGCTGGCGTATGATTTATCGTCAGATCACGCTGACCTGAGAGGGGACCGAGATGAACGTCGTTACCTTGAATATCAACGGGGCCGATCACACCCTCGATGTGCCGTCGGACATGCCGTTGTTGTGGGCGTTGAGAGACATCCTGAATCTGACGGGCACCAAATACAGTTGTGGAATCGGGACATGCGGTACCTGCACTGTATTGGTCAATGGCGTCCCGATGCGCTCGTGCGTCATGCCCGCGGTGAGCGCGACAGGCGCGGAGATTACGACAATTGAAGGCCTCGATCCGACCGGTAACCACCCTGTCCAGAGAGCCTGGAACGACGAAGACGTTCCGCAATGTGGCTACTGCCAGGGCGGGCAGATTCTCGCGGCCAGCGCGCTGATCGCCCGCAATCCGGACCCAAGCAACGACGATATCGATAACGCGATGTCTGCGGTTCTCTGCCGCTGCGGAACGTATCCGCGTATTCGCAAAGCCATCAAGCGAGCAGCGCAATACGCATCGACGCAGGGAGATGACGCATGAACGCAACCACTGAAATCAGCAGCCTGGATCGACGTGCATTCCTGAAAGTCTCGTTACTGACATCTGGCGCCCTCATCGTGGGTGTTGGGTGCGGCAATTCATCGGGCGCTACGGACTTCACCGACGGCACCTGGATGCCAAACCTGTATGTCCGCATCGACACCAATGGCCAGGTGACGATCGTAAGCAAGAATCCCGAAGCCGGCCAGGGCGTCAAGACGGCATTTCCGATGGTCGTTGCCGAATGCCTCAACGTCGACTGGAAGAACGTCAGTGTCGAACAGGCGCCACTCGACGACCGATATGGCCGACAGGTCGTCGGCGGCAGCAGAGGCACGCCGGACGGCTGGAACGACCTGCGCATTGCCGGGACGGCTGCCCGTGAACTGCTGACATCCGCGGCAGCAGGGCAATGGGGTGTATCCGTTGCGGAGTGCACGGCGGCCGACGGGTCAGTCATTCACAAGGCCTCTGGCAGAATTGCGCGGTACGAGGTCCTTCTGGAAGCCGCAGCAGCGCTGCCGGTTCCGGAGGTCGCCGAACTAAAACTCAAGAGCCGACCGGCCGAGTTCGACCTGCTCGGAACGTTTCGTCCCGGGCGTCGACAATCCGCAGATTCTGACGGGCCAGCCGCTGTTCGGTTGCGACACGCGACTGGACGGTATGCTCTACGCCGTTTATGAAAAGTGTCCGACCTTCGGCGGCAGAGTTCGCAGCGCGAACATCGACCGGGTTCGCTCACAGCCCGGCGTAACGCACGCCTTCGTCGTGAAGGGCACAGACGATCTGACTGGCCTGCTGCCCGGTGTCGCCATTGTCGCGGATACCTGGTGGGCGGCCAATTCGGCCCGCAAGCAGCTGCGCGTGGACTGGGAGACGGATCACAGCGATTCCACCGAGGATTACGAACGACAAGCCGAGACATTGGCCAGCGAGACCGGGGACACGTTGCGATCGGACGGTGACGTGGATCGTGCGCTGGACGAGTCCCGGCGCATCGTAGAAGCAACCTACTACTACCCGTTCGTGTCACACGCCAACATGGAGCCGCAGAACTGTACGGCCCGGTATTCCGATGCTGGCCAACTGGAGCTTTGGGCGCCGTCGCAAAACCCGAAGGCCGGCCGCGAGCTGATATCGCGAACGCTGGGAATCCCGGAAGAGCGGATTCACGTCAACCTGACCCGGATTGGCGGCGGCTTCGGTCGACGCCTCAGGAACGACTTCATGGTGGAATGCGCTTGGATCGCACGCGAAGTTGGCAAACCGGTGCAACTGCAATGGAGCCGCGAGGATGACATGCGGCATGACTTCTACCGTCCTGCGGCCTGGCATCATTTCAAAGCGGGCATCGATAGCGACGGCAGGATGGTCGCTTTCGATCATCACTTCGTTACCTTTGGCAGGAATGGAGAACCCGTTTCCGGAGCGGGCCTTCCATCGAAACATTACCCAGCAGGACTCGTGCCGAATTTCCGACTGCGTCAGTCCCTTGTAGAGACGAATGTGCCGACAGGACCGTGGCGTTCGCCGGGCCACTCTGCCTTTTGCTGGGCGTATCAGAGTTTCTTCGACGAAGTCGCACTTGCGGGCAAACGCGACCAGCTCGAATTCCGTCTTGATCTGCTGTCCCGATCGTTTGGCGAGCCACCGCTGGACCTCAAGCGAACTCGCGACACGCTGGCGCTCGCAGCCAAAAAAGCCGGTTGGGGGCAACGCGAACTCGGAACTGATCGCGGCATGGGAATGGCGTTCCACTTCGACCACGGTGGCTTCGTATCGCACGTAGCGGAGGTCGTTGCCGACGGCTCCAACGTCAAGGTAGAGAAAGTCTACTCGGCAATCGATGTTGGGCCGATCCTGAACCTGAGTGGCGCCAAGAACCAGGTCGAGGGTGCTGTCGTGGATGCGCTCAGCACCGCTCAGCTCGAGATAACGTTCGCCAACGGCGCGGCTCAGCAAAGCAACTTCAGCGATTATGAGTTGCTGCGCATGAATCAGGCGCCGGACGTTGAAAGTCATTTCATCCAGAGCGACAACTCTCCAACGGGACTTGGCGAGCCACCGATTGCGGCAGCCACCCCAGCTATATGCAACGCCATCTTCGCCGCGACTGGCAAGCGAGTCAGGGAATTACCATTCAGCCGCTCCGGTATCGTGGTTTAGCGGCCAGCTCTCTCTGGAAGAAAATGAGAACGAAAGAGGCCCTCGCAATGAGGGCCCTTTCTGATTTGGCGCGCCCGGAGAGATTGATTCCTCGCTACGCTCGTCACCCCTGCGGGGCGCCTTCGGCGTCTGTCGGCCGACTGCGTCGGCCTCGGATCGAACTCCCGACCACCTGGTTCGAAGCCAGTTGGCCCAACTCCAATTTCCCGTTCCAAGTCAGAACGTTACGAGTGGCTATTGTCCCATTGAATTCTGATTCTGCGAAAATAAGCGACTGATTTGATTGAATGCTGTCCAGCTCAATGGGACAGGAATTTCGAAGCGGAATGCCCTACTACTGAGTGCAAAACGACCCCTGCCTTCGGAGGGCAGTACTCTATCCAGCTGAGCTACGGGCGCTTTGTTTCATCTATATGCGGAATCATATCCTGTTCCCGGCTGCCAGTGACGCGCACAGGGGCGGCCTGCCACACGATGACAGCACGCATCGTGCCTGGGGATTTCGACGCGATATTGGCTCAATGTGCCGCCTCAGTACAAATCGAATTAAACTTTTGTCTGCCCTGTTGCATCCAAGAAAAACATAAGTGACAAAAGCCTAGGGGGTTATCGTGGTTCGGGGTCGCCAGTATCTTATCGGCTGGGCACTACTACTGTCGTATCCTACGATTGCCGTCGCTGATGTCGCCGACCTGCCCCGCACCGAAGGCAATATCAATATAGACGGGCTGCTCGATGACCTGGCTTGGCAGGACGCCGCACAAATCGACATCGATAAAGAGACCCGCCCCGGCGAGAACATCGCCGCACGAGTTAATACCATCGCTTACATTGTCGAAGACGGCGAGTACCTTTACATCGCCTTCGATGCCAAAGATCCCGATCCGACGGCTATCCGCGCCTATCTTCGCGATCGTGACTCCGCGTGGGACGACGACTTTGTCGGCATTGTCCTCGACAGTTACGGTGACGAGCGTCGGGCATTCGAGTTCTTCGTGAATCCGCTTGGCGTTCAGATGGACCTGACCAACGACGACATCAATCAAAACGAGGATGAATCCTGGGACGCAATCTGGGATTCCGCCGGGCGAATCAACGAGTCGGGCTATATCGTTGAAATGCAGATTCCGTTGAACCAGCTGCGTTTCCCGGACGTCGACGGCAAGCAGACCTGGGGCATAGACCTGCTGCGATTCTATCCGCGCGAACATCGCTACCGGTTCTCGAATAACGCGCAGGATCGCAACATTAATTGCTACTTGTGCCAGTTCGAGAAGTTTCAGGGACTGGAGGGTGTCGAACCCGGCCGGGACCTCGAAATCGTCCCTACGCTAACGGCAAGCCAGTCACACAACACCGATGATCCTGGCGTGGAGCCGCTGGAATCGGGCGGCAGCGATGCAGACGTGGGCGTAAGTGTTCGCTGGGGCGTTACGCAGGACACGACAGTGAACCTCGCTATCAATCCGGATTTTTCGCAGGTTGAGGCCGATATCGCGCAACTCGACGTCAATAACCAGTTCGCATTGTTCTTCCCGGAGAAACGACCTTTCTTTCTCGAGGGCGCTGACTATTTCAGCACACCCATGCGAGCAGTTTTTACCCGTACTGTTGCCGATCCTTCTGTCGGTTTGAAGGTGACCGGCAAACGTGGCAATCATACCTATGGCCTATTCGCCGCCGAGGACGAAATTACCAATCTCATCTTCCCAGGTGCGTTCGGCTCGGACAGCGAAACGTTGATGCAGAAGAACACATCCGTGGTTGGCCGTTATTCGCTCGGCTTTGGCCAGTCATCATCAGTCGGCGCATTGTTTACGGGTCGCAGGGGCGACGGCTACCACAACTATGTCGGCGGACTGGATACGCGCTGGAAGATCAGCGACCAACACAATCTGCGGATGCAATACCTTCGATCCTCAACGGAGTATCCAGCGGCCGTTGCAAGCGAGTTCGACCAACCGATCGGCAGCTTCGACGGCAGCGCGGCGCAGATCAACTACGACTATGACTCAAGAAACTGGTTCGGCTTTCTGCAGTACCGCGACCGTAGCGCGGACTTTCGCGCAGACTCCGGATTCGTCCCACAAGTCAATATCAATCAGCAAGTCGCCGGTGTTGGGCGTATTTGGCACGGAGGGGAGAACGACTGGTATTCACGGATCCAGCTTAACGGTGACTGGGATATCACTCATGATGATGATGGCCGCATGCTCGAGAGGGAGGTGGAAGCCTATTTGAACGTCAGCGGACCGATGCAGTCGCATTTCGAGTTCGGCGGACTGACTCGTGACGTGTTGTTTGATGACATCCTGTTCCATGAGAACAAGTTCAGCCTGTTTGGTGAGTTTCAACCCCGGGGTGGCCTGCTGCTTGGCGTCTGGGCACGCATTGGCGATCAGGTGGATTTCGCGAACAGCCGTCTCGGCGATGAAATTCGCATCGATCCATTCGTCAACTGGAACATCAATCGGCACCTGTTGTTACGTTATGAGGCCAGCTTTGTAGCGCTCGATACCAAAGATGGCACCAGAATTTTCGATGCAGCTGTGCATGACGTGCGGCTAACCTGGCAATTCAGCGTTCGTAGTTTCCTGCGATTGACCACCCAGTTCCAGGACATTGAACGAAATCCGGACGTCTACACGGAGACTGTTGATGCGCGTTCCCGCGACGTGGGGCGGCAGCTTCTATATTCCTACAAGTTGAACCCGCAGACCGTGTTTTTTCTCGGTTATTCCGATGCTCTCATCGACGACGACGAACTCAACAACCTGACGACGACGGATCGAACCTGGTTTATGAAAATCGGCTACGCCTGGACGCCGTGATTCCCGCGAGAAGTGGCGAGAATATTGGCATTCGACTATCTAGGCGGTTTCGAGAATAGGCGCTAGGCCAACTTCCGCACAATATCAGGATCGGGAATTCGAATAGTACTCGTGAGGCCAACATCCAACCCTGCCTTCGGAAGGCAAACCAGATTAAATGAAATAGGGCGCCCGTTGGGGACCCTTTATCATTTTTGGCGCGCCCGGAGAGATGGATTCCTCGCTACGCTCGTCACCCCTGCGGGGCGCCTTCGGCGTCTGTCGGCCGACTGCATCGGCCTCGGATCGAACTCCCGACCTACTCTGTAGATACATGCTCACCGGCCGTTGAGATTGCCTCAGGAAGTACTTGGTTCGAAGCCAGGAATACAAATCAATAAGATCAATGAGTTCCAGACTCGATTCCCAAAACTAACCCCCGAAACACCCCTAAAACGATCAAATACATAGCGGTCTTTTTGGGAATCAATTTACGTCCCATTAGTTTCGTACTGGCTACACCAAGCCCCCCTCGTCGCCCCCGGGAAAATTAGTCGCCGCATTCGCCTTCAAACGCTCTCGATTCGAGCAACAATTCTTCGTAACAGTCGCGTTTGTCGAACTCCATTACCTCATGAGAGACCGTTAGTCCGTTCCGTTCGGGTCAAATACGCACTTTGCGTAGGACAAACACCGACGCCCTGATCCGATTCAATCCTATATTCGGTTCAGTATTTGTCTCATGTTGTCCGCAAGGCGCCGGCAATAGACTGTGTCGTGAAGGAGTTTCACAAGTTACGACCGGAAGGGAAGCTGAGTGATGGCACAAGAAGCCGTAGTGATGTCATACAGATCCCGAAGACGATATCGGGTTGCGCTGGTTCGCAACGCGCTGACTTCAGATGAGGGCACGTACCCGTGCCTGTTACCACTCACGTCACAAAGGTCTTCACCGGCGATATTCCCAGTGCATTGCCCGCTGGCTGATGCAGTCGATGCAGCCAGTGGAATCGTCTGGCCAGTCGCGCGGCTGGCGGCAAGGAGGTTTCAGTTATGAAAAACGGCTTTACTCTCACAATGCTCGTTTTGCTGCTCGCTGCAGCCTGCAGTGACAGCAGCTCAAACCGAGCCCCCGTTCCCGCGCCAGTGGTCGACACAGACGATGTCGTAGTCGTCGGCCCAATCACGGGTTTTAGCAGTGTGATCGCGAACGGCGTGGAGTTCGACACCGCCGCCACGACGGTGACGATGGACGATCAACCCGGCACCGTGTCCGATCTGCGAATCGGCATGATCGTGTCGATCGGCGGCACCATCAACTCCGACACGGGCCTCGCCCGAGCCGGCGAGATCAGCTTCGTCGATGACGCCGAGGGCCCTGTTTCGAGTATCGACCGGGCAGTCGGAAGCTTTGTCGTGCTGGGGAGAACAGTTTTTATCGACGAACTTACGGTATTCGAGAACGCCTCGTTCGAGGATCTCGAAGTCGGACATGTCGTCGAGGTAAGCGGCTTGTGGCGACTCCAGCAGCAGATTCAGGCGACGTTCGTGCAACGCACCGCCCTTCAATTCGCGGCTGGCATGACCATGCAGGTCAAAGGGGAGATTTCCGATCTCGATATAGGCCAGCAGCGCTTCCGCATCGGGACGCAGTCCTGTGACTACTCCGCGGCCATGCTGGAGCTGGGAGGCGCCGACCTCGCCAATGGCATGTACGTTCAGGTAACCAGCACGGCCATGATCCAGAACGGCCACATGTTGGCCAACATGGTTCAGGCACGTGATCGGGACAGAGACAGGTACCGGATGTGTGCCGGCGAATGTCTGTACGAGCTGATCGGTTATGTGACGGCATTCAATTCGGCAAACGATTTCGAAGTCGACGGCCAGGCAGTTACGACTACATTTGACACGATCTACGTGAACGGGACCGTGGATACCCTGGCACTGGACGTCAAGGTGTCGATCGACGGCACAGTCAATGACGCCGGTGTACTTGTAGCTGATCGGATCGTGTTTCACCTGCCGTCGCTGGTTCAAATCAAGGGCAACGTCGATGCATTTGATGTCGACAACGAGATCGTTACGGTCCTCGGCATCGATGTTCAAACGAACGAGTTCACGTTATTCCGCGATCACACGACGTCCGGCCCGCCGACCTTCGGGTTCGAAGACCTTGCAATCGGCGACCGCCTCGAAATTCGTGCCGTCCTGGACGCCGGCTCAGTCATCGCGTCCCGGCTTGAACGAGACGATGCGGACGGCGACGTGACACTCAAGGCGCTGGTCGAGTCGATCGACCGGCCGAGCATCACGATGCTCGGGGTCTCGGTGGCATCCGACGACAACACGGTATTCCAAAACGCGGCGCACGTGGAAATCGACGCCGATACATTCTTCGCGCTCGTCGAGCCCGGCAGCCTTGTCAGGACGGAAGGGGTCTATGACGGCACCTCGATCCTGGCGAGCAAGATGTTCCTGCGCGTATGCACGAGCACCTGCCTGTGACTCGATCGAACCTGGCATGAAAAGGAGGTGAGCTAAGCAAAAAGAGAATTCGTTGACGGTTGGGGAGAAGGACAAGCCTGCCTCCCTCGCGCAACAACAAATACACCCTGAACACAACATCGCGGGGGTGGGCAGCGCTCGCGGTCGCAGGCGCCAGCTCGTAGCGCGATGACATCGTAGGAGGATACGAGTATGTGTCTGTCAAAACTCAAGTTGCAAAGATTTGCACTGGTGGTGTTCCCAGTCCTTTGCTTGCTCGCCGGCAGCCCTGGCGCCCAAGCTGAGCCGTTCTGGCCGGTCTATCAGCGCTTAGTGACTATAGACGACGATGCGCTTGACCCGTGGGTCGAAGTCGGTGAGGTCGCGATATGGAACACCAAGGACGACCTGAAGATCGCGGTTCGGCCTGACGGCTACCTGATCAAGGAACTCAACATCCACGTCGTCCAGGACCCGGCGGAATTCGAGGCAGTCCTCAATAAGAAAGGAAAGCCGGTCGCCGGGTGGTTCGATTACAAGAATGATTTCGGCCCGCCGATACCGTATCACGAGCAAGTGATTTCGCTGTCGAACTTCGAGATCTGCTGGTCGGTCGACCCGAGCAAGTGTCCGCCGAACCTGTTCATCGCCGTTCATGCCGAGCTAACCGGGCTTTCGGAAGGCGCGATCGCCGACGGTGACGGTATCTTTGACAGGCTCGATAAGGACGACGGCTCCACCTGGGGCTGGTACGCGGTCTATCCGCTTGCCAAAGTCGACCCGGGGCACTTCGTTGATGCCAATGTGAACGGCCTCGGTTATTCGACGGTTACCCAGTTCGGAATCACAGGTCAAAACGGGCAGTTCTGGTTTCTGCCGGACGAATTCGTCGCCTTTTCCGTTGGCGACTTGTTCCTCGGTGAAACCCTGGCCGACCGCGCTATCTCGCCGGACGACCTATTCGAGGGTGCCGACATGTATGACGACCGGACCCTCAACCTGGCCAGGCTGCTGCAAAGCCTGGACGGGGACGGCAACCCCGCTCTCGGCGCGATCAACATCACCGATCCGGTTGTCGCCTGCCTGAACAGCGTGCTTGGCGACTTTGCCGAAATTCCGCCTCCCGACCTGTTCTTCGCTGACGACTATGCCGTGGGCGCTCTGATCGACGCAACGATCGCAGCTTGCGACGGTGTGGTTGCTCTGACGGCCCTTACCAAGGAGGAGGCTCTGGAGAACCTGAACGCCGGGATGAAGGCCGGAAACCTCATGAGGAGGGACATCTCAAAGACTCCCGAGATGAAGAGCGACAAGGCTAAGATCGAGATCGTGCCGGTCTACGTGCCGGCATTGCGGTCGGATGAAACGTCGACGTCCGTGGTCTACCACAACGAAGACGACCAGGTCATTGAAACGCGAGACGTTGCCAAACCCATCGTGGTTACGTACCTCGACGAGATCGAGGGCACGGGCGCGTTCGACGTGTTCGCCGCCATTTCGAGAGACGATGGCGACACCTGGAAACGCAGAAACCTCTCCAAG
The DNA here is from genome assembly GCA_963711285.1 of uncultured Gammaproteobacteria bacterium. Classification (GTDB taxonomy): domain Bacteria; phylum Pseudomonadota; class Gammaproteobacteria; order Steroidobacterales; family Woeseiaceae; genus UBA1847. The sequence continues at coordinate 46,689 of CAVQDJ010000016.1, read as the reverse complement.
ACGGCTGACAAGTCATCCTTGCTCGGTTATTCGGGCGAGTCCTGGAAACCCATGCTCAAGGTCAAGGGCAACATGATCTTCGTCGCGTGGACGGACAAGTTCTGCCGTGGCGGACGACCGGGTTATGCCATAGAGGTTTGTCCCGACACAAATGGTGACGGGCAGCCCGACCCATGCGACATCTGCCGCGAGACTGACGAAGGGACGTTTTGCGCACCCGACTACCCGGGCGATGACGCCTACTGGAAGGACGATATTTTCGGTGTCGCCGGTCCACAACGGTCAGTGATTTACGAGGAATTCCCCGAGATGGGCGAGATTCCGTACAGCTGCGTCTGGACCAGCCGCGCAACGATCGATCCCTATACGGGCAACATCCAGTGGTTCAAGCCCGAGCGGGTCACATCCGGTCGGCGCGATGCCTACCAGCTCTTTGCGGGAGCAGGCACCGATGTTGCATTCGCCATTGTCTGGCAGGAGGATCCGAAAGGCCTGCGGCCGGGCGAAGGTGAAGGCCCCGGAGATGGCTGGAGCGGCGCTCGCTCAACCAACAAGACCGACATCTGGTACAGCTATATCACGTTGGCCGATTTCGGCGAGGTCGATTACAACTACCCGGCCGGAGCCCTCGGCAACGGTGACGACATCGTAGACACCGACCCTGAGCTGGCCAACCGGGTCAAGGCACTTGTGCCGATGTCACTGCCGGTGAGGATTTCCGACAACGACGTCTGCAGCCTGGAGAACATGGATCCCGCGGGCGGTAGTGGTGAACACGATTACGACGAGGAGGGCCAGGGAACCCATCGTTACTGCGGAACCCTCGAAAGCATCGGCACGGCCGCGGCACCTGGAACCAATCCGCTGTGCGCCTACACGGTGGAGAAGACCAACCCCAAGGGTGAAGTGCACAACGTCTGTGTGACCGACGACGGCCGCCTGCTCGACGGCAACACGGGTGCGTCCCGTGCCAATGTTTTCCTGCAGCCGTACAAGAAGCCCGACGGCTCCAAGAGCGCGTGGGCCTTCATCGGCTACGAGGAAAGCAAAGGTGTTGGCACTCCTCCGGACAACGAAGAACACGACTGTGACACGGATTCGGAGGATGAGCACGACGCGAAGTACAAACCCGACGAGGGCAAGAACGTCATCTACCACAGCTTCGACTTCAGGAATCCGGAGCTGATCGGTGGCGGCGGCATCCTGAACCTGCCGGAGACCGACGCCGGCCGGTAATCCGGTCTACCTGGTCGACGAGTTCGGCGCACTGCTGCTCGACTGGAAGGGCGACCCGCAGCTCGCTTACGAGAACGCACGCCGCGTCCGCTTTGTCAGCCAGCCCAAGTCCAAGATGGGCGAATCGAAAACGGTGCTCGTGGCGCTCTACCGGCAGGGTGAAGAAGGCAAAGGCAAGCCCGCTGATATCTTCATGCGGCGTGCCGTTGCTTCGGCGACCGGCAATCCCTACGCCTTCGGCAACTTCGTACCTGGCGCGCAGAACGTCAGCAGTGTTACGCCGACCGAATTGTGGCAGAACCCGTTCGATTCCGAGAAGCCCGAGAAGATGCTCAGGTGGGCATGGAGTCCGGCCAATCTCGCGGATTCGTCGGCGAAGCAACCCGCGCCTCGACGCAAAAGCCCAGCGCGGAGCGATCAACGGCGACGACCTGCTGATCGGCTACAGCTGGACGCCGAATTGGGGCCGAGCGGCGAACGACAAGTACGACTTCTACGTTCGGCGCTCCTTCAACGGCGGCCAGGCCTGGACAACCGATCCGAGTGGCTCGGAGATCGAGCACAACGTGGTCTTCAGGGTCCCGATCGTGGACCACGACACTCAGACCGTGACCTGGGATGAGGAAGTCGTCACGACGGCGTACGGGCCCGGTGACTCTGGAGCCACCGCGCAACGTCTCCAACCTGCGTAACAACCGCATCAGCGTGCTGGAGCCGCGGCTGGTCAAGACGCCGGGAACAATCAAGACCAACGAGAGTCGTGCTTTACCCCGAAGACAAGTGGAATTCGAGCGTGTACCAGCTCGCCTACGGCCTGGAGTTCAACCAGAACACCCTGCCGGACGGCGTCGAGTACCCGCAGATGCCGCTCGATATTTTCTACAGCCGCACGAAGGACAAGGGACAACGCTATGAGAGCGTGGTCGTGACCCCGCAAGGCGGAAGCGGCAAGGCCGAGGAAGGCTGGAACTTGCTGGCAAAGGACAAGCCCGAACAAGGCGCGGCCCAGCTTCGCCAGACACCCGATGGCTCGCGCATGTACGGCATCTGGCTTGAAGAAAGTGAACAGAGTAGCGACATCATGTTCCGCAGAGTCGACTACCGCGGCGCCCCGGATTGAGGCGCGAGGAGGAAATCATGAAACGAGGTAATCTTATTCTTGCCGTTCTAGCCGGCGCGGTCCTGCTGCTGGCCGGCACTACCATTTGGGCGAGCCAAGGGAGGCATACCGGGTAAACCACCACCGGGCGATGATCCGCCGCCCCCGCCACCGGACGCTACGTTCTACTTCTGGCGGTGGGGACACATGGATGGCCCGCACGACTCGAGCATGGCCCTGGGGATCTCCCGCGACGGCAAGACCGCCGTGGGCTCCACCGTGGTCGTTGACTTCGAGCGTGCATGGCGTTCTGACATCGAGTGGGCCATCGCTACGGATGACGGGATTCCGCCGCTTTACAACGAGCTGCAGGTCCAGGAGGACATCGGCGCCATCGCACCTTCACGGCCAAGCGCCGCGTATGCGTCCTCCGACATGTCATACGTGCCAGGCTATGATCTGCCGAACCTGACTCTCGACTGGGGCGGCTCGACGCCCGTTGGGACGTATACCCTCGGGACCGTGTCCTATGGCATTCAATGGCTGTTGCCGGTGCTGGACTCCGTCGATGAGGGTGACTTCGCGGCGATTCCGGACTTTGGCGGCGGCATCTCCGAGATGCAGGCGATGGACGTGACGACCGACGGGCTAGTCATGGTGGGCTACGGCAACAACAAGCGCGGCCCGATGGCGTTCCGTGCCGACATGACCGACCCTCTCCTACCGCTGGTCAAGACACTGAGCATAACGGACGTCCTCACTGCGCAGACGCTGCAGTGGTCACGGGCCGAGGCGGTGTCCGCAGACGGAATGATCATCGCGGGCTATGGTGGCACCAAGCGCGGCAGCCGAGCATTCGTCACGCAGGTTATCGATCCGAATACCGACCCGATAACGCTTCTGAGCGTGGTGTCTGCCGAACCTCGACGGCGGCAAGTTCGCCGAGGCCTATGCGATGACGCCTGACGGCCTAATCATCGCAGGCCGCAGCGACAGCCCGAAGGGCCCGCAGGCCTGCATCTGGTTCGTTGACAGCACCACGGGTGAGTGGGTGGCCAAGGGACTGGGCGGACTCTCCAAGAAGAAGCTTGACAGCGTGGCCACCGGCGTCGCCTTCAAGCCGGGTTCAGAGGCCGGTGAACTCATGGTCGTGGGCAAGAGCAAGAGCATCCTGTACCCGTCGGAGGCCTTCGTATGGACCGGCAACCCGGTGCTGGAGGACGACGAGATCGGCTACATGTACGACCTCGAGTACATCCTCATCAAGACCGGGGCTGGCGAGTACTCGGGCATGGGTTCTCAGTGGATCCTGAATGAGGCCACAAGCCTTTCCGCTCAGGGCGACCGTATCGTCGGCTGGGGTGTTAACCCCGAAGGTGGTATCGAGGCCTGGGTGGTGACGGGGTATCCGTTTGACGTGCCCGAATTCACGCATGAATGACGTCAGCCAGGCGAGGTCCGGCGGCAGCGGCTCCAATCGCCGCCGACCGGACACCGTCTCGAGGGGCGGTTACGGAGGAGGCGCCGCCCCTCCCCTTTGTTGCAGCGCGATAAGCGCAAGACTAAACTGGATCTAATCGTAGTTCAGCGACATGCCCACAATGCCAAGGTATAAGGTCCTGCTCGTCGATGATCATGCCGTGGTACGACACGGCCTGCGCTCGGTCCTCGAAGAGGAACTCGGCGACGTCGAGGTGCAGGAGGCAGGGACCGCGAGGGAGAGCATGGAGTGCCTGCGTCAAAACTCATACCGACGCGCTCATCCTCGACATAGGACTGCCCGATCGTAACGGACTCGACCTCCTGAAGAGTATTCACTCCGAATGGCCGGATCTCCCTGTGCTGATACTCAGCATGTTCGACGAGAGCCAGTACGGGGTCAGGATGATAAAAGCCGGCGCGAGCGGGGTACGTGGCCAAGGCAAGTGCCCCCGATAAATTTGTCGCCGCGGTGAGGAAGATTCTGGCAGGCGGCCGCTACATCAGCCAAGCCCTAGCCGAGCGACTCGCCGCCAATCTGTCCGGTCATTTTGACGAAGAGCCTTATGAAGTCCTGTCCGACCGCGAGTACCAGATATTCCTGATGATAGCTGCGGGTAAAACGGTCTCGGAGATTGCGGAAGAACTTTGCCTGAGTGTGAAGACAGTCAGCACGCATCGAACGCATGTTCTCCAGAAAACGAACATGAAGAACAACGCCGAGCTGACGCATTACGCTTTTTTCAAGGGTCTCGTGAATTGAGACACTGAAATAATCAGGCGGCCGCTATGGCGCTTGCGCAGTGTGTCCGACAGGTAGGTATACCTCGCCATTCGTTGCCGCCAGTTCCGGGGCCGGAATAACGATGTCGAGGCACGCGCCTCCCTTGTCGCCCGTACACAACGTCAACTCGCCGTCGAAGGCGCGCACTCTTTCCCTTACGCCCAGAAGACCGAAGGAGTCCACCTTGTGGGGCCCGGCAGCTTCCATTCCTACGCCATCGTCGCTGACTCGCATCAAAAAGTCGCGCGGTGTGAGCCGCAGATGAATGTCAACCTCGCTAGCCTGTGCGTGGCGGACGATATTCGTCAGCGTTTCCTGGAAGATTCGAAAAATGGCCACCGACAGTTCTTCGGATAACTTTATTTCCGGTGGCTCGGTCTGGATGTTGCACGCGATTCCCGTTCTGGCGGAGAACTCCCCCGCCTGCCATTCGATGGCTGCCGAAAGCCCGACATCGTCGAGAATTGCGGGACGCAGCTCGGAGCATATCCGGCTTACGGAATTGACCGTTGTAGTGATGAGTTCGCCGATCGCGCGAGTCTTCTCTTGCAGTTCGCCTTGCTCTGCCGGCAAGCGTTTGTGCAGCCAGCGCACGTCCAGGCTCAATGCCGTCAGAACCTGGCCCAGCTCATCGTGTAATTCCCGCGCAATTCGACTACGTTCCTCTTCTCGTATGCTCTGCAAGTGGGCGGTCAGCTCCCGCAAGCGCTCTCCGGACTCTCGCTGGTCTCGCTCGGCCTGTTTGCGTTCCGAGATATCCTTGAAATCCTCAACGATGCCGATGATTGTGCCGTCCGGCTGCCGGTAAGGCGTGGCTGAGACGATACAGGGCACCGACGTCCCGTCAGGGCGGATCTTATCGGCATCGTACTCGACGTCCTGATCACCATTGAGCACTCGGGTCAAAGGACATCCGGGCGTGTCACACCTGTCACCCCAGAATACGTCGGAGCATTTTCGGCCAATGATTTCGCGTTTCGGCAATCCAACCAGATTGGCAAAAGTATCGTTTGCCCTGAGCACGCGAAAATCTCTGTCGACTATCCGCATTCCGTCGGCGGCCGTCTCGAATACCTGATCGACCTCGGTCAGCGCCCGGTTAGCAGCATCCTCGGCACGGCGACGCGCTTTGACTATGCGACTCGCGATGAAGGCAAAGGCCATGAACGCCACGACGACGGTCAGTCGCATCCAGAGTTCATGCCACGTCGGTGCGAACAGGGCTTCAAACATGTCGGAATCTGCAAAAAAGATCACATGATTACTCGCCTCGAGCAACCAGAAGATCACGCTGATAACCATGCCGGCGAGGATGAGTCCGTTTTCCCCCATCCCCCACAATTTATTGCTCCCTCTCATCGTCACCCCTTGGACGGAACGCCCGAAAGGAAAATCAAGACGGTACCGTCCTGGTCAGTCGGTCGAAGACGGATTTGCTGACGTATCGAAGTCTGGTGACCTCAGGGCCCTGGGAGGCGTCGCGAAATGCGTCTCGTAGGAAGCGAGGAGCCGACGTTTTGCGTCTCCGATTTTCGTCAGGTTCGCCTTTGCCAAGTATTTCATAAAACTGAATTGGGACACGATCTGTGTCAATTCGGGGATGTACTTAAGAAGAGTTGCACTTCGACGAATGGTCGCGGAACAACAAACCAAACGGCCCCATGAAGGGGCCGTTTTATTTCTGGCGCGCCCGGAGAGATTGATTCAGATCGCCTTAAGGCGATCTTCACCCCTGCGGGGCGCCTTCGGCGTCTGTCGGCCGACTGCGTCGGCCTCGGATCGAACTCTGGAGTTCGAATGTTATCCGGAGCTGAAAAAGAAAAAGGGCCCCCGTTGGGGACCCTTTGTCTTTTTTGGCGCGCCCGGAGAGATTCGAACTCCCGACCACCTGGTTCGAAGCCAGGTACTCTATCCAGCTGAGCTACGGGCGCGGCGGGCGCTATTACAACACAGCATGGCCTTCGGATTGAAGCACAGTGAGCATTGTCATTGCCGATAGCGCGACTTTCATGGGCGGTGTGAGCTCACTTTTTTCAATCCCGCCAAAGGCCATCGATTGTCCGCAGACGTAAAACCTGACACCTGCATTGTGCAGTTTCATCACGAGTTCGAGATTGGGATTGTCGGCGTTATAGCGCGCCTGATACGCATCATCGTTCAAGACATTCTTCAGAGCAGGCCCGTGCACCACGATGGCGACGTCCATGTCTTTCAGCGCAACACCGTTGCGCGCATGCATGTTCAGAAACCGGGCAACGCTGACGAGCCCGGTGTTCAATGACGTGACATCGTCAGAATACGTCGCCACATCAAAAGCCACGCGATAGACGAAGCCCTCTTCCAGAGCGACATCTCGGTCATTGATTGGATAGGTCGGGCCATAGCCGTCGATGGCCGGGCCGAGCGATGGTTCGTCGGCAAGCAGCGGCGCCGATATCAGAACCACGGCGAGAACGGACGTTAGTCGAATTTGCATGCTACTGACTCCAATACGAGAGAGCGCTGTGGCTTTTCTACAACAAATAGCGCCCTGAAATTGCTGAAATACGCAGTTTTTGTGACCGTAAATTAACAATAACCGCCGGCGAAGCAAATATGTGATCCAAGGCACATTTACTATTTCGAATCCCGTTAGCATGCGGGCCTCTTGGGCAATGATCAGGAGAACGTAATGTTGCGTTCAACACTTTTTGTTTTGCTTCTCGCGTTTTCGGCATCGGCCAGCGCAGAAGATTTTGACTACAACTACTTGTACCTCGGCTACGGCAACACCGATTTCGATGTTGTAAACATTGACGGCGATGGCTTTACGCTCGGCGCTTCGTATGCGTTCACTGACAGCTTTCATGTGTTCGCTGGTTACGACATCGCAGACCTCAAGGCAAGCGGTCTCGTACCCGACACCGATGCAACCCGGTTACGCGCCGGCTTCGGCTACAACATGGGGCTGTCGGAGACTGTCGATCTGGTTGCGAAATTGTCGTATGAGTCAGTCGATCTTAACCCGGCCGGGCCGGGCAGTTTTGACGACAGCGGGTACGGACTCAGTGTGGGCGTGCGTTTCGCTGCAACCGAAGAGCTGGAGCTGAACGGTGGCATCAAACGCGTTGACTACGGTGACCTGGGTGACGATACCGGTTTTGAAATCGGTGGACTCTACAGTTTTGACGAGACATGGTCCCTCGGTCTCAATGGTGAATTCAGCGATGAGATTTCCATGTACTCAGTAAGCGGTCGATTCTACTTCGGTAATTGAGACACTCAGCATGTTCTACGAAACCCCGCCTTGTGCGGGGTTTTTTTTGCCTTCCCAAAGGAATGGCGCGGCCGTGACGGCTATAATCAGTTCGTGGGTGACTCAGCCGAAAATAAAGTGCCAATTCTATTATGGCCGTTCTACGCAATCTGGCGGTTTGTTACTTTTGTTCTCGCCGTGATTGGTCGACTGCTGTGTGCGGTGCTGGGCATCGGCTCTGATGGTTGCGGGCGTTGCGGTCTCGCTCAGCGTGATTGGCGCACCCTTGGGAATCCCGCTCGCAGCGATTGGCTTCCTGCTGCTGGTACGGGCACTTTTCTAGCAGCTCGCCGCATCGTGCGCTACCAGAAGGGCCTAGGTCTCGCCGATGTCCTCGTTCCAGAGCGCGGGGTTCGCGGCTATAAAATTGCGCATCAGCTGCTGGCATTCCTCATCGTTTAGTATCTCGAGCTCCACACCTCTCGAGCGCAGATAGTCTTCGGGACCCTGAAACGTCCGGTTCTCGCCGATAACGACTTTCGGGATGCCATACAGCAGGACGGCGCCGCTGCACATATCGCACGGCGACAAGGTCGAATACAACACGGCTTTGCGGTAATCGTGTGCGTCCAGCCGGCCCGCATTCTCCAGGCAATCCATTTCGGCGTGCAGTACCGGGCTGCCTTTCTGCAGGCGCTGGTTATGGCCACGCGCAACGATCTTACCGTCGATGACGAGCACGGAGCCGATCGGAATGCCGCCCGCGGCCTGCCCTTTGCGCGCTTCATCAACCGCCGCTGCCAGGTACTTATCCATGCCGCCAATTTACCTTAATAATTGCCAGGCGGCCCGCCAGGTTGGTTGAGGTCGCCCATCGATCAGCCTAATATGTAAACACAGTCATGAGGAGATGGTAATGCGAGAAAAAATAATAGAAGCACTCATCTATCCCAGGTTACTGGTCATGTCACTCATCGAAGAGGGCAACTACCCGCACGACAGTCTATTTGCCGCAACCGGTGAGCGCTGCAACCATTGCGACGGCGGTGCCGACTGTGGCTGGAACAAGTGCCTGCAGGACTTCAGACATTTCGAAGACAAGACCACAGACATTCTCAGCACATCACTGCGTGAAGGAATCAAGCTCGTCGAAGCACTGAATAGCGAATTACGCCACGATGAGACGACCTGCACCTGCGAGACCTGCAACTGGATCAGGAATGCAGAACACCTGACCGAAGAATGCGAACATCATCTGCCGCATGTTGATCCTGCGGCGATCGCGCAGACACAATAGTCGCGAGCTGACGCGCGACGCGTCTACGAACCGGACGGGTCGCCCGGCGAAAGCACGTCCGTGTCATCATAGGCCGGGAGCTCGACCTCAGCCTCGTCAGTGTCCGGCTCAGGAGTCGGCGTCGCGCTCTCACCCTGCCCGCAGTCCCAACCCCAGCTTTCCAGCTTGGCTACGAACTCCTCCGTCTTGCTCTCGCAATAGCCCTGCTGGCTCGTCGCACTCCACAACACCTGTTTTTCGCCGGGGGCTTCCGTATCTTTGTAGTAATGCACCTCGCAGGGCACCGATACGCCAGGCTCGGTCAGTATTTCTACACGTCGCTGCAACTCACCGAAAGAACATTGGTACGAGCCGGCGTCCTGCGCCATAGCGAGGCCCGGCAAGGATGCGGTCAATAGTGCAATCAAGTATTTGCTTGTCATGTCGCTCACCCTAAATAGAGGCAGATCACGCTGAGAGTATAGCTTGTCTGCGGCAATATCGTGGGGAGCCGGTATGATACCGAGGATACCTACAAGCCTGCCGGACCGATGAGGAAAAGCGATGACCCGACTATTCAACCTCGTTGCATCGACAACGATCCTTCTGTCACTTGCAGCAACAACTATGGCGCAGGAAGTGCCGGCCACGCCGCCGGAACCGCCACCGCCTCACTGTGAATCCAACCCTGGCTTTGCCGACTTCGACTTTTGGGTGGGTGAATGGAACGTCTATTCCAACGACGAGACGCGCCAGTTTCAAGGCACCAATGCGATCACGAAACACTACAGTTCCTGCCTGCTTAAAGAGGAATGGCAAGGCGCGCAAGGCGGCGGCGGCTTTTCAATAAACTACTACAACCCCGTAAAGGACGAGTGGCGTCAGGTCTGGGTTGCCAATGGTTACTCGATCGACTACACGGGTGGCCTGAACGACGATGGCGCAATGGTTTTGACCGGGCACATCTATAACTATGGCCGGGCTGCGGCCGCAGCATTCCGCGGTATCTGGACACCCCGGGACGACGGTTCGGTCATTCAACACTTTGATCTGTACGATGAAGCCACGGACACCTGGAACGTCTGGTTCGAGGGCTTGTACGTGAAAAAGGACCCGGCCACGACGGCCGACTAGCGCAGGAGGCCTCCTTCTCTTACGCCTGCTTACGCACCGTCGAAGATTCGGTCGATCTCCGCCATCACGTCCGGCGTGAAGCTGTCCACGAAGTCCAGGGCTTTCATGTTCTCGTGCACCTGCTCCACACGGCTGGCACCGGTCATGACGGTACTGACGCTCGGATTCTGCAGGCACCAGGCCAGGGAAAACTGTGCGAGACTCGCGCCCATTTGCCGGGCGATCGGTTCCAGCGCCGCTACTTTGGCTAATCTCTCTGTATCGGTCAGCTCTTTTTTGAGCCAGTCATTCCCTTGCAGTGAGCCACGACTGCCCTTCGGAATGCCGGCATTGTACTTGCCGGTCAACAGGCCAGACGCCAGCGGACTCCATGTTGTTGCGCCGTATCTGTATTCCTCATATACAGCGTCGTATTCCGGGCCGAAGCGATGCCGCTCAAACAGGTTGTAGATTGGCTGCTCGACGATCGGTTTGTGCAAATGGTGACGATCGGCCGCCTCGATGGCCGCCAGGATTTCAGCCGCCTCCCACTCGGACGTGCCCCAGTACAGTGCTTTGCCGCGTTCGATGATGTTGTGCATCGCCCAGACGGTTTCCTCGACCGGTGTCGACGGATCGGCACGATGGCAAAAGAGAATATCCACGTACTCCATGTCGAGGCGCTTTAACGAGCCGTCGATCGCTTCGATGAGGTACTTGCGATTGAGTGTGTTGCGTTCGTTAGGGCCGTCGTGCAGTCCCCAATACAGTTTCGTCGACACGAGGTAGCTGCCGCGCCGCCAACCGAGCTTTTTGAACGCCGCGCCCATGATTTCTTCGGACTTTCCGCCCGCGTAAGCCTCCGCGTTATCAAAAAAGTTCACGCCGGTGTCGTACGCAGCCGCCATCATTGAAACCGTGTCCTTGATGCCGGCCTGATTGTGAAAGGTAATCCACGAGCCCAGCGATAATTCGCTGACCTGGATACCTGCTTTGCCGACATGGCGATATTTCATGTTTCAGCTACTCCGTCGTGTCGCTGGGCGCCGCGCTCAAAGAAGATGGCAGCGTCCTGCAACCTTCCATTCAGGACGTGTCCAGCGGCACTCCGAGATGATGAAAAATAAAGGCGTACTGATCGCTAATCAATTCGATCACTTCATCGAGTGGCGTGCCACCTCCATGTCCGGTCTCGCTGCTCGTGCGCAGCAAAACGATGCCGTCGCCTCCCTGAGCCGCCTGCAACCGGGCTGTAAATTTGCGGCTGTGCGCCGGATTGACGCGCGGGTCGTTCGCGCCAGTCGGTAACAGGATCGGCGGATAATCAACGCCGTCTTTGATGTTGTGGTACGGCGAGTAGGCGTACAAGGCCTCGAATTGTTCACGGTCCTGCACGCTGCCGAACTCCGGAACATTGAACTCGCCGTTGGGATCGAGTTCGACTCGCAGCATGTCGTAGATGCCGACATGCGACACGACCGCCGCGGCAAGGTCCGGGTTCTGCGCCACGGTTGCGCCCATGAGCAAGCCGCCGTTACTGCCGCCGACAATGGCGACTCTTTCCGGATCCGCGTAGCCCTCGGCGACGAGATGTCTGATTACCGCCGCAAAATCATCGAACACGTTTTGCTTGTTGGTCAGATTGCCTTGCAGGTGCCACTCTTCGCCATACTCTCCGCCGCCACGCAGATTGGCCTGCGCAAACAACACGCCATGCTCGAAAAGAATGTGCCGCGACATCGACAAACCCGGCGAAATGCTCAAGCCATAGCCACCGTAGCCGGTGACGACGATAGCATTCGAACCGTCTTTCCTGGCATTGCGCGGCATCAGTATGTTGACAGGCACGCGTGTCCCGTCTTTGGACGTTGCGAACTCGCGCACAACCTCGACATCGGAGTAGTCCACCGGTGACTCGGATGAGATACCAAGCTGCACCGTGGTGCTGTCGCCCACTCGGTACCTGAACCACTGCGGCATCGTTACGTAGGACGTCGTCGCGAAAACGAGATCCGAGTTGCTGGCCGCCGTGAGCCCGTAGATCGCCGAGACAGCAGCTTGCCTCGGCGACTCCAGCCTGTCGCCGTCAAGTGAATAAGTGACCAGCTCATTAGGACCGCCGTTTTGATAAACAACGTAAATCCGATCGTTCGTCACGACCATGTTCGGCGAATACTTGTAGTAGAAGTTATGCGCAATGGCGCCTTCACCTTCCGGCACGACCTCGATGGCGTCTGCGATATCCGGATTCGCTGCATTTATCCTGAGTATGCGCCCCCGCGGGGTATCGCCATGCTCGAGGACGTACAACGAGTCGTCGGGTCCGAAAACGGCCTGAACGAGGCCGTCGCCGAAGCGGCTGAACTGTGTCCAGGACCCATCGGCCTGTCGCAAGTGAATTTCAAAGCGCGATGAGTCGCCATCTTGCGTCCAGACGAGTAAGCGCCCGCTATGAGCATCAACACTCAGGCGACTGGCAGCTATTCGCGGAAAGTCTTTACCCAAGACATACTCGTCCTCGTCACCCGGAGTACCCAACGTGTGCTGCCAGACCTGCTGGTAGAAGAACAGGTCGCTGTCCGGGCGCTCTCCTTGTCGCGGGTAGCGTGTGTAGTAGTAGCCGGAACCATCCGGAAACCACGCGAGATCACCGCCGGCCGTGCCACCGTTGACTCGCTCGACCACCGTGTCGACTTGCTGTCCCGTGTCCGTTTCAAAAACGTGGATGTCTCCGGACTCCGATCCTCCCGATGACATCGAAACCGCGACGAGCGCGCCGTCAGGCGATGGCCGATACCAATCGATAGTCGTGCTATGCGACGAATCGATTTCATTGGGGTCGACCAATACTCGTGCCGTCGCTGGATTTGCATCGGCGTTCAGGTGTACGAGAACGTCCTGCTGCTTGTCCGGGTCCTGCTTGAATGCCAGCAACGAGCCGTCGTCAAGCAGCTGCACACCGTAGTAAATGACGCTTTGTGCCGAACTCAGGATCTCGGTGATACGGGTGTGAACCTGAGGGCGCTCCGAAAGGCCAGCCAGTACATGCCTTGCGTAAACGTTCTGGCCGTCGGACCAGGCTTTGACGTCTTCGCTGGCCCAGTCTTCTAGCCAGCGGTACGGATCTTTGATGGTTTCGCCATGTATCTCATCCTGCACGACCTCGATTCGCGCTATCGGCGCGTCCACGCCCCCGCCGGTCGCCTCCACCACGTCATCACCGGGCGATCCATCACAACTCGCCAGAAGCGATACGAGCGGAACGATTGCGGAAATGCTCAAGCTGCTTATTGGTTTCATTTGTCTACAGCCCTTTGATAGACGGGAAACCATGCTAGCACCTTGTCGACGCTCAGGTCATTGTGCGCCTACGGCAGATTCTCGAGCATGGTCATTGCGGATTGCCGGATCGAATCGTCCGACCCGATCTTCGTCGCAGCGGTAAGCGCTGTCCGAGCTTGCTCGGTATTGCCGAGCTGGCTATTGACGAACCCCAGCGTTAGCCAGATTCGCTGGTTATCAGGATCCACGGCCACGCCATCATTGAGCCGATCCAGAGCCTCTGTCGATCTGCCGAGATAATGCAGCGTAAGACCTAGATTGTTGTGCACATCCGCATTGGGCGGGCCGAACGCCAACAGCCGCTCATACAACGCCGCGGCCTGCTCGTATTGCCTGTTGGAGAATAACTCGTCAGCCTGCCGCGACATCTCCGCCGGGTCCATGCCAGTCGCGTCGACGGGCGCGGACGAACTCAGTCGCGCAATGCTGGTTTCGGTGACGGCGTTGGGCCAGGCAGGCACGGTCGGATTCGTGATACCTGCATGCGCGCTGATGCGGGTTGCATCAGGCATGTAGTAATCGCGGGTGATTGCGAACACGGCGAGCCCGAAAAAGACCTGGAATACCACCATCCCTGTCCAGAATCTGGTATCGCGAATCATCTTGTCACTCCGGTTCCGTTATTTGATTGGTGGCTGAGTATATCGCCTGTCGAGTATTCTATGTGCATGCTGAAATTCGTTCTCGTCATCGCTGCCTGCTACGTGCTGCTGGTCGCCGTCGTGTATCTCATGCAAAGCCGCATGCTGTACCTGCCCGACATGGCGGGACGCGATCTGGTCATGACTCCTGCCGACGTGGACATGGACTACGAGGACGCCTCGATCGAGACGGCCGACGGCGTGCGCCTGCACGGCTGGTTTGTTCCGGGAGGATCTCCTCGCACGCTGCTCTTTTTTCACGGCAATGCGGGCAATATTTCTCATCGCCTGGACTCGATACGGCAGTTTCATGAACTGGGGTTGTCGGTCTTTATCCTCGACTACCGCGGTTACGGTCAGAGCGGCGGCAGGCCCTCTGAGGCCGGCCTGTATCGGGACGCTGACGCTGCCTGGCGCTATCTCACCGAGACCCGCGGCCTGACTGCAAGCGACATCGTGCTTTTCGGCCGGTCCCTGGGAGGCTCCGTCGCAACTCGGCTGGCCGTAGACGTACGACCATCGGGACTGATCGTCGAATCGTCTTTTACGTCTGTCCCCGATGTCGCCCAGGAACTCTATCCGTGGCTGCCGGCCCGCTGGTTGAGTCGTCTTAGGCACGCAACACGCGATTTCATACAGGACGTAGAGTGTCCGGTGCTGATCATTCATAGCCGTGACGACGAGATCATTCCATTTCATCACGGCGAAGCAATTTTCGCGGCCGCGCCAGAGCCGCGCACTTTACTGGAGCTACATGGCTCCCACAACGAGGCCTTCCTCGAGGATGAACCTGTCTACGTTGAAGGACTGCGGGCGTTCTTGCTGGCGCTCTCGCCGCCTGCCCTGCGCTGACCGTATACACTGCTTTCAACCCAGCCAAAACAAAACCAGTAGAGATTGATGAGAGCGATTGTCTGGCCAAAATACGGACCACCCGACGTCCTGCAGCTTAAAGTGGTCGAAACTCCAACGCCCAAAGACGATGAAGTGCTGATAAAGGTCGTTGCGGCGACCGTCTTTGCCGGCGATTGTGAAATGCGCGGCTTCAATTTCCCGATCTCGTTCTGGCTTCCGCTGCGGCTGATGTTCGGTCTCCGAAAACCGAAAAGAAAAGCACAAATCCTGGGCCAGGAACTGGCCGGAGTAATAGACGCGGTAGGCCAAGACGTTACACAGTTCAAAAAAGGGGATCAGGTCTTCGCGCCTGCCGAGAGATTCGGCGCATACGCCGAGTACATCTGTATTCCCGCTGCGAAAACGATAGTAAGAAAACCGTCCAACATGAGCTATGAGGAAGCCGCCACTGTTCCCGTTGGCGGACTGAATGCATTGCATTTCCTAAGAAAGGGAAATGTCCAGACTGGTCAGAAAGTGCTTATCAACGGAGCCGCCGGCAGCATCGGCACCTTTGCCGTACAGATTGCCAAGATATTTGGAGCTGAAGTGACGGCCGTGGACAGCACGAGCAAACTGGACATGCTGCGCTCCATCGGAGCCGATCAGGTCATCGACTACACGCAAGAAGACTTCACCCGAAACGGCAAGACTTATGACGTCATTATCGACGTGGTCGGCAAGAGCTCGTATTCGCGAAGTCTTAAGTCGCTCAACGAAAACGGCCGCTACATTTTGGGTAACCCACGATTCGCTGGACTGTTCAAAGGCCTCTGGACGTCACTGACAAGCAGCAAGAAAGTAATCGCTCCGTTGACGGGCTACAAAACCGAGAATCTCGTTTACCTCAAAGATCTGATTGAAGCCGGACAGATGAGGACCGTCATCGATCGGCGCTATCCTCTGGAAGACATCGTGGAGGCGCATCGCTACGTTGAAACCGGGCAGAAAACGGGGCACGTGGTCATAACAGTTGTGGGGGAAGGCAAATCCAGTACTGAGCAGTCGTTGCGGCACTATACGTAGCGATCACATTGGGATTAATCGACCAATTTTGCCGCGGAAATCACACCTATTGTATAATCGGCATGTGGATACGTGTTACCGATACGAAGGATGGGCCAGCAAGCACTGAATCGAGCCGCGGATCCTGTCGAATCGAGCGCTGGACTGCGGATCGGGCGGGACCTGGTAAAGGCGACCGTGCCGTTTGCGGAGGAATCCGCAGCGGTGAGTTGGGGACACGTCGGCCTGACCTTCGCGTTGTTGGCCGTGGCTCTCCTCGGCGCGGGACTCGCGCCCTGGTGGCCGCTGCAGCTGCTGTTTTCCGTTCTCGCGGCCATGTTGATGGTCCGCGCCTTCATCACCTACCACGACTACATGCACCGGGCAATATTGTGGCGATCGCGCCTCGCGGGAATCTTGTTTCGTGTCTATTCAGCACTCGCACTGACCCCGCCGCGCTCCTGGAAGAAGAGCCATAATTATCATCACGGCCACGTCGGCCAGATAGCCGAGGCCAGCGTCGGCGCCTTTCCGATCATGACAACACAGATGTGGCACGAGGCGCCGCGGTCGGCACGAGCCAGTTATCGCTTTATCAGGCATCCGCTCACGGTACTGGCCGGCTATGTCACGATCTTTTTCTTCAGCATTACCTTGCTACCATTTCTTAGAGACCCGAGACAACACTGGGACTCTTTCCTCGTGCTTGTCGGCCATGCGGCCATAATCGCAGTCTTGTGGATAGTCGGTGGCTTCACTACGGCGTTCTTTGTGCTGCTATTGCCCATGACCATCGCCTCGGCGCTTGGCAGTTACCTCTTTTTTGCCCAGCACAGCTTCAAACGCATGCATATACTGTCCGAGGAGGCGTGGACGTATTACCGGGCGGCGATGGAATCGTCCAGTTACATGCGGCTCAACAAGGTTTTGCGGTGGTTTACCGGCAATATCGGTTTTCACCATATCCACCACCTTAATGTCCGTATTCCTTTCTATCGTCTGCCCGAGGCGATGGATGCGATCCCGGAACTGCAGTCACCCGTCACCACTACGCTCTCACTGCGCGACATCATCGATTGCTTCCGCTGCTGCCTGTGGGACGAAGAGCGCCAGCGGGCGGTGTCCTATCGCGAGGCAAATCGATTGGTGCCGGGTGCCACGGCGTAAGGTAGACGGCAGCGTAGGCATTCGGAAATCCGCAATGCTCCGGTGCGAGCTACGGTGATATCTTCAAACCGAAAAAGGCGAAGCAACGCGGGAGTCTGAAGATGAGCCAAACGACCAGGGTTCTTGCGATCAATGGTTCGTATCGCGATGACGGCATTACCGATCAGGCGATAGACGCGGCGGTGAATGCGCTGAATCTGTCCGGTGCGGAGGTAGAGACCGTCCTGCTCCGCGAATACGAGATCGAGTTCTGCCTGAATTGCCGGGCGTGCACGCAGGAGCCGGGCGAAAACCCGGGTCAGTGTGTGCACGATGACAGGATGCGAGAGTTGATTGAAAAAATCGAACAGGCGGATGGCTACATTCTTGCGGCGCCGACCAACATGGGCTCGGTTACCGCAATATTCAAGCGTTTCATGGAGCGGCTTACCGTTTATGGCTACTGGCCATGGGGTGCGCCTGCGCCCGTATATCGCAAAGCAAAAGTGCCGAAGAAAAAGGCGCTCCTGATTTCCTCGTGCGCGGCACCCGGGCTGATGGGCCGTTGGCTGCTTGGCACGAACAAGCAGTTGAAAATGACGGCTCGGACCATCGGCGCAGAATCGGTCGGCACGTTATTCACGGGTCTGGTCGCAGGCGCCGCAGACACCCGGCTGCCGGTACGCGCACGCCGCAGAGCTGAAACCCTGGCGAAAAAATTGTTATAGGCACCGGCTTTCAAGCCGATGCGGACTTTTTGTTGCTAGCTGATCCATCCCTTGCCCTCGGCCCACTTCGCATACCAGATCAATAGCGCCGCCACCAACACGGGCAGCAGAATCATGATCAAAATCTCCAAGGGGCTGAAGTCGATAGTCGACCTGGCGACGTCAACGGTATGGATCATTGTGACAATCACGCCGAGTAGCGACGCGACAAACAAATAGAACGCAGCCGACTTCCGGAGCAAAAGCAAAAGGCAGCCAAGCGCGCCGCCGAATACGGTTACCGCGAAGCCTGCAGTGGCCCACACGGGTCGGCCTTCGATGATCGCGCGGTGCGTCTCGGGCAACGAAGCGACCACGTCAGCATTCATCTGCATGAAGAAATTTACGCCGGCCAAAACATTCCAGATCAGCGCGACAGCGCCAATCACCCAGAAACTCCAGTGAACAGCAGCATCGGTCTTATCGTTCATCGCATCCCCCAGTGACCTGTTGTTCTTTTGCCCGAAAAATTGACGGACCGGTAACTCTCAGCCGTCTGTCAGAATCGTACCACGCGACCGACAGTTTGCATTCTTTACGGGCCGCTCAAACCGCTGCGGGCGGTCAACCATTTCTGGCTCAAAGCGCTCATGCGCCCGATATTGGTCTACACTCGTTCCGATGAAAGCCATTGTCTTTTCAGAATATGGATCACCGGATGGCCTTGAACTGCAAGACGTTTCAAAGCCCATACCGAAGGACGATGAATTACTGATAAAGGTTCACGCGTCGTCAATCAACTCGTGGGACTGGGAGTTCCTGACCGGCAAACCGTTTATTAACCGCCTTTTGTACGGACTCCTAAGGCCGAAGCGCGGCAAGCGAGTACTCGGATCTGACATTGCTGGAACGGTCGAGTCGGTTGGCAAACGCGTAACGCGATTCCAGCCGGGCGATGAGGTGTTTGGGGATCTCTGGGACAACTGGGGCGGCTTTGCGGAATATGCGTGGGCAAAAGAAACGTCCATGGAATCGAAACCTGCCAATTCAACTTTTGCGCAAGCGGCCGCAGTTCCACAAGCCGGCGTTCTGGCCCTGCAAGGACTGCTAAGCGCTGGCGAACCTAAGCCGGGACAGAGGGTCCTGATAAATGGAGCCGGCGGCGGTGTGGGCACCTTCGCCATTCAGCTTGCCAAACTTTCGGGAACCGAAGTGACGGCCGTTGATGCCGCGCATAAGTTGGATGTCGCCCGCTCGCTCGGCGCAGATCACGTCATTGATTACACCGAAAAAGACTTCGCAAGAACCGGCGAGCGTTACGATCTGATCATTGATTGCCAGGGTTTTCGCTCGATGTCGGAAAACAAGCGCGCGCTACGACCTGAAGGAACCTATGCCATGATCGGCGGTTCTATGCTCCGAGTCTGCCAACTCTGGTTGCTGGACTTTGTTGCGCGGTTCACTCGCGAGGACAGGAAACTTCGCCTGGTGGCCGCAGGGCCAAACAAGGGCCTGGCAGATCTGAAGAAGCTCATGGAAGCCGGCAAGCTCGTTCCCTTTCTCGACAAGACTTTTCAACTGAGTGAGGTGCCTGACGCGTTGCACTACTTCGGCGAAGGACGTCACCGGGGCAAGATCATCATCGCTGTTAATGACGACCCGGACAGGGCCTGAAATCGACGATTACTGACGATCCAGATTCGTATCGTGTTGGCCGGCTTTCACGACTATTGCAGCGAGTCGTCAATCAGCACGCCTCTGAAAATGGTAACGGCTTGCCCACCGAGAAAAACGCGGTCACCGGCCACACGCACACGTACGATGCCGCCGCGGGACGAGGCCTGAAATGCCGTCATCTCGGTCTTGCCCAGTCGCTCGCTCCAGAAAGGACCCAGGCTGCAATGTGCGGATCCGGTAACCGGGTCCTCGTCGATCCCGGCCCCGGGGGCGAAGAAGCGCGACACGAAGTCAAAACGAGGATCATCCGATGCGCTCGTCACTGCGACGCCGCGCATCGAAATTTCTCGCAACCGAGAAAAATCGGGCTGCATGGAACGCAGGATTTGCTCGGATTCAACCAGAACCAGCTGGTCAAATTTTGACTGGCCGACAAAGGATGGCTTTACGCCAAGCGCCAGGCCGAGCTCCTCGGACGGCTCTGCCGCGGTAACCGGGGTAGCCGGGAAGTCGAGCTCGATAAAATCCAGCCGCTGCGTACACGTCAATACACCACTTTTGGTGTGAAAACGGATCGGCTCGTCGCCGGCAACAACGTGTTCGCCCCACAAGGCATGCGCCGACGCCAGCGTCGCGTGGCCGCATAACTCCACTTCAACGGCCGGCGTGAACCAGCGAAGATCGAAGCCTTCACTGAATGGACGAACGAAAGCGGTCTCGGACAGATTCATTTCCGCGGCAACCGCTTGCATCCATTGCGCATCCCGCTCCTCTTCAAGCAGGCACACAGCAGCCGGGTTACCTGAAAACGGTCGATCCGTAAACGCGTCAATCTGCAGGCAGCTTATCTCGAGCATCACGTGGGTTCCTCGTCAGCGACTGTTGATATTGCACCAAAGCGCAGAGCGGGTCACGGTTCGTTCTAGAGCTGTCGTCTTGTCGATTCGACTCGCAGCGGATCGATGCAGTGCGGGAATGATTCCGGGCGACCTGGCGGTGCGGGATTGAGTGTGTGTTAGTTTTCAGGTGTAGACTAGACGTCTGGAGTGGGCGATTAGCTCAGTTGGGAGAGCGCTGCATTCACATTGCAGAGGTCACTGGTTCGAACCCGGTATCGCCCACCAACTCCCTTTCAATATGTGTCGTTTTGATAGCCGCTTTGCTGCGGAAAGCGGTCATTCAGCTGGTCAGGTTCGATGTGGCCGCAAACGACCCAAAGGTGACATTCGTTGTTTCGAATCTTGGTCCAATCTAGAACTCGAAATTGGCCCAGGCGTAAAACAGAATTGCTAGGTAGAATAGGTGAACCAGGCTATGAAGCAGTCGATTGTGCACGTGGCGTTGGTTGTTCGCGATTACGACGAGGCTATTGATTTCTTTTGCACCAAGTTGAATTTCAGGGTCGTCGAAGATATTTATCAAGCAGCTCAGAATAAGAGATGGGTTGTTGTAGCACCACCAGGATCAACGGGAACGACGTTATTGTTAGCCCGGGCATCGAACGAAGATCAGGAAGCTTTTGTCGGAAACCAGAGTGGCGGCAGAGTATTTCTGTTCCTCAGTACGGATGATTTTTGGCGCGACTATAACGATATGGTGAAGCGTGGCATCTCGTTTGTCCGGGAACCCAAAACTGAAGATTATGGCACTGTCGCAGTATTTGAGGACTTGTACGGGAATAGGTGGGATCTGATCGAGTATGTGCTTGGGCATCCGTCCAAGCCTTGATTTCTGACTACGTCCGCTTCTGGCCGAAAGCTGCCAATCATTTTCCTTCATTCTCACGAATTTTAACGTCCGCTTTGGATGAAAGCAGACATCCAGAATTTGTCCCGCAAAAATTTGCTGCCAATACGTCCGCTATACGCTCTGAAGCGGACATTGGGCTAATATTGTCCTGAAGGGCCGCTAATGACCCATAGCCGACGTTCGAAAGAATCTTCAATGAAAATAATTGATGCAAAGTACATCGCCAGTCGGCGCACCGGTACCAAAAAGTTCAATTGGGTGGTCGAAATTGGCCGGCTCCCGTTTGACAAGGCGTCGCTTATGGAACAACGGGACCGGCTGCTTGGCCGGCGAAATTAGAGACATTTACGATGCCCCATATTGGCAGCACGGTTGTTATTCGCGCATGCATGCCGCGGGTTTTTGTTTTGATTGCCCGGCCGGATGAATTCGCCAAATACAGTGAGCACATCGTGCAAGTTGTACCGCTGGGCGATGGAACACATCACTGGGAAGTCTGTGTAGCGGGGGTAACACTGGAGTGGAATTCAGTGATCATTGAGCGCCGACGGCCGGAATACCTGGCGTGGCGCTCTATCACAGGTATCCAAAGTTCCGGCAGCTTTGCTCTCGCGCAGACAAAACTTGGAACCATAGTTACGTTTGATATGGAATACCATTTGCCGTCGAAAATATTGGACGAGGTCGCCGCGCCGATGTTGGAGCCGCTAATACAGGTGGCTGTTACGGAGGTCCTCGAAGGCATTAAGGGACGGCTCGAGAACGACGCATAACCTGATTGGTCTCCGTCGGATGACAATGGGAACGGTGGTGAAATAAGCGAGTGACCGCTTCTGGCCGTTAGCGGCCATTCACTCACTCTGTTTTTCAAGGATACGACTGTCCGCTTCTGTGAGACCTGCCGTTTGGTTCAAGGCGCGGCGAGTGGCCCGTGGTGGTCGCTAAGTGAATCTCCCGATTGATACAAACGTCGAACGACACCATTAATAAGCTGTGTGTGTGTGTAACGGCAAGGAGATCGGTCATGAGGTCCCCCATTTCTCCGAGGGTCTTGAGCGTCGTATTTGTATTTCTGTGTTCACCGGTATGGGCTGATGGCTTTCGACCGGACTCGGATCTCGCTATCCGCTTCGTCAATGAAGTGGCTACCGCTGAGATTGCTGTGTTTCCGACCATCGTACGCGATCCCTATATTTCCCGGTATTCCACGAAGTCCCGGCAGCTCGTCATCGAGTTCCTGGAGAAAAACGCATTGGGTACACCCCGACCGGCAGACCTCCAGTTCTACCTGAGCGAGCCGCAGGGTCAGTCGCAATTCGTGTTTTTTCAGAACGGCATGCAGATGATTGCCGAGCAGCTTGAGCGATACGACGAAGACGTTGACTACATTGTAGTGGCCGAAGTCCTTTTTCCGCCGAGCAGACCCGGAGTCACGAAGGTATTCGGAATCCACGTGTACGTGCTCGACCCGGACGGAAATAATGCGTTTTCGTTCCTTCTCAACGCCCATCACGAATCGTTTGCTGATGCCAGGCTCCAAACGTCGAACATGAAGGCGAAAGGCAAGGAACAACTCGCGATCAAGAGTACGAAGATCGCCATGAGCGCATTCAAGGAACAAATAGCCAAAATGCGGGAATGTGTTGCGCATTCCAGGGATGCGGAGTCCGTCGTGATTAAGGCTGGCGTTCTTCTTGATTTTGAATCTGACTTAGCTGCAGGTACCGACGGCGATGGAATACCGATTGGCTTCTCTACCTTCGGTGACCAAAAGAGTACCGCCAGGATATCGACGACCTCAGCTCATCCCTCACTGCCCGGCGAAACCGCTGGCAACAAGGTCCTGCAGTTGGATCTCAACGTCACTGGCTGGGCCGGTGTTTTGCACCGTATCGAGAATGAGGCGGTCGATCGATGGATCACGCAGGACTGGAGTGCTGCTGACGGTTTCAGCTTCTGGCTGTACGGCCATAACAGCGGCACAGAGATGTTTTTTGAAATGCTCGATAACAGAAGTACCTGTTCAACGATCGACGACGCCGAACGCTACAAGTACGCGTTCTTCGACGACGTGGCCGGATGGCGCCTGATTACGGTCCCGTTCCAAGATCTTGCCCGCAAGGTTATTGATAACGATGCGCCTAACGACGGTCTGGGCCTGGTCAACATTCACGGGTGGGGTCTTGGCACTCATGATACTGACGGCCCCAGGACCTACTACATCGATGACTTCCAGCTGTGGAGTGGGCCGACCACGGGCGCACAACCGGGCGGAGAAACGATCCGGCACGCGCTGTTTGATGAAACACGCCTCAGTGAGACCCGTTCCAGAATAATCGTCGAACCTGAGCAAAGCGACAGGCTGGTGGTTGAAAAGGCGATGGACCTGATGTGCGAGTGTGCGCACCTTACCGTGGACCGTGGATTCAATTATTTCAACATGGATGAACGCGCCCTGTTGGCCGGTGGGCGCGGCAGCTTCCGGATTACTTTCTACACCTCACCGCCGGAAGGAATACCGGTGGTGGAGATCCGGGGCCCAAGCGATCCCACGCAATTGACGGTCCCGCTGACCGCGGCGTTTGACGCAAGAGAGTTCAGAAGCGCCTGCAATACTTGGGAAGGACAACTGTAGCCTGCTGCGACCTCGGCAGCCGCTCAGTTGGCCACAACCAGAATTGGCTGCGGCTAGCCCGCTACGTACGGATGATCGCCGCGGTACTTCCTGAATACTTCGAATGCCTTGGCATTGGGGCAGAAGTCGTTGTCGCTTTTCTTGTCGCTGGCCAGCCAGCGCTCGCACACGCTTTCGCTGTTACAGGCACTGCAGCGCTGCCGTACCTCCGACATGATGGTCTCGATGCCGGCCATGTCGGCAATCTCCGGGTCGAGCCCGACGGACTCGAGCATGGCCCGCATGCGCCGCTCCGAGTTCGCAGCCAGGTACTTGCGGTACGCGACAACCAGGCCGATACCAATAACCAGCATCAGCACGGCGCCCAATACCTGTGTCAATGTGATGGTCATAAACGTCTCCTCGCAAAGTCACCCGAGACTGAGACATCTATTACTATAAGCCTACGACGGCGGCGGCGAACTACGTAGATTCCGACGCGACATATCGCAGAATCTCTTTATTTTACATCGCTGTATGGCCGCTCACACGAGGACTTGTTTGGATGCAGGCACTGGAGTTGAAAGTCCCACCGGTCGCGGTCTTCCTGATCTGCGCCGCCGGCATGTGGACACTGTCGCGCGCTTTGCCCGCCGCCGCCATCGACCTGCCCTATGCCTGGCTTGGCGCTGTTGCGTTAGCCGTGCCCGGCGGCGCTATCGCAATAGCCGGCATAGTCGCCTTCCGCCGCCAGAGCACGACAGTTGATCCCATGAAACCGGAGGCAGCAAGCTCGATCGTCTTTGGCGGCGTCTACCGGTTCACCCGCAACCCGATGTACCTGGGTGTGGCCACCATTCTCGCGGCATGGAGCGTATATCTCGCAAATGCCATCGCGCTGATGATGTTGCCGCTGTTCGTCGCCTACCTGAGCAGGTTTCAAATCAAGCCCGAAGAGCGCGCGTTACTCGCGAAATTCGGGCCCGATTATGCAGACTACATGGCGACGGTGCGCAGATGGCTATGACCCTGCCGTGCCTTCCATTTGCTGGCTTCGTTAATGTCCGTATCTGAGAGAAAAGCAGCCGCGACACGTTTCCGGCGGCATATTCGGCGGAGTAACGAACTGCATGTTGAGTACCTCGACGATGCACATCTCCGGACAAGTTACGAGCAATTTGCCAGCTGGCAGCTTGATTACTTGTTGCCGTTTTTTGCCGACCTGTATGCCGAGACTGGCTATGCGGAGGCCATCGACTTCACGATGAGCGACCTCGCGGGCATTGGTATCAGCAATCGTGACCGCGACCTGGAGCGTGCCGCTCCGGCCATCACGACGATACTGCCACATCGGGCGCTGGTGACCATTGCCAGCGCCGCGGAGATGAACGCCCGGGTACTGAAAGTCAATATTGCGATCTGCCGATGCCTGTGCGTCGGCAACGATCTCCCCGCCCAGATTAGGGAATATGATTATTGCGTCGCGTGCCGCAAAGCCAGCTCGCTGGAGGAGTGTGCCGAGCTCGTACATCTGATCACCGGACTGGGCAAGACGCTCAAGTCACTCGTCAACGTCCCAATGATTGGAGGCACACTTCGCGCCATGAGAGCACCCGCTCATGCGGCGGGATTTGCTGCGCTTGCAGGACTTTCTCGAAAAAGGTTTTCGCACGTTCCGAGCAGATTCCGGACATCGATCACTTTCTGGGTGAGATCGAAACTCGCATGATCGAGGTCTTTGAACGAATCTACACGGCGCCACTGGATCAACTCCGCTGACACCTGAGCGTCAGGCATCCATCGACTGTATTTTTTTCAGTTCGAGTTGCTCGTATCGAGCCGACAATGTGCCACGCAACTTGCCCATCACGACGACAAGCATGATGCCGATCAATAACAACGTGTAATAAACCGCATAGGGCTGAGAGGTGGCCAATGCGCCTACACCGCCCACCAGGCAGACGATACCGAGGACGAGCATCGCGTTCGCCGAAGCCAGTACGAAGCCCCGCGCTAGGCCGCGCGAGGCAACGATGCCAATCAGCGCGCCCCAAAGACCCAGCAATGCACCGCCGATTCCGCCGAGCAGCCCCGCATCGCGGTTGCTGAACCATTGCCTGGTCGATCCCAGCGGATCTTCACCGGCTGCGTATTGATACAACGCGACATCACGTATCGACACTGTTCCGGGGCCTGGCAGATACAGCGCCAGCGACAGTTTTTCGGGAAGCGGCGCTGCCCCGCCGGCCGGATCGCCGCCGCTCGCATTGAATGGCAAAGTAAACGGCCGCCAATCCGAGCTGCCCGAGATTCTGCCGAGCGGGCCCGCAGGCGCCAGACTCTTGGTGAAAAAAGTGCCCCGTTCGCCGAAATGATTGTCCATTTGCAGGAAACCATCGCCCTGCACGCCTGCATAACGAATCATGCCTTTCAGCGCGTAGACGGACGAGCTGATGCCCGGCTCGTCCAGCTCGATCAGCAGCTGAAATTGTTCGCCCGGCACCGCGCTAACCGAAAGTGGTTCCTCTGCAAATGAAACAGCTTTGACGAGATCTTCAGCTGGCAGCGCAGACGACAAGAACAAGAATGTT
This sequence comes from uncultured Gammaproteobacteria bacterium, assembly GCA_963711285.1. Lineage (GTDB taxonomy): Bacteria > Pseudomonadota > Gammaproteobacteria > Steroidobacterales > Woeseiaceae > UBA1847. Next base: position 20,101 of record CAVQDJ010000016.1, on the reverse strand, counting down.
AGAAAAGTAAGAACGTATTTCATGACGATTGTCTCCTTCTTGCATCACGCTGCTTGTCCAATTCGTCCTGATGGGCGGCGAGCAACGTCTTCAGAGTTTCCATGTCGATCTTGCCTTCGGCGTAACGCGCGCGAAGCGTGCGCTCGAATTCCGAGACGATCTCCTGGCTATCGAGGACTTTCACTTTCTCGATCAGTCGATCCAGCCGCAGTCGCACGGTTGGGTAGGTGATGCCGTAGGCCCTGGCGAGTTCCTTGAGCGAGCCCGAGGCCAATACGAAGCGTTTGATAAAGGACGTATCCTCATCCGAGAGCTTGTCGAGCCACGATTCCGCCATGGGATTCCTCTTTTACTTTTATTCAATCTAACCTTAATTATATTTATAATTATATTTATATCAATATTAATTTTACTTAAGACCGGCGGTTTCTGCCGCCCTCTGCTACGCTCATTTGTGTCAGTGCACCGCTCCATAAGAGGATTCGACAATGAAAAGACTACTAACCGCACTCCCCTTGCTCCTGATGATGGCCGCCTGCAATCAGGCCCCTCCCGCTGCCGACCCGTCGGTCATCACATCGCGCTCGGACGCGGTGGAAGCAGGCACTCGGTGCCGAAGACATCGACGCCCTGGTGAACCTTTACACGAGTGACACACGCCTGATGCCACCCAATATGGCCATGTCGAGCGGCCGAGACGCCGTTCGCGCGATGTTCGGCGGCATGATCGAAGCCGGCGTCGACCTCGAACTCACGAGCGTCACCGCAAGTGTCTCGGGGGACATCGCATTCCACGTCGGTACCTACGCCCTGCAGGCCGGTGGCGAAGTCGTGGACACGGGCAAGTTCATGGAAACGTGGCAACGCGATGATGACGGCCAGTGGCGCATCGCCAACGATATCTGGAACAGCGATATGCCTGCCATGGCAGGCGGAGATGGCCCGATGACTCATCTCATGATTACGCACGAAGTCGACGACGCCGATCTCTGGCTGGCCGCCTGGAGTGGTGACAACAGCCGGCACGACTTGTTCAAGGCCAACGGCGCGGCGCACGTGCACACGTTCCACAGCGCAGACAATCCCAACCTGACCGGGCTGGTTGTTGCGGTCACTGACATGGATGCGCTGCAGGCCATGCTCAGTTCCGAAGAAGGCATAGCCGCGGCCGCCGCAGACGGCGTCCGCGCGGACACGATAATCATGCTGACGGAACCGGACTAGGTCTGTCTCCATCCGGCGCTGGGCAGCCGTCCGCTAGTCGGACTGGTCCAGCGCCTTTACCGCTTCCCGACGCACGTAGTGCCGGATCTTCAATAGCTGCTCGTCGCTGAGGTGTGCGAAGCGCGGCATGCCGTTTTCTTTGCGGCTGCCGTTTCTGACGACGTCGGCAAACGCATCGGCCGAGGCCAGCACGGCTGAGGCCCGCAGGTCCGGCGCCATGCCCGGTGATATCGCGTCGAAACCGTGGCAAACGATACAGCGCGATGCATACTCGCCGAAGCCCTGCTCTGCGAGTTCCGCGTCGAGCTCGAACTGCAGCATCTCGATGGGCTGTTCGCGCGCAGCCGGCGGCTGCGGCGGCAACTGCACGTCCCCGTCCAGCGAGAACGCAATGAGTCGACGGGTCTGCTTGCCGTAAGCCCAGCCGTTGCGCGTGGACGTTTCGCCACCGAGTCCCGCAACGCCACCACCCCAGCCAACCTGCAAGGCGACGTACTGTTTGCCGTCCACTGAATACGTGACCGGCGGCGCCGAGATGCCGAGCCCGGCATCAAATGTCCAGAGCGCGTCGCCCGTTGTCGCATCGTAGGCGACGAACTCGCCATTGACCCGTCCCTGGAAGACGAGATTGCCGGCCGTGGTCATCGTGCCGGCATTGCCGATGCCGTACATCGGTACTTCCCAGGCCACGGTGTTGGTCACCGGGTCGCGGGCCTGCAGCGAGCCGCCGACCTTGTCACTGTCTTCGACCCACGACCAGGCGACGCCTGTCGTGTCGCCTTCGAACACGGCCGACTGCCACGAATCGAAATCGACGCCTTCGTCGTTGTACAGGGCCGATATCTGCACCACGGGGATGTACACGAGCCCCGTCTGCGGGTTGTAGGACATGGCATGCCAGCTATGGGCGCCCGCCGGGGTCGGCGAGACGCGCTCGGAGCCGTCCTCGTAGCGCGCACCGGGCCGCTCGACCGGCCGCCCGGTCTCCATGTCGACGTGCGTCGCCCAGTTGATCTCGGCATAGGTCTCGGCGGAGATCAGTTCATGGCTTTCGCGGTCGTGCACGTAAAAGAAACCGTTCTTCGGCGCCTGCATCAGCGCTTTGACCTTGCGCCCGTCGATCTCGAGATCGGCAAGCACGATGTCCATGTTGGAGTTGTAGTCCCAGGTCTCGCCCGGCGTGTTCTGGTAGTGCCAGATGTACTCACCCGTGTCCGGGTCGAGCGCCACGATCGAGTCGAGGAACAGGTTGTCCCCGCCGCCGGGGCTTCTGATCTTCTGGTTCCACGGCGCACCGTTGCCCGTGCCGATGTAGAGCACGTCGAGGTCGGCGTCGTAGGTGAAGCCGTGCCAGGCGTTGCCGCCGCCGCCGAACTTCCACCACTCGCCGGTCCAGGTCTTGGCCGCCATCTCCATGGCCGCGTTTTCGAAGCCGTCGGCCGGGTTGCCCGGCACGATCCAGAAACGCCAGACCTGTTCGCCGGTCTCGGCGTCATACGCGGTCACGTAGCCGCGGTTGGGGCCGGATTCGGTGCCGCCGCTGCCGATCATGACCTTGCCTTTGAAAATCTTGGGCGCGCCCGTGTTGTAAAGGGGCATGCCCGGGTCGTAGATGCGCTGGCTCCAGACCTGTTTGCCGTTGGCGCGGTCGATCGCGATCAGGCGGCCGTCCCAGGTGGCCTGGTAGACCTTGTCCTGCCAGATACCGATGCCGCGGTTGTGTTCCCAGCCAACGCGCATGTCGCTGTGGTCGGCCACCCGGGGGTCGAACAACCAGAGCACCTCGCCCGTGGCCGCGTTGACGGCGCGCACACGGTTCATGCTGCCGACAAAATACAGCACACCGTCAACGACGAGCGGCGTCGACACGAGGCCGCGCGCCTCGGGCAAATCGAGATGCCAGTCGACGCCGAGGTTGGCGACATTCGTGTCGTTAATCTGTTTGAGCGGGCTGAATCGCTGCTCGCTGTAGGTGCGACCGAAGGCGAGCCAGTTTTCCCCAGCCGACTCGTCGGCCATCGCCGCATCGTCGACGACCGTGGCGGCATGTTGTTGCTCGGGCTCGACGGCAGGTTCTTTCGTGCAACCCGCGGCAAGCAGTGCGAGCGCAAGGAACCCCAAGGTAGTGGACGGTTTTCTCATTGTTGTTTTCCCCACGTATTTTCTTGCCAGTGTACCTCGAAATTTGGGTACTGCGCCCCCATCTCATTAGCAAGGAATGTGTGTTGGTGACAACAGGAGTACATCATGCGCGCAATCAAATTGACTATTTTCACGATTTTGATCGCCGTGCTGTTTATCGCCGGCTGTGCAACCTCACCCGAAGCCGAGAGCCGGCGACAGGCGATACAGGCGGACATCGATTCGATACTGGCCGAACCGCTCGACCCCGCTGAATTTGGCGAGACCAAACGCTGCCTGAGCGACAACGAATATCGCAGTTACCAGGCCCTCGACGACAGGCACATGCTGTTTGACGGCCGGCGCGACAAGCAGTGGATCAACACCCTGCGCAGCCGTTGCCATGACCTTCGCTACGGTCACATTCTCGTTGTGAAGTCTTTTGGCAGCGGGCGCATGTGCGAGAGGGATCAGTTCCAGGTCGCCGACTATTTCGACTGGCCCTGGTACCGGCGCTGGCCGTGGCACTGGGGCGGCGCATGGAGCACGGGCGTGACCTGCTCGCTTGGCAAGTTCCAGCCGGTCACCGAAGACCAGGTCGAAGAAATCAAGGCCGTGCTGAGGTCGAAATAGGGCCCGGCAAACTGCGGACGGCGTGGTAGGCTTCGTTTTCGAAGGCTAACGGCGCGATGTCGTTTGCCCACCTGCCCTTGCTACCCCAGGAGTCTGCCCGTGAGAGTTTTGTTTGCCCTTGTACTGATCAGCGTCGCGAGCTTTGCTCAGGCGGCCAACGAGATTGATGAAAAAGTCGAGGCCGCACTGGCCGCCGAGTCGAGACCGCAGGCCGACCGCGACCGCGACAGGAATCGCCGCCCACTCGAGACACTGAAATTCTTCGGCATGACCGACGACATGCGCGTGCTGGAACTGCTGCCCGGCGGCGGCTGGTACACCCGCGTATTGGCGCCAGTGCTCGCCGAGAACGGCAAACTGTATGTGGCCCTGGGCACGGACCGGGTCCGGGACAACGTGCTGACCGAAGCCGGCTTTGACCGCGTGGAAGTCATCGAAACCACGGCCAACATCAACCGGCCGCAAGGCAGCCGCTTTTACCAGGCCGACGACTTCGACATCAGCGTTACGGGTGTGGACATGGTGCTGACCTTCCGCAACATCCATAACTTCGACAAGGACGCTCGCGATCGCGTCAACCGCAGCGTCTTCAAAGCGCTGAAGCGCGGCGGGCTATACGGGGTGGTCGACCACACGGCACGGCACATGGAACCACCCGATAATGAGAACCGCCGGCGTATCGATCCGGTGCTGGTCATCAAAGAGATGCTCGAACATGGTTTCGAGTTCGTCGATTACTCGGACCTGCACTACCGGGCCGATGACGAACTCGAGTACGAAGTCGGGCGGCGCTCGGTTAGCGGTAACACGGACCGATTCACGTTGCTGTTTCGCAAGCCCTAGGAACTCCCGGGCAACACATCGTGAAGATATGGGTCGATGCCGACGCATGCCCGGTCGTGATCAAGGAAATCCTGTTCCGCGCGGCTGACCGCACCAGTGTGCAACTCACGCTGGTTGCGAATCAGCCCCTTAGCACGCCTTCCTCAGCCAACATCAACACGCTGCAGGTGCCAAAGGGATTCGACGTCGCCGACGATGAGATCGTCAAACGACTGGACGCCGGCGACCTCGTCATCACGGGCGACATTCCGCTGGCCGCCGAGGTAATTGCCAAAGGCGGGCATGCACTGAGCCCGCGCGGCGAAATGCATACAACCGAGAACATCGGCGCCCGTCTCAACATGCGGGACTTTCTCGACACCATGCGTTCGAGTGGCGTCGAGATGGGCGGCGGGCCGGCCGCGTTCAGTCAGCGCGACAAGCAGACGTTCGCGAATGAACTGGACCGGTTTCTGACGAAGTATTGGCCCCTGATCGAAGAAACCCCGCCGAGGCGGGGTTTCTGATGAACAACAATTGAGTCAATTACGGAGTGACTTGAATCAAGTACTTCGCTTTCTGTCGGACCGCCGCCGATACCCTGAATCAGCACCAGTCCCGGGCCATCTGCGCAATACCATTTGTGCTCGACACTTTGGCCGTGTTCAAACGGGTTCCACTCTTTGACCTTGCGGCAGACGTCGTACTCACCGGGATCTACTCCGTCTTCGACAGACAGTGGACGCATCTTACCCTGAGAATCTTGGCCATGTCCTCAGCACCTTCGGCAACTTCCTGCATGTAGTAGGTGCCCGGCTTGATCAGCTTGCCGCCCGTTGGGCGGTCGCCCGGTACAACGATGCCTGCTTCACCGATGATCTCGCCCTCTTCCTGGCCCGGCTGACCGGCTTCCCACGAGCCTGCGGTGCACTCGAGGAAAAGATCGTCACCGTTTTCCGGATCGAAGACGAGCCAACTTGCCCTTGGCGCGCCGAGCGGCAAATCGTCGGTTGAAGGGCATTCAAATTCAACGCCATCAATCTCGGCGTCACCGAAATCCCGGCTGGCTTCACCCATGTACCAGATATTTTCGTAGTCATCCTGGATGTACCAGTCATCGGTCCATTCACCCAGATCCTCGGCATCGGGTTCCCAATTCGGGTTTCCATCGAGCATGTTGAGTACGTATTCGCACTCCATCTCGAGTTCCCACTCTCTGTCAACGACGACCTGTGCCATGATGCCATCGTAGAATGAATAGTCCGGATCGCTATCCATGAACATCTTCATATTGGCCGGATCGGCAGTGACCTTGTCGAAAACGCAACCGTCCTCGGTCTCACCCAGATAGATGAATGTGGTTGGATCATTCCCTGGCAATAACGGCCAGTAGTCGTTGTCGAGAACCCGCGGGCTCGTGAAGTCCACAGAAGTGAACTCCACAATGAGCGCACCTCCCGCCAAAGCGCTGCTGCTGGCAGCACCCATCGCCAACGCCGCAAGAATCGTCGCGACGCCATGCTTTATGATTTTCCTCTTCATGATTTTTCTCCCTGACACGTAGATAGAGCATGCGCCACCGTGTCCCCGGCGAGCGTTAGGCGCTTCTACTTATTACTTAGACGGGGAGTGCCGCGGAAATCGGTCGCTGCGTTATGTCAAAGACTTCGGCATCAGCTCGTGCCGTACATCTGATCGGGCGTCAGCACGTCGGGAAAACGCTGCCTGAGTGCGCAGCGTGATTTGTAGCAAAGGTGGCAGTGATCGGCGTAACCATCCTCGTGCGCGAGGCCATAGCGGCGAACGATCTCGGCCGGGCCGCCGGCAAGCAAGGGTCCGACGATCGGATGTTTGTCCGCATCGTAGTCGTCCATGATGTCCGGCAGTGAACGCTCGAGCAGATTGCCGATAGAAATACCCTGGCAGATGTGCAGGTTGCCGAACGGATCCACGTGTACGCGCTCCGGGTTCCGCAAGTTTTCCCACGGGCATTCCGTAAACTGCTCCCAGGGCTTTGCCTCGACGCGCGATGCGAGCAGTTCCGCTGCGCGGCCCCGGTACAGCACGGCCGATTCGCCGGCCGGTAACTGACCCGCCGCACCGCACACATCGACCGCTTCGGGGTCGGCGACCGTAATGAAGTCAACCGGGATGCCCAGCTGCTGCGCCACCCGACGAGCGGTCTCGGGATGCTCGGGGCTTTCATCGTTACCGTGATACGCATCGCTGCTGAGGGAAAGATCATCGACCAGGCCAACAAACGGCTTGAGCCACGCCGTGGCATCGGCATCCGCGGTCGCCCAGTAGGCATTGCTCACGATGCCGACTTTGAAACCCGACTCTTTGGCCAATCGAACACCGGCGCCCAGGATCTGATAGTAGAGAAACGCTTCACCGCCTTCGAAGTAGATCCACTCGACGGTGCCCAGCGCTCTGGCCTGCCCAATGATGTGTTCGATGGTTTCGAGCGTCATCGTGCCGGATTGCGACGGCCCGCCCCACACGAAACAATGCTCGCATTCGTAGTTGCACTCATAGGTCAGCAACAGGTGCAGGCCGGACAGCGGGCTTGATTCGATCGCTTTCGAAGCGTCATTTGCCATACGAAAACTATAGCTCAATCGAGGTATAGTCACAGCATGACCTGGACGCGACGCAAGAAATTCACCATGTCGTTCTTGGCTCTGCTCGCGGTCGGGTTCATCGTGGCCTATCAGCAGGTCCAGGGACTGATGGTCGACCGCTATGCCGGGCAGCCGCAGGTCGTCGGCTTGCCCCCGGGGTTCGACCCGCTGGCCATTACCAGCCCGTACACGGGTGCACACCCATCAACGAACGGCCGACCACCAGACCCCTACTCGTACCCGATTCCGATCGGCCGCCTCGGGCCTGTGGCACCGACCTACACGGACGACCTGGAATACCCGTTCGCCTGCCGCAGCGAGTTGTCGGGTTTGGGCCAACCCCTTGTCGACAACCAGGACGGCGCCGGCACGCCAGTCTACGCGGTAGATGATGCCGGCGAAAAAACCGGGCAGATCATCGGCTACAGCAAAGACTGTAGTTTGAATACGCGCGTGTACTACTACTACCGCAGTCGCGAGACTGGAGGGTTCGCACCTTATTCGAATCGTTCGGACGATGTCGATGAGCTGACCATTGCTGGTGAGACGGTACCGTTTGTCGTGCGGCTCGAGATCGGCACGATCAATCGGCACATCTACATCATTGCCCTGTTGCGCGGCCCGAACGACACGCCCGACGTGCCGGACCTCAAGTACTGGAATCGCAAACTCATCTACCAGTTTCGCGGTGGCGTCGGTATCGGCCGTCGGCAGGGGCGCATCTCACCAAATTACATTCCAAGCCGGCGCCAGACGCAGCTCGCAGCGGGTTATGCGATTGCGCATTCGACCGCGAATCAAACGTCCAATGGTTACGACGCCGAACTCGCCGAAGACACAGTCGCGCGCGTTAAGCGTCAGTTTTCTGCTCGTTATGGCGAGCCGCATTACACGATAGGCATCGGCGGTTCGGGCGGCGCGATACAACAATACCTGCTCGGCCAGAATAATCCGGGGCTACTGGACGGCGGCATTGCTGTGTACTCCTACCCGGACATGGTCACGCAGACGACCAAGGTCATGGACTGCGAGTTACTCGAGTACTACTTCGACGTTGTCGATGCGGATAACGAAAAATGGCAAACGTGGTCGCAGCGATCCTGGATCGAGGGTTTCAACGCCCGCGATGGCCTGACCAACGGCTATGAGCGCATGCGCGCTTTGCAGGCCGTAAGCCAGGGGCGGTTGCCGGTATGGTCACAGGGTCATACGGAATGCACGCGCAGCTGGCGTAATCTGACGCCGCAGATCAATAACCCGCGCTACACCTACTTCGCATCGCTCTTCGCCCCCGAGGTTTTGCGGCAGGTGCCGTGGACCTATTGGGACGACCTGAAGCGCGTGTACGGCACCGATGAAAACGGTCTCGGCCGTCGCACCTACGACAACGTCGGCGTGCAATACGGGTTGCAAGCACTCAAGCGACAACAAATTACGGTCGCGGAGTTTCTGCAGCTGAACGATGCCATCGGCGGCTGGAAACCGGCTGCCGAGATGGCGCCTGAACGCTACTGGGGATTCAGCGGCGGCCATTCCAGCCTGGCGGACCTCTCGGTCTGGAGCGATCACAACATGACGGCCAAACCATCCAATGGCGGTCCGGCCCGTCGCAGTCAGGGTGATGTCGAGGCGATGGCAGCCGCTTACCGCTCGGGCCAGGTGTTTTTGGGAGACCTGTCGATGCCCGTCATCGATCTCCGTCATTACCTCGAGCGTCAGCTGGACATGCACCACAGCCTGGAGTCGTTTTCCGTCCGTCTGCGAATGTTGCGCAAGCAGGGCACTGCGGACAATCAGGTCATCTGGGTTACGAAGAAACCGCACGCGCCGTTAGACGAGGCTATAGACGTAATGGATCACTGGCTGGAGAACATGCGCTCGAACCCGCAGGTCAGCGTTGCCGACGCAAAACCCGCTGCAGCAACCGATCGCTGCTACAGCAAGACAGGCCAGATTATTGCCAGCGGTGAACACGTCTGGGACGGCGTCTGGAATGGCAAGCACAACGGCGTGTGCATGAACAAGTATCCAATCTTCAGCAACCCGCGCATCGTTGCCGGCGACGATTACGCCGGCGACATTTTCAAATGCCATCTGCAGCCGGTGGACGAAGGCAATAGCAAACGGCGTGTACGCACCGATTGACCTGTCTGCCCACCGCGATGAGTTACGGCGTATTTTCCCCGACGGAGTGTGTGACTACACGCGCGGCGACCTGGGCCGACCTGACGACGTGTAGTCTGAGCGGCTGGAATAGAAAGCCACAACGCCGCTCCGGCATCAGATCCAATCTGTAATCAGCTTGATGACTTTCGGGTGAATCAGGTAGCCCGCACCATGATGAGGGTTCGAGCTGCCGCGGCGGACCGCCAGGTTGTAGATTTTAGTGTCGTTGATCTCGTCAATCAGCTGCTTTTTGTACATGCGCTTGTAGTCGTTCGCCAGTCTCGAGTCGTGTGAAATAAAGTCGTCCTCCGCGGAGAAATTTTCCCAGCGTTTGATATTGCCCGGATAGCGTCGCGGGCCACTCGCCCTCGCGCCCTTGAGGTGTCGCTTCACGGTTTCGTCAGCGAGCGGCGAGCCAAGCGTTATCCACGTATCGATTTTCTTGTTCGAATATTTTGGCCGGTATTCGCCGGCATGACTGAATTTCCAAAACGTGTCGTACGCGACCATGGTTCCCAGGCTGTGCGAGATGACCATGATCTTGTCACCTCGATTCATCGCCCGTTTGAGCGGGCCGATCATCGTGGCCCGGACATTGGAGCCGAACGCGCTGTCGAAATTCCAGTAATGGCGCATATCGGGAGCAACAACCGACACCAGACCTTCCGTCAGACGCAAAGGTCCCAGCGTGACGGCACCGACATCCGCGAGAAATTCCTTGTACGACGCCTTGCCCGGCAGTTTCTTGTACATGGCTTTCGTAAATTGACTGGCGCTGTAATCCTTTAGCGCCGCCAGCGTTTGCTTTCGGCTCTCGATATCTTCTTTTTCATTGTATTTCTGGCCCTTCGAGCGAAGAAATTTGTTCGACAGGTCGCCGTAATAAACGAGTTCCTTTTTGGCTTTTTTGAAGGCCGCCAGCTTGCGCTTGCGATCGCGCGTGATGCCGTGTTCGATTGCGCTGTACCAGATCGACTGCAAAGCGGCTTTGTTCGGTTTGAAGCTCCTGCCGTGGACAAATATGATCGTCTTTCCCATCGTTCTGGCTCCTTTGGCTCAGGCATTCAGCCTTAGCAGTATAGTCGTCTTAAGCCTGTTAGTATTTTCGCGATGCCGACTGCGCTCAAATTCGGAAAGTGGCTTGCTACGGTTCTGACCGTCCTGGTACTGACGGTCTATTTCAGCCTCGCACTGGATGCGCGGCGCATGCCGCCGCTCGGCCCCGAGCATCGCATCAACTTCGACGAGGAATTCAATGCGTCGATGGAAGATGAAACCGACTGGGCAACCTATCTCGCCATCGAAGACAGGCTCGCGGCCGAACTCGAGGCGAAGATCCCGAGTGACACGCGTCCCGCGAGCCCTGCGGACCGTTATTTCGCCGACAGCCTGAGCTATCCGGGCAACTTTGACGGCAACTGGAACCACTCCTACGAACTGACGGTGCCCGAGCCGCGCGGCGTTGCCGTGTTGCTGCACGGCCTGACGGATTCTCCGTATTCGATGCTGGCCACGGCGCAGACTCTGGCAGGCGCGGGCTACAACGTGGTTGCCGCGCGCATGCCGGGCCATGGCTTTGCCGTTTCCGGCCTGGTGCAGGCACGTTGGGAGGACTGGACGGCGGCGGTGCGTATTGCGATCCGCCGGGCCATGAAGCGGCCGGGCGCAGATCAGTCGCTGCTCATGGTCGGTTACTCAAACGGCGGCCTGCTCGCGGTTGATTACGCACTGCAATGCGACAACAGCGAAGAACTCCCCTGCCCCGACGGTCTCGTGCTGATGTCGCCCGGCATTGCGATCACCTCGGCCGCTGCCGTCATGAACTGGCACGCCGTCATCTCCTGGCTGCCCTATTTCGAGAAGTTCAAATGGTTATCGGTGCTGCCCGAGATCGATCCGTTCAAGTTCACGTCGTTTCCGAAGCGTGCCGCCTGGGAAGTGCACAAGATCTCGAGCCGCGTGCACGAGCGCCTGGCCGATCCGGTCCAGGCCGCCCGCTTGCCGCCCGTGTTGACGTTCCAGTCGGTCGTTGACGATACGGTCGGTGCAACGGCGATCGTCAAGACCTTGTACCAGCGACTGCCGGCCAACGGTAGCGAACTCGTGCTCTACGATGTCAATCGCAACAGCACGATGCTGCATTTGATGAAAAAGCAGCCCGAGGACCCGGCGGCGTATTTCGCTTCAATCGCGCCGCTGGACTTCGGCGTCACGATTCTCAAGAACCGGGACGCGTCCAGTAATGCCATCGATGCGGCCACGCTCCCGGCTGGCCAGACCGAGGCGGCTGGTCGAGACCACCAGGCTTCGCTGGCCGATCCAGATCTACTCGCTGTCGCACATCGCGATTCCGTTTCGTGCCGATGACGGGCTGTACGGCAACGGTGCGTTCACGAACAACCCCGACGCAGTGCTCGGCGCGCTGGCGCCGCGCGGTGAACGCAACGTGCTGAATTTGACGCCGGAGTTTTTCCTGCGTGTGCGCTACAACCCGTTCTACGGGTTTCAGTCAGCGTTCCTGAGTGAGTGGCTGGACGACCTCTGAGCTTGGCGCGACGCGCTATCCGTATGCGCCTGTTTTGGACACCATCAGGTAAAACAAAACGATGACGCTGCTAAAGGCCAACACGCCCAACACGAACCAGTTGCGCATGAGTCGACGATAGCTGTCCGGGCCCTCCCCGGCTGCGATCAGGTCACGGATGCGGATCTGAATCCAAACAACGGGGATCCAGCAGAGGCCGACAAAGGCGAACAAACCGATCACGGCAACAAACCACGCTGAATCGAAGGCGATGCCAAGCTTGCTCGTAAGCCAGAGACCGCTTGCCAGCTGAATGACGACCGCTGGTGTCGTGAATAACCAGTCGGCCAGAACGACATTGCGCGTGGTTACCGCCATGGCCTCGTCACTGTTGCTGAGATACGCCCGCAGCATGAAAAAGGCCGTGCCCATGCCGGTGCCGAACAATACGGTGGCGCTCAGAATGTGCAGCAGTTTTATCCAGAGATAGCCAGTCATGTGTCAGATGCTTCGTCAATGGTCCAGTCGATGTCCAGGTCGCTGACTTCAGTATCGAACTCGGGCAGCGTGATCATACCGAGGCATGGCGTCGCCCCACAGTTCTGCAACCTGGTCCGTTACCAGCTTGCGGGCCAGAATCAACGCCGGCGTGCACGGAATTTCCGGTCCGTGATTCTGCCGGGCGATCAGATTCCAGCTCACCGTCTTCGCCCGTTGGTCCTTACCCACGCCGCACAATCGTATCTGCATGCCGCCCCGATCTGACCCGAAACGAATCAGCCGGGCGCCCAGCCACTGGAATGTTGGTACGAAGCGGTCCCAGTTGTGGACGATGTGCAGGCGCGTTACCCAAGCCATTTTCCAGAGCGCGAACTGTTCCCATTTGGCTTCGAGCGCGGCATGAAACGTCACGGTTCTTGCCGTGGGCACGTACTCGGGCAACAGTGCAAGATCCGGCACGTCGCAGGCGCCGCCGAACCTCAATCCGAGTGTTGGGTAACGCTCCATCGTCAGGTTCTGCCACCCATAGCGTGTCACCCAACGACCGTTCTCGAGCACCTCGAATGCCCTGCCACAGTAGCTCAGCACGGCTTTGGCGGTACCCGCGCCACGCGGTGTTTGATGCGCGGGGGCGATAGACATCTCGATCGCATGGATCGCGTCGAAACGATCTTTGAGATGATCGATGACGGCGCTCGACAGCCCGGGCAAGGTACTCGCGCCCGAGACGAGCAATACACCGCGACGCTGTGCCTCCTCATGGAGGGAAGAAAAGCCTGCAACGAACTCGCGCCCGTCGGCCAGATCGATGTAATGACTGCCCGCCTCGATGCAGGCCCGGGCAACGCGGTAGCTTTGCCCCTGGTACGGACCCGCGGTGTGAATCACGATGTCCGGGGCGAGGTTCGCGAGTTCGCTTTCAAAATTCCGTGATGACTGATCCAGTACGGCGGCGCTGATTGTCGCAGCCGGTTCGTGCTGCTGCAGTTCAGTGATTAGCGACTCTGCCCGAGTGACGTCGCGACTCGTAATTATGATTTCGGTGTTTGGCGCGCCGGCTAATCGACGGCATATCCTGCCACCGAAATGACCGGTCCCGCCGATGACAATGATTTTCTTTGGCACGCCCAGGCAGCGCCCCGTGCATGAATCAATAGATGAGGAAAGATACCGCACAATCTGTGCTGTCGCCTCAGTATGACGTCCTCTGGCAGGAACACACCGTGCCCCATTTTCAGCTATCCTTTAGCCAGGCCTTCGCTGGCTATCTAAGAAAAATAACGGGGGATATCCATGAATCGCAGACATTTTCTTCATTCGGCGGTTGCCGCCGGGGTCGCATCGACTTTGCCGATGCGTTTGGCACTGGCGCAACTTACCGAAGTCACGGGCGAAGTGGCGGCCGTGACCGGCACCGGCGCGGACATTGCGATCGAGCAAGTCGCGGTCAAGGAGTTGTCAGATAGTCTGCGCGGCAACCTGCTGCTGCCGGGCAACGCGAATTACGACATCGCAAGACGCGTGTTGAACCGTGGAATTGACCGCCATCCGGCGCTCATCGTGCAGCCGACCGGCGTGGCTGACATTCAGAATGCGGTCAATTTTGCGCGCGAACGCGAGTTGCTGCTCGCCGTCAAATGTGGCGGTCACAGCTACGCGGGCAAATCGACGTGTGAGGGCGGCATGCAGATCGACTTGTCTACTCTTCGACACGCGCGCGTCGATCCGAGATCGCGGACGGCGTACGTCGCCGGCGGCAGCCTGCTCGGCGAACTCGACCGCGAATCCATGGCGCTGGGTCTCGTGACGACTGCAGGCACCGTGTCGCATACGGGCGTTGGTGGCCTGACGCTGGGTGGCGGATTCGGCCGCCTGGCACGGCGCTTTGGCCTTGCGCTCGACAACGTCAAGGGCTTTGGTGTCGTCACGGCCGACGGCGCCTTCCGGCATGCGAGCGCGGACGAGAATCCCGACCTTTACTGGGCCCTGCGCGGTGGTGGCGGCAACTTCGGTGTCGTGACGTCGTTCGAGTTCCAGCTGCACCCGATGCAGCGGCAGGTCATGGGCGGTGACATCGTCTTTCCGGTGGAGCGGGCACGGGACATCATGCGCTTTTACGCCGAGTTTGCGATGAGTGCGCCGGACGACCTCTACTGCGACTTGTTCCTCGTGAGAACGATGACTGGCCAAGGGGACGGCGTTGGCCTGAGCGTGTGCTACTCGGGCCCGGCTGCAAAAACCGAGCAGGTGTTCGCACCGATCCGGGCGCTGGGTACGCCAGCGTATGACAGTCTCGGACCTGTTGACTACGTCGAGCTGCAGCGCAGGTGGGACACCACCGACCCGCGCAATGAAGGGCAGTATATGAAAGGCGGCTTCGTCAATGCGTTCCCGGTTGAGCTTATGGACAAGCTCGTCGACGGCTTCGAAGCCGATCCTGGCCGCAACACGATGCTGATTTTCCAGCAATCCGGCGGCGCGATCGGACGCGTGCCGGCTGACGCGACGGCCTTCGCGCACCGCAAGGCGCAGGCCAACATGATGGTGTTCATTGCCTGGCCGCTCGAAAACGAGGCGGCACCGCACGTGAAGTACATCAAGCAGTACTGGAGCAGCGTGGAGTCGTTCACCGACGGCTGGTACACGAACGAGGCCTCGAATGAGCCGCAGCGCGTGCTCAACGCGAACTACCAGGGCAACTTCAAGCGGCTGCTGAAGGTGAAAAAGCAGTACGACCCGGGCAACCTGTTCCGGCTGAACGCGAATATCGATCCGACGGTGTGATTGGGGGGTAGTCCAACCGCGCAACAGTATTCAACGCGGCACGGCCGCGATGCTCGCAAGCGCGCTGAGGCCGTGTTCCGGCAACGCTATGCGGGCGTGATTGGGCCCCTATTGATACCGCCGACCGTCGTGTTGCAGCCAGCCTGCAACATGCCGGCCCTGCGGGTCATGGTGCGTCCAGTGGATGACGCCCCCTTGCGCGCTGGGTTCGTATTCGCCATAAAACGAGACAGTGTCGCCCGTCTCCAGCGATGAAATTCGTGGTGCGAGGTCGATGTTGTGGGCAACCAGCAATGTCCGCCCTGAACTCAATTCCAGTATGAAGCGCTGGTGGCGATCGCCGTCATTGTCATCGGCGAGGATGCGAACCACCATGCCGCTGCCACTCACCTGTTGCCCGGCGCGCCATTGCCCGCTGGGCACGCTCGATGGTGCACTGATGGGCCGAGCAGTGCTTGCAGGCAGCTCAGGGATCAGGAATCGCTCATAAGCGTAATACGCGACCACGATTACGAGGACATAGATGAGTTTTTTCATTCCAGGTTCAACCCTCAATCTGAGCTGGTGAAGAAGCGCACGATCTCGACCATCGCCTCGGTGTCGAACTTGCAGTAACGCAGCAGCTGCTCTTCGAGTTCGAGCTTACGCACCATGTCGGTGTCGGGATTAATCGCCTCGATGAACCCGTCCGAAGCCGCCGTGCCCTCGGCAATGCCCTCGAGCTCCGAATAGTCCATGTCGGGGTTGATCGTCGGCATGACGGCCTTGATCGACCACGAACCGAGCATGTTCGGGTGATAGTAATTCTGTTTAACTATCGGGTGTAAGTCCACGAGTCTATTGATAATTTTATGCAGTGGTGCAGCCAGATCCGGGAACAGCCCGATCAAGCCCTCGATCACCTTCTGCTCGTAGTTCGTGTACATCAGCACGGGTCCGGAATCGCCCAGACACTCGATCATGCGTTCGGCCAACGCCCGCATCGGCGGCTTGCCCGAGAGGTCCAGGAACTCTTCGTGCCGCAGCTCGCCACCCTGCGCTTCGATATGGCAGGACCACTGCACGGGCAGCGCCTGATACGGCCGCGTGCCCGCCCAGATCGGCACGCCAGGCGCGATCGTCTCGAAGTCCAGGTAGTAGCGCGGGTACGGCAAGGCCTCGAGCGTTTGCCGGGCGCCATCGAGTATCTCGGGCTCGCCTTTGCACGTCACCCGGTAAATACGTTGCTGCGTGGCCGCCGTAATGCTGTGCTCATCGACATCGAGGATGTCGCGGGCCCCGAGTGCCACGTACTCGCCGAGTTTCGCCTTGCTCCCCCGCAATCCCGCAATCGGGTACCTGGTATCCGATGGCCAGCAGTACCCCTGAAACTGACAGTCGTAGGGTTTGGTGCAGTGGGCGCCGACGTTGATCTCCGGCATCGGGCCCGTGACGGCCTCACGCGCTTTTTCGATCAGTTCGACGACGCTCGGCTCGAGGGTGCGGACCTCCTCGGTCAGGTCGTGCTCGACGAGCAGCCCGTCGTAGTCGCCATCGCCCGCGTACACGAACTGGTTGTCGATGTGAGCGAGCGAGATGGAGGTGACGTTGATGCCGGCATTGCGCAGGACCCAGTCCTGAATCGCACAGTCGAGCACGTGGTAGTCCTTGACCGAGGTAGAGGCCTTGACCTCGATCACCCGCCAGCCGTCGCCGTCGGGAATCAGGACATCGACACGGACCAGCACGTTCTCGTGCCGAAACGTCGCTTCGAAAATCGGGAAGTCGGCACCGCCCTCGATCAGGCGTTGAGTCTCGGCCACCATCGTCTTGAAATCGAAGGCGATCTCGACCGAGTCGGCCGTCCCGTAGAGTTGTTTAGCCACATCGCCCACCTGATGGCCACCAGCAAACAACGACTCCATCTGTGGCGTGATGACACCGTGCTCCGGGTGATGCTTCTCCAGGTACAGCTTCTTCGGGCACTGCCAGGCCGAAATCAGGCGGGATTTGGAGAGGTAGGGCTTGCGTGAGGCCATGGCACCCATAGTACCGGATACCCAATGCGTTGGAATTCTGCAGCGTGAGTGTATATTCGGTTTTTCAGGGGATTACGGCAGCGGACAGGCATAAGTATGGATGCGTCTCGCATATTGAAGGAACTGCGCGAAGATCATCGGAATATGTCGCTGTTGCTGGAGATGATCGAGACCGAGGCTAACCG
Organism: uncultured Gammaproteobacteria bacterium; assembly: GCA_963711285.1. GTDB lineage: Bacteria > Pseudomonadota > Gammaproteobacteria > Steroidobacterales > Woeseiaceae > UBA1847. Next base: position 2,499 of record CAVQDJ010000016.1, on the reverse strand, counting down.
GCTGTACCGTGATGAAGCTGCTGACCTCGATCTGGCGCACGACATCATGATCTACATGACCGCCTACCCCGACGCCGTGCACCACCCCAAAGAAGACCGGCTGTACGCCGAGCTGAAAGCGTTTCGCCCTGACCTGTCTCAGGGAATGTCGAAAATCACGGCGGACCACCGCCGTATTGCCGAGCAGGGACATAAGCTGCGTATCTCCATCGAACAAGTCCTCGTCGGCCAGGCAGACCGGCCAAAAGCCATCGTCGAAGATGCGCTGCGCTACATCGATGCGTTACGCAGCCATATGCGCTGGGAAGAGCACGACCTGTTCCGTCGTCTGGAAATAATGATCAGAGACGGTCACAACCTCGTTGATACGGCCGTCTTTGTCCAGGCGCCCGATCCGGTGTTCGGGCCGCGGGTTGAACAAGTGTTCGGCCGTTTGTTCGATTGTATTGTGAAGGGCAAGTAGCGCTGCACTATGCTGCGCTTGAAGCTGAACCAGCACGCAGCTACACAGAAGACTCAACCTGAAGGGTCCTGATCATGTTGACCGAAATTGTAATCAACCTGTTTGCCTCGGCGATACTGCTCGGGTTCGGCTATTTGGGCGGGCAATTTCGCGAACGCCGGTCGCGGCTGGGCAAGAAACTCGAGGAATACGAGTTTTACCCGTTCGCCCTGGACGAGAACAAGAACCTGTATTTTGACCTGCAGCGGTTTTGCACAGGCGTCCGCCATTTCCTGAAACACCGCGACTACTATGCGGCGCGGCAACTGATACTCATCGGCGAACAAAACGACGTCGAGAATCGTCTGACAGGCGACGACAAGGCGCAATACCAGAAACTGTACCGCAAGTTCGGGGGCGACAAGATCCTCGACGACACGGCGAAGTTCCTCGAGAACTATGTGCGCATCGTGCGCCTGATCGGTGACAGTTTCCCGGACACGGGAATGGAAATTCTGCTGCACAACCTGACGAATCCCGCCAAAGCGCTGTACCACATCAAGAACAATGTGACCGGCAGAAACATCGAGGCGCCGGCAACGAACCTGGTGCTCGACCTGAAAACGCGCCGCATGCAAAACCAGGACAAGCTCAATTACGAGCTGAACATTGGCGCGCGAAAATTCAAATGCACGACGATTCCCATTTACCGGGAAAATTACGGTCTCGTCGGCGCGATCTGCATCAACGTGGATGTCAATTACCTCAAAGAAGAAATCCGCAATAACCCCGAATACCTCGATGCGTTCATCAACGCGCTGTGCAAAACGGACATGGTTCTTGACGAGAATATCCTGAGCAAGGACGAGTACGAGAACGCATTAGCGGGTAAGCGGCACTTTCGTGATTTCACGGCGGTAGCGGGCTAAGCGATCACACACTCGATGCCCAGACCTTCCGCCCCGGTTGACGGAACCGCACATGGCTGACGAGCAGGAGCCCACCGTCGGCTTCCCCAAGCGTTTCCTGGGCGTGTTCCAATACAGCCGCCGCGCATTGGCGCTGGTGTGGACAACCAGCCGCGGGCTGACCATCGCGCTGGCGCTCTTGACGCTGGTGGCAGGCGTTTTGCCGGCCGTGATCGCTTACATCGGACAATTGATCGTCGACGGTGTCGTGGCGGCGATGACCTCGACCGAGCATGATCCGCGTCCCGTCTTGTGGCTGATCGTGCTGGAAGCCTTCGTCGTCATTCTGGTCGCGGCCAGTCAGCGCGGGCTGTCGGTGAGCCAGTCGTTGCTGCGCGCCCTGCTCGGCCAGCGCGTCAACGTCATGATCCTGGAAAAAGCGCTGACCCTGCAGCTCGCGAACTTCGAAGACTCGGAGTTCTACGACAAGCTGACCCAGGCCCGGCGCGAAGCCTCGAGCCGCCCGCTGAGTCTCGTAAACCGCACGTTCGGGCTGGTGCAGAACGCGATTTCGCTCACCAGCTACGCCGTATTGTTGTTCGCGTTCTCGCCGTGGGCCGTCGTCATCCTGATCGGCGCCGGCCTGCCCTCGTTCTTTGCCGAGGCCAAGTTCTCGGGTGATGCGTTCCGGCTGTTTCGCTGGCGCTCCCCGGAGACCCGCATGCAGATGTACCTCGAGACCGTCATCGCCCGCGAGGACGGCGTCAAAGAGGTCAAGCTGTTCCAGCTCGGCCCAAGGCTCCTGCAACGCTATCGCGACATCTTCAAAAAGCTGTTCGTCGAAGACCGTCGGCTCACGCTGCGCCGTGACACCTGGGGCTTTGTGCTGGGACTGTTATCGACGGCGGCCTTTTACGGCGCCTATGCGTGGATTGTGATTACGACGATCAATGGCGGCATCACGCTGGGTGCGATGACGATGTACCTGGTGCTGTTCCGGCAAGGCCAGGCGGCGGTGGCCGCCAGTTTGTCGGCGATCAGCGGCATGTACGAAGACAACCTGTACCTGTCCAACCTGTACGACTATCTCGGCCAGGCCGTCACGCCGCATCACGGCGAAGCCAAGCACGGACCCCACCCCGAGCATGG
>CAVQDJ010000015.1:0-154723 GCA_963711285.1 uncultured Gammaproteobacteria bacterium | reverse complement strand
GCCCGCTCGTGCCTGCCGCCGCCAACACGTCCGAGGACGGGCGCGCCAGAAACCGCCGCGTTGAGCTTGTCGAACGATAGCGGTGCACTCGCTGCGTTCTTACCTCAGATCGACAACATTGTCGAAGATGCATTGGTCGACAACGCGCTGGACGCTTTGTTTGACGATTTCTGACCGTCGTACGGCCCTTCCTGCGAGGGGAAGTCTTCACGCCGTCAGCTGGCCGAGGCTATGTACTCGTCGACAATCCGCTCGAGGATATCCAGTGGCACCGCGCCATTCTTCAAAACGACATCGTGGAAGTCACGAAGATCAAATTTGTCACCCAGCGCATCCATCGCCTTCTGGCGTAATTCCAGGATCTTCATCATGCCGACCTTGTACGCGGTCGCCTGGCCCGGCAAAACGATATAGCGCTCAATCTCCGCAACAACATCACTCTCGGTCATGCCTGTATTTGCCAGCATGTAATCGATAGCTTCTTCACGCGTCCAGCGTTGATGATGAATTCCCGTGTCGACGACCAGACGCACGGCCCTGAGCAGCTCTGCGGTGAGGCGGCCGATATTGTCGGCCGGCGTTGGCATCAGGCCCTGCTCCCACGCGACGCGCTCTGCATAGAGCGCCCAGCCTTCGGCGTAGGCGGTAAAGAGCCCGAACTTGCGAATCAGTGGCACGCCCTCCAACTCCATCGCGATCGCGACCTGGAAATGGTGTCCGGGAATACCCTCATGAGCCGCCAGCGTTCGCATACCAAACTTGGGCGTGGCCTTGACGTCATACAGGTTCGCGTAAAAACGGCCGGGTCGGGTCCCGTCAATCGAAGGCTGTTCGTAATAGGCGCCTGGCGATGTCTTCTCCTTGAATTCGGGAATACGCACAACTTCGAGGCCGGCCTTCGGACGGATGTTGAAAGAAGCATCCAGTCCCGCGTCGATTTCGTCGAGGATCTCTTGGTAATCCTCGAGAATCTGAGCACGGCCCTCGTCGCTATCTTCGTAATAGAACTCGGGCCATGACGAATAGGCATCCATGGCCTCCGTGTAGCCCTGCGACACATCGATGCCCTCCGACGCAAATATCTCCAGCATCTCCGCCTGGATACGTGCAACCTCAGACAAACCAATCTGGTGTATCTCGTCCGCCGTGTAGTCCGTCGTCGTAAAAAATCGCAACGCGAGTTTGTACGCCGCCGCCCCGTTCGGCAGGTGCCAGTAACCATCGTCGTTGCCGGCTTTCGCTTCCAGCTCGCTGAAGTAGTTGATGAACAAATCGTAGGCCGGATAGACGGTCTCGTTTATCGACACCTCGACGCGATCCAGAATGTCCGCCGCCTGCGTTTCATCTATCTCCTCTGCTTCGCTGAGCTTCTCGGCCAGGGACGTGTACAGAATGTTCTCCTGGGCCGGCGTCGCCACGAAATCACGCATTTGCTCGAGGACACGATCAATCACGAAACGCGGCGGGATGATGTCCTTGCCTTCGCGAATCTTCAGACCTAGAAGGTACTGCTCATGCTTGCGTGGCAACTCGCTCATGCGCGAGAGATAATGCTCTGCATCCTCAACCGAGTGAACCTGGTGGCTCGAGTTCATGAAGCTCGGAAACGCGCTCTGGATGCCCATCATCTGGTTGGCCGGATACGTGTGATAACGAAATGGCTCTGCATCAGCGACGATGTTGGTCAGGTACAAGGCGATCTCTTTCGAGAGCCTCTGGTCAGCATCAAGGTCTTCGTCCTCGTATTGCAGCAGCCCATCACTGAATGCCTTCATTTTGCTGAAGAACTCGTCGGTCCTGTCCGGATGCACATCATCGAGGTGCGCGTTGTGACCGTTGATACCCATCGACTCGAGAAAGCCCAGCGACGTCAGCGTTTCGGGGCCTTCAAAAGCAGCTTTCAGCATCTGGCGATCGAGATAGGCGCGGAACATGAACGGCTTGTCGGCATACCACTCATGCGCCGCGAACGATCCGCCCAGGACGATAGCGACCAGCAGCGTCAGGCCGATCCACTTGAATATCTTCTTGATCATTAAATCTCCTGTTTCCCGGCTCTCAATTTTCTCGTGAGGATCACTATACCTGCGATCAGGATTAGCAGTGTTAACATGCTGCCCTCGCTCACATCCGCCGCCTTTATGTGACCCAACGAGTATTTCCGCCGTTCGGTGATTACGTTCTCGCTCATGGTTCTCTCCACTGCACAAAACCAGAGCCTTGCAGTTCACACCTCAGCTGAAAAGGGTGTCGTCAACTGAGTGCTTACGCGTAACCCACTAAAAAAATATGGCGCGCGACGTGCAGGATGCACAAGGTTTGTCTCCTTGGGCGGGACACATTACTCGCGAGCGTCATGGAACCGTACATGCCAAAAGCGTTCTACATGAAACCGAACCAGGCGGAGACGTTGTTGACCCACAAGGAACTGCGTTATATCTGGCCCATGGCCTCGGCGCCGCGCATGATCATGCGTAACTGAATAATGGCGGTCTCGACATGCCGGTCGCGCTCATCGGCCGGCGTGTCAAGCAGTGCGATTCCCGCCGTGAACAGGATGGCGACCATCGAATCAGCAGCAATTCGCGCGTGCCCCAGCGGTACGCCGCGTTCGCGCGCTTCCTCTTCCAGGTAATCCGCCAGGTCACTGGACATGGTCTGCATAAGCCGCTCGGCAGCGTCGTCGAAACTCCGGCTGCCGCGACATGCTCTCCTGCAGGATCATCCGCGACATCCCCTGGTTGCTGTCGAAGTACTCGAAGAGCGTCTCGACCGAGGCCCTGATCAGCGACCGGCCATTCGACGCCTGGTGCAGCACGTCATGGATCAGCTTGCGCATTGACTCGCCGCACTGCTCGACAAGCGTCAGGCCGAGCCCTTCCATGTCGTGGAAGTGCCGGTAGAAAGAGGTCGGCGCAATGCCGGCCAGCTTGGCGACCTCGCGCAGGCTGAGCGTATCGAAACTTCGTCCCGAGGCCAGCTCGGCGGCCGCTGCATCGAGCAATTTCTGCCGCGTTTCCGCCTTCTGCTGCTGTCTTGAGACCTTTTGGAGCGCTCTTGTCATGGTCGGATCGAGTCAATTCTTCCGCGCGGGTGTTGCATTCTAGCAGACGCGTGGTACGGTTGTGCGTACACTTGTACGCTGAAATTGGCGGTAGCTCAATATCGCCTGAGAGGGAACCCGGTATGACGACCTACAAAGCACCCGTGCGGGACATGCAGTTTGTTATGCAGGACCTGCTGAACTACGAAAAGCACTACCAGTCATTGCCAGCCTGTGACGAAATTAACCAGGAACTGATTGATGCGATTCTCGGAGAGGCCAGCAAGTTCTCCGAAGAGGTAGTGGCCCCTCTCAACGCCGTCGGCGATCAGGCCGGCTGCCAGATGCTGGAAAATAGCGAGGTCAGGACCCCGCCCGGATTCAAGGCGGCCTACGAACAATACGTCGACGCCGGCTGGCCGGCATTGGACCAGCCCGCCAGGTACGGTGGCCAGGACCTGCCCATGTCCATCGGTATGCCGGTTCGCGAGATGAATGGCACGGCCAACTGGTCCTGGAGTATGTACCCCGGCCTTTCCCATGGCGCGATGGCGACCATCGACGAACACGGTTCTGAAGAGCAAAAAGCAATCTTCATGGAGCCGCTGGTCAGCGGTCGCTGGACCGGCACCATGTGCCTGACCGAGGCCCATAGCGGAACAGACCTGGGCCTCTTGAAGACCAAGGCCGAACCGATCGCGGACGGCACGTATCGCGTTACCGGCTCGAAGATGTTCGTTTCTTCCGGTGACCACGACCTGGCAGAGAACATCGTTCACATCGTGCTGGCTCGACTACCGGACTCGCCGCCGGGCGTGAAGGGCATATCACTCTTTATCGTGCCCAAGTTCATTCCCGATGAGGACGGCTCCATCGGGGAGCGCAATAACGTCAGTTGCGGCGCCCTGGAAAGCAAGATGGGCATTCACGGCAATTCGACCTGCCTCCTGAACTTCGATGGCGCGACCGGGTACCTGATCGGTGAGATCAACAAGGGCCTGAGCCACATGTTCACCTTTATGAACTTCGCCCGCCTGGGCACCGGTTTGCAAGGCCTCGCGCATTCCGAGCTGGCATTCCAGAACTCCCTCGCTTACACCAGGGACCGCCTGCAGATGCGCTCCCTGACCGGCCCGAAAAATCCCGGCGGGCCCGCAGACCCGATCATCGTCCATCCCGATGTGCGGCGCATGTTGCTGACGCAGAAAGCGTTTGCCGAAGGCGGCCGTGCACTGATCTACTTTGCCAGTACCCAGGGTGACATCCTGACCCGGTCGCAGGACCCGGAGGCACGCAGGAATGCCAACGAAGTGCTCAGCCTGCTGACGCCGATCATCAAGGCGTTTCTCACCGAAACCGGCTTCGAAAGCGCCAACCTTGGCATGCAGTGTTTCGGTGGGCACGGCTACATCAGTGAGTGGGGCGTTGAACAAAACGTTCGCGACGCAAGAATCGCCATGCTTTACGAAGGCACCACCGGCATCCAGGCATTGGACCTGCTCGGCAGGAAGGTGCTCGGTTCGCGCGGCAAGGCGCTGGACCCGGTGACAAGTTTCATCCTGGATTTCTGCAAGCATGCGCGCCGCCAAAAGGAGATCAGGCCCTACGTGAAGACGCTGGTCCGGCTCACCCGCCAGTGGCGGTCACTCACTCGAAAAATCGGCTTCGCGGCCATGAAAAATCGAGATGCCGTGGGCGCGGCCTCGGTCGACTACATCATGTTCTCGGGTTACCTGTTACTGGGCGTAGCCTGGGCCGCCAGCGCTCGCGCAGCGTACAAGCGACTGGAACAGGGAACGAAGGAAGAGGCGTTCTATCGTTCGAAAATACAGACAGCAGAGTTCTACTTTGCCAAGATCCTGCCTCGAACGACTTCGCTGCTGCAGACGATGTTGGCAGGTCCCGAATCGCTAATGAAGATCGACGAGGAACACTTCGTGTTCTAACGGCAGGCTGGAAAAAAAAAGGCCCCATCAAGGGGCCTTTTCAGTTTGGCGCGCCCGACAGGATTGATTCAGATCGCCCTTGGGCGATCTTCACCCGTTGACTCGGTGCATCCTGCACCTCGCCCTTCGGGCAGCTGCGCTGTCCAAATCGGCTTCCTGCCGATTTGTCGGGGCGCACTTCGTGCGTCTGTCGGCCGACTGCAACGGCCTCGAATCGAACCTGTGACCCCTGCCTTCGGAGGGAAAGGTCCGACTCACCACTAACCATGCGCAATCGGTTTGTCCGTGAACAGATAGTCTTTTAGCTCCTTATCGAAGCTTGGATCGTTGCGACGAATCCACTCCAACACCATCGAGGCGTGTTCTTTTTCTTCATCGCGATTGTGAGCAAGAATGGCTTTGAGCTCATCGTTCCTACTCTGCCTCCGGATATTCCACCCAAAACACGCCTCTTAGATCACCTACCTCAAATCCCGTGGCCTCGTCCTCAGGGTACGCCTCCGCTATATGCGCCGCGACATCGGGCGCCAGAGTTTTTCCGTGGCAGGCCAGGCATAAGGGCTGAGTGGCGATCGGTTCGACATAGCCCAGCCGATCATTCGGCAAAGGGACAAGTCTCGGGGCACGATCCTGGTCTTCGCCAAGGTAGGTTTGCAGGACGGTATCGACCCACTCAGGTGCCGAATTATCCGGGCTACGAAGCCGGTGACTCGTACGTCCCATCTGGACGCCCTCGATAGAAAGAGACTCTGCGATTGCCGGTGCCTGATCCTTGCAAACACTGATCGCATCTAAAGGGCCCTTCTGCATCCCGGCAACGAGTGCCTGCTTGAGGTCCTGTTTAAAAGGAGCCAGTAACTCTGCACCGCGTGCGCTCTCTGTCCTTTGCTTTTGTGCCGTCCCAGACGTGCATGCCAGCAGCGCCAGCACCAGCCCGGCGGCGACCACGAATCTTGCGTTGTTCATCCAGATCTCCACGCGTTTTCAACCTCAATGGTCATTTACTATTTCTATTGCACCAACCAACTGCCGTCGGCTTGCAGACACGCGGTGCCATAAACATCCTGATCACTCTGGTTACCAATCGTCGCGTCCAATCTGGAACTCGCGGCACGGCCCACTGCGTACTGCATAGGTGCGTGTCGGAGTAAAACTATAGCGATAGCCGGTATCCGGGTTGACCCAGGTACGGGCTTCGCCAGTGCGGTTGTCGTTCAGCGTCTGCGCGGCCAACATGCGATCTGTGTCGTCCATGCTCTGGCCAATGTGCTGGCCGATCATGCTGCCCGCGAGCGTTCCAAGAATAATCGCAGCTGTTCGACCTCGACCATCGCCAACCTGGGCTCCGACAACGCCGCCGATGATTGCGCCGATGACCTGCCCTTCCTGTGCATGCGTGGTGGTCTCACATCCGTACAGGCGAATATCGACAGAGCGTGAATAAGAACGTCATTACCAAACGTACAATCATCGTTCGTAGATGTCTGACATGTCAAGTTCCTCCTGTTGCTTGTGCTGCCCTGCTAGCGCTGACTCCTTTTCGCCCTGTGCTCGGCTTGATGCGCCGCAAATTCGTCGCGACTGATGGCGCCATCGTCGTCGGTATCAATGTCCTGGAAAGACGGTGCATTATGCAACATTCTTCATCTGGCGGCCTTCCTGAGCACGCTTCGCAATCCGCTCACTGCGTGCTTTGGTGAACTCGTCTTCTGTGATTGTGCCGTCACCATTCAGGTCACAGTCCGCAAAGGCCGGCATATTCCTGCCCATTCCTCTTTGTGTATCCTGTGCTGATGTGGGCGAAGACAAGACAACGCCGACTGTCATGACTCGCGGCTAATAGTAGAAAAGCGACTTTTTTCATCTCTTGTGCTCCTGTGCCATTCATCTCTCAATGAACCTGTGACGGTATAATCCAGCGATCACAGTTAGGATGTGGCAACGTTGTTTCCGGCTGATTTCGGGAACAAGCCAAATTGTTACAAGGTGTTTCCTATGAGCACTACTGCACAGGGCAATCTCGCCGATGAGCCACAGCTGTTGGTTGTTGACGACGATCCGGGAATTCGAGAATTGCTGTGCCAGTATCTTGGGGAGCAGGGGTTTCGGGTGTCCGCAGCGGAAGACGGCAAGGCCATGGACGCGTGGTTAGCCGAGAATTCGGCGGATCTGGTCATCCTCGATCTGATGCTGCCCGGCGAAGACGGGCTTTCCCTCGCGCGACGCCTGCGCAGCGATCACAAGCTGCCGATCATCATGATCTCTGCCCGCGGCGAGGAAGTAGACCGCATTGTCGGCCTGGAGGTTGGGGCCGATGATTATTTGCCGAAGCCTTTTAACCCGCGCGAGCTGTTGGCCCGGATTCGAGCCGTGCTGCGCCGCAATTGGCCAACATCCGACGCTGAATCAGACGTACGTACAAAATACGACTTCGGTCCCTTTCGATTCGAGCCGGAGAAGCGAGCGCTGTTTCGCGATGCCAGCGAAGTGGATTTGTCGCGAGCCGAATTCGATCTTTTGAATGTTCTTGTCGAACATCCGAATCGGGTTCTCAGCCGGGATTTCATTATGGAGTGTCTTGGCGGCAACGATCGAGACCCCTTCGACCGAAGTATCGATGTACGGGTAACGCGACTAAGACACAAAATTGAAGAGGACCCGGCTCAGCCTAAGTTCGTGCGAACCGTTTGGGGCATCGGTTATCAGTTTACGCCTGAGGAACCCACGACTTGAAACTGATGCCGCGATCTCTGCTCGGTCGTTCAGCGTTCACCATTGCGCTGACCCTGTTGGTCTTCATGGTTGTGTCTTTGGGTACCGCGGTTTATTTCATCGCGATACCAATGGCGAAGCGATCGGCGGATGACTTTGCAGCAGTGATTGTTTCGGCGGCGCATAGTATGCAGAGCCTGCCGGAAGAAATGCATGCGGAACTGCAACGACAATTGCTGCAGAACCACGGCTTGATCGTAACAACCCAGACACGCGCCCTGCCTGAGAAAAACATTCGATGTCCCGTACTACCTGTTTTTCCAGGAATCTCTGGCCCGACGTGCAGGACAGAAACTATCGATTGTTGAGTCCACGAAGGGTCCGCTGATTTGGGTAGATGTTCCGACCGACGAAATGATCGTTCGTATCGGCTTTGACAGGAAGCGACTAGGCACCAATCCTCCGGTCGTCTTACTCGTGGCAATCGGTGGCGGTGCGCTGCTGACTTTGCTTGTGAGCTTTTTGGAGGTGCGCCGGGTAGCGGAGCCGTTGGCTCGAATGTCTGCCGCAGTGCAGGAAGTGGGTCGCGGCAACAAGCCTCCGGCTCTTTCTGAGGAAGGTCCGGAGGAGATCGCCGTCTTGGCGCGGGCATTCAATCGTATGTCGTCCGACATACAGGAACTGGCTGAAAACAGAACCGTCATTGTTGCTGGCATATCACACGATCTGCGAACGCCATTGACGCGGCTGGGGCTTGCCGTCGAAATGCTGGACGAGAACTCGGAACCACAACTAGTCGCGGGAATTCGTCGTGATCTGGCGGCGATGAACACCCTCATCGGTCAGTTTCTTGATTTCTCAAAGGGCCTCACTGATGAGCATCCGGTGCAACTGGATCTTTGGCAGGCCATTGAGGAACAGGCAGCCGATTTGCGGCGCGATGGTTTCGATGTGCGACTGAGCGGCTGCGGGGCGCCGTGCCCGTACGTCGCCGATCCTGTTGCTCTGCGACGCCTGTTAGCGAATCTACTGGAAAATGCTGCTCACTATGGCGGCGGCGCACCGATTGACATTGACCTGCAATGCGATGAGCACGCCGTTGCAGTTGAAATTTGCGACCGTGGCCCGGGAATTCCTGCCGACCAGGCGGAGGCCGTATTTCGGCCCTTTCATCGCCTGGAAACGGCGCGCGACAGCAGAACTGGCGGAAGTGGCGGAGTGGCCTTGGTCTTGCCATTGCCCGCCAGCTCGCAAACAAGCACGGCTGGACGATCGAACTATTGCCACGAGAAGGCGGTGGTACGGTCGCAAGAGTGGGCTTGCCAATCGCTCAGCGATTGTGACCGGACTCAATCGTCATGTTTCGCCTATCGTTTCAGGATTCTCTTGATCTGGATTCCGCCGCCCCAATCGGGGCTGCTATCCGTGAATCCGGTCAACCCATAGACCTGCAATCGCCAATTCTCACTGACGCGACGTGATACGAACGCGCTCAATTCCTGAATAGAATCGCTGCCGCTGATCGCCGACTCACGATAGTCGAAGAACAGGCCACCATTCACATCGGGCGTGAACTTGTAGGTTCCGCCCAGAGAGGCCATGAAGACGTCGTTGAGATCGAGACCGGTTGGATCGCCACGAAACTTGTAGCCGACAGAGCTCAGCAATGTGAAATCGTCCATAAACTTGTAAAAGTCCGCCTGCACCGAGTAATCGCTTTCGCCGGTACCCAGTCCCTTGTCCTCATCGGCCGTCGCAAATTTGACTTTGCCGGTCAAATCCATCGCGAGGCCCAGTTGCTGATTATTGATGACGTCATAAAACGTGACGCTGCCGATGATGTCGCCCAAGCCACTTTCAGTGGTCAAGGCACCGGAGCCCGGTAAGGGCTCGCCACCCGGATCGAAAATGGTTCCTTCTGGCGCCTTTACACTCAGGTACGGCACTGTCAGACGAAACGCGACACGCCCATAGTCAACGGTCGCCGTCAGCGGAACGTAGGTATCTTCGATATCCACATCACCGCCATAGGTACCGCTGGTGAAGTCGACGCCGGTCGACAGAGTGAACTTTGGATCGTTGTCCTGGGCCGCCGCCGTCACACCTTGTAGCATGATCACGCAGCCGAGCAACGGCACTATATGATTTGGTTTCACTTTCATTGTTCTGTCCTGACTAACGAAGCGGTTCGTTGACCATTCGAAGCTCGAGAATCGGCAACCGCTCCAGGGGAAAAACGGGGCCGGATTCGAATCCGGCCCCAACCTAGAGGATGCTGGTAAAGGGGGAGGTTACTCAGCTTCCTCGATTTCGAGATTTAGTGCGCGGGCTCTTTCGCTCATCTGTTCACGATGTTGCGCCTGGAACTGCTGACGCTCCGCATCGGAATCAAACAAACGCAGTTGCTCGCGGTACTCATTGCGTTCCTGCACGCTCATGAACTCGCCGCCATAAATCGGTCCCTGGCCCGGAGGTACGAGGTCTTGACCTTGCTGCATGGCGCGCTGCTGCATCATTTCTTCATGCTGCGCCTGGAATTCCTGGCGTGCTTCCTGTGTGTTTGCCTTGCCAAGCGCCTCGCGATACTGGTCGCGCTCAGCCGGCGTCATGAACTCATTGCCGTAGATGTCCTGATCTCGGAGATCTGGCATGGATCCTGCATATTTGTGCGATCCCGATCCCGATCTTGGTCAGGCTCTCAATGCGATCACGATCCTGCGTACGAGTCCCGATCATCAGTACGATCCCGATCTGACATGCGATCCCGATCATATGTGCGATCGCGATCCACCTGTTGGGCACGGTCCGCGCTGCGCCGCCGCGTTGTCCCTTGCCCGGCAAAGCTCGACATAGCCGTAAATGCGAGTGTCGATGCGACCAGAATGCTGATTACTGTCCTGAATTTCATTGTCTGTTCTCCTCATGTCACTTGATGACTGATCGCCTGTCTCGAAAACGTTTGCGTCAAGCATTTGCGAAGTGGGTCGATCTACGAGGATAAGTGTCGGTCAGTGCTGTTTCGAGACGATTTCCGAAACGACTTAGTTTGTTACAAATTGTTTCGACCCTATGTGGGTAGTGACAAACTAACTTTTCGGCTCGTGCGGATTTCCATAAATGCACAATTTATGCAGCCGCCGCGCGGTATGACGGCCGCTACGCCACCAACAACGATATACTCGACCTCGTATTTATTGAGAAGCTCGAGTATCTCGCGAAGCCTGGGATTCATTGTGCGGCCGCAACGATAGGAAGAAACCGATTCTTGACTCCAGTTCAGCAAGTCGCTGCTCGGGAGTTAGCGCGGCAAACCACTCAAGCAGCGAGCGGTCGTGTCCAGTACTGGAGTCAGATTGGACGGCCGTTTTGCGCATCCATGGGTTGTAGCACTTTGGGGATGGCGCGCGATGTGCAGGATGCACGAGTGCTGCGGAGCACGTGGAAGTGCGAGAGCAGCCCCGACAGGATTACTTGAAGCAGCCTCCGGGCTGCTTCAACCCTTCGGGCTTGGCGGCTTCGCCGCTCGGATCAAATTGCTAACGCAATTTGTCGAACAAGGCTCGCCTCCTTGGGCGGGACACACAAGCAAATAAAAAAGGGCCCCGATGGGACCCTTTTTCATTTACTGGCGCGCCCGACAGGATTCGAACCTGTGACCCCTGCCTTCGGAGGGCAGTACTCTATCCAGCTGAGCTACGGGCGCTTAAGTTTTTGCGGGTCGCTATCTTAGCCCAATCGGGGGCAGCGTCGATAGCGCATCGGCTCACCATCCACCCGAGAAATCAGACTTACAATCCCACGACTCGGCGTATCTCTGGCATTGCGTTGCTGACGCAGTCCTCGCCTTCCTTTATCGCTTCGCCGGCCCGGCTAAACTCGAGAATGCCAATGTCGCCGAGCCTCGGCGAGATCAACACGTCCGCGGGATCTCCGGCAAGTCGGCTCCGCGTAATTCGGTCCTGAAAGATGTTAATTGAGCTTGAGACAGCGCTTAATATTCCCGGGGCCTCGTCTTTTTCGCGCTCGCGTGAAAACAGAGAGCTCGAGTACTGTCTGGCTTGCTGCTTTAGGTTTTCCAGCACGCCTTCATCTTCCTGCTCTTCGTTTGACGTGTCTTTCTGCTCTTTGGTCGCCGGCGTTATTTTGTTTTTTTTACGGACGATGTCCGAGTTGAGGTTTACGCCAATCACGATGTCGGCGCCCAGCGCCCGGCACGCCGACACGGGCACCGGGTTGACCAGCCCACCATCCACGAGCCAGCGTTCGTTTTGGCGGACCGCAGGAAACAGCCCCGGCATCGCCATCGATGCTCTGATGGCATGTGCTACTTCGCCCTCCTTGAACCAGTACTCGCGGCCAGTCGACAGCTCCGCGGCCACGGCAACGTATTTCATTTGCAGGTCTTCGATACAGAGGTCTTCAGCAGCCACATAGTCGTGCAGGAAGCGGTTCATTCGCTCGACGTTGACGAACCCGGACTGCGTGAACTTGATATCGAAGAACCGCAGCACGTCACTTCGTGTTGATTCCAAAACCCAGTTTTCGAGCTTCTCGAGGTTTCCGGCAACGTATGCGCCGCCGACCATAGCGCCGACCGATGTACCGCAGACGACGGCGGGTTGGATACCTGCTTTCAGCAACGCTTTGATGATGCCAACGTGAGACCAGCCACGGGACGCGCCAGACCCGAGGGCCAGGCCGATAACCGGTTTGGTAGGTGAGTTACTCAATTGTTCGGTCCACGGTTTTGTAGCTGAAATGATAGTTAGGTTCTTGTGCACGCATAGTATTGCACGCCTTGCACCCGATCTGCGTGCTGCCTTCTGTTGCCGGCACTATCTGAATCGCTGGTGGAGCCTTCGTTTGCTTGCTAACGTGGGCTGATGGATATATCACACCGACTCCTGTTCGCGGTAATCGCCGCAGTGTTCTTAACGTCTGCTGCCGGCGCGCGCGCCGAAGGGGTAACCGAAATCCCTGACGTGGGTCGCTCGCCGGATTGGGTGATTGCGATTCACGGCGGTGCAGGCAGTACCACCCGCGACAATCTTTCCCCGGAGCAGGAAGCACAGCTTCGGGCTGATCTGAAAGCCGCGCTCGAAGCGGGCGCAGAGCTTCTCGAGAACGGCGCGACCGGACCCGAGGCGATAGAAGCAGCGCTCAGGATTCTGGAGGATTCCCCACTTTTCAATGCAGGTCGCGGAGCCGCTCTGGACGAGACCGGCCAGGCTCGACACGACGCATCGATCATGCGCGGCGAGGATCTTGCGGCAGGCGGCATTGCCGGAAGCTCACGCATTCGCAACCCGATCGCCGCCGCACGCGCCGTCATGGAGCGAACGCAGAACGTCATGCTGCACGGTCAGGGCGCCGACTGGTTTGCCTCCGAAAACGGGCTGGAGCTTGCGGGGCCACTCTATTTCATTACTGAACCGCGGCGCCGGAAGTTGCTCGAAGAGCGTGCGAAAAATCCTGACAGCGTTGCCAGCAACGACGCGGACGAATCCGTTTTCGGCACGGTCGGCGCGGTTGTACTCGACCGTCACGGCAACCTGTCGGCTGGCACAAGCACGGGTGGCCGAACCAACAAACGCTTTGGCCGCGTGGGCGACACGCCGATCATTGGCGCCGGCACATATGCTTCAAACCGGTCCTGCGCCGTTTCCGGGACCGGCCACGGCGAGTACTTCATGCGTTGGACTGTCGCGCGGGATATTTGTGCTCGCGTCGAGTTTGCACGTGAATCGCTCGAACAAGCGGCAGAAGCACTCATCATCGACATGCTGCTCCCTGCGGGCGGCACGGGCGGAGTTGTCACGATGGACCCGTCCGGCAAGACCGTTTTCGTGACGACAACGGCCAACCTGAAACGTGGCGTGATGTCATCGTCGACGCGCGCCCGAGTCGCCGTCTTTTCGGACGAAGAAGTCCGGTAGGTTTGTCACCAAATCCTGGTCTTTCCGGACGATCTCGGTTAAGTCACACTTTTCAAGTGATTATGTCAAAGAGCTGCTGATCAGCCCGCACATGTGAGTTGCGTCAGGGCAGCTTTACGGCTGCCCGGCGGCGGCTGAACATAAGGTGGCATAAGCGTTTCACGACGATCGTCCTGTCCGGCCACCTCTCTTACCGTGCCGAAGGTCCGCCAGACCAATAAAACCCTTGGTTTTGCTCGGTTTTTTGACACCGTTCATAGCGGTGCATGTGAACCCTGTCCACAATCATGCTGATAAGTCCGTTTGGGTCTATGGGTGTTCGTATGCTAAGAGCTTCGCTGGCGGTCCTGGCCGCAATATTGCTGGTGGGCGTGTTGTCCCTCCTGATCGTCGAATCGAGGACGGTCAAGGAAGACTATTACGCTGCACATGCAGAACGCATGCGCGCGATCGAGTCCAGCAGGAACGACCTCACCGCGATCATTCAGGGCACGCAGAGTGCGTTCGAAGACGGCCGCCCTGTCTCGACGTCGACTGACCTCTCGTTCTTACGCCTTGACGAGAACAATGCAGTTCTGCAGGCGGCCGACGAAGGTTTGCGCGAAAACGTTTCTATCGCCACGCAACTCTCGGCATACGATGCGGGGCTGCGTCGCTTTGTGCGCGATGGTGCCGCCTTCGCCGCCCGCCAGAACGCGTTTGCCGAAGCACTGCGTACGTTGCAGGAAGAGTCTCCCCTGGTTGTCAAAGACCTGCGACGATTCAACCTTCGCCTGCAGTCACAAAACGCTTTTTCGCTCGCTATCGAAGTTATTGAATACGCAACCGGGGGTGGCAACCAGGACAGCGCACTGCTGACACAACGAATTGAGGCTCTGCGAAATGATCGGGGTGTCAACTCACAGGTGCCGGGGACGCTGGATGCCTTTGCAACCGCTGCCAGCGATGTCATCACGCAACGGAACGCGGCCGCCAAAGAGCTGCAAGCTCTCAACATCAACCGTGTCGGTGAAACGCTCTGGACCTTGTCCAACGAAATCCTCGAAGAAAACCGCAGAACTGTAAGCCGTGCCGAGCGGGCGCGTCTGCTCTTGTCGGTTTGCACGGTACTGCTACTGATTGGCGCCGGCTACGCGATGTTCCGGTTGCAGGCGAGTTATCGGGAGCTGAACAAGAGCAACCGCGAACTTGAAAGTGTTAACGATTCTCTCGAAGAGCGCGTCACGGAACGTACTCAGGAACTGTCCACGGCCTATGAGGACCTGAAGGAATCGCAGGTGCAGCTCGTGCAGGCCGAAAAAATGTCGTCACTCGGCGAACTCGTTGCCGGCATCAGCCACGAGATCAACACGCCGCTCTGGTACCTGATCAGTAACTCCACCGTCCTGCAGGAACGCATGGAACAGGTCAGCGAGTTCTCTGACATCGCGGAGAAAATGATAGTCGAGGTGAAATCCGGCACCGAAGTAAGGAAAGCCGTAAGCCGTGGTCTGACTGACATGCAGCGAATGCTCAACGATGGCATGAAAGAAGACATCGACGAAGCCAGGGATCTGATAAACGACAGCATCGAGGGGCTGGAGGAGTTGACAGAGCTCGCGCAGAGCCTCAAGGATTTCAGTCGACTCGACCGCGCTCGCCAGGGCGAGTTCAACGTCAATGACGGGCTCGACAAGACACTGCTGATCGCGAAAAACAGGCTGAAGAACAAGGTGACGGTGCACAAATACTACGGTGACGTGCCTGATATTCACTGTTCGCCTTCGCAAATCAACCAGGTATTCCTCAATTTGCTGACCAATGCGGCCGACGCGATTGACGATAGCGGCGACATCGTATTGCGCACGACAACCGAGAACAACCGGGTGCGAATCAGTGTTGCCGACACAGGCGGCGGGATAACGTCGGATGTGCTCGAGAAGATTCGCGATCCGTTCTTTACAACCAAGGAGGTTGGCAAGGGCACCGGTCTCGGTCTCTCGATTGTCGACCAGATTATTTCGTCGCACGGCGGAGAGCTCTTGATCGAATCCGAGGTGGGCAAGGGCACGACCGTGACGGTTGTGCTACCAGTCATCGCGTCAGCGCCAGCTGAAGAAGTCGGCGCTGGAGAACCCGACACTGGAAAGAGCAGCGAACCTGCAGCAAACGACCCGGAGATTAAAGAATCAACGGTACCGCCGGAAACAGCGGACGGCGGTGATGATCAGGACGACGAAGACGGTGTTCCTGAAGTGGCATCGGTGTAGCGCGCGCAAACAAGGCATGAAATGACTGACAAGGCACGCATATTGTTTGTGGACGATGAGAAGCGAGTTCTCAACGCGATGCGTGGTCTGTTTCGCCGCCAGTACGAACTGTTCCTGACCTGCGACGGTGCTGAAGCAATCAAGATTGCGTCCGAGAACGAGATTGATGTCATCGTTGCAGATCAGCGCATGCCCGGCATGACCGGGATCGAGGTGCTGGCCAGGATAAAGGAGAAATCACCGCGCACGGTTCGAATTCTGCTGACCGGCTATGCCGATCCGAGCGCGGTCGAGGGATCCATTAATATCGGCGAAGTATTCCGGTTTTTGAGCAAGCCGTGCCCGCCCAAGATGCTGCGTGAGACCCTGAGCCTTGCCATCAGCGCTGCCCGCACCAAGCCGGCAACACCGAATGTCGCAATACCAGCGGCGAAAGCGGCACCTTCACCGAAACCTGCCGCAGCCGCAACACCGCCGACCGCTGCGCAGCAAGCACCAGTGCGGGCACCGCAACCCGCAACGGCGCCAACAACGGCGCTGCCGCCTGCAATGAAGCAACCTGCAACGCCTCAAGCTCCATCGCCACAAGCCACAGCGCCTCAGGCCGCACCTCAGCCGGCACCTCAACCGCCGTCGCCACCGGCGCAACCGCAGATACGCGATTTCGACGAGACACATCCGGCGCTGCCATCGCTCGACGAATCCGCAACAGAGTCCACGGGCGAACATACTTCGTCTCATTGGCAGTCGGTCACCAACGTCATCATGTCCGAAGATAGCGTCGAAGAGACACAGGAAAACGTGGCGCTCACCTCATCGACACTTGCTTTGAACGACGTCGGGGTCGTCGTATTCACTGTCGACTCGGAGTTTGCTGCGACCGCGATTCGCGCTGTATCCGCCGAAAGGACCACTGTGCTCGCGACCACGCTCGTCAAAGTCGCACAGGCTATCGAGGAACAGAATGCCGGGGTTCTTGTGACTGACTTTACGACCAACAATGCGATCCTGCAAAAGATCATTGGCGCGCTGAAACAGCACATGCCGCAACTGGTAACCATCGTTGTGAGCAGCGGCAGGGATACGACCGACATGATCAACCTGATCAACTATGGCCAGGTGTTCCGCTACGTCCTTAAGCCAATCGAACCTGAGCAACTTCGCGGCGATATCAATGCGGCTGTGATTCGCCACTTGTATCTTTTGAACAACCCGGAGTCCGCGAAGAGACACGAGGTCATTAGCACGCAACAAACCGCGGATTCATCAACAACGGTAAACCGTTTTCTGGACAGAATTCGCAGCCCGCGGCCTGTTCCGGTTGACCCGACTGACACCATAACCTGATGCGAAGAGATCTGAACAAATGACCGAAGCGAAAGACAACAGTTCATTGCCTCTGCTGCTATCGATCACCGGCGCCGTTCTGGTCGTCGCTATCGGCGGATGGTTCTTTTTGGACCAGGAGCCATCGGCAGTTACTGCGCCGCAAAGCAGCTCGATCGTCGAGCCCGGCGCCACGACTGTCGTAAGCGATGACGTGATCAGCGCAGCGGAGGCGCCGCCAGAGGCCGCGGAAACAACTGGCGAAGACGCGCCAGAGCTGGACCTTGCAGTTACCGAAACTGAAGAGGCGCCGACCGGGGCCGACGCGGAACTCCGCAAAGCACGACTTGCTGCAGACGCAGACATTCTGGTGTTCCCGCCAGCGCAGAGCGCGCTGCACTACTATGGCCGCGTCTTGGATGCTGACCCACAGAATGAGGTGGCTATCGCCGAACTTGACACAATACTGACGAAGGTTGCGCAGACCGTGACACAACATCTCGATGCCGAACAGTTCGATCAGGCCTATGAGATCGCGGCGCTGGTCGCGAAGCGGCGACCAGAGCATTCGCTCGTTATCGAGACTCAGCAGACATTGGATGACCGCGCCGAGGAGCTTGTTGCGCAGGCGATTCAGCAAGCACAAGACGGGAACGATGCAGATGCCGATGAGCTTCTTGGCACGGCGCAGGAGTTGCCAGGCCGCGATCCGGACTACTTCACCGCGATCCGCGAGTCGATCGCCGAAATTCGAAATGTCCGTCTGACAGCCGAGCGCGACCGGGCGCAGCGCACGCGCATGGCCGCAAATAAAGCCAGGACGGCATGGGTGAGCAGCGTTCGAACCGCGATCACACAGGGCAACCTGATCGCCCCAGCTGGTGCAAGCGCACGCGACCTGCTGGCCGAGCGTAACAGCTGGAAGGCCGAGCGCGCTCAGTTGAGCGGCGAATTATTGTCGGCACTGGAAGAAACGGCGCAGACCTACATAAACGACCAGCGTCTGGATGAAGTCGAAGCCTTGTTGGACGCGGCGCTTGAACTCGGTGGCAACCCGGACAGGCTGCAGGAACTTCGCGCCTCACTGGAAAACGCATTCCTGGACGCCAAATCGAACCGTATTGCACAGGTAAAAGAACTGGTGCAGCTCAAGATCGCACCAGCCCGCTACCCGCGACGCGCGCAGCGGCTCAATTTAACAGGTTGGGTCGACGTACTCTTTACAGTAACGCCGAGCGGCGAAACAGCAGACATCGAAGTCAACCGTTCAGACCCGCAAGCCGTTTTCGACGACGCAGCAATCGCTGCCGTCCAGGCGTGGAAGTTCCAGCCCGTTGAATACCGCGGTCAGGTCATCAGCCAGCGAGCTGGCACGAGAATCGTTTTCCGCCTCGAATAAGGCCTGCCTACAAACGTATCGGCAAGTCCCTGACCCGCGTGCCGGTTGCGGCAAAGATAGCGTTTCCGAGAGCCGGCGGCACTGCAATCAACGGCGGCTCACCCAGGCCTGTCGGAAACTCGGTGCTCTCCATGAACTTGATGTCGAGTTCCGGAACGTCGGCCATCCGCAGCGGCGTGTAGGTATTCAGATTCTGATCTTTGACTTCGCCATTTTCGAAAGCCGTCCCTTCATGCAGCGCCAGGCTCAGGCCCCACAAGGTTGCGCCTTCGGCTTGCGCCATCGCGCCATCCGGATGCACGACCGTTCCGCAGTCGATTGTCTGCCAGATCTTCCTGACCGTCACTGCCTTCGATTCCGCATCGACCGCCACGTGTGCAACGCACGCGGTCCATGTCGGCATGTTGCGCTCCTGGCCATGGCTGACTGCAACCCCCATGCCTTCACCCTCGGGCAGTTCCTTGCCCCAGCCGGAGCGCTCGGCCACGTCTTTCAGCGCTGCAGCCAGCCGTGACGCACCGCCCACCGAGTTCGGTGCAGTGCCGGCGTTCTTGCCAGCCGCGTCGAGACGCGCAAGACGAAACGCTACCGGGTCCTCGCCTGCCAATGCGGCGACCTCATCCATGAATGACTCGACGCCCCAACCGATCCAGCCGGGCCCGACCGAACGCAGCCAGCCAGGCAGAAATGTCCGCTGTGCCAGATCGTTGTTGATTGCGCGCACGCGATGATTGGGCAACGTGTACCAGTGATCCGCACCGCTGATCGAGAAGGTGTCGAACTTGCCGTTGCCGTCCACGCCGTCGGCCAGAAAACCGGGCGCCATGGCCAGTGTCGGCCAGCCGGCCGCTGCCGCATGTTCGATACCGCTCAGTGCACCATCGCTATCGAATGACGCGTCGAACCTCGCCACCGACGGTGAGCGAACGCAATCGAAGCGGCTGTCTTCGCTGCGCTGGAAGATCAGCTTGACCGGTCGACCTAGTTCGCGTGCCGCGAGCGCTGCCGGAATCATCTGATCGCCAAACAGGCGCCGACCGAAGCCACCGCCGAGATAGTACTGATGGATGACGATGTTCGACTCCGGCACTTCGAGCGCTTTCGCGAGAAACGGCAGAATCAGCGATTGCCACTGATTGCCGGAATGGATATGGAACACGCCGTCCACGTACTCGACGAGTGCGTTCTGCGGTTCCAGCGTGAAATGCAGCGCGGTACTCGTACGGTACGTCGCCGTATGCGTCTTCAGAGCACTCGCGCGTGCCGCCGCAACGTCGCCATCATCGACGACCTTGACGCCGCTCGCCGAATCGGCCGTGAGCTTCGCCCCTTCGGCCAGGATATGTGCTTCGGTGACGGCTGCGGTCGGTCCTGCCACCCAGTCAACCTTCACGGCATCAGCTGCTTTTGTTGCTGCAGGGAAGTTCTCGGCGATCACGACGGCCCAACCCTGGAGGATCTCGCTCGGGTCGCTGAGCGCAAGCGTGCGCATGTAACCCGGAATATCTTTCGCCGCCGTGTCGTCAATCGATTTGATCGTGCTGCCATAACGTGTCGGTGGAATCAGCGGATGCGCATACACCATGTCCGGCAGCTCGGCATCGAGTCCGTACACGGCTTCGCCGCGGGATTTCGCCGGCACGTCCAGCGCGCTCGTCGGTTTTCCGATCAGGCGGCGTTCTTCGGCCGGCTTGACCGGCATCGCCGCCAGCTCTTCATCCGAAAACGTGCGGGTGATGTCGTTCTTCGCAACGATCTCGGCAAACGAGACCTTGTCATCTCCGCAGATCACATTGCCACCGTGCGCTTTGCACCCGGATTCGGCAACGCCGAGCATTTTGGCGCCTTCTTCGATCAGCACGGTGCGACCGGCGGCACCCGCCTGCGACAGCATCGTAAACGTCGTGAACACCGACCACGAACCGCCTGTGACCATGTAACCCCACTTCGGATCGCTGTCGACATGCTTGATCGACACCTTGCTCCAGTCGGCGCCGAGTTCATCAGCAACAATGCGCGCCAGCGCCGTGCCGACATGCTGCCCCATCTCCGCCTTCGCGATGTTGACGAGTACGCTGCCGGTGCCGTCGACCACGAACCACACGGCCGGTGAGAACTGTTTGCTGGCGCCAGCCGCGAGATCGCTTGCCGCCTCTTCGCGGCTGCAGCCTGGCAACACGGTGCCGAGACCCATGACCAATGTCGTGCCCGCTGTCCCGGCAATGAACGTGCGTCGGCTGATCGGTGCTATCTGTTTTGGCATCACCATGATTACGCCTCCCCGCCGTTCGCGGCACTTTTTATCGCCTTGCGAATTCGCGTGTAGGCCATGCAGCGGCACAGATTGCCGTTCATGGCCTGGTTGATGTCTTCATCGCTCGGATTCGGGTTGTTCGCGAGCAGATAGCTGGCCTGCATGATCTGGCCAGACTGGCAGTAGCCGCACTGCGGCACCTGCGCTTCGACCCAGGCTGACTGCAACGCCTTGCCAGTAGCCGAGTCGAGGCCCTCGATCGTGGTTACTGAGCGATTCTCGGCTACACTGACCGGCGTCACGCACGACCGCAAGGCATTGCCGTCGAGATGCACGGTGCAGGCGCCGCACATTGCGATGCCGCAGCTGAATTTGGTGCCTTTAAGTTTCAGCTCATCGCGGATGACCCAGAGCAGCGGAGTATCGGGCGGACTATCAGAAGTAACGGCCTCGCCGTTCAGTTCGAATTCGATCACGGTGCACCTCGTGTTGTTTTCGGCAGCCCGCCTAGTTTAGTACACTGCGTATCCGAATTCAGTCCGACTGCCGCGAATCGTGCTACTCGAGAGCGTTTCCGGCGGATCGGATTTGCCAGGCAGACTAATGATCAAGAGATTTTTCGATCAGGTCGTTGACGCGATCGCATCGACAAACTCGACCGCGGCAAGTGTCGAGGATCGTGAGGCGGCTTTGCGCATGGCCACGGCCGTGCTGATGCTCGAGGTTGCGCGAGCCGATCACGTGTTCGACGAGAGCGAATTCGATCGGGTGCTGAAGCTCATCGAGGCACATTTCAAACTGACACCCGAGGAGTCGGCAACACTCGTCAATACGGCCGGCGACAAGGCGGATGAGCTGACATCCGTACACGAATTCACCCAGCTTCTGCACGAGCATCTGAACGAGGCGGACAAAGCGCGCATAATCTCACTGCTCTGGCAGATCGCTTACGCCGACGGGCAGCTCGACAAGTATGAGGACTCTCTTGTGCTGAAGATCAGCGATTTGCTCTACGTCAGCCGCGGCCGGGTCATGCGTCTCAAGCATGACGCCGAACGTGGCGCACACTAAGCCTGGCTGCGAATTCGATGCGCGTTCTGGTACTCGGCGCCGGGGTCATTGGTGTAAGCACCGCTTACTACCTGTCGCAAAAGGGCTGTGATGTAACCGTCATCGACCGCGAAGATGGTGTTGCCTGTGGCGCGAGCTATGCGAACGCGGGCCAATTGTCCTACAGCTTCACCGATTCGCTCGCGAAACCTTCCTTTTTCGCCGAATTGCCGGGTCTGATGCTCGGGCGCGAACCGGGTTCAAAGGTTCGGATCGACCCCCGATTGATAGGCTGGGGACTTCGGTTCCTCGCCAACTGCACCTCGAAGCGCGCCGCATCGAACACGCTCGCCCTGCTCAAAATTGCAATGCGCTCCGGCGAGCTCATGAAGGACTTCCTGAAAAGTGTGCCGATCGAGTTCTCGCATCGTGCTGCGGGCAAACTGATACTGCTTAGCGACGAGAATCAGCTCCGCTCCGCTCAACATTCCTGTGCGCTGAAACGAGCGAACGGTTGTGAGACGGACGTGCTGACTCGCGAAGAGACCTTGTTGATTGAACCAACGCTTGCGGAGATCAATGAGGATTTCATTGCGGCCGTGTACTCGAAGGACGACACGATTGCGGACTCTCTGATGTTTACGCGCAACCTGCGTGATTATCTCGAGTCATCCGGTCGAGTGACGTTTCGGCTCGATGCGGAAGTCCGTGCCATCGAAACTGTGCAGGGTCGTTTCAAGAGCGCTGCACTGGAAAACGAGTCTATTGAGGCTGACGCGGTCGTGGTGTGTGCCGGAGTGCAGAGCTCCGCGTTGCTGCGGCCATTGGGAATTCGTTTGCCGATGTACCCGGTGCGCGGCTACAGCGTGACGTTGCCGGTGGCTGACGCCTCGCCGTCGGCAAGTTTTACGGTACTGCGACGCAGGATGGTCATCGGGCGGATTGGCGACAGTGTCAGGATCGCCGGTTTCGCCGACTTTGTTGGCAACAAAACAGATGGCGATAAGGAACGCATCCAGTCGTTGTTGCAGCTCGCAAAAGAGATAGCACCCGCGGCAGCGGATTACGCTGCGGTCGACTGTCAGCCCTGGGCCGGTAACCGTCCGATGACGCCGGACGGGCAGCCTTTCGTCGGCCCGAGCAAGATTGACGGGCTTTACTTGAATACCGGGCATGGCATGCTCGGCTGGACGCTGGCGCACGCATGTGCCGCCGATGTTGCCGCCACTGTGATGCGTTAGCATCACCCGACCATTTTTGAGAGATATGGACATGAATACGAAGTACATCCGATCAGGTATTGCCGTGGCTCTTTGCCTGGGCCTAGGCGCTTGCAGCGCTGAATCGCTGGATACTGACAAGGCCAAAACAGTGACTTTGCAGGGAACCGTCGAGGAAATCGCGGAGGACGATATGGACATTGCAAGGCTCGCCGCCGAGACACTGGCCGGCGAACTCAACATCAACGTCAATGAGATCGAAGTGGACACGGTGCGGGCCGTCCAATGGCGCGATACCAGTATTGGCTGCCCGCAGCCTGATCAGGCGTACGGGCAGGTCATTACACCCGGGCACAAGATCACGTTGCGCGTGAACGGCAAATTCTATTTCGTGCACGAATCGAAAGGCCGCGCCTTCGTATGCACGCGCGAGAAGCAGAAATCCGTCGGCGGTGTTACGGCGCAGATGAAATTTGAATGGGGCCCCAAGGCCATAGAGGCACGCAAGGATCTCGCCACGCAGCTCGGCGTTGAAGAACGCCTTGTGATTGTCGCTTCGGCCGAAGACACAACCTGGTCCGACGCGAGTCTCGGCTGCCCGGAACCAGGCGTCGAGTACGAACGTAAAAACCGGCCTGGCTACGTCATCAGGCTCCGTTATGGCTCGCGCGACTACACTTACCACACAGACCTCGACCGCGTAATTGCCTGCCCTGCCTTTTCCGAAGATTGAACCGAGCTTCCGGTTCAGGCGGCCAGAATAAGAAAAGGCCGCCCGGGTTGCCCGGGCGGCCTTTTTGTCACAGCAAACAATAAGCAGCGACTACGGAGGCGGAGGAGCGCAGAGCCCGAAGTCGCAGATGCCGAATCCTGCATCGTTGGTGATGTTGATAAGGGTCAGACCCTGCAAGCCATTGGCATCGCTGTGTGAGACAGCCCCAAGTTGCTTGTAGGCCAGCCCTTCATTCAGGCCCGTCCATGCAACGTCGACTGTCGCGGTTGTACCCGCGTCCGCACTGCCTGGGGCAGTGACGGTCATGTTGCCCGCATCATCCACCAGACCGAACGAGTGCGCGAACAGGATGACCTGGGCTGGCGGGCCGCCAACGCCACCTTCCGTGTTATAGCCGTGCGCGAACACCAGATACGGATCGTCAATATTCGGATCACTCGCTGGCAGAACGACATTGACTTCCTCGTTCGAATCGACGTTGCCACTCGAGTCTATCAACGAGCACAGGAAGTCCGGGCAGTAGTACAGGTACAGATCGATGTCATCGCTGTCGCCATCAGTGTACTCGTTGTACGTCGACCATCGAGCGTACGCCGTACCTTCCGGGACCTCTTCGAGAAACGCGATAGTCGTACCCGGCCCGAAGAATGCGAAACTATTACCTGGGTCGTCTTCGACTTCTGCAAGCCACAAACCCGCGTCGTTCAGGCCATGCACGCCCGCCGTGTAGTCGCCCGTGTAGCCAAACGTGATGTCAAAGTCCAGGCTACCGTCCGGGCCCGAGTCTCGTATCTCATCAGGCGCGACAATGGCAACACCATTAACGGCAATCGGGCTTCTGACTTCGTGTCCGCTCGAATCCACCCACGTGATAGCACCGAAGCGCCATTCGCCTGGAGGCGCGCTTTCATTAGTAACCGTCAGCTCATAGCTGGCTGAGTCCCCGGCATTCAGAGAGAGGCTGTCGGGCGAAACATGAACGGCGTAGCCGTCCGGTGCCTCGATCTTCGCATGGTAAGGAGTCGGGCCATTGCCGTTCTTGTTGCCATGCCCCCAGCCCCAACCGGAATTGCGCTTGAAGCCTTCCACGGCCGTGACGGTACGCGTTACGGTCTGGCTACCCGGCAGTTGACCAATACCGATGGACGGCAGATTGAGGTCAGCCGCCTCGGTTGAAATACCAAGGACATCGCGAATGAAGTCGCAGTCTTCGGAAACGAACAATGGCGTCGCCGTACCGCAGCTTGCGACCAGGTAATCAAACAGGCCGGCGTCGTAGGTCAAACCCGGGTCTACGGCACCATTCGGATCCACGTGGCCCGCACCAAAGTCGAACGGATCTGCAGGCGTTACGCCGTCTTCCTTGAATGCATTCTGTCGGGCAGTCGTCATCAATGCCGACTTGATCTGCGCAGGACTCCAGTTCGGGTGCGCCTCCCTGACCAACGCTCCGAGACCGGCAATATGCGGGCCGGACATCGACGTTCCCTGCAAGTACGCAAACAGGTCGCCGGCCGAGCCGTCCGCCTGGTCAGGCGAATAGGCAGCGAGGATACGAACACCCGGTGCCGTAATATCCGGCTTGATCCAGTCACTTTCGGTCGTGTAGGGGCCGCGTGAGGAGAAACCGGCCATGATATTGCCTTCGAGCTCTTCCGTGATGAAATTGCCGGAAGACAGCGACGCATTCACTACGGCACCACCGGCCAATGCATCGGCCAATGCAAGCCCCGGCTCGTTGTCGATCATGACGCCGGGAATGCTGCTGGTAAGTGCGGTAGTAGTGCCACCCATGACCGTCTTGGGACGGTCATCGGAATACATCAGTACTGCTGATGCTCCGGCGTTTACAGCATTCTCGACCTTGCTTGTGAATGTGCATGTGCCGCGCGCGATCAACGCAATTTTGCCGTCTATCGAGTTGACGAGCGGGTCACAAGCATCTAGCGGATCGGCCGCAACGAGATCGTCAGTAATCGGCCCGCTTTCTGAAAGCGGCTGTGTGATTGCACCTTCGAGCGCAGCGTAGTCGCCAGCCACAGAGGCCGGTGAGTTAATCGTTGCCGCAAGCGCAAAGCCGGTGCCTGACAGTGTCGATGCACCGACCGACATGACCCACGGCTCGCCGGCAGGAGTGGTCCCCGGGGCCGGGCCTGAGTTACCGGCGGACCGAGCCACAAATACATCGGCTGCCGCTGCATTTAGAAACGCAATATCCTGAGTATCCACAAAGGATTGTGCTGTGCCTACCGAGAAGTTCAGCACGTCGACACCGTCCGCAACGGCCTGATCGGTTGCTGCGGCACTATCGGAGAAGAAGCAGCTGAAGTTGGTGGCGCCGGGCGCAAGCCAGCAAACCTTGTAAGCCGCGATGCGGGCGCGCGGAGCCATGCCGCTGATTCTCGCGACTCGGGTACCGGCGAGTGAGGCCGTTACATGGTTGCCGCCTGCCGTACTGGCCGTGTGACTGCCGTGACCCGAAGAATCGCGGGGCGACAGGAAGTCACCCTCAACGACGTTGACTGTTCCGTCGGCGTTGGTGAAGCCGCTGACGTACCAGCGCGCACCGATCAGCTTGTTGTTGCAGTCATCTTCGGAAAAGGCCTCGCCAGCCTCGCATGCACCTTGCCAGTGGGCTGGCGGCGCATCGTAGACAACCTGATTCCTGAAACCTTCCAGTCTGGCGCAGATGCGTTCGAGGAAGGGGCCCTGCGGATTGTCACAGAACCAAGGCAGATCAAAGGTCCGCGTGTCAGTGAAACTCGGGTGCTCCTGAATAATGCCGGTATCAAGGATACCGATGATTACGTCCTCGCCCTTGAGGCCCTGCCTCCGGCGCAGGCCGTCTCGCCTGTCATTCAGCCCCAGAAAGGTCGGGCTGTTGTTTGTTTCCACTGTATATGCGAAGTCTTCCCACACATTCAGCACTGTTTTGTCGCCGCGCAGCTTTGCAACCTCCGCGGGCGTCAGCATCGCGGCAAAACCGTTCATCGTATGACAGTAACTGTAGGACTTTTGGCCTGCGGCGCCGATCGACTCGAGCTTGTCGTTATGCATCGAGATAAGATGACTCGTGTACTGCTGCACGTGGCTCGCATTGGCAGTGTAGCGAGCACCATGTGCCGGTGCCGTGGCGGCAAAATTAGCGAAGCCTCCGCTGTAACTGATGCCGGGTTCACCTGCCATCTGAACAACGTACATTTTCCGGTCGCTTCGGCCTTTTGTGTCGGATTGGTCGAAGAGTTCCAACTGTGCAGCAGGTGCATCTGCTATTTGAAGCTGCAATTGCTGAGCAAGTAACGGTGTGGAAAGTACAAGCAGTGAGACGGTGCAAATTCCCGTGAATAGCTTACGCATGATCGGTTTCCCTTGATTATTCTGGGCATCGAATTGAACCGATGCTGTTATTCCGCAGCGAGTAGGGCCTTGCTGGATATTTTTCGGCGCTTTTTAATTATTGTGCGATGAAATTGTGACAGATATGCGTCACAAGTTAAAGGCCGGGCCATTCTCGATTTGACATAAGAAACTGCTGTGCAAGAAACTGCACAGATCACTCATCGAACTTTCAAAATAGTCGACAACGGTGGTGTAGCGCTGCCCTGATATCGGGCGCTGACTACCCGCAACCTGATCGATTGCGACTGCAAGGATTGTCGATACTTTCACCTGACGGTCGTCAGGGTTCGGACTGGGTTCAGAGTGCCTCGAGCACCCGCTCGAGCCTGGCTTTCACTTCGCCCGCCAGCGGTTCGACATCCGGGTTGTCGACCAGCGACAGGACGCTTTTCGGATCCATAAAACTGACCGATACCGTGCCGGCTTCGTCCTCGCGAACCAGGACATTGCACGGCAGCAACAGGCCGATGTCGGGCACGGCGCTTATCGCTTGATGTGCCAGCGCGGGATTGCACGCGCCGAGGATTCGGTACGGTGGCATATCTTCGCCGAGCTTTTCTTTCATCTTTGCGGCGACGTCGATGTCCGACAGCACACCGAAGCCTTCGGTCTGCAGATCCGCTGTTACCTTGTCGATGGCGGCGTCGAACTTCAAGTCAACGATCTTGCCAAAACCAAATCGGGTTTCCATCAGTGTGTCTCCATTTCAGCGGGCAGTTCGGTTCCACAGTAAATATCGTGCAGCAGGTGAATGATCCGGTCTGCCGGCCCTTCGGCCAGTGAGTAAAAGATCGTTTGCGACTCGCGCCGTGTGCGCACGAGGCCATGCTGGCGCAGTCGGGCGAGTTGTTGGGAGAGAGCCGACTGACTCAGGGGGATCATTGCATTTAATTCGCCGACCGAGCATTCGCTCTCGGCCAGCGTGCACAAGATCATCAGCCGGCTCTCATTGCCCAGGGCTTTCATGAGTCCCGCCGCATCCGGGGCATGCTCGCGCATCAGCTCGATACGCTGATCTATAAGCTCTTGTTTGCTATCCGTTTTCTGAGCCTCTGCCATGAAATCATCCGATGTTCATCGGTGGATTGACCATAGTATAGACGATACTAAATTAGAAAGCGATAATTTATGCTTTACTAATTTAGTAGATTGCCATATATTAGCGATCACTAAAGTAACTCGGACCGCAGCAGGGAACTTATACCGATGAAACACGCTGTTATACGCGTTGCGACAGAACGACCCAGGGCGGTATATGCCGTCATCGTGCTGCTCGTTGTGCTTTTTGGTGCATTGATGGCGCGTATCCAGATCGACACTGATCCGGAGAACATGTTGCCGGCGACCCAGAGTGATCGAGTATTTCATAACGCAGTCGAGCACCGCTTACCTGCGGCTCCGATACAACTATTGAAGCGCCCGGGTACCGTTATTCCACAAGCTGTGCGGCTGCCAGCGCCATCTGTGCATTAACATGGCCGGCATCATTGACAACCATGAGCCGCCACTTCAAATCGGCATCGAGCTTCGCGGCATTTGTTTGTGCCACGTAGAACATCGTAAGACCTCTGGCAAAGCGGTTTTTGCCCTGACGATTTGCCTCACGGGTCTTGCGAAGATTCGGGTCTGTGAAATCCACGTCTTCGCGGCCAATTAACAGCACCATGTCTTTCCCGAATGCGTCGATGAGTCGCTTTTTGTCAATCGAGGCGCCTTTCAGGCCGTAGGGATACTTGGTATCGAAGTCCGGCATTGTGTACCAGCCCGCATTCGCCGCAATGTAACGCCGCACGCGGGCGTCAGGCATATAATAAAGGAACCGATGCACGAACTGTGATCCCGCCGAGTGGCCGAACAGGGTGTAGTCGGTCTGCTTGCCAACAATTCTCGCGACGACTTCATCAAAAAGCGGCTCGATCGCCGCAAACGTCCACTCTCCTTCTGGTCGTTTCCTGCCCGTCTTCTCGTCGAACACGTGCCCGAGGTTGTAATGCTTCGACGACGGAAAATCTTCCACCGGGAAGTGCGGCACGACGACTATGAATCCTTGTGCCGCGCCGAGTTCGCGCCAGTCAGCAAAGTAACGCTCCGCTTCGCGGCTCCAGCCGTGCATGACAATGACAATCGGCGTCGCATCACTGACGTCCTCAGGAACGAACGTTCGAACCGCGATGACGGGGCCGGCCCATCCGTCGAAATGCCATTCCGAATCGCCGACTACAGCAGCCGAGGCGAGCCCGACTGTCATCAGCATTGCAGTCACAACGATACGCTGCCAGAACATTCTTCCGATTCTACAGGTCATTCTCTGCCTCGTACCCGCCCATCGAGCGCTATACTGCGTATGCATCGCCGCAATCCAGGCTAAAAAATGCTAATGCAGATAAAAAAATATACGTGGCTGTGGTTGCTGCTGTTGTGCGGGTTCGTCGCCTGGTACGGCACTAGTCTCGATCCGGCTGTTATCGAGGCCCAGGGGCATTTCAATTTCATGTCGCTCGTACCTGCACTTGCAACGCTCGTCATATGCTTTGCGACGCGTAACGTCATTCTCGCGCTGTTCATGGGCATCGTACTGGGTGGCCTGGTCACGACGCAGTACAACATTATTCAGGAATTCCTGATTCCGAGCATCGGCTCCGAACGTTACGCGCAAATACTGCTCGTGTACCTCTGGGCGCTCGGCGGCCTGCTCGGTATGTGGAACCGTAACGGTGGCGCCTGGCATTTCGCACAGTACGTGTCCACAAACTTCGTCAAGTCACGGCGCTCGGCGTTGTTTTTTGCGTGGCTCATGGGCGTCATCTTTCACCAGGGCGGCACAATCAGCACGATACTCACCGGAACTACGGTCAGACCGGTTGCAGACAGGGAGAACGTTGCGCATGAGGAACTCGCGTACGTTGTCGACTCGACGGCGTCCCCGGTCGCAACGATCATCCCGTTCAACGTCTGGCCATTGTATGTCGCCGGTCTGATCGCAATTCCATCAATGAGCCAGTTCATTCCGGATCAGGAGTCGGCGATTAGTTTGTTTCTCAGAGCCATTCCGTTCAATTTTTACGGTTGGCTCGCGGTCCTTTTCACTTTGCTTTTCGCACTGGGAAAATTACCCTTCGTTGGCAAGACCATGCGCGCCGCGCAGATTCGCGCCGCGGAAACCGGCGAACTCGATTCGCCGCATGCGGAGCCGATCGTTTCCAAAGAGCTTGCGACGCTGAATGTTGCCGAGGGTTATTCGCCTTCGCTGCTGGATTTCTTCGTTCCGATCGGCGTGCTCATGAGTTTTGCAATCATTCCATGGCTCGTTACCGGCTCGCCGATGATTTTTGAAGCCTTCGGGCTCGCGCTCGTGAGCAGCATCTCCCTGTCGCTCATTCGTGGCATGAAGGTGAACGACGCATTCGACGGACTCGTCGATGGCATCAAGGGCGTCACGATCGGCGCGATTATTCTGGGCCTCGCAGTAACGCTCGCGGAGGTATCCGGCACACTTGGCGCCTCTTCGTACGTCATCAGCGTCACAGCTGACGTTCTCACGGCGATGCCCTTCGTGCTGCCGGGGATCCTGATGATTATTTGTATGATCGTGTCATTCTCGGTCGGTTCGTCATGGGGCACGTACGCCGTGGTATTCCCGATTGCTTTACCACTCGCGTACGCGATTTCTCCGGACCCCTTGTTCGTTACGCTCGCTTTTGGTGCCATTATGGGCGGTGCCGTTTTCGGCGATCAGTGTTCGCCAATCTCGGATACGACGATCCTCTCAGCGCTGGCCTGCGGGTCGGACCTGATGGACCACGTCGTCACACAGTTGCCCATAGCCATGTCGGCCGCCGGAATCTCCATACTTATCTATACCGTGACTGCATTGGTATTGACCTTGTAATATAATCGCCCGCCTTCCCCGGGCCCCGCGCCCGGGAACGCACGAAACACCATCGTCGGAGCAGTAAGTTGAGTCGCGACCAGAAATTCTTTGATATTTACTCGCTTGTGATCGGCATTCTCGCCGCATTCGCGCTCGCGATCCTCGTTCTTGCTATGAAGATGTCTGATCTGACGCAGGGCGT
Organism: uncultured Gammaproteobacteria bacterium; assembly: GCA_963711285.1. GTDB lineage: Bacteria > Pseudomonadota > Gammaproteobacteria > Steroidobacterales > Woeseiaceae > UBA1847. Next base: position 123,383 of record CAVQDJ010000015.1, on the reverse strand, counting down.
GTACACGCGGGACACGGCTGAATACCAGGCCCAGGTTACCGCACGCATTCGCCCGCTTGGGCAGGTCTACCTGCCCGGCGAAGAAGCCGAAGCGTCGGCTCCGACAGTCGAAACGGCTGTTGAACCAGCGCCCGTCGCAACCGCGCTGTCCGGCCCGCAGGTATACAACTCCGCATGTCTTGCATGTCACGGCGCCGGTATCGGCGGTGCGCCGATTCTCGGTGACGCCGCTGCTTGGGCGCCCCGCATCGCGCAGGGCACAGACGTTCTCGAAGATCACGCGATCAATGGCTACTCGGGCCAGCTCGGCTACATGCCGGCCAAGGGTGGTCGCGTAGACTTGTCTGATCAGGAGGTTGCGGACGCTGTCGAATACATGGTCAGCGAAGCAGGGTGATCGGCCGCAAGTCTTGATCCCGCCTGACGGGAGCCCGCTTTTACAGTCTTCGTTTGTCCAGCTGTCTTAGCGACAGCGCCTCTGCCACATGCGCCGCCATGATGTTTTCTTCCCCGGCCAGGTCGGCGATCGTGCGCGCCACGCGCAAGACCCGCTGATAAGCGCGCGCGGACAGATTGAATCTGTCGGTCGCATTCTCCAGCAGTTGCAGCGTTTCTCCTGAAAGTTCGCAGGTGTCTTTGAGCGCTGCACCCTGCAGGCGCGCGTTACATACGTGGCTGCGCGACAGCTGAGCTGCGCGTGCTTTTTTTACCCGTTTCGCAACCTTACGGCTCGGCTCGCCAGTAGGCGCGTCAGTGCGCAGCGCTTCTTTCGGCGGTCGGCTAACCTCGACATGCAGGTCGATGCGATCGAGCAAGGGCCCGGAGATCTTGCCGCGATATGTCGCGACGCGCTCGGCGCTGCAGCAACAATCGCCGGCGAGATCACCGAGATAACCACATGGGCAAGGGTTCATTGCTGCCACCAATTGAAAGTTGGCAGGAAAGTCCGCCTGCGCTCCCGCACGTGCGATCGTGATGACGCCCGCCTCGAGTGGTTCGCGCAGTACCTCGAGCACATTGCGGTTGAACTCGGGCAGCTCGTCGAGAAACAGAACGCCGTTGTGCGCTCTGGAGATTTCCCCGGGCTGCGGGCCGGGGCCGCCGCCGACGAGCGCCGCAGGCGACGCCGTATGATGCGGCGAGCGAAACGGCCGCTGCCGCCAGCGCGAAATATCCAGCGAACGTCCGAGCACTGAGTCGATCGCAGCCGTCTCCAGCGCTTCTCTCTCGGTCATCGGCGGCAGGACACCGGGGAGGCGCCGCGCCAGCATGCTCTTGCCCGTGCCGGGCGGCCCAACGAACAGCAGATTGTGTCCGCCTGCGGCGGCAATCTCGAGCGCGCGCTTCGCCTGACCCTGACCTTTCACGTCAACGAGGTCAGCTGCAACGTTAACTCCGGCCTTCGTCCTGATCGGCTCGACCCGGGGGATTTCCGCACAACCACGAAGATGCGCCGTTACTTCGAGCAGCGTCGTCGCTGCGCGCACCTCGGCTTTCGCAAGTGCCGCTTCGTTGGCGTTCAGTGCAGGCACGATCATGCTGTTGCCGCAATCATGAGCTTTCAACGCAGCTGGCAGGATAGCCGGAACCTGCCGCAGATCACCGTTCAGTGCCAACTCGCCGTAGAACTCGACGCCGTGCAGAGCTTCAACCGGAATCTGCCTGCTCGCGGCAAGGATGCCCAGGGCAATGGCCAGATCGAACCGACCCCCGGACTTGCGCATGTCCGCCGGTCCAAGACTGACTGTGATGCGTTCTTGCGGAAACTTGAACTCCGAGCTGATCAGCGCGCTGCGAACGCGGTCTTTGCTTTCACGAACGGCTGTTTCGGCCATGCCAACCACAGAAAAAGATGGCAGTCCGCCCGACAGAAAAACTTCGGTCGTTACGGGCGGTGCATCGGTGCCGAGCTGGGCCCGGCTCCGCAGAATAGCAAGACTCACAACGGCCCTCCGTGGCCTGATTGCCCGCTGGTTCATCCCGCCTGGGAGCAGCGGGCTGCTACATGTTTTTTTCGTATTCTCTCAGCCGCTCTTCGAGCGCTTCGAGTTTTTCGCGCGTGCGGGCGAGAACCGCCTCCTGCACCTCGAATTCCTCGCGGGTCACGAGATCGAGTTTGCCGAGGCCGGTCTTGAGTACCGAACGAAAGTTCTCTTCGAGGTCCTTTTGCACGGCGCGCAAACCTTCGGGCACAGCTTCGGCGAGTGTTCTCGCGAGATCTTCTATTGAATTGTCGCTCATGCACATTTGATACCCCAGCGGCCCGCAAAACGCCAGCGGCATAAGCGGTCTTCCGTGGCCACTTTGCTCGCGCAGCTCACCAAATTGGTGCAAGTGCCCGGAATTCGTGCTCCCAGATGGAGCGGCGACACGAAGTCGGAAATTCGCTAAGTAATTGTTATTAATTACGTTCTTTTCATCTTGGCACGAAAGCTGCTCTATAGGGGGATGAATTTGATTTATCAATCTATTGGGAGCAGCAACACATGAAGATCTTGCGTAGAACCAGCCTGCTGGCGGCACTGTTAGCTACTGAGCGGCATCGCACAGGCGGAATGGTCCGCCAACGTCGGGTATGCGAGCGAGTATTACTTTCGTGGCATTCCGCAGAAGAACTCGTCGGCAAGTGGCGGCATCGACTACGAAGGTGGTGGGTTCTATGCCGGCACCTGGGCCGCGGACGTCGGTGATGGCCTCGAAGTCGACGGCTACTTCGGCTACGGCGGCGAGGCCGGCGACTTCAGCTACAGCATCGGCTACACGGGTTACTTCTATACGGGTGACTTCGACACCGAGTATCAGGAGATCAACCTCGGCGCTGGCTTCGGAATCGTGTCTCTTGACGTTGCCATCGGTCAGCACGAACTCGATTCGAGCACTGACGAGGACTACACGTATTACGCCGTGACCGTGGAGAAAAACGGCTTCTACGGCAAATTCGCCGGATTCAGTCAGGACTGGGAGGGTGAATACCTTGAACTCGGTTACGGCACGACGGTTGCCGACATCGATCTCGGCATTTCGCTGGTTTTTTGTGACGAAATCGCTTCCAGTGATCTCGGAATCCTCAATGCAGACGACGAGGTGATCTTGTTCACCATCGGCAAGTCGTTCGATCTTTGATAACCCATATGGGCGGCAACGCCGCCCTTTTTTAATCGAGGGGAAATGCAATGAAAATGATCACTGCGATCATCAAGCCGTTCAAGCTCGATGACGTCCGCCAGGCAGTCGCGGACATCGGTATTCAGGGCATAACGGTGACCGAAGTCAAAGGCTTCGGTCGGCAGCGCGGACATACCGAGCTGTATCGTGGCGCCGAGTATGTCGTCGACTTTCTACCCAAAGCCAAGATCGAACTGGCCGTCGACGATGACCTCGCCGATCAGGTTATCGAGGCCATCGCCAACACGGCACGCACGGGCAAGATCGGTGACGGCAAAATATTCGTCTCCGAGCTTTCCGAAGCCATTCGCATTCGCACCGGTGAGACCGGCAGCGAAGCCGTCTAATTACACGAATAAGCGGAGGAAAACTCGTGGAAGATCTAACTCAAGTTACGGGGCAGGTTACACAACTCGCCTATGCCCTGGATACATTCTACTTTCTCGTCATGGGCGCGCTGGTCATGTGGATGGCTGCCGGGTTCACGATGCTGGAATCTGGCCTCGTCCGTGCCAAGAACACGGCCGAGATTCTTACCAAGAACGTCGGTCTGTATTCGATCGCCTGCATCATGTACATGCTGTGCGGCTATTCGCTGATGTACCCGGGCGACTTTACGGGCGGCGTATTCCAGAGTCTGTCGACACTGGGGAGCGGCCTGCTCGGCTCCGCTGACAACGATGTTGCCACCGTAATGGCCGGCGACGCTTACTACTCGAACCTGTCGGACTTCTTCTTCCAGGTCGTGTTCGTCGCGACCGCGATGTCGATTGTCTCGGGCGCCGTTGCAGAACGCATGAAACTCTGGTCGTTCTTCCTGTTTTCTGTCGTCCTGACGGGCTTTATCTATCCCGTGCAAGGCTTCTGGAAATGGGGCGGCGGATTCCTGAACGAGATGGGCTTTCTCGACTTCGCCGGATCGGGTGTCGTACACCTTTGCGGTGCGGCCGCTGCACTTGCCGGCGTCCTGTTGCTGGGTGCACGTAAAGGCAAATACGGACCGGGTGGCCAGATCAACGCCATCCCGGGCTGTAACCTGCCGCTCGCGGCGCTCGGTACGCTGATCCTCTGGCTGGGCTGGTTCGGCTTCAACGGCGGTTCGGAACTCAAGGTGTCCGACGTCGGTGAGGCGAACGCGGTAGCGCTGGTTTTCGTCAACACCAACATGGCGGCGGCAGGCGGCCTGGTGTTCGCACTGCTGCTGTCGCGACTCTGGTTCGGCAAAGCCGATCTGACGATGGCACTCAACGGTGCCCTGGCGGGTCTCGTGGCGATTACCGCAGAACCACTCACACCGACACCACTGGTCGCGACGCTAATTGGTGCCGTGGGTGGCCTGATCGTCGTCGGCTCCATCGTTATGCTCGATAAGCTCAGGATCGATGATCCGGTCGGTGCAATCTCGGTCCACGGCGTCGTGGGCATGTGGGGGCTGATCGCCGTGTGCTTCACCAACGAAGAAGCGAAGCTTGGTGTACAGCTTATCGGTCTCGTAACAATCTTCGCCTGGGTCTTCATCACGAGCGGCATCGTCTGGTACGTGATCAAACTGATCATGGGTCTGCGCGTATCGGAAGAGGAAGAATACGAAGGCGTCGATCTCTCGGAATGTGGCCTCGAGGCCTATCCCGAGTTCAAACCGGCCGAGTAACGCGGGGTTGGCCTGCGGACTTGCCATAAGCGTGAGTCCGCAGGCCCTCCGCTAGACATGAAACAGCAAAAATTCCCCAAAAAGCAAGACCTTAGCGGGCCGCCTGGCCCGCTTTTTTTTGGTCATAAGATTGGGCGCAGGACACAAAACCGCGTGTGACCGCGATCACAACAAATTGCATCCCGGCGTGGTTAAATGACGCATTACTTCGCCCGGTTGGGATGATTTCGATGAAACGCTACTCGCTGTTGATTACTTTTGCTGCGGCCCTCATTACAAGCGGCACGGCCATCGCGGGCGAAATCTATAAATGGACCGATGCCGACGGCAATGTGCACTACGAAGATCGCCCGACATTCGGTGCGCCGATAGAGCGCCTCGCTATAGCGTCGAAGAAGACCGACAACTCGGCCGTACAGGCTCGCCTGGAAGCAAACCGCGAAGCCCGGGCGACTGCCGAACAGGTTGCTTCGGAGGCGCCACCCGAGATGAGCAGGGAAGAGGTCCGCGCAGAACAACAGAAACGCACAGAACAATGCCAGATGTATCGTGCTCGGCTGGAGTCTTTTATCAACTCGCAGCGGCTTTATCGTGAGGATGATGCCGGCGAGCGCGTTTATCTGGAAGAAAAGGAAATCCTCGCTGCCCGCACTCGAGTCGAAGAGCAGATCAAAGAATACTGCGGCTAAATTCGCCTCGTTAAAGACTGTCATCCGGGTCATCCGCTCCGATCGCCGGGGCCGGAGCGGTCAATCGCATTGCCACTCAGTTAATAAGGTGGGCTCCAACAGGTACAATTTGCGCTCCAGCCCCATGGAGCGACGCGCTTGACCGCAACCCCGGAGCCAGAGAACACAGAGTCTCAGGCCTATCTGCCTGACTTCTGCGCTACCAGTACCGTATTTATCGTCGTATTGGTGGCCGAACTGGTTGCTATTCTGCTGACGATTGCCTCCTACGACACCCCGGGTCGTTTCCTGATCGAGCTGTCAAAAATCTCATTATTCGTGCTGTGGCTGGCGCTCTTGAGCAGCACCATCATGTGCATTTTCAGGGGCAAGCTCGAGAGCGCCGGAAAAACGCGTGCATTTGTAATCGGCTTCGTCGTACTGGTCACGCTATGCGGCGTCCTCGCGGAAATCGCCTTGCAGCTGACCCGCATATTCGGCCAGTCCGTCATCATTGAAGACTCGCACTCGCAGTTCATCTTGCGCACGCTGGGGATCAGCTCGATCGTTATCGCGCTGATGATGCGCTACCTCTATGTCTCGAGTGAGTGGCGCCGCAGCATCGTACTCGAAGCTCAGGCGCGCATCAGTGCGCTGCAGGCATTGATTCGACCGCATTTCCTGTTCAACAGCATGAATACGATCGCGTCGCTGACGCGCACCGACCCGCGGCAAGCCGAAGAAGCGGTGGAAGACTTGTCGGACCTGCTGCGCGCCAACCTCGGCGGTTCCGGCGACCGCACTTCGCTCAAAGCGGAACTGGAGGTGGCCGCCATCTACCAGCGCATCGAAAAACTGCGTCTTGGCGACCGTTTGAACGTGCGTTGGAACGTTGCCGACCTGCCAATGCGTGCCTTGATACCGAGTTTGACGATACAGCCGCTGCTCGAAAACGCGATCTATCACGGCATCGAACTGTTGCCCGATGGCGGCGAGGTAACTGTATCCGGCAAGCGTGATGACGGCTATCTTGAGATATCGATATCGAACCCGGTCGCTCCGGGTGAGACACGCGCCAAAGGCGGCAACAAAATGGCGCTTTCCAATATCCGGCAGCGATTCGAACTCGCATATGGCAGTCGCGCGACGCTCGATGTTGTTGAAGGCCGGGCCGAGTACGCCGTTCGGTTGCGTTTCCCGTACGACGAGAACAAACCGTGAAAGTCCTGATTGTTGACGACGAAAAGCCCGCCCGCGATCGGCTTCGACAGCTAATCGACGATTTCGAAATTCACGAGGTCGTCGGCGAAGCCGCCAACGGCGAGGAAGCCATCGCGATGGCGTCGAGCCTGAACCCGGAGGTCGTCCTGCTCGATATCCGCATGCCTGGCGTCGACGGCATAGAGACCGCGCATCATCTGAATTCGATGCAACAGCCGCCGGCGGTCGTATTTACGACCGCGTATGATGAATACGCCATCGATGCTTTCGATGCACAGGCGATCGGCTATGTGCTCAAACCTATCCGTCGCGAGCGTCTTGCGCGTGCACTCAAGCACGCTTCGCGCCTGACGGCCCCGGCGCTAAAGGAACTCGCCACTGAATCGCGGCTCGAGAGCCAGCGCAACCACGTCTGCGCGCGCGTGCAGGACGAACTGCGATTGATACCAATCAGTGATATCAGCTTTTTCAGCGCAGATCAGAAGTATGTTTGCGTGCACCATGTGAATGGGCAAGACCTGATTGACGATTCTCTCAAATCACTCGAGCAGGAATTTGCCGACGGGTTTCGTGCGCATACATCGCGGCGCGCTGGTCGCCGTCGACAAGATCGAGAAGCTTGAAAAAACTTCGGACGGCAAGACTTGTGTCATATTGCGCGGCGACTCGCATCCGAACAACGGCTGTTCAGGCGACGATTTGACTGTCAGCCGGCGACATCTGGCCACCGTTCGCCGCCGCGTGAAAGGAAGGTAAGCACTCTTGGACATTCGTATTGCAACGCGCAAGAGTGCGCTGGCGCTCTGGCAGGCGGAACACGTAGCTGAATTGCTTGCTGAGCTGCCGGAAGTGGGTTCAGTCGAACTCGTGCCGCTTTCAACGCGCGGTGACGAAATACTCGACAAGAGCCTGCAGAAGATTGGCGGCAAGGGCTTGTTCATCAAGGAACTCGAAGTCGCAATGCGAAACAGCGCGGCCGACATTGCCGTTCACTCGATGAAGGACGTGCCGGCGGAGGTTCCTGCCGGATTCTGCATCGCTGCAGTTCTGGAGCGCGCGAATGATGCTGATGCGCTCGTCGGACGAGACGGACATACGATCGACACTTTGCCACAGGGCGCTCGCGTCGGCAGTTCCAGCCTTCGCCGTCAGGCGCAGCTGAAGCTCATGCGCCCCGACCTTTTGATCGAACCGCTGCGCGGTAACGTCAACACGCGACTGGCCAAGCTGGAGAGAGGAGACTTTGATGCGATCATCCTTGCGGCGGCAGGCCTGGAACGCCTGGGTTTGCAGCATCACATCAACCAGCAGTTTACGCCCGAAGAGATGCTGCCGGCCGCAGCGCAGGGCGTCATTGGTATCGAGTGTCTGGCGTCGAAGAGTGAGCTTCGCGCGATCCTCGGCAAGCTTAATCATGCGGCAACGGAACAGACGACCATCGCCGAGCGGGCCATCGCCAGGACCCTGCAGGCGAGTTGTCAGTCGCCCGTGGCGACGCACGCCGTAATTGACAATGATTCGATGACTGTTACCGCTCTTGTTGCAATGCCGGATGGTAGCCGTTCAATTCGTGACGCTGTCACTGGCACAGCAAATGACGCCCAACGTCTGGGCGAAGAACTTGCAGACCGCCTGCTCGGGAGCGGCGCCGCGGAGCTGCTCGCCGCCGCGGTTACAGCTCATGAATGACCGCGGACTCGGCGGGGTCGGAGTGCTTGTCACCCGCCCCCGTCATCAGGCGGCCGAACTCGTCGCAGCGATTACAGCTTCCGGCGGCGTAGCCATCGAGTTTCCGGTTATGGAAATCATCCCCGGGGATCGAGAGGCGATCGACAAAGCTCGTACTGCATTACGCGATCCTGATATTGCGATATTCGTCAGTCCGAATTCTGTTCAATATGGACTGGCATGTGCTGAGTCTGCTCGCATCGCTGTCGTCGGCCCGGCAACCGCAAAAGCGGTAGAGTCTGCCGGCCGGAGCGTCGATATTCGTTCGCCATCCGGCTTCGACAGCGAGCACCTGCTTGATGAGCCGGATCTTCAGGATGTCACAGGCAAGGTCGTACGCATCGTTCGCGGTACCAGCGGCCGGGAATTGCTCGCCGCCACGTTGAGAGATCGCGGCGCAATTGTCGATTACCTGTCCGTATACGAGCGACTGGCTCCCGACTACCATGCGGCCGATATCGAACACCTGGAGCAACGATGGCGTTCCGGCGCGGTCAATGTAATTACGATCATGAGCGTCGAGTCATTGCATAATCTCGTCGCCTTGTTGCCCGAGTGGTGCATGTCTCAGCTCGAAAATACACCGCTGGTGACACCTGCCGCTCGTGTGATACAAGAAGTGCGTGACCGCTTTCCGGAGATCCCGGCAACGCTCGCGCGCGGACCGGGCGCCAGCGACATGGTCGACGCGATCATGACGTGCACATAGACATAACCGGACAAACCTGATGAGCGAGAAAGACAAAGACGAGGCAACGGAACTTCCGGACGAAGACGTCATTGCGGAGGAACCCGTTATCGATGCCGAACCCGAACCGGCCGTGGAAACCGAGCCCGAACCACCTGCGCCAGCTGAGGCCGCGAGGCCCGCCAAAAGAGGCTCCGGCGGAATTGCCTGGCTCGCCTTGTTCCTGTCGCTCGCTGCATTAGCCGGAGTCGGCTACATGGTGGTCGAGGACTGGCGCGCAGCGCGCGACGCCGACCAGAGCGCCAATACTCTGGCCGATTTGAGGAACCGAATAGCATCGTCAGGCGAATCTCTTTCGAATCTCGACCGTGGCCTGGCCGATTTGGCAGCAGCCGACGCAAAAACTGCCTCTGAGCTCGAGTTTCTGCAGAACGATCTAAGCAACAGGATGCAGCTGCTCGACTCGCTGCCATCGCGCATGTCGAACCTCGAGCGCTCACTGTCGGCACTTCAGGGCGTGTCCGCCGGCGCACGCGAGACCTGGCTGGTCGCCGAGGCCGAATACTACATGCAAATCGCCAACGCGCAGCTGCAGCTGGCGGGCAACCCGCACCTTGCTGCGCTTGCGTTGGGTATGGCGGATGAACGCGTGGTACAGCTCGCCAATCCCGCATTGACCGACGTGCGGCAGGCCCTTTCAGACGAACTCGCTGCGCTCGAGGGCATGGAGAAGCCCGATATCGAGGGCGTGACGCTCAATCTCGCCAGCCTGGCCCGTGTCGTCGACTCACTGCCGCTGCGGCAGGTTAAGGAGCCCGGCTCCGAAGACGACGCGGAAATCGATCGCGAAGCCAGTGGCATGGCTCGCGCCTGGTCCTCGGTAAAGGGCGCCATGTCGGGACTCGTCAGAGTCACGGGGCCGGAGCAGACAGCAGCACCGTTGCTGACACCCGAAGCCGTTTACTTCCTGCGCACGAACCTGACGCTGCAATTGCAGGTCGCCAGATTGGCGCTATTGCGCGGCGAACAAGCCGTGTTCGAACAGAGTCTCGACGACGCAGCGGCCTGGCTCGAGCAGTACTTCGATACCCAAAGCGCTCAGGTCGAGAGCGCCCTGCAAACGATCGCGGAAATCCGTGATGGCATGTTCCTGGTAAAGGCGCCGGACATTTCTCAATCGCTGCAGCTGCTGCGGCAATACATGACCATTAATGAGTCTGCGCAATGAAATTCGCCGCGGTTGTCATCGTCGCACTGATCCTGAGCGCCATCGCGGCGCATTTCCTGTTGGGCGATCCTGGCTACGTCGCGATCAATTTTCGTGGCTATCTGATCGAAATGTCGGTGCCGGTCCTGGTTGGCGTCGTGGTGCTTGCCGTGATCGCTGTCTGGCTTGTTCGCCGCATCGTTCAGGCGCCGCGGCGCCTTGGTGAAGCCGCCGGACGCTATCGCGCCGGCCGTGCGGGTTTGAAACTGACTCGCGGCATGATCGAAGTTGCCGAAGGCAATTTCGCGCGGGGAGAGAAATTGCTCGCGCGGGCTGCAGCGACAAGCGACGCGCCACTCTTCAATTACCTGCAGGCGGCCCGTGCGGCGCACTTGCAAGGCAAAGATGAGCGTAGGGACGAATGGCTCAAGCTGGCTTACGAACATACGCCCGAGGCCGCAAATGCCGTGCTGTTGACACAGGCGGAGCTGCAGCTCGACCGCGAGCAGTATGAACAGGCGCTCGCTACCTTGCGGCGTATCGAGGAAAACTCGCGAGACCACAGCCATGCGCTCGCGTTATTGGGTCGCCTGTATTTCAAGCTCGCAGACTGGGCGCAGCTTGCCGAGATACTGCCGCGACTGCAGAAGCAGAAGCGGGTCAAACAAGACACGCTCGACGAGTGGACCGTACGAGTGCATTGCGAGAGCTTCAAGCGCGCCGCCGATGGCGAAGCCGTCGTTGCTGAGTTGAAAGCGGTGCCGAAGCGACTCAGAACTAACACGACGATACTCGACGCGTATTACATGGGCCTGATACGCGTAGGCATGCACGATAAGGCCGAGAAAGACCTTGCGGCTGCACTCAAAACCGAATGGCGCGCACCGCTGGTAAGACTTTTTGGTCTCGTGGAAGGACCGAACCCCAGCAAACAACTGAAACGCGCCGAAGGCTGGCTCGCAAAACACGGCGACGATCCAGACCTGCTGCTCGCCGCTGCACGACTATGCCTGCGCAACGAACTATGGGGTAAGGCGCGCAGTTACCTCGAGACTGTCATTAGCCTGCGTCCGACTCCCGAGGCATACCAGGAATACGGACGCTTGCTGACGCAGCTCGGCGAGACAGACGCTGCTGCCGATGCCTATCGCGATGGGCTCGGCATGGTGGCGGCCAGCACGTTGCCGGCCATTCCACACCTCGAGCCGGACAAAGAATGAGTCGCTTGTGCCTGTCCGACGGCGGTGTGCTCGTCGTCGGCACGGGCTACCTCGGGCTGCGGTTTCTGCAGCACGATCGTTCGACCCCTCTGCTCGGTGTGAGTCGTTCTCCCGTCGAATCACCGCAGCCGGTCGCAATATGCGACCTCGATGCCGGCGGCGATTTGCCCATAACCTTGCCGGATCATTACGCTGTTCTGTACACCGTGCCGCCATCATCCGCCGACGAATCTGACGCGCGCCTCAGTCATCTGCTCGGCAAGCTGACGCCGGCGCCACGGCGCTTCGTCTATATCAGCACGACCGGTGTATACGGCAATCGTGACGGCGACACGGTCGACGAGGAGACGCCGGTAAACGCCGAGTCGGGGCGGGCCAAACGTCGTGTCGCGGCGGAAGAGCTGCTGCGATCCTGGGGAACGCAGCAACACTGCGATATCGTGATATTGCGAGTCCCGGGCATCTACGGCCCCGGAAGGCTTGGAATCGAACGAATTCGTCAAGGTTTACCGGCCATCGCTGAACGTGACGCCGGGCCAGGTAACCGCATTCACGTGGATGATCTGGTGAACTGCTGTGGCGCCGCGCTCTCCAGCCATGCACAAGCCGGAATCTATAACGTTGGTGACGGCGACTATCGCTCATCAACCTGGTTCGTAAACGAGCTCGCTCGCCAGTTGGGGCTGGAATCACCGCCGACTATCAGCATGGCCGAGGCTGAGCGCGAGTTCTCCCCGATGCGCCTGTCGTTTCTGCGAGAATCGCGCCGCGTCAGTACGAACAAGATGCGCGACGTACTCGGCGTAACACTACGGTATCCAAACGCCGAAGACGGCATTCGCGCAAGTGTTGACGAAGACCAGCTTCCTTAGCCGGCGTGACGGCGAGCCGGAGATATAGCTTACCGCATGAGCTCGCTGTCAGCTGCGCTCGAGACATGACGGTAAGCATCTCCGGCGCGTCACCGTCCTGGAACTTAAGGTTGGCTTCGCACGCTCCGCAGCCATGCCGTTAGCGGTTCCCACTCGTCCCAGTCGGGCCAGGCGAGATACTCCGGCAGCTCGAAAATGCCGAGGCCGCGCGTGTACGCGCGAACGTAGTTCTGAGCTTCGCGCAATGCGGCGATGTACGGCACCCTCGCTTTGGTCAGATACTCGTCGAGATCGTCAAAAATCAGCGTGTTATCGCGCACGCGATTGGCGACCGCGGCGATCTTTACCTGCTTGCGCTGCACTTTGCCAAGGTCCTGAAGCTCTTTGAGAAAGGTCGACGTTGCCTGCATGTCGATTGTTGATGGCAGAACCGGAACAACAATGGTTTCTGCGTGTTTGACCAGATCTGTCAGTTCCTTGCCGTGCGAACGCGCTGGCGCGTCGCTGACAACGACATCACAATTGCGCGGCACGCGCCGGAGCCCGTCGTCGAATGCCGCAACGCCGGCGATCGTGGGCCGGTTTTCCGGGCGCCGCTCGAGCCAGTCGAGGCTCGAACGCTGTGGATCATAGTCAGCAAGAGCGACGCTCGCACCCTCGCTGGCGAAATAGGAAGCAATGTTAGTTGCGAGTGTGCTTTTACCGCAGCCACCCTTAGCGTTCAGTACCATTATGTGCCGCATGACCTCTCCTCAAGGGCAAAGTTTTTTGAGTTTTATGTAAACTACAGAGGCCGACATCAAATGTCCATTGGCTTATTTTTTCGCAGCTCGATGACTTTTTTTTCGGCGGATTACGTGCCGCACAGAGTTAAACTCGCCCAATGCAGCTGACATTTTTCAAGATGCAGGGTGCCGGAAATCGGATCGTTGTCGTTGATCAACGTGACACGGAATTGGCACCGCTGTCCGCATCCGAGTTGCGCTGCCTCAGCGACGACAGCACCGGTCTCGGCTTCGATCAACTGATGTGGCTGGGTCCGCCGGGCGATGCCTCCGCTGCCGCCAGCTACCGCGTTTTCAATGCCGATGGCTCGGAGGCCGAGCAGTGCGGCAACGGCGTTCGCTGCGTGGCATGGATGCTGGCGAAAGAAAGCGGCTCACAGAAGAGCTTTGCACTCGAGAGTCCAGCCGGGTTGATCCAGGCAACGGTGCTCGACGATGGGCGTGTGGCCGTGAATATGGGGCTGCCGGAATTCGACCCGGCACGTATCCCGTTTGTTGCCGAAGCGCTGCCTGATCGCTACCCGCTCAACGTCGACGGCCAGATTGTGGAGGTGTCGGTGTTGTCGATGGGCAATCCGCACTGCGTCATTGAAGTCGATGACGTTGCAACGGCCAGAATCGCTTCGCTCGGCCCGGCAATCGAGAACCATGAGCGTTTCCCGGCTGCGGCCAATGTGGGTTTTATGCACATTCGCGACCGCGGCAGCATCGACCTTCGGGTTCACGAACGCGGCGTCGGAGAAACCCTGGCCTGCGGTACGGGTGCGTGCGCCGCCGTCGTAGCCGGACGGCGGCTTGGCAAACTGGACGAAGAAGTCGCCGTGCGACTGCCCGGAGGGCAACTCGTGGTAAGCTGGCGCGGTGGCACAGAGCCCGTCTGGCTGACCGGTGATGCCGAATTGATTAGTGAAGGGACGATCGATCTATGAGCACACAGCGCAAGCCGGAATTCCCCGAGGAAGACATTTCAGAGCAGACGATCCGGGACTACCTCGAACAGCATCCCGAATTTTTCGAGCGCCACAAAGCATTGCTGAGCCGACTCGAATTGCCGCATGGGGCGGGCGGTTCCGTTTCTCTTGTCGAACGGCAGGTGTCGACGCTGCGGCAGAAAGAACTCAAGCTCGAGCGTCAACTCAAGGAACTGATCGAAGTCGCTCGGGCGAACGACGTTCTTTCAGCAAAAATCCACGAACTGGCGCTGCAGCTGTTTGCAGCCCGCGACCTGCAAGAGTGCGTATCGGCCCTCGAACACGCGATGCGCAGCGGTTTCAATGCCGATCATTCGATTCTCGTGCTGTTCGGTGATCCGACCATGTTCGAAGATATCGAGAGCGGGCGCTTCTTCCGGGTCGTCAATCGCAACGATGCGGCGCTCGGCCCTTTCGACACTTTTCTGCAAGGACGCGGTCCGCGATGTGGCCAGGTTCGCGATTCGCAACGAGATTTCTTATTTCACGGCGATGCCGAGGAAATAGGTTCGGTGGCGCTCGTGCCGCTTGGTGATAAAGCGCAGATCGGCTTTCTCGCAATCGGCAGCGTCGACGCCAATCGCTTCCACCCGGGCATGAGCATCGATTTTCTGGCGCGCGTCGGAGATCTGGTCGCGGCAGCCCTGAAACGTTATTGAGCCGCGTTCAGGATAAAGGGAGTCCCCCAGGTGGACGATGCTGATAAGGGCTGGATCGCAAAGTTCATACGCCATCTCGAGTACGAGCGCCGTCTATCCGACTTGACCTGCAAACACTATCGTCGCGACCTTGAGGCGCTGCTGGCATTTTGCGAAGAACAGGACATCGGATGCTGGCGCGACGTCGATAGCGAACACATCCGCGCTTTCTCTGCCAGAAGCTACCGTCGTGGACTGTCATCCAGGAGCATTCAGCGCCGGTTGTCAGCAGCGCGAACGTTTTTTCGCTACCTGCTACGCGAGAAGCATGTAAAGACAAACCCGGTGGTGACCGTATCTGCACCTAAATCCGGCAAGCGACTGCCCGGCAACCTCGACGCGGATCGCATGGCTCGTCTGCTCGATATTTCGGGTGACGAGCCCATCATCAATCGCGATCGGGCGATCCTCGAACTTCTGTACTCATCGGGGCTGCGTTTGTCCGAGTTGACCGATCTTGATTGTGGCGACGTGGATAGCGAGGATCGAACGGTACGCGTCACCGGCAAGGGCAACAAAGACCGCATCGTGCCCGTCGGCAAATACGCGCTGCGGGCGCTGGCAAAATGGCACAAGTCGCGAGCGGCGTTCGCCTCGCCGGATGAAAGAGCTCTGTTTGTCAGCAACCGCGGCACGCGCCTTAGCCCGCGCTCGGTGCAGGCCCGTGTAACCTACTGGGCCAAGCGTCAGGGCATCGACACAAAAGTGTCTCCACACCTCTTTCGCCACTCGTTTGCCACGCACCTGCTCGAGTCGAGTCACGACCTGCGCGGCGTTCAGGAACTGCTCGGCCACGCCAATATCTCGACGACGCAGGTCTATACGCACCTTGACTTCCAGCATCTCGCCCAGATATACGACCAAACTCATCCCCGCGCGAGGGCTAAGACGAAAGACAAAGCCTGATCGCATCCAACCCAGGTAAAGGATCATGGAGCAATTTCGAGGGACGACCATTGTCTCGGTACGCCGTAATGGCGTCGTCGCCATCGCAGGCGACGGCCAGGTCAGCATGGGCGACACCGTGATGAAAGGTAACGCCCGAAAGGTGCGGCAGCTTGCCGATGGCCGCGTCATTGCAGGCTTTGCCGGCGGCACAGCCGACGCGTTCACGCTGTTCGAGTTGTTCGAGAGCAAACTCGAGCAGTACGGAAATCTGACGCGCGCCGCGATCGAGCTTGCCAAAGACTGGCGTACCGACCGCCGCCTGCGTCGGCTGGAAGCCTTATTGTGCGTAGCGGACGAACAAAGCTCTTTCATTATTTCCGGCAACGGCGATGTCATTGAGCCTGAGCACGACCTGATGGCTATCGGTTCCGGGGGACCGTATGCGCAGGCTGCAGCGCTCGCACTGCTGCGGAACACGGACCTCGACGCGCGAACGATCGTCGAAAAGGCCCTAAGCATTGCCGGCGACATCTGTGTCTACACGAATCAAAATGTAGTTGTCGAACAACTACCAGCAGATTAAGCCATGTCTCAAATGACTCCCAGAGAAATCGTCCAGGAACTTGACAAGCATATCGTTGGACAGGACGAGGCCAAGCGTGCCGTCGCTATTGCGTTGCGCAATCGATGGCGGCGTGTACAGGTCGATGAGCCACTGCGCAGCGAAATAACGCCGAAGAATATTCTGATGATCGGTCCGACCGGCGTTGGCAAGACTGAGATTTCACGTCGCCTTGCGCGACTCGCCAAGGCGCCCTTCATCAAGATCGAGGCAACGAAGTTCACCGAGGTTGGCTATGTCGGACGCGAAGTGGACAGTATCATTCGCGATCTCATGGACATCTCGATCAAGATGATCCGTGAGAGCGGCATGGCGAAGGTTCGACATCGGGCAGAGGACGCCGCTGAGGAACGCGTACTGGATGCGTTGCTGCCGTCACCAACTCAAGGCGTCGGCTTTACAACCGAGACCAGCGGATCGGAGAAGATGAGCGACACGCGGCAAAAATTCCGCAAGATGCTGCGCGAGGGCAAGCTCGACGAAAAGGAAATCGAGGTAGACATTCAGGCAATGTCCATGGGTGTCGAGATCATGGCGCCACCGGGCATGGAGGAGATGACGAGCCAGCTGCAGGGAATGTTCCAGAACCTGGGCGGCAGTCGCCGCACGACTCGCAAGCTCAAGGTCAAAGAGGCGCTGAAGCAACTGACCGACGAGGAAGCGGCGAAAATGCTCGACGAGGAAGAACTCAAGGCGCAGGCGCTGGAGGCCGTGGAGCAGCATGGCATTGTGTTTCTCGACGAACTCGACAAGGTGGCGAAGAGCTCCGGTACTCAGGGTGCCGATGTGTCACGCGAAGGCGTGCAGCGGGACCTGCTCCCGCTCGTCGAGGGTTCGACGATCAACACCAAGTACGGTATGGTCCGAACTGACCATATACTGTTTATCGCGTCGGGCGCGTTTCATATTTCCAAGCCCTCGGATCTGATCCCTGAGCTGCAGGGCCGCTTCCCGATCCGCGTCGAGCTCAAGTCGCTGACGACCGACGACTTCGTCAGAATTCTGACCGAGCCGGATGCCTCGCTGACATCACAGTACGGCGCGCTGCTCGCCACGGAAGACGTTACCCTGGAATTTGCTGAAAGCGGTGTCCGGCGACTTGCCGAAGTCGCTTTCCAGGTTAACGAAAACACCGAGAACATCGGCGCGCGGCGCCTGCACACCGTCATGGAGCGCTTACTGGAGACCGTCTCGTTCGAAGCCTCGGACAAAAGCGGCACACACGTACAAATCAACGCCGGCTATGTCGACGACCAACTGGCCGAACTCTCGAAGGACGAGGACCTCAGCAGGTATATTCTGTAGCGTTCTTCGGTCTGCGCGTGGGGAGCTGCTCATCGGAAGTAAAGCGCAGCGTAGCGAGCTCCCGTCAGCGGGATCACATGAAGATGAGTAGCTACCGACGCGCAGGCCGAAACTATGTCATCAACACCTACTGAAATCCGCCTCCGCAAGAATTCGAAGCTGCTCGTCGTCGCTTTCGATGGCGGTTTGGAGTTCAGCTTTTCTTTCGAATATCTACGTGTGCACTCGCCGAGTGCCGAGGTGGTCGGTCACGGTCCCGGTCAGGAGACGCTGCAAACTGGCAAGGAAGACGTTTCGATCACGCGCATCGATCCGGTCGGCCACTATGCCGTGCGCCTGGTGTTCGACGACGGTCACGACACCGGCCTCTACTCGTGGACGTATCTCCACGACCTCGGTCGCAACATGGACGCAAACTGGCACCGTTACCTCGACCGCCTCGCGGCGGCAGGGTATGCTCGTAAAAAGCCCGAATAACAACGACTCATGAGCAAATCCGACACATCGGCCGAAACCACGCATTTCGGCTACAAGAACGTGCCGGTCGACGAAAAAGCCGATCACGTCCGGGATGTGTTCGACTCCGTTGCGACGCGCTACGACCTCATGAACGATTTGATGTCAGCCGGAATGCACCGCTTGTGGAAGCGGCACACGATCGATCAGGCTGGCGCACGCCCGGGACACACTGTTCTCGATCTGGCGGGCGGCACTGGAGACCTTGCGCTCAAATTCGCGCGGCAGGTCGGACCAACGGGCCATGTCGTCCTGGCGGATATCAACGCAGCGATGCTGGAGCAGGGCCGGCAGAGGCTGGTTGATGCGGGCGTCGCGGGCAACCTGACGATTGCCCAGGTTGACGCCGAGAATCTGCCGTTCGAGGACAGCAGCTTCGACCGCATAACCATCGCATTTGGTCTTAGAAACATCACCAACAAAGCGGCCGCACTGCGGGCGATGCGTCGGGTTCTGAAGCCAGGCGGGAAAGCCCTGATTCTCGAGTTTTCGCAGCCAGTAAGGGCACTGAAACCTGCGTATGATCTTTACTCATTCAAAGTCCTTCCACTGATCGGAAAAGTCGTGGCGCGCGACCAGGACAGTTACCAGTACCTGGCGGAATCGATTCGCATGCACCCGGACCAGGAGACTTTGCTTGGCATGATGGAAGAGTCCGGGTTCGAGCGTTGCCGCTATCAGAATCTGGCTGGCGGCATTGTTGCGCTGCACGTCGGCTATCGAATCTAGGCACGGCATGGACCCGCTTGAGACCATGCTCCGTCCCGTTGCGAATGTTCTTAATCGTAATATTCAGGAAATAACCCCCGCGCGCGAGCTGTGCCAGAAGCTCGATGGCAAGACCATCGCTGTCCGCGTCCGCGACACGGCGCTCGCGATGTATTTCAAAATCAGCGACGAGGTCATCACCCTGGCGGCGGACTCAGAGTCAGAGCCGGACGTCGTTATTACGGGTTCGCTTTTGACACTTGCACGCATGGCAGGCACTGCGGGCGAAGGAGCCGTTCGCGACGGCTCGCTGGACCTCACAGGGGACGCCTATACTGCGCAGGCCTTTCAGGAGCTGCTGGGCTATGCGAAGCCCGACATCGAGGAAGAGTTGTCGACGTTGATCGGCGATGCCGCGTCGCACCGGCTGGGCGAGATCGCAAGGGGTTTCGGAAACTGGTCGCGGGACGCGCGCGAGACCATTCACGCGAACATCCGCGAGTACCTGCAGGAGGAAAGCGGCAGCCTGCCGAGCCGCTATGAAGTGGAGCGATTCACGCAGCGCGTGGACTCGCTGCGCGATGATGTTGCGCGGCTGGAAGCTCGTCTCGACCGACTTTTAGCAGGGTCTTGACGATGCGTAGGTGGCGCACACTGCAACGACTCCTCGGCATTCAACGCGTGCTCGTCAGGTACGGTCTTGACGATTTCATCAAGGAGACGCACCTGCTGCGGCCGCTGCGTTTCTTTTTCTATCTGCTCCCACGACGACGGGATACATCTGCCCCGCTTGGCGAGCGCATCAGGCTTGCCCTCGAGGAACTCGGCCCTATCTTCGTCAAGTTCGGTCAGGCGATTTCGACGCGGCGCGACCTGCTGCCACCTGATATTGCTGATGAACTCGCGAAGCTACAGGACATGGTCCCGCCGTTCCCGGCCGAGCAGGCCATCCAGATACTCAGCGAAGCCTATGGCGAATCGGTTGACAAGGTCTTCAAGCGCTTTGATGTGGAACCATTCGCGGCCGCTTCGATTGCCCAGGTTCACACGGCGCAGCTACAGGACGGCAAGGAGGTTATCGTCAAGCTGCTGCGCCCCGGCGTACAGGAGCAGATCGAGCGCGACCTCGACGTGCTGCGCATGCTGGCGGGCCTGGCCGATCGCTACTGGGAGCACGGCAAGCGACTGCGGCCGCTCGAAGTCGTCGACGAATACGAGCAGACGATCATCGACGAACTCGACCTGATGCGCGAGGCAGCCAACGCGGCTCAGCTGAAACGCAACTTCGCGGGGTCAGGAATGCTGTATGTCCCGGATATCTATTGGGATTATTGCCGGCCGGAGGTGCTCGTACAGGAGCGCATCTACGGCATCCCGATCAGCGACATGGAGGCGCTGCGCAAGTCCGGCGCGAATATCCAGGTCCTTGCCGAAAATGGCGTCGAGATTTTTTTTACGCAGGTGTTCCGTCACAACTTCTTCCACGCGGATATGCATCCGGGAAACATATTTGTCATGGTTACCGATCCCGAGAAGCCGCAATACGCGGCTGTCGACTTCGGCATCGTCGGCACGCTGAGTCCCGAAGACCAAAAATATCTTGCGAGCAACTTCCTTGCGTTCTTCGATCGCGATTACCATCGCATCGCGAAGCTGCATATTGACTCGGGCTGGGTGCCGGAAGGAACGCGAATCGATCAGCTTGAAACCGCAGTGCGAACCGTGTGCGAACCGATTTTCAACAAACCGCTTGCGGAAATTTCGTTTGCGCAGGTATTGATGCGGCTGTTCCGCGTCGCGCAGCGTTTCGACGTCCAGGTACAACCGCAAATGATCCTGCTGCACAAGACGCTCTTCAACATCGAGGGTCTGGGCCGGGAGCTGTATCCGCAGCTCGACCTCTGGAAGACGGCGCACCCGGTACTCAAAAAGTGGATGAACGAACAGGTCGGACCCAAGGCGGTATTCGACGATCTGCGCGAGAACCTGCCGCTATTGCGAGAGGTCTTGCGGGATCTGCCAGTAATCATCAAGCAGCTTGCGGCCCTGCTCGCAGAGCCGAGAGCCGATGACAGGGGAAGCGATTGATTCTGCCCAGGATTGCGAGACTACTTCTCTGGCTCGGCGGCTGGACGGCCGTCGGGAAGGTGCCGGATATTCGCAAGGCCGTGATGATCGCCGCCCCGCATACCTCGAACTGGGACGGTTTCTGGGCGCTCGTGTACATCAAGCTCATCGGCCTGGAGGTCCACTTCTTCGTCAAGGACTCCATGTTCTGGTTCCCAATGAGCAGCCTGCTCAGAGCCTTCGGCGCGATACCGCTCGATCGCAAGCGCGCCCGCCTGGCCGTGGAGGAAGCGATTGCCGCTTTTGACAGCAGCGATGAATGCTTCTACTTCGGACTCGCGCCTGAGGGCACGCGCAGTGGCACGCCCGGGTGGAAGAGCGGCTTTTACCGGATTGCCGAGGGCGCCGGGGTACCAGTTGTGTTCGGCTTTCTCGATTACGGCAAAAAGCGGCTGGGCCTGGGACCCGCACTGACATTAACGGGCGACAAACAGGCAGACATGGCGATCTGCCGCTCCTTTTATGAATCGGTCGAGGGGCGCCGGCCCGAAAACACGAGCCCGATCGAACTGTCGACTTAAAGCGATTGATCGTGGCCAATCAGGACCCAACGACACAGCGCCGGCCGATCCGAAGCTTCGTTCGCCGCACGGGCCGCCTGACGGCGTCGCAAAAGCGTGCTCTCGACGAACTATGGCCACGATACGGCGTCGAATTCGCGCCGCGAATGCTCGACTTCGAGGCGCTGTTCGAACGACGTGCACCTGTCGTGCTCGAAATAGGTTTCGGCAATGGCGAGACGCTCGTACAACAAGCGGCTGAAAATCCCGACCTCGACTATCTCGGCATTGAGGTTCACGAACCGGGCTTGGGGCACTGCCTTATCGCCGCGCGGGATGCCGGTATCAGCAACCTGCGGCTCATCGCAGCAGACGCGGTCGATGTGCTGCTGCAGCAGCTTCCACCAGCCTCGCTGCGGCGAATCAATATCTACTTTCCCGACCCCTGGCCAAAAAAACGGCACCACAAGCGACGTATCCTGCAACTGCCTTTTCTCGACCTCTGCGCTGACCGGCTCGAGGCGAGCGGCTCGCTGCACATCGCCACCGACTGGGCCAACTACGCCGAGCACATCGAGGAAATACTGGCAGCATCCGATCGATTCGTCTGCTCCAGCAGGCGTGAGCACGACGGTGACCACCCACTCGATCGCCCGGTGACCAAATTCGAGCGCCGCGGGCTCCGGAAGGGGCATCGAATCTGGGACTGGCGCTGCGATAAAGCTGTTTAGTCGCATCAGCCCCTTGAAGATTCCGATCCATGCTCTATAAATAGAGGAGAGGGTTCTTTTTGTGAGACCAGGAGTCAGTCTAATGGCAGTCAAATTACCGTCAATTGGGCAGTGGTTTCGTCGACCCGACGGCTCGTTGCTGGAGGTCGTTGCGATCGACGAAGGCGGACAGCACTATCGAAATCCAGTTATTCGACGGCACTATCGACGAGGTCGAGATCGAGGCCTGGCCTGATCAGATGCTAATCGAAGTCGCGGCACCTGAAGACTGGTCCGGCTCGGTCGATATGGATCCCGAAGACTATCTCGGCAGGCCCCCCGGCGAGCCGCATAGCGGCTTTCATGACCCGCTCGCGTTTCTCGAGGAGAAGCTGTAACAACTCCTACATGCTGGTTGGGCCGGTCACATAGACCAGCCCATCGCGGACCTCGACGTCGACCTTGCGTAATGACTTGCCGAGGCAAGGTCCGCGGAAACACAAGCCAGTATCAATCTCGTATTGCGCCCCGTGCGAGGCGCAGATAATTGACGTGTGGTCCCTGGTCAGAAAGCCGTTCGGCATCCAATTCAGCTGATGTCCCACGTGTACGCAGTAGTTATGGTACGCGTAGACCTTGTCTCCCTTGCGCACAACGAAACCCAGAAATGGCCAGTCTCCATCACCGATCTGAAATTCTCGACAGCCTGGATCGTCGATGTCCACGAGCGGGCCGACCAGAACTTCAGCTTTGCTCATGCTGGCTCTTCAATCTGGCATGGCGCACGACGATGATCGACAAAATGATCGACGGTATTCCAAGGGCGGCGGCGTAGATAAAAAAGCCGACGTAGCCGAGCAGCTCCTGGACCTCGCCTGAATAGCCCGCGACGAGCTTGCCGAAGAACACCGAGAGCGAGCTGAACAAGGCGTACTGTGTCGCCGTAAAAGAAATATTCGTCAGACTCGACAGATAGGCGATGAACACCGTGCCTGCGAAGCCCTGCGCAAAATTGTCGAAGCTTATCGTCAGAGCCAGCGCCAGAATCTCGGGCCCGGTATAAGCGAGACCGGCGAAGAACAGGTTCGTTGTTGCAATCAATGTGGCGGCCGCGATCAGGGATTTCGACAACCCAAAGCGAATGACGGACCAGCCTCCACCGGCGATGCCAAGCAGTGCCACCCACAGCCCGTAAAGTTTTGCCACGCTCGCAATCTGGGCCTTGCTGAAACCCAGATCGAGATAGAACGGATTCGCGAGGATGCCGAGAACGTAGTCGCTTATTCGAAACAGCGCGATGAACGCGAGCATAGTCATCGCGAACGACCCGTATCGCTTGAAGAAATCGGCGAAAGGACCAACGACTGACTCGAGAAACCAGGCCAGGATACCGCGATCAAAAATCGGACCCGTCTGCGCCGACTCAGGCACCGCCGGCTCTTTGCAGAAAATCGTCGTCAACCAACCAATAATCATGCAGCCGGCCATGGCCTGGTAGGCAAGCTGCCAGGATCCATACTCTGCGATATACAGTGCGCCGGCACCGCCGACGATTAGCGAGATTCGGTATCCATATTGGTACGCTGCCGCCAAAGGCGCCTGCATTTCAGTTCCGGCACACTCTATTCGATAGGCATCGATAGCCATGTCCTGAGTTGCTGACGAAAACGCGACTGCAAGAGCCACAAGCGCAAAAGCGCCGGTGGCAGCGGCCGGGTCCATCCCTGACAACGCAAGCAGGCTGATGCCGATGGCGGTCTGCGCCAGCAGCAGCCATGCGCGGCGCCGGCCGAGCAGGTCCGTCAGCACCGGCAGACTAAGACGATCCACAAGCGGCGACCAGAGGAACTTGAACGCGTAGGCGAAACCAACCCATGCGAAGGTGCTGATCGTGCTCTTTTGCAACCCGGCCTCCGACAGCCAGGCAGTCAACGTCGCATAAACCAGCGGAAATGGCAGCCCACCGGAGAAGCCCAGGAAAAATATGACGAGGATTTTCTCCTGCAGATAGTAACGCCAGCCGGGTGCGAGCTCAGTCGTCATGAGACCAATCGTAATCCATGATCAGCGGCGCGTGATCAGAAAATCGCTGGTCTTTGTAGATCTCTGTTCGCAGCACCTTGTCGCCGAGTCCTTTTGTAACGACATGGTAATCGATGCGCCAACCCACATTATTGTCCCAGGCACGGCCACGATTCGACCACCAGGTGTACTGGTCCGGCTCCTGATCCAGAGTCCGGAATGCGTCAACAAATTCGCTTTCTCCGAGCACGCTGTCCATCCAGTCGCGTTCCTCGGGCAAGAATCCCGAGTTCTTGCGATTGGCTTTCCAATTCTTCAGGTCGACCTCTTTGTGCGCAATATTCCAGTCGCCGCAGATGACGTACTCCGAGCGCCGACGCTGCAGCTTATGCAGATGCTTTTTAAACGAGTCCATGCAACGGTATTTAGCCGCCTGACGTTCTTCGCTCGAAGAGCCTGACGGTAAATACAATGACACTATCGATATACCGCCGAGCTGCACTTCGAGATAACGGCCTTCTTCGTCGAATTCCGGATCACCATAGCCGCGCACGACTCGTTTGGGCTGATGTCGCGAGTAGATGGCTACGCCGCTGTATCCTTTTTTTACCGCATCCTCGTAATAGCAGTCATAGCCGTCCGGACGAAAGACGACATCACCAAGCTGATGCAACTGCGCCCTGGTCTCCTGGATGCAAACGACATCGGCATTTTGTTGCCGCATCCAGTCGAAAAAACCCTTTCTCGCTGCCGCACGTATCCCGTTGGCATTCAGGCTGATTACTCGAAACAATTTGTTTCTCCGTGACGTGCCGCGTGTCATACTTTGATGCGCAATACGAAGGCGGCCATGATACAGAAAGACCTACAACATGCAGGCCTATAAGAAAGAATTCATCGCTCTCGCGCTCGAATTAGGCGTGCTTCGGTTTGGCGAATTTACGTTAAAGTCCGGTCGCGTAAGCCCGTACTTTTTCAATGCCGGGCTTTTTTATACAGGTTACGCCGCCGCCAAGCTGGGTCGCTATTATGCGGCAGCTATCGCCGAATCTGCCGTCAAATTCGATATGTTGTTCGGGCCTGCCTACAAGGGTATTCCGCTGGCTGCGCTAGCGGCGGCGGCGCTTGCCGAACACCAGGACATCGATGTTCCGTTCGCATTCAATCGCAAGGAAGCTAAAGCACACGGTGAGGGCGGCAGTATCGTCGGCGCACCCCTCGAGGGCCGCGTGTTGATTGTCGACGATGTGATAACGGCTGGAACGGCCGTGCGCGAAGCCTATCAAATCATCTCGTCGGCCGGCGCAAATGTCGCAGGACTCGCAATCTCGCTCGACCGCCAGGAGCGCGGTCAGGGTACCCTTTCGGCGGTGCAGGAGCTCAAGCAGGCGCTGGAAATCCCGGTCGTCAGCATCATTCAGCTCAGCGATCTGATCGATACTCTCGAAGAATCAAGCGGCTATGAGGAATTCCTCGAGCCGGTCCTCGCTTACCGCAAAGAGTACGGGGTAATTACATAACTATATGATGTTATTGATTTTATTCCCGAAATGTTTACTTGCGGCCCGCCGCCGACTAAGCTGTAATTTCGCGAACCAGTCCCGCAAAAAAGGTTGCCAAACATGGCATAGTTCGGAAATGCGCGTATTTGTCTTAGCCATGACACTCTGCTTGCTGGTGCCTCTGGGTGCCAGCGCACAGCAAGCCGCCACCTATCGTTGGGTCGACGACGATGGCATCGTGCACTTCGGCGACCGCATCCCGCCCGAATACGCAGAGAAGCCGAAGCAGGTGCTCAACGATCAGGGCATAACGGTCGATCATCTGCAGGGCAAGAAATCCGCCGAAGAGCTCGAGGCTGAACGCGTTGCCGAGGTGATCAGACAAAAGCAGGAGTTGCAGCGTCGGGCGGATGTGGCTTTGCTTTCAACCTATGTCAACGTCAACGAGATTGAGATGCACCGGGACCGCCGCGTGGAGCTATTTCAGGCGCAAGCGCGCGTCACGGAACTTTACCTGCGTAACCTGCGGAGACGCCTCGACAAGTTGAAATCGGAGGCGGGACGCTACAAACCGTATAACTCGGACCCGAGCGCAGCGACAATCGATCCGGGCCTGGTCGAGGATATAACTGATACGGAAGGGGCCATTTCGCGGCACGAAGGTAACTTGACGAAGTATCGAAGCGAAGAAAAGAAAATCAAAGATCGCTTTGAAGGCGATATCGATCGCTTCATGGCGCTGAAGGGACTGACCGTAACTCAGGCTCAAGCCGTACCGGAGTGACCAAACCCTCCTGCGCCACGATCACTGTCTTCAAAGTCATCGACGACGTTGAACCGTACCTGCTCCACCGGCACGAAGACCATTTGTGCGATGCGCTCGGCTGGCTGTACCTCATAGCTCGTTGAGCTGCGGTTCCAGCAGGAAATGAAGACCTGGCCCTGGTAGTCGGAGTCGATCAATCCGGTCAGGTTGCCGAGCACAAGCCCGTGCTTGTGACCAAGTCCCGAACGCGGCAACAGGACTGCCGCAAGGTCCGCATCGCCAATGTGTATCGCCAGACCGGTCGGTATCAATACAGTCTCGCCCGGCAGCACGGTCATCGGCTCATCGATACAAGCCCGCATATCCAGGCCCGCCGAACCATCAGTCGCATAGTGTGGCAGCTCTATTGATTTGCCGAGACGAGGATCGAGCAACTTCAGTTCAATAGTGCGCATGAGTCTTCCGCTTTCTTGCTCTTATTCTTTGCTTGAAACAATCGTAAGTTGTGGCTGAGTCTGTGCGCCGCGCGTCGCCTCGAAGCGTTCGGCGACAAGTCGCATAATCCGATCAGCAAGCTCGATCTTTGCGGCCGACTCGAATTCCTGCCCACCTTCAGGCCAGAGAACCTCGACGGAATTTTCGTCGCGATCGAAGCCGCAGTCATCACCTACTCTGTTCGCGACGATCATATCCAGGTTCTTTTCCTGCAGCTTGCCAAGCGCGTATTCGCGAACGTTGCGGGTTTCGGCGGCGAACCCAACTGAAAAGGGCGCGTTCTCGAGCATCGCGACGGATGCGAGTATGTCCTCTGACCGTATCAGTTCGAGTGACATTGCGTTCTTTTCTTTTTTTATCTTATGTTCCGACGCTGCGGCGGGACGATAGTCGGATACCGCCGCCGTGGCGATGAAAATATCGACATTCTCGAGATTTTCGTGCGTCGCCATATACATCTCTTGTGCAGTCATTACCTGAATGACGTCCACGCCACTCGGCTCCGCGAGTGACACGGGGCCGCTGACAAGCACGACCTTTGCGCCGTGCGCGGCTGCCGCGCTGGCGATCGCATAGCCCATCTTCCCGGAGCTCCGGTTGCTGATAAAGCGAACCGGGTCGATCGGCTCACGAGTTGGACCGGCCGTAACCAAAACAGTCTTGCCAGCCAGCAAGCCTTCGCTCTTGTCTGCGAGTAGCTGCGGACCGCAGACGATAGCAGCGATTTTTTCGGGATCGAGCATGCGTCCGGCGCCGGTTTCGCCGCACGCTTGCAAACCTTGATCGGGGCCAAGTATTTGCGCACCGTGCTCCTCGAGCGTCTTGCGGTTCGCCTGCACAGCCGGCTTCCCCCACATCACGTGATTCATTGCCGGGGCGATCAACAGGGGCGCCTTTGTTGCCAGGCAAAGTGTCGTCAGCAGGTCCGCCGCAGCGCCACTCGCAAGGCGTGCCATAATTTCCGCGGTGGCCGGCGCAATGAGCACGACATCGGCCCAGCGGGCAAGCTCGATATGGCTCATCGATGCTTCCGCTTCCTTGTCCCAGAGATTTGACCGTATCGGCCGCCCGGAAACGGCCTGCAGCGCGGTTTCAGTAACAAACTCTTCGGCCGATGCTGTCATGACAATCTGCACCTCTGCGCCACGCTCGCGCAAGCGCCGGACCAGATCGGGCGTTTTGTAAGCGGCTATGCCGCCAGTGATGCCTAGCAGGACGTTCATGATTGTGAGCTTAGCCGCTTGCTTGGCGGCATTTCCACTGAATTCGGTCGTCACGGCCGGATTGACGGCTTGTCGCCGCATCCGGTTTCGGCACAATCGCACAGGATGACGAACGAAAAAAGACACGGACCGCTCATGAGCGACGCTGAACTGCTGGCGGCCATCATTCACAGCGGCAGCGGCGTTAGCGCTGCCTACGAGCTTGCCAATCGGCTGCTGTCCCGCTTTGGCGGGCTCCGCCAGCTGCTGCAGGCGGACGCTGATGACCTTATGGCTCAACGCGGTATCGGCGTTTCCCGATCCACCGTCATTCGCGCGTTACCCGAACTGGCGCGCAGGTACTATGAAGCCTCTCTACCCCCGGGCCAGCACATCCGCAGCCCACAGGACACTGAGGCCTACGTGCAAGCCAGGATCCGCGACCTCGGACACGAGATGTTCTGTTGCTTGTTTCTCGACAACCGCCACCGCGTGCTGCGGTTCGACGAGATGTTCCGCGGCACGATCGATGGCACCAGCGTCTATCCGCGTGAGGTCGTCAAGGAGGCGCTGGCCATCAATGCCGCCGCGGTAATCCTCGCGCACAACCATCCTTCGGGCGTCGCCGAGCCCAGCCAGGCTGACGAGCGCATCACTCGGCAGCTCAAATCTGCCCTTGGACTTGTGGATATTCGCGTTCTCGACCATCTGATTATCGGTGCCGGCAAGACAACGTCCATGGCCAGCCGCGGCCTGCTATGAAAGGCCTTCGACCCCGTAGCCGGCCCTTGTATTGCACTGTTCAGGCTGGTATAAAGTTTCGCTCTCTGCCCGCCGGCCGTGGGCAACTTTTTGTAAAATCAGAGTCTTAGAGCAATGTCTAGAGTATGTCAGGTCACTGGGAAGCGCCCGCAGAGCGGAAACAACGTTTCTCATGCCAATAACCGGACGCGGCGCCGCTTTCTGCCGAACCTGCACAGCAAACGGTTCTGGCTCGAATCCGAGCAGCGCTGGGTACGCCTGCGCGTCTCGCATAAGGGCATGCGAATCATCGACAAGCACGGCATCGAGAAGATTATTTCCGACCTGCGTTCGCAAGGACAGCGCGTCTAGGCGCCGGAGTATCAGCAAATGGCCAAGAGCAATCGCGAAAAAATCAAACTCGTTTCCAGCGCCGGTACGGGGCATTACTACACAGTAGCGAAGAACAAGAAGCTGCATCCTGAGAAGCTCGAAACGAAGAAAGTACGATCCGACGATTCGCAAGCACGTGATCTACAAAGAAGCGAAGATCAAGTAGGTCGATTCGCAGCATTCAGGAAAAAGCCCGCTCAACGCGGGCTTTTTTGTAAGCGGCCGCTACACTACACGATGCCCGAGTTACCCGAAGTCGAAACCAGCCGTCGCGGCATTTCGCCATACCTCATCGGGCAACGAATTGACGACATCGTCATTCGCGAACGCCGGCTTCGCTGGCCTGTAAGCACCGACGTCGACGCGCAACTGCCCGGCGCCACGGTCAATGCCGTCGACCGGCGCGCCAAATACCTGCTACTGCAAACGACCGCACGGCACGGCGATCGTGCACCTCGGTATGTCGGGCAGTGTGTTTGTCGTCGAACGCGGCACCCCTGCCGGCATTCATGATCATTTCGACATCGAATTGCACTCCGGTAAGTCGCTGCGCTACCGCGACCCGCGCCGATTCGGATCACTGCACTGGACCGCCGACGCGGACAAGCACTGGCTGCTCCGGGACCTCGGTCCGGAACCGCTCGGCGACGATTTTTCCGGGGAATATCTGTGGCAGAAATCGAGAGGCCGTCGTGTCAGCGTGAAGCAGTTCATCATGAACGCGGCTATCGTTGTCGGTGTCGGCAACATCTACGCCAGTGAGTCGCTGTTCCTTGCCGGAATTCATCCGCGCCGAGCGGCCGGCCGCGTCTCCGGGACACGCTATGACGCTCTCGCTGCAGCGATCAAGAATGTCCTGGAGAAGGCGATCCAGGCAGGCGGCACGACCCTGCGTGACTTCTATGGCGGCAACGGCGAGGCGGGCTACTTCCGGCACGAATTGAATGTATACGCCCGGGATGGTGAGCCCTGCGTTCGCTGCGAGCGTTCGCTATCAGCGATCGTGCTTGGTCAGCGCTCGACGTTCTATTGTAAGAATTGTCAGCGCTAGATCAGACGTGCCCGAATCGTTCGCGCAACGCCAGCTTGACCTTTGGCGAGACAAACTCCGACACGTCACCGCCCAGCTCTGCAACCTCGCGCACGAGGCTTGATGAGATGAATGTGTACTTTTCAGTCGGCGTCAGAAATGCTGTTTCGACTTCCTCGGTGAGGTGGCGATTCATGTTGGCGAGCTGAAACTCGTACTCGAAGTCCGAGACCGCGCGCAAACCCCGAATGATCACCCGCAGGTCATTGTCGCGCGCGAAGTCAACAGTGAGGCCCTTGTAGCCTGTTACTTCGACGTTATCGATATCGGCAAGCGCCGTCGCTGCCATTGCGACACGTTCGTCAGTCGTGAAGAGCGGCGCCTTGCTGCTGGGATTGTCAGCAATTGCAACCACGACGCGGTCAAAGAGACTCGTTGCCCGACGCACCAGATCCTCGTGTCCAAAAGTGATGGGGTCGAATGTCCCTGGATACATGGCAGATACTGTCATCGAAAGGCTCCTTTATTCCACAACTGCGACGGACACAAGTGAGAAACGAACATTGCCGGCACTCTTTGTCTTGATTACTTGCCACCCCTCCGGCAGCGAAACCTCCGGCTTTGCGCGGTCTTCCTCCAGATAAATCCAGGCGCCACGTGCGAGGATGGGCGACGTAGCGAGAAGTCTACACAAATCGCCAAGCATATCGGCAGCAAATGGCGGATCGAGAAACACGATATCAAATTTCCCGTCACCCGCTGTTTTCAGGAATTCCATTGCGTCGGCATGGTGAACGGTGGCCGCCGTGGACTGCAGCGCTACGACGTTGTCCCGTAAAGTCTGAACCGCGTGCGACGATTTCTCGACAAACACTGTCTCTGCTGCTCCGCGCGACAAAGCCTCGAGGCCCAGGGCCCCGGTCCCGGCAAACAGATCCAGGCAGCGCGCCCCGGCAAGGCGCGGCATCAGCCAGTTGAAAAGCGTCTCACGAATGCGTTCTGAGGTGGGCCGCAGGCCGGGCACGTCTGCGATAAGCAAAAGACGGCTGCGCCATTTTCCCGCTACAATACGCAGCCGTCCTGACTGGGGCGTGTTGCATGCTTTCGCGATTCGCTTTGGCATATTTTCCTGCGGCCCGTATTGATGGGTCGTTCTGTCCATACAGTTTAGGTGATTCACCGTCCACAGGTGACTTTGAACAGCGTGTTTTCGAAAAAAGAAAAAACCGAAGAGCGACAAGGATTTATCAAACGTCTTCGCGCCCGCCTCAATCGGGGCGACAGCTGGCTCACCTATGACCTCGCCAATCTGGCACCGGGCGGCAAAATCGACGAGCACGTTCTGGATGAACTCGAATCGTTGCTCGTGATGGCTGATGTCGGTATCGACACAAGCGAACGGATCCTGGGCGACCTGCGCGGCAGTCTCGCCCGCAAGGAACTCAAAGACATCGAGGCACTAAGGCTGGCATTGAATCGCTCATTGACCGCGATTCTCGAACCCGTCGCTCGGCCACTCGAAATTACGGCACACAATCATCCTTTCGTTATTCTGATGGTGGGCGTGAACGGCGCGGGCAAAACGACGACTATCGGCAAGCTTGCCAAGCGATTCAAAGACAGCGGCCTTTCCGTCATGCTCGCTGCAGGTGACACGTTTCGAGCGGCGGCTGTCGAGCAGCTGCAAGCCTGGGGCGAGCGGAACGACGTGCCGGTCATCGCTCAGCAGGCCGGCGCGGACCCTGCCGCGGTAATCTTCGATGCCTGGGATGCGGCGAAGGCGCGAAACATAGACGTGCTGCTGGCGGACACGGCCGGTCGTTTACAAAATCAGCAGGGCCTTATGGACGAACTGGCCAAGATCAAGCGTGTCTTGGCGCGTCGCGATGAAACCGCGCCGCATGAAATAATGTTGGTTCTGGACGCGAGCCAGGGGCAGAACGCACTCGTGCAGGCGCAGAAATTCAACGACGCGCTTGGACTAACCGGCATCACTGTTACGAAGTTGGACGGGAGCGCGAAGGGTGGCATTTTGCTGGCCATTGCCAACCAACTCGGAATACCGGTGCGCTTCATTGGTATCGGTGAGTCTTTGGAAGACATGCAGCCATTCTCGGCAAGCGACTTTGTTGAAGCGCTACTCGCGAACGGTGGACAGCGGTGATTGAGCTCGACAATGTGACGAAGCGCTATCCGGGTGGTCAGGAAGCTCTGTCCGGCCTGACGTTGTCAATCAACAAAGGCGAGATGTTGTTCGTTACCGGGCACTCGGGTGCCGGCAAGAGCACCTTGCTGCGACTTATCGCGCTCATAGAGCGGCCGACCAGCGGTCAAGTCGTTGTGGATGGACAGAATACGCTGCGGGT
This sequence comes from uncultured Gammaproteobacteria bacterium, assembly GCA_963711285.1. GTDB lineage: Bacteria > Pseudomonadota > Gammaproteobacteria > Steroidobacterales > Woeseiaceae > UBA1847. The sequence goes on along the minus strand of CAVQDJ010000015.1, from coordinate 90,616 downwards.
CAAGCGCCGCAAGATTCCGGCATACCGGCGACAGATCGGCATGGTGTTTCAGGATCACAAGCTCTTGTATGACAGACCGGTCTCAGACAACGTTGCGCTGCCGCTGGTAATCGCCGGTGTTGGGCATCGCGAAGCGGGGCGGCGTGTTCGCGCTGCCCTCGATCAGGTCGGGCTGTTACACAAGGAAAAGCAGCGGCCCGAAACATTGTCAGCGGGCGAACAACAACGCGTCGGCATCGCCAGGGCAATCGTAACGCGGCCGAAATTGCTGATTGCCGACGAACCGACCGGCAACCTCGATCCGGACCTTTCGCTCGAAGTCATGCGCATCTTCCGTCGCTTCAACGAAGTCGGCGTGACGTTGCTGATCGCAAGTCATGATCTGTCGCTGATCGACCGCATGGGATGCTCGAGGATTGCACTCGAAGATGGCAGGCTGATTAGCGAACAAGAGGACGACCCGTCATGGCAGTAACGCGTCATTCGGACGCTGTTGCGCCGGTCCGACGATCGGGACCGATGACCATCTGGCTCACGCGCCACGTCAGCACGTCCATCGGCTCACTCGGCCGGCTCGTGCGTCAGCCTTTCGCGAGTCTGATGATAATTCTCGTGATCGCGGTGACGCTTGCCATTCCTGCCGCGCTCAATCTCATTGTCAAAAATGCCCGGTCGGTCAGTGACAGCTGGGATAACGCTCTCGACTTTTCGATTTATCTCAATCGCAGTATTTCGGAGAGTGAGGCGCAAGGGCTCGCGAGACTTATCGAGCAACGGGCAGACGTCGAATCAGTACGTCTTGTTACGGCAGCCGAAGCGCTAACCGAGTTCAAACAACAGTCTGGTTTTGGACAGGCACTCGATCACTTGTCAGAAAACCCGCTGCCGCACACGCTCGTCGTCCGGCCCGGTCCGGCAAATACGAGCGCATCAATGATTCTGTTGCAGGAAGAACTCGGCAACCTGCCGGAAGCAGAGATGGTGCAAGTGGATACTGAATGGGTGCAGCGTTTTCACGCGATCCTCGATATCGTCAGACAAGGGATCTTGATTGGTGCATCGCTGCTTGGTGTGGCGATCATCGTGATTATTGGCAATACCATTCGACTCGACATTCAGAATCGTCGTGAAGAAATAGAAGTCACGAAACTTATCGGCGGCAGTAACGCGTTCGTTCGCAGGCCGTTTCTGTGGTCCGGGTTCTGGTACGGGCTGTTTGGTGGATTGCTTGCGCTTGCACTCGTGCAATACGGTTTATTCATGCTCGAACAACCCGCCGCGCGACTTGCCGGCCTGTACCAAAGCGGAATTGCGATTCTGGCCCTGAGCCGCAACGAAATCGTGTCCATTCTGGCCACTGGTATCGGGCTCGGGCTGGTCGGGTCCTGGTTCGCGGCCGCGCGCCACATGCGTCGGATAGAACCTCGCTGAATCCAGATCAAATGGCTGCGCTTGCCCGGCTTGACGTCTAATATGCTGTTTTTATTAGTTAAAATAAGGCAAATCCTGCGGAACCAACGCATTTGTTAGCACTCTAATCCCGCGAGTGCTAAACTTGACTATGGAACTGAAGGTGCCAAATGACCACAGCCGTCTCTACAATTGATCGTGATCTCATGCTGGCAGGGCCAGTAGGCAGTCTCGACGCCTACATCCATGCCGTGGGCGCTTTTCCTGTGCTAAGCAAGGAAGACGAGCAGTCTCTTGCGCATCGTTTCCGTAACGACGAGGACCTCGAAGCCGCGCGCGACCTGGTCATGGCGCATCTGCGTTTCGTCGTGCACATTGCCAAAGGCTACACCGGCTATGGTTTGCCGCTCGGTGACCTGATTCAGGAAGGCAACGTCGGTCTCATGAAGGCCGTTAAGCGCTTCGATCCTGAGTATGGTGTGCGCCTTGTTTCGTTCGCTGTGCATTGGATCCGCGCCGAGATTCACGAGTTTGTACTCAAGAACTGGCGCATCGTGAAAGTTGCAACGACAAAAGCGCAACGCAAGCTGTTCTTTAATCTGCGCAAATCCAAGAAGAGCCTTGCATGGTTGTCGCACGCAGAGACTCAGGCTGTTGCAAAAGATCTTGGCGTTAGCCCCAAGGAAGTGACCGAAATGGAGCGGCGTCTGAGTGCCCGTGATTCGATTTTCGATCCGTCTCCCGACGCGGACGACGAGCGTTCATTTACTCCGGCTGCCTATTTGCCGAGTCCTGATGCCGACCCAGCCGCGCTCGTTGAAAAGACGGACTGGCATAACGACGCTACGCACCGGATGAACAGAGCGATCAAGACACTCGATGATCGCAGCCGGCATATTCTCGAAAGTCGTTGGCTAACCGATAACAAGCAGACACTGCACAAGCTCGCCGATGAGTATGGCGTATCAGCTGAACGCATTCGTCAGATCGAGACCAACGCGATCAAGAAGCTTCGTACAGCGATGGCTGTCTAGCGATAGACTTTACGCCGGTAACGAATCCAGCCTCCGTCTTCGACGCCCAGCGGGTCGTGGTGCGTCCAGTGCACCAGCCCGCCGAGGTCGTTCCACTCGTACATACCGCGAAAGCGCACGCGGTCACCGAGCCCAAGTGGAACCCGTTTTGCCAGATCGATGTTGTGCGCGACTAGCAGCGTTTGTCGATCACCGAGTTGCAGAACGAACCGTTGATGTCGGGAACCGTCATCGTCGTCGGACAACAGGCGCTTGACGAAGCCGCGGTCCTCTATCCAATGTTCGGTGTCGTTCTTTGTGTAGCGCGCTCGAATTTTTCGCTTATCCCACGGTCACCGGAACCATGGTGATCTCAACACGACGATTTGCCTGGCGGCCGTCCGGCGACCCGTTATCGGCAACCGGACGTAACTCACCCATGCCTACCGTGATCAGGCGCTTGTCCATTACACCGCGTGTTTTGAGGTACTGCGACACGGACGATGCGCGGCGCTCCGACAGGCCCTGATTATATTCGTCGGTGCCGGTGCTGTCGGTGTGTCCCGCGACCTCGACGACCGTTTGATCGAACTCCTTCAATACCTTGCCCACCGAGTCGAGTACTTCGAAAAACGCGGGACTCAGATCCGCACTGTTGGTCGCAAACGTAACGTTACCGGGCATGTTGAGCGTGATGTTATCGCCAATGCGCGTAACGCTGACACCGGTGCCTTCAAGTTCCGCGCGAAGTTTGGCTTCCTGCTTATCCATGTAATAGCCGATAGATCCGCCGGCCAGCGCGCCGACGCCTGCGCCGATCAGGGCCCGCTTACGCCGGTCTACCGCGTCGTCTCCCGATACCAAACCCACCACCGCACCGGCTGCAGCACCGATGAGCGCGCCGCGCGTCGTCTTGCTGGTCTTCTCTTCGCCCGTATAGGCGTCAAAGCTCTGACAACCACTGGCAATAACAGCCGCGGCCGGTGCAACGAGCCACAAAAATCTGATGTTCATGATGCTTTCTCCGTTTGTCGAGCGGGCACGTGCCGGACGCTCGCGTGAATTCTACACTGCGTATTTGGCAACTGCGCGGCTGAACAGACACTTAACGGCAGTGCTTATGTAGAATGGCCGGCCACGACGCCGGATATTCCTATGACCGAGACCGACAGCTGGCTCAAACGCTATGAGGAGACACATAGCGATCTGAGCTACCCGGCAGTTTATTGGGCCGCAGTGCCAATGGTTGTGCTCGGCACCGTGGGCATCCTGTGGATGCTGCCAATACCTGACGAATTCTTCACGATATCCCCCTTGCTCAACTGGGGAACGGCATTTCTGATGGCAAGCGCGGTTTACTATTTCATAATCTCGGTTTCGCTGGCCATCGGCATGCTGCCATTCATCGTCGGCCTTGCCGGCGTGCAGATGTGGCTTGCTCAGTCCCAATTTTCACCACTTCGCGTATCGATCGGATTGCTGATCGCCGGTATCATTGGTCTTTGGCTCGGGCATCGAAACAAAGACAGCCTGTTGCCGGTGATTCAGGACCTGCAACTGATGATGATCGGCCCGGCCTGGATTTTGTCCGTACTCTATCGACGCATTGGAATTCCACTTTGAATACGAAACTCGATCCACTCGATTTATTTGACGTCCGCTCCGAGCTCACGGATGACGAGCGCATGGTGCAGGATACCGTTGCCCGGTTTGTCGACGAGCAGGCCATTCCCGTCATGCGCGAGGCTTTCGAGCAACACCGGTTTCCGAGCGAGTTGATCTCGCAGGTCGCGGAGCTCGGTCTGCTCGGCAGCTCGATTGACGGCTATGACTGCGCCGGGCTCAACAGCATCTGTTACGGCCTGATTTGTCAGGAGCTTGAGCGCGGTGACAGCGGCCTCAGAAGTTTCGTATCGGTGCAGAGCAGTCTCGTGATGTTCCCGATTCACGCCTATGGATCGGAAGAACAGAAGCAACGATGGCTGCCCGCTATGGCCAGCGGCGAGGCGATCGGCTGTTTCGGCCTGACCGAGCCACAGGGTGGCTCCGATCCGGGCAACATGAAGACGCACGCTAAACGAGATGGCGATGACTGGGTCATCAACGGTTCGAAGATGTGGATCACGAACGGCACGATCGCCGATGCGGCGATCGTCTGGGCAACGACTGATGAGGGCATCAAAGGCTTCGTAGTCGAGAAAGACATGCCGGGGTTTACGGCGCAGGAAATCGAGAACAAGTTTTCGCTGCGTGCCTCGATAACGGCCGCGCTGTTCTTCGACAATGTGCGCGTGCCGGCGAGCAACGTTCTGCCGGGTGTCACCGGGCTCAAGGGGCCATTGAGCTGCCTGACGCAGGCGCGGTATGGCATCACCTGGGGCGTAATCGGCGCGGCGCAGGCCTGCCTCGATGAGGTGCTTCGTTATACCGAGGATCGCGTTCTCTTTAATCGTCCTGTTTCGCACACTCAGGCCATGCAGATACGCCTTGCCAACATGGCGCGACAAATCACGACGGCACAACTGCTGTCGCTGCAGCTCGGCCGGCTGAAGGATCGGGGCAAACTGAGTCCGACACAGGTATCGCTGGCCAAGTGGAACAACTGCCGCGCGGCAATCGATATCGCCCGCGATGCCCGCGACATTCTCGGCGGCAGCGGCATCAGCGCCGAGTACGTGCCGATTCGCCACATGTTGAATCTCGAGAGCGTGATCACGTACGAAGGCACAGAAACCATTCACCAACTCGTGGTCGGCAAGGAGCTCACGGGCGTTAACGCCTTCGGATGATCGGCGCTTGACGGCCAGCGCCCTGCCCGGAGATCGCGCGGTCTGGCGCATCGCCGCGCCGATGATTCTCTCCAATGTCTCGGTACCTCTGCTCGGCATGGTCGATACGGGCGTGACCGGCCATCTCGAGAGTCCGGTCTATCTCGGTGCGGTCGCGATCGGCAGCACTATCTTCGGCTTTCTCTACACGGGCATGAACTTCCTGCGCATGGGAACAACGGGTATCGCTGCGCAGCGTTTCGGCGCAAACGACAACGACGGTTTACGGGAATCACTCGGCCAGGCCATCATCGTCGCATTATTGATCGCTTGTGCGCTGCTCGCGCTCCAGTTGCCAATCGGCCACCTTGCCATGCAGCTGATCGCCCCGGAAACCGAGGTCGAGACCCATGCGCTCGAGTACTTTCTGATTCGAATCTGGAGTGCGCCAGGAACGCTCGCGAATTACGTCTTGATAGGCTGGTTCCTCGGTCTGCAGAACGCGCGTGTCCCGCTGCTGATATTTCTTACGATCAACGTTACGAATATCGTGCTCGATCTGCTGTTCGTCCTTGGACTTGGCATGAAAGTCGACGGCGTCGCGCTGGCTTCGGTCATTGCAGAGTACACGGGCTTGCTCGTCGGTCTTTACTTTGCCGCGCACGCACTGCGCCAGCGCTCCGGGCGCTGGCCATTTGCCAGGCTGCTGAATGTTCGGGCGTATGCCGCGTTCTTTGCGGTTAACGGCCACCTGTTAATACGCACGACGGCTCTGATGTTTACGTTTGCATTCGTCACGGCACAGGGGGCTCGATTGGGCGGGCTCATTCTTGCAGCAAATGCCGTTCTCATGAACCTGCAAATGCTGACATCGTTCGCTCTTGACGGCTTTGCGCACGCAGCCGAGGCGCTGGTCGGCAAAGCCGTAGGCGAAAGGCGCCGAGCGGCGCTCGAGCAAGCTGTGCGCTCGTCGTTAAAGTGGTCGCTGATTTTTGCTGTCGGGTTTTGCGTATTCTACGTTGTGGCGGGGCCCCTGCTGATTCGCCTGCTTACCGATCTGCCCGATGTTCGCGAGACAGCCATGCGCTATTTGCCATGGCTCATCGTCTCGCCGCTCGTGTCGGTCTGGTCGTTTCTCTACGACGGTGTTTACGTGGGCGCCACTCGCGCGCGGGAAATGCGCGACATCATGCTTTTCTCGACGCTGATCATCTTCTTACCGGCCTGGTTCCTGCTACAGGGCCTTGGCAATCATGGATTGTGGCTCGCATTCACACTGTTCATGGCAAGTCGCGGCATTGGCATGCATATCGGCTATCGCCGGCGGGTGCTGCCCGGGATGGCGTGAAATCGCCGCGCATCAGTCAGCCGGTCTGATGCGCTTGCCGGCACGCTCTCTCGCCGTTGCATGCCAGGGAAGGGCCACACCGAATACCGCATAAAACATGCCCGCAACCACGACCAGTCCGTCCGGCAACAGCATAGCCAGACCGATCGAGATGAGTGGCACAGCCGTATTGATCAGCCACTGCTGGATTTCGGTGACGGTTTCGTAGCGCTCGAATTCATTGAGTTGTAGTTCAGCGCTTTTCGCGAGCGCATGCCTGTTAAGCAACACGATTACGCTGGACAGCGCCGCATAGCCCGCGCCAAATATGACGAACATGCTGCGCAAATCTTCGATCGAACTCAGCGCGAAGTACGACTCGAGATAACCGCCCGAGAAGAACTGGAGCGCACCCGAGTAAATCGCCTTTAACGGATACACGTAAACCAGTACGACGAAGACCAGTAACAACGTCAGCGTTACGGAGCCGGCCCCTTCGAGACCGAAGCGGCGACTCCAACGATGATGCGCGTACCAGAACAGCATGATATTTGCGAAACTCGCAGCGAATGCCGGCACCTGCTTCATGGCCTGCGTCATTTCCTCGAAAGTTGTTGGAATCGAATCGCCGCCGCCTACCACGAGCAGCGTCACCGCGAACGCAAACGCCGCATCCGCAAATGTTTCGAGCCGCGTCATCTCGGCACCGCGCTGCCGGAAGCCGCCAATGATCGGCATCGATTCGATGCCTGATTGACCCCGGTCTCTGGATTCAGCCACCGCATTAACCCCCTAAGTTCTTTTCAACTCGTGTCTAGCCCTATATATTATGTGAAGCAAGTCTCACTTTGGCCGATAGTTCGGCGTACGTGGTTGTTCTTGTGATGCGTTTCCCATCATCCGGTCGCTCTGTGCTTCAATTTTGGTTGTCCGGATTATCTCAATCGAGCTGGGCGAAAGATCAATGTGGTTACCAACACCAATTTATGAGCGCCTGCCGCACGTCCTGTTGCTGGTCGGGCTTGTATTCATGTCCACGGTTATGTACCTGGGCATCAGCCATCCGCAAACCCCCGTTTACTTCGGTGCAGGGTTTTTCTGTTGCCTGTGGAGTCTCGTAATATTCGAGCTGCGATTGCGAAACCGCAAGCGCATACGACAAAGCGGCTCGGCAAGCGCAGCAGACGCCGATCCAGAGCAAAACTCCTAACCGACCTCCTAAAACCTATTCGATAGCAACTGACGGCAGTGCGCAGCGTCCGTGCGCAGCCGCTTTTGCCCACTGGTACGCCAGGACTCCGGAAACGATATTCGCGACCGCATATGCCGCGAAAATCCCGGCCGCGTCAAAGTAGTGCATGCCGACGAACGCCAGCGGCACATACAGAACAAGCATGCGCCCCACGCTGATACCGACGGCCGGCATCGGATTACCGAGCCCGTTGAATGAAGCATTCATGACCATGACGAGGCCATATGCCCCGTAACTGATTGGTGCGATCCACATGAACAGTTTCGCCACTCCGATGACCTCTGCATTATCACTGAACAAAGAAGGCAGGAAGCCGGCCAGCGCAGCAAGACCGGCCGCGATCAACAAACCACTACCGATGCAAAACAACATGCAGAGGCGCAGCGCCTGGAGAATCCTCGACTCCTTCCCTGCAGACAGGTTCTGACCGACGAACGGGCCGATGACGGCGGAGAGGGCGTAGAACATTACGAGCGTCATGGACTCGATGCGGCTCGCAACTCCGAATCCGGCAACGGCCTCCGGACCGTATCGGGCGATCATCGCCGTGATAAGCGCTGCGCCGATGGGCACGATCGCGTTCGTGCCAGCCGCAGGCAGACCAACGTGCAGGATGTCCTTCCACGATTTCCGCAGCTCCTTGGGGTCAGGCTTGTCGAAGCTCACCAGGTTCATCCTGCCCCGGAGCAGATGCAGAGCACCGATGAAGATGGCGCCGCGCGCGATCAGCGCGGCCATAGCCGCACCGTTCAGACCCATCGCCGGAACAGGCCCGAAGCCGAAGATCAGTATTGGATCCAGCAGCACGTTGAACAGCGAACCCAGAACCATGAGTTTGCTCGGCAGCCGTGTGTCGCCGGTCGCGCGCATGCTCGCCATGCCGACCATGCCGACGACGACAAACGGAACGCCCGAGTAAAGAATAATCATGAATCCGCGAATAAGCGGAATCATGTCTTCCGGAGCACCCAGCAGACGGAACAGTGGCTTGATCGTGACGACGCCGAGCAGGGCTACCGCCGCCGTTATCAGGAAAGACAACAACAGGCTGTCGGTCGCCAGACGCCGTGCACGACGATGATCTTCGGCGCCGATTGCGCGGGCAACCACCGACGACGTTCCTGCGCCAAGACCGATCGCGACGCTCGTGACGATCATGAGTATCGGAAAACTGAATGCGTGTGCGGCAAGCGCACGATCGCCAACCCGCCCCAGGAACCAGGCATCGATCAGGGCCTGACCCATCATTGTCGCAATACCGAGCAACACCGGCGTGGTCATGCTGACGAGATGTTGGCCGACCGCTCCTTCAGTGAGCCTGGCTCTTTCTTTCTGCATCGATGCTCGGGAACGGCGGTTGTAATTGGGCGCATAGGTTATCATCGACGCACGACTTCGATACCCGTTTTCGACATGAAGGTGAAAGCTGAAATCACTATTGACGCCGATCGTGAAAGCGTATGGCGCGCGTTCGATGACCCGGACACGTTGTCGAAGTGGCATTCCGCACTGACGGTAACTGAGCGGGGCAAGCCCGGTTTTGTAGCGGGCGTTGACGAAACTTCCCGGAGCAAAGCGATCGTTGTGTATCACTTCGAGGTGCTCGACGAAAACAGCACTCGGATCATTGTCTATGCCAACCACCAGTTCACGGGCCTGAGAAAACTGACGTCTGTCTTTCTACGCAGGACGATTTTGAATCGGGCTGACGAAGACCTGCAGCGGTGCAAGCTTCTGATCGAGACCGGGGCCGCCGGGAGCGCCCGATGAGCTGGAAGAAACTGGGATCCCGAACCATCTACGAAAATGACTGGATGCAGGTCCTGGAGGACCACGTCATCAATCCGGGCGGCGGCGAGAATCAATACGGCTATGTGCATTTCAAGAATCGCGCCGTAGCGATCATCCCGTTGGATCAGGATCAGAACGTCTGGTTGGTCGGCCAGCAGAGGTACACGCTGGGAGCCTGGTCCTGGGAGCTGCCAATGGGCGGCGCGCCGCTCGACGAAGCGCCTCTGGAAGCGGCAAAGCGCGAGCTCAGGGAGGAGACTGGCCTCAGCGCAGCCACGTGGACCGAAATCATGCGCCTGCACACGAGCAATTCGATCACGGACGAGGTCGGAATCGTCTACCTGGCCGAGGAGCTGACCGAAGGAGAACCTCAGTTTGAAGAAACGGAGGACCTCGAGATTCGGAAACTGCCGCTGCAGGACGCGGTGGCGATGGTGGACGCCGGTGAGATCACCGATGCGATCAGCGTCGCTGCATTGCTGCGTATTGCCGCGATCAGAACAACTTCTTTGCCGTAACGACATAGCGCAGCGGTCCCCCGGCTGCGGCCTGATCGAACGGGTAGCACGTAACCAGACTCAGCACGGGCGCTTCGGTGTCGAGCAGCAGGCTGCCGCGCCGGGAATCGACAACGTCGATGCCGATCACTTCGTACAGGTGTTTTCGGCCACTGATGCGCTCGATCATCAGCGACTCTCCAACTTCGACGTCGCGAAGAAAGTTGAAGTGCGTGTCCCTGTGCCCGGCGATGACGCTGTTGCCTGAGTCGCCGGGCAATGAACTTGCGCTCAGGTGGCCAGGACCGAACGCGAGCGTACGGCCGGACCCACCGGCCAGAATGATCAGATCAACGTCGCCTGACTTTGCGGTTAGCCGCGCCACGGGCCAGGTATCCGCCCATGGCCACGGCGCCTGTTGGTCGCCCTCCTCACCCGACCGCGCCCAGGCGCGCTGCATGAGTTCCTGGGCGAACCACGCCTTGGCCGGAATGTACGCGCCCTGACCGAGTTGCCAGAAGCCGAGACAGAGCAAGCAAGCCATAATCAGCTTCCGTGTTGAGCTAGCGCGCCGGGCCATGAGGCACCTTCCTCTGCAGCGCCGACATTGTCAGAAGCAACAGCGCTGCCAGTAACGTAAGCGTTCCCGTAAACCGAAGCATCGGCGCATTGGTTGCGGTAGCCGGAAAGCCGAAGATGGCGGCTCCGCTCTGGCCGTGTGGCATCAGGTTGGACACCCGCTCGCTCAGGAGTGGATCGCCGGCCAGTCGGGCAGGGGTTTTGTCGACAGCGACCAGGCTCGTGTACTTGCTGACGAGGTGATGCGCGAGCGCAGTCTGCACGATTGCCGAGCGTGTCTGATCGGCATCCGCGCCGCGGCGCTGATCATCGAGCAGGTCTGCAATACGCGCCCGCGCCCACAGCGCGCCGACACCCGGGCTCTGCGCGTCGATGTCCAGGATGACGTCACGCGACCATGCGCCGGCCGTCGAGTCGCCCGCAATGCGGATTGAATCACCCGGCCGAAACGGCCCGGACGCTTTCACTCTGACGGATATCGGTTCCCCGAGATAAAGATCGGGCACGATTGCGGGGTAACTGTCCACGATAGTACCGCTCGGCCACTGCATATCGATGTTCGTAACCTGGGGGCTTTCAAGCTTGCGAAACAGGCGATCCATTTTCTCACCCACTTCGTGCAGCGCGCTGATCGTCGTGAACGTGCCGCGCCCGGTCTCCGCTGCTTTGCGCATGAACCAGCTGTTCGGTGCGGAACCGATGCCGACCGTAAACAGGCGCGCATTGCCGAGGCGCGCATTGATGAGTTCGAACAGGCCCTCTTCGTTTCCGACGGCACCGTCGGTGATGAAGATCAATTGCCTCAAGTAGGACTCCGGCGGCGGCGTGCGCAGGGCGTAGCGCAGCGCCGAAGCCATTTCGGTGCCGCCGTTCGCCTGCAGCGTTCTGACAAAATTCTGCGCCATGCCGATATTGCCCGCAGCGGCGGGCATGCTGTCCACGAACAGCGCGTTCGGATATGAGTTGAATTCGATGACGTTGAACCGTTCACCCGGTTGCAGGCCGTCGAGCGCGCGACTCAGCGCCTGTTTCGCCTGCTCGATCGACACGCCGTGCATCGAGCCGGACGTGTCGATAACGAAGATCATCTCGCGCGGCAACCGCGCCAGGGACGGCTCGCCAGTATCAGGCGGCATGACCATGAGCAGATAGTGCGGTTCGCCATCGATCGTCTCGGCGAACGCCATTGCACGTGGCGCCGCCGACGGTACCGGCCGCCACAGCAGTTCGAAGTCATGATCCATCGCGATCTGTCCAGCGGCAAGCGAGACCGTGTATTGCCCGCCCGACTCGCCAACGTTCACCGGATGATAGCGGCTGGCAATAATCTCGAGCGGCATGCCGGCATTGAGGCTCGCCTGCAGCGACACCCTGTGGCCGCGCGACACAGCAACCATCGGGGGCGTAATCAGCGAGGCGTCGCGCACCAGCGTCGTATCCGGTGACCAGCCGCTGCCCTGTCGATCCGACAACGCTTCTCCCGGTATATAGCGCGGCGTAAGCGTCATTGGAAATCGCAGACTGAAGGATCCGTCGTTATAACGAATGTCCTCGAGATACTCGATTTCGACCATGACGGTCTCGCCGGGACCGATGTTTGCAACCGACGTTGTGAACAGATTCGCGCGATGCTGCTCAACGAGGCTTGTCTTCTTGCCTGCCTGTTTTGCCTGCTCATACTCTTTTCTGGCCTGTTCTTTCTCGCGAATTTCACCCTCGATAAAGCGATCTCCGACATACAGACGCATGTGATCAACAGCAGCTTCATCCGGAAGCGGAAATACATAGACGCCCTCTACCCACTCCTCGGCTTCGTTCCTGAACTCCTGCATCACCGAAACCCTCGCAACGAGTCCGTTGATGTTGATACTGACGTCGGTGTTCAGCAGCGGTGCCGTCGCGTAACCCTCACTGTTGCGCAGCAAAAGGCTGCCGCTTTGCATCGCTGCAGGGGTTGGCGCGTTCGCCAAAGCCAGTCCTGGGACCATCACCGCAAGCAACAGCGATATGCTGGCTATATGAAAGCTAAGTCTTTTCGCGTGCATCGCAGATCTCCCTCTCTCCTGCGATGTATTGCAACAAGGCAAAGCGCCCTGCGGCGGACTGCAGCATGGCAATGCACCGGCCGAATGTGGCAAATTGTGGCCGGAACAGTCATTGTCGCTCCTCCGATTTCGACTACTGGAAGAACTAGTGGCCAAACGAATTGCAATTGTTGAAGACGAAGCCGCCATCCGCGACAACTATGCGGCGGCGTTCGAGCGCGAAGGCTATGTTGTCGATGCCTACGATGCGCGCGAGCCCGCAATGCAGGCATTTGACGCGCGACTCCCCGACCTTGTCGTGATCGACATAAACCTCAAAGATGACGTCGAAGGAGGATTCGAGCTTTGCCGCGAGTTACGTGCAAGAGCCGCCGAGCTGCCGATCATTTTCCTGACAGCCAGAGACAGTGAATTCGATGCCGTCTCCGGACTGCGCCTCGGCGCCGACGATTACCTCACCAAGGACATCAGCCTGCCGCACCTGATGGCGCGCATCGCTGCACTGTTCCGGCGCCTCGATGCTTTACAAAAGCCCCAGTCCACGGGCGGCCGGATTGCGCGCGGCGATCTCGAAATCGATACCGATCGGATGACCATATACTGGAAAAGCCAGCCCGTTGGGCTGACGCTGACGGAGTTCTGGCTCGTGCACGCGATGGCTCGCTATCCAGGGCATGTAAAAAACCGACAGCAGCTCATGGATGCTGCGCAGGCTGTGCTTGACGACAATACGATTACGTCGCACATCAAGCGCATTCGGCGCAAGTTCGTTGCGATCGATGCGGGCTTCGATGCGATAGAGACTGTCTATGGCATGGGCTATCGCTGGCTCGCTGATTAGCCACTCCGGCGCACAATGAACCTCAAACGTCAGTTACTCCTCGTCAGTGTGCTGACCCTCGTACTGCCGTGGGCCGGGTATCAGTTCATTCACGAGACCGAATCGGCGCTGCGCGCGGGCCAGCAGCAAATGCTCGCCGGTACGGCACGGGCGATCGCGGATTCTCTCGCCCAGTATCGCGAGGAATTTCCCGATCCGCCCGGCTCCGACCACACATCCGGCGATCAGCTGTATGGCCACCGTCTCGAGACGCGTCCCGAGATCGACGGCTATTTCGATGACTGGACACTCGAACGCGAGTCTCTGCAGATTCTTCGCGGTGTCGATGGCCCCGTGTCTTTTGCGGTCGGCCTTTTCGATCAGGCTGTCTATCTTTATGTTGAAGTCACTGACCGTAACGTAACCTTCGCTCAGCCCGGCACAACAACGCCCGACAACGGTTCGCGTTCTTCAGATCGAGTGAGCCTGATCAACACGAGCCCCCTCTATCTTGACGAAACGATCGGTTTCTCTGCCGAAGCACCCGGGCAGATCGTCACTGTTGTGCAGAGTGAATACGGCTTCAGACTGGATCGGGAGATACTTGCGTACTGGCAGGACGTGCCGAACGGCTATCAGATCGAGGCTCGCATCCCTGTTAGCAAGCTCGGCACGCACCTTGGCATTGTCGTAAGCAACACGGCCGGCGAGCTCGAGTCGCCGGTGCGCAGTGCGAGCTTCGCGGCGCTTACACCCGGGCCGTTCGTCACGCCGTCGCCGAAGCTTATCGGGATCGCCGGAAACCTCGCACAACGCGGTACGCGCCTGTTCGTGACCGATGCATCGGGCTGGCGCATCGCCAGCAGTGGCGATCTGCCGGCGCCGTCATCGCCTTCGGGCGGCGCCGGTTCAGCATGGCTGCGGATCGCTTACGATGCGCTGGTGGAATCGGGCCAGGAACCCGCGCTCGCCGAACCGGACCCAGGCGGCCGCGAGCGGCAGGACTACATCGTACAGGCCCTGGGCGGCCGCGAATCGGACAGCTGGTTTCGCAGCGCAGACAGTGGCAAAGCCGTCGTCGCCGTGGCCGAGCCCATCAGAGTCAGCGACAGGATAATTGGCGCCGTGGTTTTGCAGCAGGGAACGGAGGCCATACTCAGCCTGACCAACGAGGGTCTCGTCAGGCTAATGAACGTCACGATCATCGCCACGCTGCTGGTCGCGGCGACACTCCTTGGCTACGCGACGTGGTTGTCACGGCGCATCCGCAAGCTCAGCGTCGCGGCTGAAGAGGCCCTCGACGCCGACAGACTGCGCAGCACGCTGCCCAGCGCGTCCGCCGGTGACGAGATTGGCGACTTGTCGCGCAGTTTCTCGCACGTGCTGCGACAACTCGCCGACTATAACGATTACCTCCGCTCGCTGGCATCGAAGCTGTCGCACGAGTTGCGCACGCCGCTCGCCATCGTGACCTCGTCGCTGGAAAACCTTGACCATGAACCGCTGAACGAAGCGTCACAGGGCTATGCGGCAAGGGCCCGCGACGGTGCCGACCGACTGCGAAGAATCCTGACGGCCATGAGCGAAGCGAGCCGCGTCGAGGAATTGATGGAACATGCCGAGCCCGAGAACT
Organism: uncultured Gammaproteobacteria bacterium; assembly: GCA_963711285.1. Classification (GTDB taxonomy): domain Bacteria; phylum Pseudomonadota; class Gammaproteobacteria; order Steroidobacterales; family Woeseiaceae; genus UBA1847. The sequence goes on along the minus strand of CAVQDJ010000015.1, from coordinate 75,481 downwards.
TCGACCTGTGTGCCGCGCTGAACTCCACGGTTGCTGCCTATCGCGATGTCTATCCCGATCGATCGTTCAGGCTCGATGCGGATCTCGATACGACGATGATGCGGGGTTCCCCCGAATTACTCATTCAGATGCTCGACAAGCTCGTCGATAACGCGGTCGACTTCAGCGCGAAGGGTGACACCATAGTAATCGGTTTGCGCGTGGACGAGGGCGCACGGGTGCTCACCGTTATGAACCCGGGACCGCCGCTTCCCGAACAGATGCGTTCGCAGCTGTTCGACTCCATGGTCTCGGTGCGGCGCGGCGGTGACGACAAACACCTGGGACTTGGATTGTACATAGCCAGGCTCATCGCTGAGGGCCATCGCGGTACAATTGAAGCGACGAATTCAGAAGACGGCGTTACCGTCACCGTTACCTTAGCTGGAGATACGAATGGCGAATGAGGGATACCACGAACCAGTCGGCGAGCTGGCCGATGAGACACGCGACATGCACCGTGCGATTACGTCATTGATGGAAGAGCTCGAAGCAGTCGACTGGTACAACCAGCGCGTTGATGCGTGCAAAGACAAGGAACTGGCCGCAATACTCGCCCACAATCGCGACGAGGAAAAAGAGCACGCGGCGATGGTGCTCGAGTGGATACGCCGCAAAGACCCAGCGTTCGACAAAGAGCTGAAGGACTATCTATTTACGGATAAGGAAATCGCACACCTGTAGGAGGCGGCAGCTAATTTTTGGCAATTGAAAGTGTCGGAAAGGATCAATACGGCGACAGGCCCCTATGCACCCGATAGCAGCCGCTCGGGTGATATAGTCTGAACAACTGCTACTGACCCAAAGCGGTCAAACGCGATGGCGGACGAGGCAACCCAGCTAGTCACAGGCAATTTTTTCAAACGAGTTCGGGTTCTCGCCGCCAAGCAACGAAATCGTTGCAAAAAGCTGACTGCCGTCCCTCCGATAGCTGATCTTCTGCGGATAGTCGTGATTGGGATTCGCAAAAACAACACTGTTTTCGCTGGTTTCAACCGCGATGAATGATGCAGAGGCCTGTCCGGATGGGTGGGCGGTATAGGTCCATAAGCCGTCGTCATTCTGCTTAATACTCAATACCTCGTAAAAGACGACTTTTCCGGCACCCAAGGCTACGCCAAATCCGATCAACGATTCATCGCTATCAACAACCCAAACTTCCTGACTGCTTTTGTCGGCCGTGACCCAACAGCCGGCAAGCCAATCGAGGCTGCTTTGCGCCGAATTGCCACCCGATGCCAACATTGTGAGAAGCAGTAACGCCGTGAAAACCCTCATTTTCTTGGTCACTCTGTTTGGATGAAAGGTCAAGTATACTGGTCGTCGATTTTTCACTCTTGAACTTTTCGGCCAATCCGAATGTACCAATCGTTCGAACCGACTCAGGCGTTGTCCCCGTTTGTCGAGTGCTACTGGTCCTGGTATGTCGAGCCGGGCCACCAAACGATCGACGACATTCTCCCGGACGCGGCGCCGGAATTTGTCCTGCATCTAGCGGCCGTACCATTTGTGAAGCACGAATCAGGCGAGTGGATACAACAGCATCGGGCGTTCCTTTACTGCGCGGCGCATCGCACATTGAGCCTCGCCATTCGGGAGCCGATGATGGTCTTTGCGATTCGGTTCCGGCCGTGGGGCGTCAGTAGATTCTCGCAACAGTCAATGGCAAATATGCTCGACCGTCCCGTCCTTCCCTTCGAAGCGCTCAGCGAACTCGGTGACGAGCTTGTGGCTGGCCTGCGTATGAGTAATACGGACACCCGTCGTGTTGAACTCGCGAACAACCTGCTCGAGGGCGCACTGCAGATTCCTGCGCGTAACGACAAACGATTGAAGATGTTAATGGATGCGGCAAACGGCGGAAGATGCAAATCTACCGAAATGGCTCGGACCCTTACGATGAGCGATCGGTCATTCAGCCGATTATGGAACGAAATAGTCGGGATACAGCCGCGGCGGTTTATCCAACTTATGCGATTCCACAACGCACTCTCGATGATCGAATCGGGAGAGGAACTCGCTGCTGTCGCCGCAGAGTGCGGATATAGCGATCAAGCACATATGGCCAGACGGATCAAAGCAATCTCGGGATTGCCACCGTCTTCATTGCGTCGACGATTGGGCAACAGAGTGTACCGCAACCTGTACGCGTCACGTCCTGGCGCCCCTTGGCATAGTCGAGAAAAACAGTAAGCCTGATTGCGAGAGTGGCCAAGCGGTCGCCGCCAAACTCATTGTCCTGCGACGGCTCTCACTGGCCGCTTATGGCCGGAAGCAGACAGTCACCTGGTCCACGCTCAACGGCAGCTATTGGTGAAAGCGGACACGCGTCTCGGGTTTCGGCAATTTTGTGCGTGTGACACCTTAACGATGTTTAATTCAAACATCGAGATACGACGCGATGCCTTTAGCCGCTTCTCGTCCTTCGAATACGGCCGTGACTACGAGGTCGGAGCCTCGCACCATGTCGCCGCCCGCGAATACCTTCGCGTTGCTCGTCTGGAACGGATACTGCCCGTGCGTCGCAACCCGCACACGGCCGCTCGGCAGCGTGTCGATTGAGAAATCATCGAACCACGGCGGCGGACTCGGCCTGAAACCGAAAGCGATAACTACCGCGTCGGCCGGCAGGATGCTCTCGGTGCCTGGCACCGGCTCGGGACTGCGACGACCGTCCGGCCCGGGCTCGCCGAGTTTCGTCTCGATGACCTTCACGCCGCTTACATGCCCGTCGCCGATGATTTCGACCGGCTGCCGATTGAACAGAAACTCGATGCCCTCTTCCCGACTGTTCGCGACTTCTCGCCGCGACCCCGGCATATTCTCTTCATCGCGACGGTAGGCACATTGAACGCTGGCGGCGCCTTGTCGAATCGCCGTGCGATTGCAGTCCATGCCCGTATCGCCACCACCCAGCACGACGGCCTTTTTACCGGCCAGGTCGATGTAGGGCGTCGAATGATCCTCGTACCCCAGTTCCCGGTATACATTGCCCACCAGGTACGGAAGCGCCTCGTGCACGCCGTCGAGGTCTTCACCCGGAAATTCACCGCGGACCGATGTGTACGTGCCCATACCGAGAAACACGGCGTCGTACTCTTCGAGCAGCGCATCGAACGGCTTGTCATCGCCGATTCGCGTGTTGAGCACGAAGCGCACGCCCATTCCTTCGAGTATCTCGCGGCGCGTCTTGACGACGTGTTTCTCGAGCTTGAATGGAGGAATGCCGTAAGTCAGCAGGCCCCCGACTTCCGGATAGGAATCGTAAACGACTGATCGAACGCCCTGCCGCGCGAGGACGTCGGCGGCCGCCAAACCAGCCGGACCCGCACCGACGATGCCGACGCATTTGCCCGTATCGACGACGTGCGACATATCGGGCCGCCACCCCTGCTGCAGCGCTTCGTCAGTGATGTACTTTTCGATACTACCGATAGTTACGGCGCCAATCCCGTTGTTCAGCGTGCACGCCCCCTCACACAGGCGATCCTGCGGGCAGATCCGGCCACAGATCTCCGGAAGCGAGTTGGTTTGATGTGACAGCTCTGCGGCCTCGAAGAGCTTGCCTTGCTCGATCAGGTCCAGCCAGTTCGGAATATAGTTGTGCACGGGGCACTGCCACTCGCAATACGGATTGCCGCAGCTTATACAGCGGCCGGCCTGTGCCGCTGCGTTCGCGCCGTCGTAATGGCCATAGATTTCGCCAAAATGACGAATGCGTTCCTCGGGCGCCTCCTTCTCGGGATCTCGCCGCGGTATCTCCAGGAACTGTAATGGATGTTTTGACATGTTCCTCTATGCCGCCTGCCGTAGCGATTTGATCAGTGAGCCCAACTCCGCGGCTTTCGGTTTTACGACCCAGAACTTTGGCAGGAAGCTGCGGTAGTCATCCAGAATTCTCTCGCCCCAGTCGCTGCCTGTCTGCTTTACGTGCTCCATGATCAGTGCTCGCAAGTGATGCAGATGCGCTTCCATGCTTTCCGGAGAAATACGATGAATGTCGATGAGCTCGTGGTTGTAGCGGTCGACAAAATTGCGCTCTATATCGAGAACGTAAGCGAAACCGCCGGTCATGCCGGCGCCGAAATTGACGCCGGTGCGGCCCAGCACTACGATGACGCCGTCGGTCATGTATTCACAACAGTGATCGCCCGATCCCTCGATGATTGCTGTCGCGCCCGAATTACGCACGGCGAATCGCTCCCCTGCTGTCCCGGACGCGAACAAGGTGCCGCCGGTCGCGCCATACAAGCAGGTGTTGCCGATGAGCGCCGTGTCTCTTGCAACGTAACTGGCGTCTTCGGGCGGGCGGATTACAATTCTTCCTCCAGCCATGCCCTTGCCAACGTAGTCGTTGGCGTCACCGATGAGCGTGAGGTTCAATCCCGCAACGTTCCAGACGCCAAAACTCTGTCCCGCCGTGCCGCGCAGCAGAATGTCGACCGGCGCATCGCGCATCCCCTGATTGCCATGTCGCCGCGCAATCTCACCCGAGAGGCGGGCACCGATCGAACGGTTGAAGTTGCGTACCTCGAAACCAAAGCGCCCGCCTTCTTTCGACGTGATCGCGGGCAGGACTGCCGACACCATTTCTTCGGCGAGCTCGCCTTTGTCGAACGGTTCGTTGCGCAAGTCCGTGCAGTATTGCGGCGCGTCTTTCGCGAGGCCCTCGTCCGAGATGATGGGCGAGAGGTCGAGGCGAGCCTGCCGTTCGGTGACACCGTCCTGCAGTTCAAGAAGGTCTACACGGCCGATCAGCTCCTCGAGCCTGCGCACACCGAGCTCCGCCATGAGCATTCGCGTCTCTTCAGCCACGAACCGAAAGAAGTTGATCACCATCTCGGGCAGGCCGACGAAGTACTCGCTGCGCAGTACGTTATTTTGCGTCGCAACACCGGTTGCGCAGTTGTTGAGATGGCAAATACGCAGGTACTTGCAGCCCAGGGCAACCATCGGCGCCGTGCCGAAGCCGAAGCTTTCGGCACCCAGCATTGCAGCCTTGACGACGTCGAGACCTGTCTTTAGTCCGCCGTCTGTCTGCAGTCGAACCTTGTGGCGCAGGTCATTGCCGCGCAGCACCTGGTGCGTCTCCGAGAGGCCGAGTTCCCACGGGCTACCGGCGTACTTGACCGAGCTCAGGGGACTCGCTCCCGTGCCACCGTCGTAACCCGAGATCGTGATCAGGTCTGCATACGCCTTGACAACGCCAGCCGCAATCGTGCCCACGCCAGGTTCGGCGACCAGCTTTACCGACACGAGCGCATCAGGGTTGACCTGCTTGAGATCGAAGATCAGCTGCGCGAGATCCTCAATTGAATAGATGTCATGGTGCGGCGGTGGCGAGATAAGTCCGACACCCGGCTTCGCATAGCGCAGCCGCGCAATCATTTCGTTCACCTTGTGGCCGGGAAGCTGGCCACCTTCTCCGGGCTTGGCGCCTTGCGCGATCTTGATTTGTAACACCTCGGCGTTGACGAGGTACTCCGCCGTAACACCGAAGCGACCCGATGCGACCTGTTTGATCTTGGACATTCGCTCGGTGCGATAGCGCGCCGGATCTTCGCCGCCTTCTCCCGAGTTCGAGCGCGCCCCGATACGGTTCATCGCAATCGCGAGCGCCTCATGCGCTTCGGGTGACAGCGCGCCCAGCGACATGCCCGCACTATCGAAGCGGACGAGAATGTCTTCTACGGGCTCGACCTCGTCTAATGGTATCGGCGGGCCTGCTGACTTCATCGACATCAGGTCACGCAGCGTCGCGATCGGTCGCTCGTTGACGAGCTTCGCGTAGTCTTTGTATCGATCGAAGTCGCCGCTGCGCACCGCGGCCTGAAGAGTCGTCACGACGTCCGGGTTATAGCAGTGATACTCGCCGCCGTGTACGTATTTAAACAGCCCGCCCTGAGTAATCGGCATGCGAGGGTCCCACGCCGCTTTGGCCAGCTGCCGCTGGTCGTCGAGCAGGTCTGTAAAGCTCGTGCCGTTGATTCTCGAGGTCGTGCCGGTGAAACACCGCTCCACCACTTCATCGTGAAGACCGACGATCTCGAACAACTGCGCGCCCCGATAACTCGAAATCGATGAGATACCCATCTTCGACATGATCTTGAAAAGGCCCTTGCGAATTCCGCGTCGGAAACTTCGGCCAAGCTGTTGCTGGCGGTCGATATTGCCGCGCTGTGCAATGTCATGCAGCGACTGGTACACGAGGTACGGGTAGACCGCGGTTGCACCGTAGCCAATCAGGCACGCAATGTGGTGCGGGTCACGCGCGACGCCGGTCTCGACAATAATGTTCGCATCGCAGCGTAAACCGTGCCGCACCAAATGATGGTGCACTGCGCCCGTCGCGAGCAAGGCATGAACCGGGAGCTTGCCCTTCTCGAGGTAGCGATCGCTGAGCATCATTATCAGCTTGCCGTTACGCACGGCCTCTTCCGCCCGACGGCAAATTTTGTCGAGCGCCTCGGAGAGAGACAGTGACTCGTCGACGTTGAGGTCAATGAATTCGTGGCTGTCGGCGTAAAGGTCGTCACTGAGCAGCTGCCGCAGTTTCAGCTGCGACAGCACCGGGGAATTCATGATGACCTGTTCGGCGTGTTCTGGCCCTATATCGAACAGGTTCGACTCACCGCCGATGTTCGTTTGCAGCGACATGACGATCCGTTCGCGCAATGAATCGATCGGCGGGTTCGTTACCTGCGCAAACTGCTGCCGAAAGTAGTCGAATGGAGAGCGTATCTTTTGAGACAGCACCGCCATCGGTGTGTCATCGCCCATCGAACCGACAGCCTCTTGTTCTGCCTTGGCCAGCACGGAAACAATCTCGTTCAGTTCCTCGCGCGTGAGATTGAACATCTTCTGGTAGCTGGCGAGCGTTTCGGGATCGAACGGCTCGGCAGCGATGTGCGTGTCGATCAACTCCGAATCCAGGTAGCGAACGCCCTTCTTAAGCCACTTCTTGTACGGCGCGCGCGTCTTCAGGATGTCGTGTATGTCGTCGTTCTCGAGCAGCACGCCGTTGACGAGATCTACAGCGAGCATCTCTCCCGGCCCAAGACGACCTTTGCTGACGACATCTTTTTCTTCGTAATCGTAGACACCGATTTCCGAAGCCACCGTGATGTGCCGGTCTTTGGTCACTACATAGCGTGCGGGCCGGAGTCCGTTCCGGTCGAGACAACAGGCTGCATAACGTCCGTCCGTCAACACAATGCCGGCCGGACCGTCCCAAGGCTCCATTTGGCAGTCGAAAAACTCGTAGAACGCCCTGACGTCCGGATCGAAGTCATCAGCCGCCTGCCAGGCAGGAGGTATCAGTATGCGCATACCCTGCAAGACATCCATGCCGCCAGCGCGCATTACCTCGAGCATGTTGTCGAGACTCGATGAGTCCGAGCCGATCAGCGAGATGATCGGGTCGAGATCGGAAATATCATCAAGCTTGTCGGAGATAAAATTCTTCGCCCGCGCGAGCGCCCAGTTGCGGTTGCCCTGTATCGTGTTGATCTCGCCGTTGTGGGCGAGAAAACGAAACGGCTGCGCGAGCCGCCACTGCGGCAACGTGTTGGTCGAGAAACGCTGATGGAAAACGCATACCGACGACTCGAGTCGCGGATCCTTCAGGTCAGGATAAAAGTCCGGCAGGGCGGTCGGCATGATCATGCCTTTGTAGCTGATCGTGACCGATGACAGGCTAGCCACGTAAGCGTGCCCTTCACCGATGCGTCTTTCGGCGCGCCGCCTGGCCAGAAAGAGACGCCGGTTGAATCGGCCTCGCGGCATTCCGTTCGGTGCGTTGACGTACACCTGTTCGATTCGCGGCAACGTTTTGAGCGCCTGTTCGCCACACACCGACGGATCTATTGGCACCTCCCGCCAGCCGGCGACCTCGAGCCCGATCTCGAGGATTGCCGTATCAATAATCTCGCGAGCCATCGCGGCTTTTTCTTCGTCTTGATTAAGGAACACGCTTCCGGTCGCAAAGCGCTCGCCGAGCCCGAACCCGAGCTCCTCGCCGACAGCGCGCAGGAATGCTTTCGGAAACTTGATCAGTAACCCACAGCCATCGCCGGTTTTTCCATCGGCCGCCACTGCGCCACGGTGCGTCAGGCGAGCGAGCGCGGAGATCGCCGTTTCGACGACCCAATGGCTCGGCAAGTCATCGAGGTTCGCAATCAGGCCGAAGCCACAACTGTCACGCTCGAATGCCGGGTCATACAGTCCTGTTGCCTGTCGCTCGATCATAGATGCCCTGAGGATCACGCGTTTGGCGCGCCCCGTTTCATCATTACGTTGAGATGGCGCCAAAAGCGCCTCTTACGGCCAAAGGGCCGTTTAGGGCCGCATGCAGGAAAAATACCAGAGCTGCCCGAACGATCGAGTATATGCCACGATTTGCCCGGCTCGCTACTGCACTGCAGCATTACCGAGCCAAATACCGGCAATCGGTGCTCGTTAGCCCGCTTTCCCGGACAAACGCGCCGCGGCGTCTTTGGTTGCGCGCGTAACGATCTGGATTTACTGGTTATTTGTGAAGACTAGTCGCTGCTCGAATGCAGTCGAATTCTACCCGCCGTTTCGAAAGGGACGGCTTCGACGAACGGAATGTCGACGCCGAGCTTCCCCTTCAGCTTATAGGGTATGTCACGCTTCACCCCTTCGCGCACCACGTGCAATAGCTGCGGAGCCGTCTTCAGCAGGTTGAGCTCCACACTGATTGCGAATTCACTGTCACCCCGGGCCGGTACGGTAAAGCCGCCTTCGGTCTTGCCCGTTGCAAAGCGATACCCATCGAGATCGACCGCGTACGACACCGCCTCGACCGGCAGTGGAAAAGCGTTGGGGTTCGTTACGTCGAAGCCGAGCAGGAAAGTCTGGCCGGAAAAATCGACTTCGGTCATTTGTACGTTCTTCAGACTCACGCCGGGTGAACTGATCAAAGGACCCGTGCCCGCACAGGCGGACAACACGAAGCTTGCCACCAGCAGGCTCGAGTAGAACAACAGATCTTTTCGCTTCATGCGCAAGCCCTCCCCACCGGACTAATGCAGATCGCTTCCAAGCTGCCCCCAGCGGGCCGACGTCAGCAACCACTCATCGTCCTGAAGCTCGAATTCCATCCGGAATCGATACGCATCGGCGCTGAAGCCGAGAACATTGTCATTGGTTCCGGCCATGCCGACGGACAACACAAGCATTGCGGCAGTGTCGCCGTATACCTCGAGTTCTTCAATGCGGCTAATGAGCGCCACCTTCTGCTGGCGTAAAAAATACAGCCGGAACATATTTTCAATGTCGTCGCGGCTGTTTCCCCGCACATCCGTATATGCAGGTGAGATCAGATCGACCAGCGCGCGACGGTCCTTTGCCTCCGCGGCTTCGTGACCCTGACGGACCCACGAGCGTATCGCCTCCTCAGGCCCTTCCGCCGGGCCGCCGCAGGCAGACAACGAGACGTATACCAGCACGGCGAACAGCAATCTCGTGCGATTTCCTAGTAGAGCGCCGATCATCTGCTAAAGTCTACGCAGATTTGTATGCATAAATGGCCCACAGCGCCCAAATCGTGACCTGGTTCGCACCAAATGCGCCTCGTCGCGTCACAATGTCCGGGGATTGCAGCCGCCAGTACACTGGAACTATTGAAATGCCGGTAAAACTACTCAGCGAAAGCATGGATGCGACCATCACCGATGAAGACCAGCGCCGCATCGATGCCATTCTGTCGTTCTGGTTCATGGAGGAGCAGCTTACGGCACCACAAATTGACCAGCGCATGGACATCTGGTTCGGCGAGGATGAGGTATTTGACCTTGAGTGCAAAAAGGAGTTTGCCGACGACGTCGCCAGAGCATCGGCCGGTGAGCTGGACTATTGGTCTCATCGGTCGCTGGGTCGTCTCGCGCTGATTCTCCTGCTCGATCAGTTTCGCCGCAACATCTATCGCAATACCGCTGAAGCTTTTGCAATGGACAGCGCAGCTCTAAAGCTTTGCGTTCACGGGGCCATGGAAAAGAAAGACAAAGACCTCACGCACATCCAGCGAGTCTTCTTTTACATGCCGTTACAGCATGCCGAGTCCCGCAAGGTTCAGGCGAAGTCCGTGGAGATTTTCAATCGCCTGGCCGGTGCCGTCTCACCAACGTATCGCGAGACGTTTCAAACCATGGCACAGTTTGCCGAGCTCCATCACGACATTATCCAGCGTTTTGGTCGTTTCCCGCATCGCAATAAACTGTTGAATCGCGAGAACACACCGGAAGAGAACGAATATCTCTCCAGCGACAGCCCCGACTTCGGTCAGGGCGGCTGAACTTCCGCGCATTCTTGCCGCGCAGCTTCGAGTTCCGCCCGCGACACGAGCACATATCGCCACCCGAGCAGCATCGCTGCTGCTGTTAGCCCGATGACGAATCCGCCCCAGACGTAGCTCGGAGGCGACCGATAGGTCACGGCCGCAAGGTAGGCGAGCGGGAACGCCAGCACCCAGTACGCGAAGGTGTTGATAAGCATCGGCAATCGCGTGTCCTTGTAGCCCCGCAACGCTCCGGCCGCACCAATTTGTATGCCGTCGGCCACCTGGAATATCGCAGCCATTAGCAGCAGGCTGATCGCGATACTCGTAACCGATTTATCGTTCGTATACAGGCTGACGACCGAATCGCGAAATATGAGCAGAAACGTGGCGGAACACGCCATGAATACTGCGCAGATTATGATGCCGAGCGCGCCGCTGAATCGTGCAGCGGTCGCGTTGTTGGCACCCAGCGCGTGACTGACCCGAATCGTAATCGCCGAACTCAGTGCGAGCGGCACCATGAACATCGTGGCCGCGAAGTTTATTGCGATCTGATGTGCTGCTGCAATTGCCGCGCCCCGAGTTCCCATAAGAATAGACACAGCATTGAATAGCCCGGCCTCCGCCGTGATCGTGACGGCGATCGGCACTCCCAACACCAGAATTTCCTTGAGTACATTAGGTCGCAAGGGCGCAAAGCGTGAAAATATTTTCAAGGGCTTGTGACGTGGACTCACTACCATGTACGTCACCAGCGCGACCATGATTATCCACATCGTAATTGCGCTCGCCAGACCACAGCCGACAACGCCGAGAGCAGGCGCGCCGAAGTGCCCGAACATCAGCACGTAATTTAGAAACACATTGCAGACCAGCGAGAAAATCGACGTGAACATAATCGGCCGCGTGTAGCCGATTCCCTCAGTCGTAAATCGCAGCGCAAGGAAAACGAAGATTGCGGGCGCACCCGGAATAATCGCTAACACGTAGCCCTCGGTCAGATCGCGAAAGCTCTCGTCCACACCAACCTGTGTCAGGAGCGGAGCGACGGTCACCTGGGCGAGCAGAATCAAGAACAGCCCGAACGCGATGCCCAGGTACATGCCCTGACGCGTGTACCGTCCTATCAGCTCCGGGTTGCCGGCGCCGAAGTGCCTCGCAGCAATCGGCGAGATCGCCATGAGTATTCCGAGGCATATCACGAAGCCGAAAAACCAGACGCTGGCGCCGACTGCGACAGCTGCCAGAGACTCGGCGCCAAGCCGGCCTGCCATGACCGCGTCCGCAAACTGCATGCCAGCTATCGAGAGGTTGTTGACGATAAGCGGCCCGGCGAGGCGCAGCAGCCCACGGGTCTCTTCTCGCCAACTGCTCGTTCGCCACATGGGGCAAATGTAACCCATTCGTCGCCAGAGCCGTTCGGAGAATTGGCCCGACCCACTTGTTAGAAGTCCATCTTGGCGGGCGAATTGGAAAACTGATTCGTGTAAAGTTACACAATTGAGTTGGGTTTAGATGTCTGTACGGAGGCAAGTATGTTGCATGATGGCCGGGCCAAACGAGTTGCTGTAGTCGGGGGAATGAGAATCCCATTTTGCCGGTCGCACTCGGTCTACAGGGAGTGCTCGAACCAGGATCTGATGGCCGCTGCGCTGCAGGGTGTCGTTAATAAATTCGACCTGAAGGGACAGACGCTGGGCGACGTTGCTTTGGGCGCAGTAATCAAGCATTCGAAAGACTGGAATCTCGCACGGGAATCCGTCCTGGACTCGGGCTTGTCTCCGCGCACACCCGGTGTTGATCTGCAACGAGCCTGCGGAACGAGTCTCGAAGCCTGCATCATGATTGGCAACAAGATCGCGCTTGGACAGATCGACTCGGGCATTGCCGGCGGTACCGACACGGTGAGCGATCCACCTATCGTTTACAACGACACCTATCGCTCGATCATGCTCGACGTCTTTCGCGCACGATCGGCAAAGGATCGTATACTGCCGTGGTTTCGGCTGCGGCCAGCGCACTTCAAACCGCTGTTTCCGGGCGTTACCGAGCCACGCACGGGCCTTTCCATGGGCCAGAGCATGGAAATCACGGCGCAGGAATGGGACATACCGCGCGAACACCAGGATCAGCTCGCCCTCGCGAGCCATGTCAAAGCCGCTGCGGCCTATGACGCCGGCTGGTACGAAGATCTCGTCATCCCTTTTCTCGATTGCGAGGAAGACAACAACATCCGCCGTGATTCGACGTTCGAAAAGCTGTCAGCGCTGAAACCGGTGTTCGACAAGAGCGAAGACGCCACCATGACTGCGGGCAACAGTACTCCGTTGACGGACGGAGCCGCTGCCGTACTTCTCGCGTCGGAAGATTGGGCTAACCTGAAGAATCTTCCTATAGCTGCCTATTTGACCTTTACGAAAGTAGCCGCCGTCAATTTCATCGATGACGAGGGCCTGTTAATGGCGCCGGCGTATGCCGTCTCCGAAATGTTGAAAGAGGCAAACCTGCGGCTTCAGGACTTTGACTTCTACGAAATCCATGAAGCATTTGCGTCGCAGACCATAGCAACACTCAAAGCATGGCAATCCGAGAAATTCTGCCGCGATCGTCTTGGGCGCAATCACCCGATGGGCCCGATCGAGCTGTCGAAGCTCAACGTCAAGGGTGGCAGCCTCGCGATGGGCCACCCGTTTGCGGCCACCGGCGCGCGCATCGTTGCGACGATGGCCAAGCTGCTGAGCGAAAAGGGCTCTGGTCGCGGACTCATTTCGGTGTGCACCGCCGGCGGCATGGGTGTTGCTGCAATAATGGAAGCAGCCTGAGACGGTCAAAGCGGCTCTTGCGGTCCCTTCTTGCGGCGCCGCTGCATCGCCTCCAGCGCCTTATCGATCCTGTGCTTTGCCTGCGCGGTCACACCGCCGCGTTTGTATTCATCGACGACAAATGACTCTACGCGCGAGACGATATCGTCTATGTCCGCCTCGCCGAAGCGATTCTCACCGAGAATATCCGGAGGCGCATTTCTGATCGCGCCAAACAGATTGATCCAGCGCTCACTCTGCTTGCCAACGCTGATGAGCGTGTAGAACTCGCTCCCGGGCTTGCCCTCTCTCGTTTTGACAAGACTGATGATCCCCGCAACAAGGGAGGCGGGAACCAGAATCAGGTCGCGGAGACCGTCGACAATGAGCTTGACCTGCAGTACGGCAATGTCACGTATCAGGGTCCACGTCGGCTGTTGGCCGCTGGTTTCGGGAGGATTGTTCATTAGCCACATCGCGCAATAATTGCCAATCAAGACAAGGGATTATAGCGCCGGTCGCTGGCACACGAAGGGCCTTTCGTTTACTGTTACGCCGATTCAAATCGGTTTAAGGGTTTATGCCGACCTTCCAGTCCTCGCCAGAATACGAACACGGGGTTCCCGAGTCCCTGGGCGTCCTTATAGTCAACCTGGGCACGCCTGACGCGCCGACAACCGCGGCCGTGCGTCGTTATCTCGGGCAGTTTCTGGCCGACCCGCGCGTTGTGGAGCTGCCACGGCTGTTGTGGCGGATCATTTTGCACGGTTTCATTCTTCGCTTTCGGCCGTCCCGATCCGCAGAGGCGTATCGAAAGGTCTGGACGGAGCATGGCTCACCGCTGCTCATTTACTCGCAGGATATCGCCAATTCCATCGGGCAACAGCTCTCGGCGCGGCTCTCGGGTGCCGTGCACGTCGAACTCGGCATGTCCTACGGACAGCCTTCGATTGAGTCGGCTCTGCAGCAGCTGTACGACCAGGGCGCCAGACGCATCGTGTGTCTGCCCCTGTATCCGCAGTATTCCGGCACGACGACAGGCTCTGTTTTCGATATGGTCACGGGCGCGCTGAGCAAGCGCCGTTGGGTTCCCGAGTTCAGGTTCATTAACCATTATCACGATGCACCCGGTTTCGTCGCTGCGCAGGCGCAGAACATCCGCGAGTACTGGGAACAGCATGGTCGCGGCGAGAAGCTCTTGTTTTCTTTTCACGGCGTCCCGATGGACACGCTGTTGAGTGGCGATCCCTATCATTGCCAATGCCAGAAGACGGCGCGACTTATCGCCGAGTCGCTCGAGCTCGGTGACGATGAGTGGATTATCTCGTTCCAGTCGCGCGTCGGTCGCGCAGAATGGCTGCGCCCGTACACCGACGAGACGGTCGTCGAACTCGGTGGCAAAGGCATCGCAAAACTCGATGTGGTTTGTCCGGGCTTCGCGGCCGATTGCCTCGAGACGCTCGAAGAAATCGCAATGCAGAACGCCGAGTTTTTTGCCGATGCCGGTGGCGGCTCACTCAACTATATTCCTGCTCTCAATGCACGCGATGACCACGTTGCGTTTCTGGCTCGCCTGGTCGAAAAACACGCAGGCGGTTGGCCGGAATCGTCCGCCGACTGGAGTGCCAGCGAAGTTGCTCGCGGACGGGACAAGTCACGCGACCGTGCGCTGGCCCTGGGTGCAGCGAAGTGAGCAGCCTGGGTCATTTTCTCGAGTTCAGCGTTCAGACTCCTGACATTCTCGACTCGCTCAGCTACTACAGGACGCTCGGCTTCGCTGAACTGACAATTGGTGACGTCTGGTCCCACAAATACGCGGTAGTAAGCGACGGCGTGCTGTGTATCGGACTACATGATCGTGATTTTGATTCGCCAGCGATTACGTTCGTAAAGCCCGATCTCGCGAAGCGTGCCCGCTCTATGGCCGACCACGGCTTTGACTTCAGCGTTATGCGTCTCGGTGAGGACGTGTTCAACGAACTGGGCCTGGCCGATCGCGACGGTCACATGGTGACAATGCTCGAGGCGCGAACATTCAGCGGCGGCGATGAGTTCGACAATGATTCAGCGTGTGGGACCTGGTTCGAATTGACGTTGCCGGTGCGAGATGGTGTTCGTTCTGCGCGCTTCTGGGCGGCCGTTGCGCCAAAACTGATACGAATGCGCGAAGAGCCGACGGTTCACATGCGCTTCGACGCGGGCGGGGCGTCGCTGGGCCTCTCCGAAAGTATCGCACTCAATTCGCCATCGTTGTGCTTCCGCTGCGCTGACAGGGATGCTCTGAACAGTCTGATCAGCAAATACAATCTGCCGCACGAAAAATTTCCGGGCTACGAAGGCGCATTCGTCGCGCTCAAGGCGCCGGAAGGAACCATGCTCTATGCTTTCGACGAAGATTTTCTCGGCGATTTGATCGAAGTCGAGGAATCAGACGATCTGAGTGAGTTCCCGGCCTAACTCGGAGCGCCCACAATCTCCTACAGCAGGTCGTTTATCAAGCTCGTCGCTCGGCCAAGGTACGAACGGCCGAAAAGATTCAGATGGTTCAGGACGTGATAGAGCTGGTATAGCTTGATACGTTGATCGTGGCCTGGCGCCATCGGCCAGGTACGCGCATACGCATCGTAGAAGGGACGGCCAAAACCACCGAACAACATCGTCATCGCGATATCCGACTCGCGATCCCCGTAGTAAACGGCCGGATCGAAGATCACGGGCTCGCCGTCAACGCTACCCCAGTTGCCGCCCCAGAGATCGCCGTGCAACAGCGACGCGGCCGGCGCATAGTCCGCAAGTAACTCAGGCAGGCGATTCATCAGCGCACGACCGGGTTCCTCGACGTGCGTGCCGTAACCGTTGGACACGGCGAGATCAAGCTGATACCCGAGGCGATGCGTGCGAAAGAATTCCATCCAGTCATCACCCGGCGTATTGACCTGTGGAGTCGGGCCGATCGTATTGTCCCGAAACCAGCCGAAGCCATCCTGCGTATGGCGATGCAGTCTGGCAAGTTGCTCGCCGAAGCGGCGCGCGGTTTCGCGGGAAGCCGGCTCTAGCGGGAGATGCTCGAGAATGATGAAGCTCTGGCCGTTCGCCGTTCCGCAATCGACGACATCAGGAACTCGAATCTCCCCGGTTGAACGGAGCTCCCTGAGTCCGTCGGCTTCCGCTTCGAACATCGCATACGCGGATTCCGGTCCGGTTTTGCTGAACGTGCTGGTCAATCGCGGCTCAGGTCAGATATCCGCTCCGCCTGTCGCCGTAGCGCCATGCCGATGGCCGCCTCATCGTACAGCGCGTTTATGTCCCCGAGCAGCGGTGCAGATCGCTGCATCGCGTTTTCGGCATCGTCGATCGGTGCGTCGCAGGCGATACCCGTGAGTTTGCGCGCCAGCATTGCATCGTCTCGGTGCGTCTCGAGCTTTACGCCGAGCGTTTTAGAGCCACGTACATTCACCTCATGCACCTTGTCGAGGTTTTCATAAATCTTCTCGAGGCTGCCGAAGCGTTCCAACAGCACCGTGGCTGTCTTCTTGCCGACGCCCGGGACGCCCTTGATGTTGTCGACTGCATCGCCCGCCAGCGCCAGAAAGTCGGCGATCTGTTCGGGCCAGACGCCGAATACTTCGGGCACCCGCTCGTAGCCGATCTTTCCTTTCCCGGCGAAGTCCCAGAATACGTCTTCCTTCGTCAGCAGCTGCGCCAGATCCTTGTCACGGGTGATAATCGTCGATGGTCGACTCATCGACCTGCCGTGCTCAACGAGTGTGCCGATCAGGTCATCCGCCTCGTATCGTGGACTTGCCCATTCCATTACACCCAGTGCACGAGTGAACCGGCGACACTGCCCGAACTGCCGCTTCAGCTCTTCGGGTGCCGGGTCGCGATTCGCCTTGTAGTCGGGATAGATCTCAGTACGAAAGGACTTTGACAGGCTTTCATCGAACAACACGGCAACGTATTCGGGGTTGACCTGCTCCATGAAGTCACCGAGGAACCGGCAAAAACCGTATAAAGCGTTTACGGGGTTGCCTTCGCCATCGACCATGTCCTCGGGCATCGAGTAATAAGCTCGAAACACGTACACGCTGGCATCGATGAGGTACTGCATAACGAAGGAGTATAACTGCGTGAGGCCACTGACGGGGCGTTTGCCGACGGAAGTAAAGCGCAGCGCAGCGAGCTCCCGTCAAGCGGGATCGAGACATGACGGAGGTAAACGCCCGTCTGCGGCCCTTGCGGTTACTCGTGGAAGTGTACGTCCACGATTTCCGCACCATCGGCGAGATGATCGGAGAGCCTCGCGTGTAGCGGACTCGAGCGCGGAATGTGGGCGAGAAGGTACTGCATTTGATCCGCGAGCACGCGCCGCCCCTTCAGGTAAATGTACTCGGCATAAGTTGGCGTGAATGGCACCGCGATCAGCTGCATTGCGGCCTGTTCCGGTGTGCGGCCACCTTTGTAGTTATTGCAACGTCGGCACGCCGTCGCAACGTTGTTCCAGGCATCACCGCCACCCTGCGAGATCGGCGTAATGTGATCACGGGTCAGGTCGCGAGTCGGATAACGCATCGCGCAATACAAACACAGATTGGCGTCCCGCTTGAATAAGGTGCGGTTGTTCAGTGGCGGAACGTAGCGGTCGCGGTTGCGGGAAAGGCTTCGGCTCGTGCCGTGCGTTGCGATGATCGAATTCACATCGATCTTGCTACGATTGCCGTCGTAGCTGCTGTAGCCGCCGAATACAGTGTAGAGCAACGTGCCGCAATCGTAAGCGACCTGTTCTGCATGGTACAGCCGGACCGCCTCCCGGTAGTCGATCCACTCGAGCGGCATCCCAGCTACATCCGTTCGCAACACCTGCTGCGAGATATCGGTAGCGATTCCTGCAAGCATCGGTTCACCTCATCGCACATTGCACGACTTATGCTTGCTTAGTTTGCCGATCGCGCGTCAAAAAGCAACACGAATCGTCACAGTTGCTTAAAGTGCCTTGAATACCGCGTCGAGGCTTTCTTTCGCGTCGCCGAACAACATGCGCGTGTTTTCCTTGAAGAACAGCGGGTTTTGCACGCCCGCATAACCGGTTGCCATGCTGCGCTTGAGAACGATGGTCGTCTTGCCCTTCCACACCTCGAGCACCGGCATGCCGGCAATCGGGCTGTCCGGCTCTTCCTGCGCTGACGGATTAACGATGTCGTTCGCACCGATGACGATCGAGACATCGACGTCCGGGAAGTCCTCGTTGACCTCGTCCATTTCGAAAACGATATCGTACGGCACCCTCGCTTCGGCCAGCAGCACGTTCATGTGCCCGGGCATGCGTCCCGCAACCGGATGAATGCCAAAGCGAACATTGATTTTCTTGTCGCGCAGCGCGCGCGTAATCTCATAAACGATGTGCTGCGCCTGAGCCACGGCCATGCCGTAGCCAGGGACGATCATTATCTCTTTCGCATCCAAAAGCAGCGCGGCCGTCTCCTGAGTATCAATGGGGAAGACTTCTCCCTGTTCCGCGTCGCCTGCAGACGACGGTCGTGCCGCCACCGGTGCCGAAGCCACCGGCAATAACCGCCAGGAACTTGCGGTTCATCGCACGACACATGATGTAGCTCAGAATCGCACCACTCGAACCAACGAGAGCTCCCGTGACGATCAGGAGATCGTTGCTGAGCATGAATCCTGTGGCCGCCGCTGCCCAGCCGGAATAGCTGTTCAACATCGAGACGACGACTGGCATGTCCGCACCACCTATCGCCATCACCATGTGAATGCCGAACACCAAAGCGATTATCGTCATGATGATCAGCGGTTCCAGACCGCCGCCAGCCGCGGATTGCAGCACGAATTCACGTCCGAACCAGATTGAAGCGACCAACAAGCCGAGGTTGAACAGGTGCCGTCCGGGCAGGGTCAGCGGTGTGCCGCTGATACGCGCACTAAGCTTGCCAAACGCAATCACCGACCCTGAAAAAGTCACGGCACCGATCAGCACGCCAATATAGATCTCTATGTCATGGATCGTGTGTTCGATCCCTTCGAATTGCGCCGCAGGGTCCATAAAGCTGGCGAAGCCAACCATGACGGCAGCAAGTCCGACGAGGCTGTGGAGAATGGCGACCAGTTCCGGCATCTGAGTCATCTGCACGCGCCGCGCGAGAAACAGACCTATGCTTCCGCCGATTAGCAGCGCGACCAGCAAGATGATGTATTGCTGCGTAACGACCCCGAGTATCGTCGCCAGCAGCGCGATCGCCATGCCGGAAATGCCGTACCAGTTTCCCCGGCGAGCCGTTTCCGGATTGGAAAGTCCGCCCAGGGCAAGAATGAACAGGACCGTCGCAACGATATACGACATGGTTACGATGCCAGCGTTAATCATGTCGACCTCACTTGCGGAACATTTCGAGCATACGCCGCGTGACAGCGAAGCCACCCGCAATATTTATGCTCGTTATCAGAATCGTGGCCGCGGCGATCCACATAATCAATTTGTCCGCCGAGCTTATTTGCAGCAGCGCACCGATGATGATGATGCTCGATATCGCATTGGTGACGCTCATCAGCGGCGTATGCAGTGCGGGCGTTACGTTCCAGATCACCATATAGCCGACAAAGCACGCCAGTACGAACACCGTGAAGTGCGCCATGAACGAGGGTGGCGCAACGGCGCCCAGGCCCAGCAGGGCCAGACCGCCTGCGAGCCCTGCAATGATCGGTCCCGCGACCGAACGTTTCTTTTGCTCGGCGACGACCGGCGCAGGAGCCGGCTCGGCCGCTTTCGGCATCGCCGAAAGCGTTGGCGGCGGTGGCGGCCAGGTTGTTTCGCCGTCCTTGCAGACTGTCGCCCCACGAATGACCTCGTCGTCCATATTTACGACGATATTCCCGTCTTTCTCCGGGCTTAGTTCGGCCAGCAGGTGACGCAGATTGGTCGCGTAAAGCTGACTGGACTGTGTTGCAAGCCGGCTTGGCAAGTCCGTGTAGCCGATGATCGACACACCGTCACGCTGCACGACCTTGTCGGCTTCAGTCAGCTCGCAGTTGCCGCCTGTCTCGGCCGCAAGATCGACGATGACGCTGCCGTCATTCATCAGAGCGACCATTTCGGCAGTTATCAGTCTCGGCGCTGGCTTGCCCGGAATCAACGCGGTTGTCACGATGATGTCGACCTCTTTGGCTTGCTCGGCAAAAAGCGCCATCTCGGCTTTGATGAACTCGTCGCTCATAACCTTGGCGTAGCCGCCTTCGCCGGTGCCGTCTTCATCCTCGAAGTCGAGCATCAGAAAATCGGCATCCATGCTTTCGACCTGCTCTTTGACTTCCGGTCGCGTATCGAATGCTCGCACAATGGCGCCCATGCTCCGCGCGGTGCCGATCGCCGAGAGTCCAGCCACGCCGGCGCCGATCACGAGCACTTTGGCGGGTGGAATCTTGCCGGCTGCCGTAATCTGGCCCGTGAAGAAGCGCCCGAAATGCTGTGCCGCCTCGACGATAGCCCGATAACCCGCAATATTCGCCATGGAGCTCAGTGCATCCATCTTCTGCGCCCGCGATATCCGCGGCACGCTGTCCATCGACATCGCGGTACCGCCACTTTCAGTCAGCTGCTTGAGTAACTCCGGGTTCTGTCCCGGCCCGAGAAAGCTGATCAGAATCTGGTCCGAACGGAGCAGGCCTGTTTCGTCGCCCTCCGGCGCGCGAACTTTCAGAATCACATCTGCCTGGGCCCACAGATCGCTGCTCGATGCGACGATCTCGCAACCTGCCGCCGCGTAGGCTTCATTGGAATAGCTCGCAGCCGTGCCCGCCGCGTCCTCTACAGCGACGCCAAAACCCATCTTGATAAGCTGAGCAGCTACGTCGGGCGTTGTGGCGACGCGTCTCTCGCCCGCATGAATTTCTCTCGGTACACCGATTTTCATTGGCTAGCCTCCCGTGGAACGCGCGTACTCTACCAACAATAAGAGGCCGCGCACAGATTGCGCGACGGTAGATCCTACTGCCGGTGATGCTTCAGCCGCGCGAGGCTGGCCGAGGTTTGTCTCCGACGCGATCACGCAGTCGTTTGCGCTGGTCCGGCGTCAGATTCCGGTAACGGTCGCGTAACATCTGGCGCCGTTCTATGGGCATTCTCTGATAGCGACGATAGTTCTCGCGAATGCGTCTTTGCTGCGCCGGCGACATGCCACGATATTGCTCGTAGCGATTTCGAATCTGCTTTCTGCGATCCGCAGGCAGGTCACGCCATTGCTTGAAGCGGTTCCGGGCTGCACTGCGCTGCTTCGGCGTCATGGCAGACCATCGATCGGCACCCGTCGACAGCCGCGCCTGTCGTTCAGGCGTCAGCTGGTCCCAGTTATCCGAAAAACCACTGAGCACGCGCCGTTGTTCTTCGTTCAGCTGATCCCAGGCCACCCCCTGGTCGTCGGCTGCTGCAACAGTGGCGAACGTGATCATTGCAATCGCCAAAAATGTCTTAGCTTTCATCATTCGTCTCCGTCGATTCTTCACCTTGCGGTACAGGATCGCTCCGTTCCTCCGCGTCGGCCGTGATCGGCTCGTCAAAAATCAGCCAATCTTCATCCGACTCCTCCCAAAGCCCGAGGTACTCGAGAAAATCCACATCCGGAATTTCATCGTCCGCAGCGAGCACCAGGCTGCAGCCCATCAATAAAGAACTCAGCAATGCGGTTTTTTTAACCGACATCGCCATTCGCTTCCGCAGCCACGGCGTCCAGGACCGCATAAAACTCGAGGTCCTCGAACATCTCGAAGCTGTCTTCCTCAAGCAGCATCTCGAAGTCGGATGCCGTGACAGGTTCGAGGTCGTCAACCTGCGGTCCGCGCATCATGATGACGGTCACTACAGCCGCCGCTGCAACTCCGGCGGCCGGCGCCCAGCGTAGCCACGGCAGGGATGGTCCGGAATTGCTCAGTTGCGCCATAGCCTTGTGCCGCCCCTGGTTGAGGCGCGACAAAGTGGCCGCATCGAGACGCTCGACACTGTCATCGAAAAGCTCTTTCGCCTGATTCGCGATTTGCTCATTCTTGCCTGGATCATTCATTGCCAGTGGTCTCCCAACTTGTCCCGCAGCGCGTGTACCGCCCGGGAATAATGTGTCTTGACGCTGCCTTGGCTGCAACCCATTGCAACGGCGGTTCCCGCAACATCAAGCCCTTCAAACGTGCGCAGCATAAATGCTTCGCGCTGTCTGCCCGGAAGCTCGTGTATCGAAACTTCAAGGCGCTGCATGGCCTCGTGAGTCTGCAGCACATCGTCCGGTGATCGCCCTGCCGGGTCGGGTGCGTTCGCGACGAAGTCGTACTCATCGTCGGTCGGCTTGCCACGTCCAAACCACACCATGACACGGTTTTTGACCTTCTGACGACGATGCCAGTCACGCACCCCGTTTTGCAGAATCCGGTAAAAGAGCGGAGCCCATTCTTTACCCGGACGCTCCGCGTAATTGCGGGCCAGCTTGATCATCGCATCCTGCACGAGATCAAGCGCTTCGTCACGATCACGGACCGCGATCTCGGCGATACGCAGCGCGCGCCGCTCGACGTCAGCCAGGAACTGATTGAGTTGCCGTTCGCGCTGCAGCGTCTTTGCCCCCGTCGATTGTTCGCGGGTGCAAGATACCGCAAAAACGCCCACGTTAGCGTTCATACAGTGCGACTCCATGTCGGCATCCCTGCAAGATCCATCTTTTCGATCCTCTTGACTCCACCACGCGGTGAACTACCGTGTCACATAGATTCAACGTCCTGCCGGGCGCCCGGTTGACACGTTGTGCGCAAATTGCGTCTCTTATTATGTCAAATAAACACTTGTGAACAGCTCGCGCATTCTCAAAGTTGCGGTCAACGTGCCGCTGTCGCGCGAATTCGACTATTTGCAGGCCGAGACCGGCATCGTGGCTGCTCCGGGGAGCCGGGTGCTCGTGCCCTTTGGCCGGCGCCGCCAGGTGGGTGTCGTTATGGCTCACGCAGACGAGAGTGACCTGCCCACGTCGAAAGTACGTCATGCCATCGCGACGCTCGATGACACACCGCTGCTATCTGCTGATGATATCTGGCTCATCCGCTTCACGAGCAGCTACTACCACCATCCGATTGGCGAAGTTGTTGCGGCCGCCCTGCCTGCCTTGCTGCGGCAGGGCAAGGCGTTGCACCCGATACTGGCCTCGGTCGCTATCACTGATGCGGGTGAGTCCGCGGATGTCGAAACCCTGTCCAGGCGTGCACCGCGCCAGGCAGAGTTGCTCGAGACGCTGCGCGATGCCGGCGGCAACGGGCTCGACACCGATACGCTCACTGAGCTCTTGCCGAATTGGCGTCGTGCCGCCAAGGCACTGCTGCAGAAGGGCCTCGTGAGCCATTTCGACGCACCGCGCGAAGAGCCCGAATCCGTACCGGACACGATCGGTCAGTCCGGACCGGAGCTGAACACGTATCAGTGTCGTGCACTTGATGCGATCCGCGCGAAGCCGGGCTTCGGCGCCTACGTGCTTGACGGCGTCACGGGCAGTGGCAAGACCGAAGTGTATCTGCGGTTGATGCAGGAAGTGCTGGACAATGACAGGCAGATACTCGTACTCGTGCCTGAGATTGGGCTCACGCCGCAGCTGGTCGGGCGACTCCGAACCCGACTGGGTGTAGAACCGGAGGTCCTGCACTCCGGCCTGACAGATGTGCAGCGCCTGAAGGCCTGGCGCAGTGCCCGCTCAGGCACGGCGAGACTCATCGTCGGCACCCGCTCGGCCGTGTTCACGCCGTTGCCCCGGCTCGGGCTGATCGTCGTCGATGAGGAACACGACCACTCGTTCAAACAACAGGAGGGCCTGCGTTATTCGGCCCGTGATCTCGCGATTGCGCGCGCCAAGCAGCACAATATTTCGATCGTGCTCGGTTCGGCCACTCCGACCCTGGAATTGCTGCGACACTGTCAGACTGGTAACTACACGCGAATCGTGTTGCCCGAACGCGCTGGTGTTGCCCAGCCGCCCTCGATCCGACTCGTCGACCTGAGTCGCGTTGCGGCCAGCGACGGCCTGAGCGAACCACTGGCGTCCGCGATTCAACGCCACCTGCAGGCCGATGGACAGGTGCTCATCTTCCTCAATCGGCGCGGGTTCGCGCCAACGCTCATCTGCACGGCTTGCGGCCATGTTGCAGAGTGTGCCCGCTGCGACTCACGCATGACTGTGCATGCGCAGGCCAGACAGCTTCGCTGTCATCATTGCGGCGCAACGCGAACGCTCGATGAACAGTGCTCAGATTGCGGCGCAGCCGTCAGACAGCTCGGCGAGGGCACGCAAAGACTCGAAGCAGCGTTGCAGGAACGTTTTCCCGGCTATCGAATCGCGAGAATTGATAGTGACAGTACACAGAGGAAGGGCGCCATCGGCGAGGCACTCGCTCTCGCCGAGCAAGGCGGCGCCAAAATCCTGGTCGGCACGCAAATGCTCTCGAAAGGGCATCATTTTCCGCTGCTGACGCTGGTCGGAATCGTCAATGCCGACCAGGGGCTGTTTGGCACTGATTTTCGTTCGTCTGAGCGGCTCGCCCAATCGATCATCCAGGTTGCCGGTCGCGCAGGGCGGGTGGACCGTCAGGGCGAAGTCATCATACAAACCGCATTTCCCGGGAATCCTTTCTGGCAACACCTGATTGAAGGGGGCTACGAGAAAATCTCGGCAGATGCGCTCGCAGAGCGCGAGCAGACCCGGTGGCCGCCGTTTACATGGCTGGCGCTGATTCGGTCGGCAGCTCACAAGCAGACCGACGCGCATACTTTTCTGGAGATCGCACGGCGGCGCCTCGAAGAACAGCGTGTCGAGCTCCTGCGTGTCCTCGGCCCCGTCAACGCACCAATGGCGCGTAAGGCCGGGCGCTATCGCGCCCAGCTGCTGCTGCAGAGCAGTGACCGGAAAGCTCTGCATGCCGCCCTCAAAAGCCTGCGGCCTGCGCTCGAAAACGAACCGGCCGCACGCAAAGTTCGTTGGTCGATTGACGTCGATCCGATCGAGTTGTTTTAGCCGACAGCACCTGCTATTCACTGTAGAATTGCCGGCTCGAAATTCCAGGCCACCCTGTAGATGAAATCCCTAGTTGCACAGCTTCTCGAAAGCGCCCTGGCAAAACTGCCCGAGCTCGAGGATCTCACTGCCGGTGTTGCGATCGAGAGCACGGTCGAGCGCACGCGCGACCCCAGCCATGGTGACTTCGCCAGCAACATCGCGATGCGGCTGGCCAGGCCTGCGCAGAAGAGTCCACGGGACATTGCCACTGCCATCATCGAACAGCTCGGCGACAGCGATCAGGTCAGCAAGGTTGAGATAGCCGGGCCCGGCTTTATGAATTTCTACCTGAGCCCGGCGGCCTACCATCGCGAACTGCAAAATATCCTCGACCAGAGTGTCTGCTACGGTCGGCAGGAAGCGAAACAACATCCCCGCATCCTGCTCGAGTTTGTTTCGGCTAATCCGACCGGGCCGCTGCACGTCGGGCACGGTCGTCTTGCGGCGTTCGGCGCCACAGTCGGCAATCTGCTCGAAGCCGCAGGTTACGCGGTGGAGCGCGAGTACTACGTCAACGATGCTGGACGGCAGATGGACATTCTTGGCGTCAGCGTATGGTTGCGCTGGCTCGAAATGCAGGGCGTGGAAGTGCCTTTTCCCGACGGCGGATATCGTGGCGACTATATAAAAGACATAGCCGCCCAGATCGACATGACCGCACTATCGACCAAGGGCGCGGATGGCCTGTTTGTGGGCTTGCCCGACGGCAACAAAGACGACGTCGTCGATCTGCTGATCAGCCGCGCCACAGACCTGATCGGGGATGACAGCTTCAATCGCATTCGCCAGCAATCACTGGAATCGATCCGCGACGATATCGAGGAGGATCTTGCCGAATTTGGCGTGACTTTCGACCGCTGGTATTCGGAGCAGAGCCTGACGACAGAGGGTCGTATCGACGCGGCACTGGCTGCACTCGAGAAAAGTGGCAAAGTCTACGAAAAAGACGGTGCAAAGTGGTTTCGAGCAACTGACTTCGGTGATGAAAAGGATCGCGTAGTCGTTCGCGCAAACGGAAACAAGACCTACTTCGCGTCCGACATCGCCTATCATTTCGACAAGCGGGAGCGAGGATTCGATCGGCTAATCGACATACTGGGTGCCGATCATCATGGTTACGTGACCCGCGTTGGTGGCGGGCTGGCAGCCATGGGTTATGCCGCTGACGATCTCATCGTCGATCTCGTACAATTCGTCGCGCTCTATCGCGACGGCCAGAAAGTCGCCATGACCACCCGGGGCGGAAAGTTCATTACGCTGCGTCAGTTGCGCAATGAAGTCGGCAACGACGCTGCCAGATTTTTCTACGTTTCGCGTTCGCACGACCAGCACCTCGATTTTGATCTCGATGTAGCGAAATCAGAATCGAATGACAATCCGGTTTATTACATTCAATATGCATACGCGCGAATTGCGAGCGTTTTCCGGCAACTCGAGGAACGCTCGCTCGTGTGGGACACTGCTAACGGTTGCAACAATCTGTCTTTGCTGGCGGAGCCTCAGGAAAAGGCCCTGATGACGGCGCTGAGCCGATATCCCGAAGTTGTCGAACTCGCGGCAAACAACCGCGCCCCGCAGCATCTCGTGCACTACCTCAGAGATCTTGCGAACGACTTCCATACTTATTACAACGCGCACCTGTTCATTGTCGACGATGACGAAATGCGTGATGCGCGACTTGTTCTGATAGCCGCGACACGCACGGTTATCGCAAACGGCCTTGTAATACTCGGCGTTTCCGCGCCGGAGACGATGTGATGGCAAAACGGAAGCGCCGCAGATCGACACGTGCGACAAAAAAGCAGACATATCCGGGCTGGTTATGGATGCTTTTCGGGCTCTCTCTCGGACTGTCGGTTGCGTTCGCCATTTACGTCAAGGATCGCCGGCCGGCCGCAGCGAAATCCGCCGCTGTTCCGCAGCCCGCAAGCTTGCAGAACGCCCTGGATGATAATAATGAAATTGCCGCAGGCCAGGGCGCCAACGAGGAGCCGCCCGAGGAGCGCTTCACCTTCTACGAGATGCTGCCGAACTTCGAGGTCATCATTCCGGAGCAAGAGCCTGATGTGGCTGCAGACGTTGAGCCGCGGGCCGTCGTCGACCCCGGCCTCTATGTGCTGCAGGCTGGTTCTTTCTCCGCCTATGCCGATGCCGATCGGCGCCGTGCGCAGCTCGCTCTGCACGGCATCGAATCGCAGATTCAACGCGTAACCATTGATGACAGGACCTATCATCGGGTCCGTATTGGCCCGACCTCCGACCTTGATAAGCTCAACGTACTACGCAGCCGCCTGCGTAAGGCGCAGATCGATGTGCTCCGCATCAGGCTCGGTGATTAGCTCTGGCAAGAGCGCAGCTCTTCTGGCGCTGCTCGCGCTGGCGGGCTGCTCGATGCAGCCACTGCAAGAGCAGCCGCGCGACGTCGAGATAACAGAGCCGGCGGAGCCGGCGCCGGTCGAAACTTCCGCGCCACCGGAAACAGACAAAAGCTCGTTGCGAATCAGCGTCGCATCCGTTGGTGACATGATGCTTGGCACCGACTATCCGGAAAACCACCTGCCCGATGACGATGGCGTGAGCTTTCTTGCGGCCATAACGCCCGCGCTGTCCTCTGCTGATATCGCGTTCGGCAACCTCGAAGGGGTGCTCGTCGATGGCGGCGAACCGGCCAAGAAATGCAAGAATCCGCGTGCGTGCTACCTGTTTCGTTCGCCGACACGCTACGCGAAACATTATCGTAACGCTGGCTTCGACGTCCTGAGCCTTGCGAACAATCATGCTCGCGATTTTGGCGAGGAGGGCCGCACATCGACGATGCAGGCGCTCGATGCGGTGGGTATTCATCACTCCGGCCGTGAAGGAGACTTCGCGAGCTTCGAGTCGAATGAACTGCAAGTCGCGGTGCTGGCCTACGCGGTTACACGAGAGTCAAACATGATGCTCGACGGCGAACTCGCACAAGCGACGGTCGCCGAATACTCCGCATCGCATGACATCGTCATTGTCACGTTCCATGGCGGCGCCGAGGGCGTAGACGCGATAAATCTGCCCTTTGCCGAAGAGGAGTATTTTGGCGAGCCGCGCGGCGACGTAGTGAAATTCGCAAGGCGCATGGTCGATGCCGGCGCGGATCTTGTCATAGGCCATGGGCCACACGTCGTTCGCGCCATCGAGCGCTATAAGGACAGGCTGATTGCGTACAGCCTCGGTAACTTCGCCACGTACTACGGTATTAGCGTTGCCGGCATCAAGGGTATTGCGCCGATCCTTGTAACGACGCTCGACGGCGACGGCCGCTTCATCCAAGGCAGAATCATCTCCACGATCCAACTCCGCCCGGCCGGGCCCAGCATCG
This sequence comes from uncultured Gammaproteobacteria bacterium, assembly GCA_963711285.1. GTDB lineage: Bacteria > Pseudomonadota > Gammaproteobacteria > Steroidobacterales > Woeseiaceae > UBA1847. The sequence goes on along the minus strand of CAVQDJ010000015.1, from coordinate 46,900 downwards.
ACGAAAAACAACGTGCGTTGAATCTAATGCGCGGCCTCAGCATCGAAGACTTCGGAACCCCGGGCATCCGTTTCGAACCTGACGGCAGAATCTTTCCGGCTGAGCGCAAGCCTGCGGGAGGGGGCTTCGTCATCGGAAGTAAAGCGCAGCGCAGCGAGCTCCCCCAAGCGGGATCGAGACATGAAGATGACGAAGCACCGGACTGCAGGCTAATCCTCAGCTGCAATCGATTTGAAATCGACACCCAATGATCTCAGTTTTCGATACAGATGCGTGCGTTCCATGCCGACCCGTTTGGCCAGTTGTCCGACCTTGCCGTCACAAAGTACGAGCTGCTGTTGTAGATACGCTCGCTCGAATTGCTCGCGCGCCTCGCGCAAAGGCAGTGACAGCAGATCCTGCTTGACCAGCGGTTCATCCGTCCGCGCCCCCGAGCTGATTTCCGCTTCGACTTCTTCAAGGGAGATATCGGACTCGAAACCCGAAAGCAATAGTCGTCGTACGAGGTTCTTCAGTTCGCGAACGTTGTCCGGCCATGGGTAGTTACGCAGCCGATTCTGTGCTGCGACGCTGAATCGACGAAACGACAGTCCCTCCGCGTCAACCAGTTTGTCGACGTAATATGCAAGCAACTCGGGAACGTCTTCGGAATAGTCTCGTAGCGGCGGAATGCTCAGGCTCAGCACGCTCAGATGTGCGACTAGATCGCGGCGCAGCAAACCATCGTCGATTTTTGCATCGTAGTCAGCGCCAATCGTCGCCACGACCCGGGCCTCAAGTTTGACCGGTTCGCTGCCGTCAATGCGACGAAAGGCACCGTCCTCCAGGACTGCCAGCACTATTTTTTGCGCCGCCTCGGTGAGGTCTGCAAGTTCGTCGATGATCAGGATTCCCTGGCCAGCACGCTCGAACGCACCAGCGTCAATTCTTCCTTTCTCCTCTCGACCCAGCAACTGCTCCTCAGCGTTACTCTCGGTCAATGAAGCAGCGGTCACGTTGATAAGCGGCTCGTCGGCTCGTCGGCTCAGGGCGTGAAGGTAACGCGCAAAAGCACCTCGACCACTGCCGGGTTCGCCGCTCAGCAGCACGCATTCGTCATGTGCCGCATATTGCTGAACCTTTTCCCGCAAGGACTGCATTCGCGCACTGCGACCAACGGGCGCCAGCAATGAGGGCAGCATGCGGCGGGTGCCCGCCGGTTGCTTGTCTGCCGACTCAAGCGCCGCCTCGACGGTCCGCAACAGTTTCGCCAGCGACAACGGTTTCTCGACGAAATCGAATGCGCCGAGCCGTGTGGCCTCGACGGCCGTATCGACTGTGCCATGGCCTGACATGATGACGACAGGGCACGTCAGCTCGCCATTGTCGGACCACTCTCGCAGCAATGTGATGCCGTCAGTGTCCGGCATCCAGATATCCAGAAGAATGAGATCGTGTTTAGTCTGAGCCCGCGCACTTCGCGCCTCGCTTGCATCGGCAGCGACCGTAACCCCGTATCCCTCGTCAGAGAGAATCTCCTGAATCAATGCCCGAATATCGGCTTCATCATCAACTACAAGCACCTGAGAATTATTCACGCTCTTTCCCTCCTTTTGTCACCGCGCCCCGGGGACATCGATATGATCGCTTCGCGCGCCGCTTCATTGAGTGGCAGCCGAATGCTGATCACGGCGCCGCCTTCCGTACTGTTATGGGCTCGAATCGAGCCAACATGTTCTTCGACCAGCTTCTTGACGATTGCGAGGCCAAGGCCAGTCCCTTTTGGTTTTGTCGTTACGTAAGGATCAAATACCTGGTTCAGCGAGGCTTCTTTGAATCCCGGTCCGTTGTCTTCTACCTTTATCTGCACGACGTCAACTCCATCGATTTCTGCAGCACTGACGTGCAACTCGATGCGGCCTTTGTCCGTGTTCTCGAGTGCCTCGGTCGCGTTTCGAATAAGGTTGTGCATGATTTGTCTCACCCGGCCAATATCGGCCTCGATCATCGGCATCGTCGGATCCGACGTAAGTACGATCTCGATGCCACTTTCCTGGGCGCGATACAGATCCACAACTTCATGCACGAGCTTGTCCATGTCGAAGACGCCCAATTCGATGTCCGGGGCCCGCGCATAGTCGCTGAATGCGTTAACCATCTCCTTCATGGCCTCGACCTGCTGCACAATCGTGTGCGTTGCGCGATCGAGAATCTGCGCTTCATCATCGGACATCGAGCCCAGGTATTTGCGACGCATTCGTTCTGCAGATAGCTGTATCGGCGTCAGCGGGTTCTTGATCTCGTGCGCAAGACGGCGGGCGACCTCACCCCATGCCGCGTCGCGCTGCGCTTGTAGCAGGGCGGTAATGTCATCAAATACGATGACATAACCTGCCGCATTATCTTCGTCGCCGGGGAGAGTTGTGCAGGCACATGTCAGCACTCGCCGCCCGACTTCGCCACGCAATACGATTTGCTCTCGCCACTCGGTTTCTCCGGCACGGAGATGAACCTGAGCGACATCGACGAACTGTTCAAGCAGCGGGCTGCCCTTTGCAACGACCGCCAGATCCTCTCCCGTGCGACTCGCCAGATCAACGCCGAGTATTGCCCCCGACGCCTGATTTGCGGTCCGGATGCGCATGTCGGCCTCCAGGGCGAGCACGCCGGTCGACAGTCGCGCGAGAATCACCTCAAGGTTGGTGCGCTCAGCTTCGACGAGCGCCTGTGAGAGGCTCGCTTCTCGTCGTGCCGTAGCAAGACGCTGCGTCATGTCGTTGAAGGAACTGATAAGAAATCCAATTTCATCCCGCGTCGGTGTCGGCAGGCGCGTATCGAAGTCGCCTTCGGCTACCGCGCGCGTGCCGGCCACGAGATCCTGAATCGGCGCGACAAGGCGCCGCGCAAGCACGAACGCTCCGTAAATCGCAGACAGCAGGCTGAGCATCAATACGACTGCCAGCGTCAGCGTGAAAGTAGCCTTCAACGGGCCGCGCAAAAACACGAGCTGTTGGTACTCACGATACGAGGTGTCGACACTGTTGGCCATGCGCGCAAGCCTGTCCGTAACAGGGAAGGACGCTTGCAGTACCCCTGTAGGTTCGGCTCGGCCACGATACTTGAACAGGACTGCGGTGCGTATTTCGTAGTCCTCGGGATCCATGACGACGTACGGCCGGTTCTGCTGCATCTGCAGCAATACTTCCTCGGCGAGTGGCCGCGGCAGGCCTGCCGATGAACTGTCCGAACTCGTGGCGAGAATGCGGTTGTTGCCGCCGTAGATCGTGATCTCGCTGGCGCCGCTCTCCCGCCGCATCATGCTGAGCTCGAAGATCAGCTGTCGCTCGTTAACATCGCTCAGGCGTTGCGATATTTGCTGGGTCGAGTACAAGTGCTGTCGCATTTGCATTTCGAGCGCGGCCCGACTCAGCTTCAACGCGTTCTCGAGTCCTGCTTCAACGTCGACGTCAAACCACGTATCGATTCCTCGATTGATGAACTGTATCGAAAAGTAAAACACGACCAGCAGCGGCAGGACGGCGAGCCCGACAAACATGCCAACAATTCGTGCTTTGAGTTTCGCGCCTGGGACATGTGTTCGATATTCGCGCAGCAGGCGCGACAGGTTGCCAACCAGAAGTACGAACAGCAAAACCACGCCTGCAATGTTGATTGCGAGTATCACGTTGTGCAGGCGATCGAAATCGTCTGAGTTTTGAGTGGTGCGGCTTAGCAAGAACAAGGCGACGAGCACGAGCCCAACGCCGGTCGCGGCAAGAAGTGTATACAGGCCTCTTTTTATCGCTCGAGCAACCATTCAAACCACTCGCTTTCTAACTGCCACTCATCGCGCCAGAAGAACAACAATCTGAGCGGCGCAGGGTACTGCTGGGTATTGAGCAGCGCGCGCAGGCGAATGCGATACGGCACGTCAGCCTCCAGCAGCGCATCGTCGATAACAGGCAGGCCCTGCACGCGACCGAGGCTGTTCAGCGCGGAGTAGAGTGTTGCGAAGGAATCCTGATTGCCACTGTTCAGGTTTCTGACAATGTAGCGCTGGCTGAGTGGCCGATACTCCAGCTCGTAGCGAGTAGCAAGCGCAGCGGCAGCATCGTCCCAGATGAAACGTCGCACCCGAATCACCTCGAGCTGCAACTCGATGGTCAGCGGCACGCCGCTCGACAAGGCGTTGAGCGCCTCACTGCTCAGTACCAGCTGCAATCTCCCGTCGAGGGTATGTACGCCTCCGACAAGTCGCGTGGATGCTGAGCGCACCTCGAAATAGCCGGGTCGATCGGGATCGTCCTGGTCCTGGGCGAGGCTCGTGCCCAGTAAGACGCAAGCAATCATCGCGAGCCCGAACCTGAGGGACCGCAGCTTGCTTGCCTTGTAGGTATTTGTGCGCGACATCGTTTCTTCAGGAGACCTTCACAAGACCCGCGTAATAAAAACCATCTAATCCTGCCGTTCCGGGCAGAATCTGTTGACCGCAGGGCTTGTCCCGCATTAGATCGCGGATGTTGTTATTTTGCAACACATCGTCCTCCCGCGCATCGGCGCTATCTCTGAGAAATCTCGCAACAACCCCGTCGTTCTCGGCTGCGAATACAGAACACGTGGCATATAGCAGGCGCCCACCGGGTGCGAGCAATGCCCAAAGCGCCCCAAGCAGCTTCAACTGCAGTGCCGCGAGGCTGTCGAGGTCTTCTGGCCGGCGCAACAGTTTGATGTCCGGATGGCGGCGAATGACCCCACTTGCCGAGCATGGCGCATCAAGCAGAATGGCATCGAAGCTCGATCCATCCCACCACTCATCTGGTTTCGATGCATCGGCGGCAATAAGGGTTGCACAGAAGCCGAGCCGATCGAGATTCTCTGAGACCCTGACCAGCCGTGATTCGTCCATATCGATACACGTCAGATCAATCCGGCCTTCACCCAATTCCAGCAGGTGCCCGCTCTTGCCGCCCGGCGCCGCACAGGCATCAAGCACGCGACCTTCAACGTCTTGCAGGAGCCACGGCGCAGCGAGCTGGGCCGCTGCGTCCTGAACCGACACGTGCCCGACGGCAAATCCTGGCAGCGAATCAACAGACTGCGGCTCTGCCAGCCGCACGGCCTGCGGCGCAGCAGTCAGTAGCTCGCTATCGATGCCCTCTGCCTCGAGACGCGCACCGTAGTCTGCCGCCGACCCGTGTCTCGGGTTGACGCGCAACCACATCGGTGCGCGAGCATTGTTTGCCTCGATGATGTCGCGCCAGTCATCGGGCCAGTCCGCCTGCAACACGTCGAGAATCCACTGCGGGTGATTGTGCAACGCCATTTCGTTTGACGGCGGATTGTCCAGAATTCGGTCGCGCACTGCTCGCCTGAGGACCGCATTGACAAGCGGCGCAAGTTTCGGCCGGCGCAGAAAGCGGGTTGCTTCGACCGTTTGCGACACGACTGCATGGTCGGGAATACGAGTATCGCCGAGCTGATACAGGCCAACTGCGAGCAACGCGTTCACGGAGCTGTCACGCGGCTTCAATGGCCGGTCAAGCAGGCTGTCGATACAGGCCTGCAGCCGCCAGTGATGGCGCAAAGCGCCGAAGCTCAGCAAGCGCAGCAGCGAGCGGTCGTCCACGGCGACACGATCTTCACGTTGCTGCAACGCATTATCGAGTGACCGCCCCCCGGATGCGACCGCATCAACGACCTCTGCCGCCGTCGCCCGCAGCCGTGCGCCCTTCCTGATGTCGCTCACAGCCGTCGGCCGGGCAGATCGATCTGTGCCGCGAATTCCGCAGCCGTAATGGCGCGTCTGCCAGGCCGTTGGACGGACTCGAGCCGTAATGCGCCCTCGCCACAGGCTACGACGATGCCATCCTGCTCCGCCGCCACAACGGTGCCGGGCGGCGCATCGACCGCCGCGAGGCGCCGCGCCTGCCAGCATTTGATGCGTTCATTGTCGAGCATGAACCACGCGCCCGGTACAGGGTTGTAAGCCCGCACCAGACGCTCGAGGTCGCCGGCCTGCCGCTGCCAGACCATTATTGCGTCGTCGGCACTGATCTTGGGCGCATAACACGCCCGGTCTTCGTCTTGCCCGGTTGGCGGGAGCGCGCCATCGATGATTGCCCCAACATGCCGCACGAGCAAGCCGGCGCCGCTGGCCGCGAGACGATCGTGCAACTCGCCGGCCGTCTCGTGTTCACCGATTGTTAAGACTTCGCAGGCATAGACCGGCCCGGTATCGAGCCCGGCTTCCATCGCCATCAGACACGTGCCGGTTTCTTCGTCGCCCGCGAGTATCGCTGCCTGTATTGGCGCGGCGCCGCGCCATCGCGGCAGTAACGACGCATGCACGTTCAGACAGCCGGCACGTGGAATATCAAGCACGCTTTGCGGCAGGATCAGACCATACGCGGCGACGACGATGAGGTCCGGTTCGAGCGCCGCCAGTTCCGCAACGACTGCCTCATCACGCAGCGTCGACGGCTGTCTGAGCGTGATGCCTTGCTCGAGCACGTATTGCTTGACGGGGCTCTGTTGTAGCCGCTTGCCGCGACCTGCCCGGCGATCCGGTTGCGTCAGCACCACACACGGTGCAGCACCACTATCGACCAGCGCCTTCAGTGAAGCGACAGCAAACTCCGGCGTGCCGGCGAAAATGATTTTTGGGTCGGTCATCGTGATTGGAATCGTACCTTGCAGAGACCGGCCCAGGCCTACAACATTTTGGGCAGCCTGCCGGAGTTTGCTGTCGCTCGCCCGCTGCGGCCGGCTACTGCTACAACGTTACCGCATCCGCGGAACGTTGGCGCTTGTCTTTGACGAGCCGCTTACGAATGCGCTGCCGTTTTGCTTCCGAAAGATAGTCGACGAACAACTTGCCCTCGAGATGATCCATCTCGTGTTGTATGCAGACGGCGAGCAGTCCCTCAGCCTCCATCTCCACTTCATCACCCTTGCGATTGATGAACCGTACGCGAATATGTTCTGCGCGCTCGACCTCCTCGTAATAGCCCGGAACAGAAAGGCAGCCCTCCTCCGTCACCGTGACGCCGTCTTTCTCGACAATGACTGGATTAATCAGTGCTTGAGGATCACTCTTGTCTGCAGTGACGTCCGCAACGAGAAGCCGTTTGTGCACATCGACCTGCGTCGCGGCGAGGCCGATGCCTGGCGCGTTATACATGGTCTCGAACATGTCGTCGATGAGCGCATTAAGCTCGTCGTCGACGGATTCGACCGGCTTTGCCTTGGTTCTGAGCCGAGGGTCCGGAAACTCCAAAATCTTTAGTTTTGCCATAATTTCTTTAGGGTAAATCCGCGTTCAATTCGTGTAAATTCCTATAAAAACGACCTAAATGTTTGACTTTATTGAATAAGATATCAGACAATGCCGCCAGAAATTTCGCCTTATTATGGGTATTTGGGGCCGGAACTGTGACGCAATTAGCAGTCTCAACGGCACCGGAACGACATATTATACCAACGCCAAGAAGCCACAGGTCTAAGCACCTAGTATGGAGTCCGAGGAAATCATGTCCCTCAGCAAATTTCACCTGAATAACCGTTTCCGGATGGCCGCTATCGCGCTCGTCGCATCACTCACTTTGGGTTCGATTTCTGCGTTTTCGCAGGATAGCGCGCGCCTCGCCGATAATGCTCCCGACGAATATGTCGTTCAGCTCGGCGACACGCTTTGGGATATCGCCGCAACCTTTCTCAAGGACCCTTGGTATTGGCCCGAGATCTGGTATGTCAATCCCCAGATCGAGAATCCGCATCTTATTTACCCGGGTGACGTGCTTGGGCTCATCTATGTCGACGGTGCGCCGCGAATCACCAACGTCCGTGGCTCGAGCTATCGTTTGTCGCCCGAAGCCCGGATAACACCTCTGACCGAGGCCATTACGAGTATCTCGTATGACTCGATTTCCGCGTTTCTCAGCCGCGGCGTCGTCATCGAGCGCGACGAAGTCGACTCGTTGCCATATCTGGTTGCGACCAAAGGCGACCATCTTCTCGCAGCCGCCGGCAATATCATTTATGTGCGCGGCACCAGTGCACAGCCAGGCGAGCGCTTCAACATCGTGCACATCGGTGACGAACTCAGAGATCCGGAGGACAACGACCTTATTGGTTATCAGGGCATCGAGATCGGTGAAGGCACGATTCGTCGTAGCGGCGATCCCGCATCGATGGCACTGGTCTCCTCGAAGCAGGAAGCCTCACAGGGCGACCGCCTGATCCCGACGTCGGTCGAGATTCCACTGAACTTCTTCCCGAGAGCGCCGTCCAGCAATATCGATGGCCAGATCATCGCCGTAGTCGGCGGTGTTACACAGATCGGTCAGTACCAGGTCGTCGTAATGAACCGCGGCTCGAACCAGGGGCTCTCGGTGGGTGATGTATTGACCGTCTGGCAGAAAGGCGAGGAGGTCAGAGACCGCGTCAAGGGCGGCAACGTGCGGCTACCGGACGAGCCGGCCGGCACGGTCATGGTCTTCAAGGTCTACGACCGTATCGGCTACGGTCTCGTAATGGAGGCCACGCAGGCCTTGCATACGCTGGACTACGTGCGCAACCCGACCTGATCCATCGTGTGAACGGCCCCGGATGATTCTGGAGCTTGCAGAGAATTAAAGACGGCGCTTTCGGGCGCCGTTTTTTTTACACTGTGCACATGAATGAGGAGTGGTTACAGAACCCGCTGCACCATCTTGTCGCTCCTGGCGACGAGGATTATCCGGAGCTGCTCGAGCAGATTCCAGGACCGCCGCAAGAGTTGTACATCAACGGCGATCCCGGCGTTCTGCACATGCCGGCTATTGCGATCGTTGGCAGTCGTAACCCGACCCGGGCAGGCGCTCGTAATGCGTTCGAATTCGCACGTCATCTCGGCCGCAGTGGTTTTTGCATTGTCAGCGGCCTTGCCGAGGGCATCGACACAGCAGCGCATCGTGGCGCGCTCGAGGCCGGAGCGCCAACGGTTGCATTTCTTGGTCATGGCATCGACCGCGTCTATCCGGCCGCAAACCGGGATCTCGCACACGAGATAGTTCGTAAACGGAGCGCTCGTCAGTGAGTTTCCGCTCGGCACGCATCCGCACAAATCTCTATTTCCACAACGCAACCGTCTGATCAGCGGCATGAGTCTTGGCACGCTCGTCGTCGAAGCTGCCAGGCGCAGCGGCTCGCTGATCACGGCGCGACTTGCCGGTGAACAGGGACGGGAGGTTTTTGCACTACCCGGTTCTATCCATAATCCAATGTCGCGCGGTTGCCATCGGCTGATCCGGCAAGGTGCAAAGCTCGTTGAGACTGCGGACGATATCGTCGCGGAGCTAATACCGCTTGCGTCACATATGCTGCAAAACACTTTGGAATCAACGGCGAACGAGCCCGCGGCGAAGACGAGCAATGATGAATACCTGCAGCTCAGGAAATTTCTGAGTCACGACCCCGCGGGTGTCGATGAACTTGCCGCAAACTCCGGATTGACGATCGATCAGGTTTCCTCCATGCTTCTGATCCTGGAGCTAGAGGGAGAAGTCGAATCACTGTCCGGTGGCCGATACTCGCTTCTGGGCTGACTGATACTGGATTGGGAAACGCAAGGAGCCGCTCCAGGCATGAAAGAGAATGTACTCGACGTATTGATGTATCTTTTTGAGACCTACGTCGACACCGATGAAGAGCCCGAAGCCGATCACAACGAACTGCGAGATGAACTCTCGCGAGCCGGCTTTGGTGACCCGGAAATAGACCGCGCGCTAGAGTGGCTGGATGGCCTCACCGACCACCAGGACAGGCCTTGCATTCAATGCGCAAACCGCGCACGGAACACGCGTTTACAACGACTTCGAGCACGAACGCCTCGACTCGGCCAGTCGTGGCTACATCTTCTACCTTGAACAGATCGGTATCCTGTCACCGCCGCAACGAGAGATACTCGTCGATCGCTTGCTTGCGCTTGAGTCTGCGGATATCGACGTCGAGCAGATCAAGTGGGTTGTTCTGATGGTTCTGTTCAGCCAGCCCGGGCAGGAGCTGGCCTACGCACGTATGGAAGACCTGGTTTTCGAGGAAAGCACCGGCTCTATTCACTGATTTTCTTGACACGCTGCCATCAGGCATTGTATTCAACCGCGGCACTGTTCGCGGTTGTTTGTTTTTGAGCGCCCAATTTTATGTCCAAGAATCTCGTCATAGTCGAATCGCCTGCGAAAGCGAAGACGATCAGCAAATACCTGGGTAAGGACTTCGATGTCATGGCCTCGTATGGTCATGTGCGCGATCTCGTGCCGAAGGTCGGCGCTGTCGATCCGGACAATGACTTCGCGATGAAGTACCAGGTCATCGAGCGCAATGAAAAGCATGTAAAAGCCATCATCCGTGCGCTGAAAAAAGCTGAGGCCCTGTACCTTGCGACTGACCCGGATCGCGAGGGCGAGGCGATATCGTGGCACCTGATTGAGCTGCTCAAGGAAAAGAACGCTCTGAACGGCAAGCCCGTGCATCGCGTCGTGTTTCACGAGATCACCAAGGCGGCCGTGCAGGACGCCATTGATAACCCGCGCGAGCTTTCCGGCGACCTGGTCGGCGCACAGCAGGCGCGCCGCGCGCTCGATTATCTCGTTGGCTTCAACCTGTCTCCGCTCCTGTGGAAGAAGGTGCAGCGTGGTTTGTCCGCAGGCCGCGTGCAGAGCCCGGCGCTGCGCATGATCGTTGAGCGTGAGCAGCAGATCGAAGCGTTCAAGGCGCGCGAATACTGGACCATCGAGGCGGATGTCAGCAAGGACGAGCAGCCGTTCGTGTCGCGCCTGGTCAGTTATGCGGGCGAAAAGGTCGAACAGTTCAGCTTCGAAAACGAGGCGCAGGCGCGCGACGTCGAAAAGACGATTGTCGCTGCCGCCGACGGCAAGCTGACCACGGTCAGCGTTACCAAGCGTCAGCGCCGCCGCAATCCGGCCGCGCCGTTTACGACCTCGACGCTGCAACAGGAATCCTCGAGGAAACTCGGATTCAACACGCAGTGGACCATGCGCGTCGCGCAGAAGCTGTACGAGGGAATCGAGTTGCCTGGTGAAGGTAACGTCGGTCTGATTTCATACATGCGTACTGACTCCGTAACCCTCGCAGCCACGGCCGTCGACGAAATTCGCGAGGTTATTGCCGAGCGCTACGGCAACGAAAACGTCCCCGAGTCGCCGCGGGAATTCAAGAACAAATCGAAAAATGCGCAGGAAGCCCACGAGGCAATCAGGCCGACCTCGGCGGCACGCAGCCCGGATTCGCTGAAAGACGCGCTCGACGAGGACCAGTTCAAACTGTATTCGCTGATCTGGAAGCGAACGATGGCCTGCCAGATGGTGCCGGCTGTCTTCGATACCGTTGCTATCGAGCTCGCGCCCGGGACCTTCGAACTGGCTGGCGCTGACAGCCGGCCTGACGACGGGCACCGCTTTCGTGCGAACGGCTCGATTCTTGTCGAACCCGGCTTCATGGCCGTTTATAAGGAAGGTCGCGACGACGGCGGCAAAGAAGACGAGGGCGACCGGCTATTGCCCAACATCGCCGAAGGCGATGTCATCAGCCTCGACGAATTGCGCCCTGAACAACATTTTACGGAGCCGCCGCCGCGATTTACGGAAGCGAGTCTCGTCAAGACGCTCGAGGAATACGGCATCGGCCGACCCTCAACTTACGCGAGCATCATAGTAACGCTGAAGAATCGCGAATATGTCGAGATAGACAGTAAACGGTTTTTTCCAACGGACATCGGCCGCATCGTCAACGGTTTTCTGACGGAACATTTCTCGCAGTACGTAGACTACGACTTTACGGCCAAGCTCGAAGACGACCTCGACGAGGTTTCTCTTGGCAAAAAGGACTGGGTCCCGCTGCTGGATAGTTTCTGGAGACCCTTCAAGATCCTTTGCGACGACAAGGAAGAATCCGTCACGCGTGAACAGGTCGCACAGGCCCGCGAACTCGGCACCGATCCGAAGAGCGGCAAGCCGATGACAGTGCGCATGGGCCGCTACGGACCTTTTGTACAAATAGGCACCAAGGACGACGAAGAGAAACCAAAATTCGCCGGCCTGCGTCCCGGCCAGAAGATGAATGAAATCACGATGGAAGAGGCGCTGGAACTCTTCAAGCTGCCACGCAAGCTCGGGGAAACACCTGACGGCTTGCCGGTCTCGGCAAGCGTCGGCCGTTTCGGGCCGTATGTGCGGTACGGAGACAAGTATGTGTCGATAAAAGAAGACGACCCGTACACCATCGAGCTTCCGCGCGCACTCGAGTTGATTGAAGCCAAGAAGATCGAAGACGCGAACCGCCTCATTCTGGATTTCGAAGACGACGGCATTCAGGTGTTGAATGGTCGCTACGGTCCTTACATAACGGACAAAACCAAGAATGCCCGTGTGCCGAAGGACCGCGAGCCCAAGTCACTAACTCTTGAAGAATGCAAAGAGCTGCTTGCTGCGGCGCCAGAGCGCGGCCGGCGAGGCAAGAAAAAGGTGGCAAAGAAAAAGGCCGCGAAGAAGACAGCAAAAAAGGCCGCGAAGAAGAAACGCAAGAAGAAGGCGGCAAAGAAAAAGCGCAGCAAGAAAGCGGCGAAGAAAAAGCCCGCCGCCTGAACGCCAGACATACCCATGAAGCTGTCAATCCTGCGCGCCGCCGATATATTGCTCGGCGGCGGTGTCATCGCGTATCCGACCGAGGGCGTCTACGGTCTGGGCTGCATGCCAGACGATATCGATGCGATACAGCGCCTGCTGGTCCTGAAACGGCGTAATCCATGTAAAGGACTGATCCTGATCGCGTCGGACAGGGTACAGCTCGACACCTGGGTCGATCCGGATGCGTCGCGCATCCCGGATCCTGACCCATCCCATCCGATAACATGGATTGCGCCCGCACAAGACGGTGTCTTGTCGCTAGTCACCGGCGATCACGCAAGCCTGGCGGTTCGGCTGACAAGCAATCCGGTGGCTGCAGCAATCTGCGCCGCTGTGGAGTCGCCTATCGTATCGACCAGCGCGAACCTCGCTGGCGAGCGTGTTGCCCGAAATCGTACTGTGCTGCGCCGCAAGTTCGGAGCTTGTGTAGACTACATCGTGCCAGGCGACTGCGGACCGTCGTCGGGAGCATCAGAAATCCGCGATCTTGCAACCGGCAAAATTATTCGACCTCACGCTGCATGAACGAACTCGATCAAGTCAAAGACTATTTGCAGGCCCTGCAAAATCGAGTTGTCACAGAGCTCGAACAACTCGACGGCAAGGCGAGATTTCGTCGCGACGCGTGGGACCGGCCCGGTGGCGGTGGTGGCCTGAGTTGTGTGCTCAGCAACGGCGACGTTTTCGAGCAAGCTGGCGTTGGCTTCTCGCACGTATTTGGTGACAAAATGCCACCGTCGGCAACCAAACACCGGCCGGAACTTGCCGGCAGTGGCTTTCAGGCCGTTGGCATGTCACTCGTTATTCATCCGCGCAACCCGTATGTGCCGACGACGCACGCAAATTATCGATTCTTCACGGCGAGCAACGAAGAGGTCTCGGCTTGGTGGTTTGGTGGTGGCTTTGACCTGACACCCTATTACGCGTTCGAAGAAGACGTCATTCACTGGCACCAGATCGCGAGGGACGCCTGCAGACCGTTCGGTGACGATCTTTACGACCGGTATAAAGAGTGGTGCGACGAGTACTTCTTTCTCAAACATCGAAATGAGACGCGCGGCGTCGGCGGCCTGTTTTTCGATGACGTAAATGAATTGGGGTTTGAGAAAAGCTTTGAGTTTCTGCGGTCGACGGGGAACGCGTTTCTCCCCGCCTATTGCCCGATCGTCAAAAAACGCAAAGACCATCGTTACGGCGAACGGCAGCGCGAGTTTCAATTATACCGTCGCGGTCGTTATGTCGAGTTCAACCTCATCTATGACCGCGGAACTATCTTCGGACTACAGTCCGGCGGCCGGACTGAATCCATCCTGATGTCACTGCCGCCGAGAGTGCGCTGGGAGTATGACTGGCATCCGGAGGCCGGCTCGGCCGAGGCGAAGCTTTACAGCGATTTTCTGCGGCCGCGGAACTGGCTGGGCGACGACTCAACGACAGCAGATTGACTGGCTACCGGGCCGCGTTTGTCGAACATTCTCTTTTGGCGCTTCGAGTGGTAACGTCAAAGGATGTCGTGGATTGATGAAATCGAGGTCGGCGATGCCGACGGCAAGCTGGGCGAGATGTATGCCGAGCTCGTAAGGAAGCGCGGCAAAGTCTCGAACATTCTGAAAGCGCACAGCCTCAATCCCGAGGCGTTGGGAAGCCATCTCGATCTGTATATGACGATCATGTTCGGCAAGTCCGGGCTAAGTCGCACAGAGCGGGAGGCAATCGCGGTCGTCGTATCAGCTGCGAATGATTGTACATATTGTGTCAATCACCACACCGAAGCTCTGAAACACTACATCAAAGATGACGAGACACTCGAGATGCTGACGAGTGCCGACGGGCTCGAGACGCTCGAGCCCCGCTTGAGTAATATCGTGCGCCACGCCGAAAAACTGACGTCGGCGCCTTCTGCGATGACCGAGAGTGACCTCGACGAACTGCGCGCGGTCGGATTATCCGACAGAGACATGCTCGACCTCACGCTTATCGTCGGCTATTTCAACTTCGTCAACCGCATTGCCACGGGCCTCGGCGTTGAGTTTTCGGCTGAAGAATTGAGCGGCTATCTGGACGAATAAGTGCTTACCCTGCGATTACTGGCCATTCTCTTGTTGCTGCCGTCTGTCGACGCGCTGGCCGAGTACGAATCGCAATTGCGGGATGCCGGTAGCCTCGGCGCAATCCGCCTGGCCGGCACCGAAGACCCCAACGCCCGCAAAGTCTATATCGTGCAGCTCAAGGAGCCGGCTGCGGCAGGACGCCACGCAGCCCTGGCCAGTGCAGCCTTCAAGTCGGGTGTCCCTGGCGCGCCACGCGTTCGCTTCGACAAGACCAGCGCGGCGATACAAAGCTACACGGCGCAGCTCGCGGAACAACAGAATTCGGTGTTTGCCAAAGCCGGGGCCGACGCCGAGTTGATCTATCGCTATCAGTACAGCCTGAACGGATTTGCTGCACGGATGCATCCGTCCCAGGCCCACAAGCTCGACAGTCTCCCCGAGGTACTGCATGTCTGGGAGGACGAAATTCGGCCGCTTGCAACAAACTTCAGCCCCGAATTTCTGGGGCTGTTCGATGCTGAGGTTGGCCTGCGCGGCGCACCCGGGCTGGATGGTGAGGATGTCGTCATCGGCGTCATCGATAGCGGCATCGCGAAGAAACATCCCGCCCTGAACGACACCCGGGAAGCGGACCGGCCCCGGCTGTGCCAGGGAGACTGGGCCGAGAACTCACTGCTTGGTCGCTGGCTTTGCCGTCGTTTCGAGAAGCGCGATGATGTGCTGCTGTTCGAGCCGCCCGCGGCCTGGAACGGCATCTGCCAGTCCGGCGAAGACTTCGAGGCAACTGACTGCAACAACAAGCTCATCGGCGCGCGTTATTTCATCGAAGGTGCAGAAGCGTCGGGACCCATTGACGAGGGCGAGATCCGGTCCGCCCGCGATGTGGACGGCCACGGCACCCACACGGCGACGACGGCGGCGGGTAATCGCGTCAAAGCATCGATCTTCGGCACCTCTATCGGTCGTATTGAAGGCATTGCACCGCGAGCGAGGGTCGCAGTTTACAAGGCATGCTGGTTGCGCCCGGACGATCAGCGCGCAAGCTGTAATACATCTGACCTCGCTAACGCCATCGATGCCGCTGTCGCCGACGGCGTCGACATCATCAACTATTCCGTCGGTAGCTCACTCACGCGCGTTACGGCGCCCGATGACGTGGCGTTGATGGGGGCAACCAAGGCCGGAGTTCTCACGGTAGTCGCCGCCGGTAACGAAGGGCCCAATCTGGGCACGATAGGGTCGCCCGCCGGCGGCCCATGGGTTGTAACCGCGGCCGCCTCCAGCCGCGACGGCAAGTCCTCCTTTGAGGCAATCGAGATAGAGACACCGCCGGCGATTGCCGGCCTCATTGCCGTCAAGGAAGCGAACTTCACACCCAAACTCGCGGATCGTGGCCCTATTGACGGCACGCTGGTGCTCGTCGATGACGACGATGACACGCTCGACGATGGTTCGGCTGGCACGACATCCGATGCTTGTGAGCCACTCATCAACGGTGCAGACGTGTCAGACAACATAGCGCTGATCCAGCGCGGTGGCTGCGACTTCACGGACAAGATCAAGAATGCCGCCGACGCTGGCGCCGTCGCGGCGCTGGTGTATAACATTGCTGGCGACCCGATCGTCATGAACGGCACTGCGGGGGAATCTGATATCCCGGCGCTCATGATCGGGCAGGCCGACGGCAATCTGATCATTGCCGAATTCGACGCAGGCAATGAAGTTACGGTCCTGCTCGATGACGGGCAGCTCTTGACCGAGAGCGATACGGGCAACGTCATGGCCTCATTCTCGGCGCGAGGCCCGGGGCCCGCTCCGGACATCCTCAAGCCGGATGTCACGGCACCTGGTGTGAACATCCTGGCCGGCTACACGCCGGATGCGACGAATGCGACACCCGACGAGAACTTTGCTTACCTGTCGGGCACGTCGATGTCGACGCCACACGTCGCCGGCGTCGCGGCACTCTTGCTGCAGGCGCACCCGGACTGGAGCCCTGCGGCAATCAAGTCGGCCCTGATGACGACGGCGAGACAGTCGGTCGTCGTTGCGGATGGCGAAACCCCCGCGAATCCATTCGATTTCGGTGCGGGACACATCGTGCCTAACGATGCCAATGACCCGGGGCTCGTTTACGACGTGAGCGACGATGAATTCGACGCGTTCGCTTGCGGAGTCGAGTCACCGGCCGTAACTCCGGAACGCTGTGACGAACTCGAAGCGGCTGGCCTGTCATTTGCGGCCGCGGATCTCAATCAGCCGTCCATCGCCGTGGCGCGGCTTGCCAATCAACGAACCGTCAGCAGAAGCGTTACTAATGTCGGCGATGAGGCCGAGACTTACGTTGCCAACGTCATCGCACCGTCCGGCATTGCTGTTAGCGTGGTCCCGCAGAGCATTAATCTGGCGCCAGGACAATCGGTATCGTTTGACGTCACTTTCAGCTTCGAGTCCGGTCCGCTCGACTTATGGCGCTTCGGATCACTGACCTGGGACAGTGGCAATCACACCGCTTACAGCGCGCTCGCGATTCGGCCAACGTCAATTACGGCACCTGCTGAAGTAACGGCCTTCGGTGCCGATGGGGCGCTCAACTTCGATGTTGAATTTGGCTATACGGGTGCCTATACGCCAGGCGTGCATGGACTTCGATTGCCGCTTGTCATCGATGGCTTTGTCGACGACGATCCGACGAAGACCTTTTCATTCCGCTTCGACAACGGCGTTACGGCACATCTGATCGACGTGCCTGCAGACCAGGCTTATTTGCGCTTCGCGCTGTTTGACACATTGACCGATGGTGATGACGATCTTGATCTGTACATTTACTACTGTGCGGACCTCATCAACTGCGTGCGCATTGGAGAAAGCGGCGAACCGACGTCTCAGGAAGAGGTCAACTTCCTGCTACCTGCCGGTGGCCGCTATACCGTACTTGTGCACGGCTTCGATACGGACGAGTTTTCAGGGGGTACCGGCGCAAACTACAGCCTGCTCGCCTGGTCCTTCGGCCTGGACGACGACCAGGGCAATATGACCGTCGCCGGCCCCGCGTTTGTCAATGCAGGTAGCACCGAAAACGTAACCGTCAATTGGTCCGGCCTCTTATCCGATACTATTTATCTCGGCGGCATATCGCATAACACGCCGCAGGGCCTCTCCGGGATTACGGTTATTCGAATCGGCAACTAGGCTATCCAGCCTTTGCTTTTGGCGATCCGCGAATACCAGATGAGCGCAGCACCGATTATCACGACGGCTGACTGAATGATTGCAGGCGTCGTTCCGAACATCGCGATCGCGTCATTAAGAACGAAGGTATTGAGATCCTGAATCAGTACGCCGACGAGCGAGATCACGAACATAGGTCCCGCCAGTGCCTTGCGCAGCAGCAATAGCAGGCAGCCCAACACCCCCGTGGTTACGCCGATTGCAAACGCTGATGTCGCCCACTTGGGCACAGCCAGCATGAATTCGACCTGCTCCGGGGTGTAGGCTTGTGCAAGCTCGTCGGGCGAAGCGCTGACCTGCATCATGTAGACCATCAATCCAAACAGATTCCAGATCAAGGCGGCGCCGCCGATGAGCCAGAATGTCATGGGCGGTTTACCATTCAACACGTCGGTCATGGCAGTCCCCTCTTTAGTCTTGTTGTTAGTGGGATTTCACGATGATCCAACGGCGCCTCACCAAATGCAAGCGCCGGGACCGTAAAGTCAGGACCGTTTTTTTGCCAGGACCGCGCAGGGCTTGTAGCGAAAACAGCCGGTAACGTGATCGTTAACCATGCCTGTCGCCTGCATATGCGCGTAGATAATTGTGCTGCCGACAAACTTGAAACCACGTTTCTTGAGGTCTTTGCTCAGCGCGTCGGACTCGAGCGACGTCGCCGGAATTTCGCCGTCGTTGCCAAAGTGATGCTGAATCGGCCGCCCGCCGACGAAGCTCCAGATGTACTCGCTGAAGCTGCCGAATTCTCTCTGCACAGCAAGAAACGCCCTGGCGTTGGTGACGGCTGACCGGACCTTGAGTCTGTTTCTGACGATATCCGGATTCTGCAGCAGTTTCTCGATACGGTTCTCCGTAAAGCGTGCGACCTTCTCCACGTCGAAGCCGGCGAATGCCTTGCGGTAGCCTTCACGTTTGTTGAGGATCGTCGACCAACTCAGGCCCGCCTGCGCGCCCTCGAGAATCAGAAACTCGAATTGCACTCGGTCGTCAAAAACAGGTACGCCCCATTCCTTGTCATGGTATTCGATGTAGTCGAGGCTGACGCCCTCCGCCCATGTACAACGTGTCACTGCTTTTGCCATATGAGCACCTAATATGTTCGGCGTATTCAATCTACCATCGGAAGCCGCGCGATAAAAAGGCACGAATGTTTGCTTAGGGCACAAAAAAGCCCGCGCACTGCGCGGGCTTTCTCTGCAACGGTGTGCAAACGGTAGTTATTTCCTATATCGAACCACCGCAAGAACCTTCACCACAGCTGCCTTCGCCTTCTTTCTCGCCGCAACTGCCTTCGCCTTCTTTCTCACCACAGCTACCTTCGCCTTCTTTCTCGCCGCAGCTGCCTTCGCCTTCCTTATCGCCACCGCAGCTACCTTCGCCGCATGCGCCTTCGCCTTCCTTGCCTTCCTTGTCTTCCTTGTCGCCGCCGCATGAGCCTTCGCCAGCGCCCAGCATATAGCCGACACTCATCGTTGACATTGCGAACGGGCTCTCGACGGTGTCAGCATTTGCGATGCTGCTCGACAAAGCGAATGATCCAGCCAGGGCAGCACCCACAGCCAGCGCGATCGGTTTTACAACTTTCTTTTCAGACATTCTCTCTCTCCTACAAGGGTTGTTTGCCCGCGTCGGGCAGCTTTACGGGTAACGCCGAAGCTATGTGCTCCACGTCGCCGAATTCAAAACCTGTTGTTGTATATTTTCCAGCGCTTCGTCTCTCTCACCGATGATCGCGATACTGCCGTTACCCACCGGCAGGATGATACCGTTTACGCCCTTCCCGATCAGCGTCTGTGCCTCGGTGATCATCTCCTGGGGCATCAGCAGTATCGTTACCGGCCCGCGCTCGCCCTGGATGACGAGATGCGGAACCTCGTGACCGTTGATCACACAGATCCGTGCATATGTGATCAACCCGGCGCTGTGGTCCAGTTTTGCCACATTCGCAGGGATGATGGAAGCCAGACGCTCGTCCGAGATGGCGACGTCCGTTACCCGCAGTGCATAGGGCTCGTGGTCGAGGTGCGCCAGAATCTCGTCTGCGAGCGACTCGTACTCGATGCCGGTGCTGAGCAACCGAATGCCGAGCAACGCGGCTACGACGAGCGTGGCAGCGATGCCTAACCACGCCGGCGTCGTAAATCGCCGGCTTCGCAGCTGCACCACATTCTCCGTCTCGATCTCGGACAACTCCGGTAGTTTCAGTGCCGGCACGTCGATCGCGAGCGCGCGGCTGATGGCCATATCGAGCGCCTGCATTTCCGCGCGGTAGGCCTGACAGCCGGCGCATTCGGACAGGTGCCCGGCATTGCCGTCGAAAGACGGATCCGCTGCTATGGCCTCTCTGTACTGTTCGCAATTCACGGTTTTGCCATCTGCTCTTTAAGTTTGGCTCGCGCGCGGTGCAGTCTTGTCAGCACGGCGCCTTGCTTCAGCCCCATTTGTTCTGCGATCTCGTTGGTGCTGTAGCCCATCAGGACTTGTAGTACCAGCGGTTCGCGGTAATCATCATCGAGCTCATAAATCGCCTGACGCATATGATCGAGCTCTTCGTCAGGTTGCTCCGCCAACAATGCCGCTTGCGACGCTGTCAGGTTGTCGATGTCGACAGTTTCAAGCCTTTTTCGCTCGAAATAGCGAGCATTTTCCCGCCTCACGATCGTCAAGAGCCACTGTTTGGCAGCCGCTTCGTCGCGTAGCGCATCCAGCGACTTCCAGGCCCGCATGAGCGATTCCTGAACGACGTCTTCGGCTATCGACCTGTCCCGGCTGAGCCAGGCCGCATAGCGGTACATGTCCTGGTGGTATACGGCCACGTATTGGTCAAACCTTTGACGCCTCAGAGCGACGGTATTGCTGCTTTGCATACCAGATGACCCGCTTCTCTTGATATTTATTACTGAATCGGCACAAAACTGTGATTCAGGCGTGGAAACCCTACCTAAATATGGAGAAAATCTAAAATTATTGTGTTTATATCGTCTAGCTATGAGTGCATTCAGACTGGGTCGGTTCCCTCAAGTTCGCCTGCGGCGTAGCCGCAGAACCGCGGCGCTGCGGCGGCTCGTCGCCGAATCCGGGCTTGGCCCTGACGACCTCATCTACCCGGTATTCGTTCTGGACGGCACGAAGCGCTCAGAGCCCGTGCCCTCGATGCCCGGTGTCGAGCGCCGGAGCATTGACGGCCTGCTGCAGGAACTGAACACGGCCGCCCAGCTCGGAATTCCGGCCGTCGCGCTGTTTCCCGTGATCGAGTCGGACAAGAAGAGCCTGGACGGGTCTGAATGTGCGAATCCTGACGGTCTCGTGCAATCGACGGTGCGAGCCATCAAAACCGAGTACCCGGATCTGGCGGTAATAACCGACGTCGCGCTGGATCCCTACACGACACACGGCCAGGACGGCATCATCGACGATTCGGGCTACGTGCTGAACGACGAGACCGTTGCGATGCTCGTGCGCCAGGCCGTATCCCACGCTGAGGCGGGTGCCGATATCGTCGCGCCGTCGGACATGATGGACGGTCGTATCGGCGCCATCCGCAGCGAACTCGAGGCCCGGCAGCACAGCAATACCCTGATACTGGCCTACGCCGCCAAATACGCCTCGTGCTTTTACGGGCCTTTCCGCGATGCCGTGGGTTCCGCCGCAAACCTTGGCGGCGGCGACAAGTCCACCTATCAAATGGCTCCCGGCAACAGTGACGAAGCGCTGCGCGAAGTCGGTCTGGATATCGACGAGGGCGCCGATATCGTCATGGTCAAACCAGCGCTGCCCTATCTCGACGTCATTCGGCGGGTTCGGGAGACTTACGGCGTGCCGACATTCGCCTATCAAGTCAGCGGCGAATACGCGATGCTCAAGGCTGCGTCGGCTAACGGCTGGCTCGATGAACGCGAGGCCGTCCTCGAGGCTTTGCTGTGCATCAAACGAGCTGGTGCGAGTGCGATCCTGTCATATTATTCTATCGCCGCCGCGGGCTGGCTGGCGCAGTGAACGAAAACACCACGATCGATCGCTATGGCGTGATGGGCTATCCGGTGTCCCACAGCCGCTCGCCTGTTATTCACCGGCTGTTCGCGCAGCAAACGGGTCAGGACATACAGTACGAGTTGCTGCAGGTCGCCCCCGAGAAGCTCGAGACGGCCATACGCCAGTTTCAACGCACTGGCGGCAAGGGTCTGAACATTACCGTCCCGCACAAACAAGCTGTCGCGAAACTCGTCGACCAGTCGAGCGAACGCGCCAGCACGGCCGGCGCAGTTAATACGATCATCTTCAGAGGCAGCGAACTTTACGGCGACAATACGGACGGCATCGGTTTGCTGCGCGACCTGGACGTCAACCTCGGCGTCAACCTCGAGCATGCCAACATTCTGATACTCGGCGCCGGCGGCGCGACGCGCGGAATTGTCGGGCCGCTACTCGAAATGCAACCGGCGTCATTACGCATTGCCAATCGCACCCCCGACAAGGCGCAGAGTCTTGTGGACCGCTTCAAAAGCCTCGGTCCCGTGACAGCCTGCGGATTCGATGACGTACCCGTTTCGGAGTCGTATGACCTGATTATCAACGCGACCTCAGCGGGCTTGCATGGCGGCACGCCGCCGTATCCGGAGGCCGCGGTCACGGAGAATACGTTCTGTTATGACCTGTCCTACGGCCTGAGTCCCACGCCTTTCAGCACCTGGGCGCGGGATCACGGCGCTGCAAAATCGGTTATGGGCTGGGGCATGCTCGTCGAACAAGCGGCCGAGTCGTTTCATCTCTGGCGCGGCGTGCGCCCTGATACCGCACCCGTCCTCAAGCAGATGCACATCAGCGCATAGTCACGAGCTCTTCTGCGTTTGTCGGGTGGATCGCCACGGTATCGTCGAAGTCGGCCTTCGTCGCTCCCATACGGATAGCAACGGCGAAACCCTGCAGCATTTCATCCGCGCCCTCGCCGATAACGTGTAAACCGATGATTTTTTCATCGCTGCCCACGGTAATGAGCTTCATCACGGACCGCGACTTCTTGTCGCCGAGCGCGTAGTACATGGGCGTGAACGTCGATGTATAGACCTTGACAGCATCGCCATGCTCGGCGCGAGCCGCCTTTTCAGTCACCCCGACCGTGCCGATCGGTGGGTGACTGAAAATGACCGTGGGTATCAGATCATAGTCGAGGTGGCGGCCATCCATGCCCCCATAAAGGCGATCGGCAAGCCGCCTGCCCGCGGCGATCGCCACCGGGGTCAGCGCTTCTCGTCCCGTGACATCGCCAAGCGCGAAGATGTGCTCAACATTCGTCTGCTGCAGGATGTCGGTCCGGATGAAGCCATGCTCGTCGCTTGAAACACCTGCACGATCGGGCTCGAGGCCTTCGACATTGGGCGCACGACCGACGGCCCATAGAATGCAGTCCACCGGGCCGAAGGAGCGGCCATCCTCCGCTTGCAGCAGGAGGCCCCGATCGCTTCTCTCTACCGACGCGGGAATGACCTGTGTCTCCACTTCGATGCCGTCTTTCTCCATCGACTGCATGAGCTCTTGGCCGAGCATGTCATCGAAGCTCCGGATTACGCTGTCCTTGCGCACGACGACCCGCGTCTGGCTGCCAAGCGCATTGAAAACGCCTGCCAGTTCCACGGCGACGTAACCACTGCCGACGACGAGTACCCTTTCAGGCCGCGAATCGAGCGCAAAAAAATCGTCCGAGGTCACGCCGTGCTGCGCACCCGGAATTTCCGGCACGATCGGTCGGCCACCCGTTGCAATGACGACGCGATCGGCCTGGTACTCATCATCACCGACACCAATCGTGTGCGCATCAACGAAACGTGCTGCGCCGGTGAGGTACTTGACACCACTCTTGTCGAGATTGGTTTCATAAATGCCGTTGAGCCTTTTTACGTACGCATCACGTCGGGTCTTGAGGCCGGCCCAGTCGTGCCCGTTGACCGTTAGGTCAAATCCGTAGTCGGCGGCATGATCCAGCTGGTACATGTGGCCAGCCGTGTACCACATGATCTTTTTTGGCACGCAGCCCACATTGACGCAGGTCCCGCCAAGCGGTCCATATTCAACGACAGCCACGCGTGCGCCGTACTCCGCGGCACGACGGGCATGTGCAATTCCGCCGCTTCCGCCGCCGATGACGATTAGGTCAAATTTGTCTTTCAAGGCCTCGTTTCCTCTTGCTGCAAGCGCCCGCATTGCGGGCCTCCACGTGCTAACATCCTGCGCCTGAGACGGACATCAGACACGTACATGCCCAACCCCCTACTCGATACCTCCTCACTACCGCGATTTGCCGAACTGGCGCCCGACCAGGTCGTTCCAGCGCTGAGCGAGCTTATCGCAGCGCATCGACAAAAGCTCCAAGCGCTGCTCGACGAGACGCCGCAGCCGGATTTCGACTCCCTCGTCGCGCCGCTCGAGGAAATGGAACACGAGTTGTCTCGCGTCTGGTCTCCGGTCAGTCATCTGCAGGGCGTGCTCGGCTCACCAGAGTGGCGCGACGCTTACAATGCGGCGCTTCCGTTATTGACCGAACACGGCACCGAATTATCACAGAATGCGCGCCTGCAAGAAGCGTATGCAGCGGTGCAGCAGCGGTTGCCAGAAAATGTCAGCGCTGCGAAAAAGAGCGTTGTGGAGCACGCTCTGCGTGATTTCCGGCTCGCCGGCGTCGATTTGCCGGCCGCACAAAAGAGCCGGTTCAAGGAGATCAAACAGCAGCTGGCCGCGACGCAGGCCGCTTTCGAGCACAATATTCAGGACGCCCAGGACGCATGGAGCCTGCATGTCCACGACGAACAGGATCTCGCCGGGCTGCCGCAGCACGCCTTGTTGCGCGCAGCCGCCGAAGCGCGCCGCAGGGACCGGCAGGGCTGGCTGCTAACGCTCGATTACCCGACATACGATGCGGTGATGCGGCATGCGGATAAGCGCGGGCTGCGCGAGACCTTTTATCAGGCGTGGGTAACGCGCGCTTCTGATCAGCACGATAAGGCCGACTGGGACAACAGCGAGCATATACACAAGATTCTCTCCCTGCGGCACGAAGCGGCACGACTGATCGGCTTCGACAATTACGCCGAATACTCGCTCGCCACGAAGATGGCCGAATCGACGCAGGAGGTTCTTGATTTCCTGCACGAGCTTGCAGCACGGACTCGGCCCGCTGCGGAAAAAGACGTTGCCGAACTCTCCGAGTTTGCCGGCATCACCATGACCCCGTGGGATTGCCCGTATTGGCTCGAGAAGTTGAAGCAAGAGAAGCACTCGATATCCAACGAGGAGCTGCGCCAGTACTTCCCCGTGGGAACCGTGGTGAACGGGCTGTTCGAACTTGCCGCGCGCCTCTATGGCGTCAGCCTCGAAGTGCAGGACGATGTCGCTACATGGCACGAAGACGTGCGTTATTACTCGGTGCAGAATGAAGACGGCGCTCTGATCGGCGGGTTCTACACCGACCTGTTTGCTCGCAGCGGCAAACGAACCGGCGCCTGGATTGACGAGTGCGTCGTGCGTAAGAGCCTGAACGGGGACACCACGCTGCCGGTTGGCTATCTGGTTTGCAACTTTCCCCCGCCTGACACCAACAGTGCGCATCGCTCCCTGCTGACCCACGAGGACGTAGTGACCCTCTTCCATGAGTTCGGTCACATGTTGCACCACCTCTTGACGCGCATCGATTATCCGAGCATCGCAGGCATCAACGGTGTTCCCTGGGACGCTGTCGAGCTGCCGAGCCAGTTCATGGAAAACTTCGCCTGGAACTATGAAGTGCTGACTCGCTGCTCTGCGAATTCTACAACTGGCGAATCTCTGCCGCGCTCGCTGTTTGACCGCCTCGACGACAGCCGTCATGCCGGCGCTGCGCTCGCGATGATGCGTCAGCTCGAGTTTGCATTATTCGATTTCCGACTGCATGCCGAGTTCGACTCCCGGCAGGGTCCTGCCGTTCTCGAAACGCTGCGCGAGGTCCGCGACGAGGTGGCCCTGATTCCGCACCCTGACTACAACCGTTTGCCGCATGGCTTCTCGCACATATTCGCCGGTGGATACGCAGCAGGCTATTACAGCTACAAGTGGGCCGAAGTGCTTGCTGCTGATGCCTTCAGTGCGTTTGAGAACGCGGGCATTTTTGATCCCGACACTGCGCGGCGCTTCCGCGCCGAAATACTGGAGATCGGCGGCAGCTGCGACATCATGCAGGCCTATGTTGCGTTCCGCGGCCGCAAGCCCAAGATCGATGCCCTGCTCAAACAAAGCGGCATCCTGAGTGAATGAAGATCGCCACGTGGAACGTGAACTCGATGAATGTGCGGCTGCCACATGTGCTCGAGTGGCTTGCCGCGAACGGTCCGGATGTGCTCGTGTTGCAGGAAATCAAACAGGCTACCGAAGCATTCCCGACTGATGCATTAGCCGAGATCGGTTATGCGTCAATAGCGAACGGTCAGAAAACCTACAATGGCGTTGCCGTAATCAGCCGCGCTAAACCTGCTGATCCGCTCACCGAGTTTCCGGGTTTCGACGACCCACAGCGCAGAGTTTTGGCCACGACTATCGACGGCGTGCGTATCGTGAATCTCTACGTCCCGAACGGCCAGTCCGTCGGCTCGGAAAAATACGACTACAAACTTGGCTGGCTCGCAGCGCTGCGCAGCTTTCTCGAAGATGAACTTACCCGGCACGACAAACTCGTCGTGCTTGGCGACTTCAATATTGCGCCGGCTGACGAGGACGTCTATGACGCCGAGAAATGGGGTGATGCGATTCTTTGCAGTCCGCTGGAACGCAAGGCGCTCGCTTCGTTGCTCGAGCTCGGGCTTACGGACGTGTTTCGCAAATTCGACCAGCCGGAGAAATGCTTCAGTTGGTGGGACTACCGCGCAGCGGGCTTTCGGCGCAACGCCGGTTTACGCATTGACTTGATTCTCGCGACCGAATCGATGTCCAGTATCTGCCGTAGCAGTTATGTTGACAAGGAACCGAGGACCTGGGAGCGGCCGTCCGACCATGCCCCTGTGGTTGCGGAATTCGAGTTTTGAGCCGCTACTGGTCGTCTGCGGTGACCGGCAAGAATGTGACATATCTCAGATATTTGCGCTGCTCGCGCTTAGCGTGCCGTGTATCATGCACGGATGTGAGCCATAGTGCGGGGGTCGCGGTTGACTGATATCAGACGCAGCGTGCCTACCGGTAATTCGGCGACCAAAAATAACAAGAACAGAATCATGTCCCAAGATCGCCGTAACGACTACGACGTAACCAACACCGTGCAGGTCAGTGACCCTATCGCGGTACGCAATGCTGTCTACGAACTGTTCAGCGCAACCTTTCCAGGTGCTTCATACGATAAGCTGTGGCTCGCGTTTTACGACTTCGAGCGCCTGTTCACTGGCCGCTTTCCTGGCTACAAGGGCTGCGATACGACGTATCACGATCTGCAACATACGCTGGATATGACTCTTGCTTTAGCGCGTCTTGTCGCGGGATATGAGCGCAGCGTAGAGCCCGCCGAGCGGCTCGGCGCGCGCCGCGCCCAGATGGCGATTGTCACTTCGCTGTTTCACGATTCGGGCTACATTCGTCACGAAGAGCGCGACAGCGATTTCTCCAACGGCGCAGAGTTCACGCTGTATCACGTATCTCGTAGCGCCGATTTCCTGCGCCGCTATCTGCCCGAGCTGGGCATGGCCAAAGATGTCGCTGTCAGCAGTATGATCGTGCATTTCACGGGCTATGAACTCGACCTCGACAAGATCGAACTCGACGATCCACGCGACATAATCTGTGGTCACCTGATCGGCACCGCCGACCTGATCGCGCAGATGGCGGATCGTTGCTACCTCGAGAAATGCCGTGACGGCCTGTACAAGGAATTTGTCGTCGGTGGCGTCGCCGTCGAAAACGCCAGCCCGGGCGAGTACACCGTACGTTACAAGTCAGGACTGGATCTGCTCCGCAAGACCCCTGTGTTCTATCAGCAAGTCATGCGCGAGCGCCTGCATCGCAAATTCAATCGTGTGTACCGCTATATCGAAGTGCTTTACGACGGCCAGAATCCGTACATCGATGCGATTCGCAGCAACATCTCGCACCTCGTGCACATTATCGAGTCGGATGACTGGTCATTGCTTCGACGAGAGCCGCAATACTTCCTCGGCATCGTCAATGCCGTGAGCGACCTCGAAGCGCTGGTCAAACGGCAGCTCGCCTCGTTTACCGGCAAAGCCATTGAAACGAATCGATTGCTAATGCCGGTCTGACATTATCGATCGTCTTTACCCTGTCGCCACATCCGTAGTGCGTGGAACTCCGCACGATCAAGGCGCCGGTTCGCATAGAAAGCGGCAATCGCGGCACCAAACAGCGCATAGACTAAGTCGGCGGACGACATCGCTTCGTCGAAGAAAACGGGCCATGTCATGGACGTCACGGCGCGCAGCACATTGAACGTGGTCGTTTCCAGCTCGTTTGCCGTGAAGGCAGCGGCAAGCACAATGTTACTGACCAACGCCCCGACCAGCGTAACTATCGCGGCGAGCACCGGGAAGCGCCAGTCGAGGCCCCTGCCGGCACGCCGTACCGCAAGGCCCACAAGTACGCCAAGAAGCAGCGTCATCCATGGGAATGTGCGCTCGACGAGCGTCGACGCCATCGCCCACAAGACACTGAAAACAATCACGATAATCAGGCCTGCGTAAACCGCATTCGGCAGCGACTGCTCGCCGATGAGCCGACCGCCAAGCGCCGAGTCCGGTTTGACGGCCGCCCCCCGATGCTTTTTTGGCAGGCGCAGGACGCTCTTGATCTGGTCATTTTTCAAATTGTTACGTCCCGGAGTCCGAGCTATGTGCTTTGTTCGATGCGACGGATGCTAGCCAAAATCAGATTTTTCGCGCAACGTCTCCGACGAGTCCTTGTTCGAGTTCTTCGGTGCTCAGCTGTCTGGCGGATGTCATTGCGATGCCATGTCCTTTTCGAACCAGTCGACGTCCCAGTATTTGCCCAATTTGAAGCCCACTTCATGGTAAGAGCCCACGCGAACAAATCCAAGCCTCTCATGCAGCGCGATGGAGCCCGGGTTTGGCAGTGCGACGCCGGCATAGGCGCGGTGGACCGAATCCTCATTCTGTAGTCGCTGCAGCAAGTCCCCATATAGCGGGCGACCGAAACCTTTGCCCAGATGCTCCGGATCGATGTAGATCGTTGTCTCTACCGAAGTGCCGTAAGCCGGTCTTTGCTTGAAGCGCGTACTCGATGCATAGCCGACCAGTTCTTCATCCATCTCGGCCACGAGCAGGCGGTAGGGACCCGAATCCGAAAACTGCGTGAACCACTGCGTGCGCGCTCCGACGGCAAAGGGTTCCGTGTCGAAAGTCACGTGCGTTTCGGTCACGTAATGATTGTAGATCTCAACCAGCCGGTTGAGGTCACCGGGCTCGGCTTGTCGGATATTCAGCGACATCTATTTCCTTGCTATTTCGGCTATTGCGGCCAATTCAGCCATTTTCATTGGGGGAAAAAACTTAAAAAATGGGCTCTGTAAGCTTGTATACGGCCCCCTGCGGTATATACTGCGCTCAGCTTGAATGTACGCCAACTATTTATGTATTTCGTTTCGATGTTCCAAGTTCTTGTAGCTCGTCCTGTTTTTCATAAGTAATAGCAGCACTTTCAGCCAAACGGCCCCTGAAAAGGCCACATTTACAAATGTTTGACAGGAGACAATTATGTCTACAACTACAGGAACCGTTAAGTGGTTCAACGACTCCAAGGGCTTCGGATTTATCGAGCAGGAGAACGGCCCCGACGTATTCGCGCATTTCAGCGCAATTCAGGGCGACGGCTTCAAGTCGCTGGCCGAAGGCCAGAAGGTCGAATTCACCGTCACGCAGGGCCAGAAAGGTCCGCAGGCGGAGAACATCGTACCGCTCTAAGTACTTACTGAATTGAGTACGGAAAGGGCGAGGCCTCAGGGTCTCGCCCTTTTTTATTGCCGACTTACTTACCGTATTTGGTATCGCGCGCCTGCTCGAATTTCTTTGCGAGCAACTGACGTTTCTTGAAGGCTTCCAGCAGCTCGGGATGCTCGATGGCCAGCGCCCGCAATTTTTGCTCCAGTATCCTTTGATGCTTCTGGCTGCGCGCCATTCTTCCCGCAGCGATCATGCCGACCTCTTCGTCATCGGCCGCCGCCGCGGCCCGGGCATCCCGATACATACGTGCCAGACATACGCGTTTCGGTATTTGGCTACCGATCCGGGTCTCTTTCTTGCAGATGATGTCGTAGCGGTCGTCTTCGTTAAGATCATTGTACAGAGCGAACATTTGATCTTCGGCCAAATCTATTTCTGCACGCATTGCGCCGAGCTCTCTTGCACCCACGACCATAATCTCGTCGATTGCAACATCAAGCTCTTTGGCTTCAGATTCAGCAGTCTGAGCGCTCGCCGCTAACGGAAGCCAAGCAGCCAGCGCGATCAGTGATGTTCTTGCGATCTTCTTCATGCGGCTTCATTCTAGCAAGCCCGCATTTTCTCGGTAAGCGTGCGCAGCCGCTCTCTGTAAGCCTCACCTTGGCCAGATGTGTAACCGCTACGCATTTGTGCGTCGATAGCATCGATCTGATCCCGGTATCGATTCTTACATTGCTCGGTGCGCTCTTGGTCGTTTGTACCGCTTGCCGGCGCACGTGCGCCGTTCGTGTTCACCATGGCCGTGGATGATTGTGGGCCAAGCGCGGCGGCCGGCTCGGCAATCGGTGGTGCTGATCGCATTTCATTATCGGCTTCAGCGTCACATCCGCCGAGCCTTTCGGTGAACGATAATGGCAGCGCTTCGCAACTCACGTCGCCAAAACCTTTTGCCTGGCACTTTGCCTGGGCCAGGCCGGCAATCCTTTCTGCTGTGACGTTGTCGTTCGTCCGAAACGAATAGACGTAATTGATGACGCCGATAGAGCCCCTCGAGAGGACACCAAGACCGCCATAACTATTGAACACCTGGTCGGAGGCTGCGCCGCCCTGCATCGTCCTGGCAGTCGCAACGGCAAACTTGTTTGCGTAGCTGCAGTCGAGCGTACTGCCGGAGCTCGATGATTTGACTGTGACGGGAGCTTCTGTAGAGCACGGCGTTTGCGAATAAATCAGGCTGCCATCCGCGTCCTTGCACTTGTATATCTCGGCTCGCAGGTCCACCGGGTTGGCACATACCACGACCAAGGCTACTGCAATAATCGCACGCATTCGAAGGTCTCCGTTCAGTTCCTGATAACAGCCTACCCGGGTTATTGCCCGGGCGTATTGTTGCGCATCACAAATCGACCGAATCTCGCCGCTCGCCCTTGATTTCTTCGGCACCGCAACTATACCTATAGTTTGAAGATTGCCTGAACGCGCCACGACGAACGCGTCGTCATGACTCAAGCCAGCAAAAAATTCTCAGATCAGGCGCCTGACCAGGAAGCCGGCGGGCAAGACCGTTTGCGATCGATTATCAGGACGTGCACTGATATTCCGCCTCAGGTCAGGGAGGCCCGATTCACGCGCGTTGACGAACGCGTGATTGACGCGTCACTGCTGCGAATACTTGCCGAGCATGACGTGCCCGGCGGCAATTACAAGGCACAAGCGGCCAGGAGAGGGCGGCGCGCAACGGCATTGTCTCCTTACCTCGGCAAGGTGCTTGTCTGCGTCCTGATTATGTTGCCCGGCGTCAGCTACACAATTGAAATCAATATGGAGGAGGAACGCGTCGTCCACTGGGAGTGGCAGCCCGGCTAAGGCTCGTTGCATACCTTGACGACATGCTATCCTGCCACTCGTCTATGCTCAGATCCCTGTTCTCGCGACTCACGCCGTCGCTGTATCAAAGAATCGAAGATGAGTCTCGAACGTGGATGATGCGTTGTCCGCGGTGTCATCATGAGATTTCCGTCTGGGAGGCAGGCGGCATGCGCTACAAGGCGCTCGGACCCGTATGGCGCCTGGGCCGGTGCGCAAACTGCAGACGTATCGGCATGATGAAGATTTATCGTCGGCCTGAACACGATGCTTGATAATGTCTGCGTAAAACCCATTACTCAGCTGAGCGTCTCCCGCGATTGACATTGTTCAAGCCAAGGACCTGCTTTGCCAGGTGCCATGACGCGCTGACACAGTTCGGCTAAACTCCAGCCCATCTCGACATGAGGAACAAAAATGGCCGATAGAGTCGCTTCCTTTGCCACGGTAGATCCGTTTGCGGGCATGACCGCCCAGTCTCCAGCCCAGGCGCAGAACCTCGTTGGCGGCGAGTGGGTATCCGATTCGAAAGTCCTGAGCGTCGTCGATCCGATGAACGGGGAACGATTCATCGAAATGCCGGACACCCGGGACATCGCTCCGTTCGTCGCGGGTTTGCAAAGCTGTCCGAAAACGGGTCTGCACAACCCACTCAAGAACGTCGAACGTTACGTCGAGTTGGGCGCAGTCTGTGCGAAAGCCGCGGCGCTTCTTGCTGAACAGGATGTCGCAGACTTTTTCGCGAAACTCATGCAGCGAGTCATGCCGAAGAGTTGGACTCAGTGCATGGCGGAAGTCACAGTAACCCGTGCCTTCTTGCATAACTTTTCCGGTGACGGCGTTCGCTTCCTCGCACGCGGTTTTTCGAACCCGGGCGACCGTACCGGACAGGAATCACGCGGCTATCGCTGGCCCTACGGCCCTGTCGTCGTCGTCGCGCCGTTCAACTTCCCGCTTGAGATTCCGGCGCTGCAGCTCATGGGCGCGCTGTTCATGGGCAACCGGCCGCTCATCAAATCGGCCACGACGGTCGATATCGTTATCGAACAGTTCCTGCGTTTGCTGCTTCATTGCGGCCTGCGCCCGACCGATGTCGACATGATCCACTGCGGCGGCAGGACGATGGGTAAACTGATCGCGGCTACGAAAGACGATATTCGCCTGGTTCAGTTTACGGGCTCGAGCCAGGTTGCCGAAGCAACGTCCGTTTCGGTCAACGGTGCGGTGCGCATCGAGGATGCCGGTTTCGACTGGAAGGTAATCGGGCCTGACTTCGACAAATCGTGGGTTGATTACGTCGCCTGGCAGTCGGATGAAGACGCCTACAATGCGTCAGGCCAGAAGTGTTCGGCGCAAAGCATTCTGTTTGTGCATGACAATTGGGCAGAAGCCCTGTTGCCGAAGCTCGCGGAACTCGCGGCGCGGCGCAGCCTCAATAATTTGTCCATTGGCCCGGTGCTCACCTGGAACAACGAAGAAATCAAAGCGCACATCGACGCGACGCTCGAAGTACCCGGCGCGGAGTTGATGTTTGGTGGTTTGCCGCTCGAAGGACACAGTATTCCCGACTGTTACGGTGCGTACGAGGCGACGGCCGTTCGCGTGCCTTTGTCAGCGCTATGCGGAGATGATTTCGCTTTGCTCACGACCGAACTGTTCGGGCCGTTTCAGATCGTCACCACGTACGGCGACGACGAACTGCCGGCCGTACTGGAACTTCTCGAGCGCATGTCGCACCACCTGACGGCTGCCGTCGTCAGTGGCGATGCCGTGTTCCAGAACAAGGTGCTGGGCGCGACCGTGAACGGAACCACCTATTGCGGCATGCGCGCGCGGACCACAGGCGCCCCGCAGAATCACTGGTTCGGACCGGCCGGCGACCCTCGCGGTGCCGGCATCGGCACGCCCGAGGCGATCAAGCACACCTGGAGCTGCCACCGCGAGATCATTATGGATCAGGGAGCGCTCCCCGACGAC
This sequence comes from uncultured Gammaproteobacteria bacterium, assembly GCA_963711285.1. Taxonomy (GTDB): domain Bacteria; phylum Pseudomonadota; class Gammaproteobacteria; order Steroidobacterales; family Woeseiaceae; genus UBA1847. Next base: position 13,195 of record CAVQDJ010000015.1, on the reverse strand, counting down.
TGGGAGACGCCGCCGAGTATCTAGGTGCTAGAAGCGGTAGTTCAGGCTCAGGTAAGCGCCGAGCGGCGACTGTGAGTCTATTTTCGCGATGTTGCCGGATACGCGGTCGGTAATCAGAACATCCATGAAATGATGTTCGACCCGCGCCGTAAAGCTCGTGGACCAGTTCTCCGAGAAATTGTACGAAGAGCCCAGCGTGGCCATCACGTGGATTTCGCTACCGACATCAAACGTCATATCGAAGGTTCCGCCAGTATCCGTCGGTCCCGCTACGTCGTCGACATTGGCAGAGCCGAATCCGAGGCCCAGCGTCCAGAACCAGTCGAAGCCGTGATCGGTCTCGTTGTATAAGCGCCCCAGAGAGCCGCTGAGGACCGTATTATCTGCCGAGGCGTCAATGGTGGCGACATTCGGGTCCTGCCTGAGGCCGACTATTTTCCACGGGCGTTCATAGTCGTAATTGTAGGTATCGAGGCCGGCGCCGATGAACCAGCCGTTATTCAGCCGATACCGGCCGATCACTCCAAGCCCAAGGATATCGTTGGCCGGCACACCGTCACCCAATAAGACGTTGCCGCGCAGCCCGATTTCGAATTTCGAGTCCTCGGCCTGACTTAATCCTGTCATCAGAACGAGCGTCGTGAACACCGCCAATATGCGGTTGATATTGATCCTGGTCATATGATTATCTCCCTGAAATCATGGATTCGTTACGCAACAGTCCGTTAGATGCGCCGGTGCGGAAAATCCTTCGCTCTATCTTGCAGATCTGCCCATGCTAAAACGTCCAGACAACCCCAACAGAGGGCACTATCGGCAGCCAGTTGCCGCGATCGGCCTTAATCGCGCGACCACCATCGTCGCCGACTTCAACAGTGTAACGCGTGCAACACGGGTTGCGCCGGTTGTACAGGTTCGAAATTTCGATAAAGGTCGTCAGTTCGCCCTTTCGCAGCTGAAACGTCCGGCTGGCTCGCGCGTCCAGGGTATTAAACGCGGCGTGGTTGAGTTCGTTACGTGGTGTCGTCGTTGCAACGAGGTCCGACGAGCCATCAGGGAGTTCCACGGTCTCGACAATCAACTTGGTCTTCGGCCAGCCAGAGTGCCAGGTACCAGCCGCGCTGATGTCCCACTTGCCCCATGCCGTGCTTATGCCGGCTTTGATCGAGTGCTTCTGATCCCAGCTTCGTCTCACGTCGGTGCTGGCCACCCTCTCTTCTGTGGAGGACCAAACATACCCTGCCCACCAGACAAGCCCATCTCTGCTATCGCTTCCCGTCAACGTTATCTCCGCCCCCTTGACGAACGCCTTGTCGGCAATGATCTGCACCCGATCAATCTGCAGCTCGGGAATGACGACGAGCGGATCGAAAGCATTTTCGACACGCGGCATCAATGAGTCATACGTTTTCTGATAGTACTCGACGCGCAGATTCAATTCCGGCTTAAAGCGGTGAATCACGCTTGCGACAAAATGATCCGAAAATTGAGGTGGCAAATAGCTGGTCAGCCCATCGTTAACCTGCAGCTCATTGATTTCCTGTGCCTGATAAAACCGCCCCAAGCCGATACGAAATTCTGTGTCATTGCCGAATGTATAGAGCGCATTGAATCGAGGACTTCGTTGTTCATTATTTTCGGAGCTGCTGTACGTTTGCCGGTCCCAGCGAAGCCCAAGATCCAGGATGAGATTGTCGGTCGCTTTCCATCGAGCTTCGAGATAGGTTGCGTACTGCTTTCCTGTCGGAACCAGAGCGATGCTTCTTTGCACCAGTGGGGCATTGTCGAAAATCTGATCAAACGGCGATGAGATCGCCAACGTCGACTCGTAAGCGTAGTCGGCTTGCAGGTCTTTGACGTCGAACCCAGCCTTAAACGACCACGCGTCATTCGCCCGGATTTTCCAATCCTGCGTCAGCGTGTATATCCGAAAGTCTCGCCTGTCATCCACGCTGCCGCTGATTACGTCCGGCAGATTCGATTGCCCGTCACGGATGTTCGCGATGTCCGTGACCGAGAAGATTGTCGAACTCGACGTGCCGGAAGACCAGTCCGTTTCCGCCTTTAGCCATCCGACACGATTCCGATAACGTGCTTTCGCGTCTTCCGAACCGTCTGCCTGCGCAATGTCGATCTGGTCATAGGCATACAGGTAATTTGCCGCCACATACGTACGATCAGTCAGCCGCCATCCCGCATGCGACAGCGTGTCGAAAAACGCAGGCGCCCCGTACTCTGGCCTGAATGCCCTCGTAATGACATCGAGGTTGCTGCGCCTCGCCGAGACCAGCCAGTCGCCACGTTGATTGGCAGAAAACCGCCCCGACGACAGTGCCCAGGTATTCAGAAGACTGATGCCGACTTCGGTTTCCCGGCCACTTGGCGGCGTACGCATGCCGATGTCGACTACGCCGCTCATGCGGTCTCCGTACCGCGCCTGATAGCCCGCCGCATAGAAGTCGATACCAGCGACAGCATTTTGGTCTACGGTCGTTGCAACGGTATTGAAATCCTTCAGGTGATAGGGCTCGTACAAGCGAACTCCGTCAAATATGAGCAACTGTTCGTTATCTGACCCTCCACGGACGTGACTTCGGGTCGAAATGCCGCCACTCGCAACGCCTGGCAACCTATCCAGTGATCGCAGCGCCTCTTCTCCAATATCCGGCAGGCCTGTCGTAAATTCACGATCAAGAAAGACGTGCGAACCAGCCTTCTGGTAACGAAGACTGTAGACGCTGGAACTAACGACAATTTCAGGCAGTGCTTGCGGGCCGCGCTCGCGTCCTCCGATGTTGGCACACTGGCCTTGGCGTCCGGATCGCGGACGACCAGCCATGTCTTACCGGGACCTGCAGAAACGCTCAAGCCATACGGTCGCAAGACTTCGCTCAACGATTCGATCAGTTCGTGACTGGTCGGTTCGGCCGTCACGACGTAATCGCTGTGAACGAGGTCGTTGCTATAAATAATTTCGAGGCCCTGATCAGCCAGGTGGCTGATATATTCGCTGAGCGGCAGTCCTTGCCACTCTCGCTCCGCCGCCAGGGCGCTTAGCGAATACAGGCTTAAAAGAATCGCGAAGTTTCGGGTGCGGGAAACCATACCGGGAGTCTAATGCACAGCCATGTGAACCCCTACGAGACCGAGTTTGCGCTCAGCGACCGCAGGTTATCGGCTAATGATAATCGTGTTGCCTTCGATCGAATATCTGAACTGCGTCGTCGCGAGAACAGCCTCGAGCGCCTGGATCGGCGCCATACCTTCGACCGATCCGTGTAGCCGCGGACGCATTACCTCCATACGAAATTCATCGCTCTCGAAGATCAGCTCCATTCCTGTTTCCCTTGATACCCACTTCAGGAAATCAAGCAAAGACTGGTCCTCAATATCAAACGACGGCGCAAGAGACACCGCCCAGTCCCACGGCTCGCCAACGATGGGGACGTTTTCGATTCGCGCGGCCATACCGGGCCGCACTGTGACCTTGTCACCTCGTTCTACGCTATAGATTTTTCTTCCTTCGCTCAAATCGACGCGACCCTCACGCACCGCGACGCTCATGTCCGCATTCTCTAAGCGTACGGAAAACTGAGTTCCAACATCCGAGGCGGAGCCGCTCGCCGTGTTCACGGTTACATGTCTGTCCGCATAAACTCGATCACCTGTATCGATATAAATCCGTCCTGCCATTAGCGTCAATTCGTCGGCAGATTCGACCTTCAGCAAAGTACCTCTATCGATGCGTAGCGAAACCTCGCCGCTCAGCGAAAGGCTCATTCCATTCGTCTCAGCAGTGTCCAAAAAATCACCAGCATAGACGCTGTCCCCAACCGCAAGCGCTGATACGCCGACTGCACCCGTCACAACTGTGACAGATCCAACAGGGTGCGGCTGTGGCACGGTATCTGACTCTTTCAAGGTAACGGCAATGAGAACGCTGGCTGCCAGCGCCACCGGAACCGCCCATTTTACGGCTCGCCGCGACCCCTTGCCCCGACGCCACTCGTTTCGAACATTGGCGTATACCCTTTCCTCGATGTCGCGTCTTACCGCAGCGCTCGGGCCAGCCAGCTTAAGCAACGCTGCCAACGTATCGTCGGTATCGTCGCTCTGTTGGTTTCGCGTCTCTTCATTCATAGTCGTTTCACACTGAGCGCATCAGAATGCGTCCTTTTTGGTTCACTCGAACAGAAAACTCGGCTCGATATCCCATAGTGACCGAAATCCCTCCTTAAACGCCGCACGTGCGCGGCTCAAAACGGACTCCGCCGCTTTGGTGCTGATATTCAGGTGCTCTCCGATCTCGCCAACGGAGCAACCACGGATATACTTCAGCTCGAGCGCTGATGCGTAGTTGCCTGGCAAGTGTGCAAGGGTGACGTGTACAAATCTCACGAGTTCATCCGCTGCTCGTTGCGTTTCCGGGTTGCGCGGATAAGCGATTATTGACTCAAGCGCAGCTCGAACCTCCGGAACGTCCTCATAGGGAACCGATTGCTCGTTCCTAATCCCATGCCGACGATATACGGCGACCAGCTCGTTGCGGCAAATCTGGCAAAGCCATGTGAAAAGTAATGCCTCGCCTCGAAAACTGCCCAATTTGCGAACGACCTTGCACATCGTCTGCTGCACAACCTCCTCCGCGAGATCGGCGTCCCCATTGGTTCGAGCCAGCGTAAATCGGAACAGCCGAGGGAAATACTCCCTGAAGAACGCATCGAACGCCGCCACGTTACCAGCTGCAACGCGGCGCGCCAGGTCCCGATCGGCTTTCAATTGAGAGAAGTTCACGCTCACATCTTATATCGCAGTCGCTAAAGACTGTTAGACGCGTCTGGGGCAATAATCCTTCGCTCATATCCCCTGTTGCACTCCTGCTGGCTTGACGCGGTTAGCGTTCCAACGCCACAGGCGGCCGATAGAGCGACCTTTCATAGGCCATCGATGACCATGACGTGTGCGCCAGGGCCCTGTCGGCGAGGTCAACGTCAGCCTTTTCGAAGGCATACAGGACGGTATATGTGGACTTAAACGCAAGTTCGTTTACCAGTGGATCCGCTGAGCGAGCGACAGTGCTCAGATTAACTGGCCGATGATCCAGCGTTGAGCGAATCAAGCCGATGCACAGAATCATGAGAAACGGAGTAACCAGATTTGCAGGTATGACGCCGACTGGTTGAATGGGCGCTGCCAATCGACCGATCTGCCGGGAGTTGATCCACGTAATCGCAGAAACGAGCAACACAGCCACAATGATTGGAACCTTGTAGGCAGCCCACAGCGTAGCGGCGACTTCACGCGGACTATTGAGGTACTCAAGAAATAGAATATTCGGCCGACTGTCGAATTGATCAACGAATGACGGTGTACAGCACTCCATGAATACGATGACGAGTAATACGGCGGGAAGGCATATCCTCAGCAATCCTCGCCAGGCGGGCACGAGCGTGCGGTTAGACGCCAGGACCGGAAAGCAAATCACTGGAACGAGAAGCATCAGCCCTACCAGAGCCAGGTCAAACCGAAGCCCTTGAATATAGGTAGTGGCGAGCATGTCAGCATCGACGACTCGCTGCCACTGCCACACCACGAAGACGGTCCGGCAGACGGTCAGCGTAAACAGCGTACGCCAGGCGAATGAAAAAAGTGGTCGCAGCGAGACCTGGATCCGTGCCAAAGCGCGATGAATGCGTTGCATGCTCAAAAGCTTTGTTTCAGTTCGACAATGAACTGCACATTGCTGATACTCTCATCGCCGTCGAGCGGGTATGCGATGTCGACGTGAATCATGCGTCCGAGCCCTGATCGCGCATTACCGAGACGCAATCCCACACCAACGTCTTTCAGCAGACCGTCGTTGGCGGTCCCGAACGGCCCATCACCCCAGGTTTGGCCCGCATCAAAAAAGACGGCTGCACCGACATGGAAAAGTCGAAACGGATACCAGTCGGTGAAGAACCGTTGCTCCAGCGTAAGAAGAGCGCGCTTGTCACCCGACTGATAGCGAAGTGGGTAGCCACGCAACCCATTGTCTCCGCCAAGGAAAAGCTGTTGGTCGAGGTCCAGATTGTGGCCGAACGTGCCGCTGAGCCGGGCGACGAATAAGCGCTTTTCCGAGTACCGCCGGTAATACTTGGCATCTGCAACCAGCGCGAGATTCTTGATCCCGTCGGCCTCCCAGCGCGCAACGAATTCGGACGACAATAACAGCCAGCTGTTTTTTGATCTTTCGAAGCTGGTTCGCGCCCCGGCATTGATCAGCCATGCGTCGCGGTCGGAACCCAGGTTCGCGCGTGATAGTCCGACCCGGGCGTTGACGGATGTACCGAGAAACCGGTCTTCGGTTCGTCCGATCTGATCAATGTTGCGGGCTTTTTCGTATTTGTCCTGTACCAGCTCGAAACCGACGAACGGGTAAAACAACTTCCGATCGCCGGGCATGACGCCAGGCGGCACGGGCCCGTCGTCCACTTCGGAGAAAACGTGCTCATCATAGCCCAGCCCGGCCGTGAGTCTTTTCGACCAGCCATTTTGCAACCCTTTCGACCAGCCGATAAACATCTCGTGCGTCTTGCTGCGGTGTCCGAACTGCGCAGTTACCTCGCCGCGATCGTAGAGTGAGTCGACGCGTTCATTATCGTAGTAAGAGATACCGTGCGCGTTTGTGCTTTCCATCGCATAGAACGGTTTGGCCAGGTCGACATAGTGTGTTTGCCCGTCACTGTTGTTTTCGATAATCGCCTTTACGCCGTACCAGCTGTCACCGATGTGACGGTCGACAACCTTCAGAACCTGTGAGTTGCGGTCAACGTCAGACTCGTAAAGAGCCTCTATCAACATGCCGGTACCGAACAGGTTCATCTCCTTGAGGCCAATGGTCGAACTCGTTTCACCACCGGATCGTGAGAAGGACATCTTCGGGCTTAGCGTCCAGGTGTCTGTCGTGATTACGTCTATGTCGACGACACCGTCGACCTGGCCGGTCGGCACGATCTGCGCGTCCCGGATGTAGCGGTTGCTTCGCAGAATTCGCTCAGATTCCTGCAGCGCCTGTGCGGAAAGCGCTTCGCCAGTATCGAACAACAGCTGCTGCTCGATGACAGGCGGCCGCGTCGTTATATGCAGCTTGTTGGCCAGGCGATAGAGAAACTTGTCTTCAGCGGGATTCTCGAGATCGAAGATGCTGCCATTAACAATCGAAATCTTGCCGATCACGGCGCCGGATCGTTCCAGAGCTTCTGGAACGAGCTCGAGCTCGGGCACTTCTGACACTTGCCCATAAGTCGTGTCGATAGCCGGGTCGGCCTGGACTGTTGCAACCGGAACGATCATGGCCACCACGCAAAGCAGCCACCCGGCCTTTGCAGGCAAGCACGGCGCCGTTTCGTGTGTATTGCCCATACAACGTGAGAGGGCGCACCGGCGAAAATCCTTCGCCTCTTCTGATTGGCCAGCTGTTTTTGGACGTTACCGAAGGATTTATCGTGCCACAGCATCTAATCAAATATCGCAACGTATCAATAGCTGCAATAGCCTTCCGGGTGTTGACGAACAGGAGAACCGATTTTCGCCCGGTGCGGTGTCAAACAGAATGCGTCATCAGTAGTTCGTTGTTACGGGTATTTGGACATACAGAGCATGCAAAAAGCACAGAATAACGTTACTTCCTACGGCGGGCTGCTGGCCAACTCAAAGTCCCTGCTGCTCTATGGTGGTGCTGGAGCTGTCGGTACCGCTGTTCACTTCGCCGTGCTTTTCGCAACATTGAATTTCGTTGGTCCGGTTCCCGCATCGACGCTTGGGGCGATCGCCGGCTGTATCGTCAACTACTTCCTGGCACGGCACGTCGTTTTCTCGCTTAGCAAACCGCGTAACGGTGCGTTTGCTCGATTTGTCACCGTCGCGGTTTTCGGTATCGCCGTCAATGCGGTTGTCATTACAACGCTTCTTGGCGTGCTGCCTATTGTGCTGAACCAGGCCGTCGCCTCAGCCATGGTGTTGTTGCTTGGCTATTCGCTAAACAAGTGGTGGACCTTCAATGATCGTCAGGCCTAAAAATCCAGGCACGCTGATCAGCGTTGTCGTGCCCTGCTACAACGAGTCGGATGGTCTGTATCAGTTTCATGACCGCCTGAGCCGCGCATTGAAAGCTGTGCGCGCTGTCGCGGAAATTATCTATGTGAACGACGGTAGTGTGGATAACACGCTCGATGTCATCGAGTCACTCCGCTCGTCAGACCGGCGCGTCGGTCTCATCGACCTGAGTAGGAATTTCGGCAAAGAAGCTGCGCTCACCGCGGGAATCGATTATGCGCGTGGCGACGCGGTTATTGTCATTGATGCCGACCTCCAGGACCCGCCGGAATGCATACCGGACATGATAAATGCCTGGCAGCATGGCCATGACGTTGTCGCAATGAAGCGCGGCGATCGTTCCACCGATACGCTTTTCAAGCGCATGTCCGCCGCCTGCTTCTACCGCATCCTTTCCCGGCTCAGCGCTGTTCGCATTCCGGAGAACGTCGGCGATTTTCGGCTGCTCAGTCGTCGTGCAGTCGACGCGATCAAGTCCATGCCCGAGCGAAATCGTTACATGAAAGGGCTGTTCGCGTGGGTTGGATTCCAGACCATAGAAATCGAGTACAAGCGAGACCCTCGGTTTATCGGCGATTCGAAATGGCCGCTATTCAAACTAATCGGTCTGGCGCTGGATGGCATTACATCATTCAGCATTGCGCCTTTGCGGCTAGCCAGCCTGGCCGGCGCACTGGTTGCACTCGGAGCACTGTGTTACGGATCATTCATACTGATCAAAACCGCACTATTCGGCGATTCGGTCGCCGGCTTTCCGACGCTGATTGTCATGATCTCCTTTCTCGGCGGCGCTCAGCTAATGGCGACCGGCCTGCTCGGTGAGTACGTCGGGCGACTGTTAATCGAAAGCAAGCAGCGGCCACTGTACTTCACCGACACTGTAAACCTGCCCTCGCATGCAGAAGCGGCCGACAGGCTTCGGAGTCAGGCTGCGGTATGAGTTCGCGGCAACTCTGGGTGGCCGTCCTCGTGGCGGCAGCGCTGCTGCGCCTGGTCACCTTGCCGGCATATCCATTACACGACACCACGGAGGCGCGCTATGCAGAGATCGCACGGCTCATGGTCATCAGCGATAACTGGATAACGCCACAAATCGAACCCGGCGTGCCTTTCTGGGCGAAGCCTCCTTTATCGACCTGGACCACAGCGGCGTCATTCAAGTTGTTCGGTTTTAACGAGTTTGCAGCGCGACTCCCTTCTTTTTTGCTGTCATTGCTGTCGCTCGGCCTGATGTTCAAGCTCGGCCGAAAAGAGATTTCGGTTGATGCCGCAATTGCCGGTTCTGCGATTTTGATGACCAGCGCTGTCGGCTTCATTGCGGCTGGCGCGGTGATGACAGATGCGGCTTTGTTGCTGTCGACAACGCTGTCGCTGGTCGCCTTCTGGATTGCAGCACAGGAACCCCGATCGCCATGGCGATACGTCTTTTTTGCAGGGCTTGCGCTCGGTCTCTTAGCCAAGGGTCCTATTGCTCTGGTGCTGGTGGGTCTGCCAATACTGGCGTGGTCACTCTGGCACAAGAATGTTCCCTGGCTGTGGCGGGCACTGCCGTGGTTCAGGGGCAGCGTACTGATGCTGGCAATCGCCTGCCCGTGGTACGTCATGGCGGAAATCAGGACGCCGGGCTTTCTCGAATATTTCTTTGTGGGTGAACACTGGCTCAGGTTCGTCGAAAGCGGGTGGGAGGGGGATCTCTATGGCGAGGCACACGCTCACCTGCGCGGAACGATTTGGTTATACGGGTTGTTGGCGGCCTTGCCGTGGTCGCTGGTGGCGTTGTATGCGGGAGGCCGGGCTTTCAAGACAGGCTCGACACTGCGCTCACTAACCCCGTTTCAGGCATATCTGCTGCTCTGGGCTTTGATGCCCCTCGTATTCTTTACGCTCGCGGGCAACATACTCGCAGCGTATGTCTTGCCCGGCTTGCCAGCGTTCGGGTTGCTCCTGGGCAATTGGTTGGCCAGGCGTAACCGCAACTTCGCCCAGCTGGGCTGGCTTGTCCCCGGACTGCTCGTTGCGGTAGTGATGTCCGGTTGGATCGATGGTGTTGCTTACAGATCGCAAAAAGACCTCATCGACCTTCACTACGCGCAGTCACCATCGTCCGATTTGCGCTATTTTCCCAAAGCGCCATCTTCGGCCAGTTTCTATTCCGCCGGCCGCGTGCAAAGTATTCGATCGCTTGCCGAAATGTCGGAGTTCGTATCAACGAGTCAAAGCGCCTATGTTGCTATGCGAAAAGATCGCCTGGACAAGCTTGCCGATGATCTACGTCAATGCTTGCACCAGGTGAGAGACATTCACCGCTACGCGATATTGCAGAAAAAGGAGGGCGGGTGCGATTAGATAGCTTGTGGTTCTTGGTAATCTAAAGATCAGAACAATCCGGGCCAAAAACCGATCACCCATCCTCACATGTAGCTGTTGTTGCGCGATTAAAGGATTGACTGGCTACTGCCGACCAAGCGTTGCCCCTTGCCGATGTCGGCCATCTACCCAAAACTTGCCGCTCAGATGGTACGATCCGGGCAACAGAATTTATCTGCAAACGGCCCTTTGCCGATATCGGCATATGTTTGAAGTTTTTTGTAGCGCTTGGCATTCGCCATCCATTCTTTTGCTGAACGACCTACGGATTATCACTATGACTTTTTCAAGTTTAGTTACAAAGGCTGATGTGGAGCAGGCCTGCAAAGGCCTTGGTATCAGGGATTGGGGCGCAGTCACAGATTTGACTGTGTCCGATGATGAAGCACGCCAGATTCTCAAAGAAGTTCGCGGCGAAGCCTATGATGTCAGCCTTGCGGACTTCCGAGAAGGCCTTCAGATTGAACTTGAGCATGGAACTCGTTTTCCTGACGCAAATGTAACAAGCAATCATCCAGTTCTCACAGGAAAGATTGTTCTTGCGCACCTAAAGGAATCGCTGCTTTACTACAAGAGGCTCGTTGTCGTTGAGCTTGAAGGAGATCTTCTAAAAGCTACCAAAGCGCACGATGGTGCCAAGATATGCTCCATTGTGGAGCGAATGTCCGCGGCGCGCCTTGCGCTGATTGAAGCAGAAGCCAGTTTTCTAAAGGGCACCTGAATCTGAGCTGCTAATCAATTCGCCAGAGACGGATCTTACAGTGACGGCAAAGGACCACACACACCCTGTAGATGTACAACAAAGTTGTTAACAACTGTTTGTCCAAGTGTAGGCCTCCAAATAGTGTTCAAAAATTAACGTTTTCACCGTTCTTTGATGAATTCATCATGTCTCGATCCCTTTGGTGAAAAGCGACAGAAATGACCCAATCTGGCCGTCCGGCAAAAGTATGTAAATCCGTATACTTTTGCATACTTCCGCAGCGGCATGTTCTGACCCGTTCTTGTCGCCCAAGCTGAGAATCCGCTTTTCTCGGAACCGGCCGCTCGAGTGTCTACTTTCGGAAAGTGACGACTGGCAGCCAACGGCCACAAGCAGCTGCTGAAATGCGATTCAAATAGGCGGCCGCTGCAACAATTTGTTAGGTGCCGAGATCGTTTAATGCGCGCCCGTATTTCCTAAGCCTCCTAAATTCCATCAACTTACAAACAGCGAGAATCGAGGTTGCGGCAACGCCGAGCGGCCAGCTTTTGAACTTCCGCCACGCTAAGTGTATTGCAAGAACGACAAGAATAAGTGTAACTCTTGCTGTCGATTTCACAGCAATCTGACACTAGAATACGAACGGCACAAAGCGACGTGTCCGCTTCATGTAGCCCCGATACACTTTGCCGAACCGAGCCACATTCTCTACCTCTTCAGCCTTGGCAGTTGCAGCGACGGCTAGAGTAGCTACGCCGGCCAGAACGAGCGTAATGATCGACACGGACTTCAGAAGCGCGCCCCAAGCCAGAAAGAGTAGAGCCGAATACATGGGATGGCGGATGTAGCCGTAAATACCGGTCGTAACCAGAGCCTCGGTATTCTCCCACTCGAACTCTGGTGACCCTACGGTCGTTGGACGGGACCGCCCGAAGCGGCGCAGAAGGATAACACCCCACACAACCAGAACAATGGACACGACCAGCAAGAACCACGAGACGAGTTGCTGCGGGCCGAAGGCGTGCTCAAACCAGTGCGGAGCATTTAATACGATCAAAGCAAATATGGCTTCGAAGGCGAAAAAGCGCGAGAAGCCGTGCGTCGTAGGGCGGAGAAGTGACCGTCTCGACAGCCAGACGATCGGAATAGAACCTATGGCGAAAACGACTGTGAAGATCATGAGCTCTTAGATCCAGTTTAGCGCCCTATCGATTATCTGTGTTGCGCCAGTTTCTGCGCAGTCGCCATGAGCGATAAGCAGCCGCTCGGCTTTCCAACTGAGTACCTTTTCACGTGCAGCCCGCGCTTTGCCCCGCCGAAGGAAACTGGCTCGCCATTCGCGCGGCGTACTGCCGTGTTCACCAACCAGACTGTCAAGCCGCATCAAACCGCCTTTCCAGCCCGTCATTGTCGTCTCGGGATGCCGTTGAATAAGGTCGCAAATGATTGCTGTGCGTGACGCGCGGTGGAAGAAAGCGACTTCCTCCATAGCCAAAGATCCACGGAAAATTACCTGGTCAATGTCGGCGACCCATGCCGGATCTGGCTCGTCACCGAGCTCTGCATCAAACCGGAGATCAGGCCGCCTTTTAGCAAGGCCTGGCGGTGCATATACGCGTGCTTCGGGCCACCGCTCGGCCCATTCAGCCAGGAAAAGATGGTGAATCTTGTTTGGAGAGACAATGTGGCGTACCGGTCCAACAGCCTCTACAGAATTGAAGAGTTCATCCGTAAGTGCGACCGGCGACCACACCCACGTGCTTCCATCGGAAAGCCGCACAACAGCCATGCGCGTAGGGTATGGGAATCCATAAAATGACACGGTCGGCCCTTCGGCCGAATACAGAGACGGTCCGAATGCTTCAAGCATGTCATTTAGTCTGCACCTATATCCAACTGATCGCCTATTCGGAAAATCACGTACGAACCTGGGGATACTAAGTGCCCGATTCATCAGAAGTGAAAGCTAATGGCAGCATTGGGTCAGTAGGAGTCATTCTACTCCAAACCAGGTGAACGTCTGCTTCC
>CAVQDJ010000014.1:0-17274 GCA_963711285.1 uncultured Gammaproteobacteria bacterium | reverse complement strand
ATTTTCAGTGCAAGAGACGACCCATCTCACTCTAAGTATCGAGAAGCCCATCTAAATCGTTGATTTTATTGGTCTTCTGAAAATGGACACAAAATGGTCATATTAACAACGGTGCTTGGAAATCCGCACCTTAGGCCACTGACTCAATTTTCTTCCACAGACTTATCCACAGGATCTGTGGATAAGCCGGGCGGCCAGTCGGGGGCTTGCGGTGCTGCCTGCTTCACTATATATTACGCGCCCTTTTCGCACTCTCGAGTGCTTTTGGAGAGCAAGACATGAAAGCCGAAATTCACCCGAGCTACGCCGATATCAAGGTGACCTGTAGTTGCGGGAACGAGTTCACGACGCGTTCCACGCTCGGCGAAGACCTCCTGATCGAGGTGTGCTCCTCCTGTCATCCGTTTTACACGGGCAAGCAGAAGATCGTCGATACCGGCGGTCGCGTTGACAAGTTCCGCCGCAAGTACGGAATGAAAAGTTCCGCCGCAAGTACGGAATGAACTAGGGGTTCACCCTGATTGTCCGCCGTCCCACGGAACTGCTAGCCTGAATAGAGTCAGTGCCGTCGGGATCGACGGCGCTCACCTATGCTCATACGGCTAACCAGAACAGTTTGGGGAAGAAGATGACCGACGATGCATTCCGGCTGATAAGCCCTAGCGGCACCGAAACGGACCTGCCGGTACGATCCGGCACGGTTGGACCCGACGTTATCGACGTCGGCAAGCTCTATAAGGAACAGGGCGTCTTTACGTACGACCCCGGCTACGTATCGACAGGCAGCTGCGAATCCGACATCACCTATATAGATGGCGAGCAGGGCATCCTCATGTACCGGGGGTACCCGGTCGAGCAGCTCGCGGAGCACTCGAGTTTTCTGGAGGTCTCGTATCTGTTGTTGCACGGCGAACTGCCGACCGCAGACGAATTACGGGCATTCGACAAGACGATTAGCACGCATACGATGCTCAATGAAGGCATGCTCAACTTCTTTAAGGGCTTTCGCTACGATGCGCACCCGATGGCGATGCTGTCGGCCGTCGTGGGCTCGATGTCTGCGTATTACCACAAGGAGATGAATGCGAGTAATCCAGATCATCGCGACATTTTCGCCCACCGAATCCTTGCAAAATTGCCGACTATCGCGGCAGCGGCTTACAAGCTGAATACCGGCCAGCCGTTCATGTATCCGCAAAACGATCTTAATTACTGCGAAAACCTCCTGCATATGTTGTTTGCAGTGCCGGCCGAGCCGTACGAGATCGACCCGATTGCCGCCGAGGCACTCGATCTGCTGTTTATCCTGCATGCCGACCACGAACAAAACTGCTCTACTTCAACGGTTCGTATGGCAGGAAGTTCGGGTGCAAATCCGTACTCGGCAATTGCCGCAGGGATCTCGGCGCTTTGGGGGCCTGCGCATGGTGGCGCCAATGAGGCGGTGCTCAACATGCTCGAAGAGATTGGCGACGCCAGTCAAATCCCGAAGTTCGTTGCGAAAGCCAAGGACAAGAACGATCCGTTCCGTTTGATGGGCTTCGGCCACCGCGTCTACAAGAATTTCGATCCGCGAGCGACGATCATCCGCGACATGGCTCACAAGGTCCTGGAGAAGCTTGGCCGCAGCGACACGCCGATGTTTGATCTGGCGCGGGAGTTGGAACACGTGGCGCTCAACGACGAGTACTTTATCGAGAAGAAGCTCTACCCGAATGTCGATTTTTACTCGGGCATCATTTATCGAGCGCTCGAGATTCCAACATCCATGTTCACGGTAATGTTCGCGATCGGCCGCTCAGTGGGCTGGACGGCACACTGGCGTGAGATGATTTCCGATCCGACCGGACGAATCAGCCGGCCAAGACAGCTGTATACCGGTCCCCCGCCGCGCGATTACGTAGCAATAGCCAAACGTTGAGTGCCGGGGACCCGGTCGCGACTCTAATCTTCGATTAGTTTTCGTAATTTTTTTTCGTCCGCTCGCTGCATCGGTCGTCCGTCTATCGGACTGATCGGCGCCTGACGGATGCCGTCGACCGGGAATACGGTCGCCTCGACAAACGCCTCTTCGAATTCGAACTGAAAACCAGCAAACTTGTCCGGCGTTGCGCCGCGGCCGCGACTGGTCTTGAGTCGGCGCTCATAAGGTCTGTAGGCGTATCCCAGTTCTGCAAGCCGCATTGCCACCGACTCCGCGTGGTCGGCGAACACATGCAGATTCACCGCTGAGTTTTCATCTGCTGTGCCGTTGAGCACAGGACCGACCAGGCGCGGCGTAAAAGATGACAACAAGTTCATTGCGGATAACGCTACCTTGCGCATGAACTGCAAAAAGTCAGTGTGTGATTCGCGTCCAAACAGCTGCAGATGTTGACTGATAGCCCGTTCTATTTCGGCGTTGCGCGGCAGCGATCCACGTGTTGTTAAACCGAGTCGCTCAGCGGCCTTGATCTTTGCGACGCGATAGTCGCGAATGCCATGGTCGACGATTATTCGCGCAGCTTCCTGAGCAAGTATTTGCCGTGCACGTTCGTCACCGTTTGATGATTTTTTCGGCATGGGGTCAGAACAACGGTTCGGCTTCTTCTTCATCCGGCGCTTCTTCAACAGGATCAACACCAGCGGCGTCATTGAAAATGTTCGGCAACTCCTCGACATCTTCGCACTCGGGCACCTGGCCCTCACGAAAGAACTCAAAGGTCGAGTTGGGCTGGCCCGCTCGAGCCGGACAGCCGGTTGCGCGATTGATACGCCGCGAGACAATGCCTGCGGGCATTGCCATCTGATTCTCGGGTGCTCCGCTCAATGCAATTCGCATGAACTCGATCCAGATGGGCAGCGCGGTCCTTGAGCCTTCTTCACCGGGTCCAAGCGGCAGATCGTCGTCATAGCCAACCCATACGACACTGACGATATCGCTGTTAAAGCCACCAAACCATGCGTCACGCTGATCGTTCGACGTGCCCGTCTTGCCAGACAGATCTTTGCGCCCAAGCGCCATTGCGCGCCGGCCAGTGCCGCGGCGAATGACATCGCGCATCAGGTCCTGGATCAGGAAAGCGTTTTGCGGCGAAATAACCCGCGGCGCGGCATTGACGCTTGCGAATAGTTGCGGGGCGGTCGCGGCATCGGGACGGTACTCGTCTGCAACGCCGGCCATTTGCTCGAGAGGAAACTCGTCAACGGGATTGCCATCTTCGTCCAGTTCGATGATGACGTTCTCGTCGGGGTCCACCTCACACAGCTCACACACAACGGCGGGATCTGCCCTGTATAAGGTCTCGCCTTCCGGCCCGAATATCGCATCAATGGCGTATGGCTTGACGGCATAACCACCATTAGCAAACACGGCGAGGCCTTGTGCCATATCAAGCGGTGAGGCGGAGCCCCCACCGAGCGCGAGCGACCCGTTGCGAGGTAATGCGGCTTCGCCGAAGCCGAACTTCGCGATGTGACGCACCGCATTGCCTATCCCGGTCTCGAACAGGAGTAAACGGACCGAGACCAGGTTCATCGACCGCACGAGCGCCTCGCGCATACGCGTTGGGCCATAAAAGCGGCCGCTGTAATTGATCGGTCGCCAGACGGCTTCCAGTTCCGACGAGCTAATGACGATCGGCGCATCGAGCACAACCGTTGCAACCGTATTGCCGTGTTCAAGCGCTGCGGAATAGATGAACGGCTTGAAAGACGAGCCCGGCTGACGGGCGGCCTGTGTTGCGCGATTGAATTTGCTCGTCGCGAAGTCGAATCCGCCGACCAGGCTGCTGATCGAGCCGTCCTGTGGGTCAAGAGTGACGACTGCGCTCTGTGCTTCTGGCGTCTGCGCCAGTGCCCACGTGCCTGCAGACGTCGGCATGACGAGAATCACGTCGCCGACCTGCAATACATCCGCAACAGTTTCGGGCTCCGGCCCCGTCGTTGCGCGATCGATGAAGGGCTTGGCCCAGCTCAGTCCGCCCCAGGGTATGGTCAGATTCGCGCCATTGCTGAATATTGCGGCGACGCTGTTATCGAATTCATTGAGAGTTGTAACGAGTGCAACCGACAGTCCGCCGGGGGCATATTGTTCCAGCGTCTGACGAATCTCGACCGGCCACTCTTCGAACGGAGTCTCGAGTAACTCGGGGGTCAGCTCCACCTTGTCGAGCGGGCCGCGATAACCGCGACGACGCGTGAACTCCAGCAATCCATTTCGCAGGGCAAAGTTGGCCGCGTTCTGCAGCCTCGAATCGAGTGTTGTAACGACCTGATAGCCGGCAGTGTAGGTTGCCTCGCCGTAACGTCGTAACATCTCGCGCCGCACCATCTCGGCAACGTAGGGCGCGTTCAGTTCCACGGCCGCGCCGTGCATCCGCGATTCAACGGGCGTCGCAATGGCCTCTTCGTATGTATCCTCATCGATGTACTCGAGGTCGCGCATCCGGCCCAATACATACTTGCGTCGCATCTCTGCGTTGGCGGCGCTGCGTACCGGGTTATAACGCGACGGTGCAGGCAAAACACCGGCCAGGGTTGCTGCCTCGGCTACGCTCAAGTCCTGCAGATCCTTGTTGAAATACACCTGTCCGGCCGCTGCGACGCCATATGCGCGTTGACCGAAGAACATCTTATTGAGGAACAGCGCCATGATCTGTTCCTTCGTGAATTCCCGTTCGATTCTGATCGCGAGAGACGCCTCCTTGAACTTGCGCTCGATCGTCTGATCGAGATTCAGGAAGTAGCTCCTCGCGAGCTGCTGGGTCAGTGTGCTGCCGCCACTCTCGATGTTGCCGGTGGCGATCAGCTGAAAGAGCGCCCGGAGAATACCCCGATAATCGATACCGGGGTGCAGCCAGAAACGCTGATCCTCGGCGGCGACGAAGGCGTCAACCACATGCCTGGGCACCTCGTCGTAAGTAACCAGAATGCGCCGCCTCTCGCCGATCTCGGAGATCAGATGCCCGTCGCGGCTGAAGACTCTGAGCGGAATCTGCAGCGGAATATCACGAATAGTCTCGGCTGCCGGCAGGCCCGGAGCGACATAGTAATAGGCGCCGATCACGGCCGCGAAACCGCCGATCGTGGCCGTAAGACCGAGGCCGACCAGGATAATCAGCGCGCGAACGAGGCGGCGTCGCGATTTGTGACGTGCATTCTTGCGGGCTTTTTGCGGGCTTTGCATAGTCGCTGGCGGTTTTTCCGACGTTTATGGGGCAAACACCGCGAGAGCAGCGGCGTCTGCCCTGGCTATTAATGTGTACTGTGATGTCTGTTCGGTGCAGGAATTGTGGCATATCGCGGGCATATGGCCCGTGATCCCAAGGTGCAGACGGCAGATCATAGCAAGTAAGCGACGGGCCGCAATATGGGCCCGAAAACGGGGTGTGTTCGGGTCGACCCCTCGGGGCGCCGACTGGTTCACGGAATCAGCCCGGCCGGCGTCATACCATACGGATCCTTGGATCGTGAACAAAGTCACGTTTTATTTAACATTTTGTTGATATATAGTTAAATCGAATTGCTGAGGTCCAAACTACATTTGGCTCGCAACTTACCGACCTAGAAGGAAAAATACGTGCTTTTCGGCAAAAAAACTCAACCACTGTTGGGCCTCGATATCACGACATCGTCGGTGAAGCTGATAGAGCTGTCGCAAAGCGGAAAGCGCTATCGTGTCGAGTCGTACTCAGCAGAACCCACACCACCGAGCTCGGTCAGCGAAAAGGCGATTGTCGATGCCAAGGCCGTCGGTGAAGCCATACGCCGCGCTGTGAAGCGCGCTGGTGCAAAAGCGACAGACGTTGCGGTAGCAATCAGCGGCGATGCAGCCATTACCAAGGTCATTCAGATGCCGTCGAGCCTGTCCGCAAGGGATCTCGAAGGCCAGGTAGAGATTCAGGCTGACCAGTACATTCCGTTCCCGATGGAAGAGGTCAGCTTCGACTACCAAATCGTCGGCCCGAACGAGAAAGATCCCGAGTTGATGGACGTGTTGCTCGTTGCGACGCGTACTGACAATGTCGAGCAGCGACAGGCAGCTGTTACCGCAGCCGGACTCGCGGCTCACGTCGTCGACGTCGAAGCGTTCGCGCTCGAGAATGCATGTCAGCTGCTCAGCCATCAGATTCCCGACGGTGGCATAGGACAAACTGTTGCCGTCGTCGATATCGGCGCAAGTAGCACGACATTCAGCGTGCTTCAGGACCTCAGGGTCGTTTACACGCGGGACTTCAACTTCGGTGGCCAACAGCTCACCGAAGAGATCATGCGTACTTACGGATTGTCGATGGAAGACGCTGGTCGGGCCAAGAAGCAAGGCGGCTTGCCCAGCAACTATCAGCCGGAGGTTCTCGAACCGTTTATCGATGATATGACCCAGCAGGTCAGTCGTTCATTGCAGTTTTATCTTGCGTCGGGCGGCGGTCGTGAACAGCCGGATATGGTTCTGGTTTGCGGCGGCTGCGCTAATATTCCAGGGATCGCAGACGTCATTTCGAGTCGTGTTGGTATTCCGACGGAAATCGGCGATCCGCTGGGCCAGATGAAGATTTCGTCCAAAGCCAAATCACAAGGCGTGCACAAAGATGCAACAGCATTACTTACAGCATGCGGCCTTGCACTAAGGAGCTTCGACTAATATGCCACGTATTAATCTACTCCCCTGGCGCGAGGAAGAGCGCAAGAAGCGTCAACGCGACTTCGGTGTTGCGATGGCCGGCGGCGTTGTCGTTGCTGTCGCCGGTGTTCTGCTCATAATGTTCGCATACGCGCAAATGATCTCGAATCAGGAAGAGCGCAATCAGCGCTTGACCAACGAAATCGCCGAACTGCAAAAGAGCATTACGGAAATCGACGGTCTCGAGCGACAGAAAGAACGTTTGCTGGCGCGCATGGAGATTATCGAGCAATTGCAAAAGAGCCGGCCGGAGATCGTTCATTTGTTTGATGAGGTCGCGCGGCAATTACCCGAAGGTGTTTATCTCACGGGCATGAAGCAGCAAGGTGCACGAGTCGAAGTGCGAGGTATCGCGCAGTCGAGCACGCGCGTGTCGGCACTGATGCGGCAAATCGATGCGTCGATGTGGATGGGCGACCCCGAGGTGGATCGTGTTGAGACGACGCAGTCAGGCGCGTCGCGTCAGGCCGAGTTCGTCGTGTTCCTGAAACAGGAGCGCGCAGGCGAGGATGATATGGAGATGATGCGATGAACGTTGTTGAAGAGCTAAAGAGCCTTGACATCAATGACGTTGGCCGCTGGCCGCTGGTTTTTCGCGCTGCCGTTATCGTCGCAGTATTTATCGTCGTGCTGGGTCTCGGGGTTTACTTCGCGATCGTGAAGGACAAAGCACCGCAATTGCAGCGCGCCCAGGATGACGAGCAGACACTGCGCGTCACATTCGAGAACAAACAGCGCAAAGCTGCTAATTACGACGCATACAAGGCGCAGCTCAGCCAGATTGAACAGTCATTCGGCACAATGCTCAGGCAGCTTCCCGGCGAAACCGAGATTCCAAGCCTGATCGTCGATATCTCACAAACGGGGCTGGCATCGGGCCTGCAGGAAAAACTGTTTCAGCCGCAGCCTGAGATCCCGCGGGACTTCTATGCGGAAAAGCCGATCAAAATACGTCTGTCCGGCGGCTATCATGAGATCGCGAATTTTGTCAGCGGCGTAGCTGCGCTGCCGCGTATCGTCACGCTGCACAACATAAACATTACACCGGAAGGCTCTGACTCCTTCGACCGCTTGAGCATAGAAGTGACAGCCAAGACTTATCGCTACATGGAAGAGGAGGCAGAATGATGACGCAGACTCCTCTAAATATCCGAAATCGTCTGACTAAGGGGCTGTTGCTGGTAACGGCCATGCTCGGACTGGCTGCATGCGGCGGTGACATGGATGATCTGGATCAGTATGTCAACGAGGTTAAGGCGCGTCCGGGTGGACGCATCGAGCCATTGCCGGAGATAACGCCTTACGAGGTCTTTACGTACGTTGCTGACGCAGAAGGTGTGCGCTCGCCATTCGTGCCCGATACGCCACAAGCATCGACATCTGGTGCTGGTGGGGGCGTTCGGCCTGATCAGGAGCGGAGTCGGGAGTTCCTCGAGAGCTTCCCGCTCGACACCTTGAGCATGGTTGGAACACTGTATATCGGGGAAACGATGTACGGCTTGGTACAAACATCTGACGGCCTGATTCACCGCGTCGTGCCCGGCAATTATCTCGGACAGAACGACGGACGAATTAACGACATCAATGAATCTGGAATCGAAATTATAGAAATTATTTCTGACGGGATCGGCGGTTATATTGAAAGAGATGCCGCTATAAGTCTCTCGGACTGATGCCTGAATGGAACTGGGAGTAATTGGAATGATGCTCAAAATCAAACAGTCGGTCGGACGTAGCGTTGTGCTGAAGCTGACCGCGTTGGCACAGGTCACATTCCTGTTGTTTGTGGGATTCTCTGCAAACGCACAGGAAGGTAACCGGTTGCAGGACATTCAGGTTCAGAGCCTGCCCGGACAGCGGGTGGAGCTGAAGTTGATCATGAGTGGGACGGCCCCGGAGCCACTCGCTTTCACGATCGATGATCCGGCGAGAATTGCGCTCGACCTACCCAATACGACACTTGGGCTCACGTCGCGCCGCCGTGACGTCAATCTTGGTCCGCTTGACACAATTCTGACGGCAGAGGCCAATGGCCGTACGCGCGTCGTGCTGAATCTCGACGCGATGGTCGGGTACGAGACCCGTGCAAGCGGCAATACGGTGACAATCATTCTCGGCACCGGTGACGATTACAGTGCAGGAACCACCCAGTTCGCCAGCAATGTACCGTCGCAGCCGTCCTATGCCAGTGCCAGCAGCAACGCTCGCTCTATCACCAGCGTCGATTTCCGACGCACCCGTGACGGCGGCGGTCGCGTGGTCGTGAAGCTCACAGATCCGTCGACCCCGGTCGATATTCGCCAGGAAGGCGGCCGTGTCGTCGCTGTTTTCAAGGACACCGGCCTTCCGGCCGAGCTGATGCGACGTCTTGATGTCATGGACTTCGCGACGCCGGTCACGACCGTTGACACGCTGCGTACGAACCTGGATACGCGCATCGTAATATCGGCGGATGGCAAGTATGAGCAGCTTGCGTATCAGTCGGACAATGAATTCACGATCGAGGTCAACCCGGTCGCGGCTGATGCTGAGGAAGGTTCGAACCTTTTCTCGGAGACCAAAGAATATGAAGGTCAGCGTCTGACGCTGAATTTCCAGGATATTGAGACGCGCGCCGTACTGCAGCTGCTTGCGGAGACTTCGGGTCGCAACATCGTTGTCTCCGATACCGTGCAGGGTAACGTGACGCTTCGCCTCAGAAATGTGCCCTGGGATCAGGCTCTCGATATCGTCATGACGACGAAGGGTCTGGATATGCGCCAGAATGGTAACGTCATCATCGTAGCGCCTGCTGAAGAAATTGCTGCACGCGAAACGGCTGACCTGGAGGCCAAGCAGGCTATCAGCGAACTCGAACCGCTGTATTCGGAGTTTCTGCAAGTCAACTATGCGAAGGCGGGAGATCTTTCGAGCCTGATCAGTGGTGGTGGCGGCGATAACTCGCTGTTGTCGGACCGCGGCAGCATCGCAGTCGACGACCGCACCAATACGCTGCTTGTGCAGGACACGGCTGAGCGTCTGCAAAACATACGTCGGTTGGTGACCACGCTCGATATCCCGATTAAGCAGGTACTCATCGAATCGCGCATTGTGGTTGTGAACGACGACTTTAGCCGCGATCTGGGCATTCGCCTTGGCGTGACAGCGTATAACGAGAACAGCTCCGACGGCGTTACGGTTCTTTCCGGCTCTGGTACCGGCACCGATACTATGGTCAATTCGGTGCTCGACAACCTTGCGGATCCTGCCAACGGCTCGATCTTCCCGATTCAGCTGCCGCAGCTTGGCAACCGCTATAACGTCAACGTTCCAATTGCCGATGCCGCAGGACGTTTCGCGCTCGCTGTTCTGGAGAGTGATTATCTCGTAGATCTTGAGCTCACCGCTCTCGAAGCGGAAGGTCGCGGTGAAATCGTATCGACGCCGCGCGTGATCACCGCGAACCAGAAGGAAGCGCGCATCGAACAGGGTGTGGAAATTCCGTATCAGCAGTCTGCATCTTCGGGCGCGACGACAATTCAGTTCAAGAAAGCCGTGCTGAGTCTGACCGTTACGCCACAGATTACGCCGGATAACAACATCATCATGGATCTGCGCGTTCACAAAGACAACGTCGGCGACATCATTTCGACGGGCGGCCTCGGCGGCACGGTACCGAGTATCGATACACGTGCGATAGAAACTCAGGTGCTGGTCTCGGACGGACAGACAATCGTTCTGGGCGGTATTTACGAAACAGAACGTCGAGAGACGATCAATAAAGTACCGTTCCTCGGCGATATTCCCTTCCTTGGCGCGATGTTCCGAAGCAAGACCCGCATCGACAACAAGGCGGAGCTGCTGATATTCGTAACACCGAGGATTCTTGAGGAAGGCTCGAGCATCTATTAAGCTTTTGCCGGCAATATCATGACGAAAGCCAACCTTCGGGTTGGCTTTCTCATATCGGCGACAGTTCGCTCAATTGTTCCTGATACCACGCCAGAGAAGTTCACGCAGTAGAATATCCCTGATATGAGACACCCACAAAACCTGTTTCTGATCGGCCCGATGGGGGCAGGCAAATCGGCCGTCGGTCGACAGCTTGCGAGAATGCTGCATCTGAACTTCATGGATAGTGACGACGAAATCGAGTCCCGCACGGGCGTCGACATTTCGTTCATTTTCGAGAAAGAAGGTGAAGAAGGGTTTCGCAAGCGTGAAGCCAAAGTCATTGATGACCTGTCGAAGATTGAAGGCATCGTGCTTGCAACGGGCGGCGGGGCCGTTGTCAACGAACAAAATCGCAGCCACCTGGGTGCTCGTGGTTTTGTCGTCTACCTTTACACGACGGTAGACCAGCAGCTGGCGCGAACCCAGCGCGGTCGCAGTCGGCCGTTGCTCGAGAATGGCGATCCGCGGCAGATACTGGAGGACCTCATGAGTGTAAGGGATCCGATGTATCGGGAAATCGCCGATCTGATCGTCGAGACGGATGGGCGCAAGGTCAAAGCCGTCGCCAGCGAGGTCCTCGAGCGACTGTAGAGCCCGCCCTGAGGGCGATCACACCGCAAATCGGCCGCGACCGGGATACATGTCAACTTCATGGCTCGCTTCGCTGCGCTTTACTTCCGTTGACATACATCCCGCCCGCGGCCCTCCTGAGGTAATCTAGCGCGCATGTCCACGTTTCATACCGTCACCGTCGAACTTGGGGAACGAGAGTTATCCGATCGTCATCGGTAGCGGGCTCCTCGGTGGGGGCTTCGATCTGACTCCGCATCTTGCAAGCAATGATTGTCTTATCGTCAGTAACGAGACGGTTGCGCCGCTGTATCTCGACAAGCTCACCGCAAACCTCGAGGGCTGCGAGGTGGAGTCCGTCAATCTGCCCGACGGAGAAACGTTCAAGACAATCGAGACGGCAGCTTCTGTGCTCGACAAGCTTGTTGCAAGCAAGGCGAACCGCGACACGACGGTCATTGCGCTCGGCGGTGGCGTGGTGGGGGACATCGCAGGGTTCGCGGCTGCCTGCTACATGCGCGGCGTAGCGTTCATTCAGGTGCCGACGACGTTGCTCGCGCAGGTGGACTCGTCGGTCGGCGGCAAGACCGGCGTCAACCACCCGCAGGGCAAGAACCTGATCGGTGCGTTTCATCAACCCAGGGTCGTGCTGATTGATACCGCGACGCTGGATACATTGCCGGACCGTGAACTGAAGGCCGGACTGGCGGAAGTGATCAAGTACGGAGCTATTGCCGACGTGGCTTTTCTCGGCTGGCTCGAGGAAAACATGCCGGCTTTACTCGAGAGGAACCCGGATGCGTTGGCACACGCCGTCCAACGCTCGTGTGAAATCAAGGCCGAGGTCGTCGCGGACGACGAGCGCGAGGCAGGTCGGCGGGCCATCCTGAACTTCGGCCATACATTCGGGCACGCAATCGAGCATTGCCAGGGTTACGGCGAGTGGCTGCACGGCGAGGCTGTTGCAGCTGGAATGTTGATGGCTGCCGAGCTGAGCGGCGTCGAGCCCGCCGAGCTGAGCCGGCTGCGCCAGCTGATCGTTGCCGCAGGTTTGCCGAATCGTCCGCCCGTTATTAGTGCCGACCAGATGCTTGCTGCAATGGGCATGGACAAGAAGGTTCTGCAAAAAAAACTGCGCTTCGCGTTGTTGCACCGACTGGGTGAAGCAACCGTTACGTCCGAGTATGATGAGACAAAATTGCGGCGTATTCTCGAGGCTGCCGATTGATGTTCGCGGAGCTTGCGCCATACGCGGCAAACGAAAATAAAAGTCGTGGCAGACGGTACGTAGAACCCGGTGCGAAGTACCGCGGCGAGTATCAGCGTGATCGCGATCGCATTATTCACTCCACGGCCTTTCGGCGTCTGATGTATAAAACGCAGGTCTTCGTCAACCACGAAGGCGACCTGTACCGCACGCGTCTGACACATTCATTGGAGGTGTCGCAGATCGGCCGGTCCGTTGCCACCGCCCTGCGGCTGAACGAAGCGCTCACTGAGGCGATTTGTCTGGCGCACGACCTTGGACACACACCGTTCGGCCATGCAGGCCAGGACGAATTAAACGCCTGCATGCGCGACTTCGGCGGGTTCGAACATAATTTGCAGTCACTGCGCGTCGTGGACGAACTCGAAGCCAAGTACGCGGACTTTCCCGGACTGAACCTCATGTTCGAAACGCGCGAGGGGATACTCAAGCACTGTTCGGCGCGCAATGCCCGCGAACTAGGCGACGTTGGCGAACGGTTCATCAATCGCGAACAGGCAGGTCTCGAGGCGCAGCTTGCCAACATTGCTGACGCGATTGCCTATAACAACCATGACGTCGACGATGGCTTTCGGGCAGGATTGCTTGGCCTCGGGCAACTGCGCGAGCAACCACTTTTCGCAACCGCGTTTGACCGCGTGCACAAGCGCTATCCTGATCTTGAAGATCGCCGCCTCATCTACGAAATCATCCGGCGCATGATCGGCACTGTCGTCACCGACCTGATAGAAACGACGCAAAGCAATATCGATACTTCAAGTCCGCAATCGATTGACGATGTTCGACAGGCCGGCAAACCGCTGGTCGCGTTCTCTGACGAAATCCATGAGCAACATGTTTCGCTGAAGCGGTTTCTGGGCCAGCATTTGTATTCGCACGAGCAAAAGCTCGAGATGACGCGCAGGGCCCAGACGATCATTCGTGAACTGTTCGAACTTTACTACCGTGACGTGCACAAGATGCCATCCGAGTTTGCCGAACGGGCAGGGCGGCAGGAGGAGGCCGATCGTGCACGAATTGTCGCCGACTATGTTGCGGGAATGACGGACCGCTACGCGATTTCGGAACACAAACGGCTGATCGGGGCAAACTGATGCGACGGCTCTGTTAGAATGCGCCGGCGCCCGCGCTGGCACAACAAACAAAGAGGCCCGGAAGTGACCCACAACAAGATTCCCGTCAAAGACCGATTGATTTTCGCGATGGACGTGCCGGACTGTGATCGGGCGCGAGCGCTTGCCGATGAACTCGGCGAGGCCGTGACGTTTTACAAAATCGGTCTGGAACTGATGATGAGCGGCGGCTACTTCGAGCTGCTCGACTGGATGCTGGCCAGGGACAAGCGAGTATTCTGTGACCTCAAGTTCTTCGATATCCCGGCTACGGTAGGCGCAGCCGTGCGCGCGCTCAAGGATCGGGGCGCAAGCTTCGTCACTGTGCACGGTAACCAGTCGATCATGGAAGCCGCAGCGGAAAACAAAGGTGACACGCTCAAAGTCCTCGGAGTTACGGTGCTGACCAGCCTGGATCGCGGCGATCTCGATGATCTCGGTTTCGATTGCGACGTGGGAGATCTTGTATTGTCACGCGCCCGGCGCGCACTGGAGGCCGGATGCGACGGCGTCATTTCGTCCGGTCTCGAAGTGCCCAGACTTCGTGAGCTCGTCGATCCCAAGTTGCTGGTCGTCACACCGGGCATTCGGCCGGTCGACAACAAGCCCGAGGGAGACCAGAAACGTGTTGTGAGCGTCGAGAAGGCCTTCGCCAATGGCGCCGATTACATAGTGATCGGCAGGCCGATTCGCGATGCTGCGAGTCCGCGCGCGGCAGCCGAAGCTGTTCAGGAGACGATCGCGGCACAGGTGGCGCACTGATGACTGAGCTGCAAAACGATCTCCTGCTGCGCGCGTTATTGCGCGAGCCTGTGGAGCGCACACCGCTCTGGATCATGCGCCAGGCGGGCCGTTACCTGCCCGAGTATCGCGAAGTCCGCGCCCAGGCCGGTGATTTCATGAGTTTGTGCCGAAACGC
This sequence comes from uncultured Gammaproteobacteria bacterium, assembly GCA_963711285.1. Taxonomy (GTDB): domain Bacteria; phylum Pseudomonadota; class Gammaproteobacteria; order Steroidobacterales; family Woeseiaceae; genus UBA1847. Next base: position 2,812 of record CAVQDJ010000014.1, on the reverse strand, counting down.
CGAACTGGCTTGCGAGGTGACGATGCAGCCGTTGCGGCGTTACAAGCTGGATGCAGCAATTTTGTTTTCGGACATCCTCACGGTCCCGGATGCGATGGGGCTCGGGCTATATTTCGAGACCGGCGAGGGCCCGAAATTCAAGCGGCCGGTTCGCTCGGCCAGCGACATCCGAAAGCTGCGCGTCATCGACGTTGCAGACGACCTGGCCTACGTGTTCGATGCCGTCCGGACCATACGCCGCGAGCTCGACGGCCGCGTGCCGCTGATCGGCTTTGCCGGCAGTCCGTGGACGGTCGGCACATACATGGTCGAGGGCGGCTCGAGCCGCGAGTTCAGCACAATCAAGGGCCTGGCCGCAGAAAATCCAAAGGCGCTCGATGCGCTGCTCGATACGGTCGCGAAGACCACCGTCAATTATCTGAATGCCCAGATCGAATCCGGCGCACAGGTCGTCATGGTATTCGACACCTGGGGTGCAGCACTCGAGCCGGATGACTATCGGCGCTTCTCACTCGCGAGCATGCAGCAAATTGTCGATGGATTGACGCGCGAGAGCGACGGCAGGCGCGTCCCGGTGATTTTGTTTACCAAAGGTGCCGGGCCACTGCTTACCGACATGGTTGCTACGGGATGCGATGCGCTCGGCGTCGACTGGACGACGGACCTCGCGACGGCGCGCGGCTATGTCGAAGACAAGGTGGCGCTGCAGGGCAACCTCGATCCGGCCACGTTGCGGGAATCGCCGGAGGTTATCCGCCAGGGCGTAGCGGATACCCTTGCCAGTTATGGCACGGGCCCCGGACACGTCTTCAACCTCGGCCACGGCATCACGCCGGACATCGACCCGGACAACGTCTCCGTTCTCGTAGACGCTGTCCACGAAATGAGCCCGAAATATCACAAAGCGTAGCCTGCGGCCTGCATGTTCGCCATCGTCGTGTCTCGATCCCGCTTGACGGTGCTTTCCTGTAACTGAAAGTGTCGGAAGTCCCGGCCCTCAGGCAATACTTGCTGGTCGTGAAGGGCGGCTATGCACCCAAAAGCAGACGTTCAGATAACAGCTTTCGAGCTACAATGACCGTCTGCAAATGACCCTTAGCGGACGTTAGTAAATTCCAGAATTGACGGCCCATCCGGGTCATTCATAATTGTCCCGACAAAGGCAAAACCAGCCAAAGCTGGTGACGCAAAACCACGGGTCCTCGCTTCCTCCGCCACGCCTTCTGCGACGCGACGAAGGACCCCAAGATCGCCGGGTTGCCGCAAACCACAGGGAGAATATAGATGAAAATGACATCACTGAAGGTGCGTCTTGCATTGGCATTGTCGCTCGTAATGCTGATTGGAGCAGGTGCGGCACAGGCAGATGAGCGCAGAGTCTGGATGCGTTTCGCAGGGGCGCTGCTGCAAAACGTAGAACAGACCGAAGTCACCGTGGACAGCACCACCGTCCCGGGTATGAAGAATACCGTCCACGTAAAAGCTTGGGGCAACCTAGGCCGCGCAGAAGTGACGGGATTCGGAATCGAAGTACTGACGCTCCCACCCGCGCCGGATCCGGCGTGCCCAATCGGCTCTGGAAAGCTTGCTGACGTCGTCGAAAATAACCTCGTGCTGACGTTTGCCGATCTCTCGTTATTGTACGGCGAAGGCAGTGGTGTTCTCTGTTTAAACTTCGCGACCGGAGAAGTTGACGTATTGATTGACGGCCGCTGGACGGGCGGGACGCAGCGGTTTCGTGGTGCGAGCGGCGACTGGTCGCTGCACTTCGACGAGGCAGTACAGGTAGGCAATGCCGCCTCTATGCTCGCCGAGACTGGCATGATACGGGGGACGTTGGTTCGTTAGTGAGTACCGGGCGCCAGTTGTGCGGCTGGCGCCCTATTCTAACGAAGGAGCAGAGCAAAGGGCGTCGTTAAGGGCCGCTTTTGGCCGTAAGCAGACGCACACCAGGTTGTATACTCAGTGGCTGGTAATGACCCATAGCGGCCAGTGACCTCATTAGTGATATCGTTCGTTTGCATTTCGAATTTCCAACGAACAGGCACCAAACGAACCCTATAAAGGAACTATAAACATGGCAATGCCTCCAACCTTCTCGCATGTTGTATTCATGACGCGTCGTTTTGAGGAAATGAAGGCCTGGTATATCAACGTGTTCGGCGCGGAGATTGTGCATGGGGACCCGGCGCTTGCCTTCCTGACCTATGACGATGAAAGCCATCGTTTCGCGATCGCGAATCTCGATGTGCTGAAGCCTGACGTGCCCACAGACTCAGGTCCCGGCGAAATCGGCCTCAACCACATCGCCTATACGTACGCCTCGGCAGCAGACCTGCTCGAAACCTATGCCAGACTCAAGGAGCAGGGACTCACCCCCTACTGGCCAGTTCATCACGGCTTCACGCTTTCCTTTTATTACCAGGATCCAGACGGCAACCGAATCGAACTTCAGGTTGAAACCTGCAATTCCAAAGACGCCTTCGACTATATGCGCAGTGAAGCGTTTGCAAACAATCCTGTCGGGGTAGAAGTAGACCCTGAGGCGCTCCTGGCACGTTATCACGCGGGCGCTGGCGAAGCCGATTTGACAGCACGTCCTGAAGGGAAGCCATCGCCCATTCCCGATGCACATGGCATCGCCTGAACTTCGCGATCCTGATGCGTCCGATTGCAGATTATGAAAAGCTGGGTAATTTCGGCATTTGAACGATCGCTTACGACGAAGGCTGGCGTTCCACAGGCTAATGCTTCAACTCTACCTCCAGCACCGAACACTGCTGGATGACGGAGGCGGTTTCTCCGCCGTGTG
>CAVQDJ010000013.1:0-1200408 GCA_963711285.1 uncultured Gammaproteobacteria bacterium | reverse complement strand
AGCCCGGACACGATCTACGCGATCGTCGAGGCAAGCGACGAGGAGAAGGGCGTCTATCGTTCCACCGACTTCGGCGCCACCTGGGAGAAGCGGTCCGACTACATGGCCTCGAGCCCGCAGTACTACAACGAGCTCATCGTCGATCCCAAGGATGCCGAGCGCGTGTACTCGATGGACACGTTCGCCCGTGTCTCCGAGGACGGTGGCAAGACCTGGAGCCAGCTGAACCTCGACTGGCGCCACGTCGACGATCATGCGCTGTGGATCGACCCGGACAATACCGAGCACCTGATCATCGGTGGCGACGGCGGCATCTACGAGAGCTATGACCGCGGCAACACCTGGCGGCACATCCGCAACCTGTCGATCACCCAGTTCTACCGCATCCAGCCGGACGAAGACGAACCCTTCTATAACGTCTGCGGCGGCACCCAGGACAACAACTCGCTGTGCGCGCCGTCGCGAACGACGGTGGTCCACGGCATCACCAACTCGGACTGGAAGATGATCCTCTCCGGTGACGGTTACAAGCCGCAAATGGACCCCGAGGACCCGAACATTATCTACACCCAGTACCAGTACGGTGGTCTCGCACGTTACGACCGGCGCACCCAGGAGCGCGTGCCCATCACGCCGCACCCCGCGAGCGGCGAGAAGCAACCGAAGTGGAACTGGAACACGCCACTCCTGATCAGCCCGCACGACAACGAGCGCATCTTCTACGCGGCCGAGAAGGTCTACCAGTCCGACGACCGCGGCAACACCTGGCGCGTCATCAGCCCGGACCTGACCCGGCAACTGGATCGCAACCAGCTCGACGTCATGGGCCGGGTGTGGAGCGTGGACACGATCGCGAAGAACGATTCGACCTCGATCTACGGGGCTGCGATCGGGCTCTCGGAGAGCCCGCTGCAGGAAGGAATGATCTATGTCGGCACCGATGACGGCGTCATGAGCGTCACCGAGGACGGCGGCGAGAACTGGCGACACACGGACTCGTTCCGCGGCGTGCCGGACATGTCGCTCATCGAGGACGTCATCGCCTCGGTGCACGACGCCGACGTCGCCTACGCCATCATCGACAATCACAAGCGCGGCGACTACAAGCCCTACGTGCTGAGGTCCGGCGACCGCGGCCGCAGCTGGTCGCTGATCTCGGGCAACCTTCCGGAATGGGGTTCGGCACACACGATCGCCGAGGATCATGTCGACCCGAATCTCCTGTTTGTCGGCACCGAATTCGGCCTGTTCTTTACCCAGGACGGCGGTGACAACTGGCACCAGCTCAAGGGCAACTTCCCGACGATTGCCGTGCGCGATATCGAGATCCAGCGCCGCGAGACCGACCTCGTCGTCGGCACCTTTGGTCGCGGCATCTATATCCTCGACGACTACTCGCCGTTGCGTACGAGCATTGCCGAGGTCGAAGGCGAGGAGGCGCAGCTGTTCCCGGTCAAAGACCCCTGGCTCTACGTCGAGGGCGATCTCTGGGACGGCCGCGAGAAAGGCTCCATGGGGGCCGAGTTCTTCACGGCGCCCAACCCGGCGTTTGGTGCCGTGTTCACCTATCACTTGAGCGATGCACTCGAGACGCAGGCAAAGACACGTCGTAAAGCCGAGCTCGAAGTGGAAGAAGAGGGCGGCGACACGCCGTACCCGTCGTGGGATGCCTTGCGTGCGGAAGATCGCGAGGAAGATCCGGCGATACTCCTGGTTGTGAGGGATTCACAAGGGAATTTCGTTCGCCAGGTGAAGGGCGAGACCGAGGCCGGCCTGCATCGCACGGCCTGGGATCTGCGCTGGCCGGCCACAGAGCCCGTGGTGCTCGAACAGCCTGAGTTTGTGCCGTACTGGCAGTCACCGCCGCGTGGACCGTTCGTCGTCCCGGGCGAGTACTCGGTCACGCTGGCCAAACGGCAGGGCAGGCAACTCGTCGAACTCGGCGGACCGCAGACCTTCACCGTGAAACCGCTGATGCTAAGCCCAGAAATAAGCGACGATCCCGCGAGCGTCAGAGCGTTTCAGAGGAAAGCCGGTGAGCTGTTCCGGGCAGTGCAGGGAGCAGTGTCGCATTCAGCCGAGCTGACTAATCGCATCGCGCACCTCAAGGCCGCAATCAAAGATACGCCTGCTGCCACCGAGGCCGACGAACAGGCGCTGCGTGAGATCGAGGCGAAGCTGGCGGACATCGATGTCGCGCTGCAAGGTGATACGACGGTGTCGGGCCGCAATGAACCCGTTGCCTGGTCCGTATCGCAACGCGCCGGTATCGTGTATCAACGACTGCTCGATACGCGCTCACCGGTACCAGGACTCTACGAAGAGTCTTATGCGATTGCTGCGAGTGAATTCGAGACGGTGCTTGCGAATCTGCAGACTGCCAGCCGGGACCTCAAGGCACTCGAAGAGCGGCTCGAGGGTATTGGCGCGCCGTGGACGCCCGGGCGGCAGCCGCGATGGAGTGGGGATTAGATCGATGGATCCGGGCTTTAATCGGACTGAAAATCCGCGTGTCGGTGGTTCGATTCCGCCCCTGGCCACCACTATTTTTAAATCCAGTCAGGCCCCCTGCCGCCGCTGAGACAATCTATGTCAGTGATTCGCACCCCGGTTCGCCTCGGCCTAAAGTGCTTTGTCATCAAAGCTGCGGTTCAATGCAAATTCGATCGCGAATTACGAGTCCGCTAGTTCTCGGCGAACGGATGGGGGAAACTTGATGCTGTCGATTCCAACACTGCAGAAATTGGGAGCTACCGGCAATGAATAATGTAAGCATCGCGGTATTGTTGGCGGTACTCGTTGCATGTGAAAGTGCAGACAAAGCGTACAGTGCTGCCGATTCAGTACAGAATCCCGCATTGGCTGCGGACGCTGCAATGGCGGAATTGGTCGAAAAGGGATTTAGAGGTTCCGTTCTCGTCGCCTGCAACAACAAAGTGGTCCTAAATCGAGAATTCGGTATTGAGGCTCACGATGAGCCAAAGGTTCGATATTGGATTGCCTCAGTTACCAAGGGTATTACTGCCGCCGCCGTAATGGCCTTAGTTGATCAAGGCAAGTTAGGGTTAGATGGTCCAATATCCAAATACTTTCCGAATGCTCCAAGCGACAAACGTAACATTACTATCGCTAACTTGTTGGTACACGGGTCAGGACTACCGCAAAACTACGCAGCAGAAGGACATGCAATACGTTCCGACGCCGCAGCGGCTATCTTGGCGCAACCATTAAACAATCTGCCCGGTGCACAATTCAACTATTCAAATGATGGCTTTTCGCTCCTGGCAATAATTATCGAGATCGCATCGGGCCTTCCGTATGAGGAATATGTTTCCTTGACAATAATGAGGCCCCTTGGTCTGGATGACATTGCTTTTTGGCCGGCCGCGAAGCGCGCTGACGAGATCATTCCGGAAATGCTCAGTCGTTACGACATGCCGACAACGGATGTTGATTGGGGCTTTCGTGGTGGTCATGGTGCCCGTCTTTCAGTAGACGAGCTTTATGCGGTGACCCGAGGGTTGTTGGATAGCAAGGTAGTAAGCGAGGAAAGCTTGGAGATTATGCACAATCCCAACTTTACGTTGAATAGTGGCCTCCGCGTTGGGATGGGTTGGTTTCGCGAAACCGACAACGCTGGACGCGAATTGCGGTGGATGCGAGGGTCGGACGAACGAGGTGGCAACGCATTGGTGTATGTTGTCGATCAGGCCGATGTAGTTATAGTTGCAGCTTCTAATGCGGGACCGGACAGACCAGAACTGCGAGGTTGGTCCCAGGCCGCACGAGATGTGTTGCTGAAGATCTACGCGCCCGCTGGCCAACAAAGTGTGCGAGCAAATTGTGGCTAAGGCATCGACCAGAATTTCCGGCTTTCCAAGTGCCCAATATGGCGCCCAACCTAGGATCGTCTACCATCACTCAAGAGCACCTACCGGATCACTAATTCGCCCCTTTGCACGCTCTTGAGTTATCTTGGGTCATGCTAAATTGTGAAATCTGTTCACTGAAAATCCGCGTGTCGGTGGTTCAACCGAGGCGCGCAGCGCCGACACACGCAGGCATTGCGCCCGAAGGGCGAGCGAAGCGAGTCTGAATTATCCATGACCACTATAATTCGGATAACACTTTGAAATATGTAGTCATGTGGTGGAAGATTCTTGAATGCGAGCGAAATCACCTGTAATTGATCGATGATCTGCTAAACTTCTAATTATTAGAACAAAGTCGGTCAGGATCCAGTTCCAGATTTCGAATAATTTTGCACAGGGGCGAATCATTATGACCACACAACAGAGGCACCTGAGTCTGTCCAACGCTGATCGACTGAAACTTCTCGATCTGCTGGTGGACGACGATTTTCGCGATCAGGTGGTCGCGGATCCAATTGGGACAATGGCCCAGCATAATATCCAATTCACGCAACAAGACCTTGCAGATCTGCCCGATGGGGTCATTCTGCCGTCACTTGCGGACCTAAGAGCACGCCGGCACGAGTTCGAACAAGAGATCGCGACAAACGGGGCGGCATTTTTTATCATGCGCTACTTTTGCCGGACTTCGGATAGCCAGGACTAGAGCCTTTGTCGCTATTTGGCGAGCCTGTTGATGTCACCTCGCGCACCAGACACAAATACGGATGGCGTTACCGCGAACGCGGCCGAGCGTGGCATTGAGAACCTGCAAATCCGACGATCGCGTTTCTCGTCTTATTTTATCGATGACCAAAGTGCGCTCGATCTCAGGCTGCTGCTGAGGGGCAGGTGGCAAGTCGACGACGTGCCGCAGATCACGGCATTTTCTCCGCTCAGCAACAAGACCACCGAGCTGCAAGCGGACGACATCGGTTTTCTTTGCAGGCTCAATGCCGTTAGTTTTGTACCGGTCGCTGAATTGACCGCTGCGGGTAATACTGATGCAGCGACTATTTCCCGCCTGATTGAAGCAGGACTGGTCGTATCGGATCGCAACGAGTCTCCTGACGCTGACTATCGTGCTCTGGAGGATCGATTTTCGGCGACCGGATGGCATCCCGCAGCAATGTCTTATCACTTTGCGGCAAAGTGGAGCATGTCAGAGCCTGGTGTACGTATGGAGAAAGTGACGAACCCGGATAACAAACTCATAGATCGCTATGAGTTTCTGGTCAAAACATATGGTGAGCCACCGCGGCACTTCTATTCAACCGACTCTGAGAATACGGTGGAACTGCCGCTTGTGGACAATTCCGATAGCCTGTTCAAGACACTCGAAAACCGCCGGACCGTCCGGCTATTTGACCGGTCACACGCTCTACCGGCAAAGAGCCTCTCTGCGATTCTTTATTATGTATTTGGCTGTTTGGGCTGGATGAAGCTTGCGGATTCACTTCTGGCGCTGAAAAAGAGCAGCCCATCCGGTGGGGCGCTGCATCCTACAGAGGCATTTCTCTTGATAGCGGATGTCGATGCTATGAGTCCGGGCCTCTACCACTACAACGTCCGAAATCATGCGCTCGACGAAATCGAAACGATGTCTTCGGAAGCGGCAAGGGAGCTTGCGGTCGTGATGTCAGCTGGCCAAGACAACCTGGCATCGGCGCCAGTCTTGATTATCATGGTCAGCCGTTATGACCGATTATTCTGGAAGTACCGCAATCACAAGAAGGCATACAAAGTTTCATTGATGGACGCAGCGCACCTGAGCCAGACGTTTTATCTGGTTTGCGAGACACTCGGGCTCGGCGCCTGTTTCACCGGTGCGATTCGCGATACGGTCATCGAGGAGCGCCTCCATCTCGACGTCGTGACGCAAGGTGTGGCCGGAATTTGTGCCTGTGGTATCCCAGCGGCTGAAGGGGAAGACCTCACTTTGCAGGCGATCCCTTATACGCCGAGATCCGGTGAGATCTAATGGCATCAGAGACTTGAGCGGCGGGTCTTCGCGGCGACGAGTCGCGGAATATCGCTGTCCGCATATTCCCAGTGAGCAATGAACTGGTCATAGAATCTGGCTGCGGCGATAGGCTCGCCCCTTTTCTCGTGAATTCGACCGAGCTTGTAGGCAGCCATCGACCAGTCCAGGATATTCAGCTCGCGACCTGTTAGTTCTTCATGCCATTCTGCGAAAGCCCGGCCGCGATTGCCCCTGATCCAGAGGTAGTGGCGAATAGCGTCTTTGTAGTTGCCCGCGAGTTCGTGCGCTCGGCCAAGGGCGGCATGGGCCTCGAACGTTTCGAGCTGGTTAATTGAATCGTCCAGGACCGTTATAGCCGTTTCGTAGTCGCCGCGTGCGATTGCCAGTTCGGCGCCCAGCACTTTGTGCATGGCCACGCGGACCGGGTAGCCGTTCGCTTCTTCAGTGATTAGCCTGGAGTCGTGGATCGCTTGCGCCATATCGCGTTGCCCGCTCCTTGCTGCAATTGCGGCCACACGTAAGACGACAACGGGGTTATGACCTTGACTTGACATTGATGCACCCTGGCGCGGTATATCTTCCAGAAACGCCAGTTCCTGCGCGAGTTTGTCCTGAAAAAGCAAGCGATTGGGCGTGTATTCGAGAATGGCCAGTGCCAGAAGTCCAAGTTCTACAGAGCGCCCCGAATCGGTAGTGTTGAAATTGTTCATCACCTGGTCAAGTGCGTCCATGGCCGATGCGAGTTCACCGCGATCCAGGTGGTAGAGTAAGTAGCGCGACTGCCTGAATATCCGCGCCATCGGGGTCGGCAGATCGTCATGATCATCCAGGAATGATTTGGCCTTCTTGTGCTGAAATGTCGCGATGTATCCGTCCGCTAGCGCAAAATTCCACGGCTTCTTATCGATGGAATAGGCGTATTCGAAAGTCGTCACCGCATCTGCCGTGTGGTTGACGAAGAGTTGCGCGAAGCCGAGATATATGAGGGTTATGGACCTGTGCGCAATCGGCAAGGAGCTGGCACGTTTGAAACTGTCCAATGCTCTTTTACCCTGGTTGAGATGCTGTAGGTATACAACGCCCAGATTGTGATGTGCGACTGCGTCATCGGGAAAAACGTTGGTAACCAGAGTCCAAGCACGCTCCATCATTTTTGGTTCATCAAGCCAGGACATGGTTGCTTGAATATGGAGTTTCTCTCTTTCGGGAAGACGGTCACCGAGGCTCAACGCGGTTTGCCAATACGGCTCGTATTCCGCCCTCGTACGGCCGTTGTTGGATAAAATTATGCCGAGTAACGCGTAGGCACTGGCAAATTCATCGTCTATGTCGATCGCACGGTGCAGAAGATCGATTGCGGCCTGGGCGTCGCCCTCCAAATTCCGCTGAGCAGCGATCGAAAAGGCATGCAGGGCGTCCAGATTGCTGGTCGTGACTTTTTGCAGGGGAACGTGTTGTGGTTGCGTGTCATCTGGCAGCGATTCACCCAAATCCGAGCGGACACCGTCGACCAGGACTTCAAGTGCGTCCAATATACTGTCGCGCGAATCGGCAACGACACTCCGGCTGGCAACGATAGCCTCGTTTTCCGGATTCAAAATTTCTGCGACAAGATTGTACTTGTTGCCCACGCTCGAGATGCTAGCGGTCACAACGGCACGCGCGTTCTCGCGAATAGCGATCTCCGCCCCCAGGCCCCGATCGACAACAACGGTGGGATCATATTCCATGCGCAGCAGCGATTCGGTGATCAACGTTTCAGGCAATAGATTAATGATCGGCGATTGACTCAAGCTAATTCGGAACGCGCGACCAAGAGACTCATCGAGTAAATGATCGTCTGTGAGATTCTCTACGTGCGTGAGCACAACCCAATCCCGGGCTTCGAATGTGTACGCTGGCTTGCCGCGAATTAGTATGTTCGCCGCTATCGTGATCGCAATGATGCTGATCGCGATCATCATGATGTTGAGGTTTCTGCGATGAAGAATCCGTTGCCGTGGACCGCTGGCCCAGTCTTTGTCGAGTATTAATCCACCGTTGGTTCTTTCGATCATCCATGCTGCCACGACCGCCACGGGAAACCCGAGGATGATCAGCGCGACGACCAAAGAAGTAGATTCTCGCGAAATCGCGACGAACGGGAATACGATGTCCGCGAATTGAATTAACAGCCAAGCAATACCTGCATATGCAACCGCGACACGAACGACCTTTCGACGTTGAATTTCCTGCCAGAGCGTAGTCGGGGTTGCATCGCCTGCTTTCTCGACTGTACCTGGCGTGGTTGCCGGTGCGATCAGGCGGTAGCCTCTCTTGGGAAGCGTTTGAATGTACTCCGGGGATTCCAAGTGGTCCTGAAAGGCGTGGCGTAGCTCGCTGATGCTACGGGTCAACACTTCATCGGACACCTGGGCCGTACCCCAAACTTGCTGTTCAATGTCGTGTCGCGTGACAAGTTCTCCAGCATTACGCACAAGGCAGATCAGAACCTCCATCGCCTTGGGGGATACATGCCGCATACCGTCTGGATGAAAGATGCTGCCTTTCAGGCGATCAATCTTGCAGGCACCAACGGTGAACTGTTTATCGAAAGGATCTGTCGCCATTGACCGCGCCCGTTAGACCAGGTGGTTGGTCGTTTGAAGGTCCGAGTTCTTAGGCTCTAGAATAACGCAAACGCCCATTTCTGTGGCGCTTTAACGGTTTCTCCGACGCGCCGCAAGCGCGCAGATTACTATTAGACTTGAATAACGGGGCCGAAACAAGATTTGTGAGATCCGATACAATTCCCGTTACACAATCGCAATGCCGACGCCATCACCGGCTACATTTTGGTTCGTCGCCGAGGTGCCCATTTTGGTGCCCAAACCAGGATCACCTACCAGCACTCAAGAGCATCTACCGGGTCGCAAATCTGAGGCGTTACGTGCTGTTGCGTTACCTTGGCTTACGTAGGTTCAGTGAATCTGTTCACTGAAAATCCGCGTGTCGGTGGTTCGATTGATTCGGACCGCCTTTGGGCGATCCTCACCCTAAAGGGCGCCTCCGGCGTCCAAAACGCATTCGCGTTTTGTGACTGCGGGCCGCGAGCGGCCCTTGCCCTCGCTTCGCTCGGGTAGCTACGCATCGCTGGCTGCTTTCGCAGCCGGTCCGCCCCTGGCCACCATTTCAAAACAGCACGCCAGGTCGACTCCGACCTGCATTGATTATCTCAAATTCTCCGCAGGTGCCGTTTTGGTGCCCAGCTTGCAAATGTGTGATCTGATTCCTGCAAATTGGGGTGGACGCACACACTATTACGCGTATCCACTGAAGGACTTCCCGATGAAATATTGGACACTGGCTATAATTCTCCTGGTCCTCGCTGTCCCGGCAGTGAGCTCCGCCGAATCCTCGGCACGCACGGGTCAGCGGCTTTTCGCCGGATGTCTCAAGAAGGTCGACGACAAGGAGACCCTCAAGACCGGACAGTTCGTCTGCAAAGGGAAAAGAGATCCTGCGCCGTTTGGCGGCAACGGCAGGGCCTGTGGCGATTGCCATATGCCCGGGGACAATTTCGGGATATCGGCAGACCGCATCGCCAGCCTGAAGAGCGATCACCCGCTGTTCTTCCGCGGCCTTGACGAAGACCAGAAATTGCTGCGGAATCACGGCCTCATGCGCGTCATCGTTCCGGGTCAGATCGACGAGTTTCGTCAGTCTCCCAAGCTCGTTCATTTGCAGGAGCAGTGCGACAAGCGCGGAAACTGCGATTCGCTGGGCTTACTCGGCGATCGAGTCTCAAACCTATGCGCATTCTCGATTCAAGCCGTCAGCAACCACATGTCCAAATCTACCAGACGAATCGCCGGACAGGACTTCAGGGTGCCGACCGAGAAAGAATGCAAATGGCTGGTCGCCTACATGGTGTCCGATCTGGTTGCCGATCAGGACGAAAGGAACAAGAAACGCTAGTCGTTAACTCAGTTCTTTGGTCCATTATTCGAACGCACTCGCGTTGCCCAGGAAATGCGCGCAGATATTGGCGGTAATGGCCGCGTAAAGCCGCGTTCAGCGGCACCGCAGGCAGTTTGTGGCAATCAGAGTTCCGCGATGCCATGATTGTTAATCCGGTCCCGTAGGGTTCTTCGGTATGGCCGATCATCGCCTCGCAGCCGTCATGGTCACCGATATGGTGGGCTTCGCCGTATTGATGGGCGTTGACCGGGATAACGCGCTCGAACTCCTCAATCGCGCCCACGAAATCCTGAAAAGTATAGTCGCCCGGCATCGAGGCGACTGGCTCGATGACACTGCCGACCGTTCCCTGACCGCATTCCCCAGCGCAATCGACGCCGTAGAGTGCGCGCTCGAGATACAGGACCGAATTAAGGATGAGCCGGAAATCCAGTTGCGCATCGGCGTCGACGTGGGCGACATCGTAGTTAGGGGCGGGCACGCGTACGGCGATGCCGTCAATATCGCCTCTTTCATTGAGCGACTGGCGGATCCGCAGGGCCTGGTAATTACCGAGTCCGTTTACGATGCGATTCGCGGCCATGTCGATCTGAATGTGATCGACCTTGGCGAGAAGATGCTGAAGAACATCGATCACGCGGTTCGACTGTATGCGTTGACCGGGGCACGACGCCGATCGGCAATCAGTAATTTCTTCTCGGCGCTTTTTTCGAGGCGCGTAGTGCCAATTACAGGCGCATACCTCGCAGCAATTTGGGGGGTCGTCGAGGTTGTCGATTGGCTGGCTGAAAACGGTGCGTTTGGCCGCGAGTGGGTCTTTGCGACTATCGTGGGCCTGGTGGCAGCCGTGCCCTCGGTGGCGATTACTACCTACACGCATGGTGCACACGGACGCGAGCGCCTGACCGCGCTCGAGAAAGTCTTCGTACCGGTCAATCTTGTCATCGCGGTACTGGCTGCGGGCTACGCCCTGAATACTGTGGACGTTACGCGCGTCGCAAGCACACCAATAGAGCCTGCATCGGTTGCAGTCCTGCCGTTCGAAAATCTCAGCGGTGACATCAGCAATGACTATTTCAGCCTGGGCTTGTCAGAGGAACTCATCAATGCGCTCGCGAAGGTGCCGGGTCTGTACGTTGCCTCGCGCACCTCTTCCTTCGCGTTCGGCAAAGACGTTGATCCCCGCACCGTCGCGCAAAACCTGCGCGTCGCGACAATTCTGGAGGGCAGCGTGCGCAAGCACGGCGACGAGGTCCGGGTAACAGCGCAGCTCATCAACGGTCAAAACAACTATCACGTTTGGTCTGAAACTTACGACCGGACACTGGCCGACATTTTTCAGATTCAGGAGGACATCGCGAGCGCTGTCGTACTGGAACTCGTTGGCGTTCTTAAACCGCAGGTGTTCCAGGTGTTTGCTGAGGCACGTGCCGCAACGATCGATGCTTACGATCTATACTTGCGCGGCCTCTATTACCTGCGGCAGCCAGCCACTGAAGAATCGCTGGAGATCGCTCGCGGATTCTTTGATCGCACGCTCGCAGACGATGGAGATTACGCGCGGGCATACGCAGGATTGTGCGAGGTTTCTCTGCAGGAGTACCTGTTGTTCAGGTCTCCATCGCTTATCGACGATGCGGAGGCTGACTGCCTTCAAGCCCTCGAGCTTGACGCTGACGCGCGAGAAGTACAGCTTGCTCTCGGTGAACTGTACCGGCATACAGGCGACTACGAGGCCTCCGCAACGGTTTTTGAGGAACTGCTCGATCGGGGACCGGTGGCCAGTGCATGGGTAGGCCTCGGCCTGACGCGCTATGAACAAGGTGATATCGACGGCGCGGAAGCATCCTTCAGCAGCGCGATCATGAGAGAGCCGGGCACGTGGCAGCACCGGCTTGCCTACGCGAGAGTTGTGTACCGGCAGGGGCGATACGAAGACGCACTGCAGGAACTGCAGCGCGTTATCGAATTGAGCCCGGACAACGCGCGAGCCTACCTGTTAATGGGTGCGACCTATGACTACCTGGGCTTCCCGGATGAGTCGCTGCAGGCGACGCTGCGGTCGCTCGAAATCGAGCCGACAAGAGCTGGATATCGCGATCTGGGAATCACCTACTACTTCCTCGGCGACTACGAGAAAGCCGCTGAAGCGTTCGAACGAGCGGTCGAGTTAGGGCCGCAAGATCATTGGTCCTGGGGCAGTCTTGCGCAGATTTACAGTATCCAGGGTGGCAAAGAGGTTGCCGGTCGTGCGGCTTACGATCGCGCGATTCTGCTCGCGGAGGCGGTACTGGAGCGCAACCCACGCGACTGGGTAACGCTGTCACGGCTTGCGCTGTATAATGTCATGAATGGTGCCGTTGAATTAGGTGTGGCGAGAATTACAAGAGCCGTTTCCGAAGGCACACACCTCGCCGACGTTAATTATCATGACGCCATTATTCGCTCGCACTTGGGGCAACGCGAACAAGCGCTTGACGCGATCGAGCGGGCGATCGCAACCGGCGCGGCACCGCGGATGTTCGCAACCGATCCGCAATTCGTCGCGCTAAGAAGCGATGATCGCTTCCGCCGTCTGGTAACGAAAGAAAGGGAGAAATAACAATGGCAACAAAAGCATCAATCCCTCGCGTGTTAATGGTAAAGCTGCCGTTCTTCATCTTTGGCGTAGTCGTCGGCATGCTCATATTTTGGGTCGCTCTACAGTGGGTGCCGGGTGCTGTGATGCAAGCACTCGGTGGCGCGTAGTATCTGATGGAGAATCGATATGACTAATCACGGCACAATTGATCCCCCGAAGCTGGAAATCAAGAGCTGGTGGACCGCATTCATGGCCGGCACCCTTTTCGGCGGATTCCTTGCCGCTACCGTGGCTTTGGTTACCGTTATCGGGATGAGTACCGGCTGAATCAATCCTCTGTTGCGGCCCAATGGGCCGTGAGCGCCATGCCTGTTGCTGGCGTGATGCGCGTAGATCGCGAGCATTGCCTTGGCAATGATGAACGCGGAAACCTCAGGCCGATCCTCGCCCTTCGGGCAGACTCGCTGCACTCGTCTGTCCTGATTCGGTGGATTCCTCGCTTCGCTCGTCACCCCTGCGGGGCGCCGTTGGCGTCCAAATCGGCAAAGCCGATTTGTCAGCGCAATCCTTCGGCGAATACCTCAACCGACGGATCGCCAGGCTTCTAATTGAGTAAACTGTCCCCAGTATCCCGGCGAACGGTGCCGGTGGAGATTCGGCGGGAGGCACTGGGAAGCATGGATGAGGGATTATTCGAGACGTATCAACGATTCGTCTCGCATTGCCGTAGCGATCCTGAGCCCAGAACCTAGAATCATGAGCCTTTCCCCACAGAAAGTTCTAAAAGATGTCTTCGGCTATCCAGAGTTCCGGGGACAACAGCAGTCGATAATCGAGGCCACGCTGCAGGGCCGCGACTCCCTCGTGATCATGCCGACAGGCGGCGGTAAGTCCTTGTGTTATCAGATTCCGGCAATGCTGAAGGAGGGAACGGGTCTCGTCGTTTCGCCCTTAATTGCGCTGATGCAGGATCAGGTCACGGCACTGCGTGAACTCGGCATCGCGGCGGAGTTTCTGAATTCCAGCCAGTCGCCTGATGAGAGACGGGAGGTGATGACCAAGCTTCGGCAGGGCAGGTTGCAGCTCTTGTATGTCGCGCCGGAGCGCCTGGTTACCGAGCACACCAAGTCATTGCTACGCGACATACCCTTATCAATCATCGCTATTGATGAGGCCCATTGTGTGTCGCAGTGGGGCCACGACTTTCGCAGTGACTATCTGGGGCTGGGTGATCTTGGTGCTTTGTTCCCCGGCGTCCCGCGCATGGCGGTGACGGCCACTGCAACGGATAAAACGCGGGGGGAAATAGTTGCTCGACTCGAGCTTCACGAACCCGAAATCTTCGTCGCGCCATTCGACCGACCAAATATCGGTTACGCGGTGCAAGTCAAAAGCGATGCTCGAGGGCAACTGTTGAAGTTTCTCCAAACGCATCGCGACGAAGCAGGAATCGTCTATTGCCTGTCGCGCAAGAAAACAGAGAGCATCGCCAGTTGGTTGTGCGGGCAGGGCTTTGATGCGTTGCCCTACCATGCCGGACTCGCCGCCGATGTGCGTGCGGAAAACCAGCGCCGCTTTCTCGCTGAGGACGGTTTGGTGATCGTCGCGACAATCGCATTCGGCATGGGTATCGATAAGCCGGACGTGCGCTTCGTTGCCCATCTCGATTTGCCCAAGAGCATTGAGTCCTATTACCAGGAAACCGGCAGAGCCGGCCGAGACGGTGAGCCCGCTGACGCCTGGATGGTCTATGGCCTGCAAGATGTGGTGCGCCTGCGGCAGATGCTCGACGAATCCCAGGCAGACGAGGAGTACAAGCGCTACGAAGGCTTCAAGCTCGATGCGTTGTTGGGTTGGTGCGAGGTCACCGGCTGCCGACGTCGGCCGTTACTCGCGTATTTCGGTGATTCGCAAGACAAGGATTGCGGTAACTGTGATGGTTGCTTAACGCCGGCAAACACCTGGGACGGGACAGAAGCGGCCCGGAAACTACTGTCGGCCGTTTATCGGTCAGGTCAGCGCTTCGGTGCCGCACACCTTGTCGATGTACTGCTGGGAAAAGAGACCGACAAGGTTCTGCAGCATGGGCACGATCAGCTCAGTGTCTTCGGCATAGGGAAGGACCTGCCATCGATCACCTGGCGCTCGGTCGCACGCCAGTTGATCGTTGCCGGCTACTTGCGGTCCGACGCGGCTCGTTTTGGTGCGCTGGTCCTGACAGAAACCAGTCGTGGTGTCCTGCGTGGCACGACGCCATTACAGTTTCGGGAAGATCCGAAGCGGTCAGTTGTGGCATCGAGGAAAGCGGCCAGGGAGCGAGTTGTTGCCGACGAAGATTTAAGTTTGTGGGAAGCGCTACGCGCGTGCCGGCAGTCGCTGGCGAGCGAGCACAATGTGCCCGCATTCGTTATTTTCCATGATAAGACTTTGCACGAGATGCTTGCGTATCGACCACAGACGGCCTCGGAGATGCTGGGTATCAGTGGTGTCGGGCAAACAAAGTTAGATCGCTACGGCGACCGATTCCTCTCTGTTCTTCGTGATGAGGCTCCCGCCTAGGAGTATTGCTGCGGCGAGCCGCAGGCTGAAAATGCGCGTGTCGGTGCTACAAATCCACCCCTGCCACCACATACAACAATGGCCCCGATTCGAATGCTATTTCATATCACTTCTTGCGGACTTGATCAGGTCGTAGGCCGAATTGATTTCGCGCGAGCGTTCCTCGGCGACGGCGCGCATGCTTTCCGGCAAACCGCGGGCGGCCAGCTTGTCGGGATGGTTTTGGCTGATGAGTTTGCGGTACGCGCGTTTGATACCGGCAGCATCTGTCTGCGGCGTCACGCCGAGCGCCGTGTAAGCGTCGGCGAGCCTGCCCTGCGCCGGTTTTCTACCCGCCGCCGACGGGCCACCGGCCCCGGCACGCAACAGCGCTTCGAGCTGCGAGACATCCGCTTCACCCAGGCCCAGCCGTTGCGCGATGCGCACCAGCATCGCGTGCTCGGCTGGATGGACGCGCCCGTCCGCGGCGATCGCCATGCACTGCAACTGCAGGAACAGCTGCAACAGTGGGCCGCGACCACGGCTGATGTGCGCGAACTGATCAACTGCGGCATCGAGATCGAATTCGGTTTGCTTGCCGCGACTGAACGCAGCTTTCGCCTGTTCGCGCTGTTCACCGCGTAGGTTGAGCATGCGAAACACCTGCTCAACGGCATCGATCTCGTCGCGGGTGACGACCTTGTCGGCCTTGCAGAGCGCACCCATGACCGCGAAGGTCGAATCGATCAGCTGCGACTGCACGACCTGCAGGCCGCCAACGACCGTGTGTCGCAAAACAACGCCGGCGCCATAGCCGATGACGCCGCCGATGAGGAGGCCCGGCAAGCCACCGGCAAGCGCGCCGATGATGGCGCCAATGACAATCAATAACACGTGCTATTCCTCGCAGCCGGCTGCAGGAGTCAGAATATCCACCAACCGTCGTCGAGTTCGTCCTCGCAACGGGCGAGCTGCGCGCCCCATGCCCGGGCACGGTAATCGACGGTACGCGCAATGTTCTTCAGCTTGCCGTTGTAACGATACGATTTGTCGAGCCATCCGGTCTGGCCTTCGTGATAGGCGAGGTACTGATTATAGGGATCCCATTTGGAGATGCCGGCCATCGTCTGAGACTGGTGGGTGTACCAGCCAACAAAGTCGATGGCGTCGCCAAAGTCGTCCCGGTTGGCGCCGCGCCGGCCGGTGTCCCTCTGGTACCAGGACCAGGTGCTTTCGAGCGCCTGCGCATAACCGTAGGCGTTGGACGGCCGCTTCCAGGGAATGAAGCCGAGCAGCTTTTCGCGCGGCGGCCTGGCGTCGAACTTGAACGTGGACTCCTGGCGAATAATCGCGAGCTGCACATGGATGGGCGTGCCCCAGCGTTCTTCGGATTTCCTCGCGTCCTTGTACCATCGGCCCTTGTCTTCGAAGATGGCGCAAATGTTCTCGACGTTCTCGGGTGTCGAGGCACAGCCCGAAAGAGCCGTGACAATTAGCGCCGCCAACGAGAGCGCGGCCGCGGGAGTGCCGATGTGAATATAGCCAGTCATTGTCTGAGCCGGATGCCGGGGCCAGAGAATCCCGCAGCCGACAGCGACATTATATTCATAGAATCGCGTACTTCTACTCATGTGCGCTGGAATGGACGATCCAGCTCAATATTCTGTGCACCACAGGCTCCGTTGCCCAGTGCGCGCCATCGAACTCGAAATAGGTCACGTCATAACCATCGGACCGAAGTCCGGGCACGATAAAACGTTTGGATAACGATACTGGATAGACACGGTCTCGTTTGCCATGTGCTACCAATATTTTCGGCTCGCCAACGGGCGGCGATGGCGGCTTGAGAGGACCTGGTGCCACTGCTACCAAGTGTGAGAAGAAGTCACCGTTGGATCTTCCGACTGCGAGAGCGTAAGCCGCCCCGTCCGACAGGCCACCGAGCGCAATCCTTTCAGGATCGATCGTGACGCGTTGAAAGACATGCATCAGTGCCTCATTGATGAAAGGGACGTCTCTGGTGTAAGGACTGTCGATGCCGTCCCAGGTGTTATGCCTCGCATCGAGCGTAAGGACCACGACACCGTATGCCTCTGCTATAGGAAACATGTAGCGCGTGGATTCGGCATTGCCTCCACCGCCCGCATCCAGATCAGCAGAGGCAAGGGCCTATCGTATGATGCGGCCCCGGGGACATAGAGATAGCCATCTTTCCACTCTACTTTGCGATTGACCAGTCTTGGGCCACCCAGACCTAATTCGTGCTCGCCGGGCTGGATCTCCGTGGTTGGCTCGGTCACTCGAGCCGTGATACGCGTATATTCGGGACTATCATGGCCGCACGAAAGCAACAAAAGGGCGATAAAAATACTCGACAGTAATCGCTTCATCTTGAAAGATGCCATGTGTAAAGGCGAATTCAATTCTCTAAGGTGCCGAATACTATGCCAAAAACGGGGTGTCGGCAGTTCGATTGATTCGCGTTTTCCGCGCTCACCCATCGGGCAGACTCACTGCGTTCGTCTGTCCAATCGGCTGCGCCGATTAGTCCGCCCCTGGCCACCGAACTCTCTCTTCGCTCTGGCGGTCAGGCCGTCGCCGTCTGCCTGCCGTCCTCCGTCAGCAGCACCTTCCTCAAGCTGTAGAACAGTAGCGGAATGACGATCAGCGTCAGTGCCGTGGAGACGAGAATGCCAAAGATCAGCGAGATCGCGAGGCCGTTGAATATAGGGTCGTCGAGAATGAAGAACGCACCCATCATCGCGGCCAGTGCAGTGAGTATGATCGGTTTTGCGCGCACGGCTGAAGCTCGAATTACAGCGTCTTCGAGCGCCCGACCGCTTTTCCTCTCGTGAAGGATGAAGTCCACGAGCAGGATCGAGTTTCGAACGATAATCCCCGCGAGTGCGATCATGCCGATCATGGACGTTGCCGTGAAGTTGGCGCCGAGAATCGCATGTCCCGGCATGACGCCGATAATCGTCAACGGAATAGGCGCCATGATGATTAGCGGCAGCAGGTACGAACGGAACTGCGCAACAACCAGCAGGTAAATAAGAATCAATCCAACCGAATAGGCAAGCCCCATGTCGCGGAACGTCTCATACGTAATCTGCCATTCTCCGTCCCACTTCATAGAGAAGTAGTACGGATTGTCGGGCTGACTGATGTAGCGCTGCTCGATGGACGTGCCGGCTTGCGAGAGTTCGTCGATCTGGCCCGAAAGTTCGAACATCCCGTAGAGCGGGCTATCGAGGCGGCCCGCCATGTCTGCCGTGACGAATACGACCGGTAGCAAATCCTTGTGGTACACGGCGTCATCCCAGCTAACTTCCCTCACGTTGGCGATCTCCGAGATGGGTACGCGCTGGCCGCTTTGGCTCCGGACCTCGAGCGCGAGCAACGCGTCGAGATCGGCCTTTGACGATACGGGCAGGTCCAGTCGCACGGGGATGGGATAACGCTCCCGGGACTGGTGTATGTAGGTGACGTCTTCTCCCTTCAGCGCCATCTGCAGAATGGCGGCAATACGCTGTTGCGGCACACCGAGCAGCGCGGCACGCTGGCGATCAACGTCGATGACAAAGCGCTTCGCATCGGCCTCGACCGAACTGTCGATGTCGACGATGTCCGGGGCCTCGGTGAGTATCGCCTCGAGGCGGCGCCCGAGCAGTTTCTGCTCCTCGTAGTCTGGGCCATAGATTTCCGCGACGATGGGTGCCATGACTGGCGGGCCGGGCGGCACCTCGGCGATCTTCACGGACGCGCCGTATTCGCGGCCGATGGCCGCAAGTTCGTCGCGCACGCTGCGAGCGATCTCGTGGCTCGAACGCTTGCGGTGATGCTTGTCCCGGAGATTCACCTGGATGTCGCCGGCATGGCTGTCGCTGCGCAGGTAATACTGGCGGACGAGACCATTGAAGTTGATGGGTGATGCAGTGCCTGCATAGACCTGGTAGTCCGTTACTTCGGTCACGCGCTCAATCGATTCAGCCATGGCGTCGAGTACCCGTGCCGTCTGTTCGACGCTGGTCCCCTCCGGCATATCGACGACGACCTGGAACTCCGATTTGTTGTCGAATGGCAGCATCTTCAGAACAACGAGCTGCAACACAATCAGCAGCGCCGCAATGGCGATGGCAACGGCAATACCACCGTAAAGCCAGCCGCGGGCACGTTTACCGTCGTCCGCGCCGAGAAACGGACGCATCGCTCGCTCAAAGAACCGATGCAGGGCCGATGATCCGCCATCGGACTCGGTATGGATCGGGGCATGCTGCAGTAGTCGGTGGCAGAGCCAGGGCGTGAAAATCAGGGCCAGGGCAAGCGATATGAGCATGCCGGTACTGGCGTTGATCGGAATCGGGCTCATGTACGGACCCATCAACCCGGTTACGAAGGCCATGGGGAGCAATGCCGCAATAACCGTGAATGTCGCCAAAATCGTCGGCCCGCCCACTTCATCAACGGCCGATGGAATGATCTCGCCGATGGAGCCGGAGCGCAGGCCCCGGTGCCGGTGAATATTTTCGACGACGACGATCGCGTCGTCGACGAGTATGCCGATCGCGAAGATGAGCGCGAACAGGGACACCCGGTTGATGGTGAATCCCCAGGCCCAGGAGGCGAACAGCGTTGCGGCGAGCGTAACGATGACGGCGGAACCGACGACGATCGCTTCACGCCAGCCAAGTGCTAACCAGGTGAGCAGTATTACCGACATCGTCGCGAATGTGAGCTTCTGAATCAGCTTTGATGCCTTATCGTCGGCCGTCTTGCCGTAGTTGCGCGTGATCGTGACGTTGACGCCCTCGGGAATGACCGTCGCCTCGAGCTGCGCAAAGCGTTCGACGACCGCATTGGCGATGCGCGTAGCGTTTGTGCCTGGTTTCTTGGCGATCGCGATCGTAACGGAGGGCGCATAGGCCACGGCTTCTACACCGATATCCTCAGCGGCCGGTCCCGTTGCAAACCATGTGTAGGTGTCCGGCTGGTCGGCGTGGGCGCGTACGGAGGCGATGTCATCGAGATACACCGGCCGCCCCTCGAACACGCCAACGACGAGCCGGGCCACGTCTTCCCGGTTACTCAGGAACGTGCCGGCCTGTACCGGTACCTCGCCGTTGTTGTATACGAGCGAGCCGGCATGCGAAACAGTATTGCTTGCCGTCAGCGCCTGCCTGAGGTCATCGAGCGTCATGCCGAATCCGGCAACGCGCTGCGGATCAAGTTCGACGTGCACGATTTCGCGCGAGCCACCTATCGTATAGACGTCGCGAGTGCCTGGCACGCGTTTGATCTCGGCCTCGAGCGAATGCGCGACCTTGAGCAGCTCCTGTGTGCCGCGTTCGGTATCTTCGGTCCACAGCGTCGCCGAGATGATGGGCACGTCGTCGATGCCCATGGGCTTCACGATCGGCGGCAGGATGCCGAGGTTCTGTGGCCGCCAGTCCTGATTGGAAAAGATTGCATTGTAGAGTCGTACGAGGGCCTCGGTCCGTGGCTCGCCGACCTCGAACTGAACGGTGAGCACGCCTATGCCGGGGCGTGATACAGAATAAATGTGCTTGACGCCGTCGATCTCGGCGAGCACCTGCTCCATTGGTAAGGCAACGAGGTTTTCCACCTCGGTCGTGGTCGCGCCAGGAAATCCCACGAATACGTTCGCGAAAGTTACGTCGATCTGGGGCTCTTCCTCGCGGGGCGTCACCACAACGGCGAACGCGCCGAGCAGCATCGCGGCGAGCGCGAGCAGTGGGGTCAGCGGGTTGTCCTGGAAACGTGCGGCGATGCCGCCCGACAATCCGAGCTTAGTGCTCATCGCTGGCCACTGCTTGCGACTTCACGTAAATGCCGGCGCGCACCGGATCCAGCGCGATGCGCTCGCCCTCGCTGAGCCCGGCAAGCACTTCGCTGCGGCGGTCGAATTCGTTGCCCACACGAATCTGTCGCAGTCGCGGCTGTCCCCCGGACGACAGGACATAGACGCCGGTGACCTCGCTGCGTATGAGCACTGCGCTCGTCGGAATGAGTAAGCGATTAGACTCGCCGACGACAAACGCCACTTTGACGAACATGCCCGGGTAAAGTGCGAACTGCCCTTTGGGCAGGTCGATGCGCGCCGTGAAAGTATT
This sequence comes from uncultured Gammaproteobacteria bacterium, assembly GCA_963711285.1. GTDB lineage: Bacteria > Pseudomonadota > Gammaproteobacteria > Steroidobacterales > Woeseiaceae > UBA1847. The sequence goes on along the minus strand of CAVQDJ010000013.1, from coordinate 1,179,300 downwards.
GCTTGCTCTGTGCGCGAAAGGAAAAATCGTAACTTTCTCGGCCTCGGCGCGGCCTTCGTCCGTCAAAACGAAGGCTGTCATGTGCTCACGCACCCTGGCCGCGACCTGCTGCGGCAAGTCTACGACGACCCTGAGTGATTCGAGCGACAGGCCGGTCATCAGCGGCTGCCCGACCGAGACCGATTCGCCCACCTCGACATGGCGTTCAGTGACGATACCTGCATACGGCGCGCGCACGAGCGTGTATTCGAGTTGCTGCTCAGCCGTATTCACCGCGGATCGGGCTGCCGCCGTACGCGCCACGGCCGCATCCCGGGCCGCGAGCGCCTGGTCGTACTCTCGCTTCGAGCTCGAGCCAGACTGAAACAAGCCCTCACTGCGTTGAAACTCCGCCGCTGCCTGCTTTTCGCGCGCGCGCGCCTCGGTCAGCGCCGCCTGTGCCTGCCGCAGTGCGGATTGTTGTTCCACGTTCGTGAAGCGGACGATCGGCTGACCGGCCTCGACGTAATCGTCAACGTCATAGAAGACCTCGGCGATACGGCCCGAGGTTTGCGCAGACATCGTCGCCTGGTTCACTGCCTCGACGGTTCCGTCGTAGATGCGTTCGAGCGGTGCCTGCGCGGTTTCGACCATTGCTGTTTCGAGGGGCAGGGCATCGCCGGGCTCTGCCGCCGAGTTAGTGATTGTCAAGACTGAGGCGGCGGCCAGTACTGGCCAGAGCGGGGATGAAGAACGGTTGCAAATATTCATATCACTTCTTCCTACAGGTGGGTCCGCAATACAGCTTATAAAGAGTCTCGAGTATGCAGCGCGCTTCATCTCCCGCGAGTGAGTAGAACTGGATCTGGCCGTCGCGCCGCGCCCGCACGATGGCATCCTTCCTGAGTAACGCCAGGTGCTGCGAAATCGTCGATTGCCGCGCACCCAGTAAATCGGCAAGCTCAGTGACCGAGCGTTCACCTTCAATGAGCTGGCACAGGATCATCAGGCGTTTCTCGTTCGACATCGCGGCCAGCAGCGTGCTTGCTTTGCTGCTCTGTGCCTTCAATGCCTCCGGGTTTACTTTCATTACAGCAACTGCACGGCGCGTGCGAGCCGCAGCTTGGCGAGTGCGAGTTCGTAACGTGCGTTGTCACGATTGTTCAGCGCCTGTTGCCGCAAGGACACCGCGTCGAGTACTTCGAAGTTGGCGCTGGAGCCGGCTTCGTAACGATTTTGTACGACACGCAGGTTTTCGATCGCCTGCTCGACCGCCGCATCGGCGACCCGGGTGCGGGCTTCCGCTTCCTGCCGATCGTTCCAGGCGCGACGAACCTGCAGCGAGATGGACGTTGCCAGGTCACTGCGCGTGTAACTGACAGCAAGGGCCTGCTGATCGAGGGCTGCGGCACGGTTGCGGTTGCGGCCGCCGTTGAAAGGATTCCACTGAAACGAGACCCCGGCCATCCAGAACTGGTCGCTATCGAGGAAGGCATTCTCCAGGTACATGTAGCCGCCCGTTAGTGCGAACTGCGGCCGCGACTGAGCTCGCACCGCGGTGGACTGTTCGTGCAAAGAGTCCGCCTGGGCTTGCAGCGCTGCGAGTTCGTCGCGTTCCTGCGATGCGAGAAGGATTAGCGACCCGAGGCCTTGCGGGGCCGGTACGAGGTGATCGATGTCGAGTACGGGATTTAACACGACCGGCTGGTCGAGCGGCCGGCTGAGAAATTGGTTGTAGGATGCACGGGCGAAGTCCAGTGCGTTCTCCGCCTGCAGTTTATGTTGTCGCGCGTCGGCTAGCGCGACACTTGCGGCAAGATATTCGTTTTTCGGCACAGCGCCGAATTCGTACTGGCGTTTTGCGTTGTCGGTGTGTGCCTCGAGAGTCGCCACATTGGATTCGGCAACCTTAAGCCAGCTCTCCGCACGCAGAACCTGAACGTAGTGTTCGCCGGTACCCAGTTTGATGTCTTGCAGTAAGGCTTCGAACTGCCCATTCGATGCTGCCGCCGCATATTTTGCGGCGGCGATGCGGGCGGAGATCGATCCACCTGCATACAAGGGCAGGCTGAGTTGCACGCCGGCTCGTGCAAAGTAATCGCGGTTGAACAGCGGCTGCGACGTCATGCCGCCGCCAAAGTCGAAGCGCGGCGCTTCGTTAAGCTGGGTAACCGAACTCGTGATGTCCATTCTTGGCATACGCTCTGCCCGCGCGCTTTCGACCGCCAATCCGGCGGCTTCGCGGCGGGCTTCGGCGGCAGCCAGCTGATTATGTGAGGCGATCGCGTCCGACCAGGCTTCGTTCAGGTTTTCGGCGCCGCTGATGGCGGACGCGGTGAGCAGGGCGGCAAGTGCCACCCAACGACTGGATGATTTCATGGCAGTAGCACTCGGAGGACTAATATCTCTTTCAGTTTCCGTGGGTTTTCACGCTTAAGACATATTCTAATCATCGTATATACGAATATCAATAGGTAACTTCCGATGCTGGGCGAGCGGGTATCGTTGCTCCAAAACCTGTAGCCACAGGCGGAGCCGCTTGATTCGAATTACGTGCAAGGCACGTCTGTTCTTGTTTCGTGGGATGACGCTACAACGTTCGTCCATGAATTCGGGCATCGGCGTATAATATAGAATAAGCGCCTGACGGATTCCTGAGGATTTCTGATTCTCAATCAGGTGCCAATTTGTGCCACTTTGACACCGCAATCGGCCGCGACCGGCAATTAGTCACATAGAATTGCTGCTATTGTTGTTATGCAGGCTGTCAATATTCATTGAAGTAGATATTTGACCAAACTATTGCTTCTCCGTAACGGCAATCTTGTCAAACAATTTGGATCTGGATATCGATTGTCGTCTCCGACTATTTATTGGGATACGCGTCGGGTGTTATCGGGCTCTACCCATGGCTTGCGCCGATGACGACAGCGGCGCTCATCGTACTGGTTATTTTGGTGGTAATCGCTCTCGGTCGCCCCAGGCATGGACTGATTCAAATAAACCAATCCAGTATGACTGAACTGAAGCGACGAATCGAAACAGGCAACGGGTAATAAAGAGGTCGTACCAGTGGAAGAAGAAATAAGAAAATGGCTATTTGATCCTGTCATAGGAAAAATCATTGCAGCCACGTTAGTAGTGCTTGTTGTCGTTATCTTGGTGCGATACGTACAACGTGCTCTTGGGCGGCACGTAGAAAACTCGCAGCGGCGATATCGTCTGAGAAAACTCGTCACCATCGGCGGCTATGCTGTCGCGCTTGTTCTAATAACCGTTGTCTACAGCGATAAACTATCTGGTCTCACCGTAATGTTCGGTGTGCTCGGCGCAGGTATCGCTTTTGCTTTGCAAGAGGTCATCGTCAGCGTTGCCGGTTGGATAGCATTATCTTTTGGACGCTTATACGACGTGGGTGACCGCATCCAACTAGGTGGTATCAAGGGAGATGTCATTGATATCGGAGTATTGCGAACGACATTGATGGAGTGTGGTGGGTGGATAAATGGAGACCAATATAATGGTCGAGTCGTTAGAGTCGCGAACAGCTTCATATTCAAAGAGCCGGTTTATAATTATTCATCAGATTTTCCGTTTCTCTGGGACGAAATCAGCATACCTGTCCGATACGGCAGTAACTACGAAATGGCGCGTCGGGGATTTCAGCAAGTACTTGACGAGATTACCGGGGAACACGCTCGTAAGCTGAAAGGCGAATGGCGAAAAATGACCGACAAATACATGCTCGAAGACGCGCAATTGGCACCAACGGTTTCGCTGAGAATGGATGAGAACTGGGCGGAATTTGCGCTGCGTTATGTTGTTGATTACAAAGAACGGCGCAGCACCAAAGACAAGATATGTAGCCACATACTCAAGTTGATCGAGGAATCTGAAGGCCAAATCAAGCTTGGCGCCCCATCATTTGAGGTGGCCTCGGTTCCTCCACTGGACATCAATATCCAGAAAGGTGAGTAACGACGCCTGACAAAGTATCTAAGACCCCCCGTCTGGTGCCCACTTTGGCGCCAAATCCATCGTCACCTACCGTCACTCAAGGTTCTTGCCGGGTGGCGAAGCCTCCGCAAATCGTTCTGTTGCGTTACGTTAGGTTGCGCCGGGTCAGGAAACCTGTTCACTGAAAATCCGCGTGTCGGTGGTTCAGCTTAAAAGCGATTCTACGACAGGCGCTTGCGCTCTTTCCGCGCTTGGCCACAAATCACTCCCTTCAGCCTCCGAAAACCTTTGTGACACCTCCTTAGACGGCCTCGGAGATGCTGGGTATCAGTGGTGTCGGGCAAACAAAGTTAGATCGCTACGGCGATCGATTCCTCTGTGTTCTTCGTGATGAGGCCCCCGCCTAGGAGTATTGCCGGACGCTGCGAAAACTCGGTGCAAGAATCGCTGTATCGGAAACTCTCGAGGCAAGCCTGGAGCTGGCGCGCGAAGTTCTGATCCACGACGATAGTGACACCGTTAGGGTCGAGGCACTGCTGCGACGCTTTCATCAGGAGCACTACAACAATCTTGATGCGGCCAATACGCAAGAGGCCTCGGATCGAGAACCGGGGCGTGACTGAGCAGACCACGATGCCGCGGGCTGGACAATGCGTCTCACGCGTTGCGCGGTCAAACCAACGGGCTATCGAAAGCCCCTAAGATACCTTTTTCGGGAGCACCGGCGGTTGCCTGGGGGCATTCAACAACTCTGCTAGTCGTTCATTCCTTGCGGATGCGGAGCAGCTTGGCGCGGTGCTTGTCGGCCCGCAGCACCTCGATCTGATAACCCTTCCAGCTGATTGCGTCGCCGGCCCTCGGAATTCGCTCGAGCTTTTCGGTCACGAATCCACCGATCGTGGATGCCGCGATCTTCGGGTCCCAGGCTACGGCGAGCTTCGCGCTCAGCTTACGCAGGTCGATCCTCGCGCGAACGATGAACGATCCGTCGGCCAACTCATGGAACTCGCGCATCGGCAGATCGCTCTCGTCGAAAATGTCGCCGACAATCTCTTCGAGCACGTCTTCCAGCGTTGCGATGCCCTCCACGGTGCCATACTCGTCGACGATGATCGCAAGGTGGCGGCGCTTATCCTGATACATGCGTAGCAGCTGTATCAGCGGAACGCTCGGCGGGACGATCAGCGCTTCCTTTGTAAGGCTGTCCCAGTCGATGTCCTCTTCGTCATGGTGCAGCAGCCAGTAAAGCAAATCTTTTGCGAGTACTACGCCGGAAACGTCTTTTAGATTACGCGTCGGTGAGAACGGAAAACGACTGTGCCCGGTTTGCCGAACAAACTCCATCGCTTCGCTGCGATTCATTTCTCCTGACAGGAAACGCACCTTTGCGCGCGGCAACACGATGTCATGAGCGTGCAGATATCTGAGCTGTGTTGCGCCAACGACCATCCCTGCCGTATCGACACCGACGGCGCCTTTGCTGCGGCCCAACGTTGCGAGCAAGCGAATTTCCTCGGACGTCGTTACCGGCATTTCAACATCGCCCCGCAGCGACCGCGAGACCTTCTCACTCAGTGCGACGAGCGGCCGCAAAACTATCGTCAGCCATCGAATGCCGTGCGCGACAGGTGACGCCAGCTTCGGCGCATAGGTGACACCCAGTGTCTTGGGAATGATTTCCGTAAGGAAGAGTACAGCGATCGTGAAGACGATCGAGAACAGCCACAGGGTGCTGGCATCGAAGACATCCTCGTAACTCGCGCCGGCAACAGCGGCGCCAATCGTGTGTGCCGCCGTATTGAGAATCAGGATCGCCGCTATTGGCACATCCATGTTCTCTTTGAACCGTGACAGCAGTCGCCCGGCACGTTTGTCGCGTTGCACGAGGACTTCGATCTGCGGCCTGGTTAGTGATAGCAGGACAGACTCGAAGATTGAGCACAGGAAGGACGCGACCAGTACGACACTTACGGCAGAGATGAAGAGCAGCATGGGGTTTCCTTAGGGAGGCTAGAGAATTGGAGCGGGTGAGGAGAATCGAATCCTCGTTCTCGGCTTGGAAAGCCGATGACTAGATTTCGATTTCGGAGGCACTCTGCGTTGCATTCCGTGCATTATACGTTCACCAGTTTCTGGGCCAAAGCATCAACGCCGGAAAGGCGCCAACCGATACATCTGGGAATCTACCGAACTATCGGGTTGTTAGATGCCATTAGAAGAATAAGGGTCGAACCGCGATTTTCGTGGTGGTCAATCCATCAGGGGCACGGCTTCGGCGGTCGCCCTGAACTTGGGCTGCCGGAGTTAGCTTGTTGACTTTTTGACAATGAAACGGGCACCGTAACTACTAGGTGGTCGGACGGTTCGATCAGTGAAGAATCATCGCGCTTACGAAGCGGGTGGGGGTTGTCGCTAAATGCAAGATCGATACGCTGGCGACATCGGCAACTGCGCTGTCCTGATTCGCATCGCGAATCGGTCCGCCCCTGGCCACCAATTTATTCAACGTGCTCCTTCGCTCGCCGAGGAAGTCGTAGTATAGGCAGCGGGGATTAAGGGCAGCATTGCGTTACGCATGGATAGTGTCTCCGGACAATGAGTGTTTGCAGACTGCATGTTGCTCGAACGCTGGCCGCGGGTTCAGTGAAAGGGCAAAGTGTGCATTACGCGAATAACGATCAGGGGGCGACACAGCATCATGAAGAAAACAATTGTCATTGTCGTTATCCTATTTATCGCTGCTGCTGGAATCGCGCACTGGTACTTCGGCGATCGTGGGCGCTTCACGACCGAAGCCGAATTCTCGGGTCTTGACCGCACCGTTGAGGGCAATGAACTTTTCTCGGATCATGATCCCAACGCCATGCTGCGTTTCGATTCTGCATATCGTTATCTCGGCGGGCAAAAATTCATTCTCTATGGCGTTGCCGACACCGAGCAGCACTTCTTTATCGAGACAACGTCGGACGACAAACTCAAAAGCGTCTACTGGGTGCAATTCGAAGCCTACCTGCCGGGCAAATCCTACACTTATGACTACGACGACTCGCCGCTACGCGTGTCGATTGGCGATTTTGAGTTCTATACCGATACGGCCGTATTCGAATTCGACTTCAACAAAAAAAGAGCGCGGGGCACAGACGGTGCAATGGCGCGACAGTTTCTCGCCAGCAAGGGTTATCGGTACCCACGTCAGGTTGGCTATGCGCGACTTGTCTATCTGACAGACGAGACTAGCCAGAAAGAACTCATGATCATCTATCTTGAAGATCTTTCCACACATGGATTCACGGCGAACGAACTCGAAGAAGGTGGCACCAATCGTGGACGTTGGCCCGATATCGAACAGGCGATGCTGGATCGGATTAAGGCGTCAATTAGCGTATCCGCGTGCGATTCTGGTAGATTGAGTCCAACTACCGCGGCAATGCCTTGCGGCTAAGAAGAACAACACAAGAGCGAAAAAAATGATCAATCCCAGCGACTCTCGGATTCAACGCATCGGTTTCGTTACCGCCAGCGTTTTCTTGCTGAGCTGCGCGACCATAAGCCTTGCGCAGGACGCGCCCATTATTCAGCCGGGGGCGATCGGTGATGCACCGCGTGAGCTGAGCGCGGAGGAAGCGATCAAGGTTGCGAAGACGAGTTATTCCCCAGCGGATGTCACGTTCATGCGAGACATGATTCCACATCACAATCAGGCGGTGCAGATGGCCGAGCTGGTGGCGGAACGCACCAATCGTCAGGAACTCGTTGATGTCGCAGGGCGTATCAATGCATCGCAGGCTGACGAGATCGAGTTTATGCAGCAATGGTTGCGTTCGCGTGGCGAAGAGGTGCCCGATCCAACCGCGCACGAGGCGATGCACACGTCCCACGCGATGGCGGGCATGGCGACGCCCGAACAGATGGCAGAACTCGCGGCGTCCAAAGGCACTGACTTTGATCGGCTGTTCCTCAAATTGATGATCACGCACCACGATGGCGCTGTAACCATGGTTGAGGAGCTTTTGGAACAACCGGGATCGGCCTACGATTCGGTATTGTTCGAGTTTACCAACGACATCACCAATGACCAGACAGCAGAAATCGAGCGCATGAATGCGTTGTTCGTCAGTTTGTCTGATGATCCGCGCGCGGGACTGACTGCGGGTATTGACGACGCGGGCGAGGCGATACTGAACCTGCGAAAGATTGCCTCCTTGGGCAAACCGCCGGGGTTTGTTGATCCCAATAACCCTGCCGAGTTAGCGGCGATTCAACTGATTGAGAAGGCCGAAGAGAAGGGCGATGAAAAGGCCGACGAGACACAAGAAGAGGAAGACACAACAAGCGAGGACAACGAACGCGCTGCGTTCTTGAGCTTCTCAAACACAGACATGGCGTTCTCTGGTGACGTCTTGGTCGCCGGCAGTTACCACGGCTTTAACATCTACAAGTTAACGGAAGATGGCATACCGAAGCTTTTTAGTTCAATCGTTTGCCCCGGCGGACAGGGTGACGTTTCCATCGTTGGCAATCTTTTGATCATGTCAGTGCAACAAACGCTCAGCAGAGTCGATTGTGGGCTTGGCGGTGTGCTTGAAGATGTCAGTGCTGATCGTTTTCGCGGACTTCGTATTTTCGATATCAGCGATCTGGCCCGTCCCGTACAAGTCGGTCAGGTACAAACCTGCCGCGGCTCGCACACGCATTCAGTTGTCTCTGGTCCTGGCAAAGACGGCAAGATCATTGTCTTTAACTCGGGAACATCCTCCGTTCGAGAAGAGGAAGAGCTGGCTGGTTGTTTCGACGAATCACCCGGTGATGACCGGACAGCATTATTTCGTATCGACGTCATCGAGATTCCGGTCGCCGATCCGTCGAAATCGCGCATCGTTAATAGCCCAACGGTATTCGCGGATCCGGAGTCGGGTATTCCCGCAGGTCTTTGGAAGGGCGGCGACCACGGCGACGAAACTCAGGAGACCAGCCAAACCGATCAATGTCACGATATTACCGTATTCCCGAAACGCGGCATTGCCGGCGGTGCATGTTCGGGCAACGGAATCTTGTTCGACATCTCCGATCCCCTGAATCCGAAACGTATTGATGAAGTCGTTGATTCGGGTTTTGCGTACTGGCACTCGGCAACGTTTAACAACGATGGCACGAAAGTCATCTTTACCGACGAGTGGGGCGGTGGCAGTCGGGCGCGTTGCCGCGCACACGACCCATTGGATTGGGGTGCAGACGCGATCTACGACATCGTCGATGGCAAGCTCGAGTTTCGCGGCTACTTCAAGATGCCTGCCCCGCAAGTCGAGCAGGAAAACTGCGTGGCACACAACGGCTCGATTGTTCCCGTCCCCGGCCGCGACATATTCGTGCAGGCCTGGTATCAGGGCGGCATCTCGTTAATTGACTTCACTGACTCAGCAAATCCGGTTGAGATCGCGTACTTCGACCGGGGCCCGATTCATGAGGAACACTTAAGCGTTGGCGGTTATTGGTCAGCGTACTGGTACAACGGTCGCATCTACGGCACCGAAATCGTTCGTGGCCTTGACGTGTTTGCACTGACATCCAGCGAGTTTCTAACCGAGAACGAAATCGCGGCGGCAGCGTTGGCCGATGAGGGCGGTGTTTTCAATCCGCAGCAACAATTTGCTGTGACTTGGCCAGCACATCCCGTAGTAGCGCGAGCTTATATGGATCAGCTTAAGCGCAGCGATTCGCTGTCGGTTTCTTTGCAGGCCGACGTGAATGCCGCGCTCGAGAGCTGGATAAAACAGATTGAGACGGGTGGGAAAAACAAGAATGTCACGGCCAAGCTGAAATCACTGGCGAGGTCAGTCAAAAGTGGTACTGGCGATGCCATTGTGACAAAACAGCGAGCAGGGCTAGCCGAGACATTGATGGGCTTGGCTGCCCAGCTGCGCTAGTTATGGAATAGGGCGGTGGATCAAATTTCAGCCGTCAATTGGATCCGACCCCTTAACTCAGTTTAGTTGCCAAGCAGAACGCGTTTGCGAAGGCCCTACAAACGCGTGAACTGCTGCCGCGTTCGCGACCAGGCGTAACCCAGCAGCACCGCCATAAAGAACACCTCCGCGCCGATGTCGATGAAGAAGTCGATAACCTGCATCAGTCGTTCAGGAATGACGAACGGCAGTATTGCCGCGAGCACCCCCCACAGTGCGTCGGTTATCTGATCCGTCACAAACAGAGATATCGTGATCGCAAAGATCGAGATCGCTGCTGTGATGCCGGCCTCGAGGGCAGAGCTGAACAGCGTCTTTACGTCACGTGAATTTGCGATGGGCAGCAACATCCAGACGCAGATTATGAACGAGGTGGTTACACCACTGGTGCGACCAAGAAACGAAAGATCGGCCTCTGGAACGGATTGCAGCCAGGTCAACAACGAAACAGCGGTCAGGCACAGCGCCCAGAGGGCGAGCAGGTGGGGAGCCACTTTGTGCCAGTTTTCCTCTGCCTCTGCGGCCGTAAAATCTCGAGCCTGCTGTTCGCCCTTACGCACCAAAACACGCAAGTAGATGCCGACGAACACCGCCGGAATGACAACCGGGTATAACACTACCCTGGCCACGGTTCCCAGCAACTCAACCGCGATGGTATGAAGTAGGCCTGCGGCGGTACAAAAGCCCAGCACGACGTACACGAGTTGCCAGAATTTTTGCATCGTCGTTTGCGACTCTTGTACGGCCGTTGGCAGCCCCTCGATATTGCGAACGGTGTCGAAAATATCCGACAGGCCACCGAATGCGCGGCGGCGTACCGTCTTCCAGGCATACGTTTCGTCGTTTTTGAAAAGCTTTACGGCGTGCTGCTCGACAGGTGCACCGGAGGTGCCCCAGAAGAACAGTTTCACGCCCACCTTCTCGGCTATCTCGCGAGCGCTGCGTCGCCGGACATTGAAGGCGAGAACGCCAGGAATCGCGTGCTCGTTATCGCTGACTCGAAGTTCGCCGTCATACCAGTCGTCCGCCGGCAGTTCTGCCTTGATGCGGGCCCTGGCGGCCGCTTTATCGACGGATTGCCGTTTCTTCTCCGGTCTTGCCAACGGAATGAATACGAAAGATACGGCGCCCCGTTTCTCGAGTAGATGATCGAGATCGGTGCTGCAGACGGTTGGAGCGGCGACAATATCGAGTCCATCGATCCTGATTCGAAATTCGAACGTTCGCTTTTGCTTCTTCTTTTTGGCCATGCGCCGAGTCTAACAAACGACGGGTCGAACCGATGTTCAAGGGCGCCGAACGCATAAGAACCGGACATGGGGCGCGAGTAAGCGGATATAATCGCGCCGGTCATGCTCGCCCTCACTAACATCTCCTTGCGTCGCGGCCGCAAGGTCTTACTCGAAAGCGTCAGTTTTCAGATTCACGCTGGACAACGCATGGGCGTGATCGGTGCCAACGGCTGCGGCAAGTCATCGTTGTTTGCGATGCTACTGGGCGAGCTGGAACCGGACGATGGCGAACTCGCCCTGGACCCGAAGAATGAAATCGCACACGTCGCGCAAGAAAGCCCGCACGGTAGCGGCTCCGCTGTCGATTACGTAATGGATGGCGACCATGAGTTGCGAGCAGTGCAGGCCGCCATTGCCGACGGTGAAGCCGCCGCAGACAAACCGGACCTTCACCTCCTCTACGAACGTATGGAGGCCATCGACGGCTTCACAGCCGAATCGCGCGCGTCGCGGCTGCTGCACGGTCTCGGATTTGCTGCGGACGAATACGCAAAACCCGTTAAAGAGTTTTCCGGTGGTTGGCGGATGCGGCTCAATCTCGCCCGCGCGCTCATGTGCCGGTCCGACATCCTGTTGCTCGACGAGCCAACCAATCATCTCGATCTCCCGGCCATTTTGTGGCTCGAGCGCTGGCTAAAGCGATACGAGGGCATCTTGCTGGTTGTCTCACATGACCGCGATTTTCTCGACCAGATCTGCACGCGCATTGCGCATATCGAGAACGAGACGATTAACCTGTTCACCGGTAATTACAGTCAGTTCGAAACCCTGCGTGCCGAGAAGCTTGCGCAGCACCAGGCGATGTTCGCTCGACAACAAAAGCAAATCAAACACATTCAAAGCTATGTCGATCGATTTCGTTATAAAGCCACGAAAGCGCGCCAGGCCCAAAGCCGGATCAAGATGCTCGAACGTATGGAGCAGATCGCTCCTGCGCATGTCGATTCTCCGTTCCGGTTTCATTTCATCGAGCCAAAAAAGCAGCCACAACACCTGCTTGGCCTTACAGACGCAGCAGTTGGTTATGGCGACGACGTCATTCTCGACAATATCGACCTGAACCTTTCCGCTGGTGACCGTATTGGTCTGCTTGGTGTAAACGGCGCCGGTAAGTCAACGCTCGTCAAAGCGCTTTCGACAGGCAGCACCCTGCTAAAAGGTGAGCGGGCTCTGAGCAAGGACACGAAGATCGGTTACTTCGCCCAACACCAGCTCGAATTGCTGCGTCCTGAGCAAAGTCCCATCGATCATTTACGGGACTGCGCGCCCGACGATCGCGAGCAGGATCATCGCAACTATCTGGGCCGTTTCGGTTTCGGCGGAGAGCGAATCTTTGAACCGATCGCACCGTTCTCCGGTGGCGAGAAAGCGCGGCTGGTATTGGCGTTAATGATCCGTCAGGGGCCTAACTTGTTGTTGCTCGATGAGCCAACCAACCATCTCGATCTGGAAATGCGCCAGGCCTTGAGCGTCGCACTCATCGAGTACACTGGGGCGCTGGTCGTGATTTCCCATGATCGACATTTGTTAAGAAGTGTTTGCGACGAACTTCTTATCGTTCACGATGGCATTGTCGACCGATTTAATCGCAGCCTCGACGACTACCCGACTTGGCTCAGGGAGCAGGAAGAAAAAGCTGAACAGGCCGCGGCTGGACCGCAAGACAGCCCTGCGCGGAACATCAACAAGAAGCAGCAGCGGCAAGAGCAGGCGCAGCGACGAAAGCGTCTGAAACCACTGTACGACAAAGTCCGGGATCTGGAAAAAGAACTCGCCTCAAATCGGCTCAGGCTGACCGGTCTCGAAGCGCGCCTTGCGGACGAATCGATTTACGTCGACGCGAGCCGGAAAGATGAACTGACTCAGCTTGTGGAGGACCAGGTCGCCGCAAAATCAACAGTCGAGTCGCTCGAATGGGAGTGGCTCGAGGCAAGCGAAAAACTGGAGCAGGCAACATGAAGTTTCCCCACCTAACAACAATGCTGCTTACAGCGTCCGCGCCGGTGTACATCTCGGCTGCTCAGGAGCGAATAGCACAAGCAGACGCGGGGAGCGGAGTTGTTGGTTATAGTTTCTGAAAATCCGCGTGTCGGTGGTTCGACCGAGGCGAGCGCGGCCTGGCATGACCGGCGTTCCATTTCGGCTATGCGACCAATTTGTTGTCAATTCCGATATTGGGCAGCAACTGTTTCTGACAAGCGCTAGCAGCGGTGAACAACTGTCAACAAAGTCAATCGACCCAATTATCTTAAGCGCATTGGGCGCAACAGGATCGTGAGCTGTTCCACGTCGACTGGATGTGCAACAAGCTAGCCCAATGCTGGCCGGCTACTGTCTCAGGGTCTGTTCCCCTGCCGTACTTGCTCAATGAGGTCGAGAATCTCCTGGACGTTATTGGTTTCGCCCAAAGCACCGCGTCGTTTGGCCTGTTCTGCCTGCTCGGTCGTGTAGTTACCGACATAGAAAATGAGCGGTGGCGACCCATCCCGTTCCCTGAGCGCGTCCAGAAAACGATACCCGGCGAGGTCGTCCTTGGGTCTTGAGAAGTCGGAAATGACGACGTCGAACTCTTGGGTCTCGAGGAGTTTCAGCGCCTCTCTTGTAGACACTGCGGTAACTGAGGGCCAGCCCCGACCGGCGAACTTCTCGCGGACGAACTGATTGTTATCGGGGTTGTCATCGACCCAGAGGATCCAACCTCGCACCACTTGCACCTGAACCGAACCGGTAGCCCAGGTTCTTGGGTCGACACTGGTCTCACCGAGAGAGCCGCGGGTTCGGTAGTCGAATAGTTGTGCAAAACTGTTTTTCGGCGTGGCCCCTCGGACGGCTACAGGACCAAGATACACATCACCAATTGGTTCCGTCGAGACGATGACTTTTATTACGTCCTTGACAACCAAGAGCTCGGGTTCGAGGAACGCGATCAATTCCGTTTCGAACGACTCTTCCGGCGCTAATGGTTCAGATGCTCCGCGGGGGGGATGAATGGCCTGAGCCTGATCGTATGCAGACAGTCCGAGAATTACTAGATACACAGGCTCGGTGTGCGTGTTTGTCACGCGGACCGTATACCTCTCGCCATCACGTACCCAGGCCGGGCCGGGGCCGGCGTATATGCTCCTACCCTCGGTCCGCAGGTCAATCCCGACGCCGAAAACCGCGCTCGGGTTCGACAACTGCAGGAGCGAGAGCCACTGCGCGCGGCGATCGACGTACTTGAGAACCTCAGCCACGGCTTTGTCACGGCTATCGGGATTAATTACAGACCTCCAGCCAGCGGCCGAAGGGCCTTCCACATGCAATTCGCCCTGCGTCTCTCTGACCAGCAGATCGTATTGGGAATCGACAAGCTCGATCAGATCGCTCGCTCCAAGTACACCTCGCAGCTCTTCGGCCAATTCCGACCCCTTCGCCAGGTCCAGCCTTACTCTTATCTTGCTCTTTTCGTAGCGCACCGACGAAAGGACCGCCCATGCGCGCCCCACGATCGCACCGTCGACGACCTTGCCAATCGACGTCGTCACATCAACGTTGGACAATCTCACCGTGGCGATCGGGCTTCCCGTGAAGTCGACGGTGCCCGGAGGGAAGAGTTGGAGCATTGATCCGTTCGATAAGCCGTGCAACACACCTCCGTGCACGAGGATATCTCGTGTTCGCGAATCCGCCATGAAGTATCCTTTGGGTACGTCGCTGGGTGAGTCGAAAATCAATGTATCAATATCGCCTTCGAAGACCGGGTGCGGAGAACTGCGGGCCAATATGTCGGCTGACAACTGCTCGAAAACGTCCCGCCAACGCGCGTCGGCGCCGGATTCCCAGAGCCGGCGAGTCAAATAGTAGGAAAACACACTGCCGGTTATAGGATTATCCATATCACCAAACGACCCCTCCGCAACCAAAGAGCCCGACGTTCCGGCACTAATAATGATGACGTCTTGCAGATCGATGTCCTGACGGTGGTCCCGATAAACCTTTCGGTCAAACGCGCGTTGCTCCCGGTAATCCGCGGGTGCTGCTTTGACCTGGCCAAAACCGCGAGTTGCGGTCGCACCACCGAATGCGGCATCGAGGATGAGGGTAATCTTTTCTGTCTTGCGCGACAGCCGGGTGAGGAAAACCCTCAATTCATCATCGGTAATGTCTCTGTTCTCGACCCTGCCCCTGCCACTGTCATGCGGCACCAGGGTGTCGTCCCAGCCGTCTGCCTCATCGCCGTTCATGTCTTTCACTGCGGACCCGTGGCCGCTGAAGTGCACAACGACTGCTGTATCGGGCCCGGCCATCGCGATCAACCATTCGAACCCGTCGAGAATGCCCTCACGCGTAGCCTCTCTGTCGGTAAGTATTGCAATGTTGCCAGCGGAAAACCCGAAGCGACCGGTTAGAACGCTGCTCATCGCTTCGATGTCAGTCAAGGAACCAGCCAGGTCAGGAATTGAAGGATCTTGATACTCGTTGATACCTATGAGCAGCGCCAGGTGCGATGGCGCTGCCGTTGCGCCGGATTCGTCGACTTGGGCCAGAAGTGAGATTGGCAAGACTTGAGCTTGCGCGCCGGACATCACGAACAGCATGCAACATGCCAAAACCCGGATTAGACAAAGCGATCTCATTGCTGCCACCCGCTAACCAGCTCTCGTGCGGCCTTTTCTGCGCGGCCCCGCAGCAGAGTCAGCTGACTTGCCGACTTTGTCTTCCGGCCTACGAGATTGCACGCAGCGTCATCAATGACGACGACTTCTACCGCGTATGTAGGTCCGGATAGCTCTTCGAATACGGTGGCCACCGTCAGGTCCACATCAAGCATATCGCAAACCTCCAACAGGCAGAGATCGTCCGCCTCGCAATCGACGATCTGCTGGAGATTCGCTGTCGTTAGCACACCGGACACTAAGTGCGGATCCATGATCGACCCGGCGAATTCGTTCAGTGCGCTGACGATTGCGTCGCCGAGACCGTCGCGTACCTCTGCTCCAAGATCAATAAGCGTGGGCGGAAGAACTGCTATGGTGGATATTGCGTTGCCGCCGGCCGCGGTTCCTTCGCCTGACGCGGTCGTTGGCACTGAGCCGACGGCTCCCGACCCTTGCGCGGGCGGCGGCGGAATCACAAAAACAAAGTCTCCCTTGTCATAAACGCCGTCCTCTAGCGCCCCATATTGTGGAGTCTGGTCGCCGCGGGCGTCCATGACCGTGCGAAATAGAAAATTTCCCAACTCGGTACCAGTCACATACTCGTCCGATGACAGGTCAGTTTTTCCATCGAGGGCATCAACCAACTGCACGCGAAACTCGCTCCGATCAGGAACCTTCTGGCCGGCACTGCCCGACGAGACAAACTGACGTACGGGCTTGCCGGTCAGATAGGAAATCGAAGCTGGTGGTGGCGGGGGGGCACGATCCAGGTCGCCAAACACGGATCCCGAAAAGCAGCTGTCGAAGAAAAAGATCGCGTGCCTGGCCCTGATGTCCAGGGCAAGACCACCCATGGTGTGGAGCGGCAGCGCTTTGTCCAGGAACAGGTTGATGTCGTCTTCCGGTAGAGGAGCATCGACGGGCACGAGGTAGCCGCGCGGCCTCTCGTGTATCGTAATCGTGTGGCCATGGCCAGCAAAGTAGACGAGCAACCTGTTCGTCTCGTCCCTGCCGTAATCCCTTATGAACTTCTCGAAGGCGTCCCGGAGCTCTTCGGCATTTGGATCCGGGACGATACGCACGTCGAAACCATGCGCTAAAAACACTCTTTCGAGTTCCACCAGATCCCGTTCGACGCCGGGAAGTGGTTGCCAGCCTGCCGTATATCTGCTCGCACCAATGAGTAGAGCGTAGCTATCGCCAATTTCGAGGACTTCCTCGCCGGCAGGGTCACGCACAGTGCGCAATCCACGGTCAACATCCTGAGCCAGGGCTGCGGAAGTCTGAAGCCCGGTCAGTGCAAGGAGCGCAAGAAATACTTTGCGTGAACGACCCATTGTCTGTACCAAGAAGCCCGAACAATGCGTGAGGCAACAATATATCAAAATTCAACGTGTACCAGGTTCTTCAAAAGACTCCGGAGGTTCAGTAGCAGTAAGGCGAGTGCAAAAAGTGTGCAGCACATAGCGTACTCTGGCAGGTCTTATGCGTGCTGGCGCCGCGGCAAGTAAGTCCCGGACACACTCTGCACTATTCGCATCGCTTGCCACAAAATCGGTCAGAGCGATCATCAGCAAAAGCAAACTGGTTGTTTTCTATACATATCTGGTTTCACTCAATTTGAAAGTGCCGACCGCAACCGCTCCGAGAGATCCTGCGACAGTAGCGCATCCCTAAGCAAAGCGTAGTCAATATCACGTCTGTTGCCTTCGATAATACCGTCGTAACGATTTCGAACGTTCTCATTGCTAGCGTAGTGATAGACGATCTCTGATTCAAAGTAGGCGATCGTTTCCAGGTCAGTACCCGGGTCGACTCCGAACAGGCGACTATAATCGGACTCAACAACAGCGGCATTCGTCGGATCAGGATAGAGTGAATCGACAAGCGGAAGCTCCGCAAGCGTCGACGCTCGTAGTGAGCGTGTTGTGCCAGTCTCCAACGGCTGATCCAGTAATGCGCTGGCGTTGACGATGCCCGGACCATATTTGCGTGATTTCCACTCTAGCCCCTCTTCGCAAAACCTGTTGGCCGGTTGGTTATCCGACTCCACGTCAGGCCGCCAGGAGCTTTGTTGTATTGCTTGACGAAACGCGTCGACAATCTTTCCGTCCGCTTTCAATTGCTGAAACTCCGGGTCATCCGAGTGATACGCGATCCAGAGCGCAGCGGCGCCGGCCGTTGTGCCGGTTGCGAATGTTGTGCCGCGCCCCATACCGATCCCGTTATCCTCAGTGTTCTTATCCACGGTCGCTCGCCAGACCGATTCACCAGGGGCCGCTATGTCGACGGCACGTCCGCGTGACGAGCCGCGCCAGGGTTTGCATCGAATATTTATCGCCGCGACGGCGATTGTGGACTTGAATCTGGCGGGCCAGACAACTGTGCCTACATTATTACCGGAGGCGGCGATGATGAGCTTGCCTTTCTTCTCGGCTTTTCTTACTGCTTTCCACAAGGCCCAGCTCGGCGGGCCGCCCATTGCGATAGACGCCATCGGCGTGTTGACGTCAAGTTTGTCGTTAGCAACGTCGTTGAGCGCTTTTACCAGGTTTCTCTGGTTCAATAACACGACGGACGTATGCACGCGCAGGGGCACAAGCTGGGCACCTGGTGCCACGCCGCTTACGCACTTCGCACTGTCCGCCAGCTGACATCCGTTCGGGCTGACGATGACGCTGCCACTTGCTGTGCCGTGGCCCGGGTTCGAAATAAGGCCGCTATCGTCCAGCGGATCGAATGGATCCAAATCACGGTCAACATAGTCAACGCCCGCGTCGTCCCGTATCGGCCTTTGTCCTTCAATCATCTCCCAAAGCTCGGGATGGCGACGGTAACCCGTGTCCGGGTGTGCAATAAGCACTCCGGTAGCCTCGCTTCCCTCGTTGGTGTCCAGTTTTTCACGCACTTTGGCACGAGCTTCGTCAGCGAGTACGTACTTGAGGCTCCAGCGGTCGTCAGCATCGGCCAATGGATCATGGGGCGCATCGCCACCACTGCTGCGAGTGCCGGGTTGCAGGTCGTCGTTGTTCGACACATCTGCTTCGATCAGAGGCTCGACACGCGCAACCCCTAGTTCATCGCGAAGTTCGTACGCGTCCTGGAAGGCCTGGCCTGGCGAAAAGACGCCTCGCGTCCCGCCACGCGTTGCGCTCGCCGAAACCTCGAACACATCACCATCTTCGGACAGAGCAGTCGCGTCAATGCAGTCAGCCGGAGGTTGTGCCCCTCCCGTCAATCCGCATATTCCGCGCGTTGCCGGTGCCCGCGTTCCGGCACCGCCCACCGAATCTGTATGGACGGCAAAGCTCAACGACCTTGACTTGGGTCGCCGGGTTTCAACGCTGATCTGGGTAGTTGTCCAACCGCTGAGTTCTACTTGTCCCGGTGACTTGAAGCCCCGGGTCGCTCCCAGCGATGAATGGGCCAGGAGTCGCTCAAGAGGGTCCTCCGATACCTCGAGTTCCTCAGCGCCCCGGACGGCTTCCTGCGGAAATATCTTTGGATTTATTGGTGTACTCGTCGCGATGACTTTCAGAACATCGGTAATTGAGTCCCTATCCTCTGGGAGAAACGGCTCAATATCTCGCTGTTCCAGCACTTCATCCGGCGGCAAACCTTCTTCGGCACCGGCCGGAGGGTATAAAACTGACACGCTTCCGTCGGCTGATAGGACGAGCGCGTAGACAAAGATGGTTTCATCCGAGTTGTTCGTCACTGTGTAGTGCACTTTTGTGCCAGCGACGACACTCTCGGGATTCGGCGCGTCCTCCGGGTCGTTTTCCCGTCGCAGCTTAAGATCGATGTCGAAAGATGGATTGGGATTGTCGAGGTCGAGTAGGGAGTACCAACGCGCCCAGTCCTGGGCCTGCTGCACGATTCTCTCGACTGCATCCTCAGAATCGGACCGGACCGATGGCGACAGCGCGACCTGATCGGCGCTCTCGAGAACAGTCGATTCACCGTCTCTCATCACCCGCAACCTTGCATCTGCCTCATCGTCGACGAGTTCGATCATGACTTTGTCTTTTAGCTGAGTACTTAATCGAGATCGAAGGTCCCTCTGAATCGTGTCGTCGATCCAAACCGGGAGCACGTAATCGGCAAATGCACGCCCGGTGAGAGTGGCCCGAGACTGTGCCTCGATGCTGCCGCCCTCTATAACCCTGCCTTTCGACCGTCCAACGTCTGCGGATGTGATCTTTACTTTCGCGACGGGCGTCGCCGTGGCGAAATCACGAGTGCCTGGCGGATACACGTCGAGTTCGGAGTCTTTGGACAGTCCGAACTCCACACCGGCCTGAACCTCGACGCGGTTTGAGCCCTTGGGTTCGACCAACACATACGGCGTTGTTACGAAGGTCTGATCGCCGAAAACCGCGGAGTCCATACCCGCGCCCTCGAGCTGCGGATGCTGGGTTGCAAACCTTGCGTTAACCTTACTCCTGACTTCATCCATAATTTCGCGATAGGTGACGGACGATCCGGCCGCCATCAATGCGTTGGCAAAGTGGTAGGTCATCGCGCCATACGTCTTCCCCCCAAATCGTGTCTCATTCGCAAATTCGTCATATCGCGCGCCGCTGATCAGCACATAATTTGCGCTTGGAGGCCGGATCGCTGCGCCGTCTTGTACAATCGCGCGTGCGTCAGGCGAGGGCGGCACGCGGGTGTCCGCGGGAATGGTGCGTGCCACGGCACCTCTCGTCGCAGAACCGGAGTTACAGCTATCAAATATCACGGTTACGTTATCGGTCTTCGTGCCAAGTTCAGTGAGGATTGTGTTGAGCTCGTCGTCGCTGATATCGAAAACGTCAGCCGTGCGCGCATCGTGAGGCACAATTGTCTCGTCCAACCCGTCGATTTCGTCGCCCGAGACGTCTGGCATCTGTGAACCGTGACCACTGTAGTGCAGCACCACAATATCGCCAGGCTCGGTGGGCTCGATAAGATGAGTTCGAATAGCCGACAGAATCCCTTCGCGGGTTGCGTCTTCGTCCGTCAAGGTCCGGATGTTCTCTGGCGGGAAGTCGAACTTCCCTGTCAGGACCGACCGCATCAACTCGACGTCATTACCGGTCCCGTTAAGATCGGTAACCTTCTGATACTCGTCGATCGCGATAAGAAGTGCACGCTTGCTCGGCTCGGCAAGGCTGGCATCGAATGGCAGTATCGACAAGACGAATACAGCCGCCGTAGAAACACACCAGCCAATAACGCTGCTACCAGTGTCAAAAAGACCGTCGTTCTTCATGATTGACCCCTTTTTCTCTGCACGATCGGTCGCGCTCCGAATGTCGAGCGCGAACACTTCGCTTAAGTTCTGCACGATTCGGCGTCGCAGACCTTTTCCAGCGCCTGGACGCCGGGCAGACCATTGCCGCCTCTTCTCTCTAGTGTAAACCGGTCATAGCGCCAACAGGCCTTCAGTTCCATGTCCTGTCGATCCCAGCGTTTCCAATCCTGCTTGACCTTGATGAGCTGGTATTCAACGCCTTTGTCAGGTTGTATTCTGAAATCGGACGCCTTGGCATTTCCATCCCAGCCATGCGACCCCCACGCGATTCGTTTCGCAGCGTCGACGACCATGACGACATGACCATCCTGCCGCTCGTCGCTGCGGTAAACCAGAATATCGCCGAGTTGGTAGTCTTCGTTGGCCGGGCACGCACTGAATTTATCGTTCATGCTGCTCTGCTCTGAGACCATCATTGAGGTGGTCAGATACTTATCGGCCCCGTTGTACGGGAGCCCGCTGCGGGTAAATGCAAACCAGATTGCCCGCGAACAGTCGATGCCAACTTTCAGGTTCTCAGCGTCCGTCGACTTCGACCAGTCGTGCTGCTTGTAGTCGAAGCCGTCGGACTCTTGGCTGTTTGCCAGCCAGTCCGCCCTGGTCAGTACCTTGTGGAGTGCACTGTACTTGTCATCGGGCATGTACGGCGCAATATCGAACTTCGGCAATGTGTATTCCCGGGTGCCTATTGGCGTCGACCGGGATTCTGGCTCGAGAAATCTTGAATTGGCCTCGACGCGAGCAACGATCGTACTCATTGTCCAGGTTGTGATATCAACGTCTTCTTCGGCTACGTCGAAACCACGGGCACCCGGAGTCACGTACTTGTCGAGGGCGCGGTGGAGGCTGCTGCTGATTGGGACGCCAGCGCGGGTATTGGCAGGCTGCGTCAACAAGTGCCACGGAACGGGGTTTTTCTCCTGTGTGCCGAAGACCATGACCCGGTCTTGAGTATCAAGAGGTAGACCTCCCGCTACCGTTTCATTGCGAGCACCGAAAACCATCTTCTCACCGGGACCCAGAAGCACCTTGCGCCCGTCGGCAGGAAGTCCAAAAGTCTGCCCATCAGTAGACAGCAACACTGCACCAATCAGCAGCCCGGGTGCAGGCGCGTCCGGCGACAACTCCACCTGCACATTAAATGAGTGACACAGTGGAATGACCTGTTCCTCATTAGCGTTCGCCTGAATCCAGTTGCCGGTCGCGCAGGGTGACTGGCGAGCGGCTGGAATCAACTGCACTCCAAGCGTTTCGTTATCCACGAAATCGCCACCGCCCTCGCCGCGCAACAACATCAAAGCGCGTTGTCGGGCGTGGCGCCAAAGGCTGTCGATTACGTCGCGTTCATTTTCATAAACGTTTCGAATCCGGTTCTCCGGCCCGCGCAACAGCAGTTTGCCATCGGCACGTTGACTCAACTCGAAATCGGAGTCTCCTTCGGTGAACTCGACGAGCAGCTTGTTTTCTTCGTCCGTCATGATCAATTGCTTCAATGCTTCAATCTTGGCCGCAGGAATACCCTCTGTGACTTCCTCTGCCCGGAATCCGAGCCGCACCTTGAGGGCCTCGTCACCGACGCGCGCGAGTACCGCGATATCGCCATTCTCAATCGCCTTTGCGCCGTCCGGTCGTCCAATCACGCGCGCCGTAGCATTCACGCCTGTGAACTCGCGCACCACGATTCTGGCTTTTGCTTTGGACGGATCGCGGGTGTCCGATCCCGTGACCGAGTCGTCATAGACGTGGAGCTCGGCCCCGACACCAAAGCCCGGCAGCGGAGCGCCGCTAAGCTGTATTGTCGGTCCTACCGCCATGACGCGGAATCCAAGTGGCGTGTTCCGGGAATCGTTGTCAAACACGGTTCGTTCGAGGCGACCGTGGAAATATGGCACCTGGTAACTGCGTGCACTGACGAGTGGCGGGATCTGTTTCGCAATTGCCGCATAACTCGGCGGAGAATCATGGGCTTGAGAAAGAACTTCGATCAGGGCGTCTGTAAAGACACCCTGCCCGGCGATTTCCAGGGCGGAGGTACCGTCACTGGCTGCGGTAAGTGTCACCATTCCTTCAAACGACTCCGGCATAAACCCGGTGCTGCCGTCCCCCGAGTCAGAGACCGCATCGTCACTGTCGGGTAAAGCGCCAAATTCAAGTCGTTCGAAAAAGCGAGGCGTTCCCGCGGCGGCGGCTCGCGTTGCCGTACCCGAATTGCATGAATCGAGTATGGCGACAACATGCGTGGTTCGCGCGTAAAGGTCTGCGAACATTCCGTTGAGCTCATCGTCGGTCAGATCGATTACGTCCCCGTGTCGCGCATCGTGCATCATCAACGTCTCGTCCCAATTGTCAGGCTCGTCACCGTTGAGGTCTTTGACCTGCGACCCGTGGCCTGCGAAATAGAAAACGGCCACGTCGTCCGATTCCGATTGTTCGACGAGCACGTCATAAAACGCGTCTTTCACGTTTTTCGTTGTGGCCATTTCATCGAGAAGAAGACAGACGTTTTCTTTCGGAAATCCGTAGCCGTTTTCGGCCGTTAGCAGCTCATAGATGCGTTTCGCATCGGCACTTGCGCCGGGCAGCTCGTTGACAGCGTCGTTCGCGTACTTGCCAATTCCGACGATAAGAGCCAGTCGCTTTTGATCGCCGCTTTGCACGGCGTCGGGCAGTGAACAGATATCTATTGGATTGGATTGCGTCGCAGTTGCTGGCTCTTCGCCAGGTTTGGACTGGCGGTCACCACATGCAGACAGGATCGTAATCAGAAATGTCGCCGTAATGGCGAGCACCTGCCGGCCAGCTGACGTCGTCATCGTTTGCCTCCCTCCAAAGCTCGTGTCTCGTCTCCGCCGCGGCGGGCCGATATCCGGATCCCCGGTATACGATGAAAGCAAACTGCCTTAATTATCTTGCATGGCCATTCAGGCCGTAGCAGATGGTTCAAACGACGCGGGAATTCAGGTCCGCTCGAATTTCGACGGGCGTTGGCCCT
This sequence comes from uncultured Gammaproteobacteria bacterium, assembly GCA_963711285.1. Lineage (GTDB taxonomy): Bacteria > Pseudomonadota > Gammaproteobacteria > Steroidobacterales > Woeseiaceae > UBA1847. The sequence continues at coordinate 1,155,181 of CAVQDJ010000013.1, read as the reverse complement.
TCTGACTCTATTTGTATGTGGTATCGTTATACCATATTTCAAACGCGCGCGGACCCTGAGCGCCGTCGATCGGGGTCACTATGGGACTTGCTTGAAGGGGCCAATCGTGACAAGGCTTGAGTTAACTGCGACCTTGCTGGTAGCCGTGTCGATAGTGGTCCATCCGGCTGCCGCGATGGCGGCGATCAGCGTCAGCTGTTCCGATGGTTGTGGTGACAAAGGGGACGATCGAACCGTCAACCTCTTGGTCTTGCCGGCCGAATCTGATGCCATTACCCTGAATTGGACGACCGATCTTGATCCTGCGGGAGAAGACGCGTCCATTAGACTTTATGCGGGCAATCCGGCCTTTGCCGACGTGATTCCCGACAGCGGAATCGTCGATTTCGATCAAAGCGAAGGGCAATGGCTCTTGTCCCGAACCTTCGACGTCGACGCATTGGGCAGGGGAACATTTCTTACCGTTCTTGTTCGCGAAGCAGGGAATCGTCGACAGATACTGGATTGGCGTGCATTTCGGGTAATCAGCGAAGCGGAGCTCCAGGAGCAGCGAGACATAGTGACTTCGGGCGGAAATTGGTCCGTCGATATCTCGCCTGCTTTGTTGCAGGTAAGTTCGGGTCATGGGGAACTGCCCAGGTCAACCGGTGGAGATGAGCGCGTGTGGTGGCCGCTATGGGCGACCGAAGGCAATATCAGCGACGCCGATATCGATGGCAGTGATACGGGTGTCGCCGGACTTGGTGTTCATGTCTCCACGCCATGGCACGCGCGCGAAAACTGGCGCGACAAGGTTATTGGCAACCTTAAAGGTATTGAAGGCCATACAACGAAGTTCGGAGCGTTGACCTGGCTGGAATTGCCCGACCAGGAACTCAGCCTGGGGCCCGGCGAAACACGGATCGACATTCGCCACTATTACACGGTTATTACGCTTCACACTAACGCGAGTATCAAAGCCTTCTCGGCCAAAGACGTTGGCAAATCCGGCAAGGCACGTTTCTATAGCCACGAAACGAGCGCGAACCTGAAACCACCGAAGGACCCGCGCTTCTGGTCTTCCTACAGCCGACGTGAATACGGTGCGGACACCGCGCTGTTGAAACTCCTGCACGATCAGGTTTCGTCATCCAGCGTTCCCGGCCTCGCGGGGATCCAGACTGAAGACGGGGATGGCGGATCGACCGTCTACCGAGTGGGCCTCGTTGCTTCAGCCAGGCCGTGGAAGGTAGAGATGGCGGACCCGGCGGAGGCGTTCGTTGCCGGTTTCGTCGCGGTCGACGTGGTGGCCGCGCGCGCGGGACTGGGCGGTATCCGCACTGGCGACGACGAAGGCACCGCGCTCGTTTGCCGCGTGCTCCGTTGCGAGAGCGATGACAAGAACCTCGACCTTAACGACCCGCCACGTGGATACAGCATTGCCCAACCCGTGGCATCGCTCGACACAATTTCGGGCAAGTTACCGATGACGCAGGCTGCTCCCAAAACAGCACAGCGCGACGTCCCGCGTCTGGGCGAGGCAGCGCCCGTTGAATTGCCGAACCTTCCTTCTCAGACGCGCTTCGCGGTTGGCGCGAATCTGCGCGCGGGCGCCTTGATCCGCAAGGGTGGCATCTTTGGCACAAGAGTCGACAACATCGTACCCATCAACAGCTACGCGCAATTCGTTATCAAGATGACTGTGGCAGTGGTTCCCGACGCCAACTTTGTTCAGAACACCGAAATGCTGGCGCCAGAGCCGCAAGAACTCGATCTCGTCACCAAAGCACCGCCGCGAAAAGGACTATTCGACTGGCTCGGTGAGTTTTTCAATATTTCGCCCTTTGCGAAGTTCGTAATGATTGGCGTAATAGTGATTGGCTTATTCCTTCTTGTACCGGGTCTTCGGAGCCTCCTCAGCGCGTTTTTGAACCTATTCGCCGCGGCGATAAACAGAATTGCGGGGGCGCTATCGGCTCGTTAATGAACGTGAATTCCCTAATTACATATCGAGGCTTGTTGGCGATGTGCCTTTTGTCGGCAAGTCACTATTCTGCCTTCGCGCAGGAGGCTCTGCAGTTGCCGAGGGTACAACCGGACGTATCCCTCGAGGCGAATCAAGCCGTGATGCAGCAAGCGCCGAATAACGCGAATGCCAATGAAATGATAAGGCGCGAATTTGAGAGAGATATCGCGCTGGCCAGGGCAACCGGCAACACTGGCAAGTACATCGCCGCCCACCTGAACGCGGCCAGGTGGTACGTTCAAAAAGGGGAACTAACCGGGGCGAGAAAATATTTTTCGAGAGCGGTGAGGATTGCACGTGCTGGAGACGGACCGGGTTATTTGCCGAAAACGCTGCGAGCAATCTCCCTTATCTACGTGTCATCAAGCGACGAACAAGCTCGTGCTTTGGGTCGCAGATACGCTGAACAAGCACTGGTAACCAGCGAATCGATTGGCGATGGCGCGGACATTGCCAAGTCACATTACCAAGTGGGGATCGCCGCATTGGCAACATCAAGCACAGAAGCAGCACGCGAGCATTTTGAGCGTGCATTTCGTTATCAAGAGATGCGAGAAGATGAGTTTGGCGCCGGCAGAAGCCTGGCTATGATCGCGGCAACGCTTGAACGAGCCGCACTCAATCCGAATTGGTCGTTCTTCAACAGTGACGAGCCCAAATATGGGACGTGCCAAGCGCAAAGCGCGCTATCGATATTTACAAAGACGCATTACGACGGCATCGAAAAGCCGGAGACAAGACCGGCTTGGGCCGCAGTCTACACAATGTGGGGGCTATTCATAGAAACCTCGGAGAGCACGAAGAGGCGAAGAGATACTTCGAACAAGCTGTCAAGATCATTCAAGATACGGAAGGCGACGATGCCGCACAAAGAGTGTCCTGTCGCGTCAGGGTCCCGTTGCAGCGGAGTGACGGTAAGACCACACAATGTCTGACGAGCGCAGTGGGGACGGTGTCGCTAATGAGCGAGGAATTTGATGAAGAATCCTGGCTAGAGGAGTCGGACGATTTTGAAGAATCCGAGGGTGGGGAGCAGCCGACTCTCGTAGAGGATGATTCATTCGAGCCGGAAGAGCCCACAACGCCGACAGGAGATCAGGGTAATGAGTAATCACAATTCGGGAGACGCAACACAGAGGGCCAGAGACAACAACCAGGGTCGTTTACTTACAATATTTGCTGCGATCGCCGTATTCATCTTTCTGATTTCCTTCAATCCAACGCGCACGGGATGGTCAATGACTGCAGTTATCTTGCCGACCGCGCATGCTCAGGAATGGGAAGAAGCAGGGGGAGATGAGGAAGCGGACGAGGAAGTTTCGGAGCCCAGTCTCACGACCGAAGACGATGATCGTGAGACAGAGGTTGGCACGGAGGAAATGCTGAGCGCGCCGGAAACTGAGGAAAGGGTATATGAGGTCGAGCCACAAATAGCACGAATGCCGGCTTATGAACCGAGTGTCACAACCGAGGAAGACGACCCCGAAGAGCCGCCTGCGGAATCGACGGATCCTGCTGAGCTACCGTCCCCGCCACAGATTGGGGAGTAATATCCAGGGGGAGAGCACAATGTCGAAGATCAGAAAGATTATCGGATTGTTTTGCGTAGCATTCATTTTGATTGTTGTTGCGGGTGCATACGGATGCGGACCGGCGACAGATCAAGCGCCATTGCCAGAACCCAGCCTCACAACCGAAGACGATGAGCCAGTGGATATGGACAGCCTGCTCAGATGCCGGCTCCGGAGCCGAGTGTCACAACTGAAGAAGACGATCCCGAGGAAGACGATCCCGAGGAAGACGACGCCGAGGAGTCGCCCAACGACTCGACGGACGCTTCTGAACCAACCACCCCCTCGCCGATCGGGGAGTAATATTCCGGGAGGCATACCAAATTGTCGAAGTTCAGGAAAAGCACCGAACTGGTTTGTGTCGCGGCCATGTGCATCATTGTTTTCGTCGCGCCATCTGCCATGGCACAAGAACCTGCGCCAGAACCCAGCATCGTCACCGAACCGGACGATCAGGCAAGGAGGGATATCAGCGCTGCCGAATTGGCTGCCGGCAGCCGGGAGTTGTGCGACAGGGAATACAAGTCCCGCCGATACCGACAAGCGCTGGCGCCTTGCGAGAGTCGTCTCGAGCAGGCTGTAACCTCCGGAAACAAAAAGACTATCGCGGTAACTCGCTATCGGGTCGGAGTCATTCTGGCTGCGTTGAATCGGCAACAGGACGCGCTGGATGAATTGCAGCGCAGTCAGCAGGAAGCAATCGAGTCAGGAGCATCCAGGACGGCGCTTTACGCCCTGAACCGGCAAGGGACAATCCACCAGAAAATGGGAAATCCGACTCTGGCGATATCCGCCTATTCCGAAGCGTTGACCCTGACCGGCGCAGCTGCAAATACGCCGTCGTTTGTGCACGCGCAGGCAAATCGCGGAGCCGCTCGATTTCAGATCGGAGAATACAGTGGGGCACTGGATGATCTCGAATCGGCAATCCAAGGCTATGAGAAAATAAACCATAAAGCCGGCCTTACATCGACGCACATTAACCTCGCACTTGTACACCAGGCCCTCGGGGATTATCGATATGCGCAGAGCGAGTTTCAGCAATCTCTGGATCTTGCGAAAGCCTCCCCCAGTGACGATCTTAGAATTGCAGAAGCGCTCCACAACCTGGGATATCTGGCGGGAAGTCGAGAAGATTATTCGGCGGCACGCGACTACTATCTTGAGGTCCTCGAAATCTATTCGCAAGATGATCTGGGTCGTGCTACCACGTTGAATAATCTGGGTGCCACATTGGGGGAGTTGGGGCAGTACGAGGCGGCCCAGCAGCAACTGGGCGATGCGCTGGCCTTGGCTCGCAAGAACAAACAGCGTGCTGTCGAGGGGCGTACTCTTGATAGCATTGCGACAGTCCAGGCGTATCAGGGACTGCGAACCGAAGCGCTCGAAAACTACCAGCGGGCTCTTATCATCGAACAGGAAACCGACGATCGAGACGGTGAGCGACTGACGCTCGCAAATATCGGTAAGCAGCTAAAGGAACGCGATCAAATCACGCTGGCAACCATTTTCTACAAGCGGTCAGTCAGCGTGACAGAGGCAATACGCAGCGACCTAAAATCTCTTTCAGGCGGTCAGCAACAGTCGTATTCGACAAGCGTCGCTGAAACGTATCGCGAACTGTCTTCGTTACTGCTGCAACAGAATCGCCTGCTCGAAGCGCAACGCGTAATTGATCTGCTCAAAGTGCAGGAGATGCAGGACTATCTGGGTGATATTCGCGGTAACGAGGAAAATGCCGATGGGGTTCCATCGACACCGGCCGAGGAGGAGATTCTCGAAAAGTACGATGAGCTTGCGGCACGAGCTGTTGCAATCGGCAGGGAACTGGCCGCCCTAAACCTGATTTCAGAAGATAAGCTCACGTCTGCACAAAACGATCGAATTGACGAGTTGGAAAATTTGCAACAGCAACTCAATGACGAATTCATCCGATTTATTGAGAGTGAGGAAGTACAAGAAGCAGTCGACCTGTTGCAGGACCGAATCGGTGACGAAGCGATTAGGCTAACGGCCCTCAAGAAGATCGGCAACAAACTAAAAAAGCTGGATCATCCTGCGGTTGTGCTATATCCGTTGATTTTGACCGACAGGCTCGAGATTATATTGGCGACGCCCGAATCTCGTCCAATTCACCGAAGCGTATCCGTTAGTCGAAAGGACTTGAGATTGAAGGTGGGAGAATTTCGTGAAGCATTGCTGGATCCGACTCGCGACCCTACCGGTCCAGCCAGGCAATTATACGATTGGTTAATAGGTCCATTTGAATCAGATCTCGATCAGCTGAAGACCGAGGCTATTCTGTACGCTCCCGACGATGCGCTGCGCTATGTGCCGCTCGCGGCCTTTCACGACGGCAATGACTGGCTGATACAGCGTTTTCGTATCAACAACTGGACAAGCTCTTCAGCGATGGACCTCGGTTCTTCAATGGATAGCGAGCTTAAAATTGTCGGCGGTGCATACACAGTTGGTGATTACAGTTTTCAGATTGCTGATCAGAGCTTTCACTTTGCCGGCTTACCATTCGCAGGCAAAGAAATGGAGACTCTTAAGGAAATGTTCGGCAATACGCTATCGTTTCCAGGCACGCAGTTTGTTTTCAATGACATATATCGGAGGCGCGCGAACTTTAACGTTCTGCATTTGGCAACGCATGCGGCTTCGGTCATTGGCCAACCCAGCGATTCGTTCATATTGTTCGGTGATGGCGATCGCAAGTCAGTTCAACAGATCAAGAGCCTTGACTTCGACCTTGATCTTGCTGTCTTAAGCGCGTGCGAGACGGCTGTTGGAGACACCCTAAGTAACGGGGTCGAGGTACTGGGCCTGGGCTACGCGATGCAACAGAGTGGCGCGCGCTCAACAATTGCTTCGCTTTGGAGTGTCTCCGACGGCGGCACACACGCACTAATGAGTGAGTTTTATCGTCAACTCGGAGACGGGAAGAGCAGAGCAGAGGCGCTGCAGAAAGCTCAGCAACTCCTCATTAAAAATGACGCAGATGCGATCGCGTCTGCGAATCGTGGTCTGGCGCTTCCAGGACCGGTCGCGAGTCGACTGAGTCATCCCTACTACTGGGCGCCGTTTATTATTGTGGGGAGCGGTCTCTGATTCCAGGCAGACATAGGGTATGACCATGAAGGGTGCCGAAAGCCGCAGCTTGACAAGTCAACGATTCGACGGACGCCGGTCGCTTGTTTCAAGGCGCAACTCCCGAGTATTTATCGCGGCGACCGCGCTCGTTATCCTCTGTTTGCTAAGAGGAGTTAGTGCGGCGCATGCGCAAGAGATCGCGCATTGCGAAGGTGACGATAGTATCGCGGAGCTGCAGAGCTCCATTCGTACGCATAACGAACATATCTTTCGACTCAATCGCAAGTTTCCCGAGTACTGGTATTTCCAAGGCAAGGTCCCCGAAGAAGTTCTGCTCGATGGGACTTTGGGAGACGTAGAGCGATTTCTGGGGGAACTAAGTAATAGGCGGGCTGCAATACTGTTTTACGGACACAGGTCTCCGAAATTCTGCACCTGGCTACTGTGGCTTGACGATGAAAGCTCCAGTAAGAAGCAAGAGATGCCCGTTATTGGGCCAATCGATAAAGTACGGCGATTGTCGGTCATACAGGAGGTACGAACATTAGATGACGGCAATTTTGACAAATTCGATTCATTTCGCCAGGGCATGCAGAATCGCGGCCTAATTGCTTCGACTGGAGCATTGTCGACAGAAGAGACAGCATCGGCGCTATCGCAGTCCAGTGATTTGTTATTGCCACCACGAGTCTCTGCAGCATTGAAGGCCCTTGATATCGAGACCCTTGTGGTTGTTCCAATTACAATTGCGAAGAAAGACGAACAATTCGCATCAATCGGAACCGTTCCCTACGCCGCTTTGCCGATCGACGGCAAACCGCTGATATTTCGAATGTCCGTAATAGTTGCGCCCGGATTCTATGTCTTTACAGAGAGTCCAAAAGCGCCGAAAACAGAGTTCGAAGAGGCCATTATCGTTGGTGATCCGGACGGGACACTTCCGGGCGCACGCCACGAAGCCGAGAGTATCGCCGCCGATCTGCATACAACACCCCTCATTGGTTCTGAAGCGACCATAAGCGCAGTCGTTGAGAAGCTAAGGAATCAAGCGTCTACGGATCTGGTGCATCTCGCAACACATGGCATTGCAGATTCGGAGAACCCGCTGGACGACAGTTACTTGATGATGCACGGTGGCGGCAAGTGGACGGCGCGGCAAATTTCAAAAGAGAAGCTAAAAGGTCAACCACTGGTTGTGATGAGCGCGTGCCAAACTGGACTTGGAAAGGATTTCGGCGTCGGTACTATTGGGTTAGCGCGGGCTTGGCAATGGGCCGGCGCCAGAGCCGTCATCATGAGTCTTTGGAACATCGACGACACCGCGACCAGAGATTTGATGAGGAGCTTTATTCGTTTATCCCAGAACATGCCAGTGGATAAAGCCCTGCAACGAGCGATGCAGCTTGCCTATCAAGTTGACGTAAACCCGGCACTTTGGGCGGGATTCAGCGTCTTTGGCACTCCTGAAAAGAGCGTCATCAAACGCACAGGACCAGCGTCCGTCCACGTCCAGGATGACCAATGTTGGTCTAGGCTCTCGAATATCATGATGTACAAGGTCCCTGAGTGACGATACGGACCATCTTCCTAATCGACGTCTTCAAGGTATCGTTCAGTGAAATCAATTTTCAACGTGACCCATAAAGGATGGTGATCGCTAATCTGAAACGTGCGCCAATCCCCCAGATAATATTCCTCTCTATTCGCTTTGGTTCGACGCAATTCGGTAAACTTTTCTATGCGGTTTTTCAGGGTCTTTTGTTTTCTTTTTGAGTTTGTATTCGCCAATTCGGACCGGAGCTTTTTCAAGCGGGCGTTGATTGAGTTTCGCACAGCGTCGTCATAAAGAGCAAAGTCGTCATCAGTGAAAACCGAATCGAAGACGTCGAAAACACCATGTGGTTCCAACTCACCACAGCAACCTGTGGCAAGCTCAACCTCACCGGTTTTTGATCGAAAGGAAATTTGATCGTAGTATTTGTTCTGCTTTCGGTTACTGCCCTCACGATTCAGAAATACATCGAAACCAGCTTCTTTCAAAGCATTAAAAGCCGCGTCGTTCGCCGGTTTGTCGATATTGAAATCGCCGACGAGGACGTAGTTAATTCCTTCTGAGTCGGCGCGTTTTCGAAGAAAGCGCGCAATCGCCCGAATTTCATCAACCCTGCGTTGATACTCTTTGGTTTGCTTCGAGTTTGATCCGTAATAGATGTGCACGGTAGCAAACATAAATTTGAACCACCCAGATTGAAACTGCGCGCAAAATGGGGTACGAGAGAACTGCAGCCTGTTGTTTTCGCTAGATATCAAAAGCTTGTGGGGCAAGACAATTTCACCGGCGATTCCTTTGAAACTAACTTTTCGACTATTGAATGCGAATCCAAGGCGCTCATCGTTACCTGATCGACCCGCAGTTGCATCTGTAAATATGTAGTCATAATCTGGACCGATAACGTCCTTAAGACGGTTATAGCCATGAAGGGATGTCGTAAATTCCTGAAGGGCGATCGCGTCAAAAGCGCTGATGACCTCTCCAATATAGAAAAGAGACTCGTCTAATCGGGGACCGTGACCGAATCGATTGTCGTCAAAATTACGAATATTCCATGTGCCAAGTACGATTGAGTCGTCTACGGTTTGGTGAGGAATGGAGCCCCGCAAATTTTCTCTGAGAATCCGTATTTTCTTTGCGACTCGACGACGCTCTTTCGGAGTCATGTACCTGAGTTTCCAGTAGTTCATGTTTGTCTCCTTGACTGTCGTGATTAGCTCGATTGTGTGATGTTCTCCGCGACCTTAAGCTAAGTCTGTAACACGGGCCATACGGCCTTCACGACGCTTGTGGTTCCAGAACATTACTTCGATCCTCAAGGTAAGTCGATCTTTCGTTGCAAGTCAGCCTGACGGTCTTGTCCTGATATTGTGAACTCCGTTGAGCCAATAATCGATTCCGGGATTAATAAAAACGAGCAGTCAATAATATACGCTCGAATTCAAGCGCGAAGCTGATGGGCAAAGCGTAAACTGCGGCAACTGATCCGCGGTTATTGCGGGAAGGCGCGGGCTCCGCGAGCCGGGATGCTTGGCGGACTGCAACAGAATCTCCTATTCTTCAAGTCGCGACCCAGAGGAATTCGCTATGCCGCCAACGCCAACGTATCCCGGTGTCTACATAGAAGAGGTGCCTGGCGGCATACGCGCCATCAAGGGTGTGGCGACCTCGATCACTGCGTTTATCGGCCGAGCTGAGCGAGGGCCAGTCGACAAGCCTGTCCTCATGGGCAATCTCGCGGATTACGATCGGCAATTCGGTGGGCTGTGGGCGGATAGCATGATGAGTCATTCGATACGCCACTTCTTTCGAAACGGCGGCACCGACGCCATCATCGTCCGGGTTCACAATGGCGGGGTCGCGGCCACATTCACGTTTCACGGAGAGACCGGTGCATTGATGCTCGAGGCGGCCAATCCTGGCTCATGGGCCGACAATCTGGAAGTCGAGGTCAACCACCAGAGCCAGAGCCCCGGTGACGATGCATCGTTCAATTTGGCTGTCCGAGAAGTCGTCGACGGTAAAACGATTACCGAAGAGGTATTTCACGATCTGTCGACACGCCAGGATGAAGACCGATGTATCGAGCGAGTTCTTGAGCGACAGTCAGATCTTGTCCGCGTACAAGGCGACACGCCAATCGGGCGCCCAAACCCCGGACCGCCGACCGAGAGGACGAACGGAAGTGACGGTAAAGACATCGGCTTCGCGCAGATTGCCGATCCTTCGCTTAAGCAAGGTCTTCGCGGAATTTGGGCTCTCGACAATACAGATATCTTCAACATGCTCTGCATTCCGCCTTTCTCAGCCGACATGGATGTCGATGCTGAGACCTGGACTGGAGCGCAGGACTATTGTCACGATAAACGCGCAATGCTGATCATCGATCCGCCTTCGACATGGAGCAGCCCGTCTGACGTCGTGGCTGGCGACGACCTCACGGGCACGGTGCCGGCGCGCCACAAGAACGCCGCTGTCTATTTTCCGCGTGTGAAAATGGCAAATCCACTCAAGGATGATCAAGTCGAGACGTTCGCGCCCTGCGGGCTAATCGCCGGTATTTACGCTCGTACCGACGCGCAACGAGGTGTCTGGAAGGCGCCCGCCGGTGTGGAAGCACAGACTTGTCGGTGTGGACGAACTCGCTTACACGATGACCGATCCCGAGAATGGGAAACTGAACCGGCTACGGGAGTTAACTGTCTGCGGAGCTTTCCCGACATTGGCAACGTTATCTGGGGCTCACGTACAACGGTCGGTGCCGATCATCTTGCGTCAGAATGGAAGTACGTTCCGGTGCGTCGCCTCGCACTTTTTATCGAAGAAAGCCTATATCGCGGTACGCATTGGGCCGTATTTGAGCCGAACGACGAGCCCCTGTGGGCCAAGATCCGTCTCTCTGTTGGCGCATTCATGCATGACCTGTTTCGTGAGGGCGCATTTCAGGGCAGCAAAACTGACGAGGCATACTTCGTCAAATGCGATCGCGAGACCACGACGCAGAACGACATCAATCTGGGAAACATCAACATTCTGATAGGTTTCGCACCCCTCAAGCCTGCCGAGTTCGTCGTCATCAAGATTCAACAGATTGCCGGGCAGATCGAGGACTGAAGGAAGGGGCACATGTCTCGATTCAACGTCAGTACACAGCGCTATGATCCGTACAAAACTTTTAAGTTTCGGGTCAGGTTGGACGGTCGCACTGTCGCCGGTTTCAGCGAAGTTTCAGCATTAAGACCCATCGCAGAAATAGTCGAATATCGCGCAGGCGGTGAGCCGACTACGTTGCGCAAATCGCAGGGTACGACCAAATTTGAAGCCATAATGCTGGAGCGCGGAGTGACCCATGATCCGGAGTTTGTGGATTGGGCGAACATGGTCAATAGCACCAAGCCCGGGCGCGAGGTGTCGCCGCATAATTTTCGCAAGGACATTGTCATTGAGGTGTACAACGAGGCAGGGCAGGTTGCTCTGACGTACAAAGTGTATCGTTGCTGGGTGTCGAAGTTTCAGGCTGTGCCCGACCTCGATGCCGACGCCAATGCTGTGGCAATCGAGACCATCAAGCTCGAAAACGAAGGCTGGAAACGTGACGTCGACGTTACCGATCGATGATTGTGCCAGTCTTGTGCCAAGCGCCCAGAATAGGGCCGCCATTATCAGTCAGTTGTGAGCACGCCAGTTCAAAAAACTTGAGTTAACTTGCGGATTTTACTAACAGTGCGTTCCTGTACGACCGACTGAAAATCCGCGTGTCGGTGATTCAACCGAGGCGCGCAGCGCCGACAGACGCACGCAGTGCGCCCGTAGGGCGAGCGAAGCGAGTCCATTGATTCTGATCGCCTTTGGCCGATCCTCACCCTTCGGGCAGCTTCGCTGTCCTGATTCGCTTCACGAATCGGTCCGCCCCTGGCCACCATCTAACGCTATGAACCGAGTGGCGCCACCAAGCGCAAACAGCATCCTGCACTCATCCCTCTTAAGGGCGGGCAGAAAATCGCAAGCTGCTACCAGTCCTTGGCTGGATACCGGATGAGTGTTTCCAGTGGCCAGGTCGTCCGTGATTCGGTTATGCGGTTTTGAAAATTTGGTGTGGCCTCGAGGTCGAACGGCGCGCCGCACGCACAGTAGACCGATGTAATCAGTAGTATCATGGGGCCGCCCGGTCTTGCGTCCAGTTCGGCGGCCAGTTTGTTCGCCTGTTCACGATCACCCATTGCCGCGTGTATTTCAATTTCGTTTCTGAGATTACGCCCGTTCTGTGCCTGCCACTTTTCCATGGCGCCCCTGGCGGCGTCGATGTCTCCGGACATCGCCAATGGCAGAGCTTCCGCGCTCATTCCGAAGAAAGCCTGGTCTACCAGCACATCGGGGGCAATCGCCAGCGCTTCTTCGAATCGGCCCTGGGTTAGTAAAACCCACTGCCGCGTGCCGGAAATCCAGGCATTGGTGCCGAGCAACACCTCGGCTTCATCGAGTATCTCCAGGGCTATCTCATGCTGTCCCAGGTACACGGCAGCATTAGCCCGTTTCAATGGCGCCGACATGCTCAAAGGTTCGCAGTGCTGATAGCGTTCCCACAGTTCGCGGGCAGCCGCGGCGAAGCCCATGCCGGTGGCCACTTCTATCCAGGTCGGCTCGGGACAACCCGTGGTTGCGAGTGCCTTTTCGATGCGGTCGTGCATTGGCGTCCAGTCATCGGAAAACAGTACACGGTCGAAATCGACCAACGCGCGTCGCGGTGAATTTTCGGACAAGCGATAGGCGATATCGAGCGCCTCCTGCAGATCCCGGAGCGCTATTGCGCGTTCTTCGTCGGAGCTGCTGGGTTCGAGAATAACGTGCGCGTAATAGTCTGATTTTTGCCAGTGGGCCGCTGCGAATTCCGGGAACAGCTCGATGGCACGGTCAAAGTGGACGATTCCCTGGCGCATGTATTTCATGAGTTCGCTGCCGCCGTGAGCCAGATCAAACAACTCCCGGCCTTTCTGGAATTCAATGAACGCGTCCACATTGCGAACGCCCGCTTGCTGCATGCGCTGCCAGGAGGACTCATCCAGCACGATCTTCAATGCCGTTGCCACGTTGGAGGAAATGTCATCCTGGATGACAAACACATCGTTCATGGACCTGTCGTAGCTGTTCGACCACAAATGAAATCCGTCGTTGACCCGAATCAGCTGGGCTGTTACCCGAACCTTCATGCCCTGCCGTCTGACGCTGCCCTCCAATATGTTGGCGACATCGAGCGTGGTCCCGATCGCCCTCAGGTCTTCGTTCTTGCCCTTGAAGCTGAATGACGAGGTTCGGCCGGCGACCTGCAGGTCGGGTATCTGTGCGAGCTGGTTGAGCAATTCTTCGGAGAGGCCGTCGGCAAAATACTCGTTCTCCTGGTCCGAACTCATGTTGACGAAAGGCAGTACCGCGATCGATCGCTTGTTCGGGCTGGGCGCCACGACGTTGGTGCTGCTCTCGAGGCTCGATTGTGCGGCAGGCTCCACCGGGTCGATGCGTGCCTGCCGCTCCCATATGAAGTAAGTGAGCGCCACAACAAGTGCACCGATGATGGCGAAATCAAGCTTCCGGCCCGTCGAGCGTGTAATCGATGCCGAGCGGTCCACGTCCTTCTCGCGCTTCACACCTTCCGGCGTCAGTTCGAACGCCCACGCAAACAACAACGCGACCGGCAGACCGAGGAGCAGCACGATGAAGAAGGTGCGCAGCGCCCAGTCCGGCGCGCCGAAGGCCGGAAATAGCAGGTCGGCAACCTGGGCCAGCAGCCAGGCGAGCACCGCATAGGCCGCGCCCACGCGAAATACGTTGCGTCGTTTGAGCTCGACAAACAATGACATCAAGTGATTCCCTGCATCCGCAAGACCGTGATGATAGCCAGAAAGCCTTGCGGAATTACAGGTAATTGTGCCTGCCGGCGTGGCAACCCCGATCGGCGGCTTGACTGTCACTGCCCGGGCCGGTCCAGTACCGGACTTCTCTGCTGGAGCGCTTGCCGAAGCGCGACAAACTGCCTTAGGTAGTTTGGACGCAGAAGGTCAGCAATTTACGTACTGGCTTCACTATTTCGTCGTATTGGCGGTGGCCAACCGTACGTCCAGCAGAGCCATAGCCACCAGTAGCTGATTGTCATTTGAACGGGCAATAGCACAATGACGATTACGAGACCCATTAAAGAGTGATACTTGGCGCAATCAATCTCGGTTGATTGATTCGCTTCGCTCGTCACCCCTGCGGGGCGCCTTTGGCGTCCAAATCGGTAAAGCCGATTTGTCGCGAATCGGTCCGCCCCTGGCCACCATTCTCAGACGTCAATCGAGTTCTGCAGATTTGGGCGGACGGGCTGTCGACCGATCAATCGCGTCGATCGCATCCCGCGTCGTTTTCTCGCACTCGGCGCGGGGTTTCCTGCTACCCGGTTACACGGAAGGGGCCGAATTCCCTGGTTACGTTGTCCTGTCGGCCCGTGACGGGATCAGTCGCGTCGAAATCGACTTCGGGAAAGATCTCGGAACGGAAGACTTCATTGCCGTTCTCCGAGATGAGGAAATAGAGATCAGGCTTCCGCTCGCCGATGGAGTCGATGGAAAGAATGTCCGCTGTCGAAAACAGGAATTCAGCGGTGCCGTCCTTGCTGAGAGTGGTCGAGCCCAGCTTGTCATCGAGCAAGCGGTCTCGATCGAGCAGCGTTACTTTGTATGCAGATCCGGTAAATGGCCGGCCTTCGGCATTCTCGAACCGGGCAATAACTTTGAAGATGTCGGCAGGCATGATGTTTCGACGGCTCCTGTATTCTGTCTGTCGTAACTCTTGATTATAGCGCTTGGATCTGTCGGCGCGGATGATCCTCTCGCAACAAATCTATCCCCGTCAAGGGCAGTTTACTTGGCCAACGCATATCGGTCTGCCCCTGGCCACCACTTCAAAATGGGTCCGGGAAAGTGGCTATTCGATGATGGTGCAATACCTGCCGGACTTGTCGGTGCCGGTCCTCGTGTGATGAACTGCCAGAGTGGATACTGGAATCAGAGTTTTGTGGCTGCTGGCGGGCCTGATGTCGGTCGCCATAGGCGCCGTCGGTGTAGTATTGCCGTTGTTGCCGACGACACCGTTCCTGCTGATCGCTGCCTTCGCGTTCGCCCGTTCCTCGGTGCGGCTGAATCGCTGGTTGCGAGAGCACCGGTCCTTCGGGCCGTTGATCGACAACTGGCACCGCGACGGCAGCATTGACCGCAAAGTGAAACGGATTGCGATCATTGTTATCTTGATGACACCGGTGATCACCTGGCTGTTCGGCGCACCGTTATGGATCATCGTCTGTCAGATTGTCGTCTTGAGCGCGGCGGCGGTATTTATCCTGACCCGCCCCTTGCCGTCCGAAGGCTATCGCAAGTAAACGTCACGAAGCTAAGAAGGACAAGAATCTCTATGAGCCGACAGACCCGAAGCAAGCAAGTGAACGCGGAGAACCGCATCAGTCGAACGAGTCTCGTCGCTGTTGCCGTCGGGGTTCTGGTGCTTGGCCTCGTGGCAGCGACGTTCTTGTACGAAAGTGACAACACTGAGTCTTTGCAAGCTGAGGCCGCAGCGCGCCAGGCAGCCCTCGCGAGCGAACATTCGCCAACTCTTGGCGACCCGGGTGCCAAGGTGCACATCGTGGAGTTTCTCGATCCGGCGTGCGAAACCTGTGCCCTGTTTTATCCAATGGTCAAACAGTGGATGGCCGAGGTGCCCGGCGAGATCCGTCTTTCGGTTCGCCATGTCGCATTCCATACCGGCGCTGACTACGCGGTCAGGATCCTGGAAGCGAGCCGAAAACAAGACAAGTACTGGCAGACCCTGGAAGCTCTGCTGGCATCGCAACATCAGTGGACACAGCACCATACTGTTCAGCCCGAGAGAATCGGGCCGGCCATCGCGGGTGTGGGCTTGAACATGGAGCAGCTGATGGTCGACATGAATGCCATGGAAGTACTGCTGCGCATTGAACAGGACAAGAAAGACGCCATACTCCTGAAAGTCAGCGCGACGCCGGAGTACTTCGTCAATGGCCGGCCGTTACCCAGCTTTGGCCAGCAGCAATTGGCTGACCTGGTCCGCGAAGAGCTAAGTAAATAGAAAATAGGGAGCGAAGCGCTGAGCTCAATCAAGGCTCGGCCTGGAAGCCCCAAGGCAGCAAATACCTCGGCCACTCTTTAGCACTAACGTTTAACGGACGAGTGAATACTGGTTGCGCAGAAAATAATCGCTTTCACCTTCAAATCGGACCTCCTTGGAAATTGAAAATGCCGTGCTGCCGATCGCATAAGTCACTCGGATATCAGCGCGGCGATTATCATCTTTTCCCTGGTAGGTGGTCACCAATATAAGATCGCCGTTATCGTTCCGCTTACGAGCAATAATCAAGCCGCCGTTCAACTTGCGACCGTCGCGGGATAATTTGATTTTCTCCCTGGAGTTGTATTGCGTTTCACCTGGGTATCTAATCGAATAGCCCAGCGTACGGCCGTTGGGCTCGTCAATCTGGATCTCCACCGGAATTTGCGAGAGGGCCTCGCTGGAATAGTCGAGGTAGCTCAGGTGTCCATTCCAACCGCTACCCGCGGCGACCCGGAAGTCTTCGGCCGAGGCCACGGGACCCGCTTGAGCGTCAACCAGATGATCCGGCGCAACTCCCGCACACGCGGCCTGCAAGACGACGAAAACAACAAGTAAGGATTTCTTCATGAGTGGTCCTTTTCATATGAACGATTAAAGGTGGCCGGGGGGAGATTTGCGTGGTTGAGCTATACATCGTCCTGCATTGTGCTGCAAATTGGACAACGCGCGCCCCGGTAACTCATGGAAATGTAAAGCCTCAGCCGATCCAATTCGCGACTGAATATCCGCGTGTTTCGCTAGTGGGTTTGCCCGTGCATTGAGTCAGACAATCTATTCCACACGGTTCGATTGACTCGCTACGCTCGTCCTTCGGGCGTACTCGCTTGGCTCATCTGTCCAATCGGCTGCGCCGATTAGTCCGCCCCTGACCACCATTCTGTGCGAGTGTATTCCGGACACATAGTTAACGCTTTGGAGCTCACCCGACTTGGCACCATTTCTGCATTCGTCAGAGAAAAAGGCAGTGCGCGAAGTTGATGAGGCTTCCGATTCATGCCATGCTCGATTGACTAAAAGGAACCCGCTATGCGTCCAGTGCATACACGAGTCCTGCGGTCCGCCGGACCTCGCCGGGTCCTGGTGGGCTTGTTGTGCGTAATCGCGTCGCCGGCGAGCGCCGGGCAGTTGCTGCAGCCCGGCTTCTATTCACACGAGCCCGCAACGATCCGCCTGAGCGATGCCCGTTCGGGTGCCGTCTGCACCGACGACGCCGGCATTCGAGCGGTTTGCGAGCCGGCTCAAAAGGTTTACATCAAGGGAGAGGAATCCTGCGACTGGTCACCGGACCAACAATACCCGTGCTCACGCTTCGGCTACGAATTCAGTTATTCGGGGGCAAAGCCGGGGACAAATCTTCAGTGCACACGGACTCGCTACAGCCCTGGAACAGGCGAGCAGCAGGACACGTACCAGCAGGCCATTGACGACGAGAGCGGGCACGTCTTCTACTCGACTTTTCGTACCTATGCACCGGTCGACGCGCGGGTCATCCTGAGTGAAGTACATGATTGCGCCTACGGCGGCGACCGGGTAGCGACGATCGAGTTCATAATCTACTACGAGCCGGGAGTTGGCGGATCCGGCGCAGGCGATGAAGCCGATCAGTATTTCGCGGAAGTTCCAAATTCCTGTTCGAACCCGTACCTGACCGAAGACACAGCAAGCGCGCTGCTGCAGGCGACGGGCGCACGGCGACACGCCGCGTCGGAGCACCTACCGGTACTGCAAAGCCAGTGTATCTATGGCGCGGCCGGCGGCCAGAAAGGACAGGTGGGCTACGTGTTCAAATTTATGCTGTCGGATATGTTCGACGTCAACCGGCTGTCGGCGCAACAGATCGAGTTCAATGCGACCTTCGCGAACGGGGGCACGGCGCCGCAAGAGATACTCGACGGGCCGGGCAGGAAGGCGTTCGTGTTCCGCAAGGCCGATCGCGCAACGCTGTTCGTCATCACCGGCATCAAGGGTCGTAAGGACTTTGCCGGGCGATCGAATGAATTCGTTGCCCAGTACTATCTCGATCATCCGGATATCGACTTCGCCTCGAAACAGGACGCGTTGCTCGAGCAGGCGCGCTTGCACATGCGGCATTGGAGGGAGGAGTAAGCCGAGATCGAACGCGGCGTGCGTTCCTCTCAAGACTATTGCGACAAAACAAGTCGGTCGGGGACGATTCGACCTCCAGAGAAACAGATGGGATGCGTGAGATTTGCGTGCATCAGCTGTGCACCGTTATGCACTGTGGTGCAAATTGAGCAACGGACGCCCCGGTAACTGGTTGAAATTTAAGAACGGAACCAATCACTCAGCGAACTGAAAATCCGCGTGTCGGTGGTTCGATTCCGCCCCTGGCCACCAAATTCAAAGGCACCCTGCAATAAATGTGCCAGTTCAACCATAAGCTTGCCGTTTGGCAAGCTTATGGTTTATTTGGCTATCGGCAAAGTTATGGTTTAACAAACTGACTTTGCAGAAGATTCGAGGAGCACTCGACGAAAATGATGTCGTGTAGTGATACTCCCTTCCTCAAAATCGTGTACTTCGGCTACTCAATCTTGCCGAAATCGGACTTTCGAGCATAAGTCTGCCGAAATCGGACAAGGTCGTATGTCTTTTTGAACAACACACCAAGCCCGAGTTTCTTCGTTGATTCGAATTTTCCTTGATCTGGACATATACGTTCTTCATTAGCGACATCGCTGAACTTCGAATTTCAGAAATAGGGTTCTATCTTCTTTAGAACGTGAAGAAATCAGGGATGCTCGGACGTCGAAAGCCTTGCGCGAACCTAGCAATAAGAAATGTTACTCCAGACGCAATAAAACTTGCATAATCCTTAAATGCCGGGTCAATATTCGGTGCAAATCAACAGGTCGTCTTCTTACACAGCCTCGGCCACAAGGAGCCGTTCGCGACTGACAAGTTCGGGTCAGAACCGGCAGCTCGCTCGACCGCATCCGATGCGACTTCCGGCTTACGTACATCCCAGAATTGACCACTTTTGCCTGCGGTTCATAATTGGCCTTGAGAAAGGCAAAGCTAGCCAAAGCTAGCGACGCAAAGCCACGGGTCCTCGCCTCCTCCGCGACGTTCGACCGCCACGAAGGACCCAAGATCGCCGGGTTGCCGCAACCTGATTGAATCCAGCGAAGACACTCGCGAAGGAGGGCATCATGCTAAGCAACGTCGTCCGGCGATTGCTCGTCGGTCTTTCTATTGTGGCGGTCTTGTTCACACCGATGACGGTGAGGGCTCAGGATGTAGTCGCTGAGCCCGATACCTACGATTTCTACACGGTCTACATCGGGCAGTCAGAGACGATGACGGGTAGCCTGCATAATGCGAACGGCGGCACCGTTGCCATCACTCATTGGGAATGGACCTATAATCCTCTAGCTGCATTTGAGGTAACGTCTGGCCTGATTCTTCCTGCACCGATTGGCTCGGGCGAGTCCGTCGACTACCAGGTGACGTTCACGCCACCGGATTTCAGTTTCTGGAACGCCAGGCTTGTCTTTTACACGGATTCCGCCACGACACCGAGCGTTGAAGTTCAGTTCTGGGGCTTCGGCGATTATGATCCCGGTTTGCCTAACATCAGCGTCTGGCCAACAGCACTCGACTTCGGCACGGTGTCAATTGGTGATGACGGCAGCCAGACCACAACGATCACCAATAGCGGTGGCGGCGAGCTGATCGTCAGCCTTTCCATCACCGGTTCGCCAGACTTCGGCTTCGCGTCAGGCACGCCGAGCGACTTCACGCTGACCGGTGGCCAGGCACAGGACGTGGTGCTGCTCTATTCACCGAGTGACATAGGCGACGATGCGGGCAATCTTGTCATCGCGCACAACGACCCGGATCTCATGGACGACATTACAGTGCCATTGTCAGGCACCGGACTGCCTGTAGCAGCCGATTGTGATCTCTCGGTGAGCCCCAGCACACTGGACTTCGGCGCCGTGATTATCGGTAAGACCAGCACTATGGAAATCACGCTCAACAACACCGGCAGCGGCGACTGCACCGTGTACGGGCTCGATTTCACCGGTAGCAGCGAGTTCACCCCCAACTCCGCTACACCGGCAATACCGTTCCAGGTATTGGCGGGTGGTCCAACAGTGACAGTTCGGGTCGATTACGCACCGAGCGATGCCGGTGACGATGCCGGGGCATTGAGTGTCGGCAGTGACGACCCGGATACGCCGGCACAATCGGTATCCCTGTCCGGTTCGGGCGTGTTTAGCTTCGTTGATCTGGACCTCGGTAAGCTGCACGCCAGCCATCGGGTCTCGCTCTCGAGCGCGCGCGCGGTCCGTCTGTGGACGCGCATTCGCAACAACGGGCTCGATGAAGGGGACCGGCTGATTCGCCTCACTGGCGTACAGGGCGGTGACACTGTCTACAACCATTCCCGACTGGTCGGCGACCCTGTCGGTCGAGGTGGCACGCGGATCGACTTCCCGAGCTACGTTCCGGATGCGGCGGGACTGATCGTCTGGACGGTCGTGCTATTCGACGACGACCCGGACGATGACACGGCAACAGCCACCACGACGGTGGTGCCATAGACGATTAGACCAAGGTATGCAGCCCCGCTCAAGCGGGGCTGTTTCATTTGAAAAATGAACGACCGCAAAGGGTCAACAGCAGCCGATCAGAGCATACCATTTGAACGACTGCTTTCGAGGGCAAAGCGGTCGCTCGCCAGTGGCAAGTTTCGGGAAAATCCCTGGAAGCGCGAGCGGCAAGCATTGGCCGAAGCTTACCGCCCTGCCGACTCGACCCTGAGCATCCAAGTCTGACCTAGGATTGACCCTAGCAGAATGTGCCCCATTACCTGAATAGGTGCGTCCGGCCCGGCGGCTGAATGTCAGAGCGACTGATAATCTTCACAAGTCCGATTCCGGCAGGCTTTTGGTTGAAAAGTCTGTTTTCGGCAAGAATCAAACGGACTAAAACTCAGGAAAACCGAGCAATTTACTCCGATTTCGGCAGGAATCGGCACAATTTCCAGGCAGACTTATCCTTGAACTGGCAAAATGGGGTCAGAGTAAATATCTTTCTTTGTACTCTGACCCACGTTATCCACTTGAAATTATCCTCCTCTGCACGGCCCCCGGCCCGGCACCGCTATAATCAGCCGATGCAACACGTCGACTTCGAAGAAGTGGTCCGGGAAACCGTCGCCGAGCTGCCGCACTGGGTGCAGGAAGCGATGCACAATGTCGAGATCCTCGTACTCGACAAAGCCGATGATCATCTCGACCCGGACGGCGAAGGACTGCTTGGGCTTTATACCGGCGTACCGCTACCCGAGCGCGACGCCAATCACGCAGGTGAGCTGCCCGACGTCATCAACATCTTTCGGCTTCCCCACCTGGAGCTTGGGCTCCAGCCGGACGCGCTACGCGAGGAAATTCATCGCACGCTTGTCCACGAGATCGCACATTACTTCGGCATGGATGACGATCATGTGGAGGAGCTGGGCTGGGGCTGATAGTACTAAAATAAATGGGGCCAGGTTAAGTTTTTCCGCAGCCAGGTTACTTTCATGGAAATGTACTCTGACCCCAGAATTCTCGCCATTGCGGTGTTAGGATCCGCTGTCCATGAAGTTGCCACGCCTAAGAACAATCCTCCTCACACCGTTGGCTCTGTTTGCGTTGGTGTACATCGCCGGGGCGGTCACACTCGCGCTGAGAGATGACTCGATCGCGGCCTTTGAGAAGCCAGCGGCAACCTACGAGACGATCGCGATCTTCGGTGCCAGCGGAACCGCAGGCGATGGCATTTTAAAAGCCGCTCTCGCGAATCCCGATATCAGTAAAATTCATGTCATTACACGGCGAGCAACACCTCGAATCGAGGAAGGTGTTGCTTCTGGGAAGGTACAGATGACTCTTCACATGGATTATCTCGACTACTCGGCAGTTCAACAGCAAATAGCGGATGTAGATGCGGTTTACTGGGCGATCGGCATTAGCTCTGTCGGCGTCGATGAAAAAACCTACGGCATGATTCACGTCGACTTTCCGGCGCGCTTCTTGGCGGAATGGACCCATGTTAGTGACAAGTCCGACATTTCGTTTCACTACATCAGTTCCAGCGATATCTCGGAGGACTCAAGCGCGATGTGGGCACGCGAAAAAGTACGTGCCGAGCGAACGCTGTTTGAGTTCGCCGAGGGAACGAATCTTCAGGTGATTGCGTATCGAC
Source organism: uncultured Gammaproteobacteria bacterium (assembly GCA_963711285.1). GTDB lineage: Bacteria > Pseudomonadota > Gammaproteobacteria > Steroidobacterales > Woeseiaceae > UBA1847. Next base: position 1,132,563 of record CAVQDJ010000013.1, on the reverse strand, counting down.
CGGACTACATCGGGCCGACCGAAGAAGAAGCGCACATCGGGCAGGACCTTCTTTTTTGGTTCTTTGCGCCTGTCGGTGCCGCTGTGAAAGCTGAACAAATCGGCCAGGCGATGTTTGAAGTAACCACACGAATTAGCGAATTCGAAAACGGTGACAAACTCGGAACCCGCAGCATTGTTCGTTACAGTGACGCGTACGATCGGCGCCGGATACTCGCCGATCGATAGCGATTAACCGCGCTGGTTTGGCGAGCTGGTCGACTTACAGCCAAGATCCAGAATTGGCGGCCTTTAAGACTGGGGTCAAATGGATTTTCCAGCTTTCTCTGTGCCCATTTTGGTGCCTAAACCAGGATCATCTGCCGTCACTCAAGAGCATCTAACGGGTCACAAAACTGACGCGTTAAGTGCTCTTGGGTTACCTTGGGTCTTGCTGGATCATGAAATCCGTTCACTGAAAATCCGCGTGATGGTGGTTAGTTCCAAACTCCACTCTTAGCCGCTATTGACGTCCTTATCGCCTGCATCAGGCAGCAGCCACGGCTCATTCTGGACACGCAGCATAGCTTCCATGCGGTTGGCCACGTTTAACTTCGAGAGCACAGACGAAACGTGATGTTCGATTGTTCTCTGCGAGCGAGCGAAAGTCTCCGAAATTTCGCGGTTACTAGCGCCATTTGCGACCAACGCCAAAATGTCCTGTTCGCGCCTGGTCAGCCCCAGGGGATGGTTCTTCGCAGCGCTATAATGACCGCGGCGCGACCGCGGCAACTGCTTGGCGAGCCCTAATGCACGTGCAGTCTTGCGGGCCTTCATCGCCGCTGCTCTCGCTTCGATCGGTTCAAGTAGTTTGATGGCGCGGGCAATGATCGGTCCGGTGGTCTCTGCGCCAGCTTGCATTAAGCAAAGCGCTGCCGAATACGGGGCTCCGAGCGAGTCCCAGGCATCTGCTGCGCCAACGTAATCGCCTCGAATTTCCGCCGCGTAAGGCGCGGGTACTTCAACGTGGAAATCATCCGGGAGTTCGAATCCAGTCCGTTTTGCCCAAACGGTGGCCTCCCCAATATTCCAGAGGTGCATCTGCGCTGCTCCGACATTCGCAAGGCGCCCAAGATGCTCGGCCGCTGCCTGGTGTTTGTCATTGAGCCATGCGCCTTCGATGAGACCGAGCAAAGCCGGAACAAGATACTGGGATTCGTCGGTCGCCATCGCGTCCTGCAAAGCATTTGAGCTGAGTTCCTGTGCATCGGCCTCGCCCAGGCGCAGGCGTACCCGCGCAAGAACGATGAGTGCCGGCAGTTTCATCAGGAGCGTCAACCGATCAAGTTTCAGAACTCCGTTCGCAATCGTCTCGGCGTCGCGGAGGCGACCTTGTTCCATGCGCAACTGCGCCAGGCGGCCAACCAGGTAATGGGTCCAGGAATCAAGGTCATGCTGCGTATCGAAAGATATCCCTTCGCTAATGATTCGCTCGGCCAGTTCAAAATTTCGGAAGTCGACACCGTACTCAGCGAGGTTGGTATAGACCCTCGCGGCGTGTTCGTGGTGGCCGACCTTCAAAGCCAGCGCGAGGCTCTCCTCCAGTAACTCGATACCTTCCGGTTTGTCGCGGAAGATTAGCGCGGTTCCAACGTTGTTGAGCGCATGAATCCTCACTTCGTCATTGTCGAATTGTGCGGCAAGCTCCAGTGCTCTATTGCCCCATTCGACTGCCTCGTCCATACGATCATTGAGCATGTGCAGTTGCGAACGAAGGCTGTAAGCCATCGCTCTCTCTGAAGATGGCGGCGTGTCTTGGAGAACGCGCACCGCTTCGTCGGCAAAGTGTCCAGCCTCTGAAGCTTCACCCCGATACCAATGCAACCGGGATAGCCAGCGCAGATTCTCGCCTACCTTGTCCAGCCGACCAATAGCGCGCCAGAGAGTAATGGCATGCCGTCGCGCTTCCAGAACTTCATCGTTAATGCGTAACGCGAGTCCGGCTTCGTATGCCCAGTCTTCGTAAAGCTGTGCGGCGACCTCAGGCTCGGCTTCATCAATAAATTTCAACGCGGTCGCAAGGTGCGCTGCGGCTTCGCGATGCGCGCCGACCGCCGTTGCCTTTGCCGCTGCACGGGGCGCGTAATGAAGGACGCGTTTCGCATCCAGTGCGCCGGCCGCATGATGAACCAACTGATCCAGCGCCGGTTCCTGCCGATCTTCAAGCAAAGCATCGAGCACGCGAGCGTGAGTGGCTTTTTGATTGCTTGCGGAAATTCGAGACAACGTCGCAAGGCGCGCAAGCTCATGGCGAAAACGTAGCGAACGGTTGACGTCCTGCATTAACAAATTTCGTCCGACGCAGGCCATGGCAAGCGTCTCGCCACTGTCACCAAACAATGGTTGGAGGATGCGCCTCGGCACCGATCCTGGAATGACACTGATTGTCTCAAGAAACTCTCTTTCCACAGGCGCCAGTCGGTTGAGTCGCGATCCAACAGCATCTTTGACGGAGGCCGGAACCGATTCATAAAAGTCTTCCCGGCAAGCGAGCAACTCGGTGACGAAAAAGGGGTTGCCGCCGGTTATTTCGTAAATCTCTTCGTCAACGTACCCGGAGGGCGCGCCGAGCGCATTGACGCCTTCGGGAGTGAGTGGCAGCAAGTCGATGCGGTGTGTGCAGGACGGTGGCAATTCGCCCAGTACCTGAGTCAAAGGATGATCGGGAGAGATCTCATCGTCCCTGAAACTCATCACCAGCAGCGTTCGAAGCATTGATACGCGTCGGCCGATGTACTTCAAAAAGTCCAGCGTGGCGTGGTCAGCCCAGTGTACGTCTTCGAATACGAGAACCGTTGGCTCGCGTGATGATTCGATATGCCTTAACACGGCCGCGAACAGTTGTGAGGACTGGCTGCCATCGGCCAGCAGCTGCGTAACTTCACGGCCCAGCAATTGAGCCATGTCATGAATCGGTCCAAGCGCCCGGGGCGTAAAAAGTGCGTCGCAGCCGCCCCAGATGACGGTGCAGTCGGCGCTGGCCCGAAGCCGCATCTCTTCGAGTACCGATGTCTTGCCAATCCCTGCTTCGCCGCCGACAAGAGCAATGGCACCGCGACCGCTATTAGCGTTTTTCGCCAGATCGAGTAGTTCCTGAACAGGTTGTTCTCGTTCGACCAGCATCGACAATTAGTCCCTGAAAACTTGCGCCCGAAATGCGCGGCATACGCATGGTTATCACTTGCGGGCGCAGCAGACAAGTAACCGAGCGAAAGGCGAAAAGCCCACTGGAGTTCAGGAAAATAGGTAAATCGCCGCCCGGAGGCCGCGTTGTCCGGTGCGGGCGGCTAGCCAGTCCTTCAAAACCGGGCCCCAAAAAGGCGCGAAAAATAGGTATGCCGACGCCAAAAATGAGTGTGCTTACCGAGGTACGCGAGCCGGAACACTTCTAACCTGTTCGCAAGCGAGCCCGGTCAGACCCAAATCCCTGGAGATTCAGTATGCGCATCATAACCATTGCCTTGTTTTTCGCCCTGACAGCCGTACCGGCCCAAGCCGACGACATGCAGGAATACCTGGAAAAGTTCGGTATCGACAAGAACGCTGCTTTTAGCGGTACCCGCCATATGGAAACCAAGGATGGCCAGATAGATTCCTTCGTACGCCAGGATGGAGGAAAAACGCGCATGGAGATGAATGTCGGAGAAATGTCTGGAGTAGTCATAACCCGACCGGATATTGGCAAGAACTACATGCTGATGCCGTCAATGGGCATGTATCGGGAATTGGATTTCAAAGGGCTGCAAGAAGCCGGCAGCTCTGATGTCGACTTTTCAGAAGCGAGCAAGGTTGGACGAGAGACGATCAACGGCTATGACTGCACAAAGTTTAAAGCCAGGTTCAAGGACAAGCAGGGTGGGGAGGGCGGCGGCTATTACTGGGTCAGCGACGACGGCATCCTGATGAAAGTTGACATGATCTACCAAAGCAGAAAGCAAAAAGGACAGCGCATGGTTATGGAAATGCGCGAGCTCGAGATCGGACCGCAGGACCCAACCGAATTCGAGGTGCCTGCCAACTTATCGAAAATGGGCTTCGGCAGCATGATGGGCCAGATGGGCCAAAACCGGCAACAGCAGGGGAATAACGGCCAACAGTACGAAGACCCCGCGCTTGATGAACAGGTCGGTGACGTGGTCGAGGACGAAACCGAGCAAGCCGTCGTCGACGAGGCCCGCAGTTCGGTCCGCAAGGGTCTCAAGAAGCTTTTCGGAAATTAGGTGGTGTCTACACAGCGACTTAACCGCCGATGGTTGCCGATCGTTGTAGCGATTGCGATGTTCTGGTCCGTGCAGGTAAATGCGAAGACAATCTGCACATACGTGACGACCAGCCCTGAGCATCCGGTGCCGCTTGACGAGCGCGAGAGCAAGCGACAGGTGCAGGCCAGAGTTATCCCTGAGGGAGTCGCAATAGGCGACAAGCTGGTCGAAGACGGTAAGCTCGCTGAAGCCGCCGACGTTTATTACGATTTGCTATTTGGGGGCTTCTGGGACAAAGGGGTTCTTCACGGATCCGGGCGCTGTCTTTCCATCGATAAGTATCAGCAGATCGCCGACAAATTACGGGCTGTGGTCTCGAGGCTCGCTCCACGTCATCTGGAAAAAGGCTACTTTCTCGACGAACGTCACAGCTACAGCGGACCTGTTGAGCGGGGCGCTCTCAGGCTTTTTCTCGACAGCAATCAATACGACGTATACATAGAACGCGCGTACGAGTACGCCGTAAGCGAACTGCAGGAAGGAGACATTGACAGCACCTTGGCGGGAATGGTTAATCGCCGGCTAGAGGACCTCGAGCGGACCAGGAATACGAACATTGACCTCGAGGCTCACGGTTATCAGAATGACCTGACGCCACTGCTTGACGAAGAGCTTGCGGCCTTTGACAAGCTGGCAAACTTCGAAGAGAAACTCAGAGCACATCTTGCGCCGCTGTATCCGAAGATCACCGACCACCTGCTGGCCGAAGAGGCGAAGAACTTTGATGACGCTATCAAGACCGACGGCATGATTTCGCAAGGGTTGATGTTTGGGCGGTCGACCGATGCGCTGGAACGCGGCATAAAGCGACTGCACGCGCATCCGGAGGAGGTGGCGCGGCTACGAACACGCGCGAACGCTCGCGGCAACACGCTGATGACACGCGCGAACACTCGCGGCAACGCGCTGATGACGCAAAAGCAGTACCAACTGGCCGAAGACTACTTCGAGATCGCCGAAAATGAGGAGGCGGCCGCGAAGGCCGACCGACTCGCGGAGGCGCAGGCTGACACGATGATCAAGAATGTCGAGGTGTCTGTGAAGGCAGTGGTCGAAAAGATGCAGAAAACAGACAAAGAGAAAGCGGCATTCGAGGACGATACTGATGAAATGGCCGCAGAATTCGGCTTCGACCTGGAGGACTAACGTCTCCATGCATGCCGCCGTCGAATTTGCCGCTGCAGTTGATCAATCAGAGCGTGATCGGGAAGCGCAGCATAATCATATTCTCAGGTTGCTCGACACCGGCGATAAAGAAGTCGGCTCGTGTCGATACCGCGAAGCCACTCTCACTTACTACAGCGTCTTTGAACCTGGCCTGTCTGGCGAGCAGGGTCTCGGGCTTCGGCGAGTCGCGCCGATCGAGCTGTACGAAAAAGCAGCAAGCAGGCTGAAGCTGGTCGCCAGCCATTATGCGGAGCAGCTAATCGAGCGTCGCTGCTTTCTCGCCGCCGAATCACATGATGGCGTCATTGGAGTGCCGCGTGGTGCCCTGAATCTCTACCTGATCAGCAATCAGTACGATGTCTTTACCGAGCGCGCTCTGCAGTACGCGATGGAAGAGCTGACGACGCGCAATATCAACCGCTTCCTGATGTCTTCGGTTCGGGCAAGGCTGGATCATTTGAGGTCTGTTCAAGCCTGCGCGCCGCTGCTGAGTGAAGAAAAGCAGGCATTGAAAGTGTTAGCGTGCTTTGACGCAAAGTTGCGAGCACACTCTGCCCACGCTTTGTTCGGGTAGCGACGCATCGCCAGCCGGCTTTGCGGGCTGGTCTGCCCATCAGCACCAGAAGCCCGACCAGTATTTTCCTGGACATCAGTTTGCCAAGCCCCCGCGGTCAGATTCGGCCGAGAAGCGCCTGATGCAGGCAAGTTGAACTTTGATTTTCCTCAGCTTATTCTCGTTGACGGCGATATGCACCAGAGCTCGATTTTACTCCCTGGATTTACGAGCTAGGAATATGAGTACGTCGGTAATATTGAGCATACTGATCGGCCTCCCAGCCTTTGCGCTGTCAACGGCGCAGTGTCCAGAATTCGCTGTACGTATCGAATAAGGGAAAATCGTCATTTACGCTGCGAAACGCAGAGGGCGACGAAATTCTCAGTGCGGACTGCGAAATGAAAAAGAGTGCCGTTACGATCGATATCGTAACGGTTGACCCAAAAAAAATGTCCTACCAGTGCGAATTCAGAAATGGCGGCGAATTGCTTGGCGCACGCCTGATCGTGGGACAGCCGAAAGCTGACAATGTGAAGGGGCGGTTCCTCGCCAAGGACTTGCGTCGTGGCGAGTCAGTCATTTTCGATCAGCACCTTGTGATCGAATCGGTGCACAACTACAAAGGCACGAAACTACCTTCTCAACCACCTGTAGGTTACTTGTTGCGACAAGACGGACGGCCTCTCGCCGCGCTCGAGTTGACGGACGTCAATCCGAAGCTTTTCATCAGTTATGAAATATCAGATGAACTACGTCGCAGTGTGTTAGCGACAGCACTCGCGCTCGCCGTTCTGCGCGATCCTGCCAATTCTGCGCTGGAAGAGTGAAGGCTTAAAAATAGAGCCAGAGTTCTTACACGTCCAAACTGAAAATCCACGTGTCGGTGGTTGATTGATTCGGATCGGCTTGGGCCGATCCTCACCCTAAAGGGCGCCTTCGGCGTCTAAAACGCTCACGCGTTTTGTGATTCGGATCGCATAAGGCCGATCCTCACCCTTCGGGCAGCTTCGCTGTCCTGGTTCGGTGGATTCCTCGCTTCGCTCGTCACCCCTGCGGGGCGCCTTTGGCGTCCAAATCGGTAAAGCCGATTTGTCGCGAATCGGTCCGCCCCTGGCCACCATTCTCGCCGGACCTGTCGACTGAGTTTAACGCGGCCGCGCGCCTCGCAAGCCCATCAGTAAGGCATCCAGAAGATCCAGCGGGATGCTTAGGCGAATTCTCCGAATGAGCGCTGCGCGGATTCTGCGCTTGGAGGTCGTGTGCGCTCGCAGGTCGAGCGCTTTGACGTCTTCTGCACGGGCCTCGGCTCGAGGCATTAAATCAACCGGGTCGACCAGCTCGTCAAAAAAACCGGCATTTAATGCGGATTCGACGTCGAAATAGTCCGACAGGGTTACGGCACGCTGATAGGCAGCCGGGTTGAGCCTGTGGTGCAGCATGGCCGCGGCAACGCGCGGCATGGTCAGGCCGATAGCCACCTCGTTGGCAGCAATCTTGAAATCACCGCGGCTGCCGATCACGTAGTCGGCCGACAGCATCAGGAAAACACCCATTGCCAGCGCGTGACCGTTGCAGGCGGCGATGACCGGATAGGGATAGGCCATAACACGGGCGGTCAAGGCATAGCCCGCCCGCAGCATGCGCAGCGCATCGATACCTCCGCGCTTCATTACGTGGAGATCGAAGCCCGCCGAGAAGACGGATTCCCGACCGGTCAGGATCACGATCGCGCGATCGGACTCCGCCCGATCGAGTGCTTGATAGATCTCGCCAAGGACCTGCGGCGACAGTGCGTTGCGTTTGCCGTCGTCGATGCGAATGGTGGCGACCTGGTCCTGTAAGCTGTACCGGACACATTCAATTGTCATAGGTCTCGCCCCCGCTAGGTGATCGCGGCTTGACCCAGCCTTTCTCGACCATCGTCTCGGCTGCTTCGAGGATGCTCTCCTCCGTATTCTTGAGTTTGATCCCGAGTAGCTCCGTGGGACGGTCGCTCCTGAACTGGTAGCGCAGGTTGGCAGAAGCCCGCGCCAGGCGTAGCGAATAGCGTTTGTCCAGGTACGCAGCGATGTACAGGATCAGCTTGGGCAACACCCGCATGGGCGTCTTGTATTTGCGCGACAGGACCTTCGAGATCTCGAGCATCGACATCTGCCGATCCGAGAAAATAATGCGATGGCCCGCAGCTTTGTCCGATGTCAGTGCACGCACATGTCCTTTGGAGACGTCGCCTACATCGACCAGGTGAAGCCGCATTGGTGCGCAAGCGGGATAGGTCCAGCCGACCAGATCGCGAATGAACGAAAGGCTGGAGCGGATGTGATGTTTCGCGAGTGGCCGGCCGATCACCACCGACGGGTTTATGGCTACCGCCTGCACACGATCGGCGTGCTTGTCCGCGAACTCCCACAGCAAGCGCTCCGACTGCGTCTTGCCCATGCCGTAGGGGTCCAGCCATATGTCGTCGCTCGTGCACCAGTCGTCTTCGGTATACGTCTTGTCCTGCTGGTCGTAACTCAAGTACGGCGGCAATCGACGAGGTCATGACGATGCGTTTGACACTCGGCGTCCTGGCAACGGAATCGAGCACGTTCTGCGTGCCTTTGACCGCCACATCGATGATCTGCTTTTGCGGGTCGGGAGCAGCCAGGATTACGGCTGCGGCGGTGTGGATCAACGCATCGCAACCCTCGAGCGCGGCATCGAGGCTCCCTGGTTCGAGCAGGTCTGCCTCGAACAACTTTAGCTTCCCGGAATACCGCTCCTTGAGCACATCGAGATGCGAACGCTTGGCGTCGTCACCGAGGTCGCGTACGGTCGCGTGGACGGCATGGCCGTCGTCGAGCAGGTCGATAATGACGTGGCCCGCAATGAACCCTGCTGCTCCGGTTACGCAGACGCGACTCATTCCGGAAGCGAGTCGACTATTTGCTGGAATCGGGCGTACTTGCGCCGTTTTAGTTCTTCGAGGAATTCGGGCATCGGCGCATTATATAGAAAAAGCTCCTGACGGATTCCTGAGGATTGTTGATTCTCAATTCTGAAAATCCGCGTATTTCGCCAGTGGGTTTATCTTTCGGGCAACTGCAAAAACAGCTAGCCCGGCGCAGCAGGCCACGGCGCTGGCGGCTTGCGCATGGTAAGGCAGGGCTCGCCCTTCATCTTCCAATTTGCTTTCCATTGCATACCGGTCATAAAGCTGATTTCATCGACGCGCAATCTGCAGGCTTCCTGAATGGTCTCGACATTGAGCAACTTGCCAAGATTGTTGTAGTCATTGTTGCTGGAAGCGTAAAGCGCGATCATCTTGTTGCCGTGAAGCAATGACAGCGAGACCGCTTGCCTGGCACCATCGACCTCGATCGTCAGAGTCCTCAGGCGACCGCTCCGTTCCAGCTCATCGATGACCCTGCGTACTTCATTTGCGTTCTCTTCATTGGCGTAATCTGACTCTGCACCGAAATTGCGGTTTACCAGTTCGATGAACAGATCGGCCTCGTTTTCGTCGCCCCAGCGCAGCGTTGGCTCGCGCTTGCGGATGTTTCGCAGGTCGTAAAGAAATTTCTGTTTCTTCTCGGATGAAAAAGTGTCGATGTGTTTATGGAAGTCAAACTCGAATTCTGACGGCACCAGGTAATAACGCAGGTCCTGCTCGGAGAAATTGGCTTCGAATCGCGGGTGGAGCTGCAGCAGGTCGCTGACCCAGCTTTGCTTAAGATCGAACAATACCGTCCGTTCAGGAAACTGCTCGAAAAACTCGGGAAAATCCTGATACCGCAGCCACAGAATCCGGCCATCGGGATAGCTACCGGCCATCAACATGAAGCGGTTTTGCTCCGTGTCGTAAACGAGCGGGACCAGGCCATCCGGACGCCCATCGCTGGTTTGATGCACCAGGAAATTCAAGCGATGCTTGTCCTGATCGTGAAAAGCGAACATCAGGTCCCAGTCATCCCATGCATCCTGTCGCGGCGAAAACATTCCCCAGAGTTTGCTGCATTCCTGGATGTCGGTTTCAGTACGGATCACACAAGAGTCTCGTCGTAATGGAGGTGGCTCAGTTCAGGGCGTCTCAACATACTTCAGCGCATTCAAAGTTGCCAACATTTGGAACCGAAACGCCGTCTCCGTCGTCGCCCAGGGCCATGGCCATGCGCTCAGAATATAGCAGGCTGCCGGCAACGCAAAATTCCGTAGCCTCTGGAGGTTATGAGCGCAGAGTTCCTAGACGACTAAAGCCGTTAGATTGGCGTAACGGCGGCGCGAAGCGCCGACAGACACACGCAGTGCGCCCGTAGGCTGAGAATGGATTCTGCCTTTTTCCTACATCGATCCCGTCACGCTGAGAAAAGCACCGTGATGGTCGAAGCTGAGATCCGTCAGATCATCGGAGAAGTCGGTGAAGTTGTAGCCAAGGCCTATCTTCAGATGGTCGCCAAGGTAACGCGAGATCGCGGCCAGCGCACCGGTACGCTGCTCGCTCAGATCCGACATGTCGAGCAGCCGACCTTCCACCAACAGCTCCCAGTTGTTCCGGAACCGGTAGTCGCCGCGGATTACGTACAAGCTCGCATTGTTGTCGAAGAATTGGGGATCGTCGCGATCAAGGCTTATCTGGCCCAGACGGTAGGCGTATTTGCCACCGATCGAGATATTCGGCGTTACATCGTAGGTCACGTCAACCGCCGCAATATGGCTCTTCTGTATAAATTCCGCGGCAACATTCTGCAAGGTAAGCTGATCGGCCGTCGGGACGTTATAGAAGTACGTGTACTTGACGAGCGCATTCAATCGGTCGTGACGGACCGGTCGATAGGCATAGCCAAATACGGCCTCGGTGAATCCACCGTCGTAGAACGTTCCGAGCGAACTTTCGCTTTCGGAGTGATTCAGTTTGCCCAGCAGGCGGGCCGCCGGACTGAGCTGGTATTTGAGGTTGCTGCGGAACAGCCATGTCTCTCTTTCCGTCGTGTTCAGGTCCAGTTGCTGCACGTCGTCACTGCGGTATTCGATGCCGCCCGATATCTGCAGGTCATCCGCCGCGAAACCGAGCTGCACACCCCCGGCCAGGCGCTCCGTCTCGGCACCGGTCTGTACATCCTGCAAAGTGCCAATGTCGGTCGTGATACCCAGGCTCCATTTCTGCGTAGGCGCAAAGTTGATCCCGGTGCCGTGCGTCAGTCCGGTCATGGCGTTGTTATGCTGGTATCGCTCTTCCAGAAATACGCTCGTGCTATCCGCGATGCGCGACTTGATGCCCGCAACGAGATTGCCTTCGCTGCCTCGTCCACTTGGCAAGCCATTATCAGTGCGCTCGTTCTCGAGTGCGTAGTTGAAGTACATACTCGTATGATCCGAGTGAGCGTAATTCGTGCCCAGTCGGCCGCCTGCACCAAGATCGCCGTCCGAAGCTTCCGCCTCGACGCTGAATTTCTTGCTGAACCGATACGACCCGCCAACGCCGAAGCGTCCATTCTCGCGTCGATCGCCCGTTACCGACAGCGTATCCTGTGTGAAGACATAGGCATCCCACGCCGACTTGGAGTCGTACCCGAGCTGCAAGACGCCATCGACACGCTCGCCTTGTTCCTGTGTAAACGGCACGATGATGGAACCATCGATGCGCTCGTCCTTGCGGTAACCGGCGCGTACATTCCAGTGCTCGCCAAACTTGTAGCCAAGATTAATTTCCTGGGCCCGCGCTTCGATGCCCTGTTCCTGTATTCGATGATCAACCTTGGCGCCGAGCGAAAAGCTCTCGCCAAACGGGAGATTGAATGTGCCTCCATAGGATTTCGTGTCGCTCAGTGCGGCCAGGCCTGGCGCCGAATAGCCCGCCTCAACCTCCTGCACATACATCGTCAGGGCACCATCGCTGAAGTTTCCGAAGTCGTCGAAGCTGATACTGATGTCGGCGCGGTCCGCCTCTGCCTCGGCATTGACGAACGATGCTGGATCATAGCCGTTGAACTCAAAACCGCCGTCATTGGAGAGCTGCGGCAATGCAACCAGACCTTCACTACTGGATTGCTGCAACTTCAACCAGGACCCGGCCGTCCAGCGAAACGTCACGTCGGCGGCCTGTAGACTGCTGTCGGCGTCATCCTGTTCATTCACGTTCGCGGTCACGCCGAGTTTCACGTAATCACCAATCCAGTAATGAGCCTGGCCACCCGTCGAAAGGGCGTCCATATCTTCAAAACCCGGGGTGTACTCGTAACGCACGACCAGATGCGCCTCATCCCCGGATACGGCACCGCTGCGAACCAGAAGGTTGTCTGCGGCGGTCGCCGCGAGCGGCTCGGCAAGCAGGACGCGACCCTGCAGGTAGTCGATGTCGTAGTCCAATGCTGGCGTAAGGTTCAGTACACCGGTGACGATCCCCGAGACTTTGTCCCGTAGTTCGATTCGCACCCGCTCGGAGCCGGCGAGAATATCCTGGCGTTGCAGAAAATACACAGATCCGCCCGTACCGCGGAATTCCTCGCGACTCGCGATCGTGCCCGGCTCGGCCGCGAATGCGTCGACCGCCAGACGCCGTTCGCCGAATTCGGTCGTCGCGTCGGATTGGTAATGCAGGTTCGCACCGTACAGGCCGCGATCAACCTGTGCGAGCTCATTATTCATGTACGCGATCTTGAAATTGCCCCACTGCCCGTAATCGTCGTCTTTGCCAAGACGGACGTAGAACTTGCCCATGCTCGGCGTCATTTCTTCGACCGTGGAGTCATCGCCGAAGGTTGGATAGTAATAGTCGGGATCGATGCGCCGGAACAGTGCGTCGGGCGACTTGTCCATGAAGTTGCTGAAGATGTTATTCAGAGATCCTTCTCTGGTGTCGGCGCTCGCCGTCAGCTTCCAGTGGTCGCCGAATTTGCCGTTAACGAAAAACGCCAGTCGTCCATCAATATTGGAATCATAGTCGTAGTCGGAGTTTTCACCCTGCAGCAGGTCGATTGGTCCGCTTGCGGAATTTTCGGCCAGCGTGAGATCGGCCATGCCGACGTAGAACCAGTCGCTCTTCTTGAATTCGAGATCACGGAGATACAGTTCGCCGCGGCCTTCTTTGTCCACCACGGCCACTTCGACTGTGTGTTCGCCCTCGGGCAGAATTTCTTCGGTTACGAAACTGCCACTGTCATCAAGTGGAATCGGCCGTCCCGCTACCCAGACGTCCTGTTCCGGCGATATGCCGCTGCCACGGACGCTGACAGTGCCGCTGCTAAGGCCAATATTGTGCACGCTCAGGCCATTCTCGCCATACGCAGCCCGCAATTCCGGGTCGGCGTCCTGTCCGGACACATCGTCATTGTCGCCTGATCCTTCAACTGTGTCGTAGACGACCCAAAGAGGCTGCGCCTTGGTCTCGTCAAAATTGCCATCCGCAGCGTAGGCGCGCAGCACGTACGCAAGTTCGAGTACCGGGCCGTTGATTTCGGCCAGAACCGGATTCCACGTGGCGACACCATCGACGCCGATCTTCACGACGTCGAGTGGCTCGGACTCGATGGACTGGCCGTTCGCGAATACCCGGATTTCAGCACGGTCGATGAAGTACGAATAATTCGTATACAAGCGGAATTGCACCGGCGTTGCTTTCGTTTTTATCCACATCTGTGCCGGCGACAATCCGGGCCCGAACTGCAGCATTTTTGAAAGCACAATGCGGTCGGGTTTTGCGGCGACACTGAGCCTTGGAGCGGACCGTAGGTTGTCGTAGCCAAATCGAATGTCGACCTTCTCGAGCGCAACGTCGGTGCAGCGCTGGATATCCGATGAACTTCGCTTCGGATCGTCTATCGGTTCACCATCGACGGTAATACGCATGAGATTGAGTCCGAGCGGGTTTTCGGGACTGAGCTCGCGCGTCACCCTGGTGATATCCACGCCTTCGTAGTCATCAAGAACCGCCAACTCGTCATAAACGACCTGGACTGCCACATGCGACGTCTCGCCCTGAACGAAACCGGCGTTGACGACATCGTCGGAGTGCACGTAGCCACGGCCTTCAAATTCTGTCTTCGCCGTACTGAGTTTCGCGTCCTGCGCAATCAGCTCCATCGCCCGGCGAGCACGTGATGCTGACAGGCCGATGTCATCCCCGTAGACCGAGGCAGTCCGACGCTGCAGCCGTTCGTTGCGCGTGTAGCCGACGAACCGAAGACGTGGGTTGGTCTTGTCGGAAACGTCCGCCAGCGCCCGGGCCAGATCGTCAGCGTACCCCGGCGACACCAAGGGCTGGCCGTCGACAAAGTCGATGTCGGCGATTCGGCCCCATGGCGGATCGTAGGTCCGGGTCACAACAACGGCGCCGGCGTCTTCGGGGCACAGTTGCGGCTCGTCGGGCAATTCCTGCAGAGGATCGTCGTACCAGAACTCGACATCGACCCGGCGATTCAAGGCGCGGCCGCGCGCTGTCTCGTTCGAGCCCAAAGGCCTCTCGGAACCACGGCCATCGCTGTCGATCGCATCGGTCGGGAGATTCAGGCTGTCTTGTACGGCCAATGCAACACGCCGCGCACGCGCTTTCGACAGCCCGACGTGATCACCGTAGATACGCTCGGTTCTGCCGGTAAGCGGAACATCGTCGCTATAACCCACGAATTTGACGACGACGTTTTGTTTGTCGCCAAGATTGTCGAATGCCTGTCGCACGCGCTCGATGAACTCATCATCGACGTTGATGGCCTCGGCGTTGAAATGCAGCGGCGCGATGAGATTCTGTATCCGGGCACGGTGCGCGTGGCCCTCGATGTAGCGCAGTTTGCAGACCGTTTCCATGCGGCACACTTTCACGCGCTTGATCTCGTGCGGCACGAGGAATTCCTCCAGCGCCAGCTGCTCGACGACCTCGTCATACCAGACTTCGACTTCGACGCGTCGGTTGAGCGCACGGCCGTCCTCGGTCAGATTCGTCGCAACAGGATCCGTGTCGCCGGCCCATTCGTAGGAAATCGCCTCGGGCGGTAGCGCGAGTGCGGTCTGAAAATGCTCTGCGACCTTACCAGCCCGCTCGCGCGACAGTCCGGCGTTATCGCCGTAGACCTGCTCGAGTTGATATGACAAAGGCCTGTCGTCCGCATGACCGATCAGGTGCAGGCGCACGTTGATGCGATCCCGCATCCGACCGAGAATGACGCCCAGCGATTCGACGGTCGTGTCCGGTATGTTTGCGACACCAGACTCGAAGCGAACCGGTGGTACGAGGTTACTGAGCTTGATGGTCTCGAGCCCATCGGTCACCGTCTCGCGCGTCTCGATCGTGTCGCCCAGTTCAATCGCGATACGCTCCGGGTCCTGTACCCACTGCTGAACCGGTTCGTCCATCGGCAAATGACGCTCGACAGCCTCGCCGATCGACGCCTCCTCGACCGTAGTCGCGGCGAGCGACAACGATGCCGGTATCATGCACAGCAGCGACGAATAGCCAATAATCCTGCATATCACATTCATTGGCTCAACCCCTTCAGTTTTACTGGCGGCGCTCCGCGTCGCCAGTAAATCTCGGGCTCAATGACGAGTTCATAGCAGCAGTTCATGTCGTGCCAGGCAGTCATGATCCGATCTTTCATCGCTTCCAGGCGTTGCTCGACAAGCGCCTCGGGTTCAACGTCAGCGACATAGGACAGACGCAATACGGCCGGTCCCTTCTGCAGTTCCTGCAACAGCAAATCGATCCGGGTTAGCCACAAATCGCGCATATCGGTGGAACCCGGCTCAAAGGCTGCGTCGGCCATATCGAGACCGACGACGCGGTGGATCGAAGCACCGAAGTTGATGCGTAACGCCTTACCACGTGTTGCTCGCTGGACTTGGACCGGTCTTGTCGAGACACGGAAACCGCTCGGCAGGGTCCGGTCGTCAAGTTTCAGAACGAAGTTACTGCCACGACTCTCGTGCGGCGTGATCGCACAGGTAATGTGGTAGCGACCGTGCGTATCGGTTTTCGCAGCCAGACCTCTGGCGGTAACCAACCGCACACCCGCCAGCCCGGCTTCGTCATTATCCTGATAGCCATTGCGGTTGATGTCGTCGAAGACCTTGCCGGTTACATCGGTACAGTCGAACGTCGGATCGGGTACGAGCCGCACCGTTGCTTCCGCTTCCTCGGACATCACTATCCCGGTCAATGAGTTGACGGCCTGCGCACGGTTGACGAATTCGCCTTCGGTGACACCGGCGCCGACGGCCAGGAGCAGTTTGATCGTGTGCTGTTCGTCCACGGCGAGCGAGCGACCTGACCAGATCAGTTCACGACCAACGATCGCCGGCTCTGTTTCGACATCATCGAAACGCGCCGACCCCTCCACGTAACGGAAGCCGGCCGGGAAACGATCGACAAGCGTCACATCCTGCAGGTCAACGCCGAAGGAGTTACGGACCGTAATCACGTACGGCACCATCTGACCTCTCGTGACGTTCAGCATCGGCGATGTCTTTGTGACGGCAACCGCGCCGCCCAGACGCGGATCGAGCGGTATGTGATTGTTGAACAGCTGGGCTGAACCTGGCTGCTGGCTGTCATCCAGCCTCAGGAACAAGTGGTAGTCAGTCGCCGCACTCCTCGCCGGTGCCGATGCCGGCGGCGCGAATTCGGACGCCTGTGCCTCGCAGTATTGCGCCGTCGCGAGCACAGCATCGTTCGCAGAGCCCGGACATGCCGGCACATCAAACGGCAGGCCGGTCCGGTCGGATGTCGGCGGAATCAGTTCGGAAACGCTACCAATGAAGCTATTGTCGGGCGGTCCGATCTCTATCGCGTAGTTCAGGCCACTCGGACACGCCGGATCGGAGAAGTTGATATCGAACTTGTAATAACCATTCGTGACCGTAACCTGATTCTGCTGATTCGGATCGTCGAAACAGCTGCTGGGAACAGCCGCTCCGTTGCGGACGTCAACGAGCGTGACGCTGGCGCCCGCGATCGGCGAACGTGCCACCGAATCGTAAATGACACCGTTCGGATCGACCGGCATGTTCAGGGCCAGCAGGTTGCTGCCCTCCTGAACGTCGATTTCATCGATACGCTGCATGCCATCGGTGAAATCGGAATCCGTGTTGCCCATTAGTGCGGTTCTGACACCGGCACCCGGCGCGCTAAAGCGCAGCGAATACAACGGACCGTCCGCTAAGGTCGGGATTACGCCCGCAAACAGGTAGTTACCGTCGACGTCGGATACCAGCGACCGCACCGTCTGATCATCCAGGAGCAGCTCGACAGTCCAGCCTTCGAGAGGACGCTCGAGCCCGTCGGGCGTATTATCGTGATCCGCATCGTGCCAGACGTTGCCGCTCAGCATGCCGAGATTCGGCATTGCACCGACGTCAATCGAGACGCTCGCCTCCGCAGACTGCTGCGGATCGTTCCACGTTACCCGCGCCGTGTTGGTAACGCGCGTGCCCTCGAGGAGATTCGGATTGATGATCGCGCGGAACCGCAGTGTGACTGTCTCATCCGGGTTGAGCGGTCCGTACTCGTTGAAGTAATCGGCTGTAATTAACGACCCGGCGAAGTTCACACCATCGGTGAGGCCGTTCATCGTCGCGGACTGGTCAACATAGCTAAGGTAGCCCGGATCTACCATGTCGAGGTCGTCGTAGAGCGTAACGAAATGGGCCGGAACTGCACCGATGTTCCTGACGTTGACGACGTACTCGAGCGTGGCGCCGGCCAGTGCAGCACCGCCACCGACGACAGATACGTCCTTGATGATCGACAGCTGCTGAGCGTCACCGACGACGACCACGGTTGGTTCGGGTCCCGTAGCGGGATTGCCATCTCCATCGGTGAGGGTGTTCGGCACTTCGACGGTGTAGACCGTCGCCTGGTTGGTGATCAGCGTTCCAGGCGCCACGGCCGCATCGACCTGCAGGTCGAACTGCACGACAGCCGATTGCCCCGGATTCAATAGTCCTTCGCCGTCGGCGGGCACTGGCGGCATCAGGTCGGCCGAGCTGACCGGAATGCCATCAATAAGCGGGAATACCCCACCATCGGGTTGCCCGACCGGAAGGTCGTTCAGGGTCACGGAATCGGCAACATAAATGGTGTCTGCCGGCACGACGTCAATCAGCTCGACGGCGGTCGCCGGGATCGCGCCGTTGTTGTAGACCGTAATCGTATAGCGCAGCACATCACCCGGATCGACGATGCCGGGGGAACCGCCGTCAACCTGCAATGCGGCAGCCTTCGGCGCGAACAGCAGCGGGAAATTGCCGACGACATCGCGCGTTGGATCGTCGAGTATCGGTGTGCGCGGATCATCTGACGGCTGATCGGCAATCCCGTAGTCGACAGCACTGACAAATGCCTGGTTCGAAATGATGGTGCCGTCAGGTGCGTCCGGATACACGACCACGTCGAATACAATCGTCGCAACGTTGTCCGCAACGGCAGCATTCAATACACCTGGTGTCGGATCCTGCGGCGCATTGACCAGGATGCCATCAATCAACGGCGAACCTCCGCCGTTCGCATCCGGTAACGCGATGCCGTTAAGCAGGGTGCTGCCCGGAACATACGTCGTGTTCGCCGGCACCTGATCGACGAGCTCGACGCCATCCGCATTGTCCGTACCGATGTTTTGCACCGTTATCGTGTAGCGCAGCGTCTCACCTGCGAGCAGCACGTTCGGGTCGCCGGTGATGTACGAGGAGATCTTGTCCACGTCAAAATTGGGTGCGGACTGGATTTGGATCTGAGTCGGGTCCTCGTCGCCATCGACGTTGGGATCCGCCGCGCCATTGACGTTCGGGTCGTCACTGACGGCAGCCGACAAGTCGTCAAACATGATCTCGGACTGGTTGTAGACGAACGTGTCGTTCGCGATGACGGGCGCGAGCTGAACCTCGAACTCGACCAGCACACTTTCGCCCAGCCCGCCGATGCTCAGGTTGCGTATGTCGAGCAAGCCGGTACCGGCCGCACCGCCGTTCGCATCCGTGTTGCCGGCATCCGCGCCCGCCGGAATCGTTACGACATTCAGCGTGCCCGCCTGGAACGACGGGTCCGCATTGAGGCGGTCGATTTCGTCGACGATCGAGAAATCGCTGACGGGGACGTCGCTCAGGTTCTCGACGTAGAGCCGGTAGCGCAGCGTTTCGCCCGGTGTCGCGACGGTGCCCGGGTCCTCTCCCGTTGTCACATTCATGACCGTCTTCTCGAACCGAAGCACCGGCAGGTCGACGGTGACGCTGTGCGCGTCCTCGTGGTCCCCGACGCCCACGGTGCCGTCGGTCAACGTGCGACTGTAGATGGTCGAGGCGTCGGCGTTGAACCACTCGGTCGCGCCGGCCACGTTCGTCAGCGTGATGCCATCCTGGGAATCGGCGTCGAGCTGCGTGCGATACACGATCATAAGACGCTCACCCACATCGATCACCGAGGCGGCGGTCATCGTGTTGAACGTGAGCTCGCACGCGGCGCCGTTGTAGGCGAGCGAGTAGTCCGTCCCCTGGACCAGAGGGCCCTTTCCCGGTACCGGCGTGACGCCATCGGCCGCGAACACGCGCGCGCTCAGAATCTCTGGCGTCGTGTCGCACATCCCGCCGGTCGGGCCGTCGGGCAGCTGATCGACGAGCGTCACGTTGTGCGCGTCGGACTCGCTCTCGTTTTGCACGCCGATGACGAAATCTCCCCACTCCGCCAGACGCATCGTCGCCGGGCCGGTCTTCGTGACCGTGAGTCCCGGCGGCAACGTAAATTCCCCGACCAGGCCCGAGCTGTTGACGATGTCGCCTTCTGCCGTGATGAATTCGTCGACTGGGCTACCGTTGTCCAGAAAGCTCATCTCCAATGTGTAATCCACTCCATCGACGTTGAACGTCGTGGGGTCGGCCGAGGCGACGATCGTCACACGATCCGTGCACCCGTCTCCGGGTGGTGTCGGATAGGGACATGGGTCCAGGTTGTTCGGGGTTTCCTCGTGGTTTAGCGTAAAGGTGAAGGTCAACGGACCGGTTGGCACGCCGTCCACGGCAAGCACGAGCACCACATCGAGCTCAGCCGAAACCAGGGAAGGGTCGCCGACCTCGAAATTCCGATGTTGAAACGTCCCGAGAGAAAAGAACGGGATGGGCCCCGGCAACGTGAACGGCGGCGGAGGCGTTGCGATGAAGTCATAACCGCTTTGCGGGCCCGCCGTCGTACCCCAGCTGATGCTGGAGATCGGGTTGCCGTTCGTGATGACGGGATCGCCCGGCTGGTTTCCGGGAACGTTATCCACCGGGTCGCGCCAGGATCCATCAACTGATACGAACGTGATGTCGGCCGCTAACGCGCTCCCGGTTGGAACCAATGCGGCCGATGCAAGAACCGATATAGCCAGGATGATGAATAACTTCTTCATCGCGCTGCTCTCGCTGGCGAGCCGTTATCATGCAACGCTCGCAGGTTGATTTCAGATTGGGCCATGGCGGTCGCTACTTATCCCTGTGCGCTTAACTCACCGATGCGGACGACCAGATCCTTGGTCGTTGTTGGGGCGATCCCGCAGCCCCAGGGCTTGACTGCCCTGCAGGCCGGTGACTTTGCGTCGCCACCTTTCGGAGGCTTTGCCTTTTTCCTTGCCGAAACGAGACTATCCCCCAACCCATGCACTCAAAGGTTGACCTGCCTCACAGCTTCGGTAGCCGGCTTCAAATGAGTTCGGAACACAGTGTTTTGGCGGGTTTGGGGCTTGAAAGCCACCACAGGCGCGGCGTCCAGAGACACCTTATGTAATGGTTTCAGACCGTCAATCAACAGCACATCCGCCTGCGGGCGTCGGCGTGCACGATATCGTGATTATGTTGAATAAAAGTGCGGTCAGGCCGCCGGCAGAAAGTCGATCGGATAGATGATCGTCATTGCGACGATGTCTTCCTTGGCACCGAAGTCGAATGTCTGCACGCGGTCGACGACCTGTTGCGTCAGAGTCGGGGCATCCATGTCGGATGAGTGTAACTGGCACAGTGACACCGACCCGTCAGGCTCGATCGTCAGCCGCAGGACCAGTTGACCACGCAACGTCGGATCCTTGCGCAGTTCCCGATTGTAAAGCCGGTACAGCGCTGCCTTGTAGCGATCGAATACGATCTGTATTTCTTCGTCGGTACGTCCGGCCATCGCGCCCCCGCTCAAAGGCCGGTTTGGTCCGGTACCACCGCCGATCGAACTGGCGACGCGCGCCAGCTGGACTCCATCGATACCGTCTCCGCCACCGCCGACGTCCCGACTGATGGAAGCGAGGTTGATGCCGCCGCTCGAGCCTGGCGCCGACGTCGAAACCATCATTCGCTGCGGACGCCCGACCGTATTTTCACCCGCGCTGCTGACCCGGGCCTGGGAACCGAGCCGAGCGGTCGGCCTGAGGTTCGCGCGGCTGGCGAAGCTGTCGCGGAACGCCAGGATGCCTTTGGACTTGACCTGTTCCTTGGTGTCCTGTTGCTCGATATCTGCCAGAACCGGCTGTTCAGTCGACTTGGGTAACTCCTCGGGCGGCTGTTCTTCCGCGACCTCCGGATCGGGTTCGGGCAGCTCCTCTTGCGGAATGATCGGCTCTTCCACGGGCGGAGGTGGCGGAATCCGCTCCTTACGAACGAGTTTGGCGACACGCTCCGGCAGTTCGTTGATCGTCGAGCGTTCAATGATGGGCAAAGCGATCATGCTGAATAGAAATGCAATGGCGAGTGATACCGCCAGTGATGTGGCCAGCGACCTGCGAAAACGCTGGTCCTCCTCGCAACCCCTGGCCCATGGCATGACCTGGGCTCGATAGCCAACATTGCCGATCTCGCGCTCTACCAGCCACTCGCTCTTGCGAGATTCCTCGCGTTCCATGGCGTCGCGCAAATCGTAATGCAGGCAATCGAGAACGTCGTTCTGACCGCCGATTTTTTCGACGATGGAAAGTCGGCGCTCCTCGACCGCGGCAATTTCCTCGCCGAATTCGTCTATCTTGCGACGGGCATTGCGCAGATGCCCGACCGGATCATCTGGGCCGCTGTGCTCGCCCCAGAACAGGTGCGTGGCGCCAATACCGTCGAGTTCTTCGAGCGACTGGCAAACCTGTGCGAGCACATCGTACTGATGGTTTCTCTGCCCAAGTTCCTCGAGTTCGGCGTCGACTTTCCGCAGATCAGCTTCGAGGTCGCCGAGCGCGCGCTCGGATATCTCGACCTTCGACCGTAGAAACTGCTCTCCTTCAGAGTGTTCCGAGCTCACAGTGTCACCATCGTCCCTTAGGTGCTGGCGGCCCGCGCTACCTGCGCTGGCTTCTGAATGACGGCCAGGGAGACGTTTTCATAGCCTCCGTCGGTGCAGGTTGACATGATCTTCCTGATCACGACGAATGGCACGGATTTGTCGGCCAGGATCGTAACTTCCTGACTGCCCGCAACCGCCATCGTGCTTGGACCGACGACGTTCTCTTTCAATTCCGCAAGTCGTAACGTGATCTGATCGACCGATCCCACCTGTCCATCGAGGATGTCGTCCACACGGGCGACCAACTCGCCCTGCACCAGCACGTCTTCGGCACTGACGAAGATCACGACTGTTTCGCGTGGCTTGGTTTCGATCCGCGCCTCGGGCAGCGTGACGTTCTTCGGCGCTTCTACCAGCTCGACAGAGCCGGAATTGATCAGCAGAAAGAACACGAGAATCGTGAAGACATCCATCAATGATGTCAGGTTCATCTTCGTGATCTTGATGCGGTTGCGCCCCATGCGCTTGATTCGGCGCGTGTTTCTCATGGCGCGTCTCCCACGGAAATCTCGGAGAACAGCGCGACGAGTTCGAATTCTCCCTCAGCCTCCGCCTCGATCTCGACGGCCCGGACAACGTCCATTACCTGGATGAGGTAGTCGTAGGGAATCCGCGCCTCCATCAGCACGGATGCAGCATCCTGCTCGGGATAATCCTGCTTGAGCGTGACCATGAAATCGGACAACGTCTGCAGATCGAATTCGTCGTCTTTCTTTGGTATCGACGCGATAATGTTCTTGCCATTGGTTATCTCGATACCAGCTTCCCTGACGACCACCTCGACACGGAAACCCTCTTCGGTGCTTGTCGCACCTCCCGCCGAACTCGGCAGAGTGAGTTCGATAATGGTGAGCCGCGAAAACACCGCCGTTATGAGGAGAAACGGAACGAGCACCACCATGAGGTTCAGGAAGGTGGTTACATCGAGTTCATGCGCAGGCTTGCTGCGGCGCTTGTAGTGATGCCGTCTGGCCATTGCAGCTAGGCCTCAACCGGTCGCTTCGCCCTTCTCGAGAACACATTGAGCGCCTTGACTGTCGCCATCTCGAGACTGTCGACGATGTCGCCGGTCTTGCTGGTCAGTACCGCGTGCACGATGAGCAGGGGTATTGCAACCATCAGCCCGAACGCGGTCGTATTCATCGCGACGGAAATGCTGGCAGACAAGAGATCGGCCTTTTCAGCAGGATTCGCATTTGCAACGGCGGTAAACGCCTGAATCAAACCCATAATCGTACCGAGCAGTCCCAGCAGAGTCGCGATGCTCGAAGCGAGCGCAACATACGGCGTCCGCTTTTCGAGGCGCGGCACGATTTCCATCATGCTCTCCTCCATCGCGATTTCTATGTCTTCACGACGTCGGACGGCACCCTGCAACGACAAGCCCATGTTCAGGACCTGCGAGATCGTGGATTCGTCCTTGCTGGTCATTTCCCGTGCCTGGTCGAACTCACCGTCGGCAAGGAGCGGCTGCACTTTGTTCCATACTGCCTGGTTCTTGTTCGTCACCACGGCCAGCGTAACGTAGCGTTCGACTGCAATCGCGACTCCGACGGCGAATACGATCAGTATCGGATACATGAATACGCCACCCGATGCGAAGAAACCTACAATCGAATAGAAAAAGTCCATTACAAAATCCTCATTTTACAAATGATCCTGAGTCAGTCTCAGAACAGGCCCAAGAATAGATGTCGATCACTGTCTTGAATGTGACGCAGCGCACGTTAGGACCTTATGTCTGCTGGCAACCGCCGCTGCCTTGACGTGGCTCACAGGATTACAGGCCTTCGGTACGCCGAATTCGCGGAAAATCCGCCTAATTCGTGACCCCGGGCGCTTCGTCGCCGGCGCGAATCTCGTAAAAGCTCAGTTCCCGCAGGAAGACCTCCTTATCCACGGGCCGCGCGCGATCGTCGAGCGTGTCCGAGAGGCTGATGTCGTCGCCGAGCTCCGATGATTTCCAGGGGATGATAACGAGCGACTTTGGCGCCTCTTCGTTGCCCAGAATCGACATACCGGACATCGTCTTCGGCTTTTCAATACCGTCGCCCTGCTCGTCGGTTGCCTGCGCCTGTTCGGTCACCTCAGCTTCGACCGCCGAATCCTCACCTCTTGCGGTGATACTGACGAGCAACAGCATGGCGCCGATAATGATTAGTCTCGGCATTACTGCTCTCCTTGCTCTATTCGATAGCGCAGGTCACGAATCCACATCGATGCCTCGTCGTCACTCGGTACCGTTGCCATATACGCTTCGTAGTTTGCCAGCGCACAGCTAAGATCAGCGAGATACAGGTCGCAAAGAATCGCCAGATTACGGCGGGCGTAATGGTAGCCGGGATAGATCGCCAGTGCGGCTTCGTAGCTGTGCTGCGCTTCGGTGAAGCGTCCGGTTTCGCGATACACGATACCGAGTTCGTTGTGTGCGATCGGATGATCCGGATTCGACTCGAGTGCGAGCAGCAAATTGCTTTCGGCAGCATCGAGCTTACCGGCACGATGATAGGCGATGCCGAGGTCGATTCGCGGTGCGCTAAGATCCGGTGCCGTGTCGACGACGGCCTCCAGCATCTGGATGCCCTGCTCGAGTCGGCCCTGCTCCAGTGACCTTAGCGCGGCATCGTAATCGATCCGGACGTCGCTGTTGATTCGTGTCTCTTCAGTAATCGTAAAGCCGACCGCCTCCTGAATTTCGATTCGGGCCGGCGGCCTGCGAGACGATTCCGTCGCGGTGCACGCAGAAATGATGGCTGCGCTCACCAACAACCCTGCGGCACGGGTTGTGGATCGGCGAAGTTTGTCTGCAATGAACGTGTTCATAAAAACTCCCGTCGACAACTAATCCCGGCTACTTTCCGGACCGCCGGATAGCTGTGCAGAGGCTTCCGCCATCTCTTCAGTTTCGCCTGACTCCGGCGAGTCGACATGATTTTCTTCGTCGATACCAATCGGCGGCGCAATCGGCATCCGGTATGCGTACGTATCGATCGACCCCAGGAAGCCGCCGCTGATCTCGTTCTTTGCGTATCGTCCGGGCATGAGTACCGCCAGCTGGTCGAGACTCTTTTGCACCCAGGGGTTGTAAATTCCGCCGGCGAGCAATTCGAAATTTTCCTCGTGAACCTGAATGGCCTGTTCCTCGAACGGATAGGCCTCTTCCTCGATCACCAGTTCATAATCAACCTTCTCTGCTTCGGTCAGACCTCGCGGACGCTCGGACTCCATCAGGGCCGCACTGAATCCCATGTAGATCTCGGCGATATAAAATGTTGCCGCTGCCGTGACCTCTGCAACCTCATAGGCAACGAGGTTTTCGAAAGCCTCCATCGCCACGTCCATACGCTGTTGTTTTTGGGCGAGGCTCTCTTCAAACGGCTGCACCAGCTCGAGACTGGCGAAATGTGTGTAGCTCTGCTCGGCGAGTACGAGGGCGGCCCGGGCCGCAAGATACCTGCTGCGGTCCGTCCGTTCTTGTCCGGCATCGCGGTCGGCGGCGACGATATCATTGAGCTCTTCGTGATACCGCCCATAGTCGAGCCCGGCTTTGAATATGTCCGCAAGCCGCATTCGGGTTTCCATAGCAATATCGAGAGGCCGCGGATATTCGCTAATGTAGCGCTCGTAAACGCGGATAGCGTCTGCGACGATATTAACCTCGTCGTACAGCTCGCCGGCGGTCAGGAGCGCCTCGCGGCTGAGCACCACGTCGGTTGCTTCAGCGGCGATTCGTTCATGCTCGGCGGCAGAACGTTGGATCTGCCCATCCTCGCGGTAGATATAGGCAAGCTGTTTCGTTGCCTCGGCGTGCAGTTCGTGCTCCGGATGGGTGACACGAAAATCCTCGAGTACGTCGGACGCCGAAACCCAGTCCTGAAGCTTGATCAAGGCAGCCGCCGCATCGTATTCGGCCGCGCTGCGAATATCCGAGGTTGGCGCGACATCCTTGATCCTGAGGAAGTGACCTGCCGCCGCACGATAGTCTTCAAGAAGATTCGCCTGCTCGCCCTGCTTGTAGATAGCCGCAGCAAGGCCATCGACAACCGCGGACCGTGATTCGTCGTCTGCAGGTGTGAGGCCAAGCACGTTCATGTACGCATGCTCAGCATCCTGATATTCGGCGAGATCGATGGACGAGTGTGCTGTGACGGCCCAGGCGGAGCGCAGTAACGAGGTGTCTGCGGCCGGATAGCGCTCGATGAGTTTCTGCGCCGACGCTATCGCAAGATGAAAATCTTTCATCTCATAAAGGTCGTCCGCGGCCGCACCCAGCACCACGGGCGCCTGCTCGTGCTCGTCGAAGGTGTCGGCGAACCGGAGCGAACTCGTAACCGTCGATTTCTTGACCTCGAGCCGCCGGGCGCCGGTTGCCAGCTCGAGATTCTGCCGATGCGCGAAGACGGCGGCATAACCGGCCGCCGCAGCCTGTTCATGCTGATCATACTCGTACGCCGTTCGCTCATACTCTATTGCCGCCTCGCCAAAATCCTCGTTCTCGAGCAGCAGGTCGGCGAGCTGATAGTTGATCTGCGGCGATTGAGCATCCGAAGGGAACGAATAGAGAAACTGGCGGTACCAGCGCTGGGCCTCGCTGAAGCTGGCCGGCCGTTCGTCGACCAGATTCTCGTCCTGATAAAGCGCGTGGTAGTGGCCAGCCAGGTCTGTCAGATTGGTCTTGAGAAAACCGACAACGTCGGTCGAGTTGTCGACATCGAAATAGTTCCAGTATTCCGCGTCCAGCGCATAATTCTGTGCAAACTCTTTTTTCGATTCCACGACGAGCCGTGGGAATCCGGCTTCACCGTATATTTCGACGACGCGCATGCTGAAGTGCGGCGAAACCCTGTGATACGGTTTCAGGCTGATGAAGGACTTATAGATCGACGCTGCATCGTCATAGCGAAGTTTGGTGAAGTAAAACTCGCCCAAATTGCCGTAGATCTTGTCGGCATAGCTGCGATGACCATTAGTCGAAAAATAATCGTCCACGACTTCGGGTCCACCGAGGTTGGAGAAACTGAGGCTGATCACGCGAAACGTATCGGTTACACGGTGTTCCTCGTTCTCTGCATAATCTTCATCGAAGTCGTAGCCGATCGATTGTCGGTAGTCGAGCATCGCCATGTAATTGTGTAGCGCTTCTTCGTAGAGCTCCTGCTTGTACAAAGTCCATCCCAGTTTGTACAAAGCCAGCTCGTAATAGGACGACGTCCTACCGATTCCGATAATCGCGCCGTAGGCGTGCTCGGCGTCGAGGTACTTCTTCCTGACGAAAAAGTACTCACCACGCCGGAAGTGGACCTCATCAATGAATTTCGAGTAGGGGTACTCGGCGACGAGCCGATCCATGACCGTCATCGCTTCATCAGGCTGTCCGATCTCGTCGTATGCCCGTGACATCTGGTAGAGCACCTTGTCGTTGCGCTCATAGTTCGGATAATTCTCGAGAATCTGCTGGTACGTCTTGATCGCTTCGCGAGGTCCTGCAGGTACCGCCGCGCTCTCGGCGCCGGGCAACTGCAGATCGAACTGTGCCGTACCGGACAACAGCTCCTGGCGGCTGGTCGCCCGCTGCTCGAAATCCTCCTCGGACTCCGACGGTTCGGCGCCGCTTGCCGCCGTATTCTTCGGGACTTTCGGTTCCGCCTGCGCCGCAGATGTGGGCGCCGCCATCTCGACAAGCTCGCCGCTGCCGATCACGCCGTATGCCTGTTCGATCTGCAGGTCGGCGAGACGTCGCATCGCCTCGGGCGTCCGTGCACTTTCTGTCGTCTCTTCGAGATAGCGTCGGTAACTTTGTGCCGCGCGTTCCAGGCTATCGTCGAGGTACACCTCTTCGACGTCTGCTTGCACGCGTTCCAACTCGGCGAGCGTGCCTTGTTCGCTGGTCGTCGCACAGCCAACGAAACCGGTCGAGACAAGCAAGAGAATGAGTACCTGCCGTCGCATCACTCGTCATCCGTCCTGGCCTGCGCCTGTGTTGCGCGGTCATAGCTGTCGGCCAGCGCAAAGCGTGCTTTGTCGCCGTAGGTTTCGAGACGACTGCGGCGCGCGATCAGTTCGTCGACCGCCACGACTTCGAGGAGGTGCCCCTGGCGAGCCATCAGCCGGTCGATCTTGTCAACGGCCATTTGCACGTGTGCCCGGAGCCGGTAGATTGGCTTCTCGTAACCCTCGAAACTGTGTGTGGCGGCCTGTCGCGCCCGTACGAATCGATCGTACTTTTCCTGCAGCATCGCCATCGCGTCGTCGAGCCCGCGCAAGTTCCGGTCGAATTCGGTCAGACGATCGTGAAACTCTGTTTCGAGTGTCCAGCTCAGCAAGCCTTTGAGGCGCTGAAGTCGCCGCATCGATGACATGGCAGACGCCGATTCCGCGCCATAAAGTTGAGCTTCGATTCGCTCGATCCGCTTGAGAATGGCTTGCTCCTCACGCGTCGCCAGAAATTTCGGTTGCGGTGTTGTGAGCATGTCGTCACGGCGTTTCACGAGCATTTTGTGCTGCTCGATACGCAGACGCATTCTCGAATCGAACTCGCGGAACTCTGTATCCACCTGCGGCAACAACGGCTCGTAGTGATCGTGACGGATGCCCACGATTTCATCGAAGGAATCAAATCCTGTCTGCCAGCTCAACAGCTTGCGCTGCAGGTCGGCAAGATCCAGATAGTTTTGCAGCCCGGTCTGAAAATCGTGTGACGCGAGCAATTCCATCAGATAGTAGGTTTCTGGCGCTTCCGGCAAGGCGCGCAGACGGATCACCCAGTCCTTGTCCTTGCGGATCTCCTCTCGAATCAGCGCCTCGAGGAATTTGCCTTCCCTGATGCTTTCGATGGACGCATTGAGGTTATCGACTTCGGCACTGAATGAGTCCAGCGCGCGCCCGTAGAATATGGCTGCGCGGCCATGCACGTTCAATTTACCGTAGGCGTACGGCAGTGCGAGCATGGCTTCCTGCGTCGCCCGATCGGTAACTTCACGGTCAGCCAGAATCTTCCACGGAACAACAGCTCTATCGAAGTTTTCGATGGACATGTTTGCCCATCCTGAACTCAGTAAGGCCTGATTGGAGAACGGGCCATCAAGACGGACCCGATTCATGAACGGGATGGCCCTGTCGTACTCACCGTCTTCGAGAAGGATGGTACCGAGCACGAGATTCGACTTGTCCCGGATAGCAAGTTCGGCAGGATCATCGGTTGCGACCTGACCGGCTCGCTCCAGTTGCTCGAGCGCCGCTTGCCGCTGTCCGTCCTGCAGGTACGCGATGCCGAGGTTGTAGGCGGCGAAAGCGCCGAAACTGTCGGAGCCCTGCAGTTTCCTGAGAATATCGACCGACTCTGCCGGTCGCCTCTCTGCGAGATAGATATTCGCGCGCAGGAACTCGATGTCATCGCGAATCGATTCAGGAATTTTTCCGTCGATGCGCTCCAGTGCACGCATCGCATCCTCGATCTGATTTTTCTGGAAGTGTATCCGCGCCAGTCTGAACGCGGCGTCGTTCCGTACTACCTCATCGACGGCGCCTTCGAGTACCGCCTTGATCGCACGACCTGCGCGATGATGCATCCTGTAACGCAGCTCGAAATCGCCCAGCGAAAACTCGGCGTCATCGATATGGTAATAAAGGGTGTCGAGCTCGGGCTCGTCGATCTCGTCGTACTGCTTTACTTCGGTATCAAGCCGCTCCAGCGCTTCGAAGAACTGGCCTTGGTGCGCATAGTAGAGCGCCTCGCCGAAGTACAAGTCCTTCAACTCGTCGGCTCGAATCTGGCTCGTTGCCAGAGAAGTGATCAGCAGGAGCCCGATCACTGAGAGCGGTGCTCGACCCATGATCTACCAATCTCCGACCTGGATACCGTTCGCTCCGAGACCTGGTCCGGCGAGGGTAACGCCGAGCGCTTTGGGTTTTACTCCTTTGGAAAATTCGAAACTGTCGGACGCGTTGAAATCCTTGCCGTTGTTCAACTTGCCCATCATCGTGACGCGGAGCTCATGGTTGCCGGTAACGATGTTGCCGGTATAAATGCGTTGCACGCCGCCTTTTTGCAGCGCCTCAAGCTCCTGAAAGCTGTATATGTGGTGTGTGGCCATATCGCCGTCAATTTCTATCTTGACGGCGTCGAGTCGAAATTTTTCGTCTTCGGCAATGGAAACAAAGACGGCAATTTGCGTATTAGACGGATACAGCAGCCGTTCTTCGAGGTTCTCGAGCTCCGAAGCAATATTGAGGACGTCGGATTTGATCTCCTGGACCTGGCCGTCCAGGCTGCGCAGCTCCTCTCCGGAAATGTCCTGCGCGTTGGCCGATACTGCGAAAACAGCCGCCAGCAATACTGTCACGTAAGTACGGATCAGTCTCGACATCGCCAAATTTCCTTTTTGATTTACATAATCCATTTGTAACTGTCGGCGGCACGGCTCCATGCGGCAGCGCGGCGGACAGCCGTAAGTGTTGAGTAATTCATTTGCTTTATCTGTGAACTGCGACACAAATCGACGGCGCTGCTAAATCATAGTATTGCGAGAACAGCGAGCTAATGAACTTGGATACGACTTTGCAGGAACTTGGCAATACGATTTTCAGCGCTTTCGTGATGCCGGGCGACATAGTGTTGTCGACGATCGGAGTAATTGGCGATGATCGGTCCCTCACAATGCTGCTGATCGTTGCTCTGACCGCGTGGTTCCTGATCGCCGTCGCCGGATTGGTGCTGCTCAAGCTCTGTCAAAACGCCGCGAGAATTGCGGGCGCCATGGTCAGAACAGTGATGTTTCGTATGGCACTCGCTGTCGGAAACTACAAGACGAAGTTCGTCCTCAAGCTTCGCGAATTTTTGCCACGAAGAGCGTCCCGTGACGCTGACGCGATTCCCACGGTTGAGTTCGACGATCTCGACTATGCCGTACTACATTCTGCGGCAGCTCGTGGCCCGGGTTTCACGACTTCTGCATCGGAACTGGCCGAGCAACTGACTTTGCGACCAGCGCAAATCCAGCGCAGCCTCGACAAACTCAGCAAGAATAAAATGCTCGAGTACGTCATCGGCTCGACAGACGGTTTTGATAACTATCGTCTGAGCCACATGGGTACCGCCTTTGTGACGAGTTGGAAGCGGCAGAGCGCCCGGCATCAGGCTACTGAACGCGCCAGAACTTTCGTTTAGCTCTGGCGCGACACTGAATCTGCAGCATCGTTGCTGTTTCAACCCCGGTTTTCGATCGAGCGACCCTGTTACCCGTATACTCTGCATTCTTGAGTGCGCAATTTGCGCATATTCGACGCATTGACCTTGAAGAAGACCAACTTTCGAAAATAAGGAGTGGCTCCATGAAGTCAAGATTAGTAGCTGTATTAGGTATTATCCTGCTTGCGACGTCAGGTAGTAACGCCGTTTTCGCACAAGACAACGAGCGTCGCTGGGAGACCGGGCACATTGTGCAGGTAACCAACGTTCACATTAAGGACGGCATGTTCAACGCGTACATCAATGACCTGAATAATGTCTGGCGTAAGTTTATCGAAGAGCAAATGAAGGACGGTTCGGTCATCGACTACGGAATCTACTCGAATCCGAATTCCCGCAAGGGCGAGCCGGACCTGATCCTTACTGTGACCTTCGCCAACTGGGCCGCATTCGACCTAAATGTCGAGTATTTCGAGGAAATCGGATCGAGGGTTCTTGGCTCGCCGGAAGAAATGAGAGAAGCAAATATCGATCGGGGGGAATTGCGCGAGATTGGCAGCATTACTGTTTTGCAGGAAATCAAGTTCAAGGACTGAGCTTGTCAAAAGCAAAAAAGAGAGCGGCCGGAGGGCCGGCCGCTTTCATTTTGCCGTCGTCCGGAGGCTCAATAATGTTGGCTTATGGAATTTAGAGACTATTACAAGGTGATGGGCGTCGAGCGCGACGCCACGCAGGACGAAATTAAGCGTGCCTATCGCAAGCTTGCTCGCAAATATCACCCGGACGTTAGCAAGGAGTCGGACGCCGAGCAGCGCTTCAAGGAGGTGGGCGAGGCCTACGCGGTTCTAAAAGATCCCGAGAAACGAACTGCCTATGATCAACTGGGCGCGGACTGGAAGAAGGGCCAGGATTTTCGGCCGCCACCGAACTGGGATCAGGGATTCGAGTTCCACGGTGGCGACCCTGCCGGAGGCGGTGCCCAAGAGTTCAGCGACTTCTTCGAGACATTGTTCGGTCGTGGTGATTTCCGCGGCGGATTCACGCGGGCGGATCATCGTCCCTTTACGGCCCGTGGCGAAGATACCTTTGCAAAGATCGTTGTCGATCTGCAGGACTCGTACCTCGGCGCGACACGCAGCGTTACGCTGAAGCACACGGAGATTGGCGATGACGGCCGTCCGACGTTGCGCAATCGAACTCTGAGCGTGAAGATTCCGAAAGGGGTGCGACCCGGTCAGCACATTCGCCTGGCCAAACAGGGATCGGCGGGCGCCGGTGGTGGCGAAAGCGGCGACCTGTTTCTGGAAATTGCGTTTCGACCGCATCCGAAGTTCCTTGTCGAAGGCAAAGACGTTTATCTGAATTTGCGGGTAGCGCCATGGGAGGCGGAACTCGGCGCCAGCGTCAAGACGCCGACGCCGACAGGCGACGTTGACCTGACAATTCCGCGGCAT
This sequence comes from uncultured Gammaproteobacteria bacterium, assembly GCA_963711285.1. Classification (GTDB taxonomy): domain Bacteria; phylum Pseudomonadota; class Gammaproteobacteria; order Steroidobacterales; family Woeseiaceae; genus UBA1847. The sequence goes on along the minus strand of CAVQDJ010000013.1, from coordinate 1,099,653 downwards.
TCGAAAACGGGACGAAAGCTGCGTCTCAAGGGGCGGGGGCTGCCAGGGAAAGAACCCGGTGACTTCTATGCGGTCCTGCAAATTGCCCTGCCGCGAGCAGAGACGAATGATCAAAAGGCCGCGTATCGTGAATTTGCGAGCTCCTTCGACTTCGATCCGCGCCGGGACAAGGAGGGGTAGGCAATGACCAAAGAAAATCGGAACAGCATCACTGCAGAGCGAAATTATTGAGACTCAACGTGAGATATCGCTCTCCGATCTGTGTAAAGTTTGCACTGTCACCAGCGAGCGTCTCGTGCAACTGGTTGACGAAGGTCTGGTCGAGCCGGTTGGTCGTGAGCCCGCCGAGTGGCGATTCAGCGGCCGCAGCGTCAGACGTGTCGTGGTCGCAGAGCGCCTGTCGCGAGATCTTCGGCTTAACGCGGCTGGTGCCGCTCTCGTGCTGGATCTTCTTGACGAAGTGAAGCAGCTACGCCAACGGCTGATCAGGCTTGAGGAAACCGATGAGTCTTGAACTGCCGCTAACAAGCATGTCGGGCGACGATGAGGAAAGATTGTATCGGTCAAACTTGGTGATCGGGATGCCGACGACGAATAGCCGCCGGCCATCACTCTGGTTGCCAAATACTGTCTGAATCCTGTGACATTGCCACACAATCCAACTATTTATCAGACAGTCGTCTACAATGCCGGTATGACCTTTAGGTAAGTCAACCTACAGGGGGTATGAGCATGCGGGCTTTCGGCCAGACAGTTTTACGACCTGCTCCTTCGCAGCGATCAGCGCGGTTTTTGTACGGTCTGCTAGTCGGGGCAGCCATTGCAGGTCTGCTCAATCCGCCTGACGCTTCGGCTGACAGCGTGAACGTCGAAGTTGTGGTTCAGACCACGCAGTGTGGCGGAGAAACCGGCTTCGCATCTTTTCTTGCCGACAAGCTGTTCAAGATCGAAGAAGGCTGGTGCGCCGACCCGAACGCCCCGGGCGAGAAGCTGCAACAGGTGTTCCTTGAGACGTCTACGGGCCCCGGCAAATATGATCTGCTTTGGGTGACTCAGGACGAAGCGAAGTCGATAATGGAGCAGATAAAGGCGATCCGCGACGGCAAGCTGGAGCGACTCAAAGGTCCACGAATTGTCATCGAACAGCAGGCCTCCGGACCAAGGGAGCAGGCGGTAGCGCCAGTCGAATCGGTCATGCGCGGCGATGCTGCGAAGCCGGAAATTCAGATCATAGATCCGCCAATCGACAACATGCGCAGCATGACGAACCTCGTCACATCGAGTGGGGCCGAGAGCCGGCTCATTGTTGGCCGAATAACCGCTCCGGCGGGCCTGTTGTCATTGACGGTAAACGGGCAGGCGACGCAGGCTGACGATCGCGGGCTTTTCCGCTCGGAGATTTCGATGCAGCCCTCCATTACGCCCGTAACCGTAACCGCCATCGACCGCGATGGGCGAGCCAACACGGTCGAGTTCCGTTTCCTAATGGACTTACCCGAGCAACAACCCGTAGCAACGGCAGGCGGTGATGTTTTCGGCGACTATTACGCACTCGTCATCGCAAATAATTCCTACGAGCATCTTGATGACCTGCAGACACCTAAAAATGATGCAGACGTTGTATCGGCAATATTGACCGACAGATACGGTTTCAAAGTTACCAAGCTCTATGACGCAACTCGATACGATGTTGTTTCTGAACTAAACCGGCTGCGTCGTGAACTTACAGATAAGGATAATTTGCTGCTCTACTATGCTGGTCACGGGGAGTTCGACACCGTCAATAACCGCGGCCACTGGCTGCCGGTCGATGCTGAAAGAAACAGTACGGCGAACTGGATCGCGACGAGCGTCATCACTGACACAATCAATGCGATGTCGACCAAGCATGTCCTGGTTGTCGCTGACTCCTGCTACTCGGGCAGCCTGGCGCGCAGCGCGATCACCGAACTCGACCCCGGGTTATCGGACGAAGCCCGGCAAACATGGCTGCGGACAATGGCGGCAACGCGCGCCCGGTTCGTGTTGACGTCAGGCGGTGTAAAGCCGGTGCTGGATGATAGCGGCAACGGTCACTCCGTGTTTGCCAATGCGTTTATCGAGGTGCTCGGCGGTCGTCATGACATTCTTGAAAGCGCGACCCTGTATCGGGAAGTGAGAGACAAGGTAGAAGCGCGGGCCAATGAACTCGATATTCAGCAGATGCCGCAATACAGCGCTCTCAAAGCGACCGGACACGAATTCGGTGAGTTCCTCCTGGTCTCGAGGAGGTAGATACGTCGGTGGGTTCTTTTGCTCATTCGGCATCCGCATACTTGGGCTACGTGACCAGGCAGGATTCATACCGCGGGTAATGTTGAGCCGGTGACCGCGTTTCAATCAGCACTCGAACTTTTCTTTCACGGTGAGTTGAGCTACGAAGCACTCGCCGATTCACTTGATCAATTTCTGCGATCGCAGCCCGCCGCCGCTCAGGATGTCGAACTGCAGCTCGAAGAGTTGTTCCGCCAGGGTCGACTGCCGAAACAGGTTTACGACGCGCTAGTTGGAATGGTCCGGCCTGACGACTCGCCGCGCGCGCCAGCGAGGGAATCGCCGCAGCCGCTGCTTGCGCCCGAGACAACGCAGAAGAGGCCATTTGCGCCAATCAGCAAAACTCAAGAAGTTCGCGCTGCGGTCGGCGCGACGATCAGAGATCGTTTCGTCCTGAAGGAAGAGCTCGGGCGCGGCGGTATGGGCATCGTGTTCAAAGCGCTGGACCTGCGCAGGCAAGAAGCTCGTGATAGTGATCCCTACGTCGCGCTAAAGATACTGAATGACGATATCAAGGACGTTCCAGAGGCCTTCGTAATCCTGCAGCGCGAAGCTAAGAAAGCGCAGGCGCTTGCACATCCGAACATCGGTACGGTTTACGACTTTGATCGCGACGGCGACATCGTCTACATGTGCATGGAGTTTCTCGATGGAGAATCTCTGGAGCAACTCATCAAGAGACTGGCACCGAATTGCTTGTCGATTGAAGATGCCCGCTCAATCATTCTCGGAATGGTGCGAGGACTCGCACACGCTCACTCGTCAGGCATACTGCATGCGGACTTCAAGCCAGGCAACGTATTCGTGACGCGAAAGGGCGACGTTAAGATTCTGGACTTCGGTATTGCCCGTGCCGTGTCGCTGCCTGGCCAGACCGTAAAGGAAACGGTCTTCAATCCGGCCTTGTGGGATGCGTTTACGCCATCTTACGCAAGCTGCGAAATGATCGACGGGCTGCCGCCCGACCCGCGCGACGATATCTACGGGCTGGCCTGCGTGACCTATGCACTATTGAGCGGACGGCATCCGTTCGACCGGAAACCTGCCAACCAGGCTCGCGCATCAGGAATGACACCACCGCCTGTCCCGGGCCTGTCGCGGGATCAGAATGCCGCTCTGGCACGCGGCCTTGCCTTCAAGCGTAGCGATCGATTGCCGAACGCGGAGCTGTTCGCGTCGGAGCTGCTCGGTCGGGGGAATGCCGGGCGAAGGTTTCCACTGTTGGCCGGCGCCGGCGCCGGCGCGGCTATCATTGCCGTCGGCATAGTCGCATGGTTTTTGTGGCCCCAGGGCAACGGCCCAAGTTCAAACACGCCGGAGCCGACCCCGACCGTCGTGCTTGATGCTGCTGCACAAAAGAGAATCGATTCACTCCTCCGAACTGCGGAGGCGCATCTCTCCGTTGGCCGGCTGGTCGAGCCGACGGACTCGTCAGCAATGGTTGTATTTCATGCGGTTCTGGAACTGGAACCGACCAATGCGGTGGCGCGAGCGGGGCTGCAGCGAATCGCCGAACGAATGGAAGCTATCGCCCGGGAACGGCTGGCGGCCGGCGACATGGCGGGTGCCGAAAAGGCTGTGAGCCAGGGCCTTGAAGCGGTACCGGACTCCAGTTCACTGCTGGGATTGCAGGGCGAGCTGTAAGCGGAAACAGGCGTCGAACCGAGGTCGTCGTCGTTGTCGCCATTCTGATCGTAGTCGACCACCTCGGTGCGGCCCGGCAACTTATTGAATTACATGGCCCAAGTCGATCAGGCAGTCAGGTAAAGAATCAGAATCGTGTAGCCGGTGAACACGACCGACAGCCACTTGAATGACTGCGGTTTCAACATCATCAGCACCACCAGGCCGGCACCAAGAATCGGAAATCCAAACGACGGCAGCGGCGGATTGTCGAACATCGTCAGATTCACGTACGGCCCGATCGCAAAATAGCCGAGCATTGACATCGCTGACACCCGTCCGAGTGAGCGGCTGTGCGCCAGGAAATCCAGTTCGGTATCGTCGGATACATCGAAGTCCTCGGTCGGCAGCGCGAGTTCAGCGGCGCCGTAGACAAATATCGAGCCGATCACCAGGGCGAAGAAATCGATGATGGACCATTCCGAGACCAGGCGCAGCTCCCAGCCGACCCACCACAGTTGCAGGATATAGATAAAGATACAGGTGCCCCACAGCGTCGTCGCCCAGTGATAGGTCACGCGATTATGGGCGCGTACCAGCAGGGCGGCGCTGTGAAGTAGGCGTGCCATAGCCAGGCCGAGAATAATCGAGATGGCGATGAAGATATATTCGTGTTGGGTCATGCGGGCAACATGCCTGCGTTATTGTGAAAATTCAAATGCGTTTCGGAGCGCGTACGATACGTAAGATTCGCGTGAATCACGGGTAGCTACGCATCGCTGGCTGCTTTCGCAGCCGGTCTGCCCGTGGCCACCATTCCTAATATCTTTAGAATCACGTACTTCTACTCATGTCCGCTGGAATGGACGATAGCGAAATGCGCGTCCCATTCCGTTCAGTGCCCAATTTGTGCCATGAGGCGCAATTAGTGGAGATAAGTAAACTGTCCCTGAAACTCGCCGAAATTTGGGCTCTTCCCCCTCATTCTTGATGGCCTGATTTCACGGTCAAACTCGCGACAGCCAGCTCAATATTTTGTGCACCACAGGCTCCGTTGCCCAATGCGCGCCATCGAATTCGAAATAGGTCACATCATAACCATCGGATCGGAGCCCGGGTACGATAAAACGTTTGGATAACGATACTGGATAGACACGGTCTCGTTTGCCATGTGCAACCAATATTTTCGGCTCGCCAACGGGCGGCGATGGCGGCTTGAGAAAACCCGGCGCCACTGCTACCAAGTGTGAGAAGAAATCACCGTTGGATCTTCCGACTGCGAGGGCGTAGGCCGCCCCGTCCGAGAGGCCACCGAGCGCAATCCTTTCAGGATCGATCGAGACGCGTTGAAAGGCATGCGTCAACGCCTCATTGATGAAAGGGATGTCTCTAGTGTACGGACTGTCGATGCCGTCCCAGGTGTTATGCCTCGCATCGAGCGTGAGGACCACGACACCATACGCCTCTGCTATAGGAAACATGTAGCGCGTGGATTCGGCATTGCCTCCACCGCCGTGCATCCAGATCAGCAGAGGCAAAGGCCTATCGTGTGATGCGGCCCCGGGGACATAGAGATAGCCATCTTTCCACTCTACTTTGCGATTGACCAGTCTTGGACCACCCAGACCTAACTCATGCTCGCCGGGTTGGATCTCTATGGTTGGCTCGGTCACTCGAGCGGTGATACGCGTATATTCGGGACCATCATGGCCGCACGAAAGCAACAAAAGGGAGATGACAATACTCGACAGTAATCGATTCATCTTGAAAGAAGCCAAGTGTAACCGCGAATTAAGCTTTCTATGGTGTCGAATACTATGCCAAAACCGGGGTCTGACCCCGGTTTCTTTCCGTCTGACCCGCGCGATAGCCTTCGAGAGCGCGGCGGTGAAGATGGCTGAGGAACAGGTGGCGGACGCGATGTCGCTTTCAAGTACGGTCAGACGCTTAGCGATTAGGTGTCTGGCCGTTTGTCTTTGCGGTGTGCCAGATTTGTGCCATGGCGACTGGCTGCTGTGCGCCGCAAGCAGCCGTTCAAATGCTAAGATCTACCGAATTGGAAAGGTCCGCTACTGACCCATAGCAGACATTCGATCCTGCGGAGAATTCTTACATGCGACTAATAGTAGCGGCGCTGGTATCGATGCTTTTTTTGGCGCCAGTGCAAGCTAGCGACAGTGAGTATTTGTTGAATTTTGATCTCAAGAGGATACAGCCGGACGGCAGCGTCGGTGGCAGCATTCAACTACAAGGTATTCGAGTCTCAGCTGACAACGCATTTCACGGCGTTGACCTAGGCAAATTGGAGTACTTCCTTACCGTGTCAGACGTAACGGATGGGGCCGGCAAACTCACTATCGAGTTTTACGAGTATGAAACTCGAAAGAAGGTATCTGAAGTAGTTTCTGAAATTGTCGCTGAAGTAGATTTCGAATTGAGCACTCCGGCGGTGTTCGAAGGAAGCAGCGATACGTTCGGCATAGATCTGGCATTCAGTATCAGCGAGCGATAATACTGCTCGACTTCGTGCGGTCCAGCGAGTTTGAACGAACGTCTGCTTCTGGCCGAAACCAGACGGCCAGGTGATAAACTGCTGAGCGACTGCTAATGACCCAAAGCGGACATTGCGTCAAGATATTCAGTCACTAGTTTGTGTGCTGAATTTGCAGTACTTCGTCGACCCGGCGATGTGCTGTGTCGAATTGTTCGAACCACGGCGCCAACCCATCGCGGACATAAACATCGTAGGTATCCACATTGAGCGCAAGATCATTCAGGAACGCACGATTTGCGCGCATTTCCTGCGCGTCACAAGAATAGCGCAGACGTACCTCGCCAGTATTCGGCTCGAGGTAGCTTGCAACTGCCATAAGTTGCGAATAATTGGACGAGAGGTTCTTTGCCGATTGCAGATGGGTGAAAAGTAGTAACTCTAGTGTTGCCTTGATTTGCCGTAGCCCAACCAGCGAGGCGCGCAGCTCATCGTCTTCGATAATGGCCATTCGGCCAGTCGCAATTAGCTCGGCCAATGCCGGGAATTCCGAAATGTTGATATTGAAAAACGCTGACACGCCTATTGCGAAGCATTGTGCATCTGTGAGTTCCTGTGAACCGTCGCGATCGAACAACACCTCCGAAGCCTCAATGAGTGACTGTCTCACTGCTACGCGTCGTTCGCGCAGACGATCCGTAAGCATCTCGGCGAGCAGAATGTCTCTGTGCATACGTTCGACGAACAGTCGAGCATCCGCTTCATCTTTACGTTGCTCGTTCCAGTTGTCCGCCTGCAACGCGAGGAAGATCCCCAATACGATGAGAATGAACTCCAGCGTGACGGTTGGCCAGTCAGGGTTTTTCAGATGATCTGCTATCCGACGGAACATCCCGGAAGTATAGGTGTATACAGATGTTCGTCAATCAAAGGAGTGATTGCTGACGAACATCCGGAAAGCTCGACCAATTGTCCGACCGCTCATGGCCGCTAGCTGCCCTTCGATTTACCTGGTTTTGCGCTGATCGAATGACCGCTATCGGTGAGAGCTGACATTCGATCCTGGCCGCCGAAAGTGTGGCTTCAAAACGTCCGCTATACGCTCTAAAGCGGACATTAGGCTAGTATTGGGCTGAAGGGCCGCTACTGACCCAAAGCGGACGTTCGCAATATAACTAAGACGTTAGACCGCGCAGCTAATGGCAACCCATTGACTACCGAACAAAGCTATCTCAAGCGAGCATATCAAGGATTCGGTACTGGCCTTGTGGTGCTTGGGCTGCTCCATATGGCCGCCACTTTTCGAGCCTTCGATACGCTTTCGGATGCGGCAGTATGGTTCTTCGGGTCCGGGATCGCGATGGCACTCACGGGCGTCTTTAACCTCTTAAACGTGCGCTATGGGCACGCAGCCAGCGGGATTCGCTCGTGTTGTATTGCGACGAACGTAGCGATGAGTGTATTTGCTGCAGTGGCTGGTGTCGTGACGGACGCTACAGTGCCCGAGTTTGCAATCATATTTGGTCTCATCGGAGGTGCAACAGTGCTCTCACTCCATCGTGGCGCGCTCACCGTTCACGAACTTGAAGCATGACATGCGTGGTCTAACAAGCGCTGGACAGGCCTCCTTTTTGAACTAACTCGCAACGCTCGCTTTTAGCCGATTGCAGCCGTTCGTGATGTTGTGAATTATTGGGTTTGAACGTCCGCTATACACCCCAAAGCGGCCATTGGGCTATTATCGCCATGAAGGGCCGCTACTGACCCAAAGCAGTCGTTACGTACATCCCCGAATTGACGCGAGCTCCTTCGTCCTGTGTAAATAGGAACCGGATAAGACGAGGAGAATCCCCATGTCCGGTCGCGGCGCCTTGATTATTTCTGCAGCCGCCGCTGCGGTGATCGTAGCCATTTTAGCGGCTCGTAGTGTACCAAGCGCGCCAATTCTGATTGCTCCACCGGACGGGCAGGTCGCGCGATCGAGTGCAGCAATCGAATTCAAATGGCGCTCCGGCGGGATGGCAACTCGCTTCCTTATGGGGTGGCGCCGCGCCAGTCATTTCGCCGTGTGCATCGAGGAATACGCGCTCGGGGATTTTGAATGCTCCTACCCGCAGAGCTCGGACCAACCGCCGTGGGCGGGTGCAATTGGCGATTTCCCGGCGGAATCCGGTGCCCCGGGCACATCATGGGCCGAGTCGATAACGATCTACACGCACACCGTCGATCAATTGCCGCAGGATTTGCATAACCTCGATCTCATGTGGACTGTGGCAGCCTGCGCATCGAACATCATCGGAAATTCATATTCCTGCAGTCATGCGATACCCGCACGCCGGCTACGAACTTCGGACATCAACCTCACCGCGGATTCCGCGAAAATCAAGTATCTCGGCGGCTCAGACGTCGTACTGGAGTCGGGTTTCTCAAACAATGGCTCGGCGCCCTCTGGATCGTTTGACGTAAAACTGGAGGTTGCCCAGTTGCACGTCAATAACATGAAGGATCCGATCAAGGAATTGAGCATGACCGGACTCGATCCCGCGGTTGACGAGGTCTTTCTAAGGAACGGCGAGATCAAAACGATCGATGCATTTCTGGCGTCCGGGGGCGGTCCCGCGGACTTTAAAGGGATACTAGTGCGAGGTGGATTCCGCCACACCCAGACGGCAACGACTACTGCCGGGCTCGGTCCCGGCGTCTTCGGCCATTTCGAGACGTCCTCTATATCGGTACAAGAGTTCGAGGACGCTGCTTCCGGTACGTATGTCGGGCTCTTTCTTGTGGTCATTGTCGACCCTGACAATCTGATTGTCGAGCCGGACGAATCTGAATCCGACAATACGCAGCATGACAAGTTCGTCTACATCGGCGACCAATGATCGGCGAAAGGGCAGCTTTTGGCCGATTGCAGACGGTCACGACTTCCTTAAAGTAGACACTGGAGCGGCCGGTTTCGAGAAAAGCGGACGGTCAACCTGGGCGGCAAGAATGTGTCAGAAGTTGCCGCTGCGGAAGTATGCAAAAGTACATCGATTATCATACTTTCACCGGGCGGCAGAGTGGTGCCTAATCTGGCAGATACTGTCATTGAGCTTTTCCCCAATATCTGGCCCAGCAACACTGTGGTGGCAAGCCCAAGTTTCCAGGTTTGGCTATCTTATGGTCTTCTGCGCGGCCAACTTATGAGGCAAATTACATCGGTCAGGGCCAAAATTGACGAAGTGTCGCGTGGCGGGGCTTATTCTTCCTCGGCACGGAAATGCAGCGGGTCTCTCAGGTTTTGCAGCGTCCGGTAATAAAAAAGTCGGTTGGGCCGCCTGGCCCCGAATCTGAGCCGTTTCAGGAATACGAGTTCCTCTTCGGATATCTCTCTGCTTAGCACGGCGTCGTGCAGGAATTCGGTGAGCCCCGGCTGCTCGTCACCAGGACCGTCAAGGTCCTTCTCAACAAATGCGAATTTCTTCGGTTCTCCGGGGACGAGCCTGTTGTTCAGCACTATTTCCATATCGAAGGTCGAGAGGTCGATGTCCCAACGTGCAATCAGCGGGTCAAGAAAGGAAATGCAGTCTTCGTTTGAGACATTGAAGATATCCGTGTCGAGGAATTCCAGAATGATGACCCGCATTTGCTCAAAGGTCTTGTCACCGAGCTGCGCAACTTCGTGGAGCCAGGCCTGATTGTCCAGCTCCGCTCTCGCGACCCGGCTGACGACGTTCAGGAGATTCTGTGTTACCAGCCGCTCGAGTTCACCGAATGGCTGCCTCTCGAATATCGACCGAATCTGCTGCTCACTGGCCGGCACGCACTTGCGCAGTACCAGATCGCGGGTTTCCTTTAGCAGGGCTTCGGGCGGCTCCTCGTGAACACGCCGGTATTCGTCCAGTCGTTGTGTGCGAGCCAGTGTCGCGAGCTCACCGTTCGAGAGCTTCAGAAATATCGCCCATTTTCTCGTAGATGTCTGTTCGATCCGGGGCCGGCGGCAATTTCTTCCGGGTCAGCAGTTGGGATATATAGGATTCTGTCACCTCAGCTGCGGCCGCCAGATCCTTCTGCTCCAACCCCAGCTCCTCAAGTCGCGACTTTATGACCGAACAAACGTCCATTTGTGGTCTCTCTCAATTTACTTGTTTGGTTAATGATAAATATGATGTCAGATACAACTTGACTATTCAAGTTAATTATCAGAGTATGATTAATGGATCAAGAGGGCTTGAGAACAAATCAACCAATCGAGTTAACTGAAGCGCTCTCTTGGCGAATCACACGGACGGAGAAAGCTATGCAGGCTAGACGAACGCCTCGCGGCGCACACAAGAGAGGACACTACCCGCATGTCATTGCAAATAAGTAACGGCCACAGGGGCGGCCCTTCGGGCCGCGGCACCAATCCAGGCTCCGAGCTCGAGCAACTGATCGGCCAGGGGCAGGATCGGCTCAAACAAATCATGCCGGACGGCGGCTCGAGAACAGTCATCACGTTCGTAGTGGTCGCGGCGCTTCTTGTCGGAGCATGGACCTCTTATTACACGGTTCCGAGCGATTCCGTCGCGGTTGTCCAACGCTTCGGCAAGTATGTCAAAGACGTACAACCCGGCCTGCACTTCAAGGTCCCCATGGGAGTCGATACAGCGACAATCGTTCCGGTCAAGCGGCAGTTGAAGCAGGAATTCGGATTCACAACGCCGGGTGCTTCGGACCCCTACCAAAGCCCTGTCGATGGCAAACGGGAAACGGAGATGGTGACCGGTGATCTGAATGCCGCGCTGGTGGAATGGGTTGTTCAGTACCGAATTTCGGACCCAGCCAAGTATCTGTTTGAAGTCCGCGAACCCAGGGCGACTCTGCGCTATGTGTCCGAGTCGGTCATGCGTGAAGTCGTCGGCGACCGCACCGTGGACGAGGTGATCACGATTGGGCGCCAGGAAATCGAATCGGAGGCCCTGATGAAGATGCAGGCGCTGTCGACCAAGTACGTGATGGGAATCAACATTGACCAGGTACAGCTGAAGAATATAAATCCTCCCGGCCCGGTACAGGAGTCGTTCAACGAAGTTAACCAGGCGCAGCAGGAGAAAGAAAAGCTGATCAACGAGGCTCGCCGCGACTATAACAAGGTCATTCCTCTTGCCGAAGGCGAGAAGGATCAACGGATCCGCGAGGCCGACGGCTACAGGCTCAAACGTATCAATGAAGCCGAAGGTGATGTCGCCCGATTCAGCGCATTACTGACCGAGTACACGAAAGCCCCGGAAGTCACACGCCGCCGCATATATGTCGAGACACTGCAGGCCGTATTGCCGGGCATCCGCTCGAAGGTAATCGTCGATGATCAGACACGTAACATCCTGCCCCTGTTGAATCTCGATAATGCGAACGGTGATCGGCCATGAACAAACTAGCCGCATTGCTGGCATTGCTGGGTGCCGCAGCTTTTGTTCTTATCAGTTCGATCTACACCGTTAATGAAGTCGAGCAGATGATCATCACCCAGTTCGGCAAGCCGGTCGGCGAACCCGTAACCACAGCGGGCCTCAAAATAAAGATTCCCTTTATTCAGCAGGTCAACCCGATCGACAAACGGGTACTCGAGTGGGACGGGAATCCGTCGGACATGCCGACCAAAGACAAACTCTACATATCTGTCGATTTGTTCGCCCGTTGGCGAATTACCGATCCGCTGCAGTACTTTCTGCGACTTCGCGACGAACGCAGCGCTCAGTCTCGTCTCGACGATATTCTCGGCAGCGAAACCCGCAATGCCGTCGCCAAGCATGAACTGATCGAAATCATTCGCACTACCAAAGATCGCGTGCCACTACGCGACACGCTTTTGACGGAGGCGGAACGCGAACTCAACATGGGGACGTTGGTGCCGATCCAGAAGGGGCGCAAACTGGTCGAGCAGGAAATTTTCGCCGCGGCCGCGGAAAAGGTCCAGGTATTCGGTATTGAACTGCTCGACATCCGCTTCAAACGAATCAATTACAACGAGAGTGTTCGCCCGAAAATCTACGATCGAATGATCAGCGAACGGCGGCAGATCGCCGAGCGGTTTCTTTCGGAAGGCAATGGCGAAGCGGCCAGAATTCGCGGCAACCGTGTTCGTGACCTGAACAAGATTCAATCCGAGGCGTACCGGGAGGTTGAAGAGATCCGTGGCGTGGCCGACGCGAAAGCGACCGAGATTTACGCGAGCGCGTACAACCAAAATGCCGAAGCCGTTGCGTTCTACGAATTCACGCGAACGATGGAGTCCTACAAGTTCATCATTGCCGAAAACACCACGCTTGTCCTGTCAACTGACAGCGAGTTGTTCAAGTTTCTGAAGGGCATGGATCCCAAGGATGGAGAGAATCCATGAGATCCAATCTATCGAGGCTCGGCGTCTTCGGATACGCACTGGTGGCTTTGGCGGCAATCGCCGGCACAGCGGAGTTCGTGTTGGCGCAAGGCGTTGACGGGGTATTACCCGCGAACGCGAGCGCGAAGAACTATGGAAGCGGTTGGGAATGCGACAAGGGTTACCGCAAGATTGTTGGTACCTGCAGTGCCGTAAGCTTGCCGGCAAATGCCTACCTGACAGACTCGAGCTATGGGACTGGCTGGTCGTGCCAGCACGGCTTCAGGCAGAATCATGACGTCTGCGAAGCAATTGCGGTTCCGGCAAATGCGTATATCAGTGACGCATCGGGTGACAGATGGATATGCGATAGGGGGTTTCGACAGGTCAATTCGACTTGCGAAGCAATCCAGGTGCCAGGGAACGGATACCTGACGGAGAGTTCGATAGGGTCGGGCTGGGCTTGTGAGCGCGGCTATCGAGCCGCGGCAGGTGCCTGCGTTGCCATCGTGGTTCCCGAAAAGGCATTCCTGACGGCGACTTCCTTCAACTCCGGCTGGGCGTGTGATCGCGGCCATCGCGAAGTCGATGGCGCCTGCAAAGCCATCAACGTACCTTCACATGCATACCTGTCCGAACGGCCTTACGGAGCGGGTTGGGAATGTGATCGCGGATATCGGCAGGCCGATGTGGCCTGCGTTGCTGTAGAGGTTCCGGAGAATGCACATTTGGATTTCTCCGGGCACGATTGGGACTGCAATAAACCCTACCGCAAGCGTAAGCTTGCATGTACATCAGGCGGCCGAAATGACTAAAGACGACAAACAAGACATGGATGCCCACGGCATCACGCGTCACAAGTCAGATCGAAGCAGAGGAGAAAGTCATGAGTAAAGAACGAAAGAGCAACAAAGAGACCAAAAAAGCGCCGGCCATGACGGCAAAAGAGAAGAAGGCCGCAAAGAAAGCGAAGAAAAACGAAAGGGGTCGCATCGGCGAGTGAGTCGACCCGCTTCGTAGTTGCTCGACATTAGGTCTTCTTGATCCTCGAAAGGCGCTGGCACAAGTGCCCCCTTTGGTGCCAAATCCAGGGTCAACTACCGTCACTCAAGAGCACATAGGGTGACATTTAGCTCATTCAAGTGGCAGTCCCGGAAGCCACTCGGAGCCATGCCGATCTAAATTCGGGTGAAGCCGAACACCGCCTAGAGCCCTAATTCTGCGGCCAGCTCGACGACCCGCGGATCGTCGTGAAAACCACGCGTCTGCGGGTACCATTTCAGCAGCCATGGATACCATGGAATCTTGTCTTCCCGGGCCTTTAACAGCCACGTGTAGGCTGTGTCGTTGTCTCGCATGGAAGCGTAGATCAGAACCAGCACTAATGAATTGCCGTCCTTCTCATATTTTTTCGCGATCTCGAGCGCTTCTTCGATCCGACCGGCAGCGCCGAGCGTCGCCGCCAGTGCGAAGGACCAGTAGTAATTATCTTTCAGTTTCTCGTGATACTCGATCGCCTTGTCGAACTCGCCCAGATCTACATAGGTTTCACCGAGCACGAGATGGGCGACCGGATAGTTTTGCCGCAGCCTAAGCGTAGCTTCGGCCTCTTCAATAGCTTCGTCGAACATGCCCGCGTCGCGATATTGTTCTGCGAGCCACCCGTTGTAGAACGGGGAAAGCGGATCGAGTTCCGTGGTCAGTTCGCCCAGGCGCAGTGCTTCTTCATCCTGGCCGTATAACTCGTAGAGCCAGGCGAGATGGTAATGCGCGCTTACCAGACTCGGGTTTATCTGGATAGCTTGCTCGAACGCCTGTTCGGCTGCCGCGAAGTCCCACTCGTAATACATCTTGTAGACGGCAACGGCGAGATGCGCCTCGGCGAGGTCCGGATCCAGTTCGAGCGCACGATCGGCGGCCGCCTTCGCGCGCGGGTACGCGTCTTCCTCGGGAAACGGGCTGTGCCCCAGCTCGCCGTAACCGTAGGCAAGCCCGGCCCAGGCCAGCGCACTCGTTGGATCGTTTTCGACCGTATCCATGAGCAGTTCCATGGCTTCCTGCATGCCTTTGCCCGTTTCGCGCCGGATCCTGTACATCGCACGCAGATACGTGTCGTAGGTATCCGGATTCACTTGTCCGCGAGACTCCAGGTGACGCATTTCCTCGGGAGTTAGCCGCACCTGCACGGCACTGGCAACCGAAGTCGCAATCTCGCCTTGCAGAGAGACGAGGCTGTCGAATGAGCGTACATAACTCTCGGACCAAATATTCTCTTCGCGCTCCGCATCGATGAGCTGAATGTTGATGCGCACATCGTCCTCGTCGCGCGTCACCGTGCCTTCGATGATCTTGTCGACGCCAAGCCGCACACCGATTTCCGGAATCGTCAATGTCTTCGACAGGCGCAAGGTGGACGTCCGCGATATGACCTTGAATGCATTGATCTTGGCCAGGCTCGTGATGAGCGCGTCGTGCATGCCGGCAGACAGGTAATTGTCAGATGCATCGCCAGAAAGATTGTCGAACGGTAGCACGGCAATCGAGGAAATAATGTTGCGATTCAGTGCGTACCGTTCGTCAAGCGTCTGCGGCAGGCGCCAGATCTCATTGACTGTGCCAGCCAGCACAAAAAGTACGATGCCTGCCAGAGCGGAGATGATGACGAAGTCCGGTGCGCGGAGTTTGACTTCAGTGGCTTCACCGCCCGCAGCCGGCGGTGTCCGGACGATGCCTTTGGCCGTGATGTCGTAGCGCCAGCCCCAGATGATGGCCAACGGGAAACAGGCGATGAGCGCGAACCATACGAAGCGCATGGCCGGAATCGGCAAGCCGAAAGACTCGAAGGCGAGATCCGCGACCTGCAGGATGACCCACGCAGCTACGATATAAATGCCTGCCGTGCGATACACATGGCGCCGCCGTAACTCCATAAAAAACAGCGAGATATTACCCACGGGCGAGACCAACTGGCTTCCTTGATGATGAGATTGTAGTCGAACCTGCCAAGGCTGACGAGTTTCTGCCGTTTGAATTCGGCCATGTCGCGACCAATGTTGAGTTCGTTGAGGTGACGAAGAGTTTCTTGTTCCGGCGCAGGCTGCAAGCCTCACGGCATGCGCGATTACTGACGAGGTCCAGATCAAAATGAGCTTTGCCAGAGTTCGCTCAAGAAAAGCCCCGTACTTGACGGGGCTTTTCATTGATAGTCGGCATCAATAAGGCATACCGAACAGTCAGTTTTCTTGGTGACGAGTAATTTTTCCCTGATTTGTCATAGTCGTCCAACCGAAATGCAATATGCCGATCGGGTCAAAACTCAGAGAGGCGCCCTTACCTGAAGCATCGATTGTTCCGGTGGCGCCCGAGTACTTGCCGGTTCCTCCTTCCACTACTGAGGTATTGCTAAACTCGTAATACCCCGTCGAGGGATCGAGGCAGAAGACGGCTTCGACAGTTCTGAGAAACAGCAGATCTCCTCGTAGGAAGCGAATTACCAGGGTTGATTCGAACATTGGGATCTCAACCATTGTGGCCGGACAATTGGCACTTGGTCCAGCGGCAAAAGGGTTGAACTCGCTGAATGAAGTGATGGTCACCGGCAATGACGAGCTCCCGGGCGGAAGCGTTTGCGGCATTGCACAGTTCGCCGGTCACCCTGACTGTGGCACGTTGTTCCCCAACGTTGTCGCGAATAGCAGGGCAGCCCTGCAAGCGGCGATTCAGCAACGCAGTATCGATCCGGCGCTGACGTTTCCGGACCTGTTTTTCAGTCCGCCAACGGATGCTCCGCCCATGTTCGCATTTCTCGAGGCGCTGACAGATCCGTGTACCCTGGACAGGACCTGCCTCGCTCCGTGGATACCGGAGCCATCGGAGGCGCCGGATTGTAATCAACTAAATGCGGTGGATGCGAACGGAGATCCGCTCTAGCCAACCATCCCTGATGTGGTCGACCAGCGGTGTCCTTGCAGACATCGCTGGTGGCCGCATCTGGCCGGCGCGTCTATTTTCGTTCTGACGTCGTAAGATCCTTGAAGAAGTCGGCAATTGTCATTGTGGAGAGATCCCGCAATTCACCGGCGTCCAGGTACGATCCATGACAGGAGCCACAGGTCTCGTACCAGATATGAGGCTGTGCCGGATCGACGACGCGGACCATTGCACCACCGCATCTTGGGCACTGATAGCGATCGATGGCATTGCTCTGCTTACCCACTTTCTTGTCACCGATGTCAATCGCGGTTGCCGCCTGCTTGTCTTTCATGACATCGATTTCGCCGGCATCGAACCAGATGCCATTGCAGATGGTGCAACGATCGACTTCAGTGCCTTCGTAATCGACCTGTTCCATATCCGCTCTGCATTTTGGGCAGCGCATGGCGCCCGACCAAAACATGCCTGCCTCATTGCCGCCGATGCCGATCGTGTATCGCGGACTTTCCCTTTTCTTGCCGCCTGATGCTGTGCCTTGTTGGCCGGAGTCGTGTTGATGGTGATGCCTGTGGAACAAGAGCACGATGATCATTGCAACAATTATTGCGCTGAGCATCGTGTAGGACTGAACGTAGCTCGATTTCTCGGCGACCATTCCATATATTTTTGATCCGGCCGAATGCCCGAGGTTGGCGACCGACATGTAGATGGCGAACTGCGTTGCAGAATTAACGCTTTTGCAGATCGCCATTGCCAGAGCGAGGCTCGCGACCATTACAACGGGCAGCATCATTATCCAGATCGACAGCATGAACCGTACATATAGAGTGTTCTGCCAAAGGTGCTGAGTCTGCGCGATCAGGAATGCGTGGACCGCGAGCAGCGAGACGGCCAGTAACAGCATGCGCTTTGCACCCATGCGATCGATTGCCGGGCCAATCGTGAGCGCGAGGACGGCACCGATCAGCCCCATCATGGCAACCAGCTGCGACCACTGCGGTGTCGTGAAGCCGAAGAGGTTTACCGCGGCGATCGGCATCAGCGCCTGGCCATAGCCGTACACCAAACCGTCGAAGAACATGATGCCCATGACGACCAGGCTCGTTCGGACCCAAAGAACATTGTTGAGTTCTCTGAACACCGCGCCGAAAGAAGTATCGGCGCGATGCACCGAGGCTGCCGTTCCCTTTGTCCATGGCAAACTGCGCTCACCTTCGCGTTCGAGTACGAGCAGCGTGACCAGGAGAGCAAGCGCTGAAATGGCCGACGCGATGATCGCCGTTGTCTTCAAGCCAACGGTTGTAAGAAGCAGGCCAGTTACGGCCGCAGTTGAGGCCCAGCCGATAGATTTGCCGAAGCTCATGAAGGCATTTAGACGCCCTTGCTCCCTGACTGGCGTGAGGTCGATCGACATGCCGTCGACCGCGACGTCCTGGGTTGCCGCGAAACTATTGATGAGTACACCGATAATCATCAATAGGCCGATCTGTTCGGCGGGGCGCTCGATGAGGATGAGCGCAAGCAATGAGAGCGAGAGACCGAGTTGCGCGCCGAGCACCCATGGTCTTCTTCTTCCCATGGGCAGAAACTCGTAGCGGTCCATCAATGGGCCTGTGACCAGCTTGAAAGCCCAGGGCAATACGATGACGGCGAGGTAAGAACCAATGTCCCCGGCACCGACGCCCTGACTGGCCAGCCACACCGGTATGGCAATTGCTAGCAGGCCCTGTGGAATGCCCTGGGCGAAGTACATGATGGAGCCCGTGGCATAACGTATTCGCGCGTTGTTCGCGAGGATAAAAGAGCCTGCCATGTGTTGAACCCCTTACGATTGTTCTCGTTATTTGGACAATAGTAACGGCTTTCGGTACAGACGACACGTGGGAAGCTTGGGACAGGAATTACGCGTAGGATTTGCGTGAATAAGCTGTGCACCGTTATGCACAGTGAGGCACTTAATCGCAACGGGCGCCTTCGGCGTCGTGATTTGTTCTGCAAATCGCTCTGCCCCTGGCCACCATCTCGTCACGTGCTGGCAAGACAGGATTTCGGCCAGCTTTTTCAGCCAGCCGCTCCTAAATGCATATCGCGTCAATTATTGCTGCATTGAGGGCCTATAAACGAGTTGTATCCTGAGAGAACGACACTAGAGACACAGAACGTCACGTCGACCTTGCCTTTCGCCGAGATGGACGTCGTTACGATGGCGAGGCCGTTCGCGTCGGTTGTCGAGCTGACTCCCTGTTCTGTGAGCGTACCTGAGAAGTCACCCGTCACCAACGCACCCTCGATCGCGTTGCCATTCTCGTCTTCGACGAGGATGTCCGCACGTCCGACTTTTTGACCCTGGCCAACACCATCGGTAGTGACGACAAGCGACGCGATGGTCAGGCTTGTGCCGGCCGTCTGGGGACCGGTCGTTGCGGAGGCAGTATTGCTGTATCCCGAGTTGCCGGCTCCGTTCGTCGCACGAACACGATAGTCATACGTCGTGTCGGGCGATAAGCCGCCGCTGTCCGAAAACGACGTCACGTTGTCGTACGCCAGACGCCGTCGCGTGCCATCAGCTGCATCTCGCATTGACTATTGACTGCCAAGTCTTTAGCACGAGAGTCTGCATCGGCCAGCAATACTCGCCAGTGCTGCCATTCGTTCGCCGGGACACACATGTTGCCGTTGACGGCGCCATTGACCGTCCAGGTAGCCCCCAGTGAGCCGCCGACGATGTTATCGCCACTGACACCCTGGTTGCTGGGGTCGAGGAATCCGATGACCATTTCGCGCTCGGTCATGGCTGCAACCTCTGCCGGCAGGCCATCGGCGCTGTCGTCGATAACAATGAGCCCGAAGCCGCCGGTCGATACCTGCAGAAAGGTCGAGCCATGGTGATGCGCGTGGTACCAGAACGTGCCACCCATGTGGTCTGCTGGAATGTCATACACGAAATCGCCGCCATAGCCGCCTTCGAAGAACCGCGTCACGTCATCGCCCGGCGATTCACCCGAAATGTGCAGCCCGTGCGTGTGAAGGTTGCTGATGTTGGCGTCCTTGAGGACATTGTGGTCAGGATTCGGCGCCTGGTAAGGCAGCAGGTTTTTGTAACGCAGGACGTACTTGTTACCGGGCACCATATTCATCGTCGGCCCTGGTATCGAGTAGGCGCCACCCTCCTGCGCGTAGGCGCGTGTGGTCAGCGTCTCGCCGCCGATAGTCAGCGTCGCCTCGCCGTACTCCAAAATGCCGCTGTAATAGTGGCTCGGAATTTTCGACATCGGCCGGGTGGTATGTCCACTGGAATTCCGGTGGAGCCGTGATAACGTTCGTGGTGGGGCAGGTACTGGCGTTGGCATTCAAGATCGGAGCCGTAATGACAACAAACATCAGAATTCGTCCAAACATTTTGTTTCCCCTTGGTTGGTCATTGCCCGACATGTTTTTGTTATTGATCTACCCTAGTAAGGCCTGTGATGGCGCACGTAAAAAAATCTGGCTCTTCGTTACCCGAACCAAGCGTTTTGGTCCAGTAAATCATTAATGTTGGCGGCGACGATTGTGCAAACTAATGTCACATTCTGTTCGTTGGCGACCCGAGTTAGGGTAGGGTCGGGACGGTATTTGGGCAAACAATCTCAGTACAGGCCTGGAAACATCGTAAGTCAATGATCTATAGTCGACAACTTGTCCGGTATTGATCTAGTCCACGCAATATCACTCGAGCCGGGGGCGGCTCATCAACACTAAGGGGATCCTATGAACGTCAGAATATCTTTGCTCGCCGTAGTCGGCACCATTACGACCTTTGGCGCATTGACCATGGGCACGCCAGCTTACGCCCAATCGGCCGATCAGCAACGCGTTGTTGTGAGTTACAAGGACGGCGGGAAAGGGCCCGTTATGGCTGCGCTCAGCAAATCGAAAGGCAAAGTTCATCACGAGCTCGATCGCCTGAATGCCGTGGCCGTCACGCTACCCGCAGCCGCGATAAACGGTATCGGCAGGAACCCGCACGTTGACTACGTCGAAGCAGATGAATTGCGCTATCCCCTTGCTCAGACGACGCCTTACGGTATTCCCATGGTACAGGCGGATCAGGTTAGCGACGGGTTGGCGGGCAACCAAAGAGTCTGCATCATTGATTCCGGTTATGAGCTTGCGCACGAAGACTTGTCGGGCAACTTAGTCGCCGGCACCAACGACTCCGGTACCGGGAACTGGTACACGGACGAACATGGCCACGGTACACATGTAGCGGGCACGGTTGCTGCGTTCAACAACAACACAGGCGTTATTGGCGTCGCGCCGAATGGCAATCTGCAATTGCATATCATTAAGGTGTTTAGTGCCGCTGGTTGGGCATATTCATCGACTTTGGCCAGCGCTCTCGGAAAATGCGAAGACGCAGGTGCAACCGTGGTCAGCATGAGTCTCGGCGGTTCGCGGGCTAACCGTACCGAAAGACGTGCCTTCGATAACGCGTTCGGACGCGGCGTCTTGTCTGTGGCAGCTGCCGGCAACGATGGCAATACGCGTCATTCCTATCCTGCATCGTACGATTCCGTGATATCTGTCGCCGCGATTGATAGCACCAAGACGGTAGCCGATTTCTCGCAACAGACGGACCAGGTCGAACTAGCAGCACCCGGCGTTGCCGTTTTGTCCAGCGTACCAACAGGCACCGGAAGCAATGTCAGTGTCGTCGTAGCTGGGACAAGTTATGAGGCGATCGGCATGGAAGGCTCAGCCACGGGGACAGGTGCCGGTTCGCTGGTCGATTGTGGGCTCGGCACGTCGACGTGTAGCGGCAGCACCGGCGCCGTCTGCCTGATCCAGCGCGGTGACGTCGCGTTCTCGGACAAGGTACTTGCGTGCCAGGCAGGTGGCGGTGTCGCTGCAATCATCTATAACAATGTGCCCGGTTCGCTGTCGGGAACGCTGGGTGGCGTGGCCACATCTATTCCTTCTGTTGGCATATCGGACACAGATGGCGCGGCTCTCGGTGCGCAGCTCGGCCAGTCCGCGAGCGTGATGGTCGAAACGGGCAACTATGCGTTCTTCGACGGCACGTCTATGGCAACGCCGCATGTCTCGGGTGTGGCTGCCCTCGTATGGAGTCTTCATACGAGCTGCACAAACGCGGAGATTCGCGCGGCACTGGGGTCGACGGCCGAAGACCTGGGCGTCGCCGGACGCGACAATGCTTACGGTCATGGATTGGTGCAGGCGCAAGCCGCCTCCGAACATCTGCTGTTGAATGGCTGTGGTGGCGGCGGTGGCGGTGGCGGTGGCGGCGGTATGTGCGACCTCGCACCGGCCGGCGCGAGCTGTACCTTTGACAGTGAGTGCTGCTCCAACAACTGCAAGGGGAAGCCGGGCAATAAGACCTGCAAGTAGCCTGGTAATTTTGGCGAGATTAGAGAAAGGCCGGCTTTGTCCGGCCTTTTTCGTGCGACGTCATGAAACGTCGACGGCATTGCCATTATCGTGTTCAACGACGTGCGTAGTAGACCAAGACCCACGGCCGCCGCACCGCGTGAAATTTGCGTGAATCCGACGTGCATCGTTATGCAAAGTGATGCAAATCAAGCAACGGGCGCCGCGGTAACTGGTTGATAAATAAAAATAGAATCAATCGCTTGGCAGACTGAAAATTCGCGTGTCGGTGGTTGATTGATTCGGACCGCCTTGGGGCGGTCCTCACCCTAAAGGGCGCCTCCGGCGTCCAAAACGCTTGCGCGTTTTGTGATTCGGACCGCCCCTGGCCACCATCTTGCTCAATTACGGCCAGACACCTGGCGATTGGGTGTCTGGCCGTTTGTTTATGCGCTGTGCCAGAGTGTGCATGCGCGCCAATAAAAAAGCTGCCCCGGGGATTTCCCAGGGCCGCCTTACTGGAGTTAAGGGGTCTGACCCCTTTTCTTACAGACGATTCTACGGAATCGGAACCGGAACGTAGTCCTCAACAATGTCTTTCCAGCCAAACCGTGATTGGCGTTGCCCGATGCGGACAAATTCAGTGGCCCACCTGGTCAGATACGTGCCGTTCGCCTCCTGGGTATAGAAGGAAAATGGCTGCGGGAAAGGGAAGTTAGGCGTATCAGCCGTTACCTGGACGGCACCATGCGTGTCATCGCCGCTGACGATGAAACGTTTGTAACGTCTTGGGTATGCCTCGTTTAGCGCACCGTGCTCGGTGAGGATCAGGTTACGGTAAACCTGCGGATCCATTCGTGTGCCGTCGCCCTGTGCGAAGAACCGATTCGTTCGGTCAGAGTCCGTCTCATAAAACCCCTCGCGGATGGTCGAATCGTTTTCAAGCCTCCAGTCGATAATCCCGGTTTGCTGGCCAAAGGCATTGCAGCGGCCGTCGTCGATACAGCTTTGCGGGTAGAACTGCTGGAACTGCCAGTCATTCTGACGGGCCCAGACTGACAACCATGGGATATCGGGACCGCCCGCGCCGGGCGGCGTTCCCAGGTTGACCGCAATTGGTCCTGCGTCGTTGTAGACAGTGAGCTTGGTGTTATTACCAAAGACGAAACGCGCCAGGAACGGTGCGAAGGCGGCAGCGCCGACGCCACCGGCACTATGGCCCATGACCGTTATCTGCTTGGCTTTCGGGAACATGTCTGCCGCGACATCCATGCCGGCGCTCACGTTGCGAAGCCCACGGTGGTGACGTGTCGGACTGAATGGAAAGGCGGGATCATCCTTCACGTCGTTGTCGCCGCCAAAGGTCGAACCGTCACAGTACGGCATGTAAACAACCGAGTAGTCCGCAAACGGGTTGTTCGCCGCGGTGGAGTCAAAGACGCCCGGGAAAGGACCATCTTTGGGAGGTGACTGGTCTTCGGCCAGGATGTTGCAAAAGCTGAAATTCTGCCAGCAGGCGCCGCCGCCCTGCAGGAAGATCAATAGCTTTTTGGGGTTACCTTGCCGGGTAAACACCGAATAGGGGGTACCCGCGATGCAAATCGGGCCGTCCGGGCGCATGTCCAAAGGGTAAGTGTCATCCGGGACATAGTTGGCAGCAAAATCATGTTTGGTCCATTCGCCATGGTCACTTGCTGACGACTGGGACGTTCCCAGATATTTGTCGACACCCGCGGCTTGCAATTCGCCCAATGCGTCGGCATTGAGGCCGGATACGTCGGCCAGCGCAGTGCCGGACGCAATGGAAAGGCAAATGATGAGAAAAAGACATATGTTTCGTTTCATTTCTTGCTCCGCGTGAAGGTTTTTAGTTTTTTTCGGCGGCATCCGTGCGAAATCAGTATAGAACAAAGCTGCCCGTGCTCCCAACGAATCTACCGCACTTAACATAAAGCCAGTTCTTAAACTAGATTCGAGAAAAGGCGTCCAAATTCAGAGTGGATCGAGCCTGCATTTGCCGACCATGACATGGAAGCACCAAGCGCAAAAGCCGATCCAGGAAACGGCAACAATCGCGTGAAAGTCAAAGAGTGTTGATGACTGCTAAAAGGAATATTTCCTGAAATGATCGACCTATGGTCGTCGTTCCTGCTCATGCAAGCGCATTGCGAATCAGCGCTGCCACATCCTTCAGCAGATAGCAGACGTTAGGGCCGTGTCAGCAAGGCGATTGACTCATTACTCGCACCCAGCGCTAAACGCGATGCGTGAGATTTGCGTGTATCAGCCGTGCATCGTGACGCACGGTGATGCAACAGTAGCAACGGACGTCCCGGTAACTCATTGAAATACGTAGCCCAGGGTGATCCTTCATGCGACTGAAAATCCGCGTGTCGGTGGTTCGTGATTGACGCCCGGCAAAAACAGGGTCTTTCGCTGGTAAACCCCTGCACGCGTTGCGGCATCAAACAACTAATGACTCTATTGGGGAGAGCCTGTTGAACGTCTTGAGGGGGATCAAGTGGTCGTTACTCGTCATCGCGTCATTTGTTGTCGCGGTCACTGCCATCGTGATCGCGTTGCAAGAGCCGATACCAGTCCAGGGCGCCGCAGCCGACGGCAAAAACAGGATTTATGACGACACGTATGCTGGCACAATCGGCTTGTTACGCGAGGATCTCGAAGCTTACCGGGCGTCACTGGTGTCGCCGTCTATTTCTGTCGCCGTCGGCGTTAGTGGCGATCTCGTATGGGCAGACGCACGTGGCTACGCCGATATCGAGTCACAAACGCTCGCAACGCCCGATACCGTTTACGCGATTGGCAGCGTGTCCAAACCGATAACAGCGGTCCTCACCGCGATGCTTTGGCAAGATGGTCTGCTGGATATCGATGCCGACGTACGGGGCTATGTTCCGAGCTTCCCTGTGCAAGAACACTCAATCACCCTGCGCCAGTTATTGTCGCACCACGCGGGCATCAGGCATTACAGGTTCGCATGGAAGCCTCCAACATTCTCGGAGTCGGCCCTTAATCGCGAATTTACGAGCACCAAGGAGAGCCTTTTGCTGTTTGCGAACGACGAGTTGCTTTTTGAGCCAGACACCAATTTCCATTACAGCACGTTCGGCTACACGCTAATCGCTGCCGCTGTTGAGCGGGTAACCGGCCGGTCATACATCGGCGCGCTTCAGGAGCATGTCCTCGAGCAACTTGGAATGGAAGGGACTTCCCTGGATCGTGCCGGACAGATTCCGGGTACTCGCGCGACGGATTATGTCGGCACGTTCTCAAAGAAAGCAGTGATTAAAGCGCCGGCGACCAACAGCAGTTACAAATGGGCCGGTGGTGGCCTTGTATCGACGCCGACCGACCTTGTCAGGTTCGGTAATGCCATGCTCAGCAACGAGCTGCTGAGCGAACCGGTGCGCACCGCCGTATTCACAGCAAGAACACTTCCGTCCGGCGAACTGAACCCGCAACACTACGGTCTCGGATGGCGCATCGGCGGCCTCGTTGTTCCGGACGAGGAGACGGGTGAGGAGAAGATCATCACGCTGATTAATCACGGCGGCACCCGGGCCGGATCGACCGCCATCCTGATGATCATTCCCGATCACGAGATCGTTGTCGCAATGACCTCGAACACTGTTGGGCGCGGTGGGTCGAGCCCACTAACAAGCGTCGCTGCGAAAGTCGCACGAGAGTTTATTCGATTCGAGGTTGGTCGACGACGCGAGGATCAGACATCGGGTCAGGAGATATCCGACGCAGGGTGACAGCTAAGGGCGGCGGCAACGTTTGTGGCCAGTCCTGACCAACGGATCAGAACCTTGAAACAGCCTGTTTTCATTCAAAATGTCGATTGGTTCCACGCGTTCTGTACCTATTATGTGCCATCTTATGTTTGGAGCGATGTGGAGTTTCTGAATGAGGATTTTAGCCAATGATTCGCTCTAAGCCTGGCCTGGCGAACAAGAGTCCCGGAACGAGCCCTGCTCATCTTGAGGTCGTACCTCAGGAGCGGCAATTCGCGCCAGATTCCAAACAAACCAGTGGATACGATCAACGCCTTCCCGTGCGACTGACCCGAAGCGTCTTCGACGATCTCGCGATCTGGATGATTGGCGTCGGGGTCATCATTGGCGCGATATTTCCGCCCATGTTGGTTGGCCTTGGTGTGCCTGGCGAGATTGTTCTTACTCCGTTCTTTTTCTGCGTATGTCTACTTGCGGGCATAGTAGTCGGTGGTGTCAATATTCGATTGATGCGCGTAGTGGTCATGCCGAGATTGCGCGCGCTCGTCGACGGCATGCGAATGATCGAATCAGTTGTTGAAAGCGCAACCTACACAGGCGACTGGACGGACTGCGATCCGGAGAGTTGTCAACTGCCGGTCGATAGTGACGATGTTATCGGTGAGTCCGCTTCGGCGTTCAATCACCTGATACGCGTTCTTCAACACAGTCATGAAGTTGAAGAGAGAGTTGGCGAATTTAGCAAGACCATGACTAGTCAGCTGGAGCTCGGTCCCTTATGCAATGGCGCGCTCAGTGGTTTTATCGCAGCGACGAGTGCCACTGCAGGAGCCATCGTGGCCGATATCGGTGGAGAACTCTCCGTCCTGGCCAGCTTCGGAATCGTGGAGGCCGAAAGCTTGTGTGAGAATGACCAGGTACGGTTGGCGCTGCGAACACAGGAACCTGTTTATGTCGAGTTGCCCGAGGGGCTGTCCGTGAATGCCGGATTAGTCGAGTTTCAGCCGCGGGAGGTCGCTTTCATGCCGCTGATCGTCCAGTCGAAGGCGACTGGCGTTGTTGTACTGGCCAAATCGACGGCTTTCGAAAGAGATTCGCGTTCGCTGTCGCAGATCTTTGGCAGAACCTTCGTTATGGCTCTATCCAATGCCATGAAGCACGGTGATCTGCAGCGTATCGCGGCGCTTGATCCGCTGACGAATTGTTACAACCGACGCTTTGGGCTTACACGCCTGCGCGAAGAGTATACGCGGGCGAAGCGAAGCGAATTACCTTTGGGCCTCATCATGTTCGATATTGATCACTTCAAGTTGGTCAATGACTCACACGGGCATCTTATCGGTGATCGGGTTCTCGCGAATGTTGCAAAAGAGGCCAAACTGCATCTGCGCGAGGGTGACGTACTGGTTCGCTATGGTGGGGAAGAATTTCTGTGCATATTGCCCGGTGCGTCAACTGAAGGTGCAGCTGAGGTCTGCGAGCGCATACGCCATGCAATTGAAGCGATGGTGGTGCGAGATCGTGGTCAGACGATTAGTTGTACGGTTAGCCTGGGATTCGGCAGTTTTCCTGCGACACCTGCCGAGGATGAAACCGCCTTGATCCGGGTGGCGGACGAGGCACTTTATCGAGCCAAGAACGACGGCCGTAATCGCACAGTCGAAGCTGCCTAAGGGATAGGAAATTCTATCGCGGCGTCGGGTCTTGATTCGTCGAGCCTGAGTCGTGAAGCTTCGCGTTGTTCGTCTGCCCTGATTCGCTTCGCGAAGCGGTCCGCTCCTGGCCACGATTCTTGAGTACGGTAATTGAAAAAAACGCGGGTACTGTGCCCACGCCGGGCGACTTCTCAGTCGGCATCCGCTCAGGGTTGGCGGTTAACCGGGATTGAACATGCTGACAAAAACGGCAAAGGCAACAGCGATCAGCGACGCCAGTAGCATCAGTGCCAACACAAGTTGCCCGAAATGACCAACCCGCCCACCGGGATTACGCACGAATCCAACAGGTGCGTAGAGCAAAGCAAACAACGTCAAACAGAGCCCGGGCACGGCTACGGCAATCAGGTAGAGGGCGCCAGCTTTCAGGACCTGGTCGCGGTCAACCAGATTAGACGGCAAGGCGTAGGATCTGTCGGACGCAAGCCAGGCAATTATCGGAAACCAAAGCAGCAGAAGCAGCACGCCAAGCGCGACAATAATAACCAGGTTGAATCGCCTGTTGGCAAATAAGCCACTGCCATGCCACTGGCCGGTCTTGCTCAGCAATACAAGCGCGGCGATTACGATCAGCGCAATCACCGCCATGATCAGTATGGCGGGCGCCACCGGCCCACCGTTGAGCCAAAAGATGCCAATGGGCGCGGCCAGACAGAGAAATGGCGTTGCGGCAGTCGCGGCGGCCAATCGCCTCCTGACCGGGTGCCTGATGAGCTGCCACAAGGCGAACAGTGCAGCCAACAAGCCAAGAGGTACCAGATAAAAAACTATTGCGACCGTCCCCAAGTGAACGGGTGTCACGAGCAAGTACGCGAACGCCGGTAGCATCAGTACCAGTTGGGCAATGAATATGACGCGCAGAAGAATCATGACAGGCAAGCCTAGCGTCGCGCTTTTCGGGCTTCCATGAATTCAATCACAAATCCCGTCCAGTTTCGTTCGAAGCACACCTATCGTCGGAAAAAGTGAACGGGCCACTTGCCGAAATACAAAACATCGGGCGGCTTCACTCGCAACTGAAAATCCACAGCGGGGTTCAATTGCGCCCCTGCCAGCTTAAGAAAAGTTGCGAGAAAATAATCGCTTTCACATTCAAATCGACCTCCTTGAAATTAAAAATGCCGTGCTGCCGATTACATACGTCACTCGATATCAGCGCGGCGATTGTTGTCTCTCCTTATAGGCGGTCGCCAACGTAAGATCGCCGTTGTCATCCGTTGCGAGCAATAATCAGGCCGCTGTTCAACTTGCGACCGTCGCTGGAAAATTTGATTTTCTCCCTGGCGTTATATTGCGTTTCAGCTGGGTACCTAATCGAATAGCCCGGCGTACGGCCGTTGGGTTCGCAACCTGGATCTCCACCGGAATTTGCGAGAGGGCCTCGCTGGAATAGTCGAGTAGCTCAGGTGTCCTTTCCAACCGCTGCCGGCGGCGACGAAGTCTTATTCGGTCATTACCCTTTCCAGCACTTCCGGGTCACGCCAGCGTCCACTTTTCAGGCGCAGTGCATAAACCAGGGCGATGGCGAGAACCAGTGCGACAAACGCCATCCACGACACCTTGGGGCTGAGCTCGAACACCCGAATGATGAAAAACTGAGCGACGAGCATCGCCCAGTGCAGCGACACCGAGGCGACCATCAACCAGCGCGTGTCCCCTGCGCCGCGCAGGATACCGCCGGACACGAGTATCACCGCATCGGCCATCACGTAGCTGGACAGGCCTATCATCATGAACGCCGACAGTTCCCGAATGGCAGTAAAATCACCGCTCGGCGGCGCAAACACCTCGACGAGCGGATATCGAAACGTGCTGTAGACGATCGCGAGCACCACGGCATAAGCCAGAGCAACGGCGAATGCGGCGGTCATGACTTCGTTGACACGCGCCATGTCTCGCGCGCCAACGAACCGGCCGATCAGGCTGATGACACCGACGTTCAGACCGATCATCGGAACGAAGGAAAGAATGTCCCAGTTGAATACGATGGCGGCCGCGGCGCCCTCGGCAACGCCATAGGACTGGAACATGAGCAAAAACAGGTTGAATGCTGCCACGTTCAGGAACAGTTCCAGTCCGGATGGAAAACCGAGCCGCCAGAAGCGTCGCAGGATCTTCAGGTCGAGCGAAAACGAGCGCTGCACGCCGAACGTATCACGGTGTTCCTTACGAAAGTAGAACGCGACAAAAAGCACGAAGGCAAGGACCGTGGCGACGACGGTGGAGACGCCGGCACCGACGATCCCCAGTGCCGGAAAACCCAGTTTTCCGAACACCATCACATAGCAGAGCGGTACGTTGATGATCAGGCCGAATAGGTCGCAGATCATGACCACGTGGGTCCGGCCGATGCCGGCAAAGTATGACGAGATGCAGGTCTTGGCCAGTGTCACAAGCACACCGGACATCAGGATCAGGTAGTACGTACGCTCCAGATCGACCTGCTCCGGCTCGTGCCCCATGCCCTCGAAAATGCCGGCGACAAGAAACGTAATCAGCGTCAGAAACGGCGCGCTCATCACCGTCATGATCATGCCCTGGGTGACGACCTTCGGGCATTTCTCCGGCTCGCCCGCGCCAAGGTACTGTGCGGCCAGCGCGTTGGCGTATGAGAACAGTCCAATGAAGAAACAAAACGAGAAGAACGACGCCACACCGCCACCCAGCGCCGCCGCCATGTGAGCGGGATCGATTTGCGACATGAAGTAGCGGTCGGTAAAAATCATCACTGCGAAGGTGCCCTGTGATACCACCATGGGCAGGGCAAGCCGCAGCAGCTCGACC
Source organism: uncultured Gammaproteobacteria bacterium (assembly GCA_963711285.1). Taxonomy (GTDB): domain Bacteria; phylum Pseudomonadota; class Gammaproteobacteria; order Steroidobacterales; family Woeseiaceae; genus UBA1847. The sequence goes on along the minus strand of CAVQDJ010000013.1, from coordinate 1,069,323 downwards.
ATCGTTTGTCGATTGAAATTACGGTGAAGTGACAGCATTGATCCTTGCGACGCAAATACTAGCGAAGGTAGGCAAATTCACGCATTACGCGTTTCGAATGTGTTGGGGTCGACCAAGATTTATCCGCCCGGTTCAGAAATTGCGGTTCGACCCTGTTCCAATCACGTAGAATGGGGCGCAGGAGGCTGTGCATGGCGAACGACCCTGATTTCATCGACTACGTTTGTGACCAGATTGATGACACATGCGATGTGTCTTACCGGCACATGTTCGGCGGCACCACGCTGTACTCAAAAGGCAAGGTCGTCGCCTTGATCTGCGACAACCAGCTGTTCGTCAAACCGACCGACGCGGGCAGGGCCTACATTGGCAACGTCACAGAGGCGCCTGCCTACGAAGGGTCGAAGAACTTCTTTCTCGTTGAAGAAGAAATCGACGACACCGAATGGCTCACCGGTCTTATCCAGCAAACCGAGCAGGAACTCCCGCCGCCAAAGCCACGCAAGAAGAAGAAGCGATAACGCTTGGCACTACGCGACTGAAAATTCACTGTCGACCTCGTGGTAGCATCGCTCCAACAATCGATCTGAGAACTGTGCATGCCTGAGATAATCCCACTAGGTTGGTTTCACACTGCCATGGGCATCATCGCCCTTATTAGTGGGGGCTTTACGCTCACCAGGTTCAAGGAAATATCTCTGCAGACGCGGTCGGGGCAGATCTATCTGGTGACGACCTTGATTACCGCGGGTACCGCGCTGGCCATTTTTCAGCGCGGGGAGTTTGGCCCAGGTCATGCCCTGGCGGTGATGACATTGTTGGCATTGGCTGTAGGGACGGTAGCTGCAACAACGAAACTCTTCGGAAAACTCTCTCGTTACGTGCAGGCGATCAGTTATTCGGCGACGTTGCTCTTCCATTGCATTCCCGCGGTAACTGATGGCTTGCTGCGCTTACCGGTTGGCAATCCTGTTCTGACGTCAATCGAAGATCCGATTTTGAAAATGTGTTACCTGGGCCTGTTGACCCTTTTTCTGGTCGGCGTCAGCCTGCAATTGCGCTGGATCCATCGACAGCCCGCATGATGTAGCCTCTTAAGCGTTCGAGCCCTGATATGAAACACGAGATCGTAGTCTTCGGTGCCACCAGTTTCGTCGGTCAGATCCTGTGTCGTTACCTGGCGGAGCAGTTCGGCGCCGGTGAACTCGACTGGGCAATGGCAGGCCGCTCGCCTGAAAAACTCGACGACCTGCGGGCGACGCTCGCGGCTGCCCACCAGGATGTGCCATTGATCGTCGCCGATGCGGCGGACGAGGCGGCTTTACGCGAGTTGGCCAGCAAGGCGCGGGTCGTGATTTCCACCGTGGGACCGTACGCGCTGTATGGTGAGTCATTGGTGAAGGTCTGTGCCGAAAGCGGCACTGACTATTGCGACCTCACCGGCGAGGTGCAGTGGATACGCCGCATGATCGAGCGCTACGAGAAGACAGCGGCCGCCACCGGGGCGCGTATCGTGCATTGCTGCGGTTTCGATTCCATCCCCTCGGATCTCGGTGTCCATTTCCTTCAGCACAAGGCGCTCGAGCGTTTCGGATCCCCCTGTGAGCGCGTGAAAATGCGGGTGCGGGTGATGCGTGGCGCGCTCTCGGGCGGCACGGTCGCCAGCATGATGAACGTCGCCAGAGAGCTCGCGGGCGATCCTGAATTGCGTCGGGAGATGGCCAATCCGTATTACCTGTGCCCGCCGGATCATCCCGCGAATACGCGACAGCCAAACGTGGTCTTTGCCGAGAGCGACGAGGACTTCGACGCCTGGGTCGCGCCGTTCGTGATGGCCGGTATCAACACACGGGTCGTGCACCGTTCCAACGCTCTCGCAGCGTACGCCTACGGCAACAGTTTCCGTTATGACGAAGCGGTACTGACCGGCCGCGGTATCGGCGGCTACGTAAAGGCCACGAGCGTCGCAACCGCAATCGTTGCATTCATGCTCGGCGCCTGCATCGCACCCACCCGCTGGGTGCTGGAGAAGTTCGTGCCTGCCCCGGGCGAAGGTCCGAGCCCCGAGGCGCAGGAGAAAGGCTCTTTCGACCTGCGTTTTGTCGGTAAGACCGCAGACGGGAAGGAGCTGAGGGTCAGGGTGACCGGCGACCGCGACCCCGGTTATGGCTCGACTGCAAAGATGCTCAGCCAGGCCGGCCTGTGTCTCGCCCGTGACATCGGGAAAGAGAACACGCCGGGCGGTTTCTGGACCCCCGCAACGATCTTCGGCGACCGCCTTATCGAGCGGCTGCGCCGCGACGCCGGCCTGACTTTCGAGGTACTCGACGGCCGATAATCTTGCGGCGTCTGATTAATCTCCAGACAAAAAACGCTGCCGGTTCGACAAGTCGCAGCGAACAGTTAACGTTGACGTGACGATTTCAAAAAAAAGGCACGCGGCCAAAAGGCCGCGTGCCGGTTGTGCTTATGAAGTCTTTCAAGACTTCATATGCGTTTTAGTGCGCACCAAACCGATAGCTCAGGTTCAATGACATGCGATCAAGGTCGCCGTTATCTACCATGACTCTCGCGTACTCACCATTTACAGTGACACGCTTGTTCAGTTTGATGCCCGTACCTAAAGCCCACGAAAAGGCATCGTCATAGTCGTTGACTCGAACAGCGCTGCCGAGAGCGGTTGCACGTGCGCTAAGGTCGACGTAGCTCCAGCCAAGGCGGCTGTATGGTATAAACCGGTCACCAAGCGGAAGCGACAGCTTCGTCGAGAGATCCCAGGCGCTGCCACTGACTCTCACGTCCATACCCTCTTCAGACTCGAAGAGCCGGACAAAGTCGGTCACTTTGGACAACCTCGAGTATGCCGCTTCTACAGCGACATGTTCGTTGAAGTTGTATCCGCCGAGAATCGAGGCGGTTGCTGCGGTGTCATCAAACCCTTGGGATTTAAGTTGATACGTACCACCACCCAGACTGCCATAAAAAGCATTATTCTCGGTCGCCATTGCTGGCATGCTGACGGCTGTCAAAGCGATCAGCGAAAGCATCTTTTTCATATGTTTCATGGCCCTCCTAAGGCCTGTCACCCGGAATCCCCGGGCAGCAGAATAATACGCCGGCGCGCGCCGGCGTCAACAACTATAAATAACCAAATATCAATTAGTTAGCCTGGATACAGGGAAAGAAATTGGGGCGAACCGAGCTCAGAACAGGCCGCGCACCAGCGCTGCGCATAGCCTGCCGCGATAGGACTGGGAGCAAGCCCAACCGTCCTTACAAATGCAGCTCAATGAGGTCGCCATCAGAGACGAGATGGTCGGGCCCAACTTGCTGACCGTCGAATACTTCGACACCCCACATGCGTGCAAACTTCAAACCTCGGGCAAGGTCTTTGTGCACCAGGCGCGCGACATCGAGTACCGTGCCGCCACGACGCACCGTGAAAGGCTTGTCAGTATCTGCCGGTTTGCCCGGCGTCTTCGTGTAGACACGGACGATTTCAAGTGCGCGAAAAAGAAAAGACCCGAGCTGCATCCAGGCCAGTCTCCGGTTTTCGCCGACATTGTCAGAGCGGGAAAACGCAATCCGAGCAACTCCTCGAGGATCTTCGACTTCCTCAGGGTCGGGATCGAGGTCACTCTTGTTGGCGATCAACACGGTGGGCAAGTCGAGACGAAACGGATCGTCCGTCTCATTCGGCTCCTGCGGTTCCGCTGATTCCAGGCCCGGCCATGTCGGTGCTAAGGAAGACCTTCTTGTCCGCCAGGCGTTCGAGGATCGTCGGGACCTGCTCCAGGCATTCGGGGTCGCTGACGTCGATCACGAGCAACACGCCATCGGCAGGTTGCAGAGCATTGATCAGCCACGGCTCCATGAAGTCACCCGACACCGGCGGCAGATCCACCAGCTGAAAGTGGATGTCTTCATAAGGGAGCATCCCCGGCACTGGCAGATGCGTGGTGTACGGGTACGGTCCAATGTCACTGTGTGATCCGGTCAGGAGTGCGTGCAAACTGGATTTGCCTGCATTGGGTGGTCCCACGAGGCAAAGCTGTGCGGCACCTTCGGGGCGCACGACATGGGACGGACCACTGCGGCGGCCGCCCTTCTTGGGCCCCGCGAGCTCCTCGGTCAGCTGCTTGATACGCGTCTTGATATCGGCTTGCAGGTGCTCCGTGCCCTTGTGCTTGGGAATCGTGCGTAACAACTCCTTCAGGCAGGCCAGGCGTTCCCTGGGGTCGCGCGCCTTGCGGTAAGCCTCCTCGGCCTTCTTATACTCGGGTGTGACATTGGTTGGCATACCAATGAATCTTACATGAGCAATCTGCCTTCTTAATTAATCGGCACCGGCGATCATTACAAATCGACGGGACTGCTGGCGAGAGACGTGGGTACGGGAACCGCTACGCCTGCATGGCCGGCGGCTTCGGGATCAGCACCGGCGTCCCGCGCTTGTATGCCTCGTAGTCGTCCTGGCCGCCCCAACGCTGGTCGGCCTTTTCTTCCAGCAGCGGGATGCCACTGACCCTGGTCAGCAGAAACGTCACAAACAGTGGCGAAATCAGCGTGGCCCACTGCCAGCCCTGCAGCACCGGCATGGCCACGATCGCCATGCCCGTCCACAGCACGATCTCGCCGAAATAATTCGGGTGGCGCGACCAGGCCCACAGGCCGACGTTGATGAACTTCCCCTCGTTGCCTGGGTCGTCCTTGAATTTCGACTTCTGACGGTCAGCGATGATCTCGATGAGTATGCCGATCGACCAGATACTAATACCGGCAATCCCGACAGCCCCAAGCGGCTCGCGTACACCGCCGGTGATAACCGCGAGCGCGGCCGCTGCGGTCAGCAGCACCCAAAGGCCCTGTATGGTCCACGCCATTAGAAATCGCAGCGGCCGGTTCTTGATGTTGTCGAAGCGGCTGTCTTTGCCGTCGCGCGAGATGCGCAGGAACAGGAACGTCGCCAGTCGCAGGGACCAGATCATGACCATCGCGGCCACCAGCGAGGCGCGTACATCGAGTTCGCCAGACAGGAGCACCGCGACCGCCGTCACTGTGATGTAGGTGATGCCACCGGTCAGGTCGTAATAGCGCTCCGTCTGGGCCAGCGCCGAAGGGATGAAGACCAGCCAGTTGACGGCGAAGGCCAGCAAACCGCACAGCGCAAATACCGGTATGGCGCCGACACGGTCGCCGCCGTCGCTGCCCGCCCATGACATGAAGGCGCCTATTACGACTGCGATGGTGACTGCGATTGTTATCTGTGTGTTACTGCGCTCAGCCATGCTGGCTTCTCCCGCTTGTTCGCGTTGTTTTGCATTCGCTGCGCAAATCGATTTCGCCCCTAGCTACCATTGTCCAGCCGCGTAATGAGTGCCTCCGCCGAATAGGCGTGCACACTGGCCAGCGACAATTCAAAAGGCCCGTCCTGTTTGTCGTAGATCATCAGACCCATGCCCGTGATCTGACCGGGGTCGAGCGCGGGTCCGTCCAGCTGATACCCCCGGTACTGTGGAATGAAGCTGGAGAAGGGAATGTTGACCATGCTCCATGTGCCGTTGCGAGTGTCGAAATCAGCCCAGTAACTGACCTGCCTGCCACGCCAGCGCGCGGTGGTTGTCAGTCGCCACGTGTAGCGACGGCCATCGCCCCTTACATATAATTGGATTCCAGCGTGATTCGACAAATCCAGCCGCATCGGCTTCGTACGGATCGAACTGAAACCACCACCCTTCGTGTTCGTGCGGCCAGTGAAGATCAGCGCCCCTTGTTCCTGTTCGAAATCGCCCTCGCTCCGTCCGCCCATCACATTATCGTTCACCACATACCAGCCAAGGTCGGCACTGCTCGAGGTGAAGTCGGTGAGCATGAGTTCTCCTTTGGTATCAGAGCCGGAGGCGTCGAGTGGCGGGCCGGGAAAAGTCATCAGCAGTAATCCAGAAAATAGCAAAAAAGGTATCACGTTTATTTCATGCGTCGACATTCCGCTCAGCCCCTGTAAGCCAGCAACTGACGCCGCGGTTTAGCGACGCAACTCCTCGGCTCACTCTGAAACCAATCGAGCAGCGTCCCGTTGAGGCGTTTGCCTTCCGGGTTGCCATCTGTTTCGCGTGCGATGGTGGGGGTGCCGGACTCGAACTTTTTCAATTCACTCATAACACGCCCGACTATAAGGCATTAACGAGACGATTTAAGGTGGTTAACCTTAAGGGATACAACTTGTTACACGCAGCGGCGCCGAACAAAACGAAGTCCGAAAAACTGGCGGCGCAAGAAACCGGCGCTCACTTCGGCGCCCAACCCTGAATCAATCACCGTAACCCGAAGATCGGGCACCCGGCCAGCTGCCCCACCAGCTTTGAAAGCGTCGCCACTCGGCCTCGACGACGGCTTGCTGGGAAGGACTAAGCGAGTCACTGTTATTTATGTGATGTACGTACTCTGGATTGCCGGTCAGCACCATCAAATGCTTGTAGTAAAGAACGAGGTCCGGGCCCGCATCAAAACCGGAAAGCACAGCAAGTGCCTGATCGAGCTCATTGGCGAGAGTCAATGCGGCCGCATCGCCAGCGGCAGCATGAAGACTCAATTCCACAAGCCGCAGAATTTCTTTGGGCAGCGCGTTGCCAACACCGGTGATGACACCTTTGGCACCGCAATGAGCGATACCATGAACGACCTGCGTGTCGACGCCGACCAGGAGTGTCAGCGTGGAATCGTCGCTGGTTATGTTCTCCGCAGCATAGCTCAGTGACGCCGCGCCGCCGAACTCCTTGAAACCCACAAGATTTCTGTGTTCGTTCCGCAGCTCAAAGAACAGGTCGGCCTTGGTTTCAAACCCATAGTAGGGACTGTTGTAGATAACAGCCGGCAATTCGCCCGCCGCCTCCAGAAGAGCATCAAAATGTGCGCGTTGCGCCGATCTGGACGTGCCTCGAGAAAGCACGCGCGGAATGAGCATCAATCCTGCCGCATTATTGTCCCTCGCATGTTGCGCGAGCATGACTGCGCGTGAAGTGTTTTGCGCTCCGGTTCCCACTATGGTTGGCACGTCGGCGTCGATCAATGACTCTACACCCGTCATACGCTGTTCGTCAGTGAGCAATGGCCAGTCACCCATCGATCCGCAATAGACGACGGCACGCATGCCCAGGTCGATGAGTTCTTTGCCCTTCGTGGCAAGTGCATCAAAGTCCGGCTCACCCCTCGCTGTGCAAGGGGTCATCAGCGCCGGAATACAACCGGTAAATACAGCGTCGCTGCGGATCATTATTTTTCAACCGCTGTAATCTGCCACCGCCTTGCCCAGCACACTCATATCCGGGGTTATGCCTAGGCCCGGGTCGTCTGACGCAACCATATGACCTGCTATCCGAGTCGGTGCTCCCGTCGCATTTCGAACGGTTACATAGCTATTGAAATCAGTCGCCGAAAATCGCAAAGACTCTGGTGTCGAATGGGCCAGATGCGCAATTGCCGCAGTGATGATGTCGCCGCCCCAGCTGTCCTCAATAGTCATGGGTATATTCAGCGACACGCAGAGGTCCCGGATCTGGCGCGCTTTTGTCAGGCCCCCGACCTTGGATATCTTCAAATTGATGACATCCATTGCGCCATCGCTATGGCCGCGAAGTAATGCATCGATACCCGTGATATTTTCATCCAGTATGAACGGCAACGACGTTCGTTTCCTGACCGTCAGGCAATGCTCGTAAGATCGGCACGGCTGTTCGATGTAGACATCTCGATCACGAACAGCATTTACGACTCTGATGGCATCGTCCACACGCCAGCCCGTATTCGCATCCGCAACGAGCACCTCCCCATCCGTCAATATGTCCCCGACGGCGTGGATGCGGTCAATATCGTCTTTCGGACGACCGCCAACCTTCAGTTGAAACTTGGTGTAACCGTCCGCACGGTGAGCCGCGACGTTTTCGGCCATTTCATCCGTGGGCCGTTGACTGATTGCTCGATACAGTGCGACGCTTTCGCCAAACTTGCCGCCCATCAGGCCGCAGACTGATTTCCCTGTCACTTTGCCGAGGATGTCCCAGCACGCCATGTCGATAGCAGACTTGACGTAAGGGTGACCCAACAACGCCCGGTCCATCAGCTGGTTGACCGGCCCGATAGCAGTGGGATCCTGGCCTAAGAGCGTCGATGAAAGCTCCCCGATCCCAACTCGTGCGCCGGGCCCGAAGGCAGGCAAATAAAACGGCCCTAATGGACAAACCTCACCATAACCGGAAAGGCCGTCGTCGGTGACCAGCTCGACGACGGTGCTATCGAAAACCTCGACAAACTTGCCCTCAGACCACGAATAGCGTCCCTCAACCAAGGGCAAGTCCACTTGATAAACCCGGATCGCGGAAATTTTCACGTTGCCCCTTTTTTTGTCTGGGCGATTGCCGGAAGCCTAAGCCGTGTTGTTTTTATCCGGTACGAAGTGATACTCGCCGATTATCTCGCAGCAAATCAAGTTCCTGAGAATCCGCAGTAGCAGCTAAGCGCGGCCAGGCCCCCGTAACCCTGAATCAGTGGCGCTGTTGTGGCAGCGGCTCGCGACTCCATAGCGTCGCGATTTCGTCGTCCAGGCCAGTCATCTCCCAGCGCAGCAATGACATCGGCAGTCGCCCCGACTTCATTAGCGTGTCGTGGAACTCACGTAGACTGAAGTCGTCTCGCAACTGTCGTTTACGATCCGCCAGCAGCCTCTGCATCTGCACCATGCCGGTCATGTACCCGAGCCCATAGCCGGGTGGGCGACGCAGATATATTTCCGCATCGACGCGTGCAACATCGACATCGAGGTAGGGCACATGCTCCATCCAGTAATCAACCGCCTCACTAACCGTCATCATGTTCAGTTGTAGCCACACATCAACCGGCATACGGGCCGCGCGGAATATTCCGAACAGATAAATTAGCTCTCGTACACGCGGGCTGTCGTCGACAAGGCCGGCGTGCATCATGCCCTCCTCGAGGTAGACGGCCCAGCCTTCGGTGCGTGCGTCATCGGTGATACGGCCACGAATGGGATGCGTGTTATTGCGTTCAACGACGGCATCAAAACGATGTCCCGGGATAACGGCGTGCAGGTGATCGGGGGTCGGATTACGGTACTGAATCTGTTCCCAGAAATTGGGCCCTTTCTCACGCACTATCCAGGGTACGTTGGTGTCCAGTTCACTAATGTAATCGGGAATCGTGATAATTTCCTCTTCCACCAGAAAGTTGCGAATTCGCCTGTCAGTGTCGTCGATGCGCTGCTGATATTCTTTCGCGGAGGTTGGCAGCTTAATTTCTGGCAGATCCCGATTGCGATGTCGTTCGAGCGCATACACGGACCAGAGACGACTCAGTTCCCGCTCACCCAGCACGACGATCTCGTCTGCCGTGTAAGGCATTAGCTTCACGTGTTTCAGGTACCAGTCAAAATTATGCCGGCCCACACCGGCGTTGCCGCTCATCTCCCTTCGATTGTTTTGCAACCAGGCACTGAAACTCTCGATGGCTCTTTTGGCACCAACGATATCCTCACGAAGCTCGGGCTGTTGCTCCAGCGCACGACTCAGCAGGTCTTCATACCAACCAATGACACCGGCCGGCGGAATGGCGCGATAGGGATAACCATGGCCGACGCCGTCGGAATTAGTCAGGTTGAAAATGGCGAGATCGGCATAGTCGGCGGCAACATCGTTGAGATTTTCCTGCGCCTGCGATACCAGTGATGGTATGGCGCCCAACTGGCGCTTAAGTTCGAGGAGTTCGTCGCCCTGCAGCGGCAGCTTGGCGAACGTAAGGCGCAGCATGCGATCGACATAAAAACCGGGATCACGAGCCCACGGCCGGATGACATGCAGCCGAAAAAACTCCTGGTCAATGCGCGCACGCACGGCCAGGAATTCCGCCTGCTGGGCGCGCGGCCAATCATGCACGGCAAGGTCCTGCAGTTGTATGTGATAGTCCTCTATTGCAGCGCGACGTTCAGCGACGGCCGCGATGCTGAAGTCAGGATGGATCACAACGGTCTGCCCGGCAACGACAGACCTGTTGCTGCTTAACTTCTCGGAGTCCAGCCACCGCAGAAACTCATCGTATACCCCGACAAATTCCTGATAGCTACCGGATCCCGCCGGCATCCCGGGATAGGTTTCTGCAGCGGCTGGAACGCTCGCTGTCAGCGATGCGGCTGCCAGGGACCAGCACCCCAACCAGACAGGAAATTGTTTTGCTATCGTCAACATCACAAGAGGCTCCAGGAAAATGCGACAGGCACGGGCCTGTCACTGGTGCCGAGGTTGATAGAAGGTCGGGGCAAGGTCAAGAGAGCACATCTCTTCCGCTCTTCCGGACCGTGAAGCGGCGAGCTATGCTCGCCGCGACCACGCGGTGCGAGAGATTATGAGGGGCAACAGGGGGGCGGACGGTTTTTCCAGCTATACTCGCGCGCCTTGTTCACAAAACTACCGTCTCGAGCCCAGCCCGCCATGTCTTCATCAAGATCACGCGTCGTCATAATCGGCGGCAACTTCGCCGGTCTTGTTGCGGCGTCCCGCCTGTCCTCTGATCACGACGTGACTGTGGTCGATGCGCGTGCCGAGTTCGAATGGACGCCCAACATCCACGAATTATTGTCGGGCGTGAAGGATCGTGCGGGCGTGACGCTGCCGCGCGCGGAGTGCGTCAACCGTTACGGGCACAGCTTCGTACACGATCTTGTCACGCGCATCGACCGTGACAGCAACACGGTGTTTACCGACGGTGGGCTGGTGCTGCCCTATGATGCCTGCCTGATCGCTGCCGGCAGCGAGAGGACGATGTTCGGTATCGAAGGTGCGGACAAACACACTCTGGGGCTGCGCCTGGTTGATGACGCCGTGCGTATCGCGAGCCGGCTCGACAAGCTCGCCGCACGAAAGCGCCGAGCGTCGGTCGTGATCGTCGGTGGCGGCGTTTCGGGAGTCGAAGCGCTGGGAGAAATCTTGCGCCGACGCGCGCAAGGCGACGAGTTCAATATTCATGTCGTTGAGCTTGAGTCGCGCATCCTGGAACAGCAAACTAAAGGCCTGGCCAGCGATGCCGTGCTGCGCTTTGCGCCTTATCCGGTGACGCTGCACACGGATGCCGCCGTCACGCATGTGGACGCGCGGAGTGTGACACTTGCGAGTGGTAAGAAATTGACCGCGGATCTGTGTATCTGGTCTGCCGGTATGACGTTGCCCGATTTTCTGCGCGATACCGGACTCAACGACGCGCGCGACGAGTGGTTGCCCGTGGATGACACACTCAGGAGCCGCTATGCGGACAATATTTTCATTGCGGGAGATTGTGCAGCCTTACCCGAGCCGGTCCGCAAGCAGGCCTACTACGCGATGGATATGGGCGAGGTTGCGGGGGACAATATCGCACGCATGCTCGGCGATCGACGACCGCGACCATTCCGGGCGGCGCCTATGCCAATGCTGATCTCCTTCGGCGACATAACGACCTGGCTGGTTGCCGGCGAAAGCGCCGTTGCCAGCCCTCTGCTGGCGGCGGCCAAGGAAGCTGTCTACCAAGCCACCATGGCGCGTCTTGCGTCGCCGAAAGATCCGCTCCGGTACTCGGCGGATGTGGTTGGCCGTGCCGCGTTAGCCACGCAGAAGCTGCTGCTGCCACAGTTGACGCCGAGTAAAGTGTTGCTCGGGCTTACGGGCAGTCGGATCATTGTTTGAGGCCAAGGGGTGTCGGACACCTCAATGGCTTAAAATGGCGTGTCGGCGATTCGATTGATCGAACGGCAGTCGCACTGTCCTGGTCAGCTATGAGAGCTTAGCGGCCAATTTGTGCACCGATTTCGTAATACAATACGCCCTCGTTCGAGGCCCGGACCAGTAGGAATACCTCGAACAACGATGCAGCGCCGTCCCCACCATAGACGCACCATGTGCAGGCGATCTGTTTCGCACCGCGGCACCCGAGCAGGCTTCGGAAGAACATAACGGGAAATAACGAATGAACACGAAGAAACCGACGATCATTTACACACTCACCGATGAAGCACCCCGGCTCGCGACCTACTCGCTGTTGCCGGTCATTCGCACGATCACCGCGCCGGCCGGGATCGAGATCGCCACGAGTGACATCTCCCTGGCCGCGCGCGTCCTCGCCGAGTTCTCTGATTACCTCAGCGACGAGCAAAAGGTTCCTGACAACCTCGCCGAACTCGGCCGCCTGACTCAGTTCCCGGACACCAACATCATAAAACTGCCTAACATCAGCGCCTCGGTGCCGCAGCTCAAGGCCACTGTTGCCGAGCTGCAGTCGAAGGGCTACGGGATTCCAGACTTCCCGGACGATCCGAAGACCGATGAAGAACGGGCTCTGAGGCAGCGCTACGGCAAGACGCTCGGCAGCGCAGTAAACCCGGTCCTGCGCGAGGGTAATTCGGACCGGCGCGCACCAGCCGCGGTCAAGCGCTTTGCCCAGAAGCACCCGCATTCAATGGAAGAATGGAGCCAGGCGTCGCGCACACACGTCTCGCACATGCACGGCGGCGACTTCTACTCGAGCGAGAAAACCATGACCGTAGACAAGGCCTGCAGCGTCTCCATGGATCTGGTGACCAAGAGCGGCAAAACGATCGTGCTCAAAGAGAACCTCGCGCTGGAACAGGACGAAGTTATCGACAGCATGTTCATGAGCAAGAAGGCGTTGTGCGACTTCTATGAAGAGCAGATGGAGGATGCTTACGATACCGGCGTGATGTTTTCACTGCACGTCAAGGCGACCATGATGAAAGTCTCGCACCCGATCGTCTTCGGTCATGCGGTCAAGGTCTTTTACAAGGACGCTTTCGCCAAGCACGGCAAGCTCTTCGACGAACTCGGCGTCAACGTCAACAATGGCCTGGCCAGCATTTATGAAAAAATTTCGACACTGCCCGGTACGCAGCTGGAAGAGATCGTCAATGACCTTCACGCTTGTCATGCACACCGCCCCGAGGTGGCGATGGTTGATTCGGCCAAGGGCATCTCCAATTTTCATGTCCCCAGTGACGTCATTGTCGACGCGTCCATGCCGGCGATGATTCGCAACGGCGGTAAAATGTGGGGCGCCGACGGCCGTCCCAAAGACACCAAGGCGGTGATACCCGAGAGCACCTTCGCACGCATCTATCAGGAGATGATCAATTTCTGCAAGACCCACGGTGCGTTCGACCCTGCGACCATGGGTACGGTACCCAACGTCGGTCTGATGGCCAAGAAGGCTGAGGAGTATGGCTCACACGATAAGACCTTCGAGATTCCCGAGGACGGCGTCGCCAGAATCGTCGATGACCAGGGCAAGGTGCTGATCGAGCACAACGTCGAAGAGGGCGATATCTGGCGCATGTGCCAGGTCAAGGATGCGCCGATTAGAGACTGGGTAAAGCTTGCCGTTACCCGCGCACGTTTGTCTGGTATGCCCGTCGTGTTCTGGCTCGACGAGTATCGGCCGCACGAGGCCGAGTTGATCAAGAAAGTCCGGACTTACCTCAAGGATCACGACACCGACGGACTCGATATCCAGATCATGTCGCAGACTCGTGCCATGCGCTACACGCTGGAGCGCGTCATTCGCGGCAAGGACACTATCTCCGCGACCGGCAATATCCTGAGAGACTACCTCACCGACCTTTTTCCGATCATGGAACTCGGCACCAGCGCCAAGATGCTCTCGATAGTGCCACTCATGGCCGGCGGCGGCCTGTTTGAAACCGGCGCTGGCGGCTCTGCGCCCAAGCATGTGAAACAGCTGACTGAGGAGAACCACCTGCGCTGGGATTCGCTCGGCGAATTCCTCGCTCTGGCGGTCTCCCTCGAGGATCTTGCGCATAAGAATGACAGCCGACAAGGCGAAAATACTGGCCACGACGCTCGATGCGGCCACCGGCAAGCTACTCGATAACGGCAAGTCGCCGTCGCGTCGCACCGGCGAGCTCGACAATCGTGGCAGCCACTACTATCTCGCGCTGTACTGGGCGCAGGAACTTGCGGAGCAGACGGCCGATGCCGAGCTGCAGGCGTATTTCGCGCCGCTGGCCAAGACGTTGATGGATAACGAAGAAAAGATCGTCGACGAGCTGAACTCGGTTCAGGGCAAGAGTGTAGACATCGGTGGCTACTTCATGCCCGATGTGGAGCGGACCGAGGCCGTGATGCGTCCGAGCGCCACCTTTAACGCAGTATTAGCTGCGGCGTCCCGGTAAGGGGTCGTACCGGGGTTTATTTACTCCTCTTCCCCGGACATTGCGGCATCGAGCATCGCGATCAATTCGTCGCGCGTGTAGGAAAACTCCTGCCACTCATTGAGTTCGACGACTTCTCTTATTGCCGTTCCAATTGTCCAGTTAGCTGCGCCCTCATTCGGTACCACCAAATAGCGACGTAATGGTACTTTGTCGAACAGCGCATGCAGGGCAGCCTCGGCTACTTCGTCGGGTTTCTTGTAAATGCTGCGGTCGGCCGGCCACTCCATGAACTTCTTAAGGTCCCTGTTTTCGTGCACCGGCATATACGAAGTAGCCATTGGTCGCTAATTCCTCGGCGATGCGCAATCCAATTCCGCTGGTTGCCCCGGTTACAAGAACAGCCTTTTGCTGGTTATGGTGGTCAGCGTTGGTAATGGAAGAAAAAGAGGACACTGCGAACAGCAGAACTACGAGGGTTGCCTTAGGAAACTGAGTGGACATTGATTGACCTCTATAGATTGTTGGTTTTGGCAATGCGAATGTTAGCAGACTGTGGATATTGGCTGCCTGCGTCGTCCTGCCGGCGTTACCCACCAATCGTCGTAAAACTCAGGCCGACATAAACTCCGTAGCCAAGCAAAAGTATCGCGCCTTCCAACCGGGTTAGACGAGTTCCCGTATACAGGAAAAGCAACAGCAGTACAGACGTACTGAGCATGACCCACTGGTCGAATTGCAGGATTCTCGCGTGAACGGGAAGCGGTTGAAGCAGAGCGGATACGCCGAGGATTCCCAGCAAATTAAAGATGTTGCTGCCAAGTATGTTGCCGATGGCTACATCCGCATGCCGGCGCAGCGCCGCGATCACCGAAATTGAAAGTTCCGGGAGGGATGTTCCCACTGCCACGACCGTCAAGCCAATAACGGCCTCGGAAACTCCCAAATGCGCTGCAATACCGACGGCTCCCTTGAGTAGCACCCGTGACCCGAAAATTAGTAAAAGTAAACCGGTGCTGACAAGTGTGACCGTCAGGACTGCTGACGTTGGCAGAGCAGTTAGCGCTTCGGCTTTGGCTTTGTGCAATTCCGCAGATGGCAAAGCGTAGAAACGTTCACTCCAGTAGGCCCACACCAGGAAAGCCACCAGCGCCGTGAGGAAAATCGCGCCATCCGCACGCCCCAGTGCGCTTCCACCCACCAGAACCAGAAACAGCAGGCTTGCCGCTACAACCGTGACAGCGTCCCGGCGCAGGGCTAGAGGTTTAATCGCCATTGGTGTGATCAGGGCGCATATTCCCAGAATCAACAGCGTATTGCTGATGTTGCTGCCCACGACGTTTCCAATAGCAATATCGGGTTGGTCTTCCAATGCTGCAACGACAGAGACCACCAACTCAGGCATGGAAGTGCCGAAGCCAACAATGACAATACCACTTAGTAATGGCGATACGCCGAGACGATTAGCGGCGCCCAATGAGCCTCGAATCAATGCTTCACCGCCAGCAGTCAGCAGGGCCAGGCCGACTATCAAGAGCAGTAAACTCACCGCGTTCTAGGCCTTTGGGACCGACTCAGAATCTGGGGAGCTGCGTATTGTGAGAAGGCCTAAGGGCAGGGATAGTGTTTGCGTAGCAGCCCCAGCACCAGCTGATTGGCATGCTCGGGCACCTTCTCCAGTGCTTCTGCATGCGCGTTGAGTTTTCCAACGATCTCATCGAGCGTTGTCTCGCGGGACAGGCAGTAACCGGCCTCAAAATTGCTTCCGTAAACGGTGCGGCGGCGACTGGAACGTGTACGCTTGGCGCGTTCGCTAAACGTTTCCGGCTTTTTGGGGTCGACATATCTTGCAGTTCGAGACGCGAAGGCGCCGGCGATGAAACCACGCACCCAGGCCTTGCAGGCCTGCCGACCGGCATCTCCGATGCTGGAACACTGTTCGATCAATTCGCTGGAAGCAAGGGGTTCAACGGCCAGCGTCGGAAACCCGACGAATAAAAGACCAACGATAAGAATGCGCATTACTTGGACCTCGCAGCGGCGAACCGCAGTATGACATAGCCTATGATAGCGCAAGAAAAGGATCCCACCAGCAAACCCAATCGATCAATTCTTGCGTAGCCCGCACCGCCTTCGGCGAACGCCAGGCCGGCTATAAACAGGCTCATCGTGAAGCCGATTCCACATAGAAACGCGACGCCGAGAAAGTGCAGCCAGCGGACGTTTTGCGGCATCTGTGCGAGGCCGGTGAAAATCGCGAGCGCCGTAAATGCCATTACACCAACCGGTTTGCCGACGAGCAGTCCCAATGCGATACCGAGAGGAATCGGTTCGAGCAGCATCGCAATGCTCAGCCCGGAGAGGGACACGCCGGCGTTGACGAACGCGAACATCGGCAGAATGCCGAAGGCAACCCATGGATGCAGCGTTTCAATCAATACATCGAGCGCGGCTTCGTTGTCCCTTTCACCTTTGATAGAGGGAATAAACAGCGCAGTCACAACGCCGGCAAGCGTGGCGTGCACGCCTGACTTGAGTACACATACCCACAACGCGATCCCGACTAGCACGTACGCCGCAATTCTCGTAACCCGCATGCGATTCAGAACAAGCAGGACGACCAGGAAAAAGGCAGCGGACAGCAATGATACGAGCGACAGCCCGGACGTATAAAAAAGTGCGATGACGATGATGGCAATAAGGTCGTCGAGAATGGCCAGGGTCATGAGGAAGACTTTGAGTGCCGACGGTACACTTGTGCCGAGCAGCGCAAGTACGCCAAGCGCGAATGCAATATCGGTGGCTGTCGGCACGGCCCAGCCGACAATCGCGTGTGGGTCGCCGGCGTTGAACGCTACGTAGATCAGAGCAGGCACGGCCACTCCGCCAATCGCCCCCGCTGTTGGCAGCACGACCTGGCGAATGTCTGAGAGGTGCCCGTGCAACAGTTCGCGCTTGATCTCGAGGCCGATCAGAAAAAAGAACACCGCCATATGGCCATCGTTGACCCACAGGAACAGCGGTTTTTCGACCGACAATGCGCCGACTCGTACTTCGCCGACAATATTCAGAAATGCAATATAGAGTTCCGTCAACGGGGAATTCTTGACCACCATCGCGAGCACTGCCGCCGCGACCAACAGAATGCCGCCGAAACTTTCGGTGCGAACGAAGCGGCCAATTTGGCCACCGAGGCGGCCGAACAAGTCGGTTTCCTGCGTTTTGACCATTGCGCCAACCCTTAGCGTTCGGAACGGTGAGTCTGAAGGAAAAGAAATTCTATCGCGTCGGTGGGTCTGACGGCAGGGAAAACCGGCGATGGCCGATTCTCGGCCTGCGGGCGCGCTGATTCTAGTGTGACCACCCTAATTCTGCGAGCTACGATTCTCATTCATGGCAAGACGAACATGCTGAGGAGCAGAGCGATGGTAGCCAAGAAAGGTAAAGCAAAACAGAAAGATAGTGAAAAGATGGTCGATGAGGTCAGAGAGCAGCTGGAAAACGCATTTCTGGCAGGACTAGGCGCTTTTGCCAATGCGCAAGAGGCCGGCGAGAAGAGGTTCGACAAGCTGGTCAAGGAAGGCGAGAAATTCCGCAAGAAGACGACCAGGAAGACCGAGTCGCTGATCGACGACGTCCAGGACGCCATCCGCGAGATGACGGACGACGCGCAGTCGAAGGCCAGCGGCCTGATGAAGCAGGTACGTGGCGAGGCGCGCCGCAAGCAACTCATTGAGATATTCGACAAGCGGATCGCCAAAGCCATGAATCGCCTGCAGATGGCCACGAAGAAAGACATCGACGGGATCAACAGGAAGCTCAGCAAGATTGAGAAGCTGCTCGAAAAGCAGCCGCCGGTTGCGGCAAAGAAGGCAGCGCCGAAGCGGACGACGGCTTCCAAACCGCAGACCTCGATCAAGAAAACCGCACCCAGGCAGGCAGCTTGAGGCGAGACAGTAAAGGAGCAAGAAAATGACCACCAGGAAAAAAGTGACGACCAAGAAAGCACCTGCAAAGAAGGCAAGAGCGAAGAAGGCGCCGCAGAAGTCGGCATTTGAGAAATTGGTAGACAGCCCGGTTGGAACGCCGATTCGGATTGCCAACAAGACCTTTCTCGCGAGCCTCGGCGTGATCTCGACGATGCAGACTGAACTCGAGAAATTCCAGTCTGGTTTCGAAAAGAAGTTCGATGAGCTTGTGAAAGACGGCGAGAAAGCGCGCAAACGCTACCAGAAGCAGGTCAGGAAAGTCCGCAAGGATGTCGCCGAAGAAATCGACGACACCGTTGAGGAAGTCAAGGAAGACGTAACAGAACTCAAGGATCGTATCGTCGAGAAGGTCAGCGCAGCTGCCTAGTAGTCGACGGTTCTCCGTTGAGTTATTCGCAAGGGCCGCTCTAAGCGGCCCTTGTCTTTTGTGGGCTCCGCGACACTCAGAATCTGGACTGCGGCGCCCGTTTTTCGTGGTCTGCGTATCTGAAAGTGGCCGGTATGCGCCTGTTCAAACGCATGGTGGGTGCATGCCGCGGCCCTGCGGAAACTCTTACCGTAATGGAAAAGTAGCGCCCGCCTTGCTCCCGTGGATAATCGTCGAGTGATACATACATTTTTACCTGGTTGATGTGGCAGGGTTGCCAATCGATCATCCGTTCTTGAATTACTGATAATCGGCTCGGGAGTCGCCATGAAATTACACATGCTATTGGTCGTCGGTTTTGCTGCCGGCATTGTCGGTTGCGCCGAGAAAGAGCAGGCCGCGCCGGAGCAGGGGAGTGAGATGGAAACGGCCATGCCGCCGGTTCAACCGGAAGCGACCACCGAGCTGGTTGAGGATTGGCGGGACTCTGCGCTCATGGATCACATGCACGCGCACGCGGAGCAACTCGACGATCTCAATTACGCCCTCGGCGATGCGGACCTCGAGGGAGCCATGACGCCGGCCTACTGGTTGTCGCGACACGAGACGGTGGGCGGTCTCCCGGCAAACCTGCAGCCATTTGTAGACGGCATGCGCGAGGCGGCCCGTGATGTAGAAGAAGCGGATGATCTAGCGACCGCACGCGCTGCAGCAAAGCAAATCAGCGCGCAGTGCCAGGGGTGCCACGCAGCAGTGGGAGTCGTTACCCAGTAGCGATGACGCACGGGGGGGCCGGACTGCAGCGGTCCCCTGCGCAGAAAACCCAGGCCTGAATCGCTTTACAAAAGTGACGCGTGACGCTGAAGCACGCGATGAATTAGACAGCCACTAGTGCAAGCCCATGATTACGCGCACATGCGTCTCGACACATCGGGCGAGACTGTTTAGCTCATATCCGCCTTCGAGCGCGGAGACAATCCGCCCCGACGCTGACATTGCAGCAACACCGACAATCTGTTCTGTCACCCAGCGGAAATCGGCGTCAGTCAGACTGACGTGTGACATATCGTCATCCTGGTGTGCGTCGAAACCGGCTGAGACGAAAACCATCTCCGGCTGGAAAGCATCGAGGGCCGGGAGCCATTGGTCTGTCACGGCGGCGCGAAACTCTGCACTTTTCGCCGTTGCCTCGAGAGGCACATTGACGCGGTTCGCCGTGTTTTCCAGATGCGGCGTAAACGGAAAAAACGGATGCTGAAACGTTGAGCAGAAAAGGACCCTGTCGTCGTCCTTGAATGCCTGCTCGGTGCCGTTGCCCTGATGTACGTCGAAATCGACGATGGCCACTTTCTTCAGGCCATGCTCGTGCAATGCGTGAGCCGCGCCAATTGCGATATTGTTGTACAGGCAAAAGCCCATGGCCCGCTCCGGCTCGGCATGATGCCCCGGGGGCCGCACTCCGCAGAATGCAGACTCTATTCGGCCGCTCATGACAAGATCGACCGCGGCCACGACTGCACCGGCGGCCCGCCGCGCGGCTATCAAACTGTCCGGGCAGATTATCGTATCCGGATCGAGGCGGGCATAGCCGCTTGCAGGGATCATCGATCTCAGGGTTTCAAGATAATGCGGGCTGTGCACTCGCAGGAGTTGCGCTTCGGTTACCTCCGGAGCATCGACATGATCGAGCACATCGAAGAGCCTGGTTACGACAAACTGGTCTTCTATTGCCGAAAGACGCCGGGCATTTTCCGGGTGGCCTTCGCCGGTGTCGTGTTTTCGGCAATCGGGGTGACTAATGTACGCCGTGCGCAATGTGGTTTTCCCGTAGTGTGGCCGGTCCTATTATCCGGCGTAATAGGTCACGACACCAATCGGAATATGGGTTAAGTTGCGCCGATGAATACACATTACCTCGCATCATTATTCACTCCGGAAAGCGTCGTGCTTTATGGCGCAAGCGATAAAGCCGACTCCGTCGGCGGAGTGGTCTTCAAGAACCTGCTGACATCGGGCTTCAAGGGACGCATCTACGCGATCAACCCGAAGCGAGACGAAGTGCAGGGACAGAAGGCGTTCTCGTCCCTGGATGAAATCGACGCACCGGTCGATCTTGCGGTCGTCGCGACACCGGCTCGCAGCATTCCCGGCATCGTCGAAGCCTGCGGTGAGCGCGGCATTAAAATGATGCTGATCCTCTCGGCGGGCTTTCGCGAGACAGGCGCGGAAGGCCGGCGACTCGAGGACCAGGTTACCCAACTCGTCAGGAATTATGGCATTCGCCTGATGGGACCCAACTGTCTCGGCATCATTCGTCCGGACCGGGGCCTCAATATCACGTTCGGCAACAATAACGCGCAGCCCGGCAACCTTGCTTTCGTATCCCAGTCGGGCGCCATTTGCACTGCCATTCTCGACTGGGCAGAGCAAAACGACATCGGTTTTTCGGCCGTCGTGTCGACGGGTATCGCCGCAGACCTGGATTTTGGAGATTACCTGGATTTTCTGGTTTCAGATCCGGCGACCAAAGCTATCCTGCTTTACATCGAAGGTATCAATAACTCGCGACGCTTTATGAGCAGCCTGCGTGCAGCGGCGCGCATCAAGCCTGTCATAGCGCTAAAGGTCGGGCGGCACGCGGCCGGCGCGGAAGCCTCCATGTCGCACACCGGTGCGCTGGTCGGCAGCGACGAAACGTTTGCCGCCGCATTGTCGCGCTCCGGCGTGCTGCGCGTGGAAACGGTCGGCCAGCTCTTTTCGGCCGCGAAAGCACTCTCATCGTTGCATTATCGCGGCAAGTCCGAGCGCCTCGTTATCATCACTAACGGTGGAGGCCCGGGTGTTATGGCCGCGGACCGGGCAACCGACCGGGAAATCGAGCTGAGCTCCCTGAGTGCCGAAACTATGGCAGCGCTGGACGAGGTGTTGCCGGCCGTCTGGTCGCACGGCAACCCGGTGGACATCATCGGTGATGCGCCGCCGGAGCGGTATCAACAGGCGTTGGATGTCTGCCTCAAGGATCCCGGCGTGGACGGCGCCATTGTGATCCTGACGCCGCAAGCCATGACGAAACCAACCGAGGTGGCAGAAGCCGTTATCAAGTCTGCCGAAAAAATCACCAAACCGATCATGACCAGCTGGATGGGCGGCGACCAGGTGGAGGAGGCGCGGGCGCTGTTCAATAACGCTCATGTACCCAACTTTCGGACCCTGGAGAACGCAGTCGATGCGTTTTCCTATCTTGCGAGATACAACAAGAACCAGCGTCTTCTCCTGCAGACTCCTGCCGGGCTGACTCGCGGCCAGGAACCACCGGACAGCGAAGGCGCACGGCTGATCATAGAAGCGGTTCTGACTGAAAAACGCAAAGTTCTGACAGAGCCTGAATCGATGGCGATTCTAAATGCATTCAGGGTTCCTACGATCCGGAACGCCGTGGCACACTCGGCAAACGAAGCACTGATTAACGCCGAATCGATCGGGTTTCCTGTCGCCATGAAAGTGCTGTCGACTGACATATCGCACAAATCCGATGCGGGCGGCGTCAGGCTGAATATCAATTCGGCGCAGGAAGTGCGCGGCGCGTATCGGCAATTGGTCGACGATGTGCAGCGGCGCGTCCCCGATGCGAAAATTTCAGGCGTCACGATAGAGAATATGTACCGCAGCTCGAACGGCAGGGAGCTGATGATCGGAGTAATACGGGATCCTGTCTTCGGTCCGGTTATCAGCTTTGGCAGTGGCGGCACGACCGTCGAAATAATGGGCGACTCGGCGGTAGCACTGCCACCTTTGAACCGGCGCCTTGCCATTGACCTTATCAATCGCACCAAAGTGTCCAAACTGCTCGGCAAATTTCGAAATATGCCGGCGGTCGACATCGATCAACTGATCGACGTGCTGCTTGGCGTTTCCGGCATGGCGTGTGAACTGCCGTGGCTGCAGGAAATGGACATCAACCCGCTGATCATGGACGAGGCCGGCATCGTGGCCGTTGATGCACGCATCGTTGTCGACTACCCCAAACAGTCAACTGACCCGTACCATCACCTGGCCATACACCCTTATCCCTCACATCTGGCCAAGAACATGCAGCTGAACGACGGCACCGATATCGTTATCAGGCCTATTCGGCCCGAGGATGCCGAAATGGAGGCCAAGTTCGTCCGAGAGCTCTCCAAAGAAGCGAAGTATTTTCGATTCATGAACTCACTACAGGAACTGAGCCAGGAAATGCTGGTGCGCTTCACGCAGATCGACTATCACGACGAGATGGCCCTGATTGCAGTTACGGCCGATGGCACCGGCGAACAGCAAATTGGCGTTGCCCGTTACACGACCAACATCGATAAAGAGAGCTGCGAATTCGCTCTGGTTGTTTCAGACCGGTGGCGGGGCCGGGGGATTGCACATCACCTTATGACTAACCTCATGGATGTCGCGCGCGGCCGCAACCTGGAGAAAATGCAGGGTCAGGTCCTCAGCGAGAATCTGAAGATGCTGGAGTTGGTTGCCTCGCTGAACTTTCAGATCCGTAACGATCCGGAGGATCCGGCGATCAAACAGGTCGAAGCAATTCTTCAATGACTTGTGGCAAAGACGGGCCAACATCCTGTTGAATGTCCGACGCCATTACGAAGTCAAAGTCTCGCGGCAAGGCGGCTACCCTGATCGATTGCGCGCTTGGCATCGAGCTCCGTCGCTAAGTCAGCACCGCCGATCACGTGCGTGGGAATGCCGCCGGACTCCAGCGGCTCTTTGAGCTCCCGCAGCGGGAGTTGTCCTGCGCACATGACGATGTTGTCGACGTCGATCCAGGTCGGGTGCTCGCGCTTCTCGCCGTACGTAATCAGGAGGCCATCGTCGCCGATGCGCTCGTAGTTGATGCCGGCGATCATGCGAACATTGTTCATCTTCAAAGTCGCGCGGTGTATCCAGCCGGTAGTCTTGCCGAGGTTCGCGCCGTGCTTGCCGGCTTTGCGCTGCAGCAGCGTCACCTCCCGAGCGGATGGCTCCGGCTGCGCTCGCTCACGCGCGATGCCACCGCGCGCGTCGGCTGGATCGACGACGCCCCATTCCAAAAGCCACTCGTCGAGATGCATCGTCGGAGAACGTCCGTCGTGCACAAGAAATTCTGCGACGTCGAAGCCGATGCCGCCGGCGCCGACGATCGCCACGCGCTTGCCGACCGGCGATCGCTTGCGAAGAACGTCGATGTAGCTGAGTACTTTCGGGTGCTCCTGTCCTTCGATCTTCGGATCCCGCGGCAAGACGCCGGTCGCAATGATCACACCGTCATACGCTTCGGCCGTTAAGTCGTTAGCACCAATGCGCGTATTCAGATGCACGCTGACCCGCTTCAATTCGAGTTGTCGCTCGAAGTATCGCAACATTTCATGGAACTCTTCCTTACCCGGAATCACCTTGGCCATATTCAGCTGGCCGCCGATCTCCGGCGCTGCCTCGTACAGGTCCACCGCATGGCCGCGCTCGGCCAGCACCAGCGCGGCGGAGATGCCCGCGGGTCCGGAACCCACGACGGCAAAACGCCGGTGAGTTTCCGCAGCAATATAGTTCAGCTCTGTCTCGTGACATGCCCGCGGGTTCACGAGACAACTGCTCATCTTGTTGGAAAACGTGTGATCCAGGCAGGCCTGGTTGCAGGCGATGCATACATTGATCTCGTCGGCACGTCCTTCGCGCGATTTCTTCACGAATTCCGGATCGGCCAACATCGGGCGTGCCAGCGATACCATGTCGGCGCATCCGTCGGACAATATCTGCTCCGCTGTGGCCGGCAGATTAATGCGATTGGACGTCACGAGCGGGATGGCGACTTCGCGCTTCATCTTCTTCGTCACCCAGGTGAAAGCGCCGCGCGGCACCGATGTGGCGATAGTCGGAACCCGCGCCTCGTGCCAGCCTATACCCGTGTTGATGATCGTGGCGCCGGCACCTTCGATGGCTTTCGCCAGTGCTACCGTCTCGTCCCACGTGTTGCCGTCGGGAATCAGATCGATCATCGACAGCCGGTAGATGATGATGAAATCCTCGCCCACCGCTTCCCGCGTGCGCGTAACGATCTCGACGGGCAAGCGCATGCGCTGAGAATAGTCGCCACCCCACTTGTCCGTGCGCTGGTTAGTAAGTGTGACCAGGAATTCGTTGATGAAATACCCTTCCGAACCCATGATCTCGACGCCGTCGTAGCCGGCATCGCGGGCCAGTTGCGCGCAGCGAACAAAGGCCTTTATTTGTTTCTCCACGCCGGCGGACGACAACTCCCGTGGCGTGAACGGCGTGATGGGTGAACGTATACGCGAGGGGGCTACCGCCAAGGGATGGTAGGCGTAACGCCCGGCGTGCAGTATTTGCATCGCGATCTTTCCATCCTCGGCGTGCACCGCATCTGTAATCTGCCTGTGCTTCGTGGCCTCGCTTCGCGTCGTCAGCTTGCCCGCGAAAGGCTTCACCCAGCCGGCGCGGTTGGGCGCATAGCCGCCGGTGACGATCAGGCCGACGTCGCCGCGAGCGCGCTCCGCGAAATAGGCCGCCAGCCGATCGTGCTTGTTGCCGTCTTCGAGCCCGGTGTGCATGGACCCCATGAGCACCCGGTTCTTCAGCGTCGTGAATCCGAGGTTCAGAGGCGCGAAGAGGTGTGGATAGTTTGAGTCGGTCAATGTATATCCTTTAGTACAGATGGTGTATCCCACATGGGATAGAGTAGGCGATATGGACGGTCGGGATGTCAAACTGCTGGGCGCAATTCTAGTCGCAGTCGCAGTCGCGGGCGCCGCCTGGTATTTCCGGGCCGAATTCCTGCCGCAGCCGCCGGTTGCGACGCCACCCGAGCCCGCCATCGTCGAAACTGCTGTTGAGGAGGGCCCCAGGCATCCAATTACGCCCCCCGAAGCAGCGGAGCCTGTGCGCGGAGAACTCATATCGTTGCCGCCACTCGACGACAGTGACGCTTATTTTTTGCTCGAACTCGCCTATGTCTTCGGCGCCGACATCGAGTCGCTGCTCGTCAAAGACGCGCTCATCGATAAATTTGTTGCAACCGTGGACAACCTGCCCCGCGATCATGTCGCAGAGAAAATCCGGCCGGTCGGCCGACTGGTGGAACCGTTTCGTGTCGTTACAGACAATAGCGATGGAAAGAGCCATCTCAGCTCGGACAACTACGATCGATACGATTTACTGATCAACCGGATTGCGGCAGCCGACGTCGATTCTGTCGTCGACATATATCGCCGCTTCTATCCCCTCTTTCAGGAATCGTATAAGCGCCTGGGCTATCCGAACGGCTACTTCAACGACCGTGTCGTCGAGGTTATCGACCATTTACTCGCAACGCCACAACCCGACGAACCGGTCCGCCTGATTCGGTCGCACGTACTCTACGCATTCGCCGATCCGGAGCTTGAAGCCTTGTCGAGTGGGCAGAAACTGATGTTGCGTGTGGGCAGCAGGCACGCAGCAACTATCAAACGCGTTTTGCAGGATCTGCGTTCACAACTCGTGCGTCAATAAACAACCTGATAATTCGCAGGCTGAAGGTCGCGGGTAGCTCCGAAAATTCAGCTTGTCCCGGCTTTTCTGAGCTGCTCACCTATTGGCAGCCGACGCAAACGCACACCGC
Source organism: uncultured Gammaproteobacteria bacterium (assembly GCA_963711285.1). Lineage (GTDB taxonomy): Bacteria > Pseudomonadota > Gammaproteobacteria > Steroidobacterales > Woeseiaceae > UBA1847. The sequence continues at coordinate 1,043,107 of CAVQDJ010000013.1, read as the reverse complement.
TGGCCGCGAATATCGCATTGGTCAGTGCCGGCGCTGCCGGCGGAAGCACAATCTCACCGACGCCGGTCGGGGTGTCGTCATACGGCAGGATGTGCGCCTCGAACAGGCTCGGAATCTGGGCAATCCGTGCGAGCGGATAGTCATGGAAATTGCTCTGCTGCACCTGGCCATCCTTGACCGTGATTTCCTGGCCAAGCGCCGTGCTGATGCCATCGATCGTCCCACCCTGTAACTGCGCCTCGACCGCATTCGGGTGCACTGCGAAGCCGCAGTCAATCGCCGCAACGATGCGCTCAATCGTAAGTTGTCCCTGCGGGCTCACGGTGACTTCGAAAGCATGTGCCGCATAGCCGCCGAAAGTGAAGTGGGTGGCCAGACCAACGCCACGGCCCTCCGGCCTTTTCCTGCCGTAGTCGATGCGATCGGCAACGAACTTGATTAGCCGCGTCAGCCTGCCCGGATTGAATGTCGGGCCACCATGGCCACCGTATTCCAGCTCCCGCTCATCGCCGAGCATGTCGATCCGAAGCTGCAGCGGATCCTGTCCGGTCTCGTGTGCCAGCTCGTCGAGAAAACTTTGAATAACGAACGCGTTCGCCGTGTGCGCAGGCGCCCTCCAGGAACCTCTCGGCAGACCGATCGGGTTGTGAAAGTATTCCAGGCGAAAATTCTTCACAATGCGTCTCGGGAAATCGTCGGGATAAAGTTCCGCTTCCCAAAGATTTTCCTCTGGCATGTTGGGCCGTCGGTAGTATTTGCTGGCACTGGCCAGGCGCTGCGTCCAGGCCGTCACTTCGCCTTCTGCATTCAGACCGGCTTTGATTTCGTGCAGCCCGGCGGGGCGGTAGAAATCGTTGCGCATGTCGTCTTCGCGCGTCCACTGCAGCTTGATCGGCCAGCCAGTCTTTTTGGAGATCATTGCTGCTTCGGCAACGTAGTCGTTGGTTAGTCGACGGCCGAATCCGCCACCGACCCGGGTGATGTCGACGCGGATGTTCTCGCGCGGCAGGCCCGTGACGGCGGCAGCGGCGCGCGACGCGCCGCCTGGCATTTGTGTAGGCGCAACAATGTGACAATGATCTTTTTCCACGTGCGCGTAGCAGTTCTGCGGCTCCATCGGCTGGTGCGAGACAAAGGGCACTCGGTACTGCCGTTCAATGATTCTGTCTGCTGTCGCCATGGCCTGGTCGAAGTCGCCGTCGTCCGTCACGACTTGCCCCTTCGTCTTCAGGCTCTGGACATTTTGCTTCCAGAAAGTCTCACTACTGTCGGTCGCGTTGGGGCCCGGGTCCCAATCGATAATCAACGCTTCCCGACCTTTGATCGCCGCCCAGGTCGAAGCTGCAACGACGGCTACGCCGCTGGCCAGTATCAGGTAAGGCTCGCCGGGCGCTGGCCCCTCGATCCTGAATACCTCGAGCACGCCGTCAATCTTGCGCGCTTTGGTGTCGTCGAAAGAACGCACGCTCCCGTTCAGATACGGGGAGCGCGCAATCACGGCGTAGCGCATATCCGCTGCCACGGTATCGATACCGTATTTCGCTTTGCCGGTGACCATGTCGAGCGCGTCAATTGTGGTTTTGCGCGTACCGACGATTCGGTAGTCGCTGTTGTCTTTGAGCGTCGGACTGTCATCGGGCATGTCCAGCTTCGCTGCATCGGAGATAAGGTCGGCGTAGGCAATTTCGCCGTCACGAGCGTCGCAAACGACATACCCTGGTTTTGTGCGGCAGCTCGATTCAGGGACGTTTAGTCGCAGTGCTGCCGCCCGGATCAATTGCCGCCGAGCCCTCGCCCCGACTTCGCGCATGAAATCCCAGTTGTTGGTAAGGCCGGTGCTGCCACCAACACCCTGGCCGCCGTATTTCCAGGCGTAGCCATCTGCGGTCTTGACGATGCCAAGCGGCATCTGACGGACGCTGACTTTAGACCACTCAACATCCAGCTCCTCGGCAACGAGCATTGGCAATGCCGTGCGTACGCCCTGGCCGATCTCTGGCTGGTTGTTGCCAATAATGACGCTGCCATCCGGCTTGATCTCGACGAAAAAACCGATCTGCCGTTCGTCCACGGTGCCTTCGCCAATAGCCGGGCTCGAGAAACAAATCGTCGGGAGGCCCAGCACGAAACTGCCGGCGATACCGGTGCCGGAGATAAGGAACATTCGGCGCCTGGCGTCAATGTGTTCTACACCCGCTTTGTCGACAGCCACGCTCATTCTCCCGACGCCGTCATTTCAGCAGCGCGGTGAATGGCCTTGCGAATACGTACATAGGTGCCGCAACGACAGATCATGTTGGACATGTTGTTGTCGATGTCCTGATCGGTGGGCTTGGGGTAGCGCTTCAGGAAGTCGGCCGTCGCCATAATCTGCCCCGACTGGCAGTAGCCGCATTGCGCAACGTCCAGCTCGAGCCAGGCTTTTTGTACCGGGTGAAGCTCGCCATCTGGTGCCGCAAGACCTTCGATGGTCGTCACGGACCGGCCCTCGGCGGACGAGACAGGTAAGCGGCAGGAGGCCACCGCACGACCGTCGAGATGCACCATGCAAGCACCGCACAGTCCAATGCCGCAGCTGAACTTTGTTCCCGTCAGCTGAAGCTGATCTCGCAGCACCCATAGCAATGGTGTTTCTGCATCGCCTGCAAAAGACACCGGCTCGCTGTTTACCTTGAACGAAATCATGTTCCTCCCCTGACAGGCATGAGTTTATTGTGGCATTCTTTTTGAAATTTCGACCCAAAGGCGCGCAGGAAGTTGCACATAGCCGCACGCAGGAGTCAAATCCGGCAGCCAGCGGCCGTCACGTTCCCGCGAAGCGGCCCTCCTGATGGCCCGTGCCTTGTCTACTTTGTGAGCGTAAGCTCGCCGCGCAGTTCGATCGCCTCGCTTGATCCGCCGACGAGTACATCGAAGATACCCGGCTCGGCGCGCCAGGCTTTGGTCTCGACGTCGTAGTACGAGAACGAGCGCCGATTCAGCTCGACCGTCACGCGCTCGGTTTCGCCGGGCTTCAGGTTGACCTTGGCGAAGCCTTTCAGTTCTTTTGGCGGCCGCGGTACGCCGCTGTGCGTGTCGGCGACGTACACCTGCGCCACCTCGGCGCCGGCGCGACTGCCGGTGTTGGTCAGGTCGAAGCTTACCTGCACGTTGCCGTCGTCGGTTTCTTCAGGCGAGAGCGCAAGATTGCTGTATCTAAAGGTCGTGTACGAGAGGCCGTGGCCGAACGGAAAGAGCGGCGCAACGCCGTTCTTCTCATAGCCGCGGTAGCCGACGAAAATGCCTTCCTTATATACAATTCGCTGTGTGCCGTGTTCGGGGTAGTAGTCGTCATGCGCCGGGTTGTCCTGCCAGTTTCGTTCGAAGGTGGCAGGCAGGCGGCCCGAAGGGTTCACCGCGCCGAACAGAATCTCGGCCACGGCCGTGCCGCCTTCCTGCCCGGGGAACCATGCCTGCAGCAGCGCCGGCACTCGTTCGAGCCAGCCGTTCATATCAACGGCGCCGCCGGAGGTCATCACGACTACCGTGCGCTCGTTCGCCGCCGCCATCGCCTGGATCAGCTCGTCCTGCCCGGGCGGGAGGCGGAACGTGCGATCGCTGCCCTCTGACTCGGACGACGCATCGAAGCCGGCCGCGACCACGACGACATCGGCCTTGGCCGCCAACGCTTTGGCCGTCGCCTCAATGCGATCGCCATGCCTCGAAAAGCCCAGCTGCAGCCGCTCGCCCGGCCACTTCTGCCGCCCGTGATGTTCGAGAACGACCTTGTGGTTTCCGGCGTCGAGTGCAAGCGTGACGTAGTCGACCATCGCCTTGTTCAGGTTCCAGTTGTCGATCACGAGCTCGCCGTCGAGAAACAGGCGGTACAGTCCGCCAAGGTCACCTGCTGCGCCGACGAAGATGTCGTAGGTGCCGTCTTCGGGCACTGCGTAGTAACCCGTCCAGCGCTCCGAGAGCGTCCCTTCCGGAAACTGCGGTGTCCCGTTGTTCAATCCGATCTCAACACGTGGCTCCACGCGCTTCAGCACCGGCGTTCCCGAAAGATCTGCCGCGGCAAAGTACTCGGCGCGCAAACCGGCTTCACCCCCGCCTGCTTTTGTCGAAAACTGCGTGGCGCGGATCGTATCCGTCAAGGGCGGCAAACCACGCGCATAAAGCACTTCTGTTTTGTCGCCCGCAGTCGCAACCAGGCCCTCGAGGACGCTGACTGAATTGAACGGCTCCACAAGCGAGCTGCCGCCGCCACCAATCACGGCCGGGTGAGCATTGGGCCCGACGACGAGGATAGATTTGACACGCTCGCCATCGAGCGGCAACACGGCGTTTTCATTCTTGAGCAAAACCATGCCTTCGCGGGCGCCCTGCAAAGCCGCCTGTTGGCCCTGAGGGTTATAGCGCGGAATGGATACGTCAAGCTGCTCGCGGTCGAACCAACCGAACCGAATCGCGACACGCAGCTGTCGCCGCACTTTGTCATCGATCGTGGCGACGCTGACTTTGCCCGCCTCAATTGCCGGCAACAACCTCTCGCGATTGAACTGGCTCCCGGAGGGCATCTCGATGTCCAGTCCGCCGTTGGCTGCGCCAATCGCGTCGTATGTCGAGATCCAGTCCGACATGATCACGCCGCGAAAGCCCCACTCGTTCTTCGCCACGTCGTTGTTGAGATAGGCGTGCTGCGACATGTAGGAGCCATTGGTCAGGTTGTAGCCGTCCATGATCGCGCCTACCTTGGCTTCCTTGACGGCCGCTTCGAAGGCTGGCAGATAGATCTCGCGCAACGTGCGCTCGTCGACGATCGAATCCGTGTGGTTGCGGTCGAACTCCGAATTATTGGCTGCGAAGTGCTTGACCGTGGCGCTGACTCCCTGGCTCTGCACGCCGTTGATGAAACTGACGGCAAAGCGCGAGGCAAGGAACGGGTCCTCACCGAAGTATTCGAAGTTGCGAGCCGCCATCGGTGCTCGATAGATATTGACGCCCGGCGCCAGCAGGAAGTGCACGCCCCTGGCCCGCGCGTCGCGGCCGAACTCGACGCCGATGCGTTCGGCCAGCGCGGGATTCCACGTGGCGGCCAGCGCGATGCCGCCACCGAAGGCCGTTGCCGGACCGTCGTTGCGCACGCCCATCGGCCCGTCGGCCATTCTCAGGCGCGGCACGCCGAGACGCGGCACGCCTCGCAGGTAGAAGAAGTCAACGCCTGCAATCAGATCCACTTTCTCTTCGAGAGTCATTTGGCTGAGGATCGAATCGACGCGGCGCTCAACTTCAGTGTCAGGCAGAGCGGCGGCGGGCGGGATTTGGGCCATGGCGGGGACTCCTGCCAGCAAGAAGAGAGCTAAGGAAATAGACATTCGCACTTTGCGCGCACCTCTTATTTTTGGACTTGTCGTTTGAGCGGACGGGATTGACGAACAAACCGAACCATACCGCAATACGCCCGGCAACGATAAGGCCGCCCGCGCCTGGAGGTGATGAGCCGGATCCGAGCTTGTTTCGGCGTCCGCGCTGCGCCGCATGGCGCAAACCTATCTCGAACGTGGAGAGCTGGACAATGCCCGCGTAACACTCGGCCGCGCTACGGCATCCTGTAAAGGCTACCCAAAACTTCCCGATCTCGCCCCGTTGAGTTCGGGCATCAACGCTCAATTGCCTGGTACTTGATCCAGGCGAAATCGGCGTAATCGCCACTGCAAGTCGCGTCAGTGCTTTGTTTAACCGATTGGGCGACAGCATTGGCCCAAATTGTCGGTGATGTGTGCGGCAGTTCACGGTTATCAACCATGTGTCTGTCGATATTTCTGAAACTTGCTGATAATTGCGCGTCTGTCTGCAATTGGGATATTTGAGTGAACAGGACTCGCGTGGTCGCCGTTGATGAGCTCGAAGTTGGCATGTATATCGCCGAGCTTGATCGGCCGTGGCTGGAAACGCCGTTCCTTTTCCAGGGCTTTTTCGTTCGCGATCAGGACGAAATCGACGAGCTCAGAGCGCATTGCAAGCACGTCTACGTGTCTGAGGGTGATGTGCCCGACGAGCTTACGACCCAGCTGAAAATTCCGAATGCGCGACTACTGCCCATAAACGGCAACGGCAGCGCGCACGCGTCCAAGAAACGGAGATTCAGCTGGCGCTCGTTGTTCAGGCGAAATAAAAAAATCAAAGACGAGCAGGCCGTCAACAGGTTCAAGCAGACCGGGGTATTTTATAGAGAAGAAGTGACGCTCAAAGAAGAGATGCTCACGGCGACAGGCGTTCACAGACAGGCGATCGTCACGGTTAAGGACGTCATGAATGATCTACGCCACGCAGGCAGCCTCGATCTCGGTCGGGTCGAAGAGGTTATCACGCCCATGGTCGACAGCGTGCTGCGCAATCCGGCGGCTCTGGCGTGCCTGCTGCGTATGCAGAAGGTGAACGATTACCTGTACCATCACTCACTCGCATCGTCGATCTGGGCAACCATCCTGGGCCGGCAAATCGGCCTGCATCGTGAAGACCTCGACATCGTCGCAATGGGCGCGATCCTGCTCGACGTTGGCAAAACTCAGCTGCCGGCGGAGATACTGGAAAAACCCGACAAACTCGACAAAAAAGAACGCGAACTCATGCAGCGGCATGTGCAATTCGGCCTTGACATGCTCGAGAAGGCCAGCGGTGTGGACGCACGCGTTCTTGACATGGTGGCTCATCATCATGAGCGCCACAACGGCACCGGATATCCGCAGGGTTTAAAGGGCACCGCGATTCCGGTGTTTGGCCGTATCGCGGGCATCGTCGATGCCTATGACGCGATGATTACTCCGCGGCCGTATGCGCAGCTCATATCCTCTTACAAGGCGCTGCGCAAGCTGCGTGTGTTGGCAGATGTCGAGTTTCAGGCCGAGATCGTCGAACAGTTTACAAAAGCGATTGGTGTGTTTCCGACGGGCACGCTGGTCGAACTCAGTTCCGGTGAGATCGGGATCGTCACAAAACAAAACCGTATTCGCCGTCTACGGCCCGAAGTCATGGTTATCATGGGCGCAGACAAACAGATCCTCGACGAGTTTCGGGTCATTGACCTCAACGAAGAAACCGTGTCGTCCGATTCGCAGCTCTCGCTCTGGATCGAAAGTGGTTTGCCTGCCGGCAGTCATGGCATCGACCCAACCGAATTCTACCTTGAGTAATCCCGACGATGAGTAGCGCTACAGCCGAAATGCCATTGCCGGAGTACGACGGCCTCGGTCGCGCGAGCCACTATATTGGCCGCGAGATCAGCAAGTCACAGGACCTCGCGATCGTGCTGATTTACATCCACGGGATCGAGCGTCTGTGTGCAACGCTCGGGCACGCCAGGGCCGGCGAGTTGCTGGATGATTTTCAGACCAGACTGGCTTCCCTCGGTCGCGGAAAGACCGCTGTCGAGAGATTAAGTGACCGGAAATTCGCAGTAGTTCTCAATGGGCTGCGAAACGCCGGTCACGTACGCCTTGCCGCGCAAAAAATCGAGCGGGTCATGCAGGAAACCTTTGACGGCGCTGACGACCAATCGCTATCGAAATTGACCATGGGCATCGTCAACAGTCCCGAACACGGCGACGATGCGAATGAGCTGCTCCGATGCGCCGAAATCGCAGTACTCGACGGACGGCGGCATAACGAGACGATCTGTTTTTACGCGCCCGAATCGGCCGATGAACTGATCCTGGACTGGAACCTCGAACGGCGTCTGGATGACGCCATGCGTACGGGAGACCTCGAGGTCCACTATCAACCAAAAATCGATCTGCGCGACGATAAGATCATCGGCGCAGAGGCGTTGATGCGCTGGTTCGAACCGGAAATCGGCCAGGTCTCGCCCGACGTGTTCATCGAAGTTGCGGAAAGCACCGGGCAGATTATCGATTTGACTCACTTTGCAGTTCAACGCGTGTGTCGCCAGGCCAGTGAGTGGCTGGCGGCGATCGGCGATCTGAATATTGCGATAAACATTACGCCGAGCATTATTCTGGACACGGAGATCATCGACGTCTTGAGAAACGCGACGAGTATTTGGGGCATCGAGCCCGGCGCTCTGACACTCGAAGTGACAGAAAATGCTCTTATGACGGATCGCAAAATGAGCCACCAGGTGCTCACCGGAATCCGGAAATTCGGGTCGCGCGTCTCGATCGACGACTTCGGTACCGGATATTCCTCGCTCTCCTATCTGAAGGAAATACCGGCGGACGAGTTGAAGATCGACAGGACATTTGTCATGGGGATGCTATCCGACCAGGGCGACTACAAGATTGTTAAACACACGATCGAAATCGCAAAGAGCTTCGGTCTCAGCGTCGTTGCAGAAGGTGTCGAAACGCCCGAGATGCTCGAAGAGTTGAAGAAGCTCGGCTGCGATTACGCCCAGGGCTACTTCATTTGCAAGCCAGTCCCGGCCGATGAGTTTGAGTGCTTTCTGAAATAAATGGCGGGCAAGCGCTTTTCCTGATTCAATAACTCAGGCCCGCAATGATTAGTCATCGTGGATCGCTGGGTTGATTGCCGGGTTGAATTCGAAAGGCCGCCTCGCAACCGTCAGACATCTCACATGTGTCATCGAAGACCTGTTGCAGATCGTCAACGGTCATCTTTGTGCGCTGAAGTCCTGCGTGCCCGGCCCCGGCCGTGAAAGACCAATCATCGGAAAACTGAATAACGAAGAGCATTCCCGGCTCGAATGGAAACTGCTCTGCCCCGATCTCGACTGTTTCTCCTTTGAAGCGCAGCTGGTAATTCACATATTTGCGGGGGTTACTTTCGTCGAAAAGGCCGCCTGGTCCAGGCTGTACCCAATACATATTGTGTTGAACCAAGTCCGGGCGTGAGCCAGTGCCGAGACCACCACCTGTCCATTTCCAGCCGCCGCCTGCCGGCGACTCAACGTACAGCGCGAACGCGGCCTGGGTCACTCCCCATTCGCACTTGCCCTGATCACACGGATGGCCACGGCAATAGGCCAGGACGCTTGCGGGGTCCGGAGACGCGCTCCCGCATTCGCTTATCGCGATGGGCATTTCGATGCGTCGGTTCGCATCCCAGTTGCTGCCGATGAATGCAGTAGTCGCCATCACGGCAATCAACACGACTGTCAACAGCGCACCGGCGGTTGCGCCGACGCTCGATTGACGTTGAAGTACGGGTGCAGTGCCGCCGGCATTAAATCGCACGTGGAGCAACGCGCCGTAGATGAGACCCAAAACGCCGGCTGGCATGAAGCCGAAAAACAGTGCCGCAATGACCGGCGGTACAATCAGCCGCTTGGCATTGTGCGGCGCGAATTCGGTAAGAGCATTCCAAAATGGCTGACCGGCGGGTGCCTGAACCAACTCCCGCGTTGTCTCGACGGCGAAATTCGTTAGTCCGAGCGCCAGGGCGCCCAAAAACAACGTGATCAGTGCCACGCCAATTCCGGTGACGGTACTCCGAGTGACATTTCGGCCCATCTGTACCCGTATGGCCCAGTGGCCAAGCGCGGTGCCGGACGCATACGCAGCCAAGGCGCCGGCCAGGGCCCCGGGAAGATACATAAAATGATATCCGATCATGGCGAACAGCAACGAATAGGCAATTGCCGTCCCGATAGCGGCAAAGGTCGTGCATAAATTCCAGGGAATGCGGTGCATTGCGCTAGGTTACCGCGAATGACATACAGGCATAAAATCCGTTCACCGAAAATCCACCTGATACAGCTTTCGGCCATCCCGACCGTGTGCAACACGGTTGCCGAATGCCATTTCAATGTGCGTATACTTTGCCGGAGTTAGTTGCCCGTGGATCGATCACGACGTGTGCGAATTGTTTGCAATGTCGAGCCGGTATCCGACGTCCGTCGGTTTCTCGCTGGAAACGCTCGCACGGCGCGGCGGGCACGACGGGCCGCACAAGGATGGCTGGGGCGTCGCGTACTTCGAGGATCACGACGTGTTTCTGCTGCGCGAGTCGAGCCCGGCTGCAGAAAGCGGTCTCGTGAGATTCATGGAGAAGAACGGGCCGCCGAGCAATCTCGTGCTCTCGCACATCCGCCTGGCGACCCAGGGGGAACCGGCGCTGCGTAATACACAGCCCTTTCAGCGCGAGCTCGGCGGGCGCGCGCACGTATTCGCTCACAACGGCAATATGCCCGGCATCAAAGACAAATGTCGTCTCGATTCACACCGCTTTACGTCCGTCGGCGATACCGATTCCGAATTTGCGTTCTGCTGTCTGCTCGAGCGGCTCGCAAAACTGTGGGACCAGACAACCGGGAAGCCGCCGTCCGTCGAATCGCGCCTGGAGATCGTGGCCGACTTTGCCGCGTGGCTGCGACCGCTCGGACCATTCAACTTCGTCTATTCCGACGGCGATGCGCTTTTCGTACATGCGCACCGCAGAACCCAAAGCGATGGCGAAGTCCGGCCACCCGGGCTGCACCTGCTCGTACGTTCATGCAATGAGCAGGCCGTCGACCTGTCGAAATCAGGTGTCATGCTGGCCCCGGTTGCTCAGGAGCTGGCGCTGGTCGCCAGCGTGCCGCTGACCGACGAGCCGTGGGAGCCGATAGGCGAGGGTGAGGTCATCGCATTGACGCAAGGGTTGGTCTGGGCGCGAACGCCGGCTTCGCCTGTCACTGCAATGTGACCATACGGCTGCGTGGATTCATTGCGGTCCCTGGATTGATGAGTGCAGTGTCGAGCTATCTTATATGCCACGCCGGAGGTTCTGGGCGCTACCCGGCGACCGTAATACCGTATTGACAAGTGGTGTAAACGCTGTTTACTATAAGTTATCGTGAGTAACAAAGCCGTGCAGCGAAGACGTGAGCAGGTCCGGCGGGGGCCGACCATGGGCGGGACCACCATCCATGGCATCGTCGAAGCCACGCGATCTCTACTGGTCGAGCGGGGTTACGCGAACCTATCAATGCGCGACGTCGCGGATAAGGTTGGCATCACGGCGGCCGCTATTTATCGCCATTTCCCCAACAAGGATGCCCTCGTTGACTTTGTCGTCAGCGATACGCTGCGTGAATTCGAGTTGCAGCTTCTGCGAGCTATCGCCCCGTTACCGGTGGGATCATTCGAACGCATAGCGGCTTTAGGATCGGCGTACATCCGGATCGCGACGGAACACGAGGAGCAGTTCAAGGTCCTCTTCACACGCATTGGCCAACAACCCCGCAAACTGGCGGATTTTCCGGGCCAATGCGGCTACCACGTGTTGCGCCAGTGTGTCGCAGAGGCGATCGAAGCGGGCACCGTGCGGGAAGCGGATCCCGACCTGGTCGCGTTCTTTCTCTGGTCGCGCGTGCACGGCATTGTAATGCTTCTGCTGGCCTGCGATTTTGGCGATACGCTACCAGCAAATATCGGCGACATGACGCCGGAGAATCTGTTCACGCTCACGCGCGATTTCGTTGTCGGCGGATTGCAGGCGGGTCCGTAATGGGCGCAATATTTTCCAGCAGCGCATGGTGGGTTCGTCTCTCGTGGCTGTGGCTGGTCTTGCTTGCTCCGTTGCTCGTGCTTTCCAATGGGCGCTGGCAACTTGCAATAGCTGCACTCGCGTCGCCGTTTCTTCGTGCGTCTCTTTCTCTTTTCACAGCCCGTCGCGAAGGGCCTGCTTATTTTGTTGCCGGTACAGGTCGGCGCTTATTTGATTATGTGGTGGGAGGTTATCCCCGCGCCGGGCGTACTCTACTACCTGATCGCCGCTGCGTACGCGCTGTGCTATCTCGTGCCGTTTGTCATCGATCGGATCGCGTCTATCCGCATCCCGGGTTTTGCCGGCACGCTGGTGCTGCCGCTCTCGTGGTACCTCGTAGAGATTCTGATACAGCTATTCACGCCCTACGGCAGTTGGTCATCCGCCGGGTACACGCAGATGGGGCATGGCCTGCTGACACCGTTTGCGGCCTGGGTGGGTGTCGCTGGCGTGGCCTTCACCACCGTGTGGGTCGCATCAGCTGCGTCATGGTTCATCATTGCAAAAGCCCCGATGAGGCGTCGCACTGTCGCGCTGTCGATCTTCGCCGCGTTGATGGCGGCAGGTGTCTGGCTGGCCAACGCGTCGCTTACGGATTTGACACCGGGTGCTGGTACTTTGCAGGTGGCAGGGATTACGCCATCAGACGAAGGAACGCGAGCGCTCGCTCGCGATGTACAGACGGCTATGCAGACCGGCGATATGGACGCCGCCTTCCTGGCGCATATCGACGACCTGTCATCGAAACTCAATGACGAGCTGTTTATGCGCAGCCGCGATGCGGCCCTGGCAGGCGCCCGCCTGGTCGTATGGTCAGAAACGGCGGGCCATGTTCTGCATTCCGAAGAGAGTCAGCTCGTCGAACGCGGACAGGCGCTGGCGCGCGACCATCAGCTGTATCTGTTCATGGGGCTTGGCGTATGGCATCCGGTCAGCGCACCGCCTCTCGAAAACAAAGTCATTGCCATCACGCCGTCGGGCGAGGTCGCCTGGCACTATCAAAAGGCTCGACCGATTGTGGGTTCGGAGGCGCCGTTCCTGCCGCCCGGACACAACGAACTACCGACGCTGGACACGCCGTTCGGGCGGATCGGCCTGGTCATTTGCCATGACCTGGATTTCGTGGACTTCATCTCACAAGCGGGCCGCAAAGATGTAGACCTCCTCATTGCACCCGCGGCCGACTGGGATGTCATTGCTGATCTGCACGCGAGGATGGGGATCATGCGTGCTGTTGAAAACGGCTTCTGGTTGCTTCGACCCGCGTACGAGGGTCTGTCCGTCATAGCATCGCCAGACGGAAACGTCACGCATTCGGCATACGACGCCGAACTCGAAGAACGAGTATTTGTCGGCCAGATTCCGATGGGGCGGGCCGACACCGTGTATCCGCACGTACGAGCTTATCTCCCATTTGTGGCCATCGCGCTCCTTGCCGGATTGTTGCTGGTCGCATGGCGAGCGGGTGCGTCGTGAAGAATGCCGTCTACCTGGTGCTGTCGGTATTGGCTGTCGGCGCAGCGGCGCAGACCGCCGACCCGGTCCTGATCGACTTCGAACTGACGGACCAGTTTGAGCAAATACACCGAGACGATGATTGGCGTGGCGATGTGCTGCTGCTCATAGGATCGGACAGAAACGGCAGTCAGTTCAGTGCTGTCTGGGAGCAGGCCGTTCGAGAGAATACAACAGGGTTTGCCGATATGGGCAGCCTGCGCATAGTGCACGTAGCCGACGTCAGTGGCGTACCCTTCTTTCTCAAAGGTGTTGTAAGACGAAAATTCCCCGGCGACGCTGGCAATCCGATCATTCTCGACTGGAAAGGTGCGTTTGCCACCGCCTACGGTTTCGACAAGGACAAAGCGAACATGCTTGTGTTCGATCGCAACGCAGGCTTGCGGCACCAGGTGGCCGCTGCCGAGATCGATTCAAGGAAGCTTGCGCGAGTTGATCGATGTATTGATCGCGCTATCCGGACGGCACAATGCGAATGTGGAGGCCGATTAGCGCTCTGCAGGCGGCACGCAATTCTATTCGATGCGGCGCACCTGACTTGCCCGACGTCCGCGTCCCACCATGCGGTACCCGCCAAGATTGCCTTTCTTGATTACAATAGTGTCGCCGACTTTGACGCGGAATCCATATTCCGCATTTTTCTCCGTCCAGGTCTGGCCATTGTCGAGAGTGACGATCAATTCGCCACGGGGCCGTTTCGACACTTTTAAAACCGTGGCGCTTATTTCGCGCAACTCGGCTTCCTCTTCCCCTGCGTGCTTCGAACGAGCGAGCTCTGGCGTCATGCCGAATTCGTCCGTCGATGCACTTTCTGCAACGGGAGGAGGTGCTGTTTCAGCGACGGCAACGGGGGCAGGCTCCGTCTCGGCGCTGACTGTTTCGCCCGCCTCTGACGGCGCGCCGGCCTCACGGTCAAAGCAGGCCAGCCGCCGGGCGTCATCGGCTTCTCCGGCACACACCCGAATTCGCTCTTCGAGCGAGTCATCGTCTGCCAAAGCGGCCTGACAAAGGAGCCCAAGGGCTGCTATGGCAGCAAGCACTTTGCGCGTCATCGAAATACCTCTGAAGCTGTTTGGGGACCGATTCTACCGTCGGTACGGGAGAAACGAAACGAGCGAGCAGTTCGAAAATTGGCCTGTATCGTCATTCCCGACATAGTCATTGTCAACGTTTTCCGGCTTGCCATTCAGCGATCTGATTCGGTGATTTTGTAGCCTTTGCATTATGGAAAATCGCCAGCATGTTCCTGCGGCTTATACCGATTGATTTGTACCTGCATAAAGACTACGGTTCGACTCCCGAAGAAAAGTATTAGAAATTGACCGGGGACGCTCTTGGCCACGCATCAATCGGCCCCGGGGGAACTTTAGTCGAACACAAAAAAATCCGGTAACGCCGGCTCGATAATCGATTCCTGCGAGGAACTAAAGAGTAGACCACGCTGATTCTGGTCTACGACTTTTGCTCCGAAAGCGGATGTTCATCGCACGCCCGACACCCGCTTGTTGTCATCGGAAAGGGCATTGATAGGAGTACAACAACAATGAAACGTTCTTTGTTATTTTCAGCATTTGTCTTTTGTCTGACGTTTGCAGTGACCAGCTCGGCGCAGGTCGAGTTGGCCGTAAATCCCGACGCAAACGTTGCAAAGGTGCAAAAAGCTCAGAGCTATATCGTCCAGTTGGTCGGCGATCCGATCGTTGCCTACGAAGGCGATATCCGAGGCTATAAGGCCACCAAGCCCGGCAAGGGCAAAAAGGTCAATCCCAACAGCAAGCACTTCAAGAAATATGCCGGGCACCTGAATGCCCGGCACGATGAGGTCCTGAGTGCCGTTGGCGGTGGACGAAAGATCTACGACTACAACGTTGCTTTCAATGGGTTCGCTGCAGAGTTGACCCTCGATCAGGTCGAAGTACTCAAGGCCCGCGATGATGTGATTGGGGTCTGGGAAGACGAACTGATGCAGCTGACCACTAACACGTCACCCGATTTTCTCGAGTTAACGGGTGGCGGCGACCCATGGTCAAAGGGCTACGTCGGTGAAGACGTCATCATAGGTGTCCTGGACAGCGGTATTCAGCCCGACCATCCGAGTCTGGCGGACGTGCCGACGCCCAAGAAAGGCAACAAGGGCCCGGCAATTCCCTATGGTACGCCGTCTGGTTGGAGCGGCACGGGTTGCGAATTCGGCAATACCGCGTTCAATCCGCTGGATGCGCCATTTACCTGCAACAACAAACTGCTCAAGGCCGAATCTTTTAGCGCTGCGTTCAAAGGATTTAGCCCCTTCGTTGCTGGCGAGTTTGACTCGGCCCGTGATAGCGATGGACATGGTACGCACACGGCAACCACGGCCGGCGGCAACAATGGTGTCCCGGCCGATATTGACGGCATTCCGCTCGGTACCGTTAGTGGTATGGCCCCGCGCGCACGGGTCGCAATCTACAAAGTCTGCTGGGATGGCCTAGGCGGCAGTGGCTGCTTCTCGTCGGATTCCATGGCCGGTATCGATCAGGCCGTCGCCGATGGCGTTGACGTGATCAACTTCTCTATTGGCGGATCCTCCACCAACTTCAACGGTCCTGACGATATCGCATTCCTGTTCGCGGCCGACGCCGGTGTATGGGTTGCCACCTCGCAAGGCAATGCCGGTCCTGGCGCACAGACGACGGGCACACCCGCGGGCGTGCCCTGGATTACGGCTGTGGGCGCCGCGCAGGACGACCAGGTGTTCGGCACCGGGCTCCTGGTAACGGCGCCAGTGTCAGTTGCTGATACGTATGAAGGTCTGGAAGGCGTCAGTGACGTTTCGTTGTCCGATACCGGCGATATCAGTGGTTCGGTCGTTCCGTCCGAACCGGCCGATGGCTGTTCGCCGTTGGCCAATGATGCGGCGATCGATGGCAATATCGCGCTGGTGATCCGTGGTACATGTAGCTTCAGCACGAAGTACAACAATGCTGCGGCTGCCGGGGCTAACGCGATCGTCGTGTATAACGACGGTACGACACCTGCGAGGGTAGACCCGATTACGATGTCGGCGCCCGGTACGACGATTCCGGGCATTATGATCGGATTCTTCGACGGTGATCTTCTCAGTAATACGGCTGGAGTCACGGGTACCGTCGGTCCGAGCATTGTTATCCCGCGCGACAACCGGATTGCCGGTTTCTCGTCACGCGGTCCTAACGGCGGCGCCCCGGATATCATCAAGCCGGACGTTGCGGCTCCGGGCGTGCAGATTCTTGCCGGCGAAACGCTGTTTCCGAATGTTGTGAGGAATGGCGGTCAGTTCTTCCAGAGCATCAGCGGCACCTCCATGTCGAGCCCGCACGTCGCGGGAGCGTTTGCGCTGTTGAAGCAGGCGTATCCAGACTGGAGCGCGGCGATGGCACGGTCAGCGTTAATGACCACGGCACGCCAGGATCTCAAGAAAACGTTTGGTGAGGAGGCGGCCGACCCGTTCGATATCGGCGCCGGCCACATCGTTCCGGGTGACGCGTTCGATCCGGGCCTGACCTATGATGCGGATATCTTCGACTACGTGAGGTTCACCTGCGGTGCGGATACTCAACCGCAGATCTTTACAGCAGGCACTTGTGCGTTCTTCGGCTCCATCGATTCGAGCGACCTGAACCTGCCGTCGATAGGTGTTGCTGAGCTTGCCGGAACTCAAACGATCACGCGTACCGTGACCAGTGTTGCCAACAACAATGGCAAAAAGAGCTTTACGGTCTCGGTCGACGCACCTCCAGGGGTGGACGTTTCAGTCAGCCCGTCGAGCATCAAGCTGAGACGCGGTGAATCTGCGACGTACGAGGTCACCTTTACGTCAAACGGTTCGGCGGTATTCAATGAATGGTCGTTCGGCTCACTGACCTGGACGCACGGCGGCGAGTATTCGGTACGCAGTCCGATTGCGGTCCGTCCGATCGAGTTCGCCGCACCAGCGGAAGTATCGGGTTCAGGGACAGCGGGATCAGTCAGTTATGATGTCCAGAGCGGCTTCGAAGGCAACTTCGGAGCTACGGCTCAAGGGCTCGAGGCTGCTGAGGTACAGCCGGACAGTGTCGGAATCGGCGATGCGACGCTGCACTTCGTGTTTGTTCCGCCGGGCACTCGTTTGGCGCGTTTCTCGCTGTTCGATGAGACCGTTGGGGATGGAACCGGCTCCGACGACCTGGATCTTCAGGTTCAGGGACCGGACACGGCGGGATACCCGTTCGTGGCCTTCAGCGGGTCTGCCACGTCAGAGGAACAGATCGACCTCGTCGATCCGGATCCGGGCTTTTACGCCGTATTCGTTATCCACTTCTCAAGCGTGAATCCGGTGACGGCTTACGAGCTGAACTTCTGGGATGTCGGGCCGAACCTTGGCAATATGAATGTCACGGCACCGAGCAGCGTCTCTGTCGGCACCGAGACAGTCACGGTTGACTGGAGCGGTCTGGCACCGGCCACGAAGTATCTAGGGGCGGTCTCATACAGCAACGACGGTGGCGACCTGGGTCTCACAGCAGTTAGCGTTGATACCCAATAAGTCGAGGCCCGATTGCTAAACCACAACCGCCTGCAGCTCAAAGCTGCAGGCGGTTTTTTGTGCCGGTTGGCCATCGATTGCGTTACGGACGGGGTTGCCTCGAGGAGCTACTCGTGTTCGATCGGCGGGCACGGCAGCACCCGGTGCTGATCCGCATGATAGGTATACTGGCGGCCGTCATATTCCATGGTCAGGACATATCCTGGCGTGGCCACTGACGCATAGGTCTTGCCCTCTTCGGGGCAGCCGAGGCTGGAGTCCGGCCATTCGAATTTGCGGATATTTTTCATCGCGATCTGATTCGTCTCTGCACTCAGGCGCCGCGCAAGGTCGGCCCTGGCGAGAGTGATCAGGCGCTCCTGCGGCAACTTCAGCAGCGGCACGAGCGGCTGCTTGTCCAAAGCTCCTGCGGCAGTCTCGCACACAAACGCGTGCTTTCCGGCCATATGCACCCGGTAGATTCGGTCACCGTGCTTGAGCACCGCGTAGTGGCCCGGCGTGATGACCTGCATATAGTTCATCCCGGATTGCGGACAGCCGAGACTCGAATCCGGCCAGTCGACGGCGGTAAGGCGCAGCATTTTGACGGCATTTTCAGGAACAGACAGGTGCTGAGTCAGCGTCTGGACGGCTAACGCTGCAAGTGCGCCTGTGGCGGGTCCTGACTGAGATTCTGTATTGGACATAGTCACACCACGTGATTCAGTTTTGCCAGCTGCCTCGCCGACCGGCGTCGCCGTAGCGGCACAGGCCGCATTGATCAACAGGCTACCAGCTATCAGGCCATTCATAAGTCTCTTGTGCATCCGTGTTTCCATAGTCACTAAAGTAGTTGGTGGATATTGGTATTTGACCAGCGAGGGCTGGGAGCAGTTCATAGCAGATGATGCTGCAGTCTAAATTAATGTTGGCTGAGCAATCGAGACATTTTCTCCTTGACCCTGGCAGTTTTGCTTCTATTGTTATCTTATGGTCGCTAAATGCGGAGGAGGGCAAAGATGAATCTCTACTACCACCCGATATCCAGCTACTGCCAGAAAGTTCTCGTCGCCATGTACGAGAAGGGCGTCGAATTCGAACCGCACATAGTCTCGCTCATGGATCCCGAGGCTCGGGCAGAGTATCGCGAGGTGTATCCGATGGGCAAAGTGCCGCTGCTGATCGTCGATAACGATCACCTGATTCCCGAGTCAACCACGATCATCGAATACCTGGACGGAATCGCGGAACCGAAACTCGTTTTCGGCGATGCAGAGCAGCGGCGTAAGATTCGCTTCAAAGACCGCATGTTCGATATGTACCTGAATGATTCGGTCAGCACACTGCTGTTCCAGTCGATGAAACCGGAATCTGCGCGTGACCAGGAACGCATCGATACTTCGAAATTCCGCATCGATACCATGTACGGATTTATGGAACAGGAGCTCGGCGAACAACTGTACGCGAATGGCGATGATTTCAGCATGTCTGATTGCGCCGCGACACCTGCACTGTTCTATGCGCAGCGGGCCGCACCGTTCAATGACTATGAGAACATCAGCGCTTACTGGGATCGCCTGGCCTCGCGCCCGTCGATACGTCGTGTCCTTAGCGAAGCCGAGCCGCACGTCAAAGCGTTCATGAATGAGGACGCTGCGGCGTAGGGGGTTAATCTGTGAATCTTAAAATCGGACTGTTGGGGGGCGGCTCCTGGGGCACGACCGTGGGTGCTTTGGTTACGCGAAATACCTCCGTTACGCTTTGGGCGCGAAATTCGGCCACTGTCAAGGAGATCAATAACCAGCACACGAACGAGAAATACCTGCCTGATGCGAAGCTTCCTGAGAGGCTTGTTGCAACAGCCGACATCGAACAGGCGGTCGCCGGGGCCGACGTCATCGTGATGGGCATTCCATCGCACCAGTTTCGTAACGTATTGGAACAGATCAAGGGCTATATTCGCCCCTGGGTTCCGGTGGTCAGCCTGTCCAAGGGTCTGGAACTCGATTCTCACATGCGCATGACTGAAGTTATCGAGGACGTGCTGCCCGGGCATCCCGCCGGCGTTTTGACCGGACCCAACCTGGCCCGCGAAATCATGGCCGGCTACGCGGCGGCAAGTGTGATTGCAATGGCCGACGAGACAATCGTCAAGGAGCTGCAAAAGGTATTCCACAGCGGGCTGTTTCGCGTCTATACCAATCATGACGTGATTGGCTGCGAGCTCGGCGGCGTCCTGAAGAACATCATCGCGATCGCGGCCGGTATGGGGGACGGTCAGGGCGCCGGCGAGAACACCCGATCAGGCGTCATCACGCGGGGGCTGGCGGAAATCACCCGGCTGGGGGTCGCGATGGGAGGCGAGCCGCAGACCTTTGCTGGTTTGACAGGCATGGGTGATCTGGTTGCAACATGCACCAGCGCCCAGAGCCGAAATCGCACCGTGGGCTTCGAGTTGGGCAAAGGCAAGTCGATAAAAGAAATAATCGACGGGATGTTTATGGTCGCCGAAGGGGTCAAGAGCGCGCCGACCGTGATGGCGCTTGCCGACAAGTACGGAGTGGCGATGCCGATTGCGGCCGAGGTCTATGACGTGGTCCAGGGCAAGTGCGACGCCGGAGAGCGTTTCGCGGCTCTATTGAGGAGTTCGGCGGGTGCAGAGTCGGAGCCCGGCTAGACGCCCGAATTTCGCAGGCAGCAATAAAAGTCTAAGAATCCTTATATAATTGCCCTTATCGCAATAATTGCGTTATCGCAACTAATGTGATATGGTTGTTGTTACACAAGGAGGTTAGCAATGACTATTAATCAACCTAAACTGCCCTACGATCGAAATGCGCTTGAGCCGCACATATCTGCGGAGACGCTTTCATTTCACTACGGCAAGCATCATCGCGGCTACGTCAATAAGCTCAACGAGTTGATTGACGAAACGCCGTATCAAAAATTGTCAATTGAAGAAATCATCGCACTGGCGCGCAAGAAAGCCGATCTCGACATATTGCAAAATGCCTCGCAGGCATGGAACCACGCCTTTCTCTGGGAGAGCATGTCGCCAACGGGCGCAGCCAAGCCTGACGGACGGATAAAGGAAATGATCCAGAGCGAATTCGGCGATCTTGATGGATTCAAACGCCGGTTCGGCAACGCCGCGTTGTCACTGTTTGGGAGCGGCTGGACGTGGCTGGTCCAGGATGGGACAAATTTGCGTATTTTGACCACCGGCAACGCCGACTCACCGGTCGGCACCAAGATGACGCCATTGCTGACGCTTGATGTCTGGGAACATGCTTACTATCTCGATTACAAGAACGAGCGTAAGCGCTACGTCAAATCGTTTCTCGACAATCTGATCAATTGGAAATTCGCGGCCGCAAACCTCAATGGCGTCGAAAAGAGCAGAGCGGCCTGATACTCACACTGATGACTTGCGAAAGTTCATATTTCAAAATTTTTCGAAGAGGAGAACAATGAATACAGGAGAATTACAGCAGCAGAAAATCCGCGCAGAGCTTGAACAGCTTCGAGCAGAGCTCGACAAACTCAAAGCACAAGCAGATGAATCGAGCACGGAAAAACAGATCAAATTCGATCGTTATCTCGACACTCTGGATGAGAAGCGTAATGAAGTCGGCGAGAAGCTCGAAGCTCTAAAAGATTCCGGTGATGATGCGATCGACGATATCAAAGAGGGTCTCAAAGAGGCGTGGCAGCGGCTGGCCATCGCGAAGACCGCAGCCAAGAGCAGATTTCACTAAAAAACAGTAGTTATAGATGACAGAGAGCCATCCTTTTGGGATGGCTCTCTTCATTTTTGATTACACTAAGAGCCAAATATCCTGATGGCCAGATGACTATGCACGGCAATGACCTTCTTATATTGAGCGGCGTGCTCGTTGCCGGATTTGCCTGCCAATGGCTTGCCTGGCGAATCAAATTACCTTCCATTCTGTTGTTACTGCTCGTTGGAATCGTCCTGGGTCCGGCGCTCGGCTGGCTCAATCCCGACGAAGTGTTCGGTAAGCTACTCGAGCCTTTCGTATCACTGGCTGTTGCCGTCATCCTGTATGAAGGCAGCATGACGCTTAAACTTTCCGAGATACGTGGTCACGGCGACGTCGTCCGCAACCTGGTCACGGTAGGGGTTCTCGTTACATGGGCCGTCGCAACTTTCGCCGCTCATTTCTTTCTCGGTTGGGACATTTATCTGGCAGCGTTGTTTGGGGCCATTGTTACTGTCAGCGGACCGACTGTGATCCTGCCATTACTGCGGACCGTTCGCCCGACCATCGCACTGTCGAACGTTCTGCGCTGGGAGGGGATCCTCGTCGATCCGCTAGGCGCTATCCTGGCAGTGCTCGTATTCAACTTTATCGTCGTGACTCAAACAGCGGCGACGACCGGTCAGCTATTTGGGACACTAGGAACGATTATTGCGACCGGCGCCGCGCTTGGTGTGGTGGTTGGGCACACATTTGGCGTGATCCTGCGAAAACACTTGTTGCCGGACTTCCTGCGTGACTATGCGGCGTTAGCCATGGTTATTCTCGTGTTCGCGCTTGCCGAAAGCGTTGAATCCGAATCAGGGTTGCTCGCGGTGACAATAATGGGTGTCTGGCAGGCCAACATGCGCGATATCGATCTGGACGACATTCTCGACTTCAAGGAAAGTCTGACGCTGGTGCTTGTTGCCGGGTTATTCATCATCCTCGCGGCACGAATCGATTTTGGCAGCCTGCTCGGGCTTGGCGGCGGCGCGATAGCAGTACTGCTCGCGCTGCAGTTTGTCGCCGGCCCGCTTCGGGCCCTGGTCTCTTCGCTTGGCAGTGAACTAAGCTGGCCAGAAAGAGCGTATCTCGGCTGGATTTTTCCGCGTGGAATCGTCGCCGCTGCGGTCTCTGCATTGTTCGCGTTACGGCTCGAAGGCATAAACTTTCCCGGGGCTGACAAGCTCGTCCCGATGGTTTTTACGATTATCGTCGGCACGGTCGTCATCCAAAGCCTGTCCGGCCGAATTGTTGCGCACTGGCTCAGGATTGCCAGCCCGGAACCCACAGGTGTCCTGGTTGTTGGAGCAAACCCCGTCGCGCGAGCCTATGCGAGGGCGTTGCACGAAGCGGGTCATCGCGTGCTCGTCGCGTCCATGAGCTGGAACGGTATCGGCAAGGCTCGCATGGCCGGCCTGCCGGTTTTTTATGGGAGCCCGGTGTCCAGCTACGCAGAACGACACCTTGATTTGATCGGCCTCGGCCATCTGCTTGCGATGTCTGACCGGCCCGGGCTGAACGAACTCGCGTGCGTCAAATATGCCTATGAGTTTGGCAGGGGCGCCGTGTATACGATACAGCAGGACTCGGAGACAGCGCACGAGAAGCATCAGATCAGCGGCGAGGCCATCGGACGAGTGCTGTTCGGTGGTCAGCGCTCGATGAATGATTTACTGGAACTGGTAGGCGAAGATTTCATTACGAAAACAACAAATATTACCGACAGCTTCGAGTTGTCCGATTATCTCGAGCAGTATCCTGAGGCCGTCGTTCTATTTATCACTACCGATGATGGCCGTATTCGTTTTCCGCTCGGAGACGCTAAATTGAAAATTCCCGCTGGTTCCAGCATCACGGCACTGATACCTGGACCGGCGTCTTGATACAGTAGAGCCACGCAGCTGGCTAGTTCGCGGACTCTGACTGAAAAAGCGTTGCGATATCGCAATTATTGCAATATCATATCTTTAACAACGCGAGCGACCTGATGGCAACACCACAACACGCAAAAGAACTACAACAACTTGATCGGGCGTTGCGATACGCTCGTGCGCACCTGAGTGCGGATATCACCGCCCAAAGGCTCCTTATTCTGATTGCCGTGTATTTTCATGAGGGGCTGAGTCAACGTGAATTGTTGGGGCATCTTGACTCTACATCCATAACAGCCCTGTCCCGCAACCTGGCCGATCTGTCAACGTTGACGACGAAGAAGACGGTGGGCCCGGGTCTCTTGAAATTGACCATCGATCCGCTGAATCTTCGTGTAAAACGAGTGAGCCTGACGCCAAAGGGCAGGCGATTCATGAAGCGGTGGTCGGCTGTTGCCACGAAGCGGCCCTGAGGGGGCCTTGATCAAGCGGCGCGCTACGGCCAGCGAACGAAGCGGCTACACTATTATTAAGGACTACGGCATATCCCGATAGTCTGAGCGACAAGTCAGTGTCAGACTGGTGATGCGGCTTCCGTAGAGAGGGGGTAAGCATGAGGTACAATAACAAGTCAGCACCATGCTGAGACCGATTTCGATCGTCGCCTGATTCGCCGGATAATGAACCATGTGGGCAATCCCCGCATCTCGGTGCGGCTTTGGAACGGCGATGAGTTTCCGATTACGGACGCACCGCCGGTCGCGTGTATGGAGTTTTGCCAGCGACGGGCGATCTTTGAAATGCTGCGAGCACCATCCGTAGGCTTTGGCGAGTGTTACAGCCGCGGGCTGATCGAGATTCACGGCGATATGCTGGCGTTTGCCAACGAGGTCACCGCGGCGATCACGAACAAGCGCGACATGGGCTACTATGGCCCGAAGATTCGATCCTTGCTGTACGCGATGCGCGCCAACTCGCTGGATCGTTCGCGGCAAAACGTTCAGCACCACTATGATCTCGGCAACGACTTCTACAAACTGTGGCTGGATGAGCGCATGGTCTACACCTGCGCGTACTACGATACACCTGCCGCAACGCTGGCCGAGGCTCAGGTCGCCAAGCTCGACCACGTATGCCGCAAACTACAGCTCCGGCCGGGACAAAAAGTCATCGAGGCGGGCTGCGGCTGGGGCGCGCTGGCTGTGCATATGGCCGAACACTATGGCGTCGACGTCATTGCCTATAACAACTCCAAAGAGCAGGTCGCTTTTGCAAGAAAGCGGGTGGCGGCCAAGCAGCTCGATGGCCGGGTGACGTTCGTCGAGGACGACTACCGGCAAATAGACCAACGCTGCGACGCGTTCGTATCGGTCGGTATGCTGGAGCACGTCGGGTTGGCTAACTTCAGGACGCTGGGCGCACTTATCAAGCGCAACCTCAAACCCGACGGGCTCGCCCTGATCCATTCGATCGGGCGGAGCTTTCCGGATAGAACCGATCCGTGGATCGTCAAACATATTTTCCCCGGCGGCCACGTGCCGAGTCTCAGCGAAATGATGACTGTCTTCGAACCGCACAAGTTCTCGGTCATCGATGTCGAAAATCTGCGGCTGCATTATGCGCGCACCTGCGCGACCTGGTTGGAGAACTTCGAAGCCGTTGCTGAAAAAGTCGCACAAATGTACGACGAAGAATTCGTGCGCACGTGGCGCTTGTACCTGGCCGGTTCGTCGGCCGGCTTCCAGTCGGGCACGCTGCAGCTCTACCAGGTCCTGTTCACGCCGCGCGGCAACAACACAGTACCGTGGACGCGCGAATACATGTATTCGGAGGGTTCCGGGGTCGAATGAAATGCAGCTAGCCGACGCCATTGTCGTGGGGGGCGGGCCTGCGGGCTCCACGTGCGCCTGGAAGCTTCGCGATGCGGGCCTCGACGTCGTGGTGCTGGACCGCATGAAGTTTCCCCGCACCAAGCTGTGTGCCGGCTGGGTGACGCCGGAAGCTCTTGACGACCTCGAACTTGATCCTGAAGACTATCCGCTGAGCTTCATGACCTTCGACGAGCTCCATCTGCACTGGAAGGCGCTCACTGTGAAGCTGAAATCAAAGCAGCACTCGATTCGGCGCTTCGAATTCGACGATTTCCTGTTGCGCCGTGCCGGGGCGACCGTGCTGCAGCACAAAGTTCGCGAGATCCGGCGGGACGGTGACGACTACGTCATCGACGGCGAGTTCCGCTGCAAATACCTCGTGGGCGCCGGCGGTACTGCGTGCCCGGTTTACCGGACGCTGTTCCACGAGAGCAATCCTCGCAGCGGCGCGTTGCAGACGGCGACCTACGAGCACGAATTCGCCTATGACTGGAAATACGGCGACTGCCACCTCTGGTTCTTCGACGACGGATTACCTGGCTATGCCTGGTATGTGCCGAAAGCGAACGGTTTCATCAACGTCGGGCTGGGCGGCATGGCTGAACAGCTGACGGGGCGGGGCGGAAACCTGCGCGAGTATTGGAGCAAATTCGTCGACCGGCTCGAAAGCCGCGGCCTCGTTCGTTACGGTCACTATCAACCGACGGGCTACAGTTACTACCTGCGCGGTAATGTCGATGTCGTCAGCGATAACAACGCATATATCGTTGGCGACTCTGTTGGACTCGCGACGCGCGACATGTGCGAAGGCATTGGGCCGGCAATAAAAAGCGGCCTGCTCGCCGCGAAAGCCATTGCTACCGACTCGGATTACTCACTTGCGGCGATCGACAAGTTCAGCGGCAGCGGTTTTGCCAGCAAACTGCTGGAACACAAATTCGCCGGCTCGCAATGATGTCGGCGGCCAACCAGAGTATCGCTGCCAGGCAAGCGGACGTTATGGCGCCTCGTTGCACCTGTCGATAAAGCTGGCTTGTACCGATTTGGGCCGCGAAATGCGATCGTAAAACATGGCCAGGTAGCGGCTCACATCCCGCTTGCTTCGTGAGCTGAGAAATTCAAGGTCTTCGACGAGACCATAAATAGCATCTTTTTTGTCGAGGAATTGCTGCAACGTGCCTGGCAGCAGATCATTGTTCCTGCACAGCCCCTTGTATAGCCGCTGGCGCACGTTCCTGAGCTTGTATCGTGGATTCGGCTCGGCGTAGGGAGCATTGACCAGCCCGGCGAAATCAAAATCGTAAGGCAGCGGCGTGAAAGGGGCTTGTCCGGTCGCCGACATCAGGTCGGAATTATGGCAGCAATCCTCGCCAGGCTCGCTTCTGACCAGTGAGTACTCGGTGTTGCCAACGAGGTACTGAAATACGTGCGCGAGGTTCTGCTGGCTGTGGTCGAGGTCGTCACTCGAAATATCGCCGGTCCTGATCGAGACCATGCCGTTGCGCGCGGCGACATCGTCATCGTCTTCAATGACGAAGCCGAGCCTGGTCATTGGTTTGCCGCCCTCGGTATCGACGTAGTTGATTTGAAGAAGTCGCACGCCATAACTCTTGCTCGTCATCACATTGAAAATGCGGTACGCAAGGTACTCACGCAATACAAGCTGCTCGAAATACGGTGTCTTACTCCGGCAATGCGTGACCATCTTGAGTTTGTCCTGTCCGTCAAATACCGTATCGGAGAGTTGTTTCTTGCGGAAGTTCAGGCGAATCGGCGCGAAGTCACAATGCTCCTCTTGCCGGCGATATTTGCCGCGCGTGCGAATTTTCAGGTCGACCGTGTGTTTCGTCCCATCGTCGCTGCGTGAAACTGAATTTCCCTTCGAGATATTCCTCTTCGGGACGATCCTTCATCAATGTCGTCAGTGGCGCCTCGATGGTTACGGCCAGCGGCGAATCGTCGGCAAACAGGGGTGCGATATTGGCAGGACCATCAGTCTCATGGGGCTGAACGTCCGCGGTCGCCGAGACGAACGGCGCCAGCAGCATGCCTGTCAGCATTGCCGCGCTTGTCAGGATCGGAAAGGCAAGCGGTTTATTGTTGTCACTCATTGCCTGACCGAATCGCGTGTCCTCCGAACTGGTTGCGCATCATCGCAAGCAGTTTGACGAGTAATCCTGTTTTCCCTGACTGGCAAATCGCGCCATTAGCGAAAGGCTTATCACGGGTGTTGGTATGCCTTGTTCGATTGCTTCGAGCGCCGTCCAGCGGCCCTCTCCCGAATCAGCGACGAAGGGCTGCACGTCGTCGAGCTGCTGATCGTTGGCAAGCACATCGGCGGACAGATCGAGCAACCAACTGCGAACGACGCTTCCGTGGCGCCATGACTCCGCGATCCTGGCCAGGTCGAGGCCGAAATCATCGCGGCCTTTCATGAGCGCGAAATCCCTCTGCGTAGGCCTGCATCATGCCGTACTCGATGCCGTTGTGAATCATTTTGACGAAGTGCCCGCTGCCGACAGGCCCGGTATGAATCCAGCCACGGTCGGTTGCCGGCGCGAGCGCCTCGATTATCGGCTGCACTTTGGCGAACGCTTCCGGAGCTCCTCCGACCATGAGCGCATAGCCATTTTCGAGGCCCCACACACCGCCAGACACGCCAGCGTCGACAAAAAGGATTCCCGCATTTGCAAGTAGCTGGCCGCGGCGCATGGAGTCCTTGTAATAGGAGTTAGCGCCGTCGATTAAGATGTCGCCGGGCTGGAGCCGTTCGCTCAGCTGCTGCACATAGTCTTCGGTGACGTCGCCGGCGGGCAGCATCAGCCAGACCAGCCGGGGTGCATCAAGCATTGCGACGAGCGCTTCGGTGGACTCTGCTGGCAGAAGTCCGCATTCTCGGGCAAGTGCCTCCGTCGGCGCGGCGTCACGGTTAAATCCGACGACCTCAATGCCCGCGCCGCGCAGACGCCGCGCCATGTTGCCGCCCATCTTTCCCAGGCCGATCATTCCGAGTCGCATCGTATTTCCTCAATTGGTTCTTATGCAGGAGGCCTTGAATGATACGCTCTGCTTGGGCAAAGAATCGATCAAGGGGCTAATTGCCTGGGCGAGTCGATATCGATCTCGAGAAAAGTTTCGCACGAGCAATTTCTGTAATCCTCACGACGGACGGATGCTTGATCCTCCGTTCTGGCGATATTGCGTAGAATCGCTCAGTGACATCGTCCGTTCGGCCGATGACAGCCATGCCGTACATCTTGCACACTTCGTTCTCGATTGCAGACGGTGCTGCGAACAGACCCGCCCCCGCTTCGCCGAACGCTTTAAGGAGCGCACTGTCATCAAATTCCCCGACTATCTGCGGCGCAACAGCGTTGCTGTCGAACCAGTCATCGAGGCGACGCCGAAGGGCCGAGTTTTGGCTGGGCAACAGCATCGGCGCCTCATCGAGACTCTGTGGAAAAGATTTCTTGTAGCGTCGGGCATATCGCCGCTGTGCAAAGAACGCGAGGCCGCTCTCGCCGAGTCGGTGGTTGAAAGCCCGCAGGCTAAAGCCTTGCGGCATCGGCTGGTCGGACAGAACGATATCCAACCGGTGAACGGCCAGTTCGCCAAGGAGCTGTTCGAGCGACGCTTCGTGGCAGCGTATCCGGATGGGATCATCATCACTCAGTGTCGGCGCAATAATGCGTTCGGCAATGAGTTTGGGCATCGAGCTGACGATTCCGAGACTCAGCACGGAGTGGCCGGCGGACCGCTGACCGCGCACGACATGTGACAGCTCGGCCCCGATAGCAAAAATCTCATCGGCGTATTCCAGCACGACATGCCCCATTTCGGTCAGAATCAAGCGGCGCCCCACACGATCGAATAGCGGCTGTCCGATACTCTCTTCGAGCAGTTTCAGCTGGCCGCTGATCGTCTGCGGCGTCAGGTGCAGAATCTCGGCTGCCTTCACCACGCTGCCTTCGCGCGCGACCGCCCAGAAATATTGCAAATGAT
Source organism: uncultured Gammaproteobacteria bacterium (assembly GCA_963711285.1). Lineage (GTDB taxonomy): Bacteria > Pseudomonadota > Gammaproteobacteria > Steroidobacterales > Woeseiaceae > UBA1847. The sequence goes on along the minus strand of CAVQDJ010000013.1, from coordinate 1,014,075 downwards.
TGTAGTTCAGGTGCCGCAATGCACTATTCTTCTATGAACACTGGCCCGCCTCTTTCACGGTTTGCACGGGTAGTTCTTGCGCAGGACCGCATAAACGATATTGCGCGCGGCGATTCCCTCAATTGATTCACGCTCATCCAGCTCTGCTGCAATCTTAAGGACGACATCCTCGAGGGGCACCGGCTGGCCGACGCAAAACTCAGCGTACACAGACGGCCCGATATCACGAAGCTTTCCATAGACCCGTGTGCGAATCGCACGTTCGGTAAACGATTCACTTTCTGCTAATTCGTTGACCACATTCTCTGCGACGCGCGCATCCGTCGCGACAGCGCCATCGAGGAAGCCCCCGACATAGGCGACACATTTCTGGCTCAACGTACTGTCGGGCGCGTCGGAATAGCCCTCACAATAACGATTGAGCGTTTCAGCTGACATCGGTGCGACCGCCATTGTTGGCGCCGCAAAAACCAGCATCATCACTGACGCCGCTACGGATATGGTTTTCATGTGGCTTTCACCTCCTTATCTAGACTCTACCGTCAATCTAGCAATTTCAAATATATCGTAAAACACGAGTTAATCGTCCTATTGCATCGGTTTTATCGAATTATATGTCGATCGGATATTTCTGTTTGAAACTTCGAATACTTCGACCGGAAAGCGATGACGCCTGTCGTAGGATATTGCCTCCAACCAATGACGGAGGTCGATCATGAATATTCAATTGCACACGCAGGGCTTCGATCTGACGCCTGCTATCGAATCGCATACCCGTAAGCAGCTGAGCTTCCACCTCGCAAACTTTGCAAGGCACGTTGTCTCCGTCGACGTTTTTCTGCGGGACATCAATGGTCCCAAAGGGGGTCCCGACAAGAAGGTACTAATCCGTGCCCGGCTTGCATCGCGAATGACGATAGCCATAGAACGAACGCGCTCGAATCTCTACGCGGCTGTCTCAAGTGCTGCGCGACAAACGAAGCGCACGGTAAAGCGGTCGTTGAATAAACAGAGGCGTATGGAAAAGCTTGCCCTCCGTACGTTAAACCGGCTCCCGCAAATATCGCCGTAATGCGACTCAAACTGTAGCGTTACCCAGCTTCGGCAGCCAAACTACTTCCCTTGCCGGTCCCAGCACGAACAGCGACGTGCCGGGGTGGAGTCGTCAGAAACATGATGATCGCGCCCAGCAGGCAAACGACGCCGGCAATCATGAACGGTGCCATCCATACGGCAGGATCGGATGCGCCCTGCGATGAGTCTTTAAAATAGCCGGCAAGCAGCGGCCCGGCGAGGCCCGCGATGCCGTAAGCCGTAAACATCCAGCCGTAGTTGCTGCCGACATTCTTGTTGCCAAAGTAGTCTGCCGTTATCGCAGGGAACAGCGCAAAACTGCCACCATAGTTGAAACCGATCAGTGCGGCTGCGGAGATGAAGCCGAAGACCATGCCGTAAGTAATAAACACGTGATAGGTCATCAGCATCGTGGCGCTCTGCAGGGCTGCCATCACCATGATCGCTCTCCTGCGACCGATCTTGTCGGAGATGCTTCCCCAGGCAATGCGGCCGAAACCGTTGAAAATTGCGTACCAGGCCATTGCGGTACCCGTGATCGCGCCGGCGCCGGCCACACCGCGATACTCGAGCGCATCGATGCCGAACAATTTGATGCAGTAAATGACCATGAGACCGGCGATGCCCGTGAAGACAAAGACCGACCACAGCATGTAGAACTGTGGTGTGCGCAGCATTTCGCGCGCGCTGAAGTCAACCGATCCTTCGTGGCCTGCGGCAGCGGGGTCCGGAGGTGTCCATCCTGCGGGTCGGTAATCCTCAGGCGGGTTGACCATGACTGCACTTCCAAGCAGCACGAGCACGGCAAACGTGATGCCGTAGATGACGAAAACGCTCTGCACGCCGGGCAAACCAAACACGCCGGTGGTATTGAGCAAACCACCGAACCAGGATCCGGCAAGTTTGACCCAGATAGTCGCACCGAAACCGAAGCCGGCCACGGCAAGTCCCGTGATCAGTCCTTTCTTGTCCGGAAACCACTTGACGCAGACTGCGATCGGCACAACGTAAGCCAGCCCGATGCCCGCACCGCTAACGAATCCAATACTCAACAACTGCACCCAGAATGTGTCACCGAACAGCCCGCCCGCGATGTAGCCTGCGCCGAGCATGAGGCCACCGGCAATCGTGAGCCGCCGTGGCCCGAGATGCGGCAGCAGCCGGCCAGCCAGCACCATCACGATGGCGAAAGTTGCGAGACCCGTCGAAAACACCCAGGCAGTCTCGCTCGCCGTAAAGGCATAGTCGCCGGCTGTATCGGTCAGCTTCGCAGTAAAAACGGACCAGGCATAGATGGCACCGAGCGCCAGCTGGATCAGAATCGCGCCCACGACGATAAACCAGCGATTCAGTGTTTTTTCTGCGTGTTCCATGAGGGTCTCCGGTGCCAGAACGCTTACCGCGCGGGGCGCGAGAAGATGGTGGCTCAAAAACGGGCTGCAGACTATGGCGCTATTCGCAATGCCGATAGTGGCCATTACCTAGGTTGCCGTCCACACGACCAGGAACTGTGAGCGCCGATGGAATTTTCTACCCGCCGGGCGGGTCTATCAGGTAAGAGAAATCTCGACTTATGTTAACAAATGTTAGCTGCGTCACATTCTGGATCGGCCGGCACGAGTAGTCTTTATCGAGCGTGAATAGCCAATGAATGACTGCAGGTGTTCGATCGGAAAATGAAATGATTTATGAGGCGGGTGGCAGAAACAATTTTGGTTTTTTGACGTATTGATTCGACTTTTTTAGGCAGGAGGAACGTTATGAGTATCTTCGGTAATTTCCAGTCCCGTTTTGAAGATACACAACAAGAAGAATACAGCCTCGAAGAATACCTGGACATCTGCAAGAACGATCCATCCGCCTATGCGTCCGCTGCCGAGCGCCTGCTTTTGGCAATCGGTGAACCCGAACTCATCGATACCGCGAAAGACCCGCGCCTTTCGCGAATCTTCTCCAACAAAGTCATCAAACGTTACCCCGAATTCAGCGATTTCTACGGGATGGAGGAGTGCATCGAGCAAATCGTGTCGTTCTTTCGTCATGCCGCTCAGGGCCTCGAAGAGAAGAAGCAGATTCTGTACTTATTGGGCCCGGTCGGCGGCGGAAAATCGTCGTTGGCCGAGAAGCTCAAGGAGTTGATGCAGAAGCAACCGATCTACGCTCTAAAAGGATCGCCATTACAGGAATCGCCGCTCGGCCTTTTCAATCCCAACGAAGATGGGAAAATCCTCGAAGAGGAATTCGGCATTCCGCTACGCTATGTGCAGGGCGTCATGTCACCGTGGGCCGCCAAGCGTCTCCGCGAGTTTAACGGCGACATCCGCCAGTTCCGTGTGGTCAAGCAATATCCATCGATCCTCAATCAGGTCGGGATTGCGAAGACTGAGCCAGGCGACGAGAACAATCAGGATATTTCTTCGCTTGTCGGCAAAGTGGATATCAGAAAGCTGGAAGAGTTCAAGCAAAATGACCCGGACGCCTACAGCTTCTCGGGCGGTCTGTGTCACGCCAATCAGGGCATGCTCGAATTCGTCGAGATGTTCAAGGCACCCATCAAAGTGCTGCACCCGCTGCTGACAGCGTCGCAGGAAATGAATTACAACGGGACCGAGTCAATTGGTTCGATTCCATTCGATGGCGTTATCCTTGCGCACTCGAACGAGGCTGAATGGCAATCGTTCAAGAACAACAAGAATAACGAAGCCTTCATTGACCGCGTTTACATCGTCAAGGTGCCGTATTGTCTGCAGGCTACCGAGGAAGTGCAGATTTACGAGAAGCTGCTGCGGAACAGCTCGCTCAGCGAAGCGCCATGTGCGCCGGATACTCTGCGCATGCTGGCGCAGTTCTCGGTTCTGACGCGACTGAAAGATCACGAGAACTCCAGCATCTACTCGAAATTGCGCGTTTACGATGGCGAGAACCTCAAGGACATCGACCCCAAAGCGAAATCGATACAGGAGTACCGGGATAGTGCGGGCGTCGACGAGGGCATGGACGGATTGTCGACACGATTTGCTTTCAAGATTTTGTCGAAGGTCTTCAATTTCGATTCTGACGAGACGGCCGCGAACCCTGTGCATCTGCTCTACGTGCTGGAGAAGCAAATTGAGCAAGAGCAGTTTCCCGAGGATATACGCGACCGCTATATCAATTTCATCAAGGAGTACCTGACGGCCAAATACGTCGATTTCCTCGGCAAGGAGATTCAAACCGCCTATCTCGAGTCGTACTCACAGTACGGACAGAACATTTTTGATCGCTACATAACCTATTCCGATCTGTGGATACAGGACCAGGACTTTCGTAATCCGGAGACCGGCGAAATCCTCGACCATGGGGCGCTTAATAGTGAACTCGAAAAGATAGAGAAAGCCGCCGGCATCGGTAATCCAAAGGATTTCCGCCACGAAGTCGTCAACTTCGTTCTCCGGGCGAGGGCCTCGAACTCCGGCAACAACCCGATCTGGACCAGCTACGAAAAGCTGCGCATGGTCATCGAGAAAACGATGTTTTCGAGTACCGAGGACCTGCTGCCGGTTATCTCATTCAATCCCAAGGCCTCCGATGAGGACCAGCAAAAGCATGAAGACTTCGTGGAGCGCTTGATGGAATACGGCTATACAAGGAAGCAGGTCAGGCTGCTGTCGGAGTGGTATATGAGGGTGCGTAAGTCGCAGTGACGAATCATGGCATTGCTCATTATCGATCGACGGCAGCAGGGCAAGCAGAAAAGCGCCGTTAACCGCCAGCGTTTTCTAAAGCGGTTTCGAAAACACATTAAAGAAGCAGTAAGCGATGCGGTAAGCAAACGCAGCATCACGGACATGGATCGTGGCGAAGAGATATCGATTCCGAAAAAGGATATTTCTGAACCCATATTTCACCAGGGAAAGGGCGGCAAGCAACGTCGCGTCCTGCCCGGTAACAAGGAATTCATTCGCGGTGATCGCATAGACCGTCCCAGCGGCGGTGGCGGTGGCGCGGGTGGCAAGGCCAGCAACCAGGGCGAAGGCATGGATGAGTTCGTCTTCGAGCTCAACCAGCAGGAATTCCTCGACTTCATGTTCGAGGACCTGGAACTCCCGAACCTGGTTCGCAAACAACTCAAGGATTCGGAGTCTTATAAACTCGTCAAGGGTGGTTACCTCCGCGACGGCATCCCGGCGCGGCTGAACGTACTGCAATCACTGCGAGGTGCAAAGGCAAGACGCATTGCTCTGAGCGGCGCCATTCGCCGGGAGATCAAGGCGCTCGAGAAGTCGCTCGAAGAACTCGGCGATGATGAGGACTCAGAGGAGCGCCGGGATATCACGATCAAACTCGACCGCGCGCGGCGACGCCTGAACCAGATTCCTTTCCTCGACGACTTCGATCTTGCGCTACAACCACATGATCCAGCAACCCACGCCGACCACGAGCGCAGTCATGTTTTGCCTGATGGATGTTTCCGGGTCCATGACGCAGGATATCAAGGACCTTGCCAAACGGTTTTTCGTGTTGTTGCATCTTTTTCTCAAGCGACACTATGAGAAGACCGAAGTGGTCTTTATTCGTCATCACACAAAGGCGGACGAAGTCGACGAAGAGGAATTCTTCTATTCGCGGGAAACAGGCGGAACGGTCGTATCGACCGCGCTCGACCTGATGCAGACTATTGTCCGCGAACGATATCCAACGGACAGCTGGAATATTTACGCCGCCCAGGCGTCGGATGGAGAAAACTGGTCGGACGATTCTCCAAAGTGCCGCGATTTACTGGTCAAGAGTCTGTTGCCGCTGGTGCAGTACTTTGCTTACGTTGAGATTTCATCCGGCAAAGACCAGGAGTTGTGGCAAACCTACAGCGAAATACCCGGCGATTTTCCCGAGCGTTTCGCCATGCGCAAAGTCAGCGAGCCGGCGGACATCTTCCCGGTCTTCCGTGATCTGTTTGAAAGGAAATCGTCGTGAGCCAACAGGCGCCGATCGCAGAGGGGTCGGACTGGACGTTTGAAGCACTGGAAGCTTTTGAACGGGAGATCGGCCGGATCGCGACGGACAAGTATCGCCTGGACACCTATCCCAATCAGATCGAGATTATCTCAGCCGAACAGATGATGGACGCTTATTCATCCGTCGGCATGCCGGTCGGCTACCATCACTGGTCTTTCGGCAAGCAGTTCCTGAGCACGGAGCAACGGTATCGCAAAGGCCACATCGGCCTTGCTTACGAACTCGTCATCAATTCCGATCCTTGTATCGCCTATTTGATGGAGGAAAACAGCCTGACCCTGCAGGCGCTCGTGATCGCACATGCCTGTTTCGGACACAACTCGTTTTTCAAGGGCAACTATCTGTTCCGCGAGTGGACTGATGCCAGCGCAATCGTGAACTACGTGCTCTTCGCCCGTGATTACATCAACGAATGCGAAGAGCGCCATGGCGTGGAAGCCGTAGAGTCACTGCTCGATTCCTGTCATGCGCTCATGAACCTTGGTGTCGATAGGTTTCGCCGACCTCGCCCCATCTCGCCAGAAGAAGAGAGGAAGCGTCAAAAAGATCGCGAAGACTACCTGCAACAGCAGGTCAACGATCTTTGGCGAACGGTGCCAAAAAAGAAGCACGAGCCCGAGGATAAATGGCCGCGGTTTCCGGCGGAGCCGCAGGAAAACCTGTTGTACTTCATCGAGAAGAATGCACCGCTGCTCGAGCCCTGGGAGCGGGAGATTGTGCGCATCGTGCGCAAGATCGCCGTTTATTACTATCCGCAGCGTCAGACCAAGGTCATGAACGAGGGCTGGGCGACATTCTGGCACTACACACTGATGAATGACCTGTATGACGAGGGATTGATCGGCGAAGGAAATATTCTCGAGTTCCTGCAGTCGCACACAAACGTCATCTATCAGCCAGAGTATGACTCACCGTATTTTTCCGGCATCAATCCGTACGCCCTGGGCTTCGCCATGTTCACGGACATTCGCCGGGTTTGCGAGAATCCGACTGAAGAAGATCGGCGCTTTTCGCCGGAAATTGCCGGCAGTGACTGGCTCGACACAGTGCATCACGCAATGGCCAACTATAAGGACGAGAGTTTTATCCTGCAGCATCTTTCACCAAAGGTCATTCGAGACCTCAAGATGTTCAGCATCGTCGATGACGACTCTGACAGTGCGATTCGAATCACGGCCATCCACGATGATGACGGTTATCGCCGGGTTCGGGAGGAGCTTGCCGACCAGCACAATATCAGCAAGCAAGAGCCGGACATACAGGTCTGGGAGGTGTCACTACGCGGCGATCGTTCCATAACGTTGCGGCACACCCAGCGGGATCGCATCCCGCTTGACGAGGACGACGCGAAAGAAGTCATGAAGCATGTGCATCGTCTATGGCAATTCGATGTGCATCTCGCGTCTGTTCAAGATGAAAAGATACATCAGGTCTTTCATTGCGACGACGAGAAGGTATGGATTGATTCTGGCGCAGAGCTGGAGCTGTAAACCTGCCAAATCCGGATAGCGCTTCGATAACTCGGCCCGCTTGAAACCTGCGTTTCTGCCAGGGCAGCGAATCACGAGTCGTCGTACTTATCGATTAAACAGATGCACTGTTGCCGTTTTGCGACGTTTGAAATCGTGTGTCACAAACCGACGCCAAACACAGACACCACCCGTTGCGCAAAACAAAGTGGCGCGCCGGAATCAACGATATCGACGCAAGTTGATCGAATTCACAAAAACAACAATTGCCCAAGTTCGCCCCGCAGCTAAAACAAGCTGAAATTTCGAGAGTTTATGCGGGGCCTCGACGCATATCACTGAGCTCCGGCGACAACTGACGCACATAAGAACTACGTCACAAAAATCGATCGACTTCGCCAATTATGTCGCAAGTGCAGCTGACGTGCAGATCGAGACTATACGTTACGCCCACATACAAGAGGCAGGCTTGACGAGAAAGAACAACAGGGAATTTCGCTTTCGTCGTTGCCTGTAAATCGAAGTCAGATCGATGATACGTCGATATGACGCCCGAGGGAGAGCCACCGCAGATGGACATCTTAAGAACCACGACATGCTCTTTGCTAACCGTCTTCGCTATTACGGGCTGTGTGCAGCAGGAGGAAGCGGTAACCGAAAACCCTTTTGGAGTCGGTGACCCTCCGGCGGCGGCGCTGGCAATTACACCGCCTGCCGATATGCAGGAAGAAGCGTCCAGTCCAATGACAGTCCTGGATCTTGGGCAAGCGACCGCAACAGGCGGCGATGGCACTTATGCGTTCAGTCATGACGGACCGCAGGGTGGCTTTCCGCTCGGCGCGGCGATGGTCAACTGGACCGTTACTGATGGGACCGGCGCGCAGGATACTGGCATGCAAGCGGTCTTGGTTTCGGACACAACCGCGCCAACTTTGACTGCACCGCCGGATATTCAGACGCTCTCTACCGGCGCGACAACCATGGTCGACATCGGGACCGCAACGCTCAGCGATCTCGTCGATCCGAATCCGGCCCTGTCAAATGACAGCCCCGCAAATGGATTTCCGATGGGGACGACGGGCGTTACCTGGACGGCAACAGACGCAAGCGGCAACGTGTCCATGGCCGTGCAGATGATCACGATCGCGATGGCCGATCCCGGCGCATTAGCTCTGACTGCTCCAGGCCCGATTACGATGGAGGCAACAGGTCCCGCGACCGCGGTGATGCTGGGAGCAGCCATGGCCTCGGGCGGCGAACTGCCCATTACCATCACGAACGATGCGCCGGCCGGTGGCTTTCCGCTTGGCGCGACGACGGTGACCTGGACGGCAGTCGATGCCGCCATGATCTCCGCCACGGCGACTCAGGTCGTCACGATCACCGACACGACGGCACCATCGATTACGGCGCCTGCCGATGTCACCGCGGACCAGGATGCAGGCGGCGGTAACACGGTCGTGAATCTTGGTGCGCCGGCGTTCAGCGACCTGGTTGACCCAAACCCCATGGTAAGTAATGACGCCCCCGCGAATGGATTCCCGGTCGGTACCACGACGGTCGTATGGACGGCGATGGATGCGAGCGCCAACTCTGCAAACGATGTGCAGCTCGTGACAATCAACGGGTCGTTGAGCCTGACCGCGCCAGGTGCGATCACGATGGAGGCGACCGGGCCAACAACTGCGGTAGCACTCGGAACGGCAAGCGCTTCCGGCGGCGTTCCGCCCACGACAATTACCAATGATGCGCCGGCCGGCGGGTTCCCGCTTGGTGCGACGACGGTGACCTGGACGGTCGTCGATGCCGCCATGATCTCAGCCACGGCGACTCAGGTTGTCACGATTACCGATACAACGGCACCATCGATTACGGCGCCTGCCGATGTAACCGCGGATCAGGATGCAGGCGGCGGTAACACAATTGTGAATCTTGGTGCGCCGGCGTTCAGCGACCTGGTCGACCCGAATCCCGCGGTCAGCAACGATGCTCCCGCAAATGGATTCCCGGTCGGTACCACGACGGTCGTATGGACGGCGATGGATGCGAGCGCCAACTCCGCAAACGACGTGCAGCTCGTGACAATAAATCCACTTACTGCGGAATTGTGCTCGGCAATGGTCGCGGAATTCGTCAACACGATCTATCCTATGATGGACAGCGCCAATCCCTTGCGGTGCAACGGTTGCCATACGGGTCCCGCACCGCTGCCAACTGCGAACGGCTGGGGTTTCCCGACCGATCCGCCCGATGCCGACGACTTCGAGCTTTTCCGCACTATCGCGTCGATCGACGCAGGCGGCCAGTCGCTGATACTCGCCAAGTCGACCGCTGGCGTCGCGCATGTCGGTGGCGACCGGTGGCCGAATCGCCCGAACGATCCGGATTATGATGAGTTCGAAGACTTCGTGAATCGCGCCACAGTGTGCGAGCCGGATCCTCCAACCAATACGGCGACGATCGATTTGGGCTCCGGTTACGAGCAGCTGCACAAAATCGCGGCCGCACTTGGCGCTCGGACGCCCAGCACGGACGAGATCAACACGATAAACGCAGCGAACAATGATCAGCAGGCCATTTACACGGCGCTTGACCCGATCATGGACGGATTGATGAACGAAGATGCCTTCTACGTTCGTGTGCAGGAGCTCTATAACGATCTTCTTCTGACAGATCGTGATGCGAACGACCGTGGCAATGTCGATGACAACTTCGATCTTGACGCATTCGCCAACCGGGACTATTACGAAGGCTTCTCTGGCGATGAACGAAACAACTTGCGTGAAGACGCGAACTACGGCTTCGCCAGGGCTCCGCTGGAGCTGATCAAGTACGTCATTCAGAACAACCGGCCATTTACGGAAGTTGTTTCAGCGGACTATACGATGATCAACCCCTATTCGGCGGTCATCTACGGCAACGACGCGGGAGATCCCGGCTTTCCGTTTAGCTCCGATCAGAATCGTGCAAACCACGACCGCGACGATTTCCGTCCCGTAAATAACATTCGCCAGCAAGACGGTACGCCCGTGCCTGCTGCGGGAGTGATGGGCACGCACGCGTTCCTCGCGCGCTATCCGTCGACGAACACCAACGTCAATCGGGCTCGGGCACGCTATGTGTTCGACTATTTTCTCGGGCTCGATATCGAGAGCCTTGCTTCGCGTGACGGGCTTGACCTGAGTAACGTTATTGGCATTGTGCCGACCTACGAGGATCCACAATGCACGGTCTGCCACAACACGATGGACCCGGTGGCGGGCCTGTTCACCAACCGCGACAATGACGGCGAATACGACCGCGGGAACACTTTTCAGCATAACCGTACAATGAACGGCGTGCCGCGCATGGTGCCGGCAGGTTACACGCTGGATCCGGCGGACGAACTGCCGAATGCCCAGGAAGACACAGCGCTGCAGTGGCTCGGCAGCCGCATAGCGCAGGATGACCGGTTCGCAGAACGCACGGTACGTACGGTGTTCGAAGGATTGACCGGCATCGACGCGACCGCAGCGTCGACTACCGCATTCATCAATGAAACAAAGAGTCGCTTTGTCGCAGCGAACCATAATTTCAAGCTACTTGTTAAAGACATAATTGCCAGCGACTATTTCCTTGCGCGGAATCTGGCGGTCGGTGAGAATCCGAACGCTTACGCCGACGTCGGCGCGGGCCGCCTGCTTACGGCCGAAGAGCTGGATCGCAAGATTACGGATATCACCGGCGGCAATTATCAGTGGCGCGGCCCGAACTCCAATAGCGGTTTGCGCGGCCGGCATTATCTGCTTTACGGCGGCATCGATTCCGACGAAGTCCTGACACGGACGACGGAACCAACCTCGCTAATCGATGGTATTCAGGAGCGCATCTCGAACCAGGTGGCCTGTCAGCGCGTGGCTGCGGATCTCTACGACAACAACGGCACCCTGTTTCCGTTCGTTGATGAGACGGACATTCCGGACGGCGGTGCCGGCGAGAGCGCTATCCGCCAGAACATTCAGTTTCTGCATCGTCATATTCTGGGTGAGGATCTCGCACTCAACGCCGCTGAGATCGACAGCACCTACCAGTTGTTCCTCGACGTTCGCGCCGAGGGTGAAGCGAATATCCAGAGTCCGTGCCGCGGCGGCGGCGGTAACACGGATACCAACAGGACTGTCATCCCCTGGATGGCGGTTGTCACCTACTTGCTTGCCGACTACCGGTTCTTGTACGAGTAGGCGCAGGAGATCATCGAATGAAACGACGTGACTTTATGCGAATGTCAGCGACGGCTAGCGGACTGCTGGTCTGTGGCGGGACCAGGCTTGCGCTTGCGCAGCAGGCGTTCAGCGGCCCTTACTGGCTCTTTATCGAAGCCAGGGGTGGCTGGGATCCGACCAGTTTCTGCGACCCGAAGGGCTTTGGCCTCGGCGTCAATGGCGACATCAACAACTACGATCAAAACGACATCGGTCAGATCGGCAACATCCGTTATGCGCCACCGCCCGATTCGTTCGCGAATGATGCGACCCTGTTCAAGAATCAGGACTTCTTCGAAGCGCACTATCAGCGTCTGGTTGTCATCAACGGCATCAATCACGGCACGAACTCACATTCGGTCGGTCGCACCGCCAGCTGGACCGGGTCGCGTGCACGTAACTATCCGAGTATTGGCGCGCTGATCGCCGCAGAAGATGCGGCGGACTTGTCCATGCCCATGGTGGCAAATAGCAGTGCAGAAAGCAGCAAGACCAATGGACTGGTGCCGCGATCGCTCGTCAGGGGCAGCGATCTCAATGCAGTTCGGGAAATTGCGCTACCAAACAGAACCAACGTCAGCCAGAACAACCAGTACCACTCAGATAACGTTCGCAGTCTCATTGAATCGGCGAGTGCTGGCCGCCGTCAGCGGCAGCTCAACGAGCAGCGCCTGCTCAGGGTACAGCGGGCAATTGCACAGCACGATGCGGCTCGAAATCGCGATGTCTCGTCGCTGCAAGACTTCGTCAACAACCTGAATGCGACGTCTGCGCCGAATCCATACGTCAATTCGCGCAGCAATGCGCGCAATCTGTTCAATCAGGCGCAGACCGCTTTTGCCGCATTCGAGGCAGGTGCGGCGGCGACTGCGCAAATCGATATGAGCGGCTTCGACACTCATGGCGATCATGATGCGCGGCACTATCCGCAGCTGATGGACTACCTCGCCGCTGTCGACAACATCATCGACGATGCGATGGCGCGTGGCATCGGTAACAACCTGATCATCGTAATGGGATCGGACTTCGGACGTACGAACAAGTACAACGAAGACAACGGCAAGGACCATTGGTCGCATACGAGCATGATGGTGTGGGGTGCGCCTGCGCACTTTCAGGGTGACCGCGTTGTCGGGGCAACCGACAACCTGCAGCGATCGATGAAGGTCAACCCGGGCACGCTGGCGCTGGACAACAACGGCGTCGAAATATCGCCGGAGTATGTGCATCAGGCATTGCGTTCGCTCGCCGGTATCGACATGAACCCGGGTGTCTCAGGTCCATTTCCGTTTGCCGAGCAGGTATTGCCGATATTCATCTAGCCGCGGGGATATCCGCGTATCCGCATAAATACTTTCGCTGAGACGTTTCTTCGAACGACGGCTGCTACCATGACGACGCCGCAGACGGGCGGCGCCGCGATCTATGACGCGAACTGCACGGGCTGTCATGGCGACCCATGGGCGGGACCAGCGCTCGATGATGCGTTGCCGCGATTCCGCCATGTCGCTGGTGCAAGAGCTTGCAACATCGAAGGGTCCATATTCGGCACCAGCGTCTTTCCAAACGGTGTCCCGGAGATGCAGTTCCTGCAGGGGCTGTCCAGCGCAGAGATCGATGCCTTGGCAGATCACCTGAACTCCCAGGCGACGAGCGGTCTGTTTTTGATGACAAGCGGTGATGATCCGACAAGCGGTATCTGTTGTCCGACGAGAGACATTCACGCCGCTTTAGGTACGACATACGATGAAATCGTCAGACGATTTAGGGAAGCATCATTATGTCAACCGAAAAAACAGCGCCGGGCAAAGCGCCTGCGAGATTGACAATCAACAAGTTGAAAGTCACCGAAGCGGCCGAAGTCAATCAGTCCGCTGTCCAGAATGTTGAAGTCACGTCGCTGCAGATAGATGAGTCGTACGATGTCGATTGCGACCCCTACAACTGCACCGGTCAGCACCTGGTGGATGCTCTGAGGGCCAAGCACAACAAGTAAGAAAAGTAACAGGCGTTACGCGGCTTGTTGCTCCTCGATGTACTTCATGACGAGCTCGCGCAGAGCCGTCAACGGCAGCGAGCCCCCCTGCTCGTTATGCCTTCCTGACCAACAGCTTCTCCGGCCGCCGTTCGCGGGCAGTCTTAAAGAGCTGAAAGCTCTGGTTCACGTAATTGGTTACGTCGGTGATCTGACGCATATAAGATTCGAGTTCCGGTGTTCGCTCGGCCTCGACGAGACGGACGAGCGAGGAAGGGTCCGTGGTCTCGAAGCGGACGTAAAACAGGGGTTCACCACGCTTCAGAATCAGGTCTTTGGACAGGTCGTGCCACTCCAGGGCCCACATATGTACGCGCGGCCAGACGTCGATCGGGAATCGCCCGCAGACTTGTATGCCCGGCCAGGCGTTTTTGGGATAGTGCAAAAACGGCGGGAGCTGGTTAACGTAAACCGGATCGTCTGAGACGAAGACGTACGGCGTGACGAGCTGCAGTATCGGCCGCATCGGATCGCGCCATTCCTGTTGCGGTGACATGACGATCAGCTTTTGCAGGCCGGCCTGCCGCACGGTCGACATGGCGCTGCCCACGTGTTGCAGCTGCAGCAGGTTGTCGGGACTCTTGATGATCCTCAGGTGCAGGTCGACCGGGCTGTTGATGATGTAATGCAGGCGGTCGTACTGTATGACCGCCGGGCAGGCCTGCGCAGACTTTGAAGACTGCGGTTTGGGAAAGTCCCAGATTATCGGTTTTGGCGCATCCCAGATCACGCCGGCCAGATCGTCCTTCAACAACCAACCGACTTCGATACGGCGTGATTTTTTTTCAGGCGATTCATCCGCCGCCTTTTTTCCGAACAATTTTGAAAACATCTAATCCAGTCTGGTGGATAGTAATATCATCGCTGACGCCAGTGCTTGTGGTTGCCGCGACTGGTTCGCCTGTCACTTGGCCCATATTACATCCATAGGCAGGCAATTACGCTTCATTCTGCCACAGCCAAAGAGCACCCCAAGTGCCCGTTCTCGCGTAGCACATGCAACGAGTGCAGCCAGGCGGCATAATCAGGACGCAGCGTTGGGCAACCAGGCGCGTGGCGACGCGCCGACCGAGGAAATGTGATGATCGATGACGATGCTGCCGCCAAGGCGGCCCAGTACCAGGGACTCTTCGCGACCCCACTTATCATGGCAGACTTGCAAGACGCGGATTCGCTCGTTGCAGAGTTGAAAACGGTGATTGCGGAGCGCCGAGCGTCACATCCGGGCACGAGTCGCTCCAACATAGGGGGCTGGCAGTCCGACACCGCAATGCTGCAGTGGGGCGGCAGTTCTGCCTACAAGCTCGCCGCACTCGTTTTGCATATGTGCAATCGCTTCACTCGTGACGTTGGCCAGACCGACCCCAGCCAGCCACGCTTCGAGTGGTCCGGGCAGATGTGGGCGAACATCTGTCCGCCGACTGTCGGCCATGAAAGCCATACCCATCCCGGTTCGCTCTGGTCTGCCGTTTTTTATGTCGACGACGGGCTCGCCGCAGGCGACGAGGCAGAAGCTGCAGGGGTCTTCGTGCTCCAGGACCCAAGAAACCCGACACCGGTCATGTACCAGCCGGACCTGCGAATCATGGACCCGGATGGGTCCACTTATCGGTCTGATCATCGCGTCGCGCCGAAGGTTGGACGAGTTATGGCTTTTCCGTCCTGGGTGGCACACTGGGTTACGCCGCACCGGGGCGCTCGCGACAGAGTATCAATCTCAATGAACATGCTCGCCCTGCCTGCCCGCACAGAACACCATCGCGACGTCGGAGTCTGATACTCTGTCCGGGATGAGAACTAAGCTTGTAATGATCGCCGTATTTGCAGCGCCGCTATGCGGCTGCGTATCACATGACGGGACCTACGAACCTGGCTGCATCGCATACGCGGGCAGTACGATCACGTTGACTGATGGACAGTTCGTCTGGGAGAAATTTACGGACGAGGTGGTCGTGAATGATGAGGGGAATGTCGTCAATCAGTTTCCCGGCTATCCGCTGCGTGGCACGTATCGAATAAACGGACAGATTGTCTTGATGGAATCGACCAACGGCGAGTCCCTGGAGAATATGTACCTGCATCGGCACGATGATCACACTTATCTATACACGGCGCAGCAATTCGAGGAGTGGCAGTCGGCTGGCAAACGTGCGGATTGCGCGCTTATCCAAAAGTGAGAACCAGCGCACACTTTTCGGTGTGAGGTCGCCCATAAGCGGCGGTTGGTTCCTTGTGGCAGGCGAGACCATTTGATTAGCTATCGCCTTGTCTGGGACGATAGGGCAGGGCACCTATGAAAGCGTTTACATGGATAGCCGCAAGCGCGGTATTGGCCATCTCGACCACCGTGCACGCCGGCGAGTCGAGCGGCGTAGTCGTGTCGCATTTCGAGCCGCTGCAAAAACTGAGCTTCGCCAAGGAAGGCGCCGGATCGAGTCAAAAGCTCCAGACGGCCGGGCCCGTAACGCTTAGCTTTGATGCCCTGGGCAAGGCGTTCGATCTGCAGCTCGAACCCAATCAAAGCCTGGTATCAGCCACGCTGCGTAATTCGCTTGCGGACGGCATCGGCGTCTATCGCGGCCGCATGGCCGGCAACTCCGACTCCTGGGTCCGCATTGTCATACACGACGGCATGCCGACAGGTCTGGTCTGGGACGGCGAGCAGCTTTTTGCGATTGAATCGCCGAGCGACAGCGCACTGCCGATAAGCTCGCCCGTAATCTATCGTCTCGCCGATGTATACATCGAGCCGGGCAGCATGGGCTGTGGTACGGAAACATCGTCGGGCAACGGGGCAGTGGCGTATCAAAAGCTCCTCAGCGAACTGGGCGGAGCGATGCTGCAAGGGCCGGGCGCAGTGGAGGAGATCAATCTGGGCGCGGTCGGCGATTTCGAATTCACGAATGCGCGAGGTGGCGATGCAGCTGCCGCTGCGGCAATCACAGCTCGTCTCAATAATGTCGATGGTATATTCAGCCAGCAACTCGGTGTGCAGCTGAGCGTCCAGATAATCGAGACCTTCAGCAACGCGGCAGATCCCTTCAGCGATACGGGCGACGCGAGTGCGTTGCTCAACGAGTTGGGCAACTACCGATTTGCGACGCCCGCCCAAAACAGCCAGGGTCTCACACACCTTTACACTGGTCGCAATCTCGACACGTCGACAGTCGGTATTGCATACAGCGGCGCACTATGCAGTGCACGATTTGGTGCCGGGCTTAGCGAAGGCAATGGCACGGCTCTTTTTGACAGCCTCATCGCCGCGCATGAAATCGGTCACAACTTTGGTGCACCCCATGACGGTCAGGCCGGTTCCGCATGCGAATCGGAACTGCAGACGTTCCTGATGGCGCCGATGCTCAATGGAAGCAACCAGTTTTCCGCTTGCAGTATTAGCGAAATGCAGGATGACATCGCGGGCGCTTCGTGTATCAATCCACTCCCGTCGGTGGATATGTCTGTTGCGCTCACCAGTCAGGTGTCAACAGTATTGCTGGGCGACACCACCGTGCTCGATTACGACGTGGACAACAACGGCACTTTGCAGGCGACAAATGTCGAGGCGGAGTTCACGCTACCCAGCAATCTGACGTTCGAATCGGCCACGCCATCTGCAGGAACCTGCATCAATGGCGCGGGTACCGTTAGCTGCACGATTGGAGATGTTCCCGGAACCAGCGGCCGCACTGTAAGCATTACGACGACAGCCACCAGCGTCGGGACTGGAACGTTGAGTGCGGTCGTTTCTGCCGACGCCGACGATGAGCCTTCCAACGATCAGGAAGATGTGCAGGTGACCGTGGATCCGGCAGTGGAACTGGTCGTAAACGCGCCGGCCAATGCCACAGTCAAGATTGACGAAAGTACGACGGTCAGTGCAGTGCTGGAGAATCGCTCGACCCTCGCGGCTACGGGCGTTTCTTTGAGCGTCGCGCTTAACGCCGGGATACGGGCCGACAGTGCAAACTGGTCCATCGGAACATGCACTGTGCTGGCGCAGCAGATCGACTGCCAGACTGCCAATTTCGATGCGCAAGCGAGTTCGACGCTGAATATCGCGGTAACGGGTGTCGTTACCGGATCGAAGCGTTATACGATGACCCTGTCATCTAACGAGGCGGACTCTGACCTGGCGAATAACAGCGCTGACGGGACCGTCAGAGTCGATGCGCCCAATAGCAAAGATAAGGGCGGCGGAACCACGGGGCCGATGTTCTTGTGGATGCTCGTGCTGATGGCGGCGCTTGCGCGACGAAATCGAGCCAGCTTCTGACGTAGCCAGCGCGCGCCGACGCCGGCAATGTATTGAGGCAACACGCCATCCCAAACGCACACGCGTTCTGCGCTGCAAGGCAGAAGCCTCTGCTCAGACAGATTGTATCGCCGCTGGCTGCTGAGTTAGTCTAATAGTCCGCAAGGCCCAACACACATATGCACCGTGGCTGCTAGTGGTTTGCCCCAATAGCGCCCCCCGGGCCATTGACGCAGCATCTCCTGTGGGAGGATTTCCAGATGCAAATGCAGGTGGCCAAAAACATGAAGAATCAGCTCGTTTACTCGTTTGCCGAAGGCGACGGGCACAACAAAAAATTGCTCGGTGGCAAAGGGGCAAATCTGTGTGAAATGACGCAGATAGGCCTCAACGTCCCGCCCGGCTTCGTCATTACGACCGAAGCATGTCTCGCATACCTCGAGAAAGACGAACTCCCGGCCGAGCTGATGGCGTCGGTCAAAGACGAAATCGGCAAGCTCGAAGCAGCGACCGGCAGGACTTTCGGCGCCGGGTCCGACCCGCTTTTGGTATCCGTCCGGTCCGGATCAGCTCTGTCGATGCCCGGCATGATGGATACGATCCTGAACCTGGGCCTGAACAACGAAACGTTGGCCGGCCTGATCGAGCAAACCGGCGACGAGCGCTTTGCCTATGACGCTTATCGTCGCTTTATCCAGCTGTTTGGCAAAGTCGCACTGGGAATCGACGACGAGAAGTTCGACGAACATTTTGCCGAGGTCAAGGAGCAGGCCGGGGTGAAGGCGGACGTCGCTCTGGAAGCCGCCGATCTAAAAGAGATCAGTCAACGGTTCCTCGCGGTCGTTCGCCATGAGACAGGCAAGGACTTTCCACAAGACGTGATGACGCAATTGCAACTTGCCGTCGAATCAGTGTTTCGTTCATGGATGGGCAAGCGCGCGGTCGACTATCGCCGCGAGTTCCATATTACGCCTGATATGGCAAACGGTACCGCGGTAAACATCTGCACGATGGTGTTCGGCAACATGGGCGATGACTGTGCGACTGGCGTCGGATTTACGCGTAATCCCGGTACCGGCGTAAACGAAATGTTCGGCGAATACCTGACAAATGCGCAGGGTGAGGACGTTGTCGCAGGCATTCGGACGCCGAAACCGCTTGTGCAGATGGAAACGGAGATGCCGTCGCAATACGCGCAGCTCGTCGAACTGCGCAACAAGCTCGAGTCGCATTACCAGGAGATTCAGGACTACGAGTTCACGATCGAGAAAGGAACGCTGTACTGCCTGCAAACCCGCAACGGCAAGATGAATGCGACTGCGGCCGTGAAAACGTCGGTCGATATGTATCACGAGAAATTGATTTCTATGGAGCAGGCGCTGCTCCGCATCGACCCGGAAATACTGGAACAGCTGCTGCATCCTAGCCTTGACCCGGATAGCGCGGTAGAACCGATCGCACTTGGCTTGGCGGCATCGCCCGGCGCCGCCGCCGGAAAGTGCGTATTCGACGCGGACCTGGCTGAAAAGCTCGGCAGGTCCGGAGAAAAGGTCATCCTGGTGCGCGAAGAGACGCGGCCGGAAGACATCCATGGTTTCTTCGCGTCTGAAGGCATTCTGACGAGCCGGGGCGGCAAAACCTCGCACGCAGCAGTGGTGGCTCGGGGCATGGGCAAGCCGTGCGTAGCAGGGGCCGAGGGAATAGAGGTCGATGTCGCGCTGCGACTGGCCAAGGTCGGCGACTATATTCTTCATGAGGGTGACGTCATCACGCTCGACGGCGCTACAGGCGAAGTTTATCTCGGTGCTATTGCGACGCTGCCGGCGCACTTTTCTGATGAACTCAAGGTGCTGCTCGATTGGGCCGACGAGGTTGCCGAGCTGAAGGTGATGGCCAATGCCGACACACCGGATGCGGCGCGCAAGGCGCACGAGTACGGAGCGATGGGAATAGGCTTGTGCCGCACGGAGCGCATGTTCAACGCCAGCGACCGGCTGCCCATCGTGATCGATATGATCCTTGCGAACAACAAGGAAGACAGAAAAGCGGCGCTCAAACATCTTCTGCCAATACAGCGCGCCGACTTCATCGAGTTGTTTTCGGTGATGTCTCCGGACCCGGTGACCGTGCGCCTACTCGACCCGCCGATGCACGAGTTCCTGCCCACGGAGCAGCAGCTGCTCGAGCAGGTCGAGACTTTGCGCCTGTATCGAAATGTCGTCAGGGGCCGTCAGACCGCGCTCGCCTCGATCGCATCGGCACCAGCGCTGCCCGAGGCGTTCACCGAGCTCAGCGAGGAACATGTTATCGATGCGCTGACGAAAAAAGAAAGAATGCTGCAAAAAGTCCGCGAGCTGCAGGAGACCAACCCGATGTTGGGCCATCGCGGTGTGCGTCTGGGCATCACTTACCCCGAGATCTATGCAATGCAGATCCAGGCGATACTCGAAGCCGCGGCCGAGTGCGCCAAGAATGGCATAAAAGTGCAGCCTGAAATCATGGTTCCGCAGGTGATCACCTCGCAAGAACTGGCGCACGTTAAGCGCACCGTTGACAGATTGACAGCGCAACTCGAAAAAGAGACCGGTCAAAAACTGCAGTTCAAATTCGGCACGATGATAGAGACCGTGCGCGCCTGCACCCGGGCAAGGCCGCTCGCCGAGAGCGCAGAGTTTTTCTCGTTCGGCACAAACGACCTCACTCAGGCCACCTTTTCGTTCTCGCGTGAAGACGCGGAAAACAAGTTCCTGCCGATGTACAACGAATCAGGAATCCTGCAGGACAATCCTTTCGAGGTGCTGGACATACAGGGTGTCGGCCAGCTCATCGAAGAGACGGTGCAGCGCGGCCGCGAGGTGCGCAAGGATCTCAAGATAGGGATTTGCGGCGAACAAGGCGGGCACCCGGGCTCAATACGCTTCTGCCACCATGTCGGCCTGAATTACGTGTCGTGCTCGGGTCCGCGCGTGCCAGTCGCGAGACTGGCAGTCGCCAATGCGAAATTGCGTGAGAAGGACTTCGAGTCACCGGAAAGATAAGTGAGTGGCGGAGCAGCGCAGTCTGTCGCCGGGTTAGTCGGCGACGAGGCCGTACATGCGGCCCTCTCCAAACTGCAGCTCGGCGAGACGTTTGTACAGTGAGTCGCGCTTGACGAGCTCGTCGTGGGAGCCGATGTCCACGATCCTGCCGTGATCCATGACGACGATGCGGCTGGCTTTGAGAACCGTCGCAAGTCGGTGCGCGATGATAATCGTCGTACGGCCCTCCATGAGGTGTTCCATCGCTTCCTGAACGACACGCTCGCTTTCGGCATCAAGAGAACTCGTCGCTTCGTCGAGCAGCAGAATTGGCGGGTCCTTCAGAATCGCGCGTGCAATCGCAATGCGTTGACGTTGTCCGCCGGATAGCCTCGTTCCGCGTTCGCCGAGAAAGGTCTCAAAGCCCTCGGGCAGCTGGCGGATGAACACGTCCGCTGCGGCCGCCTCCGCGGCCGCCCTGATCTCACTATCGGACGCGTCGGGGCGACCGTAGCCAATGTTCTCTTTCGCGGTCGTGCCAAAGATCACGGTCTCCTGGGGCACTAAACCGATTCGCGCTCTTACTGCCTCCGGTGCGGCTCGCGATATATCCACGCCATCGACTTTGATACGGCCTGACTCAGGATCATAGAAGCGCAGCAGCAGCTGAAACAGAGTGCTCTTGCCGGCGCCGGACGGGCCGACGATCGCCAGCGTCTCGCCACTTGCGATTTCGAGGTCAAACGAGTCGATGGCGAGCACCTCCGGCCTGGACGGATAGCGAAACGAGACTTTCTCGAGACTGATGCGGCCGTCGCCGGGATCGGGCAACACTGCCGGATCTGGCGGTGCTTCAATGCCGGGCTTCGACTCCAGCAGTTCGACAATTCGCTCCATGGCCCCGGCTGCGCGCTGAACCTCACCCCACATTTCACTGAGCGCTGCGGAGGAGGTGGCGACGAAAATGGCGTACAACAGAAACTGACCGAGCTGCCCGCCGCTCATTTCGCCCCGAATCACGGCGTGCGTCCCGACCCAGAGGACGAAAGTGATTGCGCCGAAAATGAACAAGATCGCCATACCCGACAGCAGTGCGCGGACTCGAATGCGCCGCACGCCCGTCTGAAATGCAATGCGCACGGTGTCCGCAAAGCGTTCGCCCTGCAGATTTTCCATCGTGAAGGCCTGCACCGTAGCTATGGCATTCAGTGTTTCTCCAGCCAGGCCGCTGCTGTCAGCGATGCGGTCCTGGCTCGCTCTCGACAGCACCCGAACGCGGCGGCCGATAATAATGATCGGCACGATGACGAGCGGCACGAGCAGAAATATCATGCCGGCCAGCTTCGGGCTCGTGACGGCGAGCATTACCGTCGCCCCGGTCAGGTTCAGTGCCGCGCGCAGTGCGAAGGAAATGCCGGTACCGGAAATCGACTGAATCAGCGTTGTGTCGGTGGTAAGCCGGGAGAGCACCTCGCCCGTTTTCGTGACCTCGAAGAAGGTCGGGTCCAGCCTTACCACGTGCCGGTAAACAGCGTTGCGCAGATCCGCGACAACGCGCTCGCCGAGCCAGCTGACAAGATAGAATCGCAGCGCGGCGAATGTGCCGAAGGCCATTGCAACGGCGAAGAGGCCGAGAAAATACTTGTTGATGTTGGCCGGGTCGTCAGCAACGAGACCGCCATCGATCAGATAGCGAACCGCGACCGGCAAAGCGAGCTGGGCGGCCGAGGCGAGCAGCAACGCTCCGATGGCAAGGCCCAGGACACCGGCATACGGGCGTATGTAGGGCAGCAGCGCACGCAGCGGCCGCAGCGAACTACCTTTTGGCCGGTCGGCGCCTTCAGTCATGCATCACAGTGTATCGATTTTGCGGTAAGGTCGGCAGGCTGTTTTCTTGCGCGAGATTATATGAAAAAGGGAACTGCGGTGTTTCGGACTCAGAGCTGCGATTCTTGTAATGGCCGCACTGATTCTGACTGCCTGCGGTACGATCATCCCAAAGACGGACCTCAAGCGCCTGTACGCAACACAGCTCGGAAACCCCGACCAACCGCCTGTCGTTGTCATTCACGGCGCTTTGGGAAGCCGGCTGCAGGATCCGGTGACCGGCCACGAGCACTGGCCAGGATCGCTCGGGAACCTTGCGTTCAGTGACTACCGCTCACTGGGACTCGACATCGATCCGGAATCGCTGTTGCCGTTGCCGTCGAATCTGACGATAAGCGGCATCACGACCACTATCGGCGGCGTGGATTTCTATGGTGGGATACTGGAGACACTCAGAGATGCGGGTGGCTACAGTTTCGCCGAGCCCGGCACTCCGGCGGCACACGGTGACAAGCGCTACTACGTTTTTTTGTACGACTGGCGCCAGGATAACGTCGACACGGTCCGCAAGCTCGATGTGTTTATCGAGAAGATTCGCGATGACTATGCGGAGCCGGACCTGAAAGTCGACATCGTCGCGCACAGCATGGGAGGCTTGATAACACGGTATTACGCACGTTACGGGTCCCTGGATGTGCTCAACGACAACGAGTTTCCGGTGAATCAGCATGGCGCAGAAAAAATTCGCAGGGTGATCCTGCTCGGCACGCCGAACCTCGGCTCGACAGGCGCTCTGCGAACACTGATTCACGGATTCAAAGTCGGTCTCGGCGTCGTGCCGCCCGAAGTGACGGTGACGTTTCCGAGCACGTATCAGGTATTACCGCACGCAATCAGCGACTGGTTCATGACAATGGACGGGCGGGAGCTAAAGCGCGACCAGTTCAGCGCCGACGAGTTTTGGAAGCCGTTTCGATACTCCGTTTACAGCGACGAGGTCAAGGCGCGCATCCGGGCGCGTTACGATGACGAGGCAGAGGCCGATGCGCACCTGGCGCTCCTGCAGCGTTATTTCGAAAAACACATTGAACGCGCGCGCAGGTTCAGCTGGTCGCTGACCGTCCCCGTGCCGGACCCAAAGCTGCGCTACATCGTTTTCGGCGGTGACTGCCTGCTAACGCCGGCTCGTGCCGTGGTTGAGCCTGTAGATGGTGACTGGGAGTTGCGACTGACGCCCGATGAAATTGCACATCCGTTGCCCGGTATCGACTACGAGAGCCTGATGCTCGAGCCCGGGGATGGAAGGGTCACCAAAGCGTCACTAATTGCAAAACAATCGAGTGATCCCACCGTGGCCCGGCACAAGTACAGTTTTTTTCCGATCGACTACCCGATCTTTTTATGTGAGCGGCACACCCGGCTGACTGTCAACATCGATTTCCAGAACAACCTGCTGCACGCGCTGTTGAGCGTCGACCGCTAGCACGGCTTATTGCAGTGCGCGCCTCACAGCATCGATTGAGGCATCAACGAGCAGCGGTTCGCCCGCGCTTGACTGCGCTCCGGCGATATCCTTGAGGCCGCTGCCGGATACGACACAGACGATCAGTTCATCGGCATTGACCGTGCCTTCGCGAGCCAGTCGCTTAACGGCCGCCCAGGGCGCCGCGGCGGCAGGTTCGGCAAAAACACCCGTCGTTCGCGCCATGTCCGGAATAGCCGCAAGAATCTCATCGTCAGGCAGCATTACGGATTCGCCGCCCGACTGAATAACGCCCTGCACGGCGGCGAGCCCATCACGCGGCCGGTCGACTGAAATCGAATCAGCGACCGTGGTGGCCGTAACCTGTTCCATCCGTATCGATGACCAGTCCGTTTCTGCATTGGATTCTTTACGGATCCGGCTAACCGTATTGCCTATCGCAGCGCTGGCGTCGGACTGCGCGCAGTCAATCTTTGGCAGACGATCGATGAGTCCGATCGCCCGCAGATCGCGCCAGCCTTTCCAGATACCGCTGAGCAAGTTGCCGTCGCCGGTCGGCACGACTATTCGGTCCGGGACCCGGCCAAGGTCTTCGAAAATCTCGTAGGCACAGGTCTTCTTGCCCTCGCGCGTAAACGGGTTGTAACCCGTGCTGCGATTGAACCAGCCGAACTCATCGGAGGCTTTCAGGCACAGGTCGAACGCGTCGTCGTAGCTGCCACGCACAGCGAGAACAGTGGCGCCGTAAGAAATCGCCTGAGTGAGTTTTGCCACCGGAGCACTTTCCGGGACAAACACGATGGCGCGTATTCCGAGCGCAGCAGCGAGACAGGCCGTTGAGGAACCTGCATTCCCGGTGCTCGCAACTGAAACCACTGGTGCGCCGATGTCGATGGCTCGTTGTAATACGACCGCAGTGGCGCGATCCTTGATCGACGCGCTCGGGTTCTGAGTGTCGTCCTTGAGATAGAGATTGCGAAGTCCCAGCGATTTACCGAGGCGGGATGCAGGGTAGAGCGGCGTTGCGCCAATGCGCAACGGAAATCGATCGCCGACATCGCTGACCGGCAGAAGTGGTGCGTAGCGGAAGATGCCTGCGGTATTCTCACCGAAGCCGCCCGCCACTTCCGGTGCAATTGCCGTGTAGTCATACGTGATATCGAGGTTATTACCGCACGACGGACAGGTGAATCCGGCGAAGTCCGCGGCTTGCATTTCAGCACAGGCAATACAACGGTATCCGTTCATGGTCGTTCCGCGGTCAGGGCACGATATGCGTGCCGTAGATTCCGTGCAGGGCCGCGTCGAGATGATGCGGCTGGGTAATAATGACTTCCTGGCCCCCTTTCTCGAGAAATGACAGTGCGCTCTCGATCTTCGGCCGCATGCTGCCAACAGCAAAGTGTCCTTCGTCGAGATACCGGCGGCACTCGGCCGCGGTCATGCGGTCGATCTCCTGCTGCTCGGGCGTGCCGAAGTTCAGGGCGACCTTGTCGACGTCCGTAGAAATAATGAACACCGATGCACCCAGTTCGCAGGCGAGAAGGCAGGAAGAAGCATCCTTGTCGATAACAGCAGGGCGCGGCCGCAGGGATCCATCCGGCTTGTATATCACCGGGATGCCGCCGCCGCCCGCGGCAACGACGAGGGTACCGCTGTCAAGAAGCTTCCGAATGGTTTTCAGCTCCACGATTTGCAGCGGTTTGGGCGATGGCACGAGGCGGCGCCAGCCGCGTCCCGCGTCTTCGGCAACCGCCCAACCGTCGTCTTTCTCGTGCTGTCGCGCTTCCGCCTCAGCCATAAACGGCCCGATCGGCTTGGTCGGGTTCGCAAAACTGGGATCGTCGGGATCGACGACAACCTGGGTGACGATCGCCACGACCTCTTGCTGCTGTCCTTGGCGCAGGAATGCGTTTTGCAGAGACTGCGCGATTTGCATGCCGATCGAACCCTGAGTATCAGCAACGCAGTTCGCCAACGGAACCTGGTGCAATGAGTCTTTCGCCAGTTCCGAGCGAAGCAACACGAAACCGACCTGCGGGCCGTTGCCGTGAGTTACGACGACTCGATAACCTTTGTTCACGATAGGGGCGATGTGTTGGCTGGTCTCGCCCGCGGCACGGTACTGGTCGAGCACGTCCATATGTTCGCCGTCCTTGATCAGCGAGTTGCCGCCAATGGCAATTACGACCAGCGGGCGGTTGCCATTGTTGTCTGTTTGCGGAATCGTCATGAGATTTTCCGCGCGTTACATCGTCAGCGCCATAAGCGCTTTTGCCGTGTGCAGCCGGTTTTCGGCTTCCGGGTAGACGCGCGACTGTGGCCCGTCGATCACGGCATCGGTCACTTCAGAACCACGATCGGCTGGCAGGCAGTGCATGTAGATCGCCTCCTTCTTTGTGTGTTGCATCATCGCTTCATCGCAGATCCAGTGTCGATAGTTCTCTGCGAGCTGCATGGCTTCTTCGGGTTTGCCGAACAGCGCCTCGACGCCCCAGCTCTTCGGATAAACAATGTCGGCGTCGGAGAACGCATCTTCCATGTTATCGACGATTTCAAATTTTGTACCAGAACGTTCGGCGTTCTCACGGGCCAGCCGCATCGGCTCTTCCATCAATGTGTATTCGGGCGGGTGTGCCAGCGTGACGTTCATCCCGAAACGGGTCATTAACATGATGAGCCCCTGCGGTACCGACATTGGCTTCACGTAGCTCGGCGCGTAGGCCCAGGAGACAGCAATTTTCAGATCACGAAGGTCTTTGCCGAACTCTTCCCGGATCGTCATCAGGTCGGCGAGGGTCTGGCAGGGGTGGTCAACGTCGCACTGCATGTTGATGATCGGTATGTCGGCCCAATGCGCCACGTCGCGCATGTACGACTGGCCCTCGCCGGGTACCAGGTCATGACGTATCGCAACGCCATGGCCGTAACTGGAAAGAATAATACCCATGTCCTTCGGACTTTCGCCGTGTGCGATTTGCGAGGTCTCGGAGTCGATGAAGTGCGCGTGCCCGCCGAGCTGCGTCATACCCGCTTCAAACGAGTTGCGGGTGCGCGTGGATTTATCGAAAAAGATCAGAAACATCGTCTTGTGCGGCAAATGCAGCGTCGGAATGCCGTTGCGGAACTCCTGTTTCAACTGATCTGCCGTATCCAGGGCCAGTTCGATTTCATCATCCGACCAGTCCTGTGTCATCAACCAGTCGCGACCTTTCATGCGGTCCGAAACGGGTTTTGCTTGCTGCGTCACGTGTGCGTACCTCCCTGACCGATGGAGCCATTGGCCGCGAACGTATCCACGAGGGCCGTGTAGAACGCCGTGCTGCGCACGAGATGCTCGATCTCGGTCTGCTCATTCGGCGCGTGCGCGAAGTGCTCGTGGCCGGGGCCGAAGCCGATCGTCGGTATGTGAAACATGCCGGCCGTCGCAACCGCGTTGGTACTGAACGTCCAGAAGCCGACCTCGGGCTCTTCGCCGAACGCCTCACGGTAGGCCGCCGTCGCCGTCTTCACCTCCGGACCATCCTCTGGCATTGCCCAGGTAGGATAGTACTTTCGGGTCGGGTAAGTCAGGTCGGTATAGCTTGGTACGGCGTAGTCGAGCACCGTGACCGTTGCATCTGCGGCGCGCACCGACGGCAGCGCAAGAATCTCGGCAACCGACGTGTCCTCGGTCTCGCCGATCGTGAGACGACGGTCGAGGTGTATCGTGCAGCCGTCAGCGACGGCGCACAGGCTCGGGGACGTCGAACGAATTTCGCTGATCGTGACGGTGCCTTTACTGAGCGGGTCGCGCGGCTCCAGCCGTTCATTGAGTGCCTCGATGTCGGCGATGATGTTGGCCATCTTGTAGATGGCATTATCGCCCCGTTCCGGAGCCGAGCCGTGGCAGGAGATTCCCGAGGTGTGGACCTCCATTTCCATACGCCCGCGATGGCCGCGATAGATCCGCAGGCTGGTCGGCTCCGTGATCACCACGAGTTCCGGGCGAAGGCCATCTTCGTTGACGATGTACTGCCAGCAGAGTCCGTCGCAGTCTTCCTCCTGCACCGTCGCGGTTACATAGAGCGTGACGCCGTCTGGAATTCCTCTTTTTTTGATCAGGCCGCCCGCATAAACGCTGGAGGCGACGCCGCCTTTCATGTCGCTCGTGCCGCGCCCATAGAGAATGCCGTCCTCGATGTCGCCCGAAAGCGGATCGCGATCCCAGAGTGACAGGTCACCGACATCGACAGTATCCACGTGGCCATCCAGCGCGATAACGCGAGGCCCTGATCCGATCCGGCCGAGCAAGTTGCCCATCGGGTCGACTTTGACCTCGTCGTAACCGAGTTTCAGCATTTCTTGCCGGATACGCTCGATGACATCGGCCTCTTTCGAACTCAGCGACGGAATGCGGATGATGTCCTGCATGAAACGTACGAGATCCGCTTCGAGTTTTCGGGCGTCCGCATAGTAGGTCTCGTCCATCAAATTTCTCCGCCATCGGTTTTTGCCGTTAATCCGGTTGCACTATTGAATGAGTCGATCAGACGATCCCATTCAGCGACAACTTCTTGCGAAAATACTTCGCGCCAGAAGTCTTCATCCCAAAGCTGCCGCAACTCATCCGAGCTGCGGCCCTGCTGTTCCACCCATGTGAAGTATTTGAAGTTGTGCAGCGCCTTCTGGTCTGCGTAGCTCAGCTCGCGAAGATGGTCGGTCGAAGTGCCCTGCAGGTAGCGCGCATAGTGCTTGTCGGCCAGGCGAGACGTGTAAGGTCCGTGCGCTTTCTTAATCTCCTGCATGCGCGATGCGTACAGTTCCATCGCGTCCGTGAGCGGTGTGAAGATCACGTCGCGGCCGTCCATGTCGTAGTAGCGCGCCGTCTTGATGCTGGCCACCAGGTTGCAGATGCCCGACAGGCCGATCAGCGGCAGCGACTTCAGCAGTTCGTGATCCACGCCCTCGCGATGCAGGCACTCGTGACCCTCCGCTTCGTTGAACAGGCGCATGAGCTGCATGGTCTGTTCGTCGTCGACAGCAGCGACGAGGTTGGTGTTGCGCACGTTGTGGATCCAGGGAATGTGCTTGTCGCCGATGCCTTCGATTCGGTGATCGCCGAAGCCGAATTCGAGCAGCGTCGGACATTGCAGCGCCTCTGTGGCTACGACGCGGATGGCGGGATGTTGCGTGCGCAAATAGTCTCCTGCGGCAATCGTTCCGGCCGACCCGGTCGCGCTGACATAGGCGGACAGGCGTCGTCCATCGGCATAGTGATTCTGAAAAACTTCGTCGATAAAGGACCCGGTGACGTGGTAGTGCCATATCGCGTTGCCGAATTCTTCAAACTGATTGAACACGACGATTCCGGCACCGCGCTCGCCGCGCAGTTGCCAGCATTTGTCATAGATCTCCTTGACGTTTGATTCCGTGCCGGGGGTAGCGATGATTTCGTCGGTGCCGATTTCCTCGAGCCACTCGAAGCGCTCGCGGCTCATTCCCTCGGGCAGGATCGCGATGGCTGGGCAGGCGAGCAGGGCGCAGTCGTAGGCGCCGCCGCGACAGTAGTTGCCTGTGGAGGGCCACACAGCTTTCTGCGTTTCGGGATCGAAGTTGCCGGTTACAAGGCGCGGCACGAGGCAACCATAGGCTGCGCCGACCTTGTGCGCGCCGGTCGGGAACCAGTTGCCCACGATGCCGATGATCGTCGCATCGACTCCGGTTATCGCTCGCGGAAACTCGATCCAGTTGCCTTCGCCGAATCCACCACCGCGTTCGACCGGCTCGTTCTTCCAGGTGATACGGAACAGGTTTGCCGGGTCAAGATCCCACAGGCCGACGCTCTTGAGCCTTTCGGCAATCGCGGCGGGCGCCGTGGTCGGGTCCTTCTGCTGGGCAAACGTGGGCAGGATGATGTTGCGCTCCCGAGCGCGTGCGACGCTCTTGTCGAGAATGTCTTGATGAATTTCCGGTACCAGGTTCACTGCTTGCCTCCAAGGGCGATGGCCGGAATCGGCTCCAGGTCGCCCCATGCCAATTCAACTTCACTTGCGCCAACGCGCATCGCACGCAGCAGCTCATCCTGATCGACAGGCAGGCTGCGCATGCGCACGCCCGTGGCGCGGTAGATCGCGTTGGTAATTGCCGCGCTCGTGGGAATGCTCGGTAACTCGCCCACGCCTTTCGCTCCGTAAGGCCCGGTGGACGTGTTGTGCTCCACGATGTGAGAGATGATCGTCGGCGTATGCAGGATGCTGGGCATCTTGTAGCGCGCCATAACATTGGTCCAGGGTATGCCCTGTTCCTGGATGTAATGCTCGGTCAGCGTGTAGCCGAGGCACATGACAATGCCGCCCTCGATTTGCCCCGCCAGTGTCAGGGGGTTGATGGCACGGCCGACGTCATGAGCGGCAATGATCTTGCGCACGTGAACTTCGCCCGTGTTCATGTCGATTTCGCACAGAGCAGCCTGAGCGCAAAAACCGAACGCAAAGTGCATGTCTCCGCCCTTGCCAAGCGGCTCTGTTTCAGGCGCCTCGTAGTCGTAGCGAAACAGAATGTTGTCGCCCGGTTTGGCGGTCGCGACTTTTTTCGCCGCCTCTCTGGCGGCCAGGCGTGCGGCGTTGCCGCTGACAAAGGTCTGCCGACTTGCGGTCGTCGGTCCGCCGTCCGGACAGTAGTCGGTGTCGCCGAGCAGCACGGTGACGGCGCTGGCCGGGATGTCCAGTTCCTCGGCAACGCAGGCGGCAAGAACGGCAGGTAGTCCCTGACCCATTTCTGCCGACGAGGTCCGCACTTCGGCCGTTATCTCCTGCCCGGGATGCATCCAGACCTCGACTTCGGCGCTGGCCTTATCGGGCGCGCCGCCGCCGAGCCCGGTGTTCTTGTAACCGACAGCGAAGCCCCAGGCGAGGCGCCGATCGTCTTCTTCCCAGGTCCAGCGGAAGTCGCCGCTCAGCATGTCCCCGGCAACCTTGTCGATGCACTCGTTCAGGCCGACACTCTCGCGCATTACCTGTCCTGTCGAAGTGACCGAGCCGACATCCAGTGCGTTCATGCGACGCAACTCGACGGCGTCGAGACCGAGTTTCTCTGCCAGCATGTCCATGTTGCTTTCCACGGCAAAGCAGCTCTGCGTGACGCCGAATCCGCGGAAGGCGCCGCTCGGGGCGTTGTTCGTGTACATCGCGAAGCAGTCGACTTTTACATTGGGCACGTCGTAAGGCCCGGCCGCGTGCGTTGTCGCGCGCGTGAGCACTTTCTCACTGAGACTGGCATAAGCTCCGCCATCTCCGTAAAGCGTTGCTTCGACAGCGGTCAGTTTGCCCGCCCGCGTCGCGCCGGTGCGGATCCGGATTACCGTCGCATGCCGCTTGGGATGAACCAGCAGGCTTTCCTGGCGCGAATACAGCATCTTTACCGGGCGTTGCGTCGCCTCGGCGAGCAGCGCGGCGTGGATCTGACCGGCAATGTCTTCCTTGCCGCCGAACCCGCCACCCGTGAGGGTTGCAACAACGCGGACCTCTCCGGGCTTGACGCCCAAAGCGGCAGCTGTCTGGTCACGGTCCTGGTAAGGAATCTGGCTGCCGACATAAATCGTGGTCTTGTCGTGCTTTGCGTTCTCGCCGCGGATCGCCGCGGCATCCAGGGTCCCGCCGAAGTCTCCGGGGTTGTAACCAGCCGGCACCCCGATCGAGCATTCGGGCTCGAGGAACGCGTGTTCGGTCGCAGGTGTTCGGTAGGTTTGGTCGACGATCACGTCGGCGGCTGCAAATCCCGCGTCGATGTCGCCCTTGTCGACCTCGATATGTTTGAGCAGATTGCCGTCGGCACGATCTTCGTGGACCAGCGGGGCGTCGGACTGAGCGGCGCCTATTGCGTCGCTGACGACAGGCAGTTCTTCATAGTCAATCGTGATCAGGTCCAGCGCAGCGGCGGCAGCCTCTTCGCTGTCGGCGGCGACGATCGCCACGGCATCTCCGGCATACCGAATCTTGTCGCCGCAGAGCACCGGCCAGTCGCTGACCACGAGGCCGTGCAGATTCTGTCCCGGAACATCTGTGTGAGTCAGGACAGCATGTACGCCATCGAGCGCGCGTGCTGCGGAAACGTCGATCGATCGAATCCTCGCGTGCGGCACGCCGGCGCGTTTGGTACGCGCATATAGCATGCCGGCGAACTGATAATCATCGGTGTATCGTGCAGCGCCGGTGATCTTCGCGCGCGCGTCGGGATTGGGGGCGGGTTTGCCAATCGAGCGGCCCGCAGGCTGAGTGTCGGGTAGATAGGGCATAACGTCCTGGCCCGATGCCTGCAGGATGGCGCGGATGACGCTGCGGTAACCCGTGCAGCGGCAGTACGTATCCTTGAGTGCGATACCGATGTCTTCCTCGGTCAGCGTCTCGCCTGCGGCCTTTTTCTCATCGAGCAGCGCTTTGGCCGTCATTATCAGTCCCGGTGTGCAGATGCCGCACTGCACGGCCCCGTGATCCAGAAACGCCTGTTGCAGCGGGTGCAGCGCGCCGTCACTCGAAAGGTTCTCGATAGTCTCGACGTGAGCGCCCTGCGCCTTAAAAGCCGGAAATACGCAGCTGACTACCGGAGTACCGTCGACCAGGACGGTACAAATGCCGCACTCGGCCTCATTGCAGCCGATCTTCGTTCCGGTCAGCCGCAGATCCTGCCGCAGTACCTCTGAGAGATAACGTGACTCGTCAATCTCGAGACTAACCGGCTCGCCGTTCACGCGCATTTGCAGTCTGCTCATGAGCTGGCCTCGTCGCCGGCCGCTCGCTGTGCGGCCCGCCACAAAATATCGGGCAGGAAAGTGCGGACCATGGCCTCGCGATAGGCGTGACTCGCGCGGTATTTGCTCGCACGCAGCGTGACGCAGCCGAGCGCGACATCCGTCGCCTTGTTGAACTGCTCTGTGGATACAGGGCCGCCGACGAGCGTTTCCATCGCGGGCTCGGCAAGATACGGCACGGGACCCACCGGGCCCATGCTGATGCGCGCGGCCGCGATCGTGTCGTCGCGGAGTTGCAGTCGCACGGCCATCGAAATGATCGGCAGGCAGAGGCCCTGTGGCCGCATTACGCGGTGATAGGCGGAACCTTCGTCGGTGCCCGTTGGCCGGAAGCGCAGGCGCGTCAGTATTTCCCTGTGCCGATCGATGAAGCTCTTGCCCGGCGCCCGAAACGAATCCTGAAGCTGCATCCAGTGCGTTCCGTCGTTACCTGCAACCTCGATTTCGCCACCCAGTGCGAGCAGCCCGATTGTCCCATCCCCGGCAGGCAGCGCGTGGGCGACATTGCCGGCAAGCGTGCCGACATTGCGCACCTGCGGCCCGCCGATGACGCTGCAGCTTTCGGCAAGACACCTGCCATAGTGATTGATGAGCTCGTTTCCGATGATCTGGCTGTGCGTCACGCCACAGCCGATAACGATGTAGCCATCCTCTTGCGTGATGCGATCGAGGCCGGCGATGCGTGAAGCATCCACCATCGCTTCGACCGGACGGTGCAAACCGCGACGGGTCTCGACCACGAGGTCCGTGCCGCCGCCGATTACACGCGCCCGACCATCGTAGCGCTGCAGCAGCTCTAACGCCTCGGCCACGGATTGTGGTGTGTAATAGCTCTGCCAGGAGTTCGTCGAAGTGCTCGTCATCGCCGCGCCCGATTAGTGGATCCGTGCCCATATTGCTGATGCCCGCGCCGCGCAGCCGGCGCGGATTGCCGCTTCGTCAAGATGCGGCAGCTGGCCGTCATCGACGATCACCTGACCGCGCGCGATAGTCGTCTGAACGCGGCTGAAACTCAGGCCAAACAGGAGATGTCCGTATAAGGTGCGCGCATCAAGTGGCGTGAACGGCACGTAATCATGAATGACGACGTCAGCTAGCTGGCCCTTGGCCAGCGCGCCTCGCGGCTCCGCGAAAATACGGTTACAGATAGTGCGGTTGTTATGCAACAGGATTTCGCTGGACTCGGCGAACGCCAGCGTTGGATCCCGATGGTCGGTGCGCTGGTGTAGATACATGGCGCGTGTCTGTGAGATCAAATGCGAGGACATGCCGTCGGTGCCGATACCGACGGTTACGCCGTGCCTGAGAAAGTCGAGCACCGGTGACACACGAAGTCCGTTGTTCATGTTCGATTCCGGATTGCTTACGAGCATCGAATCCGTGGCATGCAGCAGGTCCATTTCCCGCGGTTCGAGATGTGTACCGTGTACGAAAATCGTCTTGGGGCCAGGGATGCCGAAGTCGGCGAAGCGGTCCATGATGCTCCGACCGCAACGCCTGGTCGTCGTCTGGACATCGACCAGATCCTCGGCCGCATGCACGTGGAAACCGACATCGAGTGCCCGGCCGATTTCAGCGCAACGCTCGAGCGTCTCCGTGCCCAGCGTCATCAGCGCATGCAGGCCGAACAACGCGGCCAGCTGATCATCGTCGGATTCGCGACACTTGCGAATGTAGCGTTCGTTCTCTTCGATGCCTTGTCCTTCTGCATTGCGATCCGAGACCTCGTAGCAAAGGCAGCCGCTCAAGCCGACGTCCCGGAATGCCTGTTCGATCCGATCGAGACTGCCGTCGCAGCACGAAGGCGATGCGTGATGATCGATGATCGTAGTGCACCCGGCACGCGCCGCCTCGATCAGTGCGAGCAACGCCGAGTAGTAAACGTCGTCCGATTCGAGCGCAGCATCGAGTTTCCACCAGAGTTGCTTGAGGTTCGCTTCGAAACTTCGTGCAGGCGGACCGGGCGGCGTGAAGCCCCGGGCGAATGTCGAGTATAGGTGATGGTGGGCATTGATCAGTCCCGGCATCACAAGCCGGCCGCCGGCGTCGATGCTGCGATCCGCCGCATAGGACCCGGGCGCAATGTCCCCTACAGCGACGATGCGGCTACCGTCAATGTAAATGCTACCGTTGTCGATGAAGCGATTCTCTTCATCGAGCGTGACCAGGCGCCCGTTCGTGATCAGCAGGGAACTCATCGTAATAGTCTCTTTTTATTGAGAATAACCCCACAGAGGGCCCGGGTCGGTCGTGGCTAATCCCTATATCCCGGGTGCGATATCCAGCCCGCCGGCGCGGCGTCGGTGCCTGGAACCGCCGGCAGCTGTGGCATGGAGTTCCGCAGGCCCCGCAGTAGCACATACATGGAGGCTCCGGGCTCCTGCTCGATCGGGTCGCCGCCCGAATATTCAAGTTGCTCATTTACGTCAATGTGACGCGTTTCCCCCCGCCAGCGTGCCTCCATCGCCCAGCCGTCGTCGGTTCTGGTGACCATGAACGCGTTGTCTTGCTGGCCCTCGAATTCGGCGCGCTCGAGATACAGTCGCGGCTTGTCGCGGTACGGCGCTCCGGCGGTCGGGCAGAAGGTCGTGCAATTACCGCATTCGTTGCAGAGGTCCGCCAGCACAGCCACCTGGAATCGCTGCTGCACGACCGCAGGCTTGTCGACAGACGCGGTTTCGTAGGTCAGGAGCGCCAGGTTCGGGCAGACACCGACGCAAATGCTGCAATACGTGTCACAGTCAAGACAGCGAGCCGCCTCTGCGCGGGCCTGTTGCTCATCGTAGGTGAGCACCACCTCCCTGAAGTCGTGCCGGTCCGCGAGTGGTGTGAGCGGGGCAGGTACGCGCCACTCCCGATGACTGCGCCGTCGCTGCAGCGCCGTTGTGTCGACCGATGCCGGCGGCGGCGGCCCGTCCCGACCATGGCGGCGGTTGAGTATGCTGTCGGCGATGGCTTTGCCGGCCGCGGCCGCTTTGACAATCGATGCGGGCCCGTCGTTGACCACGTCGCCGCCTGCGTAGACTCCCGGCACCGAGGTTTCGAAAGTAAGCGGATCAACTTCGATATAGCCTCGCTCGTTGAGCGCGATCGGCTCGTCACCAAAGAAGTCGAGAACCGCGTGCTGGCTGATGGCCAGAATCAGCGTGTCCAGCGGCACTTCGAAATCGGCACCGGCAACTTCATGCGGAATCTTGCGGCCGGACGCATCGTGGTCGCCTTTGAAAACCATGCGCCGGCAAATCAGTCCGCGCAGCTTGCCGTCCTCGACGACGAGTCGCTCCGGCTTGCACAATTCCAGAACCTCGATACCTTCTTCGAGCAAATGTGCTACCTCTTCGCGGTCCGCCGGCATCTGGTCGACGGTACGGCGATAGATCAGACGGACCTGGGCACCAGACAGCCGTCGGGCGACGCGCGCGCAGTCCATCGCCGTATCGCCGGCACCGATAACGCCGACACGTTCACCAAACGCGACCGGCTGGCCTTCACGTGAACGCCGCAGAAACTGCAGCGCATCCATCACGCCGTCGCAATCCTCACCCTCAAGACGCAGGGTCTTGCTAAGCTGTGCACCGACCATGATGACTACGTGGTCGAAGCCATCTTGCCGCAATTTTGTAAGATCGAAATCGCGACCTGCCCTCATGTCATAGTGAATTTTGACGCCGAGTTCCTCGAGCAAGCCAAAGTCGCGATCGAATGCTTCCTGCGGCAGTCGATACTCCGGGACAGCGCCGCCCACCATGCCACCGCCATAGGCATGCTGTTCGAACACTTCTGCCTGCACACCGGCTGAGGCCAGCTCGATCGCTGCCGCCATGCCGCCAGGTCCGGCGCCAATGATCGCAACCCTTGTTCCCGTGGCAGTCGCTTTTTTTTGCTCGGCTCTTTGCGCGCGGTCCGTAATAAACCGCTTTACGTCGCGAATGGCGACCGGTTCGTCGAGGTGGCTGCGGACGCAGACCTGCTCGCACAAATGGTCACACACCCGGCCAAGAACACAGGGTATGGGATTGTCCTCGCGAACCACGTCAAGCGCTGCCGCGAACTTGCCGTTGCGAACGGCGCGCATGTAGTCGGGCACTTTCTGATCCAGCGGACACTCATCGCTACACGGTGCTTTGATGCAGTCAAACAAAGCGAGTTCGCGTGAGGTCTTCGTACGGGATGTGTCGAACGTCCCCTTCATGTATTGCGGATCGCTGCGCGTCTGTTCCGCATAACGACGCAGGTTGAGGCGGGCGGCTGATTTAGCATCCGCACGGGACGCGTCGCTGCCTGCTGTCGCCAGGATGAATTCCTCAAGACTGTTAGCGGCCACCTTGCGAAACGCGTCTTCGGTAGTTTCGAGATACTGCAGGAGGCGCAGGTAGCCGCCGGTCTTGAGCAGATCGGAGCAGGCCGTCACGGTCTGTATACCAGACGCCAGCAAGTCGGGCGCATTGAAGCAATTGGCGCCCGCCGAGAACGACATCGGCAATTCGCCTTCGAACTCTTCGGCCAGCTGGTGCGCGAGATTAACCGTGATCGCGTGGAGCGGACGCCCGGAGAGATACATCATTTTTTCCGCCGCGTCGAACACCGAACGAGAGTTCTCGACTTCGAGCGTGTTACTCAACTTGACGCCGAAAATCAGATCGCATGAGCCTGCAACCGCCTGCAGCCTGCCCAGCATCGGCAGCGCAGCCGATAACTGCAAATCGTGCTCGAACGCGATGTCGGGTACCACGACGTCGGTAAACTTCAGGTCCTCATGCAATATCTCTCGCAACAGATCGGGCCCGAGCAGCGTCGGGTTGCACTTGACGAGCGTGTGTAAGCCGCGCTCCTGCAGGAGATAACTGCTAATGCTCTCGATCTCGTCGGGCGGGCAGCCGTGCATGGTGGAGAGCGTAACGTTGTCGGAGAGGCAATCCGGAATCGGCAGTTCGCGAACTTGCGGAAAGTGTCGGGCAACGTGATCGATCATGGCCTGCTTGTAGTCAGAGCAGTCCTGCATCTGATCCAGAAACCACTGCATATTGGGCT
Organism: uncultured Gammaproteobacteria bacterium; assembly: GCA_963711285.1. Classification (GTDB taxonomy): domain Bacteria; phylum Pseudomonadota; class Gammaproteobacteria; order Steroidobacterales; family Woeseiaceae; genus UBA1847. The sequence continues at coordinate 975,863 of CAVQDJ010000013.1, read as the reverse complement.
GCTGAATACCGTCGAGGTTGTAGCCCACGCTGATATTGAACACGACGCCAGGCGAATCACCCGGGAAGCCCAGCTTGCGATGCAGCGCATGAATCAACACCCAGGCGCGCAGATACTCGTCGAAGGATTGATACACCTTCAACTCCTGCGACCATTCGACGTTGTAGCCCTCGTCCTGCATGTCGATACAGGGTTTTGATACGTCGAGCACGTCGAGGGTCTGCACCGTCTTGAGTTCAATGTAACGCGCACCGCACAGCCACGCGGCCACGATATTCTGTGCCATCTGCGAATGCGGACCGGCCGCAGGGCCGAAGGGTGTTTCCAGCGGGTTGCCGTATACGTTCGTGCGATATGCCGCGTCGGCTTGCGGCACGAAGAAATGCTGGCGGGGAATGCCGAAAACCGAATTACGGGCGTTTAATTCGGCAAACACCCACGAGAATAGTTGCTCTGCGGCGATCGGTTGGAATAGCTCAGACATCGTCGTCTGCCTCCCCACTGGATTGAACCGTCATTGCCCGATTCGTCGATATACGCACTTGCCGCAGCGAGCGCTTCGGCAACTCACGGCCCCTGTTGCCGCAGAATCCAATTAACGTTGCCGATGACGGCACTGCTGCGCAGGATGCTTGCATGGCCTTCGTCGTAGCCTCGAATCGTCCACGCCTGCTCCTGTGCAGCGTCGCGAAGTTGGCTGCTCAGCTGAATGACTCCGTCACTGCTCCCGGAACTCAGGAAATTGTCCTGGCGGAACCCGAACACGAGATGGTGAGGCACGCCATCGAGAGACTTCGTGTCGAAAAGCGTCGACACGAAGTCACTGTCAGGGCTGAGATCGTTCCAGACCGGCACCACCGTAGGGGCCCATTTCACACCGCTTTGGGCTGACGCGACACCATCCCACGGCGTCGATAGCGTGGTGAACGAGCGCAGGTAACCGCAGCGATCATTTTGCACACAGAGGTTCAGGCATCCTCTGGACACGAGGCCGCCCATGCTGTGAGCGACCACGTGCAACTCTTTGAAACCATACTGGCGATGCAGCGCCTCGATGAACTGAAACATGCCGCGGGCAAGCCAGGACAGACGCAGTCCCGAGGGATAGCTCAGTATCCATGGCTGGAATCTGGAGCGGTCGATGTTCCCGATGACCGCCGAAAAATCGCTGGGCGCGCCATTGATGCCATGCACAAAAAGAACCGGAACCCTGCTCGGATCATACGCTTCGAGGAAGTGAATGCCCGTACCGCCATCCTCCATAAATGCGAACGGCTCCCACAGACCTTTTTTGCCCTGCCGGTTCGAGAACAGCGGATCATCCAGCGAAGACACGGTGCCAATGTGTGTATTTACATAGTTGTTCAGATGATTCTCGAGAGGGACGTCGACGAGAAACTCCGGGTACGGAAGAGGCTCGTCCGGGCGGATCACGATATCGATACCGCGCGTTGCATCGTTCATCGGCATCAATGCCTGAGCTTGCGCGGCCCAGCCGTAGGGCTCGCCCACCTGAAATTTCAGGTCTTTGTTCATGTCGCCAAATGCAAAAAAATACGTGGGCGTCCTGGCGGCCCGAATCTCGAATACGCCAGGGCCGGACATCATGCGAAAGCTCGTAATTTCCTCGGCGTCACGGTCCTGCAGCGCAACGACCAGTGTCGAATGGAATTCGAGAACGTCGGTCGACACCACGCCCGTGAACAGGTGTGCAACGTCGTCGAGCTTCCTGAGGTCACCCTCGAGCCGCTGGAAGACGCAATTACTTAGCAGCGTCACACACGCAAGGAGTAATACGAAGCGGCGAGCGAGTTGGTTTGCCAAGCGATAGTTCCCCAAAAAAAGGTCAGTCGAATACATCAAATATGTGGCTGTATTTCAAGATGAACTCCCGGCCGGTGGGCAACGATTCTGCGCTGCGGTCATTGACTTCGTTATAGACGAGGTACAACCCCGAGTTCGCAGACTGCAGCCAGGAGAAGCGTATGTTTGTGCCAAGCTCATCGTCGAGTTCGTTGTACTGAACGAGCGCCTGTAACTGGATATTGGGCGTAAACGAATAGGAAAGCCGCAGTCGTGCGAGGTTCGCTGTGAAATCCCCGTTTGGCACAGGAAGATCGAAATCGTCGTAAACAAGTGAGAGCTCGGATCTGAACGTTTCGCCCACCCGATAATTGATGGACGGTTGTATCCGGACACGGTCCCCGCCAAAGCGGCCGCCGACGTTCGTTCTCAACCCGAAGCTCAACGGCTTCGACTCGTCGGTGAAGTACACGAGCTGCACTTCCGTGTGATCATAGGTGCCCGGCTGAATAACCACACCGTCAACGATTTCAAACGGCTCGATTACGCCCGACTTCGTAAAATTGATGCCCGTGTGGAATTCGGTGCCCGTGCGATAGACCCAATGGTTGTCGATGTGCAGGAAGCCCGTTTCCTGGAAGCCGTCGAACTTCCAGAAGCCCGTGTATGAAATATGCGGGCGAAGCTCCAGTAGCCCCCACAAATCGTCTGGCCGTATCGTGCGCAACACGAAAGCACGGACGTTTCGATATTCAGTTCTGGACAAAAAACCAAGCTCGGGATTGAAGTCTTCACCAACCTCGGTATATCTCAGGTCTGCCTCCCAATTTGCCGAGCTGTAATTTCCCTGAATGTTGAACGCGTTATCCTTGCCCGTGCGTCCCGGCGAGTCGGTTTTGGCGAACCAGGCGTCCAATGTGATTTTGTCGCCAATTCCCCATCGGCCATCTACGGCATATGCGCGGTTGTAGTCGTCTGCCCTGGCAACGAGATGGCTGCCGTCCCCTTCGCGGTTCGTGAACAGCACACCAATGCCTGATCGATTGCGAAGTTCCTGACCTATCCGGGCGACGGTGAACTTGTTTCCGGGGGCAATACCTTGCTCTGCGTCTGTCGCCATGTGCAACAGGCCGATGTTGGTGCGCTCGCCGATCCTGCCGGACAGCCTGGCTCCGCCTTCGACCGGTATGACGTCGCCATCATCGCCGATACCGATTTTGCGGCTGAAAAATACCTCGACCTGGTCCGAGGTTCCTACTGAAAATAGTCCGGAGTTTTCGAGAAAGAATGGTCGCTTTTCCGGAAAAAACAGATTGAAGCGGTCGAGATTGACCTGTTGTTCGTCAACTTCGACCTGTGCGAAGTCGGTGTTGTAAGTCAGGTCAAGGGTCAGGCTGGGCGTGACCGAGAATTTCAGATCGACACCGACGTCACCGTCTGTCTCCGTTCCGTCGACCTCACCGCCACGCCGCGCCTGGCCAAGAGCATACGGGGTAATTTGCAAGTTGCGTTTGGTCGCCGGGGCGACGCCACGCAGCGTGCCGGCGTCCGACAAACGGGTCAAGCCGTGATTGCGCTCCAGGGGAGCCCAGAACGCGACTTCATTATTACGACGGATGTTACGCTGAAAATTGATACCCCAATCCTGTATCTCTTCGGGTCCGAAGCGGAGTGTGTGAAACGGAATCTCGAACTCTGCGCTCCATCCATGATCGCCGATCTTCGCTTGCACGGTCCAGGAGCCGTCCCAGTTTCGGTTGAAACCGCCGCCACCGAAGCCCCCTCCTGAACCTTCATTCGCGACCTGGCCGTCATACTCGATACCGGCCGCGTTGGTGCCGAAGATGAAACCATTCTGCCGGTCCAGCAATCCGTCGATTACAAGCAGAAACGCATCGGTGTCCCCGAGACTGGAGTCGCGACGACTGTCGGTGACAATAATCCGCTCAGGGTCGTCGTCGTAGGCCACGACGCCGACATACAGCGCGCTGTCCGTGAAACCGACGAATACTTCGGTTCTCTGGCTTGACGGCTGCCCGTCGTTTGGCTGGATCTGCCAGAAGCCGGTCGCCGGCGTCCCGCCTGCCCAGGCCGTATCGCCCAGCACGTTGCCATCGATCACTGGCGCTGCCACGAGCGCACGGGCGTCGACGGTCGGCGGCGACGTCGGGCGCTGCAATGCCTCGCCGCACGCGAACGTCGGTAGCAGGAGCGCCACACAGATAAGGCTGCAACTGACCTGCCGCACTGTAGTATCAGGTTTCAAAGCGTCCTTTCCGCCTCGTAATACCTGATTCTATCCCACGATCCGACTCGTTGGCCGTATTCCTGAGCCTTGACACAGCTTGGGCGGCGTCGCGTTTTTGATATGTGTTTTCCGATATGTCGTCGGACAAATCGCCGGAACAGAATAGGGGTAGTCCGGTCCAAAAGACTAGTGATATGAACGTCCACCGATTAGTGCTTTTCGCGCCGCTGATTCTCATTGCCTGTGCGACAGAGTCAGAGCCGCAGTACGATCCACTCCAGGACTACGAGGAGCTGGACGCGACGACGATACTGGATGCACCGAGTGCGGTCGCCGGTAATTTCGCGCCCGAGCATCTGTACCAGGTCCAGAGGGGCGAATACCTGGTCGAACTTCTGGGCTGTGGTGCCTGCCATACCGACGGGGCGCTCGAAGGCGCGCCGCAAATGGACAGGGCCCTGGCGGGGTCCGTAATCGGCATCGCCTACACCAACCCACTCGGCACCGATAGCCCGGGCATCGTCTTTCCACCCAATATCACGCCCGACGTAGAAACCGGTATCGGCCTGTGGAGCGATCAACAGATCGAGCGCGCAATTCGGGCAGGCCTGGGTCGTCACGCGGGCCGTCGAATTGCGGTCATGCCCTGGCAGGGCTATACCAGGTTGAGCGAGGAAGACGTCACTGCGATGGTCAGCTATCTGCGCAGCATCGAGCCGGTTCGTCACCAGGTGCCCGATGACGTTGCGCCGGGCGAGAAGACCAAACGCCCTTACGTGTATTTCGGCGTTTACCGGAGTCGCTAGTCAGCCAGACGCCAGTTCTTTCCCGGTCAGTGTATAGTCGATTCTCCTGCAAGGCCCTGGATGGAGACGATGCGACAAGTTTTGTTTGTACTGATCTTCCTGATATTTCTGCCGCTGACTGCGAGCGCAAAAAAAGAAACCTATACGATCGCGAGTTCCATTCCCTTCGCAGAAGACAGTGGCGTGAGAGACAACGTCAAAGAGGAATGTGGATTTGAAACCCGTTTGCCCGAATATATTCGGAAGAAAGCGAAGCGGGGCGTCAACGTCGTGCTGACGGATGAACCACTCGACAAAGTAAATGGCAAGGTGCTGTTCCTCGAAATTACGAACGTATTTGCGCTGGGTGGAGGAGGCTACAGCGGGTCAAAGAGCGCGATGGTCAGCGGTGAACTTAAAGAAAACGGTGAGCTTATCGGATCGGTGACGGCACGACGCCGCACTTTGTTCAGCATGAGGGTGGGAACATGCTCGATGCTGAAACGCGTGGCCGAGAAACTTGGTGAAGACATCGCTGACTGGCTGCGGGAACCGACAATGGACGCGAAACTTGGCGACATCAAAGACGATTGATCATGGCTTCAGGTCGACTGCGATCCTTTCCCACAGCCGTGCCCAGGTCGTCCATTTGTGTCCACCCTCGCCAGTATAGACGCCAGTAGGCCGGATCACATCGATCAGGATTTCATAGCCCTCCGCCATGCGGTCCGATAGTCCGTAGCCGAGAATCAGAGGTGTTTTCCCGGGTTCGCGCGATGCATCGCGAATCCATGACCATATCGCGATTTCATAGTCTTCCAGCTTCGATCCTTGTCCAGTTCCATTCATCGAGCGGCCCACTTTCCACAATTTCCCTTATTGCGCTGCGATCGCCTAAAAACGGAGCGAGCAGTATGACGCCGTCAACCTGATCCGGGTGTTCCGCGGCATACAACAAGGATCCGAGACCACCCATCGATATACCGAGCAGCCAAACCTCGTCGTACCCGGCGGCTCTTGCAGGAATGACAATGTCCTGATGAAGCTTTTCTATCAGGCTGCGCTCCATGTAATAGCCGAAATGCGCATCGACCGCTATCGTATCGAAACCCAGGCGCTCGCCGGTTCTCTGAAATCCTTCCCGAATAAAGACGTCCGCACGATCCCCTCTGCCCGGCAACATGACAACGAGAGTGCTGTTGCGCGCATCGACATTTGCCGTTTTGATGCCCGGTAACGGGCTTTCCGTTGGTGGCATGCCCGGACAACCCGTCAGAGTCAGGGTTATCGCGAGTAGAATCGGAGCAGCGAGGCGGCTGTTCATGATCAGGTACCGTGCGTTGACGCGACTATGACGGCGCGCTTTAATTACTTAGAATATCAGCTGTTGATCACGCAAACGCAGCAGGAAACAAGATGAAACAATTCGCCTACCTGGTATTGATATCGACCCTTTTGTTCAGCTATTCCGTTGGCAACGCGAGGAATACCATCCATCGCTACTCAATCGAGGATGCGCTGGCCGTCGGAGAGCAACGCGGCAGGATCGATAGTTCGATTCAGTTGTTCTTTGGTGACCAGAAACACCCGGCCGTCAAACGAAAGCTGGGTACTTATACGGCCAACAAGAAGACCAATGCGGTGAACAAGGGCGATCGGGAGGCATGCAACTGGGCATTTCTCTCCGCGATGGTGACGTTGCAGGGTCGGGCGACGCGCGAGGGCGGCAATGCGGTCGTCAACATACGCAGCTATTACTACAAGAACAGGTTCTCGAGCGCGACCGAATTCGAATGTGGTACCGGGGCGGTTGTTGCCGGCGTTACGATGATTGGCGATGTTGTGGAGCTTTCGGACTAGGCAAGCTATTCGCGGCCGAGTCCGGCGAACGCGGGCTGTCTGTCGAGGCTATCAACTCGAGGCCGGTGTCCGCATCCAGGCGGCCGCCGCGGGAGTCCCAATACTCGATCTTCACGTCCTTTTGTTCGGTGGTCGTCATGGCAAGCCCGATAAATGCTTTTTCCAAAGCGTACAGGCGCAGCGCAGGCGGCTCACCATCGCAAAGGTGAGCGTCGATACCGGGCGGTATTACGAGGCAGCGTAAGCGGCCGAGGCCGCCGCCAAGACCGGAGCCCGTGGCTTTGAGCCAGGCCTCTTTCAACACCCACAACATATAGAATCGATCATCGGCTTGCGTTGCAAGCCAGTGCGCCTCATCGCCCGAGAAATACCGGTCCGCAATTCCTTTGGTATCTCGCGGACGATCGCTCGCCTCGATATCGATGCCGATCTCGCTTTGTTCGGCTACGGCGCACACGACATTGTTGCCACTGTGAGCGATGCTCACGGCAGGGCCGTCGACACAATGAGGCTTGCCGTTCGCATCGGTGACGAGTGTATGCGAAGCAGCCGGGGCCCCGGTGCAGCGCTCAAGAACGTTTCTCAGGAGGGCGCGACCGCAATGGAACTGTTGTCGGCGGCGCAGTGCCTTGAAGCGCTCGGCACGCCGGACCTCCGATGGCGACAGGCAGGCGAGAACCTCGGGCGCTAGCGCGTCGAGACGCGTATGGGCGACACGGACCTGTCCACCGGTCATCAATTTGCCCGCGCGCAAATAGACACTATTTCACTCCGCCAAAATCCCATTGAGCACCCTGCGGATTTTTCCGGGAATCACCCCGGGCCGCTGCAGGCGAATAATACCCCGTAAGTCAGGCACGTAGGCCGTTGATGGGGCTGCGCCGTACCGCTGCCATGCTGCGTCGTTCTCACCCGTTTACAGGCGGCCTGAGTTCGCTATCATGTGAATTGCCAATATCAATAGACAACAAGGGGGTTGGAGAATGAGATTGAGCAGGTACTTACTGTTGGCTTTGCTGCTACTCGGCGCGAATCTGGTCTGGGCCGGCAAACCGATCCAGAACATCGAAGACGAGGTTGTGCCGCCGAAGTTTGATGGATCTCCCCGCAGCCTGGAGGAAGTGAGAGACGCAATCGCGAATGGTTGTAAGGGCAAGGGCTGGCGAGCCGTCCTGGATGAGGAAACAAAAATTACGTGCTCGATACTCGTGCGCGGCAGACACTATGCCGAAGTCAGTATTCCATTTTCGGCAACTAACTATTCAATCCTGTATGCGAACAGCCGCGAGCTCGATTACGATGCGGAGCGGCAGCGCATACACAAAAAGTACAATGGTTGGGTGTTAAACCTGAACGGCAGTATTCAACGACAATTTGCTTTATGACCTGAAAGGTCGCAGCGAGTGTCCGATCAGACGTGTCGGCGAAATATCAGTGATGTGTTGATGCCGCCGAATGCGAAGTTGTTGCTCATGACGTACTCGGCGTCGAGTTCGCGCCCTTCACCGCGTAAGTAGTCCAGCGGCGCGCATTGCGGGTCGACATTTTCCAGGTTGATTGTCGGCGCAAACCAGCCGTTGTTCATCATCTCGATTGCGAGCCACGATTCGAGCGAGCCGCAGGCACCCAGCGTGTGGCCCATGTAGCTTTTCAGCGAGCTGATGGGGGTCTTGTTGCCCAAGACGTTATGCGTTGCGTGAGACTCGGCGATATCGCCGCGATCGGTTGCGGTCCCATGAGCGCTGACATAGCCAATCGCTTCGGGACCAATGCCGGCGTCGGCCAGCGACATTTTCATGACGCGTTGCATTGTTTCTGCCGCTGGCTGCGTAACGTGTGCGCCATCCGAGTTCGTGTCGAACCCGACGAGTTCAGCGTAGATCTTGGCGCCGCGCGCCAGCGCGTGATCGCGGCGTTCAAGCACGAGTGTGCACGCGCCTTCGCCAATCACCAGTCCATCACGATCGCGATCGAAAGGTCGTGGAGTCGTCTCGGGCTTGTCATTGCATGTGCTCGTGGCATACAGCGTATCGAATACGGCCGCCTCGGTCGGGCACAGCTCTTCGGCGCCCCCCGCAAGCATCATGTCCTGCGAGCCGTTGCGGATCGCCTCGTAAGCGTAGCCGATTCCCTGACTGCCTGAAGTACAGGCGCTGGACGTCGTAATTACGCGCCCCTGCAGACCAAAAAAAACGCCGATATTGACCGGTGTGGTGTGGCCCATCATGCGAATATAGGTTGTGGCCGTAATGCCATCGAGACACTTTGTACGCAGCATGTTTACGAAGTCCGCGGCCGCGTCCGTGCTGCCCGTTGATGAGCCGTAGGCCACGCCGACCCTGCCTGATTTCAACACCGGGTCGCCAAGCAGACCTGCGTCGAGAAGCGCCTTCTCACTTGCCGCGGTAGCGAGCATCGCAACCCTGCCCATGCTTCGCGTGCGCTTGCGATTGAAGCTGGCCGGCATCTCGAAACTGGCGACAGGCGCGCCGAGCTTGGTATTCAACCCGTCGTACTCGTCCCAGGCGTCGATGTGGCGCACGCCACTTTTCAGGGTTCTGAGGTTGTGCTCAATCCCGGCCCAGTCGTTGCCGACTGGTGAATAAGCGCCAACACCCGTGACCACAACGCGATGGGTCAACACAGCCCCCCATTTGCAGAGATGACCTGCCGCGTTATGTAGCCCGCATCAGCGGAACAAAGAAATGCGACCAGAGCGGCAACTTCCTCGGGCGTGCCCATGCGACGCAGGGGAATGGCTTCAAGCATCGCTTCAAGCGGCAGCGTGTCGGTCATCTCGGACTCGATCAATCCCGGCGCAACACAGTTGACGGTAATCTGACGTTTCGCAAGTTCGACAGCCAGCGCCTTGGTTGCGCCGATTATCCCGGCTTTCGATGCGCTGTAGTTGACCTGACCGCGATTGCCCATGATGCCGGACACTGAGGAAATCGTGACGATCCTGCCAGGCTTCCGGCGTCTGAGCATGGGCATCACAACGGGATGCAGAACATTGTATAAGCCGTTCAGATTGACATCTATGACCTGCCGCCAGTCCTCCTCGGTCAGCATTGGAAATGCGCCGTCGCGCGTAATGCCGGCGTTGCACACGACGCCGTAGTAAGCGCCATGTTCGTCAATATCCGCCTCAAGAGCCGCTTTTGTCGCTTCAGCGTCACGGACGTCGAAAGACAGCATGCGACAGTTGCCCGCAGCCGAGGCGATCGTATCGCGCGTTGTCTCGGCGCCTTGCCGGTTCTTGCCGTAATGGACAGCGACGTTGTAGCCGTCGGCTGCCAGCCGAACGGCAATGGCCTGCCCGATGCCGGAGCTGGATCCTGTAACGAGAATGCTTTGTGCTACGTCATTCATGAAGTCTTGTCTCTTGCAGTCGTTCGAGTACGGCGAGGTTCGCTTTGGCGAGGACGTCGCCGTCCGACAATATCTGACAGGCAAAAGATCCCATTCCCTGCGAATCGCGAACAAGTTCTTCGCACGTCGTCTGGTACCTTACTCCGGGTTCGAAATAGGCAATGGAGCATTTGTAGTGCCGCGTACCGAGCAAAAATCCAACCGGCGGAATGAAGCCGCGAACTCGCGCTCGCGCGCCCGAATGAACAGCGATGCATTGTGCCATGTATTCTATGCCGGTATAGCCCGGCACGCCGAGGCCCGGCGCCAGGAACTCGAAGTCGTCGCTGATACGCCATTCACAGGTCGCGAATTCTGCGCCGATGTCGACAAGCCGGTCAAGGAACAGCATCGAGTTGCGATGCAGGACGAATTCGGCGGCTGGCATGCCGACGAGCTGCTGCAGTTCTTCGTTCAGTTCGACGTCAGTCATTTTTCGGATTGCAGCCCCAACTGCCGCAGCCGTTTCTGCACATTGTCGATCAGGACCTGCGGTGAGCCGAGCGTCAGCTCGAGCGAATCTGCCTCAACGGGTACCTGGACAGTCCGTGCCTTCGTCAGCACCTCGCCATTCTCGTCTTCGATCTTGTAATCGACAACGATGCGCATTTCCCATTCTCTGAGGCAGGCAGTCACCCGGGCTTCCTGATTCAGCGTTAGCGGCCGCACGTATCGTACTTCGGTATCGGCGACAGGCCACAGGTAACCGGAGCTTTCCATGTCTTCGTAGCTGTAGTTGACGCCTTCGAGCAGCTTGCAGCGAGCCAGCTCGAAGTACTGAAAATAGCGACCATGCCAGGCAACGCCTGCCGGATCGAGGTCGAAGAAAGGAACCCGAATGTCCACGCATGCCGTAAGGCAATTCGAAAAATTAGTCCTGATCATGGTCGCGTAGACTATCAGTTTGCAGCTGTGGAGTGCTTCGCTCACCCCAGAAATCGTAGAAATTGAACCACTGTAATGGCGCACGACGCACCTGCTGCTCGAGAGCCGTTGCGAACTTCTGCACTTCGCGCTTGTAGGTCCGTCGCTTGCCTTCACGTGAGGGTCGGATTTCTTCTTCGAACAGCTCCATGCCCAAGTGGTACTCGCCGTCCTTCCGATAGCAGTGCATCAGGTACACGGGACAACGCAGCAAGCTGGCGAGCACGAACGGGCCGATCGGAAAGTCGGCGCTATCGCCGAAGAACGTTGCCGCGCAGACGTTATCACCTTCACCAACCGGCACCCGATCGCCCGCGATCAACAGCCATTCGCCACGATCGACCTTTTCCTTGAGCCTTATGGCGAGGTCCAGGTCGAGGTCAGTCACCTGGATAAGATTCAAACGCGCCTCCGGCCCCGAGCTGTCCAGTATTTTGGCGAAATTGGCCGCATGCTGGTCATAGATCAGAATGTTGATCACAAGGTCCGGATGGCGGTCCGCAATGCCGCGTGAGTACTCGAGATTGCCGAAATGCGAACCCATCAGGAGGATGCCCTTGCCGGAGTCGACGACGGATACCACAAGCTGCTGCTCGCCAGGGTCCATTCCGATGTCGGTCGGTGGTTCCACCAATGCGATGTACTTGTCCAGCAGCGATTCGCCGAACGCGAGAAAGTGGCGCAATGACATCCACACGTTCGGTGTGCCGGGCAGCTGCTCCGGATACCGGCTCTTGACCCGCTGCAGGTAGTCGCGGGATGCGAGTCTTGCTATCGGTCTGCGCAGGAAGAAATACACCATGACCGGAAACAGGACGATGCTGAAGACGACGCGGCCAAGATACGTATAAATCCAGACCATGATGTGCAGGCCGGTTACGGCGCCGGCCTCGCTGATCTTCGCCCAGTGCTGACTCATCGCGCTGCCGGCTCCTCCTGCCTCGTTCGGTTGCGACGAATCAGCAGCGGCAGGCGCAGCAACATGCCGAATATGAGCCTGATGTGCATCCACGAGATTTCGGCGTTGTCGCGAAAGTACAGGAAATGCGATCGACCCCCTTGCGGGTAGCGCACGTGCACGGGAATGAACTGCAGACGCATGCCAGCCCAGATGGCGCGAACCAGAATTTCCGGATCGAATGCCATGCGTCTGCCGGGCCTGTTCTTCTCGAACAGGGTGACAATGGGTTGCAGGGGATACAGGCGAAAGCCGCAAAGCGCATCGCGAATTTCCGTACTCAGCGATTCCAGCCAGCTCAACGACAGTGTCAGGTATCGCCCGTAGTAACGCAGCTTCGAGATGCTCTCATCGAACACAGGTTGTCCGCAGATAACACGTTCGGGATGCTGCTCGGCGGCTTCGCGAAAACGAGGTATGTCGGCAACGTCATGCTGGCCATCTGCGTCGATCTGTAGCGCATGTGTATAACCTGCGTCGAGAGCAGTCTTCAGGCCCGTCATGACGGCGCCACCCTTGCCTAGATTCTCGGCATGCCTGACGAGGATCGATCCTTCGGCATGCGTGTCGAGCAGCCGGCGCAGATCATCGTAAGCGCTGTCGGGGCTCGCGTCATCGACTACGACTATCGGCAGACCCTGCGCACAGAGTTTAGGCAACAGCGACGCGAATTGCTCGACATGATCGAAGTGTGGCACGACAACGCACGTCAGCATGACGCGGTCTCCGCGAAGACCAGCCGGCCTTCGGAGTTCCGCTCACTCCCGGTGTCATAGGCGAACTGGGCTTCGTTGCTGCTTTTGCGAGAGACAGACAGCTCAAATACGTGCGGAGGCGTCACGACCTTCTTGAACTTCAGGCGCTTGATCTCGGCTGGAACCGAAGAAAACCCGAAACACGCCTGCACAATGATCACAGCCCAATGCAGCTGCACAACCCCGGGCAGGACCGGCTGGTTCGGAAAATGGCCGCGGAACCAGCACAGCTCCTGCGAAACGTCGACCCTCATCCGAATATCGTGCCCATCGTCGGTCAGCGACAGGATGCGAGGGAAGCGATGATCCGCGTCAGGCAAGGTGATCAGCCGGCTATCGAGAGCAAATTCCTGCATGTCAAGTTTTGGTCAGAGGGTTTGAGGTGTTCGAAAATTCAATCGCTGGTCGTACCGTATTTTCTTTCGTAACGGCGCCTGAACAACCATTCGCCGGCCATCAGAACAGCAATCAGCAGATAGGAAATCATGCCATTGTAAATTGTCCAGATCTCCATGGAGGCGGTTGTTGTCCAGACGGCGATCAGGCCGTTCAATGCGAAAAAAGTGGCCCAGACGGCCGTCAGTCGCGTCAAATACGGGGGAATGTGCGCATGCATCGTCACGCCCCGTGCGCGCATTATCCTGAGCAGTATCGGTTCTTCTTGTTTGAATGAGCCGGCGAACAAGGCACACAGGAGAAAACTCACGAGAGCAGGATAGTACAGCAGCATTCGGGTGCTCCCAAGCACCGCCGTGGCGACGGCATAGGCGAGCAGCAGGATGATGGCGGGCAGGGCAGTCGCGCGTTCCTCGGGCCGGATAACGCCAAACCGGATCAGCAGTAGCACAGCGAGCGCGATACCAAAAAAGCTCGGCGGCAAGACGCTGATTCCAAAGTAAATAATGAAAGGGTAAAGTGCGAGAACGACGACAAACGTAACGCGGAATACGATCGACTGGCTCACAACACCGTCAGAGCATCCAATACGTCGCCGATGGTCCGGACATCTTTGAACACATCCGGGGAGATTTTCTTGCCGGTCAGTTCCTTGAGCTGTACCAGCAGATCGACAGCGTCGATGCTGTCGATTTCCAGTTCCTCGTAGAGGTTCGCGTCTAGTGAAATAGCCGACTCGTCTACTTCGAACTGGGCGACGAGGATCTCCTTGATCTTCGCGTATAGAACGTCGTTGTCCATACCGGAATTCTATGCCAGTTCGGCGTCGAATAGCGACACCAGGGCGTCGTTTACCTGGTATCTCGCGTGTCTCTGATCGATGTTCCCGATTGTGAGATTCCCGACCGGGACGGCGGGCAGTATCTTTATGGTAAAGCGCGGCGCCGATGGTGGGATCCGGTACCATGGCACATGCTTCGCGAGCATCTGCGGCTCGCAGCTGAGCACAACCGGAACGATACTGGCGCGCGCGCGTATCGCGACTTCGGCCGCGCCGAGCTTGAACTTTAGCGGCTGCCCATTCACTTCCCGCGTTCCGCTGGGAAAGAGCAACAGGCTGGCCCCGGACCCGAGGCGCTGCACGCAGGAATCGAGCAGATCCGCCGGCTCGCGATTGGAAATGTAATTCGCCAGCCGGACCGAGATTCCCAGCACCGGATTCCTGGTTACCGCTTCTTTTATGACGCAGTCGACCTGCGGAAATAATGAAATGAGGATTACGACGTCGATCAGTGTCGGATGAGTGGCGAGAATCAGTTGGCCACCTTGCGGGTCCACATGCTCCATGCCAGTGACTCGAATGGAAATAAGCCTGCTCCAACAGGCTACCCAGACAAATACGGAAAATGCCGCGCTGATCAGCTTCCTCGCGGTGACCTGCCTTTTGTGCGCATCCCAGACGAACACAGACACGAGCGGAATCGCGATAAGGCCCATGAACAGGCCAATGAGCCCGAAAAATATCCAGAATAACGTCGTGCCTACCCATCGGTATGCGAAATCGAGGTACTTCATGGGCGGCGGTTTTTGATGCTAAGGCCGTCCTCGAGCGGTACGGGCGACGGTCCAGTGAATATCAAGGCAATTCCATGATGCCCGGGTTGCGGTTATTCTACACTACGCAAACCTCGGGATATCTTGCGCACAGAGCTCGCCAACCGGCGGGCGAGATGAGTAAATGCGAATAGCGATTGGAAACTATACGGCCACCTCGGCTGCCGGTATCGGGCTGGCTGCGATGCGTGAAGCAATCGAAAAGCGATGCTCGGGTCTGCGACGCAACGACCTGGAGGGCTGTGATCTCGACACCTGGATCGGCCGGGTGGATTCTCTGGAGACTGTTTCGTTGCCGTCTCACCTGGCGCATCTGCACAGTCGCAATAACCAGCTTGCATGGCTGGGCCTGCAGCAGGACGGAATGCTGGATAGCGTCGCCAGACTCAAAGAACAGTTGGGCAGTGACCGCATCGGCGTGATCATGGGCACCAGCACCTCGAGCATCGGTCGGACCGAGGAGG
Source organism: uncultured Gammaproteobacteria bacterium (assembly GCA_963711285.1). Classification (GTDB taxonomy): domain Bacteria; phylum Pseudomonadota; class Gammaproteobacteria; order Steroidobacterales; family Woeseiaceae; genus UBA1847. The sequence continues at coordinate 960,645 of CAVQDJ010000013.1, read as the reverse complement.
CCTACACCAGCCTGTTGCCGTCGGAGAGGATGCGTCAGGAGTATTGCCAACCCGAAGTGCATAACCTGCACTCTCCAGGAATCTTCGTTTCTGCGGCGACCGAAATCACCGGGCCCTCGTTGACGATCAGCACGGCCTGTTCGTCGAGCGCCAAGGTCTTCGCGTCGGCATCGCGATGGATCGGGCATGGATTGGTCGATGCGGTACTCGTTGGCGGTATCGACAGTTTGTGCATGAGCATTTTGTATGGTTTTAATTCGCTCGAACTCGTATCCGGGGATCTTTGCCGTCCTTTCGACGAGCGGCGCGACGGCATCAATATTGGTGAAGGCTGTGGCTACGCGATACTGGCGCGCGAGGACCTGATTGCAGGTGCCGAGTTCGCATTACTGGGATACGGCGAAAGCGCAGATGCATATCATATGTCTCATCCGCACCCGGAGGGCAAAGGCGCCGTCATCGCGATCGACAAGGCGCTCGAGCGATCGCAGCTTGGCGCAGACGATATCGATTATGTGAACCTGCACGGCACCGCGAGCCAGGCCAATGACCGCATCGAAGCGCACGCGTTAGCGCAGAGATTCTCCGAACGCACTCTCGCGAGCTCTACAAAAGCCTGGACTGGTCACGCGCTTGGCGCTGCCGGAATCCTCGAGGCAGTCATTACGCTCGAGGCAATGCGACACGATTCGATTCCGGGCACGCTCAACTGCGAGCAACCGGATCCGGATTTCGAATTCAGCGTGCTCACGGATAATGTGGCCAGGCCCGTGCGCAATGCGATGAGCAATTCATTTGGCTTCGGCGGCAATAACGCCACGCTGATCTTCGGGCAGATCAATGACTGAAGTAGACATCACAGGTATCGGCGTCTGGAGTGAACACTTCTCGAATTGGGACGAATTTTGCGCCCTGCTGGCCGGCGGTGCCGCCAAAGAGAGCGCCGCATTGAAGCCCGAACTGATTCCTGCGAAGGAGCGGCGTCGTGCGCCACTGGCCGTCAAGATGGCCGTCGAGGTCATGGACCAGGCATGCCGGATGGCAGCAGTCGAACCATCCGAGGTCGCGACGGTGTTCGCCTCCGGGATGGGGGATATGCAGATCACGGATTACATGTGCCGTACTCTGGCAACTACGCCGCGAATGGTGTCGCCGACCAAGTTCCACAATTCCGTCCACAATGCGTCAACGGGATACTGGTCCATTGCTACGCACTCCCACAGTCCGGCCAACGCGGTTTCGGGATATTCGCACTCTGCGGCTGTGGCGATTCTCGAAGGCGCCGTTCAGGCGGTTGAAGAGGGGATCCCGGTTCTGGTCGCCGTCGAGGAGATGAGTGCTCCGCTTCCGTTCAAGTCGGTCTATGATTCAGATCACCCGTTTTCCGCTGCGCTGCTGCTAACGCCGGCCGGTTACCACATGTCGCCGGTCGCATCGGTTGAGCTGAACGTTGCAAATGCCGAAGTCGACGATCCGGCGTTGCCGAATATCCGCGGTATTGATCTTTCCGACAATTTTGCTGCGAGGCTGTTGCCGCTACTTGCCGTGATCGCACAACGGGGTGATGTCACGCTGCAATTCCCGCTTTCACGGAACGCGGCTTTGTCGCTGTCGATTGCTGCGGGACAAGCAGTCAGGACAGTCAATGCCTGAGGCACATGCAGAATTCGACGTCGCGATCATCGGTGGCGGTCTCGCCGGCCTGACGCTGGCGCTGCAGCTGCGGCAGGAGTCCCCCGATCTCGCTGTCGTCGTACTCGAGCGCAACAAGCTGCCGCCGCCGATTGCGTCACACAAGGTCGGTGAGTCGACGGTCGAGATTGGCGCGCACTATCTTGCGGATACGCTGGGATTGAGCGACCTTCTGGAGCGAACGCAGTTGAGGAAGTTCGGCCTGCGGCTTTTCTTTGGCAGCGGTATACACGATGACCTGTCCAAGGCGGACGAACTCGGCGCCAGTAAGCTGTTGCCGGCCATTAGTTATCAGATTGACCGCGGCAAACTGGAGGGTGACCTCGCAAATATCCTGCAAGAACGCGATATCACAGTGCACGACAACTGCGTCGTGAAACAGGCGTCGATCAGCGGCAACGGCAGCTCGCATCAGGTAGAGGTCAAGAGGAACGGCCAGGCGCAGACAATTCGTTGCCGCTGGCTGGTCGATGCGGGTTCGCGAGCGGCTGTAATCAAGCGAAGGCTCGGAATCGGCAAGCCCTCTGACCATAAGATCGGTTCTGCCTGGTTCAGGCTGGACAAAGCCATCTCGGTGGATGACTGGTCCGACTCCGACACCTGGAAGCAGCAGTGCAACCGGTCGCGACGATTCTCGACAAACCACCTGATGGGAAGCGGATACTGGGTCTGGATTATTCCGCTCGCCGGCGACAAGACAAGCATAGGACTCGTTGCTGATCCCGACATCCACCCACTCTCATCGTTCAACAGCTTCGACAAATTCACGAACTGGCTGTCGTTTCACCAGCCTACGCTCGCAAGCGAAGTGATGGATGCGCGCGACACGCTGATGGATTTCATGTTTCGCAAGAACCTGACCCAGGACAGCAATCAGGTCTGGTCCCGTGACCGCTGGGCGCTGACCGGCGAGTCGGGTCTGTTTGCCGACCCATTCTATTCGCCGGGGTCGGACTTCATCGGCATCAGCAATACGTTCATCAGTGACATGATCAAGCGTGAGCGTTCCGGCGCACAGTTTCCGATGCACGCGGCCGTGTACCAGCAAATGTACATTTCGTTCTACAACAGCACGATGAGTCTGTATGAGCATCAGTACCAGGGTTTCGGTGACACAAGGCTGATGGTCGTCAAGACGACCTGGGATTATGCGTACTACTGGTCCGTCTTGACCTGGTTATATTTTCGCAATGTCATGACCGATATCGAGTTCATTCGCAGCGCCCAGCCCGGGCTCATCGCAATGCGCGAGCTGAATGAAAAGATGCAGGCGGCATTCAGGGCGCGCGCGGCCGAGAAACACGAGGACCAGGGCAAGGGCCGGTTTTTCGATCAAACAGCAATACCGGTTCTGTATGACCTGAACGCCGCCCTGCTGGAGCCAACGGGACAGCTCGACAAGGAGTTACGGGAAAACTGCGACCGGCTGAAAAGCCTGTCACCCATGTTGCTTTCAATACTCGCCGACAAGGGTGCCGATGGCAACGGTGACTGCAGCCTTCTCGGTGATCTCAGGCAACGATTCAACTGATCGTCCTGCGCCATTTCCGGCTCCCCGAATACGCGATCAGATAGCTGAACAGCGCGCCCGAGGCGACCGTCAGGCCGAGGAATTTGAGTACCGGAATGGAAGACCCGGCCAGAATGCCGAAGGCAAGTGTGGTCGAGGCCGCGCAGGCAAGCACACCTTTGTTGGTTGCGCGCTGCGCTGAGGGTGATTCTTCCCGGCTAAGGAAGAGTGCGTAGTCCAGACCGAGTCCCAACACCAGGAGCAGGGCGACCAGGTGAATCACGGTCAGGCTTGCGTGCAGCATCGTTATGACTGTGATTGTCGCGGCGAGCGACGCAGTGACAGTGAGCCCGATCCATAGCGTTTGGCGAAAATCCCCACGCACGAACCACAGCAGCCCGATGATAATCAGCGATGCCACCAGGATCGTGCGTAAGGCGCCATTTCGATAATCGCGCATGAGCTCGACCGATGACGCCTGCAGGTCGACAAGGTTGGCCCCGATACCCCACCCCGACACACGATCCGCCAGCTCAGCCGGCCGTGGTTGTACGATAGAAACCAGTGACACCCATTCATCGCCAAGTTGCAGCAGATGAGCGTCGAACCACGATCTAAGTGGCGTGTCCTGGATGCCCGAGGGCGTCAATTTCGGTAGCGATTTTGCAGTGTTCGCGCCGGCGGCGAACGCACCGAAAGCGTCTGCACGAAACGGTGTGCCGATGAGCGCTTCGATGAGGCGACCTCGCAGCACCTCCGCCTCCGGAATGGCGTCCTGACGGCGTTGCTGCGATTGCAGGCTGGGAAGCATCTGACTGACTGACTGCCAGTTCTGCAGCAGGCCGTCATCGACGGCTGCAGCCAGCAAGCGATCGGCCGACTCACTGCCCTGCAGTAATGTCTCGAGTGAAGTGTCATGCATCACGAGCTGATAGCGCATGTCCGGGGTCACGGCTGCAGCGCGAAGGGAACGATCTGCCGTCAGACGCTCAACAGCCACAGGGCTCAGGCTCGACAGATTATCGTCCCAGAGCCCGCCCTCGAGCGTCTGCGAAATCGTGCCGAGGGCCACGAGCAGCACGACTAAAGCGGTCGGGAAGCGCAGCACCGGAACCGGCTGCGGCGCCGCTGCGCTCTCGTCGTCCGTTTTCGGATTTGGCAGGAGCAGCGGCAGCCACGTGCGCGTTGTAAGCACAGCGACAGTCACGCCGCCGGCGGTGAATACTCCCAGCTGGGCCAAGCCCTGGGAGCCCGAGAATGCGAGTGCCAGGTAGGCGACGGCCGTGCTGAGTACACCGAGCCGCATGGTCGGCCAAATGCGCCGCATTGCCGCCTGGCCCGAATCATGCTGCGCGTGGCTGAAAAGGTGCAGGGGATAGTCGACAGCGACGCCAAGCAGAGTAAATCCAAAAGCCAGCGTAATGCCGTGAACCTGATCGAACAGCAGGCTGACGAGGGCGAGGCCGGCCAGAAAACCCATGCCGAGCGGCACGGCGGCAAGCAGCAACAAACGTGGGCTGCGGAACACCACGAGCAGTACCAGCAGCAATGCGCTGCTAGCGAGCACGGTCCGTTTCGTGGCTTCGGCACGAATGGTCTCTTGCAGTTCGACACTGAATGCACCGACTCCCGTCACATCGAGACTCAGCGCTGTCGTTGCAGCAAGCGCCGAAAATGCATTCTGCACGGCGCGTACTGCCTCGGCCTGTGCTGCGATGTCAATCGATGCGGCGCGCGTCTCGGCTATCAGAACGGCACTGCCGTCGGCGGCGAACCAGAGCTCATCGCCCATATCGGCAGGTGCGAGTCTCTCGAGTATGTCCAGCGTTACGAGAAACGGGTCGCGAGCGATGAGGTCGAGCAGAGCAGAGCCCGCGCCGAATGCGAGGTCTTGCAGCCGCGACTGAACGGCGCGCTCCAGCGACGCGAGGCTGTAATCAACGTCGCGCATCAGCAGGTAGTAGCTGTTGATCGGTTCGGGCACGGCTGCGCCGTCCTCCGGCGGTTCGCCATTCAGTACCGAGACAAAAGCCGGGTTCGCCGACAGCGCCTGCCGGATTTGCTCACTTGCCTCGGCAAGCTGGGCCTGCGGGGCGCCACTGACGCCGATCACGAGCAACCGGGAGCCAGGGCCTTTCCGGATCTGCTCGATAAGAATGTCGTGTGTAAGGGTAGTCTGCTTCGGCAGGAATGCGCTCAGGTCGAAGCTCAGTTCGAGGCGGGCCGCAAGCACGACGATCATTAACAGCGCTGCGGCGAGCCACAGTATCGATCTTTGCCAAGTTGTCGAAAGCGACGGCTTCACGGCTGTGTATCGTCGCGCAGAAACTCCATCTGATGCCATTCGCCGTCTTTGAGATCAATGCGAATACTCGTTACGGACCGATCATCTCCGACAACCTGCAACCCGGTGAGGCGCTTCGCGATTCTGCGCGACGTCGGTGCCAACTGCACCGACCAGGATTCGCGGGTTCCGTCGAGCTCGACATCGAATACCGATTCGAGCTTCGCGGCGTCGCCCGAGAGGATGGCTTCGATTGCACCGAGAATGGTTTGCAGCGCCCTGACTTTTCGCAGCGGCAGTTTTCGCGTAGTGCCGTCTCTTTCAATGACAACCTGGTCGGCCTCGATCAAAAATGCCTCTTCGAAAGGAGCCTCGATGACCTTGCGCAGAGTTCCGGCCTGCAGGTACTCGAGATATCCCGTCAATATCATTGGTTCCCTGAACAGCTGATTGTGTCGTTCCTCACGAAAACCGACGCGAGCAGGTGGTGAGACGGTGGTGCCATCGAGAACCGCCTGCAACTCCATGGACCAGGCAGGCGGCGCAGCGCATATCGTAACCACGAGCAGGAACAGCGGCGCAGCAAAGCGATGAACATGCCCGGCTGGTGCGGCAAATCTAGGTGGCGCTGTTCGCTGGCCCGTCATTCTCTGCCCTTCTGCTCCTTCTGGTTTCCTCGAATAGTTCCACGACCATCTTCCTCGCCAGCTTGCCGGTTTCCTGGCGCGGAAGCATCGGCACGACGTAGACAGGACGCGGCAGAAACGCGGGTTCCAGACCCCGCTTCAGTTCGACGAGAATATCAGACGCTTCCAGGCCCGGTGCGACGACCAGCGCGGCAAGCCGCTTGCTCGTGTCGTCCGGCATAAAGATCACACCGTCGACGACACCGGGAATTGCGTTAAGGCGATGGTTCAGGTCCGCCAGCGAAGCGCGTTTACCGGCGATATTGACCATATCCTGATGCCGGCCCAACCAGCGAAAATGGTCCGCGTCGACGAGTTCCACGACATCCTGCAGGGCGACATCTTCCGGCAGATGCGCGGCACGAATCAGCGCGCGGTCGGCATCGACGTCCAGGGTGAAGGTCCGCGACAGGCGCCATAGCGATTCCGTAGCCGTGTGGCGTGCCGCAAAGGTACCGGCCTCGCTACAGCCGAATATTTCGATCACCTCTGCGTCAAACCGGTCCTCGAGGCTCTGCGCCAGTTCTGCTGTCATCGGCGCCGTGGCGCTGTAGATGCTGCCAATCTTGACCTCACCGACATTGGCGCGGAGAAGCGCTTCAAGATGCACGGGCGACGAAACCAGCGCACGTGGCTCGTCAAGCGACAGAAGAGCATCAGCAATATCCTGTGGAAAAAACGGCGTGAGATGACTGACCGCCACGTCGCAGAATAACGGCAACAGGACGGACGTCTCGAATCCCCACATGTGCTGCGGCGGAACCGTCGCCAACAGATGCATCGGTCCGGTCTTGTCCTCGAGCAACAGGCCGATATTGCTCTGCGTGCTGACACGAATCGTCTGCCAGTATTTCCGATTGGGTGTCGACTGACCAGTGCTGCCCGATGTGAAAGCAATTGCACATAACTGATCATCCGGAATGCCCGGCACGTCCGAATCAATCGTGCCCTTGACGGCCAGGTTGCTATCCACACACTCGATGTCGTCGAGGCCCGTATCACCAAACGCGTAACAGTCCGCATACTCTTGCGCCAAATTCTGCAGCGTCTGCCGCTGCCGATTTGGCGGCATCAGCGTGCACTGGCCCGCGAGCACGGCAGCGCAAAAACCCAGAAGAAACCCATAGCGGTCCTTAGCCAGATTGATAACGTATCTGTGCTTCGGGAGGTCCCTGGAGAGTGCTGTGGCCTGAGCGATAAACTCATCGATTCTGACATCGCCGGCCGGACCATGAGCAATGATCTCGCTCGGCCCGCGGGTCGTAAGGGGGTGCGATTTCTCAGCCGTCATGCGATAGATGGACCGACGTGTCCGCGAATCCCGGCGCCGCAAGATCTCGCAATCGTTGCCGCAACTACGCCGCTTCTTGGGCGATATAAGCGCTCAGGCTGCGAAGCGAGCCAAAAACTTCCTTGATATTGGCATCATCGGCTTTCAGCTGCACGGCGTATTTCTGCGTAATGGCCAGAGCCAGCTCGAGCGCATCGATGGAATCAAGGCCGAGGCCCTCGCCAAATAGAGGCTCGTCCGGCCCAATATCGCTCGCGGCGACGTCCTCGAGATTCAGACACTCGACGATGAGTTCTGCGACTTCTTTTTCGTGATCGGATTGCGGCTGCATGTCGTTTTATGTTCAGAGAGCTTGTGAGCCAACAGATAGTGCATGATAATTTGTTGCACGGAATAAGCAACAGGCCGAAACAGCGAATATGGTGGCTTGCAACACAACTGACGTGCTCGTCATTGGCGGGGGTCCCGCCGGTACGACCTTTGGCAGTCTGGCGGCAAAACGCGGCTGGGACGTTACTCTGCTCGAAAAAGGCCGCCACCCGCGATTTCATATTGGCGAGTCATTGCTGCCGATGAATCTCCCGATCCTCGAACGGCTTGGCCTGCACGACCAGGTCGAGGCAATCGGCGTGCCCAAACCGGGTGCCGACTTTACGATTGCGAACTCGGGTGACGACTTCCAGACGTACCGCTTCGAAGATGCGCTCGGCGACAGTCCGGATCACGCTTTCGAAGTGCGCCGCTCGGAATTCGATGAGCTGCTGTTCGAGAACTGCAAAGCAGCAGGCGTAGAGGCCATCGACGAAACCACGGTAACCCACGTGGAACGCCTAAAGAACGGTAACCACAAAGTGACCGCGGTTGGTGCCGCTGGCGAAGAGTCACTCTGGGAAACTCGTTTCCTCGTGGATGCCTCGGGCCGGGACACGTTCCTGTCGAGTCGAAACGGCTGGAAAAAGCGAAATCCCAAACACGCCAGCGCTGCGGTTTATGCGCACTTTCGTGGTGTAGAGCGCAGGCCAGGAAACGACGACGGTAACATCAGTGCGTACTGGTTCGAGCATGGCTGGATCTGGATGATTCCGCTGCGTGACGACATCATGAGTATCGGCGCCGTTTGCTACCCGGAGTACCTCAAGACGCGCCGCGGATCGTTGGACGATTTCCTGCTGGACACGCTTAATGGTATGGAGCAGGTCCGGGCACGAATGCAGCGGGCCGAACCCGTCAGGGCGGCCCAGGCAACGGGTAATTACTCGTATCTGTCGCAGCGGATGGACGGTCCCGGGTACCTGATGATCGGCGACGCGTTTGCGTTCATCGACCCGGTATTCTCGAGCGGTGTCTATCTGGCCATGGGCGGCGCCGAGCGGGGGATTGACGTTGCGCAGGCCTGGCTCGACGGCGACAAAAGAGCTTATCGCAAGGCGTCTAGACATTTCCGTAAGGAAACCAAGCGGGGGCTTGCCGCGTTCTCGTGGTTCATCTACCGTTTTACGACGCCCGCCATGATCTACCTCTTTTCCAATCCGCGAAACAGATTGCAGGTCGTCGAAGGCGTCGTATCAATGCTGGCGGGAGACGTGTTTTCGAACAAAGCGGCTCGCCGCCGGCTGCAGGCCTTTAAGGTCCTCTATGCCTTCGCCTGGCTGTTCCACTGGAAGGCTTCGCTCGCGGCCCGCAAAGGACGCCGCCCGGAAATTCAGGCCCGGCTTCAGGGAAGCCCCGCTGCAAAGTGAGTAACGCAGTTACCACAGCAGATCACCTGAGCGATGGCCGCGTTCGCGAGCGCCCACTGGACGTCACACTGAGCCGTGATGTTACTCCTCCGACCCCTGCGCATAATCTGCTGGTCGGTTTTCATCTCGGCACAAGTGATGCGAGCGAGCATCCGGCGATCGTCAATGCCGGACTTGTACCGATCGGTGATGAAGATCTATATGAATGCTGGTGGTACAAGGGCGACGTCGAACTGAAGACTGTCGGTAACGTGCGCATTGCGCAATGTGCGGACGTCGCTGTCACCATGCTGCAGCGACCGGACGCGACGCCCGAAGAATTTCGAGAAGTTACCTATGATGCTTACCATGAACTGCTGGCGGGCGTGCAGGCGACGGAGCATCGCCACCTCGTCAGGATCTGGAATTACTTCGGCGACATCAATGAGGGCGAGGAAGACAGGGAAAAGTACCGTCAGTTTTCCATGGGTCGCGCAAGTGCCTTTGAGGAGCTCGGCGTCTTCGACTTGGCCGTGCCGACGGGGACGGCGATTGGCACGATCGGCGCGAGCAAATTATCGATTATTGCGCTGTCGTCGAAGCATGACTTCCGGCCTGTAGAAAACCCGCGTCAGGTCAGCGCATTTCGATACCCGCGGCAGTATGGACCCAAAAGCCCCAAGTTCAGTCGCGGCGGCTGCGTGTCTCTCCTGGAACACAGCCTGTTTCTGATTTCCGGCACGGCGGCGATTGTGGGCCACGAGTCAGCCCATCCACATGACACGATGCTGCAGACCAGCGAGACGCTCCGAAATCTGGATGAGCTGTGCGCGGCGATGTCTGAATTGCATGATGGCCCGCCCCTCATTCTCGATGATGAATGCGTGCTGCGCGTCTACCTGAGAGATCCGAATGATCGGGAATTTGTGGCGAGGAAACTGAGCGAATGGTTCGGCAGCGTCAAATCGAACGTTGTGTTTCTGCACGCGCATATCTGCCGTCGCGAACTCATGGTCGAGATCGACGGGGTCCGGATTATTTGAGCCCCAACGAAAAAGGCCCGCGATGCGGGCCTCTTTCCTGAAACTGCATTACGAATCAGAAGATATATTGCACGGCCAGTTGCGTCGCGCCGACGGATATGTCGAGCGTCGGGCCCAGCGAATCATCCTCCCAGACCAGCACGTCGGTTTGCGCCGTCAGGGCGAAGTTCTGGGTCGCATACCAGCGTACGCCGATGCCGCCTGCCACAGCTCCCGCATCGTCGTCGAACCCAGCCGCATCCTGGCTAACCGTGCCAAAACCGAGTTGGCCGAACATTTCCCAGCCGCTCGTGCCAAACGGAATGATACCGACAGCATGAACAGATAATGCCGAGACGTCGATATTGACCGTCTGAATGTCGCTCAATGTGAATGAGCCGAAGTCCTGATAGCGGGCTTCAACCGCGAAGTGCTTGAAGAACTTGTAGCCACCAAACAACTGCAGAGACGTGTCCGTGTCGTCAAAGGAAAGCCCGATAAACGCGCCATCATCATCATAGACCGATGCGCCGACGCCGCCGCCGAAATACGGGCCATTGGCAGGAGGTTCTGCCGCGTAGGCCGCGCCGCTCAATGTCAGTAGCGCCGCCAAAAAAGTGGTTTTGTTCAACATGATCTTTCCTCGGTATATTTGATGATTCGAAAACTATCATCAAGCCGAAATGTAATCCGGTAGCATGTCACACAAATCTACAAGTTCGGAGTTCCTGATGCGACTGTTCGTGAAGACCATTTTGGCGCTTGCTGTTATCTGTCTGGCATCTGGCGCCGCGCACCCGGACGAGCTCAAGATTATCGTCTATGGCGCGACCGGCAAGGTCGGTACCCATGTGGTAGACGAGGCGCTGACGCGCGGGCATACCGTTACTGCGGTATCTCGGGATCCGTCGAGTATTCTGCAACAACATCCGAAATTGACGGCCGCTAAAGGTGACCTTCTTGATTCTGACAGCATCGCGAGCCTCGTCGCCGGTCAGGACGTCGTCATCATTTCTGTGCGGGGCATCCTCGGCAAGTCGAAAACGCCCGAGAATGCGCTGCAGCGAGTCGCAGTGGAGAAGGTGGTCGATGTATTGCGATATCTGGGCGAGGCCGCACCGCGTCTCATTCACGTGGGCGGCTCGGGCACTCTCGAGGTTGAGCCGGGCGTTCTGTGGGCCGACAAGATTCCGAAACTGTTTGTGCCCAAAAGCCTGGAGGCGGAGATTCAGGGGCAGGTCCTGGCGCTGGAATATCTGCGTACGGTGAAAGACGTAAAGTGGACCTACGCGACGCCCGCGAAGAACTTCACGAACAAAGAGCGCACCCGTGTGTTCCGAATCGGTGGCGATGTACTGCTCGAGGACAAACGCGGCAGGAGCAGAATCTCAAGGGCCGACTTTGCAGTCGCGTTAATCGATGAGGCAGAAAATGCGGCGCATGTGCGGGAGCGCTTCTCAGTCGCGTACTGAAAGTCAGAAAGTCAGCGTGAATTTCGCGCCGCCGCCGTCGTTTGGCCCGACCCGAATGAAGCCGCCGTGCGCTGTCATGACCTGCCGAGCCAGGGTGAGGCCAACACCGGAACCCTCAGACTTTGTGGTGAAAAACGGCACGAAGATTTTGCGAGCGAATTCATCGGGTACGCCCGGGCCGTTGTCGCAGACTTCAATTGTGACGTTGCCGCGGCGGTTGAGGCGCCCGCGCAGTTCTATCTTGCGGTTTTCGCAGTCTGCGGTCACTTGCCAGGCATTACGCAGCAGATTGAGTAACACCGGCTCCAGCAAATCACGATCGGCGTACACATCCAGCTCCGCGGGATGGACATGCCGTGAGAGCACCGCCTTGCTCTCCGGCCATTCGGCCGCAGCGAGCTTGCTGACGGAGTCGAATAGCTCGCTGATCTGCAGACGTTTCTTCTCGGGCGGTGCCGAACGTGTCAGCTGCCGATAGCTATGAACAAACTGCATCAGGCTGTCCGAGCGGCGCGCGACGGTATTGACAGCGTCGCGCAGGTCGGTCAGGTCGTCGACGACGGGTGAATTGGCAGGTGTCTTCCGCAAGACGTCATCGACGAGATCGCCGGCCGTCGCGGCAAGTGATGTCACGGGCGTAATCGAATTCATAATTTCGTGTGTCAGCACGCGGACAAGGTCCTGCCAGGCCTGTAACTGAGTAACATCGAGTTCACTCTGGATGTCCTGCAGGGATACGAGCCTGTTGCTTTCGCCAGCGACGATATTCTCTGTCGTGGCAAGCGTGAGCTGATACTCGACGCCTTCCACCGCGAAAGTCACGAGTTCGCGATTTCCAGGTACCGCCTCGGCCACCGCGTCATGGAAACTCGCGCCAAACTGCCGCAGGTCGCTCAGACGTGTGACATGGGATGCACCGAACAGTCGCCGTGCCGCATTGTTTTGCAGTGTGATGGAATCGTCACCGTGGACTGTGAGCAGGGGTACTGGAATATGGTCGATCAGTGCCCTGAGTCTGCGCTCCTCGATCTCACCGATTTCGCGCTGCTCGTGCAACCTGTCGAGTATGTCGGTAAACGTGTCGCCGAGTTCGCCGAATCCGGTGCCAACGTCCTCGAGACTGAATCGCTGTGAATAGTCTGCATGGCGCGCGGAGTCGAGAAACCGCGCTATTTCCCTGTTGGTTCTGCTAACGAACCACCAAAGCTCGGACGCCGTTGCCGCGAGAAGGCCTGCCGCAAGAATCGTTGCGCTGTGGTAACCAGGTTGCAGCAGTAGCCAGACGACGGCCGTTACGGCGAGACTGACGACGACGAGACGGATTGCGAGGAAGGCCGAGAAGCGTCTATAGACCATGTTTTTCCATGCGCCGGTACAGAGACGCGCGTGTCAGGCCGAGCTCTTTCGCGGCATGCGAAATATTGAAGCCGTGCTTACGCAGTGCTTCATGAATCGTTTCTTTCTCCACCTGCTCGAGATTGAGCACAGCAGGTATCGGGACTGCGGCAGGCTGATCTTCGTCATGTGATGTTTCGCCTCAGCTGCAGGTCGGCAGGCTCGAGCACGTCGCCGGATGTCAGAATCACGGCGCGTTCGATCGCGTGGCGCAAAGCGCGTACATTGCCGGGCCAGTCGTAGCCGAGAAGCGCCTGTTCGGCTGCTGCTGAGAAGGACCTGGCGTCTTTGCCGTACTTTCGCGAGTAAACCGCCAGGTAGTGCCGCGCGATTGGCAGAATGTCATCGCGCCTCTCACGCAGCGGAGGCAAGGTGACCTCGACCGTGTTCAGCCGAAACAAAAGGTCAGGGCGAAAGCGCGCCGCATCCCGAAGCAGGCCCGGCGCGACATTGGTCGCCGCCAGGATGCGCACATCAACCTCCTGCGATTTGTCGGAACCGACCGGCGTCACTTTGCGTTGTTCGAGAGCGCTCAGTAGCTTCGCCTGCAAGTGCAAAGGCAGGTTTCCGACCTCGTCGAGAAACAGGGTGCCACCGTTCGCGGCCTGGAAGCGGCCGAGACGGTCATCGTTCGCGCCCGTGAATGCCCCCTTTTTGTGGCCGAAGAGCTCAGACTCGAACAGAGACTCGCTAATCGACCCGAGATCGACCGCCAGAAACACCTCGCCGGCGCGCGACGATTGGCGATGTAGTTCACGCGCGATCAGTTCCTTGCCGGTTCCGTTCTCACCGAGTATCAGGACATTGGCATCAGTCGGCGCAGCCCGCGCAACGATCGACAGGACATCCTGCATCTTCGTCGACCCCGAGATGATTGACGTGCTTTCCGCGGCAGCGGCCTCGACGAGGACGCGATTCGCGCCACGCAGCGAATCGGCTTCGATCCGGCTACGGTGAAGTGCGACAGCGGCCGACATCGTTGCGACGACTTTTTCGTTCTGCCAGGGCTTGGCGACGAAGTCGGTGGCGCCGCGCTTCATCGCCTCGACGACCGTATCGACACTGCCGTGGGCCGTAATCATGACGACGACCATCCGCGGGTCGATCGCCAGGATGCGCTGCAGCCACTCGAGGCCCTGCGCGCCGGACGACTCGCCCGGCCCGAAATTCATGTCGAGCATAAGGGCGTCGAACGCGTGTTGCTCGAGCAGATCGGGGATCTCCTCCGGGCGGCGACACGTGGTTACCTCGCCGACACTGCGGCGTAGTAACAGGCGCCCCGCTGTCAGGATGTCCTGATCGTCATCGACGATCAGAATCTTGGCGTTATCGGTCATGGCTGACTCGTGTTGTGACTGTCCGAAATCGTACACTGAGCGTTCGAAAACGTACAGTGAGTGTTCATTTTCGAACGGTTTTGCGTCGTTTTTCCGGACTTTTCTACGAGCGTTCTTCTCAGGCTGCGCAGAAAGCCTTTATAAACAGAAGCTTAAAGAATCTGGCACGGCGCTTGCTACTCCTTATAGGCAGAAGCACGAAAAACCAAGAGACCGGCGTGAGCAAAATCAGTCAGATTGCAGAAAACCGCGAGGAGTCCGGCATCAATATTTCGGGCACAGGAATGGACCGCGTTGTCCAGAAGAAGGCGCCACGGGGTCTTATCGTCGCCTACGGCCTGGGTGCGATCGTCGCGATAGCGTTCGTCTGGTGGCTTGCCGGCATGCTGCTGGGTGGGCGCAGTCTGAGTGTCAATGCGCAGCGGGTTTTCGTATCACCGGTCACGGTAGGGACGTTCGAGGACTTTATACCGCTGCGCGGCAGACTCGTGCCGCGCAGCACCGTCTATCTCGACGCGATTGAGGGCGGCCGTGTCGAACAGGTTCTCATCGAGGACGGCACGCTGGTCGAGGCTGGCGATCCGATCGCGCTGCTGTCCAATACGAACCTGCAGCTCGAAGTGCTGGGCCGCGAGGCCGCCGTTACCGAACAGCTCAACAACATGCGCACGATCGAGCTGCAGCTCGAGCAGAACCGGCTGTCGCACAAACGCAACCTGGTCGAGATCGACTATCAGATCATTCGCCTGAATCGCAACATCGAACGGCAGCTTGACCTCGCTGCAAAAGACCTTGTGTCGCAGTCGACGGTCGATGAGTTGCAGGACGAGCTGAACTATTACATGAACCGCCGCGAGGTGACCCTGGAGAGTCAGGCAACCGATACGCGCATGCAGACACAGCAACTGCGGCAACTTCGCGAGGCGGGGGACCAATTACAGGCCGGCCTGGGGTTCGCACGCAAGAACCTCGAAGACCTCAATGTCAGAGCGCCGGTCGGCGGCAAGCTTTCCGGATTCAATATCGAAGTCGGCGAGTCTATAGTACGTGGCGGGCGCCTCGGTCAGATCGACGATCCGGATGGCTATAAGCTCAATGCTCAGATCGACGAGTTCTATCTCGGCCGCGTCGACCTGCAGCAGGTCGCGACGGCAGAGCACCGCGGCCGCAGTTACGACCTGCACGTCTCAAAAATTTATCCGCAGGTCAACAACGGACAGTTCGAAGTCGATATGGTTTTCGACGAGGAACCGGCTGATGTGAGGCGCGGGCAAACCATGCAGCTGAAACTGACGCTTGGCGACAATGCCGACGCAATCCTGATACCCAACGGTTCGTTTTACCAGGAGACCGGAGGCAACTGGGTATTTGTCGTATCGGCCGACGGCACCGAAGCCGTGAAGCGATCAGTCCGACTTGGCCGCCGTAACACCAATTTCATTGAAGTACTCGACGGGCTGGAGCCTGGCGAGCAAGTTATCACGTCGCCGTACACGAGTTACGTCGGCATGGATCGATTAACACTGGACTGATTTGAGGGGTCTCGAGAATGCTCAAACTACACAACATGTACAAGGTATATCGAACCGACGAGGTCGAGACTGTTGCGCTCAATGGTGTCAACGTCGAGATCAATCAGGGTGACTTCGTCGCCGTGATGGGACCCTCAGGCTGTGGTAAGTCGACGCTGCTGAACATCGTCGGTCTGCTGGACAATCCGTCCGACGGCGATTACTTCTTTTTCGACGAGAATGTTGCGAAATATTCCGAAGCGCAGCGCAGCGTCATTCGCAAGAAGAACATCGGCTTTATCTTTCAGAGCTTCAACCTGATCGACGAACTCAATGTCGCCGAGAACATCGAACTCGCGTTGCTGTACCACGACATGCCCTCGGGAGAGCGCAAAAAACGTGTTGCCGCCGTCATGGACAGAATGGGCATCGCGCATCGCGCCAGGCACATGCCCGGTCAGCTTTCGGGAGGACAGCAACAGCGCGTCGCGGTTGCAAGGGCCGTGGTCGGCAATCAGCCGCTGATTCTCGCGGACGAACCAACAGGTAACCTCGATTCGGCACATGGCCAGGAAGTCATGGAGTTGCTGCGTTCGCTGAATGCCGAAGGCACCACGATCGTCATGGTGACGCACTCGCCGGCACATGCTGACTATGCACGCCGCACCGTGAACCTGTTCGACGGTCACGTCGTCACTGACGCCATGCGCGCGGCATAGCGTAGCAACCTAAATCAGGGCGGAAATACCATGTTTTGGAACAATGTAAAGATAGCGCTCAGAAGTTTGCGCAAAAACAAGTTGTTCGCGTTCATCAACATAGTCGGTCTCGCGCTCGGCATGACGATCTACGTGCTTGGCGGACTGATCGGCAAATATGAAAGTACGCACGACGTTTTTTTTGCTAACAGCGACAGGACCTATACGGTCGGCGTGTACGCAGCGCCGCAGCTGAATGTCGGCATTGATCGGCTGAACGCGACATTTTCGGCGGTAGGGCCGATTATCGATGCGGAATTGTCGGACGTCGAGGCAGTCGCGCGAACCTTGCGAAGCGAATACCTCGTGACAATGGGCGACAACAGTTACTACCAGACCATCCTGTTCACGGATCCGGCGTTGCTCGAAATCTTCGACTTCAATTACATTGACGGTCGAAATGACGCGCTCGACAACCCGTCGGGCATCGTTATCACTGAAACGACGGCGATCAAGTATTTCGGCGCAAGCGACGTCGTCGGTGAGGTGATGACGCTGGATAACGAATTCGATTACGTCGTGTCGGCCGTGATCGAAGACGTGCCGCAAAATTCGCACTTCAACTCGTCCGTGGTGCAGGAAGGCGCGCTGGAGATCCTGGTCCCAATCAAAGCTCTGGGCCCCATGCGAGACTTTGATGAAGCGGGTGGCTGGGACAACCTTTCACTCGGCGACCTGACGTACGTCATGCTTCCCGCGAGTCTGGACGGCGAATGGCTGCAGACACAGCTCGACAGCATTTACGAGCGACTCGTTCCGGAAGATCAATACGAGGTCATAACCGGGTTCCTGGTAGAGCCTCTGCAGCGCGCCAACCTTGCCATCTGGGACACGTTTGGCATGCCGGTGATCACAAGCATCCAGCTGCTGAGTTTCCTTGTGCTGATCATCGCCTGTGTGAACTATACGAATCTTGCCACGGCGCAGTCGCTCGGCCGCAGCCGGGAGGTTGGTATGCGCAAGACGATGGGTGCGGGACAGCGGCAGCTGCTCATCCAGTTCCTCGTCGAGAGCCTGGTAATCGCAACGATCGGCATGGTCGTCGCAATCGCTGCCCTGGAAGTCGTGATTCCCCTCTTCAATAACGCGGCGAACAAGGTTATGACCCTCGATTACATGAGTACCCTGCCGTGGCTGATCGCCACGACGGTGCTCGTGGGATTATGCGCAGGCCTGTATCCCGCCTGGCTGATTACGCGCGCGAGCCCGATCGATGCGTTGCGTGATATCGCGCGTAAGGGCAAGAAGGGGTCTCGCGTACGGTCTGTCATGATCGGTGTTCAATTTGCAATATCAGCATTCATGCTTGCGCTTGTCGCGATCGGCTATGCGCAAAACGAAAAGGTCAAGGACGCCAGCTATATCTTTCCGCGGTCCGAGATCTACACGCTGACGCGCCTGGGCATCGACGACATTAAGGATCGCCTGGACACTCTGCGGAACGAACTCGAAGCGCTGCCGAACATCGACAGCGTGTCATTCTCATCGCAGGTGCCGTTCGAGCAGAACAATTCGCAGACGGGTGTTTCGGCGAAACCCGGAGACGCGGCCGGCGAAATAGTAATCATGGATTTGAGGATGACGCCCGAGTTTCTTGCGACGTATGACATTCCGCTGCTTGCGGGCCGAAACCTGAGGCGTGACGTCGCAAATGATGAGTATCGCCGGGAGGAGTCGGAGGTGTTGAATGTTCTCGTCAACGAGCTGACGCTTGCCAGACTTGGAATTGCCTCTCCGCAGGACGCCATAGATACGCGGTTTTACGATTCTGACGACGAGAGCGTCCTCAGGGAGTACGTGATCGTCGGCGTTGTGCCGACACAGAATATTCTCGGGCTGTTCAATGCAGAGAAGCCGTGGATCTATTCTTATGATCCCGAGCGTCTGCGCATAGGTTCCGTGCGAATCAGCGGCGGCAACTTCATGGATTCGATCGATGCTATCGAAGACGTCTGGAGCCGTGTGATCCCCGACTACCCGATGCAGGGTCGCTTTCTCGATGAGACCTTTGACGACGTCTACAAGATTCTCAAGTACATGAACATGGCGCTCGCCGGTTTTGCGTTCGTAGCATTGTCGCTGGCGATGGTTGGTTTGTTCGGTCTGGCTGCCTTCATGGCGGCACAGCGGACAAAGGAGATCGGGGTACGCAAAGTGCTTGGCGCAACTTCAGGTCAGATCGCGCGGTTGCTGATCTGGCAGTTCTCGAAACCCGTCATGTGGGCGCTTGCGGTCGCGTTGCCGGCGGCATTCTTCGCAACCAGGGTGTATCTGGACTTCTTCGCGGACCGCATCAAATCACCGATCGTGATTCTGTTGGTTGCCGGCGCTATCGCGGTAACGCTCGCATGGAGCACCGTCGCGGGACACGCATACCGCATCGCGCGTGCAAATCCGGTGCTCGCGTTGCGCTACGAATAAGAAAAAGGGGTCGAATCCACGATTTTCGATAATCGCGGTTCGATCCCAACTAACTGATTAGTCGATCGTGCCGTCGCCGATCGTATAGCGGAAGCCGACACCGACCATGAGTACGTCGTCGTCATAAGGCTGTGCACCAAGTGAAAGCACGACGGGAATCGCAGCCGGCCCGACACCCTCGAGCGCCCAGTCCTCGGCCTCAAAGCGCTGATAGAGCAGGCTCAGGTTCAACTCGAGCCGCTCGGACTGCCGGTAGGCAAGTTTGAACCGCAGGTAGTCGAGCACGGACTCCAGCTCTGGGAACTCACTTGGACCGCCGAGCGTCGAGTCGACGACAATCTCTGAGGTGCCATCGGAACGCAGGTAGTCCATTTGCAAATCGACTTTTTCGACCAGGTTGCGAAGTCGAAAGCCAACGCCAACCGTTGTGAAGTCATCGTCATGGGTCGCGTTCCAGTCGGGCGTCGAGAATGCCTCGCTACCTGTCTGTTCCGATTCCATGTCTTCGAAGCCGGCCGTCACGTACAGCGACGCATTCTCGGAGATCGTCCAGTTGAAATCGGCTGCAATGCGCAGCTCTTCGCCGCTCGTGATGCCGAGCTCGGAGTCGGTATAACTGTCATCGGCATACAGAGCATTGAGCGTCACCGAATACTTGTCGGCGGAGAACGACATCGACATGTCGCCGAATTCGCGATAGCGGTAAGCCAGGTTGTACTTGCGCAGCAGCGGATTCTGGCCGACTGATGCAGCGAACGCTTCGTTGTAGCTGTCGATATCCCGCTCGGAAGTGCCAACGCGAACGTCCAGTTCGAGCGCAGACGTTGGCCGCCAGCGCAGTCTGCCCCAACCCGAGTCTTCGGTCTGCTCGGCGACTTCCTGGAAGTCGCGGTCGATGTCCTTGCGGTCGTAGCCGGCCGACACGCGCACGGTGTCCAGAAGATCGTAGTCGGCACTCAGGCTCAAAGACGAGCGCTCGAAACTGTATGGGATGTTTGTCTCGAGTGCGTTACTGGCAAACGTGTCGACGATGACCCTGTTCCACACATCCTGCGCAGTATTGTTGTCGCGTTCGTCGTAGCGATAGCTGAACTTTATGCGGCCCTTGTCGATGACCCTCGAAGTGACAGCGAGTGCGAAGTTAGTTGTGTCGACGCTGCCATCGAGGCTGCTGCGTGGCAACGGACTCGCCGCTATGCTGCTCGTAACCGTATAGGGCAGCATCGAGGCGTCCTGCTCGATATCCCCGATCGCGGCTGACAAACTGACCACGGTTTTTTGCTCGGCGAACGAGTATCCCGCCTGCAGGGAGACTTGCTGGAACTGATTGTCGGGCGCCTGCGCGATCGCAAATGTGTCATTGCCAATCAGCGGATCGAACGAATAGGGTTGTTCCCAGGTCAGTGCTGAATTGTCATTGCTGAAGTCCGACAGGTACCACCCGATTGCAACAAAGCCATTGTCTGCGCCATAGCGGACAGCAATATCAATCTCGTCCGTGACATAGTCGAACGGCATCGGCAGCAGGCTGGCTTGTGTGAACGATGAGCCGCCCATGATTCGCACACCGTCGCGATCCTGCCTGCGATAGTCCATCGAAAAGCGCCAGCGATCGGACGCCACGAAACCGGCGCCGAGATCGAACACGCTGCGGTCGCTCTCGATATTCAGCGGTACCAGGCTCGAAGCGAGCTGTGTCATGCCGCTCGTCGTTGCCGCGTTCACCCAGCCCGATGGCAGCGACAAAGCATCGCTGTCGGACTGTGCAAATACCGTCGTGGTGGTATTGAACTGCCGCCGCGGAAGTTCCCGGTAGCCGAGATTGACGTCCAGCGAACCAGGCAATCTGCCCTCGAGCTCGATGACGCGCGAGTCGAGACCGAGATCATCGGCCAGCCAGCGCAGCCGGGTATCCGCGCCGGTGTACATTCCGCTGCCATCGATGTTGGCATAGGCCCCGTCTTCGTCATAACCGGTAGCGTCGCCGAAGTAGGCGGAGTCCTCGCTAACGTTGGTTGCGCCCACCGCGTAGTCGGCTCGGTGGCCATCCTCGAACGGGCAAAACTCGCAAACCCATTCGCTGGTATCCACAGCCTGCGCCTGCGCTGTCACGGCCAGAGCGGCGCCGAATATCAGAGTAGAAAACAATTTACCTTGCATCGTCATCACCCCTATCGCATCAGCTTCGAACCGGACGGATGGTTCGAACCGTGCACCTGCGAATGGCAGTTTGTGCAGCTTTGTCCGAGCAGGAACTGCGACGGCGAGCCGCTCGCCAGACCGCCGGCATCCTGCGCAATACTCGGATGACCCGACTGCGAGTGACAGCTCTGGCACAAGAGCGGCGCGCGCTTGGTCAGCATGCCCGGGTGATTCGACCCGTGTGGCGCATGGCACAGCCCGCAATCCTCACTGACCGGCGCATGCTCCCAGAGATACGGGCCGCGTTTCTCCGCGTGGCACTGCTGGCAGGTGTCGTTGACGTTCAGCCGCGCGAGCTGCGTCGCGGCGTTGTCACCGTGCATATTGTGGCAGCCCATGCAGTCCATCTTGCCTTCGAGGATCGGGTGTGAGAAAGCCTTCTGCGTCTCGCTGCGCTGCATTTGATGGCAGGCGAAGCAGACATCGGGCTGCGTCGCGGTCTGCTGGACGGCATCCGTTGCCGCGTGGCTGTTATGGCAGTCGGCGCAGCCGACCTCGTCACTGGGGTGCGCACCCGTGTGCCAGCTGAAGCCGACGTCATTCTGGTGGCAGCTCAGGCACATGCCGTTCTGTTCTTCGACTGGGCGTTGCGGAGTCCGAACCGAACCGGATTACAGACGGTCGCTCTTGCCCGCGCCGCACGCGGCCGGCGTGCGCTCCGCCAGGTCCGTGGCAGGCCTCGCACTGCAGCTGGCCTTCGCCGAACGGCCCTGTCGAGTGCGACGGTATCGCATGGTTAGTGCGGAATACGGCGAGCGTCACCTCGTCCTCGTGACACGAGAGGCAGGTGTCCGCGCCCTTACGGCTGTATTCGGCTTCCTGACCATGTGCCGACGGCACGGCTGTCAGCAAGAGAGCGGCAAGAAACACAGCCTGTATTTGCAATTTCATACGAATCATCCGCTCACTGAATTAGTTGAAAAGAAACGTGCCGACGCCATGCGCCTCGGCGACGTCTGACGCTCGACCAGGACCGTGACAAATTACGCAGCTCTCGATGCCCGAAGAGATCAGTGAGCTGTCGGCGGCCTTGCCGGCTGCAAAATCACCGCCGTTCGACCGCATGTGATCGGCTGCCAGCGCGTCCGTGTGACAGCTCGAGCAAACAGCCGTGTTTGGCGACACGACGACGTCATCGGTCGGTGTCGAAGGATCGTTGGCATCGACGGTCGTGCCAAGCAAGCCTCCCGGATCTACCGGGTAGTAGCCACCCGGTGCGTGGCAGCCTTCGCAGTTCTGCAGGCGGCCCGGATACACGACATCGAAGTAGGGGTGCGACGAATTGCCGAAGCCGCATACGCCGACGTTGCCGGCATGGATGCGGTGAATCATGTTCTTGAGGTCGATCGCCTGATCGTCTGCGCCCAGATCGTTGACGCAGTCGCTGCCGGCAACGCGACGGTTAATGTCCGTTGCGTTGGGGTTGTGGCACATCGCGCAGACCTCGGGCTTGTCCGTGCGGTTGTTGCCATGCAGCGACAGCTGCTTGTGACAGTCATCGCACTTCTCGATCAGAACCGCATTGCGACGCGGCGTCGCCGCAGCGCCATCGACGCCGAAATACTCGATCACATTGGTCACGGCGACGCGGTCGCTGCGTCCACCGATCGTGCCGTTGCCGTTCAGATCCGAGCCGGGATGACCTTCGAGCGCGACAGCGATCGAACCCGTAAGGCCGGCCGGCAATCCGCTTGACGCGACGGCCGTGAAGACGCCGTCGCCATCGATGTCCGTGCCGGCGCCACCGCAACCCACGCCAAGGGCATTGATGCCGAGCGGCGCGGCGTTCGAAGTGCCGGCACCAGCGTTTGTGAAATCGTCGGTCGTCCAGCCGATATCGATCGCGAGGCGGCTGGTGCCGTCCCCGCAGGTCGTGAACTCGGGATCGTTATCGAGATCGTAGGGCGCGCCGCTCGCATCGGTAACCGAGTAGTCGACTTCGAGCGGCAGGCCGCCCGCGACGACGTTCCTGACCGCCACGATATTGAAGACGAAATTTTCGCTGGCTTCGAGCGCTGGAATACGGTGCACTTCGTCAACGCGTACAAGTCGCCCATCGCTGTCTGAAACGACCGTATCCTCGCCGTGGCAGTCGACACACTGGATGTCGTCGGCGAACTCCAGGCCGAGCGGATGAATGCCGTCTTCGATCGCGAAATCGTTGCTCCCGTTCGCTGCGTTGCCGTCGTCGTAATGGCAGGTGCCACAGGCTGCGCGGCTCGGCACCAGGCGCCAGTTGCTCGCCTGCGGCGTATTGGCGTCACTCTCGTCATGGCAGGTCTGACAGTTCCTGATGTCCTGCGTCCAGACGAGATCCGCCCAGTCCTCGGGCTGGCCGCTGAAGCCAACGATCGCGTAGTCGGGGCGCGCTGCATGAATATTGTGTATCAGTGTCTTCATGTCGACGCTGTTGCCGGTATTGCCGTCGATCGACGAGGGGTTGTGACACTGCACGCAGTACTCGATATCGAAACGTGCCTCGCCATGCGCTTCCAGATTGTCGTGGCAGGCGTTGCAGGTGTCGTTGTCGACGATCAGGCGCGTAAAAAGCGGCGCGCCGCCTGCCGGCACAAAGTCGAACGGCGCATTGTTGGCCGGGATGTTCTCGGGCCAGAAACCGCCCGAGTTCGTACGGATTTCGATGCCAAGGCGGTGCGTCTTGCCGGCATCGAAGACCGGCGCAGCGGGATACTGAGTGAGCGCGTTGGCGAATGTATAAACGTACGTGCCATCGTCATTGTCGACGTACGTTCCTGCCGTTGCGGTCTCGGTTGTTGCCTGCGCGTTGCTAACGCCGCCGTCGTCGCGGGTTACGTAGGACTGCCACTGGCTGGAGCCGCCTTTCGTCCCCGGACTCAGCTGCGAAATCACGAAACGAATATTTGCGGCCGGAAGGCCGATGAGGCCCTGGCCGAGCTCGTTGGTCAGAAAAAGCTCTACGACCGGCGCGCCACCGTCGGCTGATACGGACACGCTCGAAATCGTAACGTTGATTCTCTCTGCCGACGTAACGGGGACGTCGTTACCGACAGAGGGTCCCGTCGGGCCGCCAGGTCCGGGTGGGCCGGAATCCCCAGTTGACCCCGGGGAGCCCTTGCCGCCACAGCTCGCAAGCAAAAGGCCGAAGAGCATGAGAGCTGCAACGCGTGTTGCGCAGTTCACGTGGTCTGACATGATCCGTCACCTTTTCTTGTTGTCCAGCCGCAAGCGAATACCGCTGCTGCGCTTGTTGTGCCTGAATCTTGACTGCGGTATCAGGCAATATCAAGACTTAACAAAACCAAGGGCTGGAATTCCATCCAGCCCTTAATCCAGATCTTCCAAGTGGGGCGCCTCGATCGAGGCGCCCCTGTTCATGGCTCGCTATTCAGCGATGCCCGGGTTGTGGTACTTGACCGTGTCGAACTCCGCGCCATCGTCGTGGCAGACTGCGCAGGCTTCCTGTCCGTTCGGCAAACCACCGACCGTCAGGATGCTGCTCTTCGCTACGCCTACCTGGCCGCCCTGGGTGTTGAAGTGCCCCATGGCCGCAACCGAGGTGTGGCATATGCCGCAGCTCGCCGCCGTCGGCGTTGTCGCGGGGTCGTCGGTCCAGACGGTCTCATCCGCACCGGTATTGATGCTGACCGACCGGGCCACGGTACGGGCGACGTTGTAGGTGCCGTCCTCGTGACAGGAATCGCAGTTGGCGACGCTTTGCGGGTAAGTCACTTCTTCGGCCCATCCATCAAACCAGCTCGGGCTCGCAGCGTGGATCGCGTGGATCATCCTGCCAAGCGCGAAGCCTTCGTTGATGCCGTCTTCGGCGGCGACGAGGTCCGCGTTATGGCAGACGAGGCACATCTCGGGATTGCCATTGCGGTTCGAGCCATGGAACTGGATCTGCTTGTGGCAAGCGTCGCACTTGTCGGCGTCGGCCGCGAACTCACGAGCCGCGCCGGCGTAGTAGACGACGCTCGTCGGAGCCGCGCGCTGGTTGCCTACGGTGCCGTCAGCATCTTCCACTCCGACAGCCGCCGGGTGACCGCCGAGGCTGATCATCGCGTCGCCGACGAAGTTATCGGGCAGCGCGGTGAAATAGGTGACCGTATAACTGCCGTCCGCGTTTACCCAGCCAGGATTGGCCGTGATGTCACGCTGCAACGCGACGAGATACATGCGATGCGGATGACCCGGACCGTAGTATTCCGGAGTCGAGACGAGCGGATCGCGATCGCGGAAGCCGCCCGTGGCGCCGAGTTCGTCGCCGTTGTAGTTCTCGATACCCGGCCATGCTACGTAGAGGTTCAGCGATGAACCGTTCGCGGTATCGAATTCCGGAGCCGTCAGGATATCGTACGGCGTGCCGGCGGCATCCGTGACTCGGAACGTGATTTCAGGCGTCTGACCCGCAGCCGTATTCGTCGCATCGAGAATCTCGAACACGAAATCCTCGCCCAGCGCTTCACGGAACCGCTGGTCGCCACTGATCTTGCTGTGGATCGCCAATGACGGGCCGGCACTTGAGATGGCACCTAGGTGGCAGCCCGCGCAGGTACCGTCGACAACCACACCAATATTGACATCAGCAACAGCATGATCGAACGAGTATTCCGCCTCGCCTGTTACGGCGTCGAAATTCGCCGCGACGAGGCCATCGGCATGGCAACCACCGCAAGTCGTGGCGGTTGCACCAGCGTTCCAGTTGTCGCCGTCAGGCGCGGTCGCCGAGGCCACGTGGCAGGTCTCGCAGTAGGTCTTCGACTGCGGGTAGGTGACTTCTGCATACGGGTGCGAGAAATCGCTGAATCCCCAGATCGTGTAATCGCTTGCGCCATTCCGGTCTTCACCCATGTGGATCGAGTGGGTCATGTAGGCCATATCCAGCGATTCGCCGGAGTCCTGGTCGACCGTGCCCGGATTGTGGCAGGTCACGCAGTATTCCATGGTCTTGCGCGGGCCACCGTGAAAAGCGAACTCATAGTGGCAGCCGTTGCAATTAACGGTATCCAGGATGTTCTTTGTGACACCAGAGCCCGCGCCGCCATCGGGCACGAAGTCGTAAACTGCATTATCCGGTGCCAGCGGGACTTCGCCGTCACCATCGAGACGAATCTCGAGGCCGACACGATGGGTCAGGCTCGGTTCCCAGGGAACCGCAATTGGAGCGATTATGTTGGTCACGTCCGTACCGAAGGTGTACTGGTACTGACCGGGCGCAACTTCGACGTGCGAACCGCCGCTGAACCGGCTATCGGTCGTTGCCTGAACGGCCACATCCAGCACATCGCTGCCTCTGCCGGCAGCGTTGTTGGCGACGTCTTCGACACGATTGACGTAGCTCTGCCAGTACGGCAGACCGCCGTTGACGTCAGGATCCATGTTCGGCACGAGTTTGGCGAACGTGAACCAGACGAAGCCCGAGGTAATTCCCTCTGCCGGGTTGCCCTGGGCGTCGGTTACTGTGAAGTCCACGACGGGCGGGCTCGCTGACTGTCACGTCGGTAATCGTGGCCTGCAGTTTACCCAGCGTCGCGATCTCTTCGGCAGTCAATGCGCCGCCGTCACCGATCATGATGGCAGTGCCGGCACCTGGCCCCGGCGGTCCCGGTTGTCCCGGTTGTCCGGCCATGCCCGGCGGGCCCGCGGCGCCGTCCCTGCCGTCGTCGCCATCGCAGGCGGCGAGTACGAGTACGGAAAAAATGAAAAAAACTTGAACAATCTTGCGAACGCTAAACATGTCCGTCCCCTGGTTTATTGCACACGAAGTATTCGTGATTTATTACGGTTTTCTTGAGACTTCTGTGATCTTTTAACAGATAGCGCAGTCAAACCTTATTGCTAGATATACGTATTCATATGGCCCAATTCGCAACTGTTCTTTGTGGTCATTTCATGGGACAAGGTAATTGGGTAATATCGCTTGCACGTGACGGCACAGAGGGATCAACATGAGAATCAATCGCATTTGTTTTTTTACGGTTTTGCTACCATTTTTTGCGGGCGTATCGCCAGCATCTGAGCTCGAGTCTGTCGTCGAGAATTGCAACGGCTGCCACGGAGACGACGGTGTGAGCCAGTGGTCCGATGTACCGACGATCGCGGGTATGCCGGAGTATGTGCACGCCGACTCTCTGTATTTTTTCCGCGATAATGAGCGGCCCTGCAGTGAGAGCAAATACAGGCAGGGCGATACGAGCCGGCCGGCGACCACCATGTGCGCGGTTGTCGCTGATCTGAGTGACGACACGATCGACGAGATCGCTGCCTATTATTTCGGGCTACCGTTCGTTGCTGCACAGCAGGAATTCGATGCGGCTCTGGCTGCGACCGGCAAGGGCGTGCATGACGCAAAATGCGACAAGTGCCACTCCGATGGCGGATCGAATCCGGACGATGAAGCCGGCATACTCGCGG
Source organism: uncultured Gammaproteobacteria bacterium (assembly GCA_963711285.1). GTDB lineage: Bacteria > Pseudomonadota > Gammaproteobacteria > Steroidobacterales > Woeseiaceae > UBA1847. The sequence goes on along the minus strand of CAVQDJ010000013.1, from coordinate 932,950 downwards.
GCCAGTGGATGGGCTACCTGGAAGCGACGTTTGCCGAATACAAGTCGCACGATCGCGATCAGCCGAAGAGCATGAAGGAAGCAATCGACGCTTTGTCAGATGCCGAAGTGAAGGCGCTCGTTCACTACTACGCCAGCCAGCAGTGACCGCCGATAAAACCGGAGGCGAGATTTTCGAAAACCTCTTCGAGTCCATCGATGCGATGGACACGGAGAGGTTTCTGAGTTTTATCGCTGCAGATGCGACCTTTCGCTTCGGTTCCGCGCCGCCGGTTCAAGGTCATGCTGCTATTGGTGCAGCGGTTGAGAGTTTCTTTGCATCGTTCGCCAAGCTGCGACACGTGGTGACGAGGCAGGTTGCAGACAACAATGCCGTAGTTTGCGAAGGCGAGGTAACGTACACGCGTCACGACGACCGTATCATCACGCTGCCTTTTGCAAACGTTTTCGAACTCGATGACGGGTTGATTTCGCTGTACCGCATATACATCGATAGCGGCCCGCTGTACGCCGCATAGCGGTAGCCCGGGTACGTCAGACGCTGCGCCAACTACGTATCCTCAGGTCAATACATGGATACTACGATCCATTGTAATGGCCATACAGTTAGTCCTGTCTCATATGCCTTTCGACCGCCGACTCCCTCAGAGTGGTCATGGAGTGTGTTGGTTCGTCGTGGCGGTCGCGATGCTCTGCTTCGCGTCAACTCCGACGCCTGCCCAGGACAATCAAAAATGCTTCGATTGCCACGCCGACGCGGAGCTGACGGGCTCCGTTGCAGGCGAGGAGATGTCGATGTTCGTGGCCGAAAAGGCCTACGCGGCATCCGTTCACGCGGGCATGGCATGCGTGGATTGCCACCAGGATCTCGACCCGACCAAGCGTCGGCACTCCACGCGCAAGGATCTGGAGCTTGTCGACTGCAGCGGCTGCCACAGGCCTGAGGCCGCAAGACACAAACGCAGCTTGCACGGCGTAGCCGCGGTGCGCGGCGATCCAATGGCCCCGGTCTGTGCCGACTGTCACGGCAAGCACGACGTCCTGTCAGCCTCCAACCCGAACGCGCCGACGGCCGTGATGAACGTGCCGCTACTCTGTGGAAGCTGCCACCGAGAGGGATCTCCCGTATCCAGAACTCACGAGATATCGCAGGAAAACATTCTCGAGCATTATTCGATGAGTATTCACGGTGAGGGCCTGTACCGGCAGGGCCTCACTGTCACGGCCGTCTGCACCTCCTGTCATACGTCCCATGACATTCGTCCGCACACCGATCCGCGGTCGAGCATCCACGCGGACAACGTGGCCGCGATGTGCACTACGTGCCATGCGCAGATCGAAGTTGTGCATCGCAAAGTGATCGAGGGCCGCTTGTGGGCCGAAGATCCGGGCAAGATTCCTACCTGTGTCGACTGCCATGCGCCCCACGAGATCCGTAACATATTCTACCCTGACGGGCTGGCCAACAAGGATTGCCTGACCTGCCACAGCGATCCGGACCTGACGATGACACGCGACGGTGGCGAGACAGTCAGCCTGTATATCGATGAACAGCGTTACAGCGACTCGATGCACGCGGGCACTGCCTGCGCGCAATGCCACACAGATGTGACAGTATCCAAAGAACGCGCCTGCGAGACGATACAGTCAGACGTGGATTGCAGCATCTGCCACGCCGAACAGGTCACCGAGTATCAGGGCAGTGCGCACGGAACCCTGCATGCGCAAGACGATCCGGATGCACCGACTTGCCAGGACTGTCACGTCAAGCACGCCACGCTCGGCAAGGATTCACCCGCATCGCCGACCTACCCCCGCAATGTTCCTGTGCTGTGCGGGGAGTGTCATCGCGTCGGCGAGCAGGCGGCGACCCGCATCGACGCCAAAGTGGACGACATCGTGGGCAGCTATGAAGACAGCGTCCATGGTCGAGCCCTGAGAGGCCGGCCTCATCGTGGCGGCAACCTGCGCCGATTGTCACGGCGCACACTCCGAGCGTCCTCCCCAGGATCCGGAGTCCCCGGTCAGTCCGCAAAATATCGCTGGCACCTGCGGTGCCTGCCACCACGGGATAGAAGAAACGTTCCGCACCAGCGTCCACTGGCCCGACGACCCGGATCCGGACAAAGAGTATCCCACCTGCGAGGACTGTCATGCTTCGCACACGATCTCGCGAACTGAACAAGTGGGATTCCGCACACAGATGATGGAGCAGTGCGGTCGCTGTCACGACAGACCAGACTGAAACCTTCTTCGACACATTTCACGGCAAGGTCTCGCGCCTGGGCGGGGAGGGTGTCGCCAAGTGTTACGACTGCCATGGCACGCACGATATTCTCGGTCCGACCGACCCTGCCTCGCGGCTTAGCCGCGACAATGTGGTTGAGACCTGTGGCCAGTGTCACGAAGGATCGCACCGGCGTTTTGCCGGCTACCTGACCCACGCGACGCACCATGATCGCGACCGCTACCCGTGGTTGTTCTGGTCCTTCTGGGGCATGACCGCGTTGCTGGTCGGTACGCTGACATTTGCCCTGCTGCATACGCTGGCCTGGGTCGTACGCTTGTTGCTGAACCGCGACGAGTGGCAGGCGCATAAGGCTATGGCGCGCAACAAAGACCAGAAGTTCTACCGTCGTTTTAGCCGCTACCAGCGCACCATGCATATCGTAATGATGCTCAGCTTCTTCACGCTGGCGTTGACGGGAATGGCATTGAAGTTCTCGTATATGTCCTGGGCGCAGGTGACCTCCCGGGTACTCGGCGGGTTCGATAGTATGGGATTCCTGCATCGCATCGGTGCGATCGTGTTGATCGGCGTCTTTATTGCGCACGTGGTTGATGTGCTTCGTCACAAGAAGGCCACGGGGCATACCTGGTTGCAGATCATTACCGGACCGGACTCCATCATTTTCAACGGCCGCGACCTCAAGGAGTTCATCCAGTCCATCAAGTGGTTCTTCGGACTGGGTGCCCGCCCCAATTACGGTCGTTACACGTATTGGGAGAAGTTCGACTACTTCGCAGTAGCCTGGGGTGTGGCCATAATCGGTAGCACAGGGTTGGTTCTGTGGTTCCCGGAATTGTTCACATACATCGTTCCTGGCTGGGCCGTCAACGTGGCGACGATCATCCACAGCGACGAAGCGCTGCTCGCAGTCGGTTTCATATTTACGATTCACTTCTTCAACACGCACTTCCGGCCCGACAAGTTCCCGATGGATCCCGTGATATTCAGTGGGCGGATGTCCGTGGAAGAGCTGAAATTCGACAAGCCCGGCGAGTACGAAGCGATGGTGGAATCCGGTGAGCTGGAGAATCACCTCGTGAAAGCCTTCCCAGACTCCAAAGAACGCGGCGTGAGGATATTTGGTTTCCTGGCGCTGACCTTCGGGCTGGTTCTTCTGAGCCTGATTATTTACACAATGCTGTTCGGCTACCGTTGAGGTCGGGCTAAACGAAGACCTGAGATTACTACTATGCGCAAACTCCTCGCCATTCTGGTTACCTGCCTGCTGTTCGCCCTACAGACCGTCTACGCCGAGGAGGAGCAGCCGTGTAACGATTGCCACGAAGTCGATCTGGCTCTCTTCGAGGTCACCCCACACGGCGCGACGGAATGTATCGATTGCCATGTCGGCGCAGAGCGCAGGCACAGGCGCGGACTCGATCCGGTGGATTGTGGCGAGTGTCATGCAGAGATGCGCTCGACGAACAGTTCAGAGAGCATGCACGGCTCGGAGGGACCTGCAGCGCTTCCCTGGCATGGAGCTTCCCTCCTGTTCGAGTTGTCACGGCGACACCCATACCATGACGCTGGTGAGTGAGCCATCCTCTCCGGTTCACGCCAGCAACCAGGGAGAGACCTGCGGGATCTGCCATGGCGCCGGGCAGCCGGCACCGCCGGGTGTTCGCACCATTCGTCCCATTGAAGCCTACACGGCCAGCGTGCACGCCGCCAGCAGTGACCAGTGGCGAGCACGGTGCGAGTTGCAGCGATTGCCATTCGGCCCACTCGGCGTTGCCGCACTCAGATCCCGGCTTCTTCGATCCACCGACTCAACCAGCCCGGCACCTGCGCTACCTGCCATGCTGAGATCACGGCTCAGTTCGAGCAGAGCATTCATGGCCTGGCCGCAGCCGACGGCATCGAGGACTCTCCCGTCTGCACGGACTGTCATGGCGAACACCGCATCCTGGCAGTTGGCGCGGAAGGCTCACCGGTATCGGCGACCAACATCCCGATTCGTGTGTGTGGACCGTGTCACTCAGATCTGCGCCTGGGCGAGAAGTACGGCCTGGACGCTGACCAGGTTCCTTCCTACGCGGACAGCTTCCATGGACTGGCGGCGCGTGGCGGCGTGCAAAGAGTTGCGAACTGTGCGAGCTGTCACGGCGTGCACAACATCCTGCCATCCAGCGATCCCGGCTCCCACATCCATCCGGACAATCTGGCTGAAACCTGCGGCAAATGCCACGTAGGAGCGGGTACGCGATTCGCCATCGGCCCGGTGCACATGTTGGCCGACGAGACACCCAATATTGTCGTGTACTGGATCAAGGCCATCTATATTCCGCTGATCTGGGTCACCGTCATCGGCATGCTGCTTCACAATCTGCTGGACCTGGTCAAGAAGACACGTTATCCGGAACCACGACTTCGCAAACCACCCGAGCACTGCTCGATCAAAGAACGCATGTCGGTGCCGTTCCGGATCGCCCACGGCGTGGCCGCTGTGAGCTTCATGGTGCTGGTTGTCTCCGGTTTTGCACTGAAGTATCCCGAGAGTTGGTGGGCGGATCTGGTGCAGATCGCAGATGGCGAATTTCGTGGATCTGATTCACCGCATCGCTGCCGTGGGCCTGATCGGGGCCTGCGTCTTCCATTTCGGTCATCTCGCCGTCAGTGCCCGCGCCCGGCGTCAGATCGCTGCGATGCTCCCGGGTATTGCCGACTTCAAGGAGTTCTCGCACCGCATTAGCTACAACCTCGGGCGCCGCGACTGATCCGCCTGCCCCGGTTCGCCTCGGTTACGTGGAGAAGATCGAATACTGGGCCGCGCTGTGGGGTACCGCGATCACGGCAATCACCGGATTCGTGCTGTGGTTCGAGAACTTCACGCTGGCGAATCTCCCGGGCTGGGTGCCCGAGGCCGCCACTGTTCTGCATTTCCTGGAGGCGATTCTGGCCACCCTGGCTATTCTCATCTGGCACTTCTACTTCGTCATCTTCGATCCTGCGGTGTATCCGATGGATACGGCCTGGCTGACGGGTAAGCCGCCATTCTCGCGAGCAGAAGAGCGCGGTGAGGTCATCCACGAAGACTCAACAGAGGCAGAGAAGCGGGACAGCTAGCTGAAAGGCGCACGCGTCGAACGGCAGTCCGACACGGCGATTCCCTTCGGTAAACCCGAATATCAAGTTCTACCCTAATGGAATATTACCCAGTCGGGATCAAGAGATTGGGAGAGTGGACCAGAACCTCGTATCGAGTCGCGGTTAATGGACATTGTCATGGTCACCGGTAAGATTCCGATTGAGCGATTTATCGAAGGGCGGCCACTCGAATATCAGCGGCCGCTCAGCCACTGATAAATCCCAAAAGACCCGGAGTTTACCGGCATTCGAGGAACAGCATGTTTAGGAATTTTTTTGCATCCATAACGCACAACGCGATCAGCCTGATCGGCACAGCGCTCGCAGTCGCGAGCCTGGTGCTCATATTGAGCCTGTTTGCGATGCAACAATTCGGCTTCGAGGGCGGCCCGTATCTGGGCATCCTGACGTATCTGATCCTGCCGATGATTTTTGCAGTCGGCTTGATTCTGATTCCGGTCGGTGCCGTGCTATACCGCCGCAAGATACGCAAAATGCCCGGCGGAGAAGGGGCGCCGCTATTCCCCGTCTTCGACCTGAACCTGCCCCATACACGCCACTGGCTACTGATTTTCGTCGGCGCAACGATGGTCAATATCATCATTCTTGCCAGTGCGACCTACAAGGGTGTGGAGGTGATGGAGTCCGTCGAGTTTTGCGGTCTGGCGTGTCATTCGGTGATGGAGCCGGAGCACACCGCGCATTCGCGGTCTCCGCACTCACGAGTCGCGTGTGCCGACTGCCATATCGGCCCCGGGGCCGACTGGTTCGTCAAGTCCAAGCTGGACGGCGCCTGGCAGCTGGTATCTGTTGCGCTCGATCTGTACCCGCGGCCCGTTCCGACACCGCTGCACGATCTGCGCCCGGCTCGAGATACCTGTGAGCAATGTCACTGGCCGACCAAGTTTGTTGGAGACAAGCTTCGGGAGATCAAGCACTACAAGGAAGACGAATCCAATACGGAGCTGACGACGGCGCTGCTCTTGAGAGTCGGTGGCGCGGACGGATCGAAGTCGTCGGGCATCCACTGGCATGTCGACCCGGGCGTGGAAATTCGTTACCGGTCGGACGAGACGCGCGAAGATATTTACGAAGTGGAATTCACAAACACGGACGGCGCCGTAACACATTATGCCGATAGAAAAGCGCCGGAAGAGGGCGGAACGTGGCGAACGATGGACTGTGTCGACTGCCACAATCGGCCAAGCCATATTTACAAGCCTGCGGCCAGTGAAGTTGATCGGGCAATCAGCGAAGGATCAATCGACCGGTCGCTGCCATTCGTCAAGCGCGAGGGTCTGCGTATCATCGATGCACAGTACGAGTCTCATGAGGACGCGCGGACCGTCATCGCTGCTGAGTTGCAGCAGTTCTATGCGGAAAACTATCCCGGAACTCGCCACCGGGAGCACTGATTCCATCAACGGCGCGGCTGAGGCCCTGGGCGATCTTTACTCGGTCAATGTCTTTCCGAATATGCAGGTCTGGTGGGACACGTACCCAAACCATATCGGCCACGAGCAATCACCGGGTTGTTTTCGTTGCCACACGCGGTCAATGAGAACGGCCGAACGCGAGCAGATATCAAACGATTGCGAAACCTGTCATGTGCTGCTTGCTGAAGGCGAAGAGAATCCGCATATTTTGTCGTTGCTGAGACCTGAATGAGCATTCTCCGGCCAGCCACGTTCGCATCGCGTCAACTCGTCTATGAGTTGATTAGCGGTGGCAGTGGTCTGCTGCTGGCTCTTTTCATGTGGGGACACATGATTCTCGTCGGCTCGATTCTGACCGGTGAACGCGGCTTCAACTGGCTTGCGGATGTGCTGGAAGTTTATTACATCGCGCAGCCGACGGTGGTCGTCATCTTTGCACTCTTTCTGGTACATGCGGTGCTCGCGAGCCGTAAGATTCCGGCGCAGCTGGCCGAACGCAGGCGCATGATCGAACTTGGCAAGGGTCTCGCGCATGCGGGTCGTGGCAGGCCGGAAAATGCGAGCGAAATATCGCCGCTGCAGCCGCACATCGAGTCGATGCTGTGGATCTGGCAGGTGCGCACGGGCATGGTCATCCTCGTCCTGGGTAGTTTTCACGTGATCCTGCTCGGCCTGGACGTCCTGACGCCGCTGTTCGGTGAGCGCACGGGCATCGAGGCGCTCACCAGTGTCGCCAGGGTCAAGGCCGGGTTGTGGCTGCCGTACGCGATACTGCTGATCTGCGTCGAGTTTCACGCCGGTGTCGGCCTCTATCGACTGGCCGTGAAATGGGGCGTCGGCCCGTTGTTGTCTCGCGGCACCCTGCACAACATCGAGCGTGCGCTGCTGTGGTTCTTCCTCGGCCTCGGCGTCGTCGTGCTGCTCGTGCTGGCGGAGGTGCTGCCGCCGCCGCTCGCGTTCCTGCTGTCGGAGCCAGTGACATGAGTTCGGATCTGATCAGCACCGATGTGCTTGTCATCGGCGGCGGACTCGCCGGCGAACGCTGTGCGATCGAGGCTGCGGCGGCCGGACAGGACGTGTTGATACTGTCGATCGTGCCGCCACGACGCAGTCACAGCTGCGCTGCACAGGGTGGCATGCAAGCGTCTCTCGGCAATTGCGTCATGGGCGAAGGCGACAATGCCACCGTGCATTTTCTCGATACCGTGCGCGGCTCGGACTGGGGCGCCGACCAGGAAGTCGCGAGAATATTCGCCGAGGAAGCGCCAGTGGCCGTTCGCGAGCTTGCGCACTTCGGTGTGCCGTGGACGCGCGTTCGTGGTGGTCACAACAGCTACTTCATCAAAGGCAAACGGGTCGAACTCGACGAGCGGTTGGAGAACGATGGACTGATGATGCATCGCGACTTCGGCGGTACGGCAAAGTGGCGCACATGTTATGCCGCAGCGGGGACCGGACATGCCGCACTGTATGCCGTCGATAGTGAAGTGGTCAGGCTCGGCATCACGGTCAGAGATCGCGCCGAGGTTGTCGAACTGATTCACGATGGCAGCCGGTGCTGGGGCGCCGTCGCCCGTTGCCTCAGAACCGGGAAACACTTCGCGATCGTGGCGAAGGCTACGGTCATCGCCACGGGCGGTTACGGCCGCATTTACGGCCAGTACACGACCAATGCGACGATTAACGAGGGTATGGGCGCCGCCATTGCGCTGAACACGGGCATCGTGCCGCTCGGCAACATGGAGGCTGTACAGTTTCACCCGACGGCGCTCGCGCCCAGCAACATTTTGATTACAGAAGGCTGTCGTGGCGACGGCGGCTATCTGCTCGACAAGGACCTGCACCGATTCATGGTCGATGCCGAACCCGAAAAGCAGGAACTCGCAAGTCGCGACGTCGTCTCCCGTCATATGAAGCGGCGCATGCGCGACGGCAAGGGTGTCGATACTCCCTATGGTCCGCATCTGTGGCTGGATCTGCGCCACCTCGGCCAGCACCATCTTACGACGAAACTTCGCGAGGTCTTCGAGATCTGTCGCGACTTTGCAGGGCTGAATCCCGCCAACGATCTGATTCCAGTGCAACCCACGCAGCACTACTCGATGGGCGGTGTGCGCGTCAATAAAGACGGGCAGGCGTACAACATGGCCGGTTTGTTCGCAGCCGGGGAAGCCGCCTGCTGGGATATGCACGGCTTCAACCGTCTCGGCGGCAACAGCCTGGCCGAAACGGTCGTTGCCGGTCGTATCGTGGGCCGCCGTGTCGCCGAATATGCTGCTGCGGCAAGTCTCGACGTAACAACCAGCCTGGCATTCGCGGCAAAGACCACGGCCGAACGGCGCGCATTGAGCTGGCTGGACCGATCGGGTCCGGGTCCGGATGTCTACAGCATTCGCGATGCGATGGGTGAGACGATGATGAACAAGGTCGGCATCTTCAGAACCGGAGACGAACTCGTCGAAGCGGTCGATGATCTCAACGCCCTGCTCGTCGACTGCGACCGGGCGGTGCTGCGCTCGAAGGTGCCGGGTATGAACCCCGAGTTGTCGTTCGCGCTGCGCCTGAAGAACATGCTTCGCCTTGCGTTCGTGACGGCGAAGGGCGCGTTGGTGAGAACCGAAAGCCGCGGTGCCCACTATCGATCCGACTATCCTCTGCGCAACGACGCGGAGTGGTTGAATCGAACTCTTGTCCGGTGGGCGCCGGACGCGGCGGAACCGGAATTCAGTTACGAACCCGTGGGCGAGATCGATTTGCCGCCGGGTCATCGCGGCTATGGCCGCGACGATCGCGTCGAGATGCGTGAGTCGGTCGAACAGTACAACAGTGGTGTGTATGACCGGCAGGCCGAACACGGGCGGCTGGAGACGTCCGAGGCGCCGGGCAGCAGGATACGCTGGGGTGAGTGGAGGGGGCACGCATGACGAGCAACGAGTCCGGCGCATCGCGACGACTGCGATTCGAGATCTTTCGCTACAACCCCGAGGACCCAGGGTCAGTGCCGCACATGCAGACCTTCGAGCTGGATGAGGCGCCCTACATGTCGCTCTTTATCGCGCTCAATCAAATTCGGGAGACGCAGGACCCCAGCCTGCAGTTCGATTTTGCCTGCCGTTCGGCGATTTGCGGCTCCTGCGGCATGATGGTCAACGGCCGCCCCGCATTGGGTTGCCGTACTTTGACGGCCGACCTGTCCGACGTCATTCGCCTGCACCCGCTGCCCGTGTTCAAGCTGATTGGTGACCTTTCAGTCGACACCGGTACGTGGTTCCGGCAGATGGTCGAGAAGTCCGAGGCGTGGATACATAACGATCAGGTATTCGATCCCGAGGCGCAGGAAGAGCGCATGGATGACGAGCTTGCGCAGGCGATCTACGAAGGCGATCGTTGTATTGAATGCGGTTGCTGTGTTGCATCGTGTGGCGTTGCCAACGTCAATGCGGAGTTTGCCGGGCCGGCCGGGCTGAATCGCATGGCGCGATTCATGATGGATCCACGGGATTCAAGAGGCAATGCGGACTGGTTCGAAGTCGTGTCGAGCAGCGATGGCGTATTCGGCTGCATCGGCATGATGGCTTGTCACGATATCTGCCCCAAAGAACTGCCGCTACTCGAGGTATATGCCTATCTGCGCCGCAAGGTGCTCGCGGCAGCTCTCTCGGACTAGGACGCCCAACAAGCTCTACGGATTCTACGTATTGTGTGGATACGCGATGCTCCGTATCCATAAATGCTTGGGGAAAAGAGTTACGCGACCGGTGCTGTTTTCGCAACAGGCATTTCCGCGGTAAAGACAGCTCGAAGACCTTTCGCGTTCCGTGAGAACGTCAGGAGAGGTGAAAATGAAGTGGCACGTACTGCGCCCTCTGTGGGTGGCGATCGGGTTGATAGCGGCATTTCTGATCGCCAGGCAGTTTCTGGTTCCTGAGGACTTCGGTGTTCACGGAGACAGCTTCACCTATAACTATTATCGCCTGAGCAACGTTCAGGAATGGAAGGACTTTCCGGTCAAGTATCAGGGCAGAGACTCCTGTGTCGAGTGTCACAAGGACAACGTCAGGACGATCCGGCGCTCGCCGCATAAGCGCATTCAGTGCGAAAACTGCCACGGACCCTCTGGCAATCATCCCGAAGATGTCGAGTTCCTGCCTCTGAACACCGCAAGAGAGCTTTGTCTCAGGTGCCACGCGTTTCTCGATTATCCGAACAGCGCCAGAGCGGAGCTGCCGAACATTGTCGATCGCACGCACAAGCGACGGCGCGAATGCGTTGTGTGCCACAACCCACACGATCCCACGGAGGATGCGGAATGAGTTGCTCCCGGAGAGACTTCCTCAAAGAAGCGGTGGGCGGGACGCTCGCGTCGGTATTGCCCCTGAGTGCGTTTTCTTTCCTCACTACGGAGGAAGCCAGGGCAGCGGTCGCCGATTCCAAAGTTCGCTGGGCGTTCCTCGTCGACACAACGAAATGCATCGGCTGCGGGCTATGTGTAACGGCCTGCAAGAACGAAAACGAAATTCCTTTCGATGCGCCGGTTACGCGTACCTGGGTCGAACGCTATGTCGTGACCAAAGACGGCGAGACGCATATTGACTCGCCGTTGGGCGGTCGCGACGGGTTCATCGACGAAAAGATCCGGGACGAAGAAATTGATCCCGAGAATATCGCCAAAGCGTTTTTCGTGCCGAAGCTCTGCAATCAGTGTGACAACCCGGCCTGCGTTCAGGTGTGCCCTGTGGGCGCCACGTACCAGACGAATGACGGTGTCGTATTGATCGACAGGGATTGGTGCATAGGCTGCGGCTACTGCATCATGGCTTGCCCGTATGGCGTCAGATTTTTTCATCCGGAACACAGAGTCGCCGACAAGTGCAACTTCTGTTATCACCGGATTACGAAGGGCATGCAGCCGGCGTGCGTCGATAGCTGTGCATTCGGTGCTCGCAGATTGGCCAACCTGGAAGATCCGGACGATCCCGTGACCAAGATCATTACGACCGAAAGAGTGGCGGTGCTCAAAGACGAATACGGTACGAAACCGCACGTCTTCTATCTCGGTCTCGATGCGAACGTGAGGTGATGTCATGACCGAAGACCTTATCGTTCATGGAGTGGAGTGGACCATAAAAGAACTCTTCGTCTACCCCAACGAGTACATTTACTGGAGCATCCAGATCGTCATGTATCCCTACATGACGGGTTTGGTCGCGGGCGCGTTCGTACTGTCGTCCCTGTACCACGTGTTCGGTCAAAAAGACCTCAAGGAGATCGCACAGTTCTCGCTGGTATTCTCGCTAGCCCTGCTGCCCGTCGCGGCAATGCCTCTACTGTTGCACTTGCAGCAGCCGATGCGGGCCATGGAGCCACTGCTGACGCCACATTTCACCTCGGCTATTGCGGCGTTCGGCATCGTCTTTACGGCTTACGGGCTCATCGTTCTAAGCGAGATCTGGTTCGTCTATCGCAAGTATTTTGTCGCAGCAGGTCGACGAACTCAAGGATAAGCCTGGCATCCCGAACTTGCTGAAGCGCAGTGTGTATCGTGTCCTGACGATCGGTGCTTACGACGTCAGCAATGGCGCTATCAAGGTAGACAAGAAGGCGGCGACAGTTCTTGCGGCCGTCGGTATTCCTGTTGCATGTTTCCTGCACGGCTATGCCGGATTCATTTTCGGTTCGGTCAAAGCCAACGCGCTGTGGATGTCGCCGCTGATGCCGGTGATCTTTATCATGTCGGCAGTTGTTTCGGGCATCGCTCTTTGCATGTTGACCTACATCGTGATCATGGAGTGGCAGGCGTTTCGACAAAGACGAAGCGGTAGCGCGCTCGTAGCGGGCGAAATAAAAGGCGCAGAGGTGGAGGTCATCACCAAGGCGGCGAGATATCTGCTGGGATTCCTCGTTGCGGCGATCAGTCTCGAGATGCTCGACCTGATTTTCCGCGGATACACGGCAATGAAGTCCTGGGATATCCTCCGCTCCGTGATGTACGGCAAAGACTTCATCAACATCTTTGTTTTGCAGTACACGCTCGGCAATCTCGTGCCGTTCGTACTTGTTGATATTGCCAGGCCGAACGATGAAACGGACCGTTCTGGCGCTATTGCTCGTACTATTCGGCGTTTTCATGATGCGCTGGAACGTCGTGATCGGCGGCCAGGCGTTCTCGCTGTCGTTCTCCGGGTACATGCACTACCACATTCCGATAATCCCCCACAGTGTGGAGACGTTTAAGGAAGGCCTCTTCGGGGCACTGACGGTTATAGCGACGCCGTTCTTTCTTTTCTGGATTATCAACAAGTTCGTGCCGTCGCTGCGAAGAGATCCGGAAGAAAATCGGTAGGCGCGTCCGGGCACATGACGTTTGATCGACTGAAGGCACAGCAATGGAAGATCGTGTAACCGATATCGAGTCCCGCCTGGCTGCTGTCGAGCGCCGGCTAAGTGCCCTCGAGGGCGCGTCATCGGCAGAACAAGCGATCGATCAGGCGGCTCCCGAGCCGACCCTCGGCGATGGATTCGTGGCGAATGCCTCGACACAAATTGGCCGCGTTCTGCTCATATTTGGCGGCGCCTACCTGCTGCGCGCAATCACCGACTTTCAGTTCGTCCCAACTGGTTTTGGCGTCTTCATGGGCGCAAGCTATGCTTTCTTCTGGCTCTTCATGGCCTACCGTAAAGGCCATGTCGACGGTCAGCGTGCGAGCGCCGCATTCTATGGCGCTACGTCCGTTCTGCTGGCGTTGCCGCTGCTCGTCGAGGCAACTACCCGGTTCGAGCTGCTGTCAGGCACACAGGGTATCACTGCACTCGCCGTCTACTGTGTGCTGGCGCTCACTGTGGCTGCGACGCAAAACCTGCGAAGCCTTGGCTGGCTCGTAATGGGCGGCGGCATCGGTACGGCATTTGCCGTGCTGATGACCTCCCGTGTCGCGATTCCCGTCGCGGCATTTCTTCTGTTGCTCGGGCTCGTCTCGCTGTGGGTGGTCTATTGGCGGCGTTGGATCGGACCGCAGTGGCTCGGAGCCATCGGGGCTAACGCCGGCGTACTGACGCTGCTGGTGCTGGCCGGCAGTGATCAATGGTCACTGGAACCCAGAACAGCGGCGCTGTTCGGTGGCGCTTTGCTGCTGGTCTATCTTTTGAGCTTCGCCGTTCGTTCGCACATACGCGGCCAGGATGTAGGCATTTTTGAGCCCGTGCAGGCATTGCTGGCCATTGGCGTTGCTTTTGGCGCCGCCAGTGTTGCGGTGCGGGCAGGCCAGCTTGATTTCGCGCAAATCGGTGTTCCAAGTCTCGTGCTGGGTGGCTGTGCCTATGCTCTGGCCCTTTCGGCAAAAACCCGCACCGTTCGTGGACCCAATTTCTATTATTACTCGACGCTCGGACTGGTGCTCGTGCTCGCCGGCAGTGCGCTGATCATGTCGCCGTCCGGAGCCGCGGTTTTGTGGTCGCTAATGGCCCTGACGATGGCGTGGTTCAGCGGGCGTAAGGGCTGGGTCTCTCTGAGTCTGCAGTGCACGGTTCTGCTACTCGCTGCAGGCGTCGTCTCCGGAATCCTGGCGACGGGACTCCAGGCGCTGGCAGGAGACGCGTCGACCACATGGCCGGCATTGCTTCCCTGGCACGTTGGCATAGCCCTGACAACAGTGATCTGCCTCTTTCTACCCGTAGCCCAGCATTCCGAGCGCTGGGGCGTGCTGGCCGGTCTACCGCAACTGATTGTGCTTGCCTTGTCAGTCTGGGAGGTAGGCGGACTCATGGTTGTGTTCCTGGCGCCGCTTCTGGCTGACGCCGGCGGGACAGAGCCTGGCCTGGCCGTGCTGGCCGCTCTGCGGACGGCGGTGCTGTCCATATCGTCGGTAACTTTGGCTCTCTCAAGCCGCTTCAGGCGTTGGCCGGAGGCGCGCTGGTTGGTCTACCCGGTGTTGATCCTCGTTGGAATCAAGTTGTTCGTTGAGGATTTTCCGAATGGCCAGCCCGCCAGCCTGTTCGTGGCGCTCGTTTTCGTTGGCGGAGCGCTGCTGCTGGTCGCGAAACTGTTAAATCGCGACGAACTCAAAACCTGAGAAACCAGCAAGCGGGCGGGACTCTTAGGCAATACTACGTATGCCTGCGGTCGCCGCAAACGCGATAGCATGCCGGGTATTGGGCAAATCCTCAGGGACGATGAATCAGAGCCTTTGTGCACGCTTCGATTTCGGCGATGCCAATATCGCCGAGCGGCTTCGTTTTGTTGGCCTGACCAGCCCGAGCGATCAGACGATTGCCGCGCAGTTGCAGACCCTGGTCATTCAACCCAACCTTGACCAGATAATTGACGATTTCCATGCTGCACTCGCTAAACATCCGGTTTTCCGTGAATTGGTGAAGGGGCATGCGCAGCTCGCTCGTTGGAAAATCACACAACGACAGTACCTGCTCAGCCTTGGTCAACAGTTTGATACGCCGCCGTACTTCGAGGCGCGATTACAGGTCGGGTTGGTCCATCACCGAGTCGGCGTGTCTTTGAGCCTGTACCAGTGCTTCTACTGTCTGATGCAGAATCTCCTGATCCAGAGAATACCGGCTGAAATTCAGGTAATGCCCGAATCACTCATTAATCTCATACAGTTCATTCTGAAGATCACGGCTCTCGATATGTCGCTCGCAATCGAGACCTACCACTCCGACAAAGTAAGCAGCCTGGAGCGATCTATCGTCTCCATTCGGGGCGAAGGTGAGGTAATGCGCCGGAATCTGCGCACGGACTCACTAACGCAGTTATGCAGCCGCGCCTTTTCTCTACGCACACTAAAAGAAAAACTGGCGGCCGCGCTCGCGCGAGAGCGGCCGCTGTCCCTGGTGATGGCGGATGTCGATCACTTCAAGAGCATCAACGACAGCCATGGTCATATCGTTGGCGACCGTATACTGAGAGATGTTGCGACGCGTATGGAGGGCAGTGCGCGTACAAGTGACGTCATTGGCCGATACGGTGGCGAAGAGTTTATCCTCGTACTCGACGATGCGGCGCTCGATGTCGCGTACGCACTGGCCGAAAGAACACGAGTGCGGGTTGCAGCGGATCCGGTCCATCGAGGTTCGATCGACTTGCATGTCACGATAAGTCTCGGTGTCGCACAAGCGCGTAGCGGAGATACCGCCGAATCGCTGATATCTCGCGCGGACCGTGCCCTGTATGCGGCGAAGAAAGCAGGCCGTAACCTTGTCCGAACGGAACTGGATATCGACACGGACCTGAGCGCCTGAGCAGTTGGTGAGTGACGCCGGCGTTCGCCTGCTAGGGTTTGTAACTCGCGTAGTAGTTGGCCAGTGCCTCGATCTTGTCGGCATCGAGCAGTTGCAGTTTTTCCGCCATCGCCGGTATCAGGGTCTCACGGTCGCCGGTCATGTAGGCGCCGAGCGCCATCCGGAGGTAAGCCGAGCGCTGGCCATGCAGCGGGATGCCCAGCGCGTTCTCGACATCCTCGTCGTCGGGCAGCACATGGCATTTTACGCAATGCTTTTCGTGAAATATCTTGCCGGCCCGGGCGAGACTCTCGTCAAAGCGCTCACCAGACGAGATTCGGCGCATCGCGCTGTAGTGTTCAGCCAGTTCCGCGATGTCAGCGTCGCTCAATATCGCTGCGGCCTCGCACATCACAGGCACACCGACGCAGCGTCTGGCGCCGTCCTGGTATGCGTACAGCGCTTCCTCGATATGTGACGCGGGCGTGCCCGCGATGATGGGCACGAATTCGAATCCGGCGCCCGAGCCGTCTTCTCCGTGACAGGCCGCGCATACCTCGATCATCGCCGGCTCGGCCGATGCCGGCGCAGCAATCAGGGTCAGGCCCGCAAAGGCGAACGCGCAACAGCTTTTTACGACGATATTCACAGCGCAGTTATCACGCTGCGACAGCAAGCTCACCCAGGGCGCGCAACACATCACGCCGGCTTATCTGACCGACCAGCCTGTTATTTCTGAGAACAGGGAAGCGGCGGAATCCCGTATCGAGAAATTTCTGCGCCAGGTCGACGATGTTCATGTCGGCATCGATGGTCTCAACGTCAGGCGTCATGTAGTCGGCGACAGGTCCGCCCCAGTCTCCGTAGTAACCAGCGTTCAATGCGACCTTCAGACAATCCGTTTCAGACAGCATGCCGACAAGTTCACCGTGATCATCAACAACAGGCGCGCCCGCAATGCGGTGGTGCACGAGTTCATGAAGTGCATCGAGCACGTCGGTATCAGGTTTGAACGTAACAAGGCGGCCCGCCATGTACTTGCGAACCAGGGCTGATTTCAGATTCATTTGTCCCCCTCCCGTACACATTTTCCGCTGCACAATTCGCAGCCGCCGCCGTTCAGGCCGCCGCAACTGCCGCTGATCGGTTTGCGGCCATTGATGACGCCGATCGCCATTGCAGCGATTACGGCCAGCAGGACCGCGAATGTGACGAACAATGTTGGCAACAGCGTCATTACGATGATCTCAGTTGTTCGAATGCCGGGGACGATCGCTCATCGATCCCATTTTCACCCCGAAGTAAGAATAACACCGCCAGGTTCTCCCGCGTCGCGAGTTGCATGCCTTTCTCGGGGCCCATCACGAGCAGCGCCGTTGCGAGTGCATCTGCCCGATAACCGCTGGCGTCGACTACCGTTACCGAGGCCAATGCATGCGTTACGGGCCGACCTGTTCGCGTGTCGATCGTATGCGAATAGCGTTGGCCGCCAGCTTCGAAATAGTTCCGGTAGTCGCCCGATGTCGCTACCGCCGTGTCCGTCAGCCGGAGGACCATATGCGGCCGCCGCTGGCCAACGAGCGGGGCTTCGATGCCGATCGCCCACTTTTTGCCGTCCGCATTCATTCCCGCAAGTCGCATTTCGCCACCTATCTCTACAAGATAGTCTAACAAGCCCTGTTTCTCGAGAAGATCGGCTACGCGATCGGCGGCGAATCCCTTGCCGAATGCGGACATGTCGAGCAATAACTCCGGTATGTCCTTTTTTAATGCCGGTCGACTGCAGTCGGTCTGCAGGTGTTCGTAACCAATACTCTCCAGCAGTGCGGCAATCTCCGCGTCGGCAGGCGGCTCGTCGACCACATTGTCCGGACCGAAGCCCCACAGGTTTACGAGTGGCCCAACCGTAATGTCGAACGATCCACCCGTAAGGATACTCAGCGCCAGGGCATCTTCGACGCTGAAACAAAACGCCTGCGACACTTCCTGCCACGCAGTTGATGCGCTGGCGTTGAAACGCGAAATCTCGGAGTCCGGCATGTAGGTAGACATGATGTGTTCGACATCCGCGAGCGAGCGCTCGATTTCCTGCTGCAGACGTGCGGCGTTTGCGCCGGGATCCGTGAGCTTGACGCTGAACTGCGTGCCCATCGCGCTGCCGGATATCTCGACTTCGGCCGGTTGCTTTGCGCATGCCGCGCAGAGAACGACCAGGGGCAGCAGGACAACGGCCTTCATTCAGCCTCCGAAGTCATCCAGCAGAATATGGTCTTTCGTCACGCCGAGGTCTTCGAGCATCTTGATGACCGCGGAATTCATCATCGGTGGGCCGCACAGGTAGTACTCGCAGTCCTCCGGCGCCGGATGATCGGCGAGATATTCGTCGTACAACACGTTGTGAATGAAGCCGGTGTAACCGGTCCAGTTGTCCTCGGGCAGTGGTTCCGAGAGTCCGATGTGCCACGTGAAGTTGTCGTTCTCGCGCGCGAGTTCATCGAACTCCTCGACGTAGAACATCTCACGAAGGCTTCTTGCGCCGTACCAGAAAGACATCTTGCGCTTCGAGTGCAGCCGTTTCAGTTGGTCGAAGATGTGCGCGCGCATCGGCGCCATGCCCGCGCCGCCACCGATGAAGACCATCTCGTTGTCGGTTTCTTTTGCGAAGAACTCGCCATAGGGTCCGGAAATAATCGCTTTATCGCCAGGCTTCAGATTGAAGATGTACGACGACATGATCCCAGGCGGTACCGAATCGTCGGCGCCCGGGTGGCGGCGTCGCGATACGCACATTCAGTTTGATCGTTGTCTTTTCGAGCGGATAACTCGCCATCGAGTAGGCACGAGACACAGTTTGTTTGACATGCGATTCGTAGCGCCAAAGATTGTAGCGATCCCACTCGTCATGAAATTCCTCGTCGATATCGAAGTCTTTGAAGGACAGGTCATGCGGCGGGCACTCGATCTGGATGTAACCACCGGCCCGGAAGTCCAGCTCTTCGCCTTTGGGCAGTTCGAGCACCAGCTCCTTGATGAAGCTCGCGACATTGCGATTCGACGTCACCGTGCATTCGATCTTGCGTATGCCGAAAATCTCTTCGGGCACCGCGATGCGCATGTTCTGCTTCACGGCCACCTGGCAGGAGAGCCGGTAGTGTTCCCGCGCTTCGCGCTTGCTGATGAACGAGGTCTCGGTTGGCAATATCGCGCCGCCGCCTTCGAAGACCCTGACCGTGCACTGCCCGCAGGTGCCGCCGCCACCGCAGGCAGAAGGTATGAAAATGCCGGCGTCGGCCAGGGTATTCATGAGCTTGCCCCCGGTCGCGGCGTGAAGATCGCGGTCTTCATTGATGTTGATCGTGACGGATGCCGCCCGCAACAAGCTTGGAGCGCGCAAGCAGGATCACGAACACGAGGATCAGGATGATGACCGTAAAAAGCGCTACGCTCAGGCCAACCTGCAGCAGGGTTGCGCTGTCCATCGTCACAGGCGAATCCCCGAGAAGCCCATGAAACTCAGGGACATCAGGCCGACGATGATGAACGTGATGCCGAGGCCCTGCAGGCCTTCGGGCACGTCGCTGTACTTGAGTTTCTCGCGTATACCGGCAAGCCCGATCAATGCGAGTGCCCAGCCGAAGCCGCTGCCGAAACCGAAGACGATGCTCTCACCCAGGTCGTAATGCCGTTCGACCATGAACAGGGTGCCGCCGAGGATTGCGCAGTTAACTGTGATTAGCGGCAGGAAAATGCCAAGTGCGTTGTAAAGTTTCGGAAAGTACTTGTCGAGCGTCATCTCGAGAATCTGTACGAGGGCCGCGATCACACCGATGTAGCTGACCAGTCCGAGAAAGCTCAGGTCGACGTCGGGCAGTCCAGCCCAGGCAAGCGCCCCCTCTTTGAGCAGCAACGAGTAAATCAGGTAATTCACCGGCACCGTGATGATCTGCACGACGACGACGGCAAGTCCGAGACCAACGGCGGTTTCGACGCGCTTCGATATCGCAAGGAACGTGCACATGCCGAGGAAAAACGCGAGGGCGAGGTTCTCGACGAACGCCGCCTGGACAAAGAGGTTGATGTAGTCCGCCATTACAGTACCTCTGTCCGGTGGACTTCGTGAATGCGGAGTTCCGGAACTTCAACCTGCTGGCGTTTCCAGGTGCGAATAGCCCAGATCAAGAGGCCGATAATGAAGAACGCGCTCGGCGGCAGCAGCATCAGGCCGTTGGCCTCGTACCAGCCACCGTCCGACACAAGCGGCAGGATGCGGTAACCGAGCAGCGTTCCTGCACCGAACAGCTCGCGAATCGTCGCAACGATGATCAATATGGCGCTGTAGCCGAGGCCGTTGCCGAGGCCGTCGAGAAAGCTCATGCCGACGCCGTTCTTCATCGCAAACGCTTCGGCGCGACCGAGCACGATGCAGTTGGTGATGATCAGGCCGACGAAAACCGACAGCTGCTTGCTCGTCTCGAACGCATAGGCCTTTAACATCTGGTCGACGACGATAACGAACGAAGCAATGATCGTCATGTGCACGATGATGCGTATGTTGTTCGGTATGAAGTTGCGTATGCTGCTGATTGCGGTCGTCGACAGTGCGCAGACGCTCGTCAGCGCGACGCACATGAGGAGGGCAGGCAGCAGCGATGTCGTTACCGCGAGCGCCGAACAGATGCCGAGCACCTGCAGCGTGACCGGATTGTTATCGACAAGCGGATCGATCAGTATTTTGCGTGCGTCATTCATAACTAACGCGACTCCTCTTCGCCGAGTGCCTTCAGATACGGACCATAACCTTCCTCGCCAATCCAGTGACGCACGAAGATGCTGACACCGCGGCCGGTCAGCGTCGCACCGGCGAGACCGTCGATCTGATAGTCACTGTCGTCCGGGGCGGGTCCCTTGACGACTTCGATCTGCGGTTCACCACCGGCGTCGTAGAGCTTCTTGCCCTGCCACTGCTCGCGCCAGGCGGGTTTGTCGACCTGGTCACCGAGCCCCGGCGTCTCGCCGTGACTGTAGAAGCGCAGGCCGCGAACAGTGTTGCCATCGTTCTCGACGGACAGGTAGCCGTACATCGTCGACCAGAGGCCGGCGCCTTCGACCGGCAGGATGACCTGTTCGACCCGGTCACCGTCCATGACGAGATACACGGGTGCCTGCTCACCGGATCCGAGCTCGACAGTGCGTTCTTCGATAGAGGCATACAGAGACGCTATATCGGCGCCCGGTTCGTAGAGCCCGGCAACGTCGAGAATGATGCGTTGCCGGAATTCTTCCTCGTTCTGCAGCTGTCGCGGCTTGAGCAGTATCGCGGCGCTGGCAACCAGGACAGAGCACACGAGGCTGACACCGATTGCAACGATCAACGTGTTGCCAATACTGTCGCGCGAGCGTTTCGGAGTCTTGTTAGCGTCGTCAGACACTGCGTTGAACCCTCCGCTTGATGTTGGCGCGCACGACGAAGTAATCGATCATCGGTGCGAAGACGTTGGCGAACAGGATGGCGAGCATGATGCCCTCGGGAAACGCCGGATTGATGACGCGAATGAGCCATGTCATGAAGCCGATCAGCAGGCCGTACATCCAGCGTCCGGTATTGGTCTGACAGGCACTGACCGGATCGGTTGCCATGAATACGGCGCCGAACGCGAAGCCACCCAGCACGATGTGCCAATGCCAGGGCATGTTCATCATCGCGTTGCGCTGTCGATGGAGCCGATCAGCAGTACCGGAATGATCAGCCCGGCGAACGTAGCGACGATGATGCGCCAGGATGCGATGCCCGTGTAGATGAGCATGGCAGCGCCGAACAGACAGGCGGCGGTCGAGGTTTCGCCGATCGAGCCCTGCATCTGGCCGAGGAAAGCCTGCGTCCAGGTCAGGCCGCTTGCGATGACGCCGGAGATGCCTTCGATAGCGCTGATGCCGAGCGCCGTCGCGCCGCTGAAGCCGTCCACGGCGGTCCAGACCGCGTCGCCCGATATCTGCGCCGGGTAGGCGAAGTACAGGAACGCGCGGCCGACGAGCGCCGGGTTGAGAAAATTCTTGCCGGTGCCGCCGAAGACCTCCTTGCCGATGACGACACCGAAGCTGATGCCGATCGCGACCTGCCAGAGCGGAATCGTGGCCGGCAGGATCAGCGCATACAGCAGCGAGGTGACGAAGAAGCCCTCGTTGATCTCGTGATTGCGAACGCCGGAGAACAGCATCTCCCAGAAGCCGCCCGCGGCCATCGTGACGATGTAGATCGGCAGGAAGTACAGCAGGCCGAACATGAAATTGTCGTACAGGCTGCCGGGGTCGTGCCCGACGCCAACCAGCGCCAATGATCGACCTCGCGCCAGCCGGCACCGACATCGATACCCATCGCCAGCATGGCCGTGTTGGCCTGGAAACCCGTGTTCCACATGCCGACGAGCGCGCACGGCGTAGCCGCAAAGACCACCACGATCATGACGCGTTTGAGATCAATCGCGTCGCGGACGTGCGGCGAGCCGCGAGTTACATCGGGCGGCGAGTAGAACAGCGTGTCGACCATCTCGTAGATGGCGTGGAAGTTCTCGAGTCGACCGCCGCGGACGAACAGCGGCTCGACGTTATCGAGCATTTTGCGAAGTCGTTTCATCAGCCGTTCGCCTCGATTTCATCGAGCGCTTTGCGCAGATGCGGTCCGTAGTTGTACTTGCCGTTGCAGACGAACGAACACAGCGCGAGATCCTCTTCGTCGAGTTCGAGACAGCCGAGTTGCTGGGCGCTGTCGGTGTCCCTGACCAGCAGCGCCTTCAGCAACACGGTCGGCAGGATATCGAGCGGCATGACGCGCTCGAAGCTACCGGTTGACACCATGGCGCGCGGGCTGCCGTTCTGCGAACTCGTCATGTCGAAGGCACCCTTGTGCAAAAAGCTCGAAGCATAGGCGCGCAGCGCGGAATACCTGTCCTTGCCGGGCCTCATCCAGGACAGGAATTCTCGCGGGCTGCCTTCGCCAATCACGCTGATCTGATTGTGATACGCGCCGAGCCAGCCGAGCATGCCAGAGGCGCGATGGCCCGACAGTACAGACCCCGAGATCACCCGCGAATTTCCGGGGAGCAACTCGCCGGCCAGAATATCTTTCGTGCTTGCGCCACGCCGGGTGCGCAACAGTCGCGGGTTCCTGACCATCGGTCCGCCGAGCGCAATCACCCTCTCGGTCGGCAGCCGGCCGTTCAGGAACAACCGGCCGATCGCCATCACGTTCTGATAGCCGATATGCCAGACGGTCTTGTTGATGCTGACCGGATCCAGGAAATGAATATGCGTGCCGACCAGGCCAGCCGGATGCGGCCCGGCGAATTCCGCGTGACGGTACTGTTCGCCATCAGGGCACGGAATATCGGTATCCGGCCTGGTACAAATGTAGGTTGGCCCACCCGTGAGGCGCGAGACGAGCCGCACGCCTGCAAGAAAGGCGTCGTTATCCTCCCGAATAACCATCGCAGGATCGCCGGCGAGCGGATTGGTGTTAATCGCGGTTATGAAAATGGAATTCGGGGTCGCATCCGGCAGCGGAATGCGACCGAACGGGCGCGTGCGCAGCGCGGTCCACAAGCCGGACTCGGCGAGCGTCTGTCGTATTTTGCCGGCATCGATTTTGTCGATGTCCGCGGGCTCACAACTGCGCCAGGTCTCGGCGTCATCGCCGTCGAGTTCGATAACGACGGAATTCAAGACCCGCCGCGCACCCCGATTGATTGCAGACACGGTGCCGCAGCCCGGGGCCGTGTACCGCACATCGGGGTTTCGCTTATCCACGAACAAGACCTGGCCAAGCTTGACGCGGTCGCCCTCGGCTACGGCCATTTTCGGTTTCAGGCCCGGCGTATCCCAACCGACCAGCCCGACGCTGCCGACATCCGCCGCGTCCGATATGACGAGCTCCGGCGTGCCGGCGATAGGAATATCAAGTCCTTTTTTAATGGTTATGCGCATTGCGTGTTCAGACGTTATGGCCGCCAGTACAAAAACAGAACGCAGGCGACCAGCCATATCGATCCGATCGTGTGAATCGCGAGCGTGCTTTCAATCGCGGCCGTCATGCGTCCGCGGTCCCGGATACCGACGCGTATTGCGGCGCCTGCTTTGAAAGCGAGAACCAGCAGCGCGGCCGGAACCAGCGGCGCGAGCAGTGGCAGCGCGTTGTCGTAAGTCAGCCATCCGGTTGCAGCTACAGCAGCCACGTGCAGAAGCACGTAAACGACAGCCGTTCCGCTGAGGCCAAGCCGCACCGGCAGCGTGCGCTTGCCGGTAGCTCCATCTGCCGCCACATCGGGCACCTCGTTGATCAGCAAAATAGCGGCCACCCAGGCACTAACGGGAATAGTGAAAAGCAGCAGCTCGATATTGAGTTCGGCGCCTTGCAGCCACGCGGCGCCGGCCACCGGGATGACGCCGAGGCCGGCCGCGACCGCGGTCTCTCCGATGCCCAGTGAAGCCAGCCGCGCTGGACCAAGGGAATACAGAACGCTGAGTGCAACACCCGCAAGGCCGAAATACAGAACCACCGGTCCCTTGAGCGCTATCAGCGCGATGCCTGCGATCGCTGCCAGCGCGAGCAGTGTGATACCCCATCGCGCCATTTCGCTGGCGCTCATGATGCCGGTTTGAATGAACCGCGAACCGCCTGTGTAAGGATAAACACGATCGTCGTTTTGCCTGTCCGTACCGCCGGACTCGTCGCCAACATCGTTGAGCACGTTGCTCGCAGCGTGTACGCACATCGTTGCGAACAGGGCGAGGACGAAAACCACGAAGCCGAATCTGCCCGTCGTACTGAATCCCCACGCGGTGCCAGCGATGATCGGCAGCAGTGAGGCAGGGAAAAACTTGGGCCGGGTGGCGTGGAACAGACGCTTCGCGGTCTGCGCAAATGAGTC
The DNA here is from genome assembly GCA_963711285.1 of uncultured Gammaproteobacteria bacterium. Taxonomy (GTDB): domain Bacteria; phylum Pseudomonadota; class Gammaproteobacteria; order Steroidobacterales; family Woeseiaceae; genus UBA1847. The sequence goes on along the minus strand of CAVQDJ010000013.1, from coordinate 907,986 downwards.
TCCGGCAAAATTCTGCGGTGACGGATCTACAGTCTGCGTGTTGTCTGAAGGCATTTACGCTCCCCGGCTATGCCAGCCACGATATTGCGGCTGACATGCCCGTGTTCTGTGCGTTGTTTATACCGAATTCGGCAGGGAATGTAATCCGGTGGAAAATACGGACTCGCTTCGCCGCCATCGTTGAATGAGTGTTGCCGCATTTCCGGCGGCCTTCGGCAGCGAACGGCGTACAGTCTCGCTAAGCGAGCCGCCTGATGCGGGTTGACCGGGCTGTATGCTGATCAGCGCGTAACGGGCCGGCAGCTTGCCATCGAGATCGGCAAGGTCGACCAGCTTGCCCAAGTCGACATCTTCACCCTCGAGAACCCGGACCGTGCCAGGGATCGCGTCGATCTGTGCGGCGTTCAAGATAATCACGTGATCTGCGGCGGCTACCTCAGCAGCGAGAGAGGAGCCGGAAGTATCGGCTTCGATGTAGGACGTGCCTGGAAGGTCGTAGTGCTTCTTGAGGTAGCGCAGCGTATGCACACCGGCGCCTTCATCGGCTCGCTGGACATCGCCAACCGCCACCACTAGCGTTTTGGTCATTGTCGGCCGCATCTATTATTCACGCTGAGCATGCCGTTTCTCGTAGCCTCGGATGCAACAAATTTTCGCGGGATGTGGCATGGGCCAGCCCCTATCAAGCAGAGTAGGCGAGCGATTGGCCCATCTAAATAGGCGTTATTACTTACGGTCGTTCGTTACGGTTTCGACTTTTCGACTCTTGATATATGGTTTTTGTGGGAGGAGCGCACATGGTCAGGTGGTTTGCGCGGCTTGGCCCCGGCCTGATGCTGGCGGCGGCCGCTATCGGTGTCTCGCATCTGGTGCAATCGACGCGTGCCGGAGCGGATTTCGGGCTCAGCTTCGTTTGGCTGATCGTTCTGATCTCGGTGCTGAAGTATCCCGCGTTCCGCTTCGCCGTCGATTACGCGAGCATCACGAATCGCAGCCTGGTTTACGCGTATTCGCGCATGGGGCGCATCCCTCTCTACTGGCTGCTTGCCGCTTTTTTAGTCGATATGTTCATCGCGACATCGGCCGTCTCGCTCGTAACGGCGGGCCTGCTTATCAGCGTGTTCGACCTGCCATTCCCCGGGCCGCACGTTGCTATTGGTGTAGCAGTGTTTTCGGCACTCTTTCTACTGAACGGCCACTATGCGAAAGCGGAGAAGCTGATCAAGATTCTCGTGGTGTCTTTTTCAGTGCTGACACTCATGGCGATGCTGATTGCGCTACCGATGCTGGGTGAGGGCGGTCGCGAGCTCTTTGCCGGGATAACTCCGACGCGCTCGCTCGCCGTGTTTGTCATCGCGATGGCCGGCTGGATGCCGATGCCGATGAGCGGCTCGATCTTTATCTCCAGCTGGGCGTGCGAGAAAAAGTCCCTGGGTGGTGACCAGATCGATCACAAGAGCGCGGTCACTGATTTGCGCGTCGGCTGGATACTGACGATAGTGCTTGCGGTCAGCTTCGCGGTCATGGGCACGGCGATACTGTTTCAGACTGATCGCGACATACCGGCGAATGCGGGCGCCTTCGCGACCGAGTTGCTGTCTGTCTTTACCGCAATTATCGGCAAGTGGTCGTACCCGCTGATCGCAATGGCGGCGATAGCCGTGATGTTGTCTACCGTTGCTGCGCTACTCGACGTCGTGCCGCGCGTGACTGCCAGCCTTGTTGATCGCATGAAAGGCAGACCGGGGCGAAAAACGAGCTACACCGCGCTGCTGCTCGTCCAGGTTGCCGGCGTCACGCTGATCATGCTCCTGCTGTTAGGGAGCTTCTCGGCTTTTATCAATTTCGCCACCAGTACAGCCTTCATAACGGCACCGGCGCTGGCTTACTACAACTACCGCGCCGTGACATCCGCAGAGGTTGCGCCGCATTACAAGCCAACTAGCTCCCTGCTAGTATGGCATTGGGCCGGGTTCGCAGCGCTCAGCGCGTTTGCCCTGGCTTTTTTCATTGAGCGTCTTACCTGACAGGATCGACACATGCGACTGGTGAGTTTTCTCCTTAATGGTCAAGCGCGAGTGGGCGTGATGCAAGGCGATGGTGTCATCGACCTTGGCGATCACGACGTCGGGCGCAGCGCAAAACATATTTTGCAACGCGGCGCGTTGGATCAGGTAGCAGAGCTTGCGTCAAAACTTGAAGCGAATCTGTCCATTGATGACATCGGGTTCCTGCCCTGCGTACTGAATCCAAACAAGGTTTTGTGCATTGGCGCCAATTACAAGAAGCACGTCCTCGAAATGGGCCGGGAGCTACCCGAGTACCCATGGGTGTTTGTGCGCTTTGCTGATAGTTTTGTCGGCCACGGCGCAGACATGATTCGCCCGGCTGTTTCGGAGAAATTCGATTTTGAAGGCGAGCTGGCCGTCATTATCGGCCGCAGCGCGCATCGTGTCGCGGCAGCTGACGCGCTCGATTTCGTGGCGGGCTACTGCTGTTTGAACGATGGCAGCGTCCGCGACTTTCAGCGTCACTCGGGCCAGTTCACCGCCGGCAAGAATTTTCCCGGCAGCGGCAGCATGGGTCCCTGGCTGGTGACTAAAGACGACGTCGAAGACGTCGAAAACCTGCGTTTGGAGACCCGACTCAACGGCGAGTTAATGCAATCCTCATCCACCGGTGACCTGATCTTCGATATCCCGACTTTGATCGAGTACTGCACGACGTTCACGCGTCTGGAGCCCGGCGACGTTATCGCTACGGGCACGCCGGGCGGTGTCGGCTTTGCGCGCAAGCCGCCTGTATGGATGAGGCCTGGCGACACGATACAAGTGGCCATCTCCGAAATCGGCGTGTTGCAGAACACGATTGCCGATGAGTAAAGCGGCGGAATGTTCAAACATCTTCATATAGTCGCCTGCTCGCCCCGTAGCGGCACCACGCTGCTGCACGAGGCAATGGTGACGTGCTTCAGGATCGACAAGCATTACGATCATGAGCTCCGATTTAATCTCGTGTCCGCCGCGGACGGCCAGATTTTGCTGACCAAGCGGCCCAAGGACACGATGTATGTGCGGGCGATCATCGAGAGCGATCCGGAGTTCTACGTAATCTATATGATTCGCGACCCGCGCGATGTCATTGTCAGTCGCCATGGCAAGAACAAGGACATGTACTACTCCAATATTCGCTTGTGGCGGCAGATGCACGGCTACGCGAAGCCACTGTATGGCCACGAGCGGTTTCTTGAGGTTCGTTACGAGGATTTCGTGCGCGATCCCGATGCGACGCAGCAGAGAATTGCGGACAAGTTTCCGTGGCTCGAGAAGATTCACGACTTTTCCGAGTATCACGAGTACGCGAAAGTGTCAGAAAAATCGATCACCGCGATGCACAGTGTTCGCCCGATTGCGCCAACCAGCGTCGGTGTCTGGACCCGGCATCCGGGGAGGATAAAAGGCCAGCAGGAGATTCACGGTTCACTGTCACCGGACCTGATCGAATGCGGCTATGAGGCGACAGCCGATTGGGAGCAGGTGCTCGAGCCGGTGACGCCCGATTTTTCCAGGAGTCGCTATCCCGAGAAGCTATACTTCTGGTCCCGAATTTCCCAACATGTCAACGCGCTGCGCAAGGTCGCGATGTATCGCCGTCTGCGCCGGTCCGCATGAAGTCAACCGGAGTTATCGATGTCAGCTTTCCGTGAGTCGGCCGTCAGTCTGTTCTATCGCGTCGCTGTATCGGGCGCGTTGCCGGTCTCGTGGTTTCGTGATGTCGATCCGTCAACTGTCGAGAAGGCCAGGAAGACCGGTAAGCTCAAGCTCGAGATCGTCAGTCACTGCTGGCGCTATGGGCACTTCCTGACGTACCAGCTCAGCTCGCTGGTCAATCACCGCACGGACAAGCTCGACATCAAGATGACCGTGTTCCACGTGCCAGACGATGAGGTCGTTACGCGGGTGCTCGATTACTTCGGCCGTGTGGAGATCCCGGGCGTAACCTGGAACTGGCAGCCACTGCCAAGAGAAAAGCTGTTTCGCCGCAGTATCGGCAGAAATCTGGCCGCCAAGAATACCGATGCGGACTGGATCTGGTTTACCGACGCCGACATCATTTTTCACGAGACCTGTCTCGATACCCTGGCGGATCTGCTGCAAGGTCGCGACGATGGCCTCGTGCATCCAAATATCGGGCTGGGTACGTCGCTGTTACCCGAAGATGACGTTATTCTCGAAAAGGGCCGCGAAGGCCCGAATCTTCTCGAGATTCCGATTGACCGGTTCAAGCCATATGGCGGGCCGCGCAAGAAGGCCAAAGGGCCTCACCAAATCACACACGGCGACATCGCGCGCGCCTGTGGCTACTGCGATTCGATCAAACACTATCAGACGCCAGCCGAGCGTTGGATGAAGACTTACGAGGACAGGGCGTTTCGATGGTTAATTGGCACGCACGGCACGCCTCTCGACATTCCCAACGTGTGCCAGATTCGGCACATCGTCAAAGGCCGTTACAAAAAGGATTCTTTTTTCACGAAGATCCGCAAGTTCATCCGCAAGAGCCAGGACGACTAGGCTTTTTACAGTTTTTTGAAGAAATTTTTTATGCTGCGCGACAGGCTTGCTTTGTTTGCATGCGGGAACGGCTTGTCCGGGATGTCTTGTCCAAGAAACGGACACAGCTTGTCCCAGCCATCGCCTTTCGGTAAGTCGAAGATCAGCAAATCGTCGGGACGGTCCTTGAAGTACTCGAGAACTTCACGGTTGTGGCGTTCATAGCGGGCGATGTAGGTCTCTTCATTGCCTTCCGGGCAACCCGCGTCCTCGCCATAGATTCAGCGCCGCATCGGCGTTTCGGTGCTTGCAAAGTCTCTGACCTGGCTTTTTATCCAGGCTTCGGCCGGTCTGCGCGTCAGTATGAACTTGCTGCCCGGGAACCGTTCGTCCAGTTCCTTGTAAAGAATCGGCCAGGGGTTGTCTTCGAACGCATCAAAGTTTTCGACCGTCGCGTATGCCATCTCGTGCACTTTGTCTGCGATAGCGGGGTCTTTCGTGCCGAACGAACCCGTGACGCGATAGCCGAGTTTCTTCAGCGCAAGTTCCAGGCTCGTCGTGCCTGTCTTGTGAAAACCGATGCAGAAGACCTTGCGTTTCATGAGAGGGGTCCGAGCGGCGATTAGTCGGCAGAATCGGCGACTGCCAGGTACTGGCCGCCGCAAAAAAGCAAAGGCTGCCCGCCGCTAGAGCGATGCGTCTCGACTTCGCCGACGATAATGTAGTGGTCGCCGCACTCGTGGACCGTGTGCGTCCGGCACTCGAAACACGCTATCGTGCCGGGAAGGATGGGTACGCCCCGCGCGGAATCTTCAAAGTCGATGCCGTTGAACAAGGTGTGATCGGACAACGCGAAATGGGCAGACAGCGGCTGCTGTTCGGCGCTCAGGACATTGATCGCGAAATACTCCGCATCCAGGTACGCCTGCAGGGAATTCGACACCTTCGCGATATTCCACAAGACCAGCGGGGGGTCGAGCGACACTGAACTGAAGCTGTTCGCCGTGATGCCGCAGGGGCCCTCGCTGCCCAGGCAGGTCACCACGGTCACGCCCGTCGCAAATCGGCCGAGCGACTGACGCAGCCCCAACGGCGCCGCATCAGAGCCATTGTCTGCTTCGCTTGTGTTATCCGAATTATTCATTAAGATCAAAATGATTCATATATTAACTAATTTCCGACATATGGCGATACAACAGTTCAGTCGCTCTCTGCCAATGATGCTGCACCGCACGCTGGACGCAGTTATGCCTAGGTTCCGCAAGATATTCAATGACTTTGGACTCACAGAGCCGCAGGGGCGGGTGCTGCGGGTGCTGTGGGAACGCGAAGAAATCGCGCTTGGGGAGCTCGGGAAGCTGACGCTGATCGCAACGCCCAGCCTCGTGGGCATCGTCGATCGCCTGAGTTTGATGGAACTTGTGGCGCGCAAGCGTTCTGACAGCGATCGCCGAGTCGTCTATGTCGTCGCGACCGATAAAGGCCGCGACTTGCAGGCCGAGATCATGCCGCAGGTGGCAGTCGCCTATGCGGGCCTGAAACAAGCTGTCGACGCAGAGCTGTGGAGCCAGGTCCTCGATGGGCTGCAGGAGATTTCGACCGCCGCCGACGTAGCGAAGCGTGATGGCTAAGTTATGCTATGCGATTACTCTCCAGTGGATGCGAGCGAAATGTGACTATGTCATCGGGGTTACGCCTGGTCCTCGTTGCACTCGTGATGCTTGCGCAGAATGTCTTTGCGCATGGTGGCGTCGTTGAGGAAGAAGATCTGTGCGTGATCAAGGTCAATTACCTGCGTGGCCACTTCAAGATCTACCAGCCCCTGATCGACGGGCACAAGGAATATTGTGAGGATCTGCCGAACGCCACGCAGAGCGTCTTCGTCATGGAGTACCTCCACGACGGCCTGAGCAAAGCGTCTGTGGATTTTCGGATAATTCGCGATGTAACCGGCAAGGGCCGCTTTGCACGCTGGGAGGATGTCGCCGCTCTCGACGATCTCGACAGCGCGACCGTTTTCTATCAAGCCCCGGCAATAGAGCCTGATGTTTTAACGGTGATTCATAATTTTGCCGAGGAAGGCGACTACATAGGCATAGTCACGGCCAACGTCGATGGCAACGAGCAGGTCTACCGGGCAGTGTTCCCGTTCGAGGTCGGATTTACCGGCCTGGGCTATTGGCCTGTGTTCGTCGCGCTCCTGATCGCGATTCAGATTCAGTATCTGATAATGAGCGGCCGGCTTGCGCGCTGGCGCAAACGGTACGGAGCATCCAGGCCGGAGCGCAAAGCTCGCAGCACTCTTGTTTTTCGTGTTTGCGCCCGCGGTGTGCATGAATGATGCAGTTGCAGAGAGCGCGCGCGAGTGGGTTTCCGAACGAGGTGTTTATCAGCTCAGCTTCGAGAGTTCGCTCGAGCCTATCGAGATCAATCAAATGCACTCCTGGGTGCTGCGTGTCAACGCGGACGGCGACCCCGTCAGTGGCGCGAAAATCTCGGTTTCCGGCGGCATGCCGGCTCATGATCACGGTTTGCCGACACGCCCACGTATTACCGAGGAGCTGGACCAGGGCGCCTACCGGCTCGAAGGCATGCGTTTTCATATGGGCGGAGACTGGGTGGTATCGATCGACATCGAGGCCGACGGCAAGACCGACACCGTGATTATCTCACTCACGCTGTGAGCGCAGCGAAAGCAAAAACACGGGTCGCAATCGCGTCGCTTGTGATCATGGCCGCTGTTCTTGCGGGTGCGGGGTGGCTGCAATTCCAGTCGTCCAGGCTAAAACCATGGACCGCTGCGGAAGTCGTTGTATTGCGCTCCTTATGGATAGACAGTTTGCCGCCTTTGCCTGCAGACCCGACCAACGCGGTGGCCAATAATCTGCAGGCCGCAGAATTCGGTCACCAGCTGTTCTTCGATCCACGCCTGAGCGGCACAGGCGGGATTTCCTGTTCGACCTGTCATCAACCGATACGACGATTCACCGATGGGCTGTCGAAGGGTCAGGCAATCGGCACGTCGAAGCGCAATACGCTGAGCATCGTGGGTGCAGCCTATAGCCCATGGTTTTACTGGGATGGTCGGCGTGACAGCCTGTGGTCACAGGCCCTGTCGCCGCTCGAAGATCCGGCCGAGCACGGCGGCGCTCGCGAGCAATATGCGCAGTTCATCGCGGCCGATCCGACCTATCGCGCCAGCTACGAATCAGTTTTCGGTCCGTTTCCCAATCTATCGAAGGGCGATGCGGTCAACCGGGTATTCGCCAACATCGGCAAAGCAATCGCTGCTTACGAGCGGCTGCTGCTGCCGGGACCGTCGCGGTTCGATGCCTACGTCGAAACCGTGATAGCCGGTGATACAGCAAAGCAACTGTCGATCTACACGGCTGACGAAACACATGGTCTTCGATTGTTCGTCGGCAAAGCCGCATGCACTCAATGTCATAACGGGCCGTTGTTCACAAATAATGAGTTTCACAACACGGGCGTGTTGTCGTTCCCAGGCGAAGTCCCGGACAAAGGGCGTGTAGCCGGCGTTCGCGAGGCACAGTCCGACCCGTTCAATTGCCTGGGTGCATATAGCGATGATGCGGCAACGAATTGTGCCGAACTCGAATTTGCCCGCACTGGCCCCGAACTCATCGGCGCAATGCGCACCCCGTCATTGCGCAACATCCAAAACACGGGTCCGTTCATGCATAAGGGGCAACTGACATCGCTCGCCGAAGTTTTGCGCCATTACAACGACGCACCGTTGTCAATGATCGGACACAACGAGGCAAAACCGCTGCAGCTCAACAAACGGGAGCTGCGTCAACTCGAGGCGTTCCTCGAGACACTCGCCGCCCCGCTTGCCACTGAGGAGAAGTGGCTAGCTCCGCCGGCGATCAGGGTCGCGACCGAAGATCACGATAATTAGTGCGTCAAACGCGAACTCGATTCGCTCAGTTTGAGGTTCAGTGTTCGCGCTAGAAAATCACGCAACGCCGGCAGCGTGCCCCGGTCGATGACGTTTATGGCGGGCCGTCCTGCAAGCTTCCTGACAAGATCAACGGCTGCCGACGTGTTAGCGGCAGGCCCGGTTACAAGGTCAGGCGTTATTCCAAACGCCTGTTGCACGCCGACAACCGCGTAGGGATCTGAAGCACACAGTATCGTGCAGTGAATTGCGTCGCCGAGTTCGTCCACGGCAGTGTCGCCATTGTAAGGTTCAAGAGGGGACGCGCCCGCTTCAGCAACCATGAAATCGGGCTTCAGACTATTGATATGGCTGAGCAGCGGTCGAATCGCTCGACGAAACTCGTCCGGTGGCACGACCGTGGAGGGCAGGCCCACGTCGACGAAGTCGAAAATCTTGCTAGCGCCGGCTCGCTTGAAGCTCGCAATATCGCGGTAGCGGCCGGCACCCGTAAGTTTGGCACCGACAACCGTGTAGCCCGCTGAGGACAGCACTTTGCAGACTCGTCGCCCGGCTACGGTTTTGCCAGCAGACATCGAAGTACCAATGAGCAGAATTGTCGGTATCGAGAACTTCGTGAGTTCGGCTCTAATCGCAAACTGGCGCATCGTAACCTTATCGCCATCACGGATGATGTGGCCACGATAAACAAGAGACATCGGACTCGGCAGCGTCGCCGCGAAAGAAGTGAAGCGGCCGAACAAGCCTGCGGCAGTCAGCGCGTGCATCTGGCCATTCCTGACGTCTTTGTAGCTACCGACTCCCTCCAGGGTCGCTGCCCGCTCGCCCAGCGCACCGACAATCTCGTCGCCGAGCCGCACTGGCAGCATTTCGCCGGAACAGCTCTCGACCTTGTACAGCTCGGAAGGAGCTCCTGCGACCTCTGCCTGCACGTAATCGCCGCTCGCCCATTCGTTCTGCCGCAGCGCGCGAACGTCATAGGGATTTGTGTCGAAGTCCGCGATGCGCGCGAGCGATGCGAGAAAGGCCTGTGTCATGCCGTTTTTCCGTGAGACTCCTGCGCGAGTGGTTGGGCGTGCAACAACATCGCCAGCAATGCCGCGCGCTCGAGCGTTTTGTCGATAAACAGGAACTCATGTTTCGCATGGGCGCCGTGTCCGACCGGCCCAAGCCCATCGAGCGTTGCCGTGAACTGACTCGTCGTGTTGCCGTCCGAACCGCCGCCGGCTCGGGCCTGGCTGAGCTGCAGGCCGAGCTGCTCGCCAAGCTGCCTCGCCTGTTGCCACAGCGCCTGGTTGCGCGGGGTCGCCTCCATTGAGGGCCTGCCTATCGCACCCTCGATGCGTAGCCGCACGCCCGGCACCTCCGGCTGCATGCCGTGAATGAGTTTTCCAATCCTGTCACCGTCCGCGACCGTTGGCACGCGAACATCGACTACCGCCGAGCTGTGCGGTGCGACGACGTTCGGCTGAATGCCACCATCGACCGTACCGACGTTTATTGTCACGCCTTTGTCGGCGTCGTTCATCGCAAACAGCTTCTGAATGACGTGCGACAATTCCAGAATCGCGCTTGCACCGGACTCCGGGTCGAGTCCGGCGTGCGCAGCTTTGCCGTACACCGTTACGGTGAAACGCCCGATACCCTTGCGCTCAGTCTTGATGCTGCCTTCATCACCCATCGACGGTTCGAGAACGAAGGCGCGCTCGGCGGAGCGGGCGAGCATACGGACATAGCGGGTCGACGTGCGGCTGCCAATTTCTTCGTCGGCGTTGACGAAGATAACGGGTACCAGCGGCAGCTCGAGCCCGAGGTGCCCGAGCGCCTTGAGCGCCAGCACCATTTGCACCAGCCCGCCTTTCATGTCGAATACACCCGGACCGCGCACGACGTTGCCGTCGACTTCGAAAGGCCGCTCGCTGGTTGTGCCGATCGGCCAGACCGTGTCGTAGTGGCCGAGGAGCAGCTGATTGCCCACGCCGTCTGCTTTTTCACGCGGCCGTGCATAGACATGCTGCGGGCCGTCTGCCGTGCCGACTTCACGTACGGCGAAGTCAAGCTCACTGAGTGCCGACATCAAGACATGCCGGGTCGGGGTGTGCAGAGCCGGGTGTGACGATGGCGATTCGGCTTCGACCAGACGCTGCAGCAGATCGATCAGGAAACCACCCTGCTGGCGGGTGTAGTCCAGAATCTGATCAGCAAGCGCGCCGTTCACATTGCCACTACTTCTTCATATCCGCTGGAAACGGAAACGCGTTTGATTTCTCAATCGCGGCAAAGCGACCCGGTGCCAGGTAAGCGAACAATGGTGAGTCGTGAATCGTTTCCTGGTCGTCGATGTCGCCATGGCGGATGAAGTCGACGTCCGCATAGGCGGCGATAATTTCACCGGTAATCAGGCAATTCTCACCGAAGCCGTCGACGGTTTTGAAATGGCGGCACTCGAAATACAAATACGCCTCATCGATGAAGGCAGCATCGATCTGTTGTGCGGGAAACGTCGTGAAGTACTCGAGAATGGGCTTATGGCCTTCCAGTCTTGGTGAGGCAGCGAGGCTTGAATAAAGCACCTGTGACGGTTTCGGATAGCTCACCGTGAATTCACCGTTACGCTCGATGTTGCTGCACGTCGAGTGGCGCGGTGAACAGACAAATCCGAAGTAGTTTTGCCAGCCCATCGGCGTAACCATGTGTTTGGGTGCAAGGTCTATGGTGCCGTCAGGGTCGCTGGTACCGATCAGTACAAGCGGGGCGACCGTGAAGAAACGATCCCAAACGGGCGCGCTCGTATCGATGTCAACGAGATGACGTTTTCCAAGTGGTGCAGGCACGGCAACACCTCCACATTTTTAGGTTCACTATCAAACTACGCCGTCGATTTTTCGCTGAGAATAAGTAATTGCCACGGCGTCATGCCGGCTCGCTCGCGCGCCTGGCTGCGGCCCACACCGATCGCGCCGGCGAGAGTGCCTGTGATATCGTAAAAGCCTGCAACTAACTGATTTCACATTGTGGAATTCATACCATGCGCGAAGATCGCCGAACGATCGCTGAGCTGATCGCGGGCCATAAGCCCGGTTATGCGCTCGATCAGCGGTTTTATACGGACCCCGGAATCTACGATCTCGAGATCGAGCGCGTGGTCTCGCGAAACTGGATCGTGGCAGGTCATCAGTCCGAGTTGCCGCAACCAGGCGATTTCAAAGTACTTAACGTCGCTAACGACTCCGCGATTATCGTGCGCGGCAGTGACGGCGTGCTGAAAGCGTTCGCCAACGTGTGTCGCCATCGTGGTTCACTGGTTTGCCTCAAGAGTCACGGCAGCACGCGCAAGTTCAGCTGCCCGTACCACGGATGGATGTATGACATTGACGGTAACCTGACGGCGGCGCGAAGCATGTCCGAGGACTTCGACAAGTCGGAGTACGGGCTCAACCGAGTATCTTTGGACACGATAGGCGGCTTGATACTTGTCTGTTTCTCGGACAACCCGCCGCGGCTCGACGGGGCGAAACGCGATCTCGCCGAGCCGCTAACCATATTCGATTTCGAAAATCTGAAGGTTGCTGCCCACAAGGACTACGCCATACCGGCAAACTGGAAGCTGGCGATCGAGAATTACCAGGAGTGTTATCACTGTGCGACGGCGCATCCAGAGTATGCACAGATGCACACGCTGATGGTCGACCGGAAGAAGCGCGAACCGTTGCAAAAGAATATGCTCGGAAGAATGGAGGCCTGCGGCACCAGAAACATCGAGATCGACAAAATCGATCTGAACGCACCGCCCGGGGAGATGGGTTACGGCTACAGCCGCACAGCATTGTTCGAAGGCTATTTGACGGGCAGCGACGGCGGCAAGCCCGTCGCACCGCTGCTTGGCGATCTTAAGGACTACGATGGCGGTGGCTCCGACTTTGTTCTTGGCGCGTTTTCGTTCCTGCTGGTCTACAGCGATCATGCCGTGGTCTACGTGTTCACGCCGGTGGATATGCAAAACTGCAAATGCGACATCTACTGGCTCGTCCGGAACGACGCCGAAGAGGGCAGGGATTACGACGTCGATGACTTGACCTGGCTGTGGGACGTAACCACGGAAGCTGACAAGATCATCATCGTCAACAACTGGAAGGGTGTGCAGTCACGTTACTATAAGCCCGGCCCGTTCTCCGGCATGGAAAGCGCTGAACGAATCTGGACGGAGTGGGTTTTGCAGGAGCTGCAGCGGGTTTGAATGAAAACGTATGACGCCATCATCGTCGGTGCCGGCCACAATGGGCTTACGACCGCCGCGTTTCTGGCAAAGGCCGGGCTCGACGTCGTATGCGTCGAAAAGAACGATTACGTTGGCGGCGCCGCGGTTAGTCGCAACCTCTATGAAAACTGGATGTATTCGAACTGCTCGTATGTCTGCAGTCTGTTGCGGCCGGAAATTTATCGTGCGCTCGAGCTGCACAAACACGGCTTGCAGGTGACACCGTATGGCGGCTCGCTGACCTTCATGCAGAACGGCGACTACTTCGGGTCGTATCACGACCCCGAGGTGGCCTATCGTGAGATGGCGCGGTTTTCACGACACGATGCCGATGCTTACGCACGATACTCTGCTGACACTCTGCGGCAATGTCGCCTGATCCGAGATTTCCTGCTTCGTACACCACCTGATCCAACTTCGTTCAAGCCGAAAGACATCAGAGAGCTCATGGCGATTGGCAGCAAATTTCTCGAACTGGGTGAGGACCGTCTGTACGAGACGATACGCTTCTGGACGATGAGCGTCGCGGAGTATCTCGACGAGTACTTCGAGACCGACGTCATCAAGGCAGCGATGTCGGGTAGCGGCATCATCGGCACGGCGTTGGGAATCCACTCGCCTGGAACAGCCTACGTCCTGTTACACCACAAAATGGGTGATGTCGACGGCAATGTCGGAAGTTGGGGTTTCGCGCGCGGCGGCATGGGTGCGGTATCCAACTCGATCGCGAGCGCATTCCAGGCCTACGGCGGCGAACTGCGTATCGAGGCCGGCGTCGACCAGATCATAGTCAATAACGGCAAGACGACTGGTGTAGCGCTTGAGAACGGTGAGGAAATTGAAGGCCGCATCGTTGTATCCGCGATGGACGTCAAACGAACGTTCCTGAAATGCATGAACAAATCCGACCTTCCGGAGTCGTTCTACAATCGTGTCGAGAATTTCAAGATTCGCGGTTCGTCGGGAAAGCTCAACATCGCTCTCGACGGCATGCCGACATTTCCCGCGTTGCCGGAAGGTAGCTCGCTGCACATCAGCGATATGCATTTCATCGATTCGATGGAACGCATGGAGCGTGCCTACGACGACTGGAAAGATGGCACCTGGTCGAAAGACCCGTACGTCGACATGACCATTCCGACGGCGGTCGATCCGACCATGGCGCCGCCGGGCAAACACTTCATGAGCTGCTTCATTCAATACTGTCCGTACAAACTCGAGGGCAGGGACTGGACGGACGCGGAGCGCGAGGAGTTCGCCAGGACTGTTATCGAACAGATCGCAAACTACAGCCCTGATTTCAAGGAGCTGATCCTGCACTACGAGATTCGTACACCGCAGGATATCGAAGACCAGATCGGTATCACCGAGGGCAATATCTTCCACGGTGAATTGACGATGGACCAGCTGTTGTTCAACCGGCCGGTACCGGGCTATGCGCAGTACCGCGCGCCGGTGGCCGGCCTTTATATGTGCGGGTCCAGCGTGCACCCGGGTGGCGGCGTAATGGCTGCGCCGGGCGCAAACGCGGCGCGGGAAATTCTCGCGGATCTCAAGCGGCCCAGTACCGTTCCGGAAAACTTTGGTGATGATTAACGGACATGACTGACCGATACGATGCAATTGTTGTAGGGGGCGGTCATAACGGCCTGGTGTGCGCGGCTTTGCTGGCGAAATCCGGCAAGCAGGTGCTGGTTCTCGAGGCCAATGACCAGGTGGGCGGCGCGGCTGTGACGCGGGAGTTTATCGACGGTTTTGCGGTATCGCCGTGCGCGCATTTGCTCTACCAGTTACAGCCGAGCGTGCGCAAGGATCTCAAGCTGAGCCCGAAGCTGACGGCCGAAAACATGACCACCGTGGTACTCGATGAGAAGGGGGAGCATGTCCGAATTCGGGGAAACTCCGTGCTCGGCGTCAGCGATGCCGACGCCGACAGCTACCGCCACTTCCATAAGCGGATGACGCGTTTCGCGGACCTCCTGCGCACTTATCTGAACAAGTCTCCGCCGCGTCTCGGCACGAAGGACCGCAGAGATCTATCCACGCTGGGGCGTCTGGCTTTCGACATTCGCAGACTCGGCAAAACGGAGATGCGGGAATTTCTGCGCCTGATCGGCATGAATATTCATGACGAAGTAAACGAGCGCTTCGAGAGTTCGCTACTGAAAGGTGCGCTGAGTCTCGACGCGGTGCTCGGCACGCACCTGGGCCCGCGTTCACCGAACACGATCATGACCTACCTGTATCGGCTTGCAGGCGATCATGGTCGTGTCGGTTCGCCAACCGGCGGCATGGGGAGCATCAGCGACGAACTTGCACACGCCGCGAGGGAAGCGGGTGTCACGATTCGTACCGGCATGCCGGTAAGCCGCATTGTCATTTCCAACGGTCGTGTGACTGGTGTCGAAACCGAGAGCGGCGAGCGATTCGACAGTATGACCGTCGTTTCCAATGCCGACCCGAAACGAACCATCATGGATCTGGTCGGGGCGCGGCATGTAGAGACGGGCTTCACGCAGAGAATTCATCATCTGCGCATGCGCGGCAACGCCGCCAAGCTGCACCTGGCACTTGATGGGCTGCCGACGATCGCCGGTTTGGCGAAGAAAGATTACGCCGAGCGGCTCGTGATTGCGCCCGATGAGCACTACGTCGAACGTGCGTTCAATCCGGCCAAATACGGGGAGAGTTCGCCCGACCCGGTACTCGAGATTACGTTTCCGAGCTTTCGCGACAACAAACTCGCACCGCCAGGTAAACATGTGATGTCAGCGGTCGTGCAGTATGCACCCTATGATCGTAAGGGCGGCTGGACCGATGCCGCGAGACAGGAGTTCGAGTCCGCGGCGATCAGGGCGATCGAACAATATGCTCCCGACATTGCACAGCGCATCATGGCCAGCGAATTGCTGACGCCTTCCGACATCGAGCGCGAGTTCCATATTACGGGCGGGCACTGGCACCACGGCGAGCTGACGCTCGATCAATTCCTGTTTGTGCGACCCGTATGCAGCGCCGCGCAATACCGCATGCCGGTCGACGGCCTCTATCTTTGCGGAGCGGGCGCGCACCCGGGCGGCGGCGTGAGTGGCGCCGCTGGACGTAACGCAGCCAGAGCCATATTGCAGCGGGAGAAAGCAGCATGAGCATTCAGGAAGTTCATCAAGGTCGCCTGCGCACGCCGTTCTATTCTCGGATTTCGGCACTCGATACGGTCAATCAGTGGCACGAGTGGAAGGGCTACTCGAGCGCCAATGCGCTTTACTGCGAGGACACAGAGTACTTCGCGATCCGCAACGCAACGGCCGTATTCGACCTGACGCCGATGACGAAGTACCGCATTACGGGACCGGATGCTGCGGCGTACATCAATCGCCTTGTCACGCGCGACATGGACAAAATCAAACCGGGCCGTGTGGCTTATGCGGTCTGGTGCGACGATCGCGGCCAGGTAATCGACGACGGCACGATATTCCATCTCAAAGATGGCGAATACCGCTTGTGCTCGCAGGAACGGCACTTTGCGTGGCTGCAGGCGGCGGCGATCGGCTTCAATATCTCGATAAAAGAAGAGACTGCGGATATCGCCGCGCTGGCCGTGCAGGGCCCGACTTCATTCAGCGTGCTGAGCAAGATGGGTCTCGATGGCCTCGGGGAACTCAAGCCGTTCGGATTAATGAATTTCGATTTCGACGGCGCCGATCTGATGGTGTCGCGAACCGGTTTCACGGGCGATCTCGGCTACGAACTCTGGGTCGAGCCGGCCAAAGCCGAACTGCTTTGGGACGCACTGTTCGAAGCGGGCAAGCTGCACGGCATTCGTGCGATCGGTACGCACGCACTCGAGCTGGCGCGTATCGAGGCGGGTTATCTCGCCGCCTATGAGGACTTCCTGCCGGCCGATACGACGGTGCGCAAAGGTCGGACGCGCTCACCGCTGGAGCTCGGCCTCGACTGGCTCGTCGATTTCAAGAAACCCAACTTCAACGGTCGCCGCGCGCTCGCTGAGGAAAAACGTCGCGGCTCGACCTGGCGTCTCGTCAAGCTCGACATCGAGGGTAACAAAGCGGCGCATCACTCCTACATCTTCGCCAAAGACAAGGGCAACAAGGCGGAAATAGGTTTCGTGACCTCGGCGGCATGGTCACCGGTGTGCAAACAGAATATTGCGATTGGTACCGTCAGAGCACCGCACGGAAGGGTCGGCAGCACCGTGTGGGTCGAGATCTATTACCAGCGGGAAATGCACTGGTCGCGCGTAATGGCCAAAGCGACCGTCGTCGACAAACCGTTCTGGTTTCCGCCGCGACGCAGCGCGACGCCACCAGGTCCGTACTGATCACGGCACGAATGCCGCACCGACTCGACCCGCAGTCTGGTCCCGAGCTGCTGATCGTCACAAGCTGATGCAAAAACTTCACATTTACCAATCACTCTGGGGCATGGAACTGCGCAGCCCGCACATCCCGGAACGCCCGGCTGAGGAAAACTTCCGCATCGTCGCCGAGGCAGGATTCGACGGTATGTGTGTCGATCCTTCGGTCGCTGAAATTCCCGAAATGCTCGCGTTACGTGACTTCTACACGAAGTTTCAACTCGGTTGCATGGTCAACGCATTCCCGAATCATGAAGACGACATGCGGCCGTTGCTCGAGTTCGCCAAAGAACTCGATGCCTGCATG
Organism: uncultured Gammaproteobacteria bacterium; assembly: GCA_963711285.1. Taxonomy (GTDB): domain Bacteria; phylum Pseudomonadota; class Gammaproteobacteria; order Steroidobacterales; family Woeseiaceae; genus UBA1847. The sequence goes on along the minus strand of CAVQDJ010000013.1, from coordinate 890,571 downwards.
GTCAACGTCATCAGCGGTGTTATGCCAATCAAGCCCGAAGATGCCGTTCCGGTTGTGCAGCGCTGGATAGGCGAGGCCGGGCAAGTGGGGATGCCCTTGTTATTCGAAACGCATCGCGATGGCTTGCTCAATGACATGTACTTCACTTTGCAGCTCATGGACCTCGTGCCCGAAATGCGGCTTTGTGCCGACCTGTCGCATTTCGTGGTTGATCGCGAACTTCGCGCGCCGGTGCCCGAGCGCGATCAGGAATACATCACTTCAATCCTCGGGCGATCGGACTGCTTCCAGGGGCGGGTTGCATCGCGCGAACAAATTCAGGTGGCCATCAATTTCCCGCAACATCAGCAATGGGTGGAGATATTCCGCGGTTGGTGGAAGCAGGGGATGCGTGACTGGCGCCGCCGCAGTCCGACCGACGCGACCCTGGTTTTTTTATGCGAACTCGGACCGCCGCCCTACGCGATCACTGACGCGGAGCAACGCGAGTTATCGGATCGCTGGGAAGAGTCGCTACAGATTCGCGACTGGGTTCTCGGGATCTGGGCGGAACTCGAAGCCGAAGCTTAGACCAAGTCAAAATGCTGGCCACCGCGGTTCAGGCTAACCGGTTTGTTTTTTCCGTTGAGTCTTGTTCGCGTACATCTGCTCATCGGCGGCCCGCAGCAAGTCATCGATATCTTTGTGAATATCGGGGTCAAACCGGACCCTGCCCACGCTCCAGTCAATATGCTTGCTAAAGTCCGAATCCAATTTCTTGGCCTGCGCACGCATGGTCGATAACGCGCGATCGGCAAATACACGCTGGCCCGCCATCATAACGACGAACTCATCCCCACCAATGCGGGCAACAACGTCGGAATTGCGGAAACCCTTGAGCAGCAGTTTGGCAAACGTTATCAACGCTTCATCACCGGCTTTATGCCCGAATTTGTCGTTAAGTGCTTTGAAGCCGTCGAGGTCGAAGAAAAGCAATTCGACAGCCAGATTGTTCCGCTCACATAGCGGTAACAAATGGCTCGCGACCTGCTGAAGTCCGCGACGGTTCGCAATTTTGGTTAGTTCATCGACATTGATCTTCGCCGAAGAAGCGAGTTCATCGTCGACAAGCGCCGCGAAGTCTTTGAGTGTCTGCTCCTCGTCTGCCGAAAAGCGGCGCGGCTTGTTGTCGATCAGACATAGAGTGCCGATACGCCGACCATCGGGCGAGTGCACCGGATAGCCCGCGTAAAATCGAACGGTCGGATTACCTGTAACGAGCGGGTTGTCGGCAAATCGCTCATCCGCGTGAGCGTCTTCCACGACAAAAGCCCGCTCCTCCAGAATCGCGTGGCCGCAGAATGATACTTCTCTCGGCGTTTGACAGGCGTCGAGTCCCTGTTTGGACTTGAACCACTGCCGATCCGCGTCAACGAGGCTCACCAGACAAATACCGACATCAAACAGTCGGGCCGCCATTCGTGTGACCCGGTCAAAGCGTTCCTCGGGGGCAGAGTCCATGATGCGCAGCGAGTGGAGGCTCAACAGACGTACAGTCTCGTCGAGAGGAACTGATGGTTCTTGCATTTGAATCCGCCGTGCCGGCTTGATAATCCGACGAGTTACAGAAAACCAAGCTTAACAAAATCTACAGCGCCCAAACCTGAAGACTGTTCACATTTGGCGGTCATTGCACGCAGAAAATACGGTTCTCGATGCTCTCTGGCAACCCTGGGTGCGATACAGAAATGGGCACAAACGACCAATTATGGCAATTAGCCGAATATCGGCTTCGGGTCATTAGCAGCCAGTCAGCCCAAGTATAGCTCTATGGCAGCTATCGTGCGTGAAGCACACATTCAACCGCTGATGTTCGGAGACCGGATTCCGAATGTCGGCTTTCACCAATAGCGGTCGTTCACACTGCTGGAAATCGACTGAAGTTAAGGGCAGCTTTCGGCCAGAAGCAGACATTGGGCGACTAGAAATGCCCCTCTCGATATGTTCCATTCTTCTCGATGTCAAACAGAAGATTTTCAACCGCGATCAGCTTCCCGTCACCGTCAAGTACAGTCACTTCAATTTGTCTATCGTCTCCAGTCGGCAGAACTGCGTTGCTGCAGGAACCAAAGCGGGTTGGCCCCCACCTAAATCGGAATCCGTTCTCGGGATAGCCATATTTTCGCACCTCGACTTCCAATGGCCGTTCAACCAAAGCGGCGCAGCGAATCGACGTACCAACAACGCTGATGCCGGGAATGGTATCGCTCTCGATTGAAATAATCACTGCCGGCGAGCGGATTAACTGGTCGTGTGCCGCGTACAAAGTGTAATTGTCTCTGCGCAGTTCGTATCGCATGGGCATGTCGGAGTGCCTCCGAATTTCTGTTCTATCAGACCGCCCATATTCGATGACATCCATGCTGTTCGACAATGAAATGTAGTTGTAGTCATATTCGTGATAACAACCAGCGATTACGACAAGAAAGAGAGAGATTATTTTTATTCTAGCCATTCAAAGATCGTATTTGCGACTGGCCGCTTTGGGTCATAAGCAGACCTAAACTTCGATAATACGCGAACGTCCGGTTTCGGGGCTAATCCGGTCATTCGGTAGCCCGTGGATTGACGAAATCTTCAGTCGAGTAACCGTATGTCCGCTTTCGCTCAAAGCGGTCATTCGAACAGCCGGAAAACAGACGTATCGACAGGCCGCTAACAGCCAATAGCGGACGTGGCAATAACGTGCCGCCGCGCCAGGCGCGTAAGTGATGGGCACACACTTACGCAACGCTCCCGCTTAATGAGGGTGGCCTGAGTTTTTCAGCTAGTCGTTGCAATGTCGCTACCAGATTATGGAGAAGTAACGAAGGCGTTTGTTAAATCTGTGCAGTCGCCTTATGTCGAAAAAATTAATCGATCGTCAAGAGCCGCATACCTTTCAAAAAATATTCAGCATTCTGTCAACTGGTGCTTGACCGCACCCAACACGCGACGCAAACTGTCTCGCGCTGTAAAAGGCAAACCTGTCGAAAGGCAGGGACGCAAAGCTTCCGGTCTAAGGGTGAACAACCTACGACAGCGGGGTTGCCAGTGAAGGAACTTTATTTCCAATGTGCCATTACGACGGCGCCCGTCGCGTTAGTTTTCTATGGTCATTTCTCCTTTACCGGGCACGTATGTTGCAGCTGCACGGCGTTGCCGTGCACCTAAACGGAAAAGGAGATATGCAATGAAAATTTTTGTTCAAAACATCAAATCGGCGATCATCCTCGGCGGATTATTGATCGTGCTGCCGACGGCCGTGCTGGCCGACAAAGGCGGCAAGCCGAACATCAAGAGTAGGGCCACGACGGCCGTCTGCATTGAAACTGACGGATCTGCGCATGTTTACTCGTGCAAGGCGCTGTCGAACGTCGTCCTCTGGTGCAACGGTACATACGTCAAACATGACGACCTCGGGCTGGATCCGGATACCGGCATGGAAGTGTATGACGGCGTATTCGGCTGCGGGGAGGCGGAAGGACCCATCACGTATGTTGCGATTAAGTCGGGCAGCCAGAAACACAACAAACATAATCCTGGTTACACGCCACCGATGGATCTACCCCCGGATGAGCCATCCGGTAGTGGGCTGTTTGTCGGCGATATTCCGGGCTGCCCCCTCGCAGATGCATTAATCCCAGTGCCCGGCGAATGCGTGCTTGAACCCGCCGATCCCCTGCCTCCGGAAACAAATTAAGAATTGTTGTTCCAGACAAACCCCGCATCAGCGGGGTTTGTTCTTGCTTCAAGACAATGTCCGCTTCGGGTCACTAGCGGCCCTTCGTCGCTATTTTAGCTGAATGGCGGCTTCTGGGCGTATAGCGGACATTCGGCAACGAGTGGGGCAAATACTCGACGAAGACCAGAAACTCCAATCATCCGCAGAGTTCTCTATGGGTGTCGATAAATTTTGCAAAATCTCCACATACTTCTGGAACACAGTGGACAGGAAACGCGTAACTCCTAGATTCTATTACAGGAGTCCGAATCAGGCACGAATGTTGCTTGATATTGAAGCACAGACCAAAAAACGGGAACAATGCGATGTTCAGAAATGTCCTTATAGCATCAACTATTGGCTTGTTGTTTGCGACATCTAGCTACGCCACGCCTGTCAACGTAGCGGAAGGAGCAGCCGTTACGCTTAATGGCGTATATGGTTCGCTTCGAGCCGGCAGTCCTTGGGCAACAAATCCTGTCGCAGCCGCGTCCTCGCTGACAGACGGTGTTTTCCTGCCCGCTGCTACGGTTTGGAACGATGGGTCGGTCTGGTGGGACGAAGATGTTCCAGAGTCTGCCGACAATTCGATTGAGATTGACCTGGGAGGCGTTTACGAACTCATTGGCTTCATTGTCCAAGCTGACGATAACGACGCCTACCTGATCGAGTACTGGAATGGTGTAGGCTGGGCAAACGCCTGGGACGTTCCTATAGCTGGCGGATTTGGCCTTCAAGCGCGTCCGAATGCGGCAGACAACACTGATATCTTTTTGCTCGCCAGCTCGATTAGCACTGACCGGCTTCGGTTTTCGGCAACAGCTGGTGATAATTACTTCAGCATAAGTGAGATTCAAGCGTTCACTGTTCCCGAACCCGGCACCCTCGCATTGCTAGGCATTGGTCTATTCGGGATGGGACTGGCGCGACGCAGACAGGCTGTCTGAACTCCAAAAGGAGTCAACGAGAAGCCCCGCCAAGTGCGGGGTTTTTTTGTGGGCGTCTGAATGTCCGTCTGAATGTCTGCTTATACTGAAAGCGGTCGTTCAAAAATCGCAGAAATGGCCAATATGACAGGCAGCTAACGGCCAAAGGCCGACGTTCACTTGAATATCAATCAAAGGAGTCTTGACCCCGATAATTGATTTGGACCGTGCGCCCTTTTCTTTCGCTTGTACCTCGGGAGTGTGGGCAACCTTGCAATCGCCACCGAATCACGGGCGTGCCGGATCAAGGATCGATTTTATAATAGAGGATGTCCATGCGGCCCCGTCGCTCGACTACAAGGCGCAGCATCGTCGCACCCATCACTGACTGTGCCATTGCCTGCAGCATCGGCCGGTCTGCGTCAGGGACCTGACCATTCATGTTTTTGATGATGTCGCCCGGCTGTAAACCCAGTTCGTGAAACAGGCCATCCGCTTGCACCGCGTCGACGCGAACGCCAGCGGCGCCCAGCGATGTCGCATGATGAACCAGTTCCTTCGCCTGACCCAATTGCTCCAGCGTTTCGCGCTCGATAAGCCAGAAGCCACCGTCAGTTTGGCGCAGCCGGGGCTGCACGCGTTGCGTGTCCGCTGACATTGCAGCCGCTGTACCGCGTGCGCCAGCGGCCAGATCCAACTCGACCTCGATGTCCACAAATGTCAGCGTGATGCTGTCGCGCAGGATTTTCGTGAGGCGACCGCCGTCTACGTCATCGCCCAGCCGGTAGAGGCCCTGCTCGCCCGTTTTGCCGACCTGGATGATGGCCACCGGCTCCCCAGGTTCATGCAGCACTGTGCCCAACAGGAGAAGGTCAAGCTCTCTCTCGAGATTCGCCTCCAGGGAGTCACCCGATGCTGTGTCCTCCGGGCTGGAATCCACGGAAGCCTTAGCCGTCATCAAAGGTTCGCCGGCCATGGCGACGGCACAGGGAAAGGCCGCCAGACACAGCACCAAAACCAACAAGAACTTCTTCATTCCTCTCTCCCGCTCACGAACAAACAGGGGCGCCGTTCAGCGGCGCCCCTGCTTCCCCTCAGTACGGGCTTTTGCTTAGCCCCTTGTTGTCCCTAAAGAAGCGTTGAGTCAAAAAGTGCTCCGCCATCCACGCAGACAGAACCGTTACCCTGGTCATGCGGGACGCAAACCGTCACGTTTTCGCTGCACTCAGCACCCTGGCCGTCATCCGCGGTAAAGCCGATGTGGTAGACACGACCGTCACCGGGCACCTTCTTCGTGCCCGACCGTTCAGCCCGCACTTCCGCGGTGGCCGTTCCCACGCCCTGACCATCCGGAGTGAAATTGCCGTCCCCGAACGTGTCGGTAGGCTCATCCTGGAAGATGCTGTCGATGGTGATCATCACCGCATCCCCGTCGGGGTCGGTCACGCCAACTACACTGATGGCATTGAACTTATGGTTCGGCGGCCACAGCTCATCCGGGTCGGCTGCGGCGTTCGAGCAGTCCGGAGGCTCGTTGCGCGGGCAACCCGGACGGTCCGGATCCGGATCGTCACCAGCGGCCAAATCCGGACACTCGTCACAGACATCGCCGACACCGTCACCGTCCGTATCTTCCTGACCCGGATTCGGACTTGCCGGACAGTTATCCTCGAAGTCGCACACCCCGTCGCCGTCGGTGTCAACGCAACCGCCGCCAACCGACCGCTCGAGGTAGAGGATCGCGTACGACTGGTCCGAGTAGTACTCCCAACCGCCTTCCGGGTTGTTGAAGTTGCCGAGCCCGTCCTGGTGCGTCAGCAGCTGGTAAGCGCCGTCATAGTACCAGCGCGCCGGCTCGTTCGGGTCGTTGTAGTAACCGGGTCCTCCGCCACCGCCAAACAGGGCCTGCGGGTCTGTCGTCGGGTCGCGGTGCAGTTCACGTGTGGCAAACGCCGGAGCCGCAGCAGGCGCGAGCGTGCCGAGAGCTGAGGTATCGATGTTTCCCGCATTGGGCGTCACCCCGGAGTCATCCAGGAAAGACAGCGCCTTCGACTGCGTCCACAGGTAGTAGTAGTAGGAAGGCCAGCCCTGGCCGACCCCGCCCGGATTGATCCCGGTGAACGTATAGCGATTCCGGAGCCATTCCAGGTACCCCTGCACGTCGGGGTCATTGAGGTCCGCTCCGCCCACGACCTGAACCCAGATACCGGACGCAGTTTGCTGGATGGAGTTGCAAAGCCCGGCGTTGTAGCCGTGCCCGCGCTCGGTCGGCGTCAGCGGGATCGCCGGGCCACTGACCGGGCTCGCCGAGCAGACCGTTGGCCGCGTAAGCGGCGCGCGTGGCAGCAGTCGCGGCATTCAGGCTCGCCAGCCGGCCTGGGTCCGAATACGCTGCATCGCTGTACAGTGTCTTGGCCGCGGCAAGACCGGCCATCACGAACTGCGTCGTGGACGCGTCAGGGCACGCGAAGGATCCGAAGATCGCGCCATAGCACCAGTACCCGTCAGCGTGTCTGGTTAGCCATCGTCCGATCGAAGATCGTGTTCATCGTAGCGAGTGCGGCGGCCTGGCTGGGCCCCCCGGAGCGCAGATACACCGACAGCGCCATCATGTCGGCACCGTCCCGGTAGGCGTACTGCACGGCCGCGGTATGGTTCGTGACGATCCAGGTGATGATGTTCTCGATGCGCGCCTGATCCGCCGCGCTGGCCAACGCGTAGCCCTGGGTAAACGCGTTCTGATCGGCGCTGACCCGCTTCTCGAGCAAGGCGAGCGCAGCCAGCCCAGCGGCATCGACGGCTGACGAGGCCGGGGCATAAGCTCCGACGGCATCAAGCCTCGCCAGGCCGTCGTCGATCGCCTGTGCTACGTCAGTACTAAAATTGGTCACCTGGGCCGTGGCCGGGCCAGCTGCAAAGCCAAGACTTGCGAGCGCAAGCAGGCCCGCCGCAATAATCTTGCGGCGTAAGTTAAGTTTCATGATCTGATCTCCCTCTTGATAAGAATCACTCAGAAAGCCATCAAGGGCTTACTGTCCCTGTCCCACTAATGCCGGAAATCCTCCACATAACGCCCGCAGGCCGTCACCACGTAAACGTGACAGGTCTGTAGCGTGCAGCAGTGGCAGCCCGGCGATCTTGGGCCCTTCGGGGAGTCGTTGAGGCTACTCGGAGGAGGCGAGGACCCGTGGCTTTGCGTCCCTGACTTTGGTCAGGTTTGCCTTTATCCGGCATAACCGTAACTTATGCGCTGATTGAGCAATTACGTCAATTCGGGAATATACATAAATTGGAGTCGGTCTAAGACCGGCTTCGTGGAATGTCTGCTTTCGGCCAGTACCGGCCGTCGGGAGCCGGGTCGACCTCCGTATCGATGCAAAGTCTCAGTACATGCAAATGGCCGCTGCCGCGTAGCAGGACCTCGGGTGGGGCTGCGAGGAGATCATCGAGCGATGCTGCCACAAGTGAAGCCGATGTAATCACGCGATAGAATGGCTGTCCATGCAAAAAGTGCTGATCTCTGTTTTTGCCACAGTGTTCGCCGTTGCCTGCGCACCGAAAGCCGTTGTGCCGGATGCCGATGTCGTCGTGATCTCGGTACTGGGTACCAACGACGTGCACGGTGAATTGGTCGCGCAGCCCGATCGCGGCGGCATCACGACATTCTCGGGCTATGTTGCCGCTTTGCGCGATGCCCGCAGGAACGATGGTGCGGTGTTGCTCGTTGATGCCGGCGATATGTGGCAGGGAACGCTCGAATCCAATCTGGCGGAGGGCGAGTCGGTCGTCGAGGCGTATAACGCGCTCGGTTACGCGGCCGCCGCGATTGGCAATCACGAATTCGATTTCGGTCCGGCCGGGCCGAAGTCTATTCCCGAAGCGAGCGGCGATGATCCGCAGGGCGCGCTCCGGTTGCGGGCGACAGAAACCGATTTTCCGCTGCTTGCCGCAAACCTGATCGACGAATCAACCGGCCGGAGGGTCGATTGGGAGAACGTGTATTCGTCGACCATGGTCACACGGGCAGGCGTCAGCATCGGCATCGTCGGCGTGCTGACCGAGGATGCGTTGGAAACGACGATAGCCGCAAACACGACTGGAGTTAAGACCGCGCCGCTCGCGGAGTCGATCATCGCTGAAGCAAGAACTCTTCGTGCCGCTGGCGCCTCTTTGGTTGTCGTCGTTGCTCATGCGGGCGGAATCTGCGATGAGTTTTCTGACCCGTCTGACCTGTCTTCATGCGACCTGTCGGGCGAAATCATGCAAGTCGCAAATCAGATTCCACAGGGTCTCGTCGATCATATCGTTGCGGGACATGTGCATCGCGGCATCGCGCATATTATTAACGATATCGTAGTGACGGCGAGTTACTCCAACAGCCATGCATTCAGTCGGGCTGATTTCAAAGTCGACCGCAATACGGGCGAGGTGATCGATCGCGAGGTCTTTTCGCCACAGAACAACTGTGCGAGAGTGGCCGATGAGCGTGGCGTTTGCGCCTTTGAGGAAGACACCTCGCGAGAACGGGCGAGCTATGAGGGCAGGCCCGTCATACCGATGGCGAAAGTCGCGGCAATCGCCGAGCAAGCGCGGCAGGTTGCGGCAAGACGCGAGGCCGAGGAGCTCGGCGTCTTCATCGAGACCCCGATGACGCTGCACGACAGGCCCGAGTCCGCACTTGGCAACCTGATGACGGATGCCGTGCTCGAGTCGAGCGATGCCGATATTTCTATCCATAACGTATACGGCGGCATCCGTGCGGAGCTGCCCGAGGGCGAGCTGACCTATGGCAGCGTATTCCGCATGTTCCCGTTCGATAACCGGATCGCAATACTGGAGATGACGGGTAAGGACTTGCGCAAGATTATCGCCAACCAGGCGCACAACCACGACCGGCACGCGGGGTTTTCAGGCATGCGGGTCTACGTAGGCTGCAATGATAATCATATGTCGATACGCATGGTCCGACCGGATGGTCGTGAGATCGAAGACACCGATACGCTCCGCGTGGTCGCCAACGACTTTCTCTTGATGGGTGGAGACGATGTGCTGACTCCGGCAATGCCGGCAGACGGATTTGACATTCCTTATGGCACGCCGTTGGTTCGCGATGTCCTGGTAACGTGGTTCAAGAGCCACGGCGGCCGCTTGCGGGCTGACGAATTCCTGAAGCCGTACAAGCGGCGCTGGAACCTGCCGGACTCGATGCCAGAGAGCTGCGCTCTTTGAGCGCAGCCGCTCACGCCATCAATTCCTGACTTGTTGTCAGGTACGACTTACTCCCAGGAATAGCCGAATCGTGCCCCGACCGTTCTCGGCCTGCGATGGCCGAAGAAATGGGCTGGCAGGTAATCGCCGTTATTGTTCAGGCCGTCGTAGGTGAACTCGTCCGTCAGGTTTTCGACGTACAGTCCCGCCGACCAGTTGCCGTTCGATACGTAGTTGATGCGAAAAGCGGCTTCGAGGTAGGAGTCGATCATCGTTTCCGGGTAAGCGCCCCAGCCGCCGCCGCGCTCGCCTTCCCAGAACGCCTCGAGGCTCGCACTGATGTCGCCGTTACTCAGAGGAAAATCGGCACTCAGCACGGCGGCTCCGGCAAAGTCGGGTGCCCAGAAAAGACTGCTGCCCTCGCAATCGTCGACCGTATCGCCGTCGCAAACCTGCTGCACACCCGTGGCTTCGGTATCGAGCCAGCTCAGAGCAAGGTACAAACTCCAGTTCTCGTTGATTTTCGACGTGATTGACGCCTCGATGCCGGTGCCGTCGACCTGACCGACGTTCTCCACGGTATTGGCACCCGAGTCGGTATCGAAATAGCTGATCTGCAGGTCTTCATAGTCGTAGATAAACCCGGTGATGCTCAAGTCCGAGGTGCCACCGAAGACACTGCCCTTGTAGCCCACTTCGAACGAGTCGACGCTTTCCGGTTCGAACGCCCGCGCACGGTAGCCGTCGGCCTGGCTTACATCGGCTTCGCCGGTCACTCGCTCGCCGTCCACATCGACAAGGGCGAAGCTGCCGAAGCCGCCCGACTTGAAGCCTTCCGTGTAGCTACCGAAGATCATGCCTTCGCCGACGTGCCAGCGGCCAACGAGCCGCATGGTTGTATCGTCCCAGTCGTCGGACGTGTTGATGTCGCCGTCGGTGCTGAATATGTACGCCCAGTAAGGTCCCAGCTGGCTATCCGGATTGGGCACGTTAATGGTGAAGTCCTTGTCGTCGGTCGTGTAGCGCACGCCGAAGCTGACGTCGAAGGTCTCGCTGAATTCGTAACTCAGGTCGACGTACGCCGCCCAGCCCGAATACTCACCCTTGATACGACCGGGTTCCGTCAACAGGCCATCGGAGCTCGGCGTCCATGGGGAACCGTAGTAAGCGTAAAGGCTGACGCAATCCGTGATGCCTTCCCCCGGGTAATAGTAATTGCCGTAGTAGTTACAGAAGGCGTCCTCGTCTCCGGAGTTGGCGAATAAGGTGTCGATGTTCTCCTTGTAATAAGAAGCGCCCGCGTACCAGGAGAGCGGGCCGTCGGTATTGGAAACGAGCCGTAGTTCCTGCTGAAAATAGTCGCCTTCCTGATCCTGCCGATAGTTGTTGAGGTTGAGCGGGGTGCCGTCGTAGTCCTCGGTGTAGAAGAACTCGTGGTCCTTGAAGCCCGTGATGGACGTCAACGTGAAATTGTCCATGTCGTAGTCGATGCGCAGGCCCAGAGTCAGAACGTCGGCGTCATCGGAGTCGCCGAAGGACTGATCGGAATCCGCGTCTTCCTCTGAGCCCCGTGGCGTTAGCCCACTACCAAAGACACCGAACAGCGTGTCCCAGGTGTCTCCCTCTGCAACCGCACGGTAGACCGAGCCAGACTGCTCTCGTGTCTCGTACTCAACCTGCGTTTCGATCTCCAGCGAGTCGTTCTCGTACATCGTCGACCAGCGTATGGCTTGCTTATCGTGCTCGATCAGGTCATCGCCACCCGAGAAGTTTTTGACAAAGCCATCCTCCTGCGAGTGGTAACCGGCCAATCGCATCGCGAAACTGTCGGACATCGGTATATTGAAGGCGCCTTCCAGGACGAAATGGCCGCGTTCGCCTGCGTCGAGGTCGACATACCCTGACTTGCCGCCGTCGATATCGGCACGGCGAGTGTGCACACTGATCGCACCGCCGATCGAGTTGCGGCCAAACAGAAAGCCCTGTGGGCCGCGCAAGACTTCAGAACGCTCTACGTCATACAGGCTGGTAACGGCTGATCCGTTGCGTCCCTCGTACAAATCGTTCTTGAATATAGCGGCAGATGGATCGCCGCCAACGCCAAAGTCCTGGGTACGAATGCCACGTACGCTCACGGCATCGATGAAACTGTCCTGGCTGTTGCCCGTAATGCCCGGCGTGAATGAAATCAGATCCTTGACGTCATTGAGATTCACGGATTCTATGAAATCACCTGACAGGGCCGTGATCGCCAGCGGCACCTCCTGCACCGACTCTTCGCGCTTCGTGGCCGTGACGACAATCTCTTCGAGTTGCTGACCAAATGCAGGCGTATGCAACGCTGTCGCCATTATGGCAGTGGATACCGCTGCAGAGACCGCCGTACGTTTCGGCTGAGTGTGTTGCCGGCTGCTCGTATTACGTTTCATAGAGTTCCCCACTTCTCGATGTTGCCCACGTCAAGACCAACCCCTGGTTGCGGTCAACGATAACAAAAAACCATCAGTATCCCTACAGCCGCTTAAGATCAATATCCTGAAGCGGGTCCAGACCATATGCGGTCAAAATTTCCAGCATGGGCTGCAGCTGCGCCTCGTACCGCCGCCAACGACCGATCGACCGCGTGTGCACAGGCTCACGTACCTGTACGGCGCTCGCGGTCGAGACCGCTTTTTTCTGTTCGTGGAACCGCAAACACGCGTCTTCCCAGGGCAGGTCGAGATAGGCGATGAGTTCCCGCGCATTGGGCTCCAGCGTGCTGACCGTGTTCTCGTAAGAGATATCGAAAAAGCGGCCGCCGAAGCGATCCCGCCACACGTCCATCAGGTGCCGGTAACGGCAATGATGCCGCGCCATTTCCTCGAGGTCGTAGGAATGCAGGTACGCGTCCGCGAACAGCTGCTTGTAGCTCGCAAAACAGGCGTCCATCGGATTCCGGGTCAGGTGCACGATCTTCGCGTTGGGCAATGCCTTGAGGATCAGCGGCAACAGCAGGTAATTCTGCGGCAGCTTGTCGACGAACCGCGGCGTCGTTCCGCGCATGCGTTCGGTGGAATCCATGTAAGTCGCGCCGAGCTGTTTGCTGTCCACGGTGAGAGCAGCGTTCAGAAATTCCACCGAGAACCGGCGGGGGTCCTTATGATTGCTGAGTCGCCGAATCGCGAGATTGAGCTGCTGCAATTCCCCGGCCGAATGCACGTCTGAATGGCTACTAATAATGCGTTCGATCAGCGTGGTGCCGCTTCGAGGTTGTCCCAAAACGAATATCGGGGCGTCCGAGTCATGACCCGCGGATCCGTCATCCACCCAGCCGGCCGTGAACTTCTCCTCGAGGAAGTCGAACAGTGCAATCTCGGCAGCTTCGTCGTACTCGACCGTTTCACGCCTGGCGCGGGCACCTTTGCAAAACGCCTCGAAAGCGTCGTCCCATTCCTGCAGGTCTTCGAACTCTTTGCCTATGGCGTAGTAATAGAAGGCCTGAATCCGCGGATGGTGTTCTCCCTCGTGCAACAGCGCCTGCATGCGATGAATGTGCTCATGATTCTCGGCTTTGCGGCCGCCGGCCAGCGACCAGTGCGCTTGCGGGCTGTTCGGCTGTATCTCGATGATCTTGCGAAGTATCGTCTCGGCCGCGTGCGTCTCACCATGATAGATGAGGTTGTTCGCGAGGTTGTGCATAAAGGGAGTGTGATCGGGCCTGGCGGCGACGGCTTTCTCAAACCAGCTTCTTGCGATGCCGTGTTCTCCCATCATCGAATAAACAGAGCCAAGCAGATCGTGAACGAGCGGATCTTCGGAGTTGCTCTTTGCCGCTTCGGCGAGCGCGGCGTCGGCCCGGTTGACCTGCCCCTCGCTCATAAACAACTTTGCGAGCTGCGCCCAGGCAGCCGCATGGTCTTGCTGTAGTTTGGTGACCGAACCAAAGGCACTGAACGCGGTCTTGCGGTCTTTCGCTTCCAGCGCAACAAGGCCCACGAGGAAATGGCCTTCGACGAGGTCCGGCTGCAGTTGCAGGACCTGACGGCAACAGTCGCCCGCTTCATGGATACGGCCTTGCGACAGCGCCGTGAAACCTCGCTGCAAGAGCGCTTTAAGCTGCGCGGCCGGTGCCGCTCCTGATTTCATGACCATGAAGGCAGCATGATAGCCTCTGACCCCAGTGCTGGGAACTCCAGCCGGACCTCGGGGTTAACAGCTATGAACGAGACACACCAGCACAAGAAAGTACTTGGTACGAGAGACATGGTGCTGTTCAGCGTCTCGGCGATATTGTTGCTCGACACGCTGGCGGCCGGCGCCTCGATCGGTGTCCAGAGCGTTTTCTGGTGGCTGTTTCTGGGCCTGATCTTTTTCGTCCCGTATGCGCTGATCTGCTCGGAGATGGGCACGACGTATCCCGAGCAGGGCGGTATTTATGCCTGGGTTCGCGATGCATTCGGTGGCCGCTGGGCATCGCGCGTCACCTGGGCGTATTGGGTCAATACCGCGGTGTGGCTGCCCGCGATCTATGTGCTGTTTGCGGGCGTCTTTTCACAATTATTCATGCCCGACATGGCGTTCGTCATGCAAATTGCGATCGCGATAACGCTCGCCTGGATCAGCGTCGTGATCAACGTGATCTCACTGAATATCGGCAAGCTCGTGCCGAATCTCGGCGCAGTGATCAAGACCCTTGTGTTTGCGGCGATCATCGGCGGTGCGTTTCAATATGCAAAGGTCCACGGTGTTGCGAACAATTTCAGTATCGCGAATCTGACGCCGGAATGGGGCGAGGGTCTGAAGTACATCTCCGTCATCATCTACGGGATGCTGGGCTTCGAACTCGTCAGTGCCGGCAGCGAAGAGATGAAAAATCCGCAGCGTGACGTGCCGCGGGCGATATTTGTTTCCGGACTGATCATCATCGTCATGTACACATTGGCGACGATCGCGCTTCTAACCGCATTTCCCGCGGACGAGATCGATGTCGTCGAGGGCCTCGTCGATTCGCTGTACCTGTTCTTCGGCGACACGAAAGGCGGAGCGGTCATCGCGATGACGCTCGGTGTCGGCGCGCTGTACACGTTTTTTTCCAACGGCGTGACCTGGGCACTCGGTTGCAATCGCGCCGCGGCGGAAGCCGCCCTCGAAGGTGAACTGCCGGCCGTGTTCGCTAAAGAGCACCCGGTGCACGAAACGCCGGTCGGTGCGGCAGTCCTGATGGGCATCGTCAGCACCGTCATGCTGGTTTTCTACGGTATTGTGGCGAACACGAATGCGGACCTGTTCTGGTCGCTGTTCGCGTTCAGCGCCGTCATCTTTTTGCTGCCTTATATTGGAATGGTGCTCGCGTTTGCGGTAATGCGACGCAAGGACGCAGCGCGGCATCGGCCGTTCAGGGTGCCCGGCGGGCCCGTCGTCGCGAACGCGATAAGCCTTGTGTGCGCGGTAGTTCTGGCTATCGCGATATTCTTCTTTGTATATACGCCGGAGGCAGGCATGCAGTGGCCGGTGTTCAGCGGCGCCGCGGTCGTGCTGCTGATCGGCGAGGGCGTGATTCGCTACGCGGAGTCTCAGCGCCGTGAGCGGCCAACGCCTCAGACCGGAGCAGTCGATTGACGGAAGCTGTGCCACACAACGTCGTATCCGCTACGTGGATGCGACCATTGGAGAAGCCTGAATCGATTCCCGAGTCAGCCGGGGTCGTCATCATCGGCGGGGGCATCGTCGGCGTGTCCACGGCCTGGTTTCTCGCGAAGCAGGGTGTCAACGTCGTGCTTTGCGAAAAAGGCCACATCGCGGGCGAGCAGTCGGGCCGCAACTGGGGCTGGGTGCGCGTTCAGGCCCGGGATACGCGCGAGATGCCGATGATCATCGAGAGCATGAACATCTGGCGCGGCCTCGCAGACGAGATAGGCGAGGACGTCGGCTATTCACAAACCGGCTGCCTGTTTGCGGCGAGCACGGATGCGCAACTCGAAGACTTTTCCGACTGGCTCAAGACGGCCGACGAATACGGGCTGGATACACGAGTCCTTTCGGCTGCGGAGCTGGCGCAGCACGTGCGAGGCAGCACGGTCGAGTGGCGTGGCGGACTGTATACGGCGAGCGACGGGCGTGCCGAACCGCACAAAGCAGCGCCCGCGATTGCGCGCGCCGCCGAGCGAAAGGGGGCAACGATTCTCACGGCTTGTGCCGTACGCGGCATCGAAACCGAAAGCGGCCGCGTTTCCGCGGTCGTCACTGAGCACGGGACAATTCGAACGTCCGTGGTTCTCTGCGCGGCCGGAGCGTGGTCGTCGATGTTCTGCCGTTCGCTCGGCATCTCGCTGCCGCAGCTCAAAGTGCGCGGCACGGTCGTGCGGACGGCGCCGGCCGACAGCGTACTGGATGGCAACCTCTTCGATGATCATCTGGGTATACGTCGCCGGCAGGACGGTGGCTACACGGTCGCGCATGGCACGATTCTCGATCATTCGATCACGCCATCGACATTTCGGTTTGCATTCAAGTTTCTTCCGGCCCTAAAGCAGGAACGCAAGGCGCTGCGCGTATCGATCGGCCGCGATTTTATCGACGAGTGGACCATGCCCAAACGATGGGAACTGGATGGCGAGTCGCCGTTTGAAAAAACGCGAGTCCTGAATCCCGAGCCGAACCCGCGAGCCGTAAGAGGTATTCGCAAGAACATCGACACCGTGTTTCCGCAACTCGCGGATACCGAGATTGTCGAGGTGTGGGCCGGCATGGTCGAGACGTCCCCGGACGTCGTGCCGATCATCGAAGAAACGCAAAGCATCCCCGGCTTTCACATTGCGACCGGGTTTCAGCGGCCATGGTTTTGGCATCGGGCCCGGAGCTGGAAAGGCCATCGCGGGCATGCTGACCGGCAAGGACAGCGGAATTCCATTGCACGAGTTCCGCCTTGGTCGCTTTTTCGACGGCACGCCGATTCGGCCGCAGTCTTCGGTCTGACGAAACCTTACAGCGACTTCTGTGTCATTCGCTCCGCGATGTGGTCCGCCTGGCGGATAGCGAGCGCGACAATCGTCAACGTCGGGTTCGCTGCGCCGCTGGTGCTGAATGCACTGCCATCGCTAACGAAGAGGTTGTCGATATCATGCGTCTGGCCCCAACGATTGATTACGCCATCGTCAGGGTTCCCGCTCATGCGCGCAACCCCCATGTTGTGGCAGCCGACCGGAGCGTCGCCGCCCCAGAATTCGATCGCACCAAGGGATTCGAATATACGCCGGGTCGCCTCCACTGAATGGTTGCGCATCGCGATCGAGTTGGCATGGTCTCGATACTCGATGACGGGCACCGGCAGACCGTGTGCATCACGTTCGGTTGGGTGCAAAGAAATGCGGTTCGATGCCTGAGGCGGATCTTCGCCCGTAGAGAATGCGCCCGCGACATGCGTGTAGTTTTGCGGAAACACACTGTTGTCGGGTCCCCAGCCACCGACCCAGGCCGACGTATTCCAAGGATCCGCCGAGATCGCCTGAATTTCGTAGCCGCCGGCGAACCCGCGTTCCGGTTTGTGATATTGCTCATCATAAATGACGCCGGTCTGACGGGCGCCGCGGTGGAAGTTGACCGGCTTTGGCATGACTGCAAGCGCCGCAGAAAACATATGGCGCATGTAATTGCGGCCGACCTGATCGTTCGAGTTTGCGAGGCCATTCGGGAACCTCGAGGAATTTGAGTTGAGCAATATGCGCGATGTTTCGACGACATTGCCGGCCACTGCGACAGCTCGTGCCTTCTGTTCGTGCAGTGAGCCGTCGGCATCCGCGTAAACAACGCCGGTCACTCGTCCTTTGCCGTCGTGATTGATCTTCACGGCCATTACGTTCGCGCGCAATTCGAAATGCCCGGTCAGTTCTGCCGCGGGCACTTCTGTATACAAGGTCGACCATTTCGCGCCGATCGCGCAACCGGCATGACAAAAGCCAATTTGCTGGCAGCCCGGACGTCCTGCTCGCGCTACCGGATTGATCGCCATGCGCGCGCTTGAAACCTCTTTATAGCCGATCAGTTTTGCTCCGGCTTGCAGGACCTTGTAATTGTTGGTCTCGGCCGATGGCGGGATGTCGCCGGAGCCGGAGACACCCATCTTGTCCTCGGCCTTTTTGTAGTAGGGCAGCAATTCATCGAGCGTCAACGGCCAATCGATAAGTGTTGTGCCCTCATCGAGTTGCCCGTAGGTCGATAGCGCCCGGAATTCGTGTTCCTGGATACGAGGCGTGACGCCCGACCAGCGCATAGTAGTTCCGCCGACCGTCTTGCACACCCAGACCATGTTGCCAATACGCTTATCGTGCCAACCCATTTTGCCGTCCATCGCCGGTGGATCGTTGACGACATCAGCCAGAGTCAATCTGGAACCCGCCTCGAGACAAACAACATCGATGCCTTTTTGCGCAAGTTCGTTGGATAGTGTGCCGCCACCTGCGCCGGAGCCGATGACGACCAACACCGACGCATCACTGAGTTCGTATTGTTTGGCCATCAGCTTTGCTCCGGTAACCAGTCAATGTCATCGAAGCCGCGATGGAGATAGCCGCCATGCTCTTTCGAAGATCCCGGGTAGCTAATGTGTTTCCAGAGTTGCGGATGATAATAAAGTCGAAACCGGACCATTTCTCGAATGCCGGCAAAAAAGGCCTCGCCCTCGAGTTTTCGCATGACCGCAATCTGGCTCGCCTCATCGAGTTCGACCCAACTACGGTCTTGTGCTGCGTCCAGGGTTTGCTCTGCCGTGGAGAGTATCCCCTGCGTTGCGGGATCGGCCGCTGTCGTGGCAAGCACTTCGGCAATGACTTCGCCATACACGTTGTCTGCGAGGCCTTCGTGCGGAAACAGCAATTGTGCGAAGCGGCCCATCGCAGCAAGGTCATCGGCGTCGTCAGTCGACGCGGCCCAGGCTGCGCTGGATCGGAGAAGTGACATACCCAGCGAACTCGAGGCCACGCCAGAAAATGTCAGGGCAGCAAGAAGAAATCGGCGCCGGGTCGTCTGTTTGTCGTTCATCGGAAGTGTCTCCGTTATTATGGCAGCGAGGCGTCTGACTATAGCAGGTGTACATACCCCATGAGTCTTGATGGATATCCGCAAAGCTACTACGTGGCGACGGCAAAAGGCCTCCACGAACACCGCGTCTTGAAGGCCTGGAGCGCACCGATGTCTGTGTGATTGGCGGCGGTTTCACGGGGCTGTCCGCGGCGCTGAATCTCGCGGAGCAGGGCATGGATGTCGTGCTGCTTGAAGCCGAGCGCGTCGGTTTCGGCGCGTCGGGCCGCAACGGCGGGCAGATAGGCAGCGGCCAGCGCAAAGATGCGCTCGAGATGGAGAAGCAGTTCGGCCTGGAGAAATCGCGGCTGTTCTGGGATTTTGCCGAGGCCGGGAAGACCGAGATCCGCGAGCGCGTCGCGCAACATTCGATCGAATGCGATCTGCAGTATGGACAAATCGAGGCTGTGCATAAAAAACGTTACGTGGGGCATGCCGAAGAGTACGCGGCAGCCCTGGCAGAACGTTATGACTATCCCCACGCGCAGGCCCTGAGTCGCGAAGAGATGCGCGACTTTGTCGCATCCGACAATTTCCTCGAAGGCCTCTATGACGCGCAGGCGATGTCAGTGCACCCGCTCAACTACGCGCTCGGGCTCGCCAGGGCCGCGCGCGCCGCCGGCGTGCGCATTTTCGAGAACTCGCGCGTCACGCACTACACGAGAAAAGACCCTGCGACGATTTCAACCGATGGCGGGCAGGTCGAAGCGTCATTCATCGTCCTCGCGTGTAACGGCTATCTCGGCAAACTCGAGCCGCGTGTCGCGGGCAAGATCATGCCGATCAACAACTTCATGATCGCTACGGCGCCGCTGGGCGAGAAACGCGCCCGGCAACTCATTGCGGACCGCCTCTGCGTTCATGACACGCGCTTTGTCGTCAACTACTTTCGCACGTCGCAAGATCACCGCCTTTTGTTCGGTGGCGGTGAGAACTACCGTCCGGGATTTCCGTCGGATATCGCTGCGTTTCGTGCGCCCGTACATGCTCGAGATTTTCCCGCAGCTCGACGATGTCGGCATCGACTATGCGTGGGGCGGTACATTATCGGTCACTGTCAATCGGCTGCCGCATTTTGGCCGTCTGAAGCCGAACCTGTTTTTTGCCCAAGGCTACTCGGGGCACGGTGTCGCGTTGTCGAATTTCGCCGGTAAGGTGATTGCCGAAGCAATCGCCGGAACGGCCGGCCGCTTCGATGCGATGGCGGGTCTGCCGACGCATATTTTTCCGGGGGGAACGATGTTGCGCTACCCGGGGATGGTGCTCGGCATGCTGTATTTCTCAATGAAGGATCGGCTGTAGCGACCCAAGCGATGAGTCGAACAAAAGAAAAGGCGACCGCACTGCATTGAGCACGGCCGCCTTTCCATACTTTGCGACGACGATCAGAGATCGAGGTTTAGTTTCTTGACAACCTCGATGGGTACGTAGTTGCTGCCTGCTGGCAGATTGCTGTCAATCGCAAAGGCCCTAGCGGCGCTTAAAGTCTGAGCACCTATGATGCCGTCGACGCCAGCTTTGTAATAACCCTTGTCAGCCAACGCGCGCTGCAATGCCATTACATTCGATTGCGTCATGTTGGTCTCGCACATTACGCGGCGCCATTCCATACGCTCGTCGCTGACCTTGTCATTACGTGTAACTGTCTCGTAAGCGGCCGGAATTGCGATGCGATTCTCTTTGGCTGGTGCAACGAGTTTCGTGACCGTTACGGTATCGTACTGAGCCGGGACGGCGATTTGACGTGTAGTAGCGGGTTGCTTGACCACGGTCTTCGTAACCGTCTTGTACTCGGCCGGGATGGCGATTTCCTCAGTGCGAGCCGGGCTCACGAGTACACGCTTTTGTACCGTCTTGTAGGTCGCAGGTACTTCGATGAGGCACATGATTTCGCCGGTATCGGTCGTTGTTTGCGACAGCACGTTAGATGCCTGGGTGGCCGCTGGCCCTTTCTTCCACGCGGTGTGCGCAGCCTTGTCCAGGACCTGCTCGGTTACCGTCTCGTACGCCGCCGGTACGTGCACGATCTTCGTAGACGCAGGTTTTACGATGACCCGGTCCTGTACTTCGCCGTAGACGGCCGGAATGATTTCCAACTTCGTCGACGCTTCCTTTACAAGCACGGTTTCTTGAGCGTTCTCATAGCGCGCCGGAACAATCTCAACGCGTTCTGCCGCGTCGGCTGTCAGGATTCGCTCGGACACCGACTTGTATTGCGCCGGAATAAGGACTCGTGCGTAGCATTCACCCGCTTTCGGATTGGGCGGGAACAGGCTGGCATCAGCCGTTTTTTTGCTGCCGTCGAAACGCGCGGCTTCTGCATCCGCGAGTTGTCGATCGCGAGTGGCCAACTCAGATTCCAGTTGATTGACACGACTTCGTGCCGATTCAAGTTCGACGCTGGACACCGAATCGCTACCCGCGACGGTGCTTGAACTGTCTGCAGCCATCGTCGAGCAGCCGCTGGCAAGTGCAGCGCCCGCGATCATGGCCAGGATTTTCATTTGTTGATTTCTCATAACCCAAGAACTCCAGAATGTTTCATGACATCAGCGGCGGAGTATAGGGCTGAAAATGTGACATCCATCCCGATGTAACAATTGTTGACATTCGTCGGAACGGACGATGTTTGGCGGGGGCGAGCGTTGCTGCCGCAGGCTGCGGCGAACGATCCGGTCAGTCTGTCTTGGCAATCAGGTCGATGCGTTCCTCGATCATTTCGAAGCCGATCAACGTGTTGCTTGTGGCGTCGAAGATCGCATCGCCCTGCGTAAAACAAAGCGTCGAACTATTGGTGCTCTGCTTAAAGCAGATATCAGCGTCTACGTTGATAGCCTGTTTGATGACAGTGCCGTCCTCGAGGCTCACCAGGAGCATGGCCTCATTCGGTGCTCCGTCTGTGTTGCTGATCGGCATCGGTTTGGGCGCGTCACGGGCCGGCACAGGCGGAGCCGCATCGATGCCGGACGCAACCAGGAGAAGAGGCAGCAGTAAAGCGGGTAGTCGGGGCGCACACGTCATGACGGACTCCAAAATGTCGCTTGACCCTGTTGCCCAGAGCCCAGGCGCCCCCGTCCGCCAGCGCTTATGGATTCGATGCCAGCTTATGTTCAAGACTAGCAAGCCGCTGATCATTCATGGCGTGACAGAGGTCTCACCTTTAAAGCGTGCGCCGGTTCAGTCCCGGTGCGTCTCCGGGTAGGTCAGCGTCAGCATATACTCGGCGGCCTTGGTGACCGTCGCCTCGTCCAGCTCCGCGTCGCCGCCTTTTGCGGGCATCTCTTCATAGCCGCTTCTGGCGTGCTCGAACAGGACGGCCTCCCACAGCCAGGATCGTTGGTCCCAGGCGTCGCGGTCTCCGGTCCTCGGTGCACCGTCGAGCCCCTCTTCGTGGCAGCCGGCGCAAACCTCTTCGTATGCCAGTTTTCCGGTGAGCCAGGCGGTTTCGGTCGTCGTAATCTCTTCCGTGTAAGGTTCAGTCAGCGTCGGCTCGCCAGCGGTTCTGGGACCACAGCCGGCCAGCATCAACAACACAAAAAGCGATACGATGTATCGTTTCATTGGACCACCTCCTCAGCCTACAGTATGTTACTCGCGCAGCACCGGACGCAACCGTGGAAGCTGCCTATCAGTCACCCACGATGTGCCGGACAGGCCATCGCCACTGGAGCCAAACTAGTGACACAAGCAGTCAACAAACAAATTCGCCTCGCGAGCCGGCCTTCGGGCTGGGTTGCACCAGAAAATTTCAGCGTCACCGAGGAGGCTGTCGCCAAGCCCGCCGACGGAGAGGTGCTCGTGCGCAACATTTTCATGTCGGTCGATCCGTATATGCGCGGGCGGATGAACGATGTCCGATCCTACATCCCGCCGTTCCAGATTGGTGAGGTTCTGCAGGCCGGTGTCGTGAGCCAGGTTGTGGAAAGCAAGTATGACGGCTTGAAAGAAGGCGACCTCGTGACGGGCATGCTCGGCTGGGAGAATTACTCGGTCACCGATGGCCGCCTGGTGCGACAGGTCAGGTCCGGTCCGGCACCGCTGTCCTACCATCTCGGCATTCTCGGTATGCCGGGCATGACCGCTTACGTCGGTCTGATGAAAATTGCAGAGGCGAAAAAAGGCGACACCGTATTTGTGACGGCCGCGTCCGGCGCGGTAGGCAGCGTCGTCGGGCAACTGGCGAAAATACACGGCTGCCGCGTTGCCGGCAGTGCGGGCTCCGATGAAAAAGTGGCTTTGCTGAAATCGGACTTCGGCTACAACGCCGGGTTCAATTACAAGACGAGTGAGTCGCTAACCGAAAGTGTTCAGGAAGCCTGTCCCAAGGGCGTCGACGTGCTGTTCGAAAACGTCGGCGGCGATATTTTCGAAGCAGTGCTCTGGAACATGCGCGACTACGGTCGCATCGCGCTCTGCGGCATGATCTCGGATTACAATATGGAAGATCCGCAGCCCGGACCGAAGGGAATGATGCTCATAATCGGCCGGCGTCTCACGATTCGCGGCTTCATCGTTAGCGATCATCCGAAATGGTGCGACGAGTATGTCAAGAAGGCTATCGGCTGGTTGAAGGAAGGCAAGCTCAACTATCGTGAAACAATCGCCGAGGGAATCGAAAGCGCGCCTCAGGCATTCATCGACATGTTAAAGGGCAAGAACACGGGCAAGCAGATCGTGCAGCTGGCAGACGTCGACTAGGGGCTGCAAATGATTCCCGACGCAAACATCGCGGTCGTCACGGGTGGTGGCCACGGAATTGGCAAAGCGCTGTGCGAGCGACTGGCTCGAGACGGCGTCAAAGTCGTCGTTGCCGATCTTGACGACAGCGCCGCGAAACTTGTCGCTGACGCGACAGACGGCGTCGCGGTCAACGTTGATGTCGGTGATGAAGCAAGCATCACCGCAATGATCGACGAGGTCGAGAAGAGTGTCGGTCCTATCGACATGTTCTTCTCGAACGCTGGCGTCGTTTTCGGTGATGGCAAGTCAGGTTCGGCGTCGGCCGACGGGATCCTGGCACCGGTCGGTGATCGTTGGGATGTGTCCTGGCGCGTAAACGTGATGGCGCATGTCTATGCGGCGCGAGTACTCGTACCACGAATGATCGAACGCGGTGGAGGTTATCTCGTCAATACGGCGTCGGCCGCTGGCATCTTGTCGTCCATCGGCGATGCAGCGTATTCGGTCACCAAGCACGCCGCGGTCGGGTTTGCCGAAGCGCTCGCAATCAGACACGGCGATGAAGGCATCAAGGTTTCAATGGTTTGCCCGCAAGCGGTTGCGACCCGCATGCTCGACCTTGCGGTAGGTCCAGGCGCCGAAGAGAATGTCTTCGGCGGAGCCGACGTCGACGGCATCATGACGCCGGAGCAGGTCGCGGACTGCGTTATCGACGGGGTTGCGAATGGGCAATTCCTGATCGTTCCGCACCCGGAGGTCGTAGACTATTTTAAGCGCAAGGCCGGTGACTACGATCGCTGGATCGGCGGCATGCGTAAATTCAGGCGCCGACTCGCCGAACAGCAAGGCTGACGGCTCAGGGAACCTGCGCAGACTTGCCGAGATAATCGATTTGCATGCCGCGCGGAATCCAAGCGATAGCAGGGCTCACGCCGTCTGTAAATAGGATAAAATCGACCCGCCGCCAATAATTATTTTTCTATCTGGGGAGCTCGGTGACCAAGATTTTCGTTCGCCTCGCTGTCGTCGCGTTTGGACTGGTCCCGCTCGTCAGTCGCGCGGAGCAGACCGAACTTACTCTGGATCTCACAAACCATTGGGTTGGATCTGTGGCCCTGCTGATATTCGTCCTGGCCTACGGCTTCGTGATCGTCGAGGAGTTTACGCACCTCAGAAAGTCCAAGCCGGTGATGTTAGCGGCCGGAATAATCTGGGCGATCATCGCGCTATCAATATGCTACAGAGTCCATACCGCATGCAGCTCGAGGTTGCCGTTCGACATTTCCTGACCGAGTTTGCCGAGTTGTTTCTATTTCTGCTCACAGCGATGACCTACGTTAATTCGATGAGTGAGCGTCGTATCTTCAGTGCACTGAGGAGCTGGCTGGTCCGCCGCCAATTCAGCTACCAGAAGCTGTTCTGGATCACCGGCACATGGCCTTTTTTCTTTCGCCTGTCATCGACAATCTCACGACTGCGCTGGTGATGTGCGCCGTGCTGTTGGCGGTCGGCAAAGACAGTCCCAAATTCGTCAGCATTGGTTGCGTCAATATTGTCGTGGCAGCAAACGCAGGTGGCGCATTCAGTCCATTTGGTGATATTACGACGCTAATGGTCTGGCAAAGCGGCCTTGGTGGATTTCCAGACATTCTTCGCGCTGTTCGTCCCATCGGCTGTCAATTACCTCGTGCCGGCTGCGGTCATGGCGTTTGCCGTACCAAAGGAACACCCGCAGGTTGATGGTGAAATCGTCACGATGAAGCGCGGCGCCAAGCCAATCATGTTTCTGTTCGGCTGTACCATTGCGACGGCGGTTGCCTTTCACAATTTTCTTCACCTCCCACCGTTTCTTGGCATGATGACAGGGCTCGCCTATCTGCAATTCTATGGCTACTATCTGCGCCGCACTCACGTTGTCGACGCCCGGCAATGCAAAGCCAATACGGTCATGCAGGAGAAGTCAGTGCATTCGACGGGTTCAGAGAAATAGCACGAGCTGAGTGGGACACTCTGCTCTTTTTCTTCGGTGTCATCATGTGCGTTGGCGGCCTTGGGTTTATCGGTTACCTCGATCACCTTTCTCACTACGCTTACACGGAGCTCGGGGCCACGACCGCCAACGTGTTGGTTGGGGTTGCGTCGTCGATAGTGGACAACATTCCGGTCATGGTTGCGGTTCTGCAAATGAATCCCGACATGGATCTGACGCAGTGGCTGCTCGTAACGCTAACCGCAGGCGTCGGTGGCAGCCTTCTTTCCATAGGATCTGCCGCAGGTGTAGCGTTGATGGGCCAAGCGCGGGGCAGGTACACGTTCTTTTCACATCTCAAGTGGACGCCGGCGATTGCCGCGGGATTTGCACTCAGCATCTGGGTGCACCTGCTTATCAACAAGGGCTACGCAGGCGTCGCACCCGGGTGATGTAGTCGCGGGGACACGGGTCCGCTTCGGGCCCGGTCCTAGCCAGGGTCGTCCGTCCAGACAGTCGCGCCGTTACGCCCACGGTCCTTGGTCTGGTACAGCGCTTTGTCCGCCCGATCGATGATCTGTGCAGCCGTTGCGCCATCATTGGGGTCATTGACGGCCATACCGAGGCTGACCGTCACAGCCACGCCGCCGTCATCGGTGCGAACACGGGTTTCCTCGATCTTGCTGCAAATTCGTTCCCCGACCATCTTGCATACGCTCGGTGTCGCATCGCGCAATATCACCAGAAATTCATCGCCACCGTACCGCGACACCATATCTTCGGGCCGAATCGATGCGGTAATGCTGGCGGCAATTTTTCTCAGGGCCTGGTCGCCGATCGCATGGCCGTGCTGATCATTGATCGCTTTGAAGTGATCAATGTCCACCAGGCAGACCGCAAACTGCTCGCGGCTCGCGACAGATTCCTGCAGCACCATTTCTAGCAGTTCCATGCCCCCCCGGCGGTTCCAAACCCGCGTCAGTGGGTCCAGCAGTGCCTGGCGTCTTGCGGTATCCAGTTTGCCAACGAGCTGCGTCTGCGCGTTCCACAAATCGGTAGTCAGCAATTCACGTTCGGCCAGATGTCCCAGGTCTGACAACATCTCGCCCAAGCCGTTGACGGTCTTTTTCGGCTTGGTGTCATAGGCGCAGAAGGAGCCTATGATCTGGCCGTCGGCGTCCCTTAGCGGATAGCCCGCATAAAACCGAAACTTCGGTTTCCCGGTAACCAGCGGCAATTTCGCGTAGCGCAAGTCCTCGTGCGTGTCCGGCACGATCAACGGCTCGCCGCTATCCAGCATCGGCTGCTGGAGACTGTCTTTTAGCGGTAATTCCGTCTCGCGCCAACCAACGACAGACTTGAACCACAGTATCTCCTCTGCGATCAGTGTGACGCTGGCAGCGCGAACGCCCAGGACGTTCTTGCCAAGACGGGTGATGCGCTCGAAACGCTCTTCGAGCGGCGTATAAAAACTGTCTATTTTGTGGAGCCCTGCGATGCGCATCGTGGCCGTGCCAACAAGCGACTGACTAAGGCCGACCGAATCCTCATCTGCCGACATATCTCCCTCCCAGGCGGCGGACAAACGAACGAAAAAGTCTTGCGTTCGTATTATTTCGCGAAGGAGTATAGATGCCGCCAAACGTCAGATCACCCCTGATCGTCCGGCGTGCCCTTCATTTACCTAAGGTGGTTTTTTCGTCGCATATGAGGAAATTTGACGCCGGTCTTTCTCGCTCCATTTCGCGAATTTGCGGGTTTTGATCAAGACATCTGGCGCGGTTGAACCGAGCGCTTACGCAGTCGCGACCATATGTGGCAACACGCGCGGCACAGATCTTGAATCGGTCCTTATCGGCAGTCGTTTTACAGCGCGGCGTGACCGTCCGCTGCCGATTCGACCGCGTTCGATCAGGTGCTGGTTGAGCAGCTTTTTAGCCGGCAGAATATCCGGACTGACAATACTCAGCTCATTCGCAGTGTGACCTTGCCGCGTGCGCGTCGCTCGGTAATCGCTTTGAATGCGTCACCGTAATCGTCGAGAGAGTAAGACTCGGTAACCCGCGGTGTCAGCACACCTTCCATGATCAGCTGCGCTATTTCCTGCATGTTCCGAATCTGTAGCTTCGGGTTTTTCGTCGCCCAGGTTCCCCACCACACACCGATGATGCTGGCTTCTTTCAGAAGCGCAATGTTTGCCGGGAACTTTGGAATATCACCTGAGGCAAAACCAATGACCAGGTAGCGGCCGTGCCAGGCTGTGGCGCGAAACGCCTGATCCGCGAGTTCACCGCCGACAGGGTCGTAGACGACATCGGCACCGTTACCACTCGTGAGTTCCTTGACGGTCTCCTTGAGCGGCACTTCGGAGTAATTGATCAACTCGTCCGCCCCGGCCGACCTGGCAAACTCGAGTTTCTCCACACTGCTTGCCGCGGCGATTACGCGTGCACCCATCGCCTTGGCGATTTCGACGGCGGTTATGCCGACACCGCCCGCTGCGCCAAGGACGAGCACCGTTTCGCCGGGCTGCAGGTTCGCGCTTTGCTTTAGCGCGTGATAACTCGTGCCATACGTGACCGAGAAACCCGCTCCCTGCTCGAAGCTCAGGTCTTCGGGCAATGGCGCCGTCGCGTGCACGTCCGCGACGCACTTCTCCGCGAACGCACCACAGGTGGTATTGATAATGACTTTGTCACCAACAGCGAACTGAGTGACGCCGGTACCCACCGCCGAAACCACGCCAGCCGCTTCGTTGCCCGGAACGAACGGTGTTGGGATCTTCACCTGATACTTGCCGGCAATAACGAGCACGTCCGGGAAGTTGATGCCCGCCGCCTCGATATCGACGAGGACCTGGCTTTGGCCCGGCACCGGGTCGTCGTGCTCTTCGATGACGAGCGACTCGGGTGGGCCGTATTCCCTGCAGACCAGCGCACGCATCACGCGACCTCGAATAGCGACGCTGCTCCCTGGCCGCCACCGATACACATTGTGCAGACGACGTATTTCGCACCGCGGCGCTTGCCCGCGATCAAGGCGTGGCCGACCATACGGGCGCCTGACATGCCGTAAGGATGGCCGATCGCAATCGCACCACCGTCAACATTGAGGATGTCGTCCGGAATGCCCAACGTGTCACGGCAGTAGAGCACCTGCACGGCGAAAGCCTCGTTCAGCTCCCACAAATCGATGTCTTCCATCTTCAGGCCGTTGCGCTCGAGCAGTCTTGGTACGGCAAACACGGGACCGATACCCATCTCGTCGGGTTCGCAACCCGCGACCGCTGTGCCGCGATAGATACCCATCGGGTCGAGTCCGCGCTTCTGGGCAACGCTGGCTTCCATGACGACGGACGCCGAGGCGCCGTCGGACAACTGGCTGGCGTTGCCCGCCGTGATGAACCCGTTTTCGCGAACAGGATTCAGTCCGGCGAGACCTTCGAGAGTCGTTGAAGGCCGGTTGCCTTCGTCTTTCTCGAGGACGACGTCTTCGAACGTGATCTCTTTCGTCTCTTTGTTCATTACGCCCTTGTTCGAGGGTAGCGGCACGATCTCGTCGTCGAAATGCCCGGCCTCCTGTCCCGCGGCGGTTCGCTGCTGGCTCTGGAGCGCATACTCATCCTGCGCCTCGCGACTGACGTTGTAGCGCTTCGCGACGACTTCGGCCGTGTCTATCATCGGCATATGAATATGCTCATGCATCTTGATGAGTCGCGGATCGGGTACCCGGTACATATTCATGTGCTCGTTCTGCACAAGGCTGACCGACTCGAGGCCGCCGCCGACCATGATATCGACGTTGTCACAAACAACGGTCTTTGCGGCCAGCGCAATCGCCATCATGCCCGACGAGCACTGACGGTCGACGGTCATGCCGGCCGTTGTGACCGGCAGTCCTGCTGCAAGCGCAATCTGTCTGCCGATGTTTTGCCCTTGCGTACCTTGCGGCAACGCGCAACCCATCATGACATCTTCGACTTCGGCTGGATCGAGGCCGGCGCGCTCGACGGCGTGTTTGACCGCATGTCCGCCGAGTGTCGGCGCTTCGGTGTTGTTGAACGCACCGCGATAGGCCTTGCCGATCGGAGTGCGTGCTGTCGATACGATTACTGCTTCTCTCATGACTTTTTCCTTTGCTGACCTATCCCGCCAGATCGAGGCCGAGCTTCTCGGCGCCTTGTTTTGCGAACTTACCGGTTTGCTCGAATCCGCCCGTGAATTCCTGCATACCCGCTTCGTTGTCTATCGATTCCCACGCCGCCGCGATGCCCTCGGGCGAAACGTTGTCCGGGAGCAGACTCACGCCGACGGTCTCAAAACCCTTGAACACGGCGAAGCTGCCGCCACCGGCGCCGAGAACCTTGCGGCTGGGCGCATCGGGTCCGGCAAGAAATACAATCGCCGGGCTGACTACCTCGGGTGACAGTAGTTTGAAAACGGGTTCGGGGATCAGGCCCTCGGTCATTGCAGTCCCTGCAGTAGGCGCCAGACAGTTGACGCGGATGTTGCTCTTGGCGCCTTCGAGATGCAGCGTATTCATCAGGCCGACCATCGCCATCTTGGCTGCACCGTAGTTGGACTGACCGAAGTTGCCATACAAACCCGAGCTCGATGTCGTGAAAACGATGCGCCCGTAATTCTGTTCGCGCATGATTTCCCACACAGCCTTGGTGCAGTTCGCGGTCCCCATCAAATGCACCTCGACAACGAGGCGGAAATCCTCGATCGGCATCTTGAGAAACGTCTTGTCGCGCAGGATGCCGGCGTTGTTGATCAGGATATCGACACGCCCCCACTTAGCCATCGTTTTTGCGACCATGTCGTTAACCTGGTCGGCGTTAGCAACGTTTGCGCCGTGGCTCAATGCCTCGCCACCGGCTTGCTTTGATCTCGGCGACTACCGCGTCGGCGTTTTCGGATCGTCCGCTCTCGGCGGCCAGATCGTTGACGACGACCTTGGCGCCGCGTTCAGCCAATGCGAGTGCGTGACACCGGCCGAGTCCCTGGCCGGCACCTGTAACGATGGCTACCTGGCCATCAAGTCTGATACTCATTTCTTCGCCTCTTCCTTTAATTTTGTCGTGTTAAGCAACAACCATCATTGACAGTATCTCGGCAACCAATGCCGGCGTTTCCTCACCTTCGATTTCTACCGTAACGGCGCTCTTGATCAGCCACTGGCCCGGGTTCTTTTCGCTTACCTCGAGTACCTTTTGTTTCGAACGGATCCGTTTGCCAACCCGTACCGGCATCAGGTAGCGCACCTTGTCGGAGCCATAGTTGATGCCCATGACCATGTTCTCCGGAACAATCGCATTTTGCGCATTGAGATAGGACAGCAGCGACAGCGACAGGAAACCGTGAGCGATCGGACCGCCGAAAGGCGTCTGCGCGGCTTTCTCCGGGTCAACATGAATGAACTGAAAATCGTTCGTCGCCTCGGCGAACTGATTGACGCGTTCCTGGGTGATCTCGATCCAGGGTGACGGTTCCAGTTCCCTGCCGACTAGGCCGGGAAGTTCTTCGGCTTTGATGGTTTCTGTCATTGTTCTTGCCTTTTCGCCATTACTGCGTTGCCTTGACGTATGGGCGTAACTCGTTGCGTGCGACGACCATGCGGTGCACCTCGTCGGGGCCATCGGCGAAACGCAATGTGCGGGCATTCGTATACATGCTCGCGAGCGGAAAGTCCTGCGATATGCCGGCGGCGCCGTGCATTTGTATGGCGTCGTCGATCACGTCGAGCGCAATGTTCGGCACCGCCGCCTTGATCTTCGAGATCCAGACCTGCGCCTCCTGTACGCCCTGGGTATCGATGACGTGGGCGGTCTGCAGCGTCAGCAGTCGCGCCATGTCGATATTGGTGCGCGCGTGGGCAATCTTGTCGTAGTTGCCACCGAGCTTTGCCAGCGGCCGGCCGAAAGCCGTGCGCGAGACGGAGCGAGCGCACATCAGCTGCAGAGCCTTCTCGGCTGCGCCGATGACGCGCATGCAGTGGTGAATCCGGCCGGGCCCAAGCCGGCCCTGGGCGATCTCGAAACCACGCCCCGGGCCGAGAATCATATTGGCTTCCGGTACGCGTACGTCGTTGAGCCGAATGTGCATGTGTCCATGCGGCGCGTCGTCGTCGCCAAATACGTTCATTGGCCGGACGACTTCGACACCGGGTGTATCCATCGGAATCAGGATTTGCGAATGCTGCTGGTGACGGCCGTTTTCCGGGTTCGACTTCACCATGCAGATCATAATTTTGCATCGCGCGTCGCCGGCGCCCGAGATATAGGTTTTCTCGCCGTTGATTAGCCATTCACCGTTCTCGAGCACTGCAGATGTCGAAATGTTGGTCGCATCGGACGATGCCACGTCGGGTTCTGTCATCGCATAGGCAGAACGTATTTCGGCTTCGAGCAGCGGCTCGAGCCACTGTTTCTTCTGTTCCTCAGTACCATAGCGCTCGAGCACTTCCATGTTGCCAGTGTCGGGTGCGCTGCAGTTGAATGCCTCTGCAGCAAGATAGGCCCGGCCGGTTTCCTCAGCGAGGTACGCGTACTCGACGGTTGTCAGGCCGTAACCTTGCTCGCTGTCGGTGAGCCAGAAATTCCACAGGCCCTGTTCACGGGCCGCGTTTTGCAGGCCACTCAGTATTTCTGTCTGCCGGTCGTTCAGGGACCAGCGATCGCCGTTGTTGATTTCGGCAAGATACTCCTCGTCGACAGGAAGTACTCGTTCGTCGATAAAGGCCTTCACTGCGTCGAGCAGCGGGCGCAGACGATCAGTGACTCCTAGATTCATGGCTTGATTCCTTTGATTAGATGTATGAACGATCCGACGGATGCCAATCCGTCATATTGGCACAGTTGTTTTAATGATGCGTATCATCTGTGTGACGCCTGCAATGATTTGCACTGCCGCTGAGCTACGTCGGCGGAGAGATCGAAGGAGCGGCCGATATGATAATGGCTTCTGCTCGTTCCTGCACTCGCGGGGATTGCAGGACGGTATGCGAAAGTACTTGACGACCGCTTTTGCGCGGCCATATCCCACTCAGGAACAAGCCATCAGGCAGTCGATGGTGCATTATCGAGAAATCACGGGGCGCAAGTCGCCTTCCATCGAGTCGCCAACGAGCGAATCGCCGGAGGGCCGGCAACTTCACAACGAACTGGAAGAAGAGAAATGACTTTCGAGAATCCCAAAAAACTGGAAACGACGCTTGCTATACAAAAAGCAGCGAGTGTTCGAGACGGCATACCGTCGGCGGAGAAACGGATCGAGTGGCTGGACAAGTCGATCGATCTGTTATTTACGCACCGCGAAGCACTTTGCGACGCGATGTCTGCCGATTTCGGGCATCGCTCGAAAGATGAGTCGACGTTCGCCGATATCAGCAGCTCGATCGACGCGCTGAAGTACGCGAAAAAGCACCTGCGTGCCTGGATGCGGCCTGACAAACGCTCGGCCCAGTTTCCGCTTGGCATCTTCGGTGCCAGGGCGGCCGTCCACTACCAGCCAAAAGGTGTGGTCGGCATTATCAGCCCGTGGAACTTCCCGGTGAACCTGACCTTTACGCCGCTGGCGGGTGTCCTTGCGGCAGGCAACCGCGCCATGATCAAGCCATCGGAATTCACCGAAAACACGTCGGAACTGATGGCTAAATTGATCGCCGAGTACTACGCCGAAGAGGAAATTGCGGTTGTTACGGGCGGAGCCGAAGCCGGCGCAGCGTTCTCCGCGCTGCCGTTCGACCACCTCGTGTTCACCGGCGGAACCTCGATCGCTTATCACGTGATGCGCGCCGCGGCAGATAATCTCGTGCCCGTGACCCTGGAGCTCGGTGGCAAGTCGCCCGTGATTATTGGCGAATCGGCCGACCTGCAAAAAGCGGCAGTACGCATCATGTCGGGCAAGGCCCTGAACGCCGGGCAGATCTGCCTGGCGCCGGATTACGTCTTGTTACCAGAAGGGAAAACCGCTGACTTCGTCGAAGCCGCGAAGAGCGCAGTCGCGACCATGTATCCGAGCGGCCTCAAGGAGAATGACGACTGTACATCGGTCATCAACCAGCGCCATTTCGATCGCCTCAATTCGTATATCGAAGATGCCCGGGCCAAAGGTGCCGACATCATCGAGATAAATCCGCACGGCGAAGATTTCTCGCAGCAGTCTCATCACAAGATGGCCCCGTGCATCATCGTCGGTGCGACAGACGACATGCTTGTTATGCAGGATGAGATCTTCGGCCCGATTCTGCCGATCAAGAACTATGCCAGCGTAAAAGACGCCGTGACGTACATCAATACGCATCCGCGACCGCTCGGACTCTATTATTTCGGTGCGGACAAAGACGAACGTGACTATGTATTGAACAATACGACATCCGGCGGTGTGACTGTCAACGACGTCATATTCCACGTCACGCAGGAAGACCTTCCCTTCGGCGGCGTCGGGCCTTCCGGAACGGGCGCGTATCATGGCAAGGATGGCTTCATGGAGTTCAGTCACAAGAAAGCGGTCTACACCCAGGTGTCGGCTGACCTTCTGAGCATTGCACGGCCCCCGTACGGCGAAAAATTCCGTAAGTTCATTGGGAGTCGGCTCAAGCCCTGACGATGTCTCTTGTGTGACACCCAGGATTTCCGGAAGACGCTGCGAACATCTCTACGTCGAGCTAAGCCTCGTTGAAGATCGAGGCGTCAATGATAATGACGCCGTCCGGATCGGCAGCAGCAATATCGCCCCGTTGAACTGGCGTGCCCGCAAGATCGATCGGCTCGCCGCGAACCCCCAGCCCCCTTTTCTCGCTCTTACGGGGACAGGTGGCCAGGGCGAATATCGCGATGGGAACCTCCCGCAATTCCACAACATCGCGAATTGCCCCGTTCACGATGATGCCCTGCCAGCCGTTCTCGTGGGCGGCGTTAGCCAGGTCGCCACCGACCATGGCGCAACGTGTCGAACCGGCGTTGTCCACGATCAGGATACGATCATCACCGGGCTCTTTGAGCGTTGCTGACACGAGCGAATTGTCGTCCTGCGTCGAGATGACCTCCACCGGACCAATGCATGCACGGCGATTACCGTAATTGATGAATGGTCCCGTAATGACCTGCGCATCCTCGTATTCGTCGCACAGATCGGCGGTGAGTGTTCGCTCGGGATTGTCGGCCAATAAGCTAATTCTTTGCATGAGCTGCGATCATCGAGGTGAGATTGTCCACGAGTTGCGGGGGGATATCGTGGCCCATCCCCTCGATTATTTCTAGCCTCGCGCCCTTTATATGCCGGGCCGTATCGATCCCGCCCTCGACCGGCACCAGCGGGTCGGCACTGCCGTGGATGACGAGGGTCGGTTTATCGATCTTCCTTAGCCGCTCTACGCGGCTGCCGTCCGCGATAATTGCCGCCATCTGACGCACAAAGCCCATCGGATAGAAACTGCGCTGCACCGCCGCCGTAATCAGTGCATGCCATTCCTCGTCGCTACGCGGATAAGCCGGGCTGCTGATCAGCTGTGCCGACCTGGTCAGATGCTTGAGCATCGCGTTCGCGTCGCCCTTGTTCGGCCGGCTCGTGAACACGTGTTTCACGACGTCAGGACGCGCCCTCGGCAGATTCGGATCGCCGCTGCTGGACATTATCGAGGTCAGTGTTTTCACTCGTTCGGGATGGTTGACCGCCATGAGCTGGGCGATCATGCCGCCCATCGACGCACCGACCACGTGCGCAGATTCGATGTCGAGTGCAGCGAGCACGCCCGCGGCATCCGACGCCATGTCCTCGAGCGAGTAGGGTACGTGCAGTGGAGTGCGCAGAAAATGGTTCAAGACGTAACGCAACTTACTCGGCGATTTGGCGCCGTCAAACTTCGTCGACAAACCGATGTCACGGTTATCGAAGCGAATCACGTAGTGGCCATTCGCCACGAGTGCGTTGCAGAAATCCGGCGACCAGGCCGTCATTTGCGTGCCGAGACCCATGATCAGCAATATCGGATCGGCGCTCGGCTCTCCGAACGTGTCGTATTCGATCTGCAGGCCGTTTACTTGCAGTTGTGCCATCGTGTTGCTTCCAATGCTAGCCCTGATTCAGATACGCGTCTGTGCGGTCAACCGCGTCGACACGAATTATCCCATTATCCATGGATTAAAGGTTTCGGCTTTGTCGGCTATGATCGGTTATCCACCAACCCATCGGAGTTCTGTCCGAATTGAGAAACCTGGCGATAACGCTTTTGTTCATTCTGGCCGTTGCGATCCTTCTCGACATGAACAAGCTTCGGATGACCCGCACGGCGTCGATGCCGCCATTGCCCGTGCCCGTGACAAATAATGCGGTTGTGTCGGTGACGGCACAAGGCCGGGAGTTCGTGATCAGTTTTGCAGGGCTCGGCGAGGGCAAGTCGTATGAGGATACGCACGCACGGACCTTCGTGCTCGACAGCCGCGAGATGCAATGGAAAGAAGTATCGCCGGTGCCCGGTGGTGTGGGCCGGATCGCGGCGGTAGCGGTTGCAGTCGGCAAGCAAGCTTTCGTCTTCGGCGGTTACACTGTTGCTGACGACGGGTCCGAGGTCTCGACGCGCTGGGTTCACGCTTTCGATCCGCTAAGTGGCGAATTCGAGGAGCGTCAGCCGATGCCGGTCCCTGTCGACGATGCGGTCGCTGTCAGCTACGAGGACCGCTACATCTACCTGATCAGCGGTTGGCACGACTTTGGCAACGTCAATCTCGTGCAGCGTTACGACACACAGACGGACAGCTGGGCTCAGGCAACGCCGACTCCTGGCCGTGCCGTATTCGGACACGCGGGCGGGATCGTCGGCAGCACG
This sequence comes from uncultured Gammaproteobacteria bacterium, assembly GCA_963711285.1. Taxonomy (GTDB): domain Bacteria; phylum Pseudomonadota; class Gammaproteobacteria; order Steroidobacterales; family Woeseiaceae; genus UBA1847. The sequence goes on along the minus strand of CAVQDJ010000013.1, from coordinate 854,162 downwards.
ATCGTCTACTGTGACGGGGTCGCCATTGAGCCGCAGACCGGCCGCAAGCGGGCCTTCGTCGCGAACAATGAGTGTCTTGCAGGTGTTATCGACAAAGATGAGAGCCGCAGCATCGATTGGCGCAGGCTGGAGCCTCATCCCGGCATGCCGCGCTATCGAATGGCCGCAACGGGAAGTACCGAACACGGCGCCGTATTGTTCGTCGGCGGCAGCGAGAATCCGTACAACTTTGACGGTATCGGCTATGACGGCAAAGCTGCGTCGCCCGCGGCCGGCGCGTTTATGTTCAGGCTCGAGGACGGTTCCTGGCAGAAGGTCGGCTTCGACGGGCCCGCGACGATGGACCACCGCGGGCTCGTGCCGTTCCAACGCGGCTGGCTGACTATCGGCGGGATGCTTGACGGCCAACACGTAACTGATACTGTCAGCAGCCTTTCACTCGAAGAGCCTGGAGATTGACGATGCCAAAGACGGTCACCGGAGACCAGGACCGCGAGCAACCGGATGATGATCGGTGGCCTGAGCGTGGATCCTGCTTTCTGTCGATTTGTCGAAGAGGAATTATTGCCCGCGATCGGATTTGACAAGCGGGACTTCTGGCGCGGCCTCGAGTCTTTGATCGCCGATCTCACACCGACAAATCGTGTACTGCTGCAGAAACGCGATGACCTGCAGGAGAGAATCGACGGCTGGCACAAAGCGCAGGGCGATGCACCGTGGGACCATGAAAAATACACGGCTTTCCTCAAGGAAATCGGCTATCTGCAGGAACCCGGCGAAGCGTTTCAGATAGCGACCACGGGCGTTGATCCCGAGATAGCGTCGATCGCCGGCCCGCAGCTCGTCGTGCCGGTCAGCAACGCCCGCTTCGCCCTGAACGCGGCCAATGCGCGGTGGGGCAGCCTGTACGACGCGCTCTACGGCACCGACGTGATTGCCGAGGACGGCGGTCAGGAGCGCGGTGCGTCGTATAACCCTACGCGCGGCGATGCGGTCATCCGCTACGCGACCGATGTTCCTTGATCGAACAATTCCGCTGGCATCAGGGAGTCACGCTGACGTGAGCGCCTATTCCGTCGACCGCTCCGCGGATATTGCGGCGTGTATCGCGACAATGGCCGATGGGACGAGCACGGGCCTGGGTAATCCGGAAAAATTCGTGGGCTTCGGCGAGAAAGGCAGCCGCCGCTCTTACGTCTTTCGCAACAACGAACTCCACATAGAGATTCAGACAGACCCGGAACATGCCGTGGGCAAAGGCGCGCCGGGCAACGTCAGTGACGTCGTACTCGAGTCGGCTATCACGACGATCCAGGACTGCGAGGACTCGGTGGCAGCCGTCGACGCCGACGACAAAGTCGGTGTTTACAGAAACTGGCTGGGCCTGATGCGCGGCACGCTCGAGGCGAGCTTCGACAAAGGCGGCCGCGAGATGACGCGGCAGCTCAATGCAGACCGCGAGTTCACGGCAAGCAACGGTGGTGAGCTCAAATTGCCAGGCAGAAGCCTGATGCTCGTGCGCAATGTCGGCCACTTGATGACGACCGACGCGGTCCTCGACAAAGATGGAAACGAAGTGTTCGAAGGACTGCTTGACGCCGTCGTTACGTCTGCTTGTGTGATGGCGAACTCGAAACAGTCCGAGCGACTGCCAAACAGCCGCAGCAACAGCGTCTACATCGTAAAGCCGAAGATGCACGGGCCAGAGGAAGCCGCGTTCACGAATACGTTGTTCGGCCGTGTCGAAGAACTGCTGGGACTCGAGAAAAACACGCTCAAGGTTGGCGTGATGGATGAGGAGCGCCGCACGACCGTGAATCTGCAGGAGTGCATTCGCGCTGTCAAAGACCGGCTCGTCTTTATCAATACCGGGTTTCTTGATCGCACAGGTGACGAAATTCACACGAGCATGCAGGCGGGCCCGGTGTTGCCCAAGGAAACGATCAAGGTTCAGCCGTGGATCAACGCCTACGAAGACTGGAATGTCGACGTCGGCATTCGCTGCGGTCTCCCGGGCCGGGCACAGATCGGTAAGGGCATGTGGCCGAAGCCCGACGAGATGAAGCAGATGATGGAAAGCAAACAGGCGCATCCGGAAGCCGGCGCGAACTGCGCCTGGGTGCCGTCGCCAACGGCAGCAACGTTACACGCGATGCACTATCACGCTGTCAATGTCCGGCAAGTGCAAAAAGCTCTGGCCTCGAGGGAGCTCGCAAGCCTCGACGATATTCTGACACCGCCGCTCGGCGACCCCGCATTGCTCGACGAGAAAACGATTCAGGATGAACTCGACAACAACGCGCAGGGGATTCTGGGCTACGTCGTGCGCTGGATCGATCAGGGCGTCGGCTGCTCGAAGGTCCCGGACATCAGCGATGTCGGGCTCATGGAAGACCGCGCGACGCTGCGCATTGCGAGTCAGCATATTGCGAACTGGCTACTGCATGGAGTCACGAACGAAGAGCAGGTCATGGAAACGTTCAGGCGCATGGCGAGAGTCGTCGACGAACAGAACGCCGCTGATCCGAACTACCGGCGAATGAGTGACGACTTCGACGCGAGCATCGCGTTCGAAGCGGCCTGTGATCTCGTGTTCAAAGGTTGCGAGCAGCCGAATGGCTACACCGAACCGCTGTTGCATGCTCACCGGCGACGGAGAAAAGCACTGTAGGGGGCCGTGGGCGGGGCGCCTGTCATCGGAAGTAAAGCGCAGCGCAGCGAGCCATGAAGATGACAGGCGCCCCGGTTCGCGGCTATCGTGATGCCATGTACCTTCGTCTACTCATTGTGCCTGTTACAGCGCTGTTCCTGTTTGGAGCGGTGCGCGCTGAGCTGCTGACTGTTGCGGTGGCGAGTAATTTCGCACGGCCAGCGCAGGAGATCGCGGCACGGTTCGAGGAAACGTCCGGTCACTCGGTTCGGGTCACGACGGCGTCGACTGGCAAGCTCTATGCACAAATCGTCAACGGTGCGCCGTTCGATGTCCTGCTCGCCGCCGATCAGGAGCGTCCTCGCTTGCTCGAGGAATCCGGCCTCGGCGTTGAGGGCACGCGTTCTACTTATGCGGTGGGTGCGCTAACGCTGTGGTCACGCGATGAGGGCCTGGACGGCAAAGACTGCATGGAACAATTGACGAAGCTCGGTTCGAAACGGCTCGCGATCGCGAATCCGTTGACGGCGCCGTACGGAGTCGCTGCGAAACAGTTTCTCGTAGGCGCAGGCCTGTGGTCCGTCGTCGAGCCGCAACTCGTCTTCGGCGAGAACATTTCGCAGACGCTGCATTTCGTTGCCTCGGGTAACGCAAGCCTTGGACTGATCGCACGCTCCCAGGCGCTCGATGCGCGTCTGCCGGCAGCGACATGCGAATGGCCGGTGCCCGCATCGATGCACGAGCCGCTCGAACAACAGGCGATCCTGCTGCTAAGAGCGTTATCAAGTGAGGCCGCCACAGGCTTCGTCGGTTTTCTGCACGGCCCGGTCGCAAGGCAGATAATAAGCGACCACGGGTACACGGTTCCGCAATGAATGCCGATACATTGTTCCAGCCGCTATGGCTGTCTGTTCAACTGGCAGCAATTACGACGATTGTGCTCATGATCATCGCCACACCCATTGCGTGGTGGCTGGCGCAGACGTCATCGCGCTGGAAGACGCTTGTGCAAACCACGGTTGCGCTGCCGATCGTGCTGCCGCCAACCGTAATGGGCTTTTATTTGCTGATCGTTCTCGGACCGGGTGGCGCGATCGGCAGCTGGTGGGTGGAACTGACCGGCAACGCACTGACGTTTTCGTTCGCCGGTCTGGTTGTCGCCTCGTGTTTGTATAGCCTTCCTTTTGCCGTGCAGCCGCTGGTTGTTGGATTCGAGTCGCTTGGGCAGCGCAATCTCGAAGCCGCCTGGACCCTGGGCGCCAGCAAAATGGATGCGTTTTTCTCGGTTGCGCTGCCGCTTTCGGTGCGCGGCTATCTAAGCGCCGTTGTATTGAGCTTTGCCCATACGCTGGGCGAGTTCGGTGTTGTACTAATGGTCGGCGGCAACATCCCTGGCGAGACGCGAGTGATTTCCATCGCGATCTACGATCAGGTCGAGTCTCTCAATTATCAGGCCGCACATCAGCTGTCTGCGCTGCTGCTCGTGGTTGCATTCATCGCGCTGTTCTCGATGTTCTTCGTCAACCGAAAATGGCGAACGCAATGAATCCGGCAAGCACAGTGCATGTTCGCTACGCGTTGCAGCGGTCCGAGTTTTCGCTCGACGTCGAACTGGATCTGCCGCTGCGCGGCATAACCGGCGTGTTCGGCGCGTCGGGTGCGGGAAAGACGTCGTTGTTACGCTGCATTGCGGGACTCGAGCGGCCCGCGACCGGAAAGCTCGTAGTTGCAGGCGATGTCTGGCAAGACGACGAGTCGAACACCTGGCGCGCGGTGCATGAACGCGATATCGGTTACGTGTTTCAGGAGCCGCGCTTATTTGCGCATCTCGATGTACGCCGCAACATCGAGTATGGCTTGCGCCGTCGTGAGCATAACGGCGCCCCGGACATCGATCACGTCATCGGCTTGCTCGGGATCGAACGGCTCCTCGGCCGCAAACCCGACGAACTCTCGGGCGGCGAGGCGCAGCGGGTGGCCATCGCAAGAGCATTGCTCTGCGCGCCGCGTTTCGTGCTGATGGATGAGCCGCTCGCGTCGCTCGACCAGGAGCGAAAGGAAGAAATATTGCCGTTTCTGGATCGGCTGCACGCTGAGGGTGACGTACCGATCATTTACGTCAGTCACAACATCGATGAAGTCAGCCGCTTGTGTGACCACCTCGTGGTTATCGACGGCGGCCGTGTCGTTGCAGACGGTGACGTGCAATCCGTGCTCGTGCGCACGGATCTGCCGATTCTGGCTGGCAGAGAAGCCGGCTCGGTTATTCAGGGCGCAGTACAGTCATACGACAACACCGACGATCTGACGCGGTTGCAATGTTCGGGAGGCAATCTCTGGGTGCCCGGAGACGCCGGAGAGAAGGGCGCGGCGGTGCGGCTGAGAATCCGCGCCAGTGACGTTAGCTTGTGCCGCACACGGCCGGACAACAGTACGATTCTTAATATCGTACCGGCGCAAGTCGATGCCATTGAGTCAGACGCCGGTCCTTCCGCACTCGTACGGCTCGCGATCGGAGAGGATCGAATCATCGCGCGAGTAACGCGCCGGTCGATCCGCGAGCTTCAGTTACGGGAGGGCGACAAGGTATTTGCACAGATCAAGTCTGTCGCCGTGCGCGCGCCATAAAAAAAGCCCGGCGCCAAAGCGCCGGGCTTCCGAATCGCTGCTTCGACTAGTCGCCGAAACCCTTACGCAGTGTTACGCCAAGCGTGCGCGGCTGATTCGTGCGGAACGACAACCTTGCGCGGCCGCCGCGCTCGCGGTCAAAGGACAGGTCGGCATTCTCGTCGGACAGATTGTTGATATAGAGAACAGCTTCCCATCCGTTTTTCACGACACCAGCGCTGACATTGATGATCGTGTACGGATCGAGCTCGAGGTCGACGCTCGTCACCTCGGTGCCGGTAGCGCCGCCAAAGGCCAGTCCCGACGTAAAATCACCTGCGCCGGAAATCTGGTCGCTCGGTTGCGTGATGCGGTCACCAACATGCTGGACGCTGGCCGTCGCGTAACCGTCGCCACCGAGCAGAGGGAAGAACCAGGTGCCGGTCGCCGCGATCTGGAACTCGGGAACCGACGCCAGACGATTACCGTCTTCAACGCCGCCGAGAATCGCATCGGTGGCGTCAATTACGGTCGAGTCGAACTCGGACTGAACGAAGCTGCCGGCTACCGAGTATTCGAAGTTGTCAGCGATGCTGCCGACAAGTTCGAACTCAGCACCTGTGCTATGTGCATCTTCAACGTTGAATGAAATACGCGAAGAACACGAACCGGCGTCGAGCGTAACCTGCAGGTCTTCGATCTTGGAGTAGAAGACGGCCGCATTGAATGTCGCTCCGCCATCGCCAAGGCGCGACTTGACGCCGGCCTCGTAATTCCAGAGCTTCTCGTCATCGTAGTCCTGGAAGCTGCCGAAGATTTCCAAATCCTCGGGGGTACAGAGCCCGGCGTTGAGCGGATCGTTGACGCCGCCGAGGCGGAAGCCCTGCGACGCCTGAGCGTTGATAGTGACATCATCACTGACGTCGAAGCTTGCGAGTATGCGCGGTGTGAACCCGTCGGACGACGTCTTGTCGAGGCGGTCGTCGCCATTAGAGAACAGGCCACCCGACGTGAACGTGCGCGTTTCTTCGAAATCGTACCAGCGGCCGCCAATCGTCACGTGAATCGTATCGGACGCATCGAACGTGACTTCACCAAACACCGCCGTCTGATCGATGTCGTAGGGCAGGTCCGCGTTATACGGCGAGTCCAGATTCGGAAAACCGTTGGCGACTGCGGCAGAGGTTCCAGCACCCAGGGTCGCATCAGTGACTGCAGCGTAGCCAGGTGTAGGCAATCGCTGGGCGTAGTCGCGCTCCATGTTGGCGAGAAAAGCGCCAAACAACCACTGCACGCCGCTAACGTTGTTGGAGGCAAAGCGCAGTTCATAAGTCGTTTGCTTGAGGTCCGTCGTATCCTGGAGGTTGGACGGCAGTAGAACGCCCGCGTCTGGATAGCCGAGATCCACAGACACGCTGCCGGTCAGTGCACTTGCGTCGCGGCTGACGAGGATTTCACGGTCCAGAATGCTGCCAGCGAAGGTCAGGTCGAATGCACTGAAAGACGCTTCGACGAGCAGATCGGCAAGCAGTGTCTCGTCCTCGAAACCTTCACGAAGCAGCAAGTGCTGCTCACGTTCCTTGAGCTGCACGGGCGGACGTGTCGTCGTGTACGGATTTGCAAACAGGTTGAACACCTCTGAGCGGTTAAAACCATCCGTATCGATCTCCTGATAGATGACGCGCGGCGTAATCGTCAGCGTGTCGTTCGGCATGAAGGTGACTGCTACGCGACCACCTGTGCGGTTGCCGCTGTCGACGTCTTCCTTCTTGCTGCCGCCCTCGAAGAAGGCATCGACGAATCCGCCGTACTCGGTCGTATAACCGACCGCGCGCAATGCTGCGGTGTCCGACAACGGAATGTTCACCATGCCCTTGACGTGGCCGCCGGTACCGCCGTCGGTGATCGAGTTGACGTTGAGCTCAACCGAGCCTTCGAACGCGTCAGTGCTCGGCTGATTCGTGATATAGCGAATCGTGCCGCCGATGGAGCCGGAGCCGAATAGCGTGCCCTGCGGACCGCGCAGCGTTTCCACGCGGTTGAGGTCGAACAGATCAAAGTCGGGCGTGAACAGGGACAGTGAAATCACCGACTCGTCCATATAGACACCGACCTGCTCCTTGACGCCCGGCTGATCGCGAACGATCTGACCTGCCGATACGCCGCGGATCGCGACCTGACTCTGGCCGGGGCCGAGATTCTGAATCGTCAGTCCGGCGACATTTCTCGCGAGATCCTCGAGCGAGCCGGCGCCTGAGCGCTGAATGTCTTGCTGCGTCTGAGCGTTGATCGAAAACGGCACGTCCTGAATCGTCGACGCGCGCTTGGTTGCCGTAACGGTTATTTCTTCGAGTTCTGCTGCGGCCGTGATGCCGGTTGCGAGAAGCAGCGCCGGCAGCGCCGCAGCAAGGCACAGCGGCCTTTTCGTGCGACGTGTTGCAATAATGTTACTCATCATGTCTAACCCCCGAGATTCGGCCCGAATTAGGCCAATAAACGTCCAAATCCTAACATAAAGAGGCCACGCCTCAATTGTGGCGTTTTCGCAACAAAAAGCTTGTGCGGACGAGTCGGGCCGTCCCGACGACGCGTCAATAGGCGTGTTCGGCACCCATAGGGTGAAAGTCCGCCTGGCCGCGTTTGGCCTCCGCCGCCGCGGAGCGTACGACAGCGCTCACGATTTCCTCGCGCCCACGAACCCGTGGTGACATAGAGGACGGGTTCAGCTCCACGTAGCTGACTTTCTTGAGCCACCCCTGCAGGTCGTTCGACTGCTCACGTGTAATCGGCGTCAGGCGAACGCGGCCCATCATCTTGCCGTAGTCGAACCAGACGTAATATCGCTTACCTGCCTCTACCTGTGCTTTGAGTAGCGTCGTCCCAAGATTGGCGGCCATGAAAAAGTGAGTGCCTGGCGGTACGGCAATGCTGGTCGCCTCGTTGGCGGACAGGGTGCCGACAAAGCCGTTCTCACTCCAGACGCCAAAGTCGAGTTCGTCAGCTTCCTCGCGCCGGAAAAACGTCATGACTGCGTGCTCATTGTCAGGCGCAAGCTGGCGTGAGCCGGGCTGCATCAAATCAAATCCGAGTCGCGACAGGTTCATCAATACCGCCATGTGTTCCTTGTTCGGCAGCGGCGCATCAAGGCGATCCATTTGCTTCGACTTTTTCAGCAGCTTGCTGGCGGCCGACTCGTCAATTTCCGTCAACTCGGTATCACCGAGCCGCCATCTCAGGTAGACCGTTTCCCCGGGGCGATTGTCGATCGTGGTCGCGGCAAAAATGTAGCCCGAATTGGCAAGACTCAGCGTAAGCAGTCCGGCTTTTGCGCGCACGATGGCGTGTTTCTTGTTTCTGACACGCGCGACAGTCTGATCGTTGAGGGCAATCCAGTAGCCGTTCGCTCTACCGAGAAGTCGACTTTCCCGAATGACGTAGATGAGCGTTTCATCTGCCGCGGGCGGGGCAATTTCGCTGGTGTCTGCCCATGTGCTTCGGGGCGTAATACAGAAAACCGCGATGCCGGCGAGAAGAAGCATGATGGGTGTGCGATACGTCATTGCGGTCCCCTTTGGTTGCAATGGTGTCAACGTGATTGACTCGGTAGACTACCGCAAATTTATTTCAAGAGGATCTGTTGTTGTTCACTGAAAGCGTTCGCGCGCCGCTCGTCATGCCCCTTATTATCGCGGGCTTTGCAGGATTTGCCCCCCAACCAGGACTTGCCGACACGGCCGCGGACGCCGATGGCCCGCTCGAGGAAATCGTCGTGACCTCGCGCTTTCGGGCTGAGAATCTGTCCGACGTGCCGGATTCCATCACAGCCTTTACGGTAGACGATATTGAGCGGCACCGGATCGAACGCATCAATCGCGTCGCGTCGCTCACGCCGAATCTGCGCTTTTCCGACGATCAGGAAGTCGGCGTCAGTACCCTGGTGATTCGCGGCGTCAGACAGAATCGCGGCACCGGTCAACCTCCCGTGTCGTTTCGCATCGACGGCGTCAGCGCAACCAACAATCTTCTGACGACGCAGGACCTGTTCGATATCGAGAATGTCGTCGTTCTGCGGGGACCGCAGGGAGCGCTTTACGGTCGCAACGCAATCGGCGGCGCCGTTCTGATCACGACGCGGCAGCCGACCAGCGACCCTGAATTCAATCTGCGTTTATCGGCCGCGGAGGGACAGGATTTCGCGGTTGCGGCGAGTGCGTCGGGGCCCGTCACCGACGATACGTTGCTCTACCGCGCGTCTGTGCGTCTGCAGGATCGCAAGGGTCAACTCAAGAACGCGTATCTGGATAACGAGGAAGTAGACTTCAAGGAAGCGGTCTCGTTTCGCGGGCAGCTGCTCTACAAGCCGACGGACAGACTCTCGATCGACCTGAAGGCGCAGCTCCTCGACCAGGAAGGCGGCTCGGGCTATTTCATGCCCGGGAGCGAAGGCGTCTTGCCGTTGCCCCCGCCCGATCCACCGATCTTTTTCGGCAATCCGACCTACGAGATTCAGTCGAATCGCATTGGCGTGTCTTTCGTCGATTCGAGGGAGTTCTCGGCAAAGATCGATTACGACCTCGGGTGGGGCACGCTGACGTCGATCACGTCGTACACCGACGTCGATTCGGGCAATGATCAGGACCTTGACCAAACGCTGGTCGAGGCGATCGATATCATCGTCATCGACGAGTCGCAGACCTTCGCTCAGGAACTGCGCGTGGTTTCCGACACGGAGTCGACGCTGCGCTGGGTCGCCGGAGCGCACTTCTTCACTCAGGATCGGTTCCGTTCACTGGCGACAACCTTTCTCGGCACGCCAGTGCCGCCAGCGGCACAGGATCTGGAGCTCGAGAACTACGCGGCATTTGGCCATCTCAGTTATGACATGAGCGACGCTCTCGAAGTCACGGTCGCATTTCGTTATGACGTTGAGACACCCAAAGACACAACACAAGGCCGCAGCGAGACATTCAGAGAATTGCAGCCAAAGCTGAGTCTGGGCTATAGCTTCGACGACAATCTGCTCGGCTATGTGACGATCGGCAAAGGATTCAGGGCAGGTGGATTCAACAACCTGGCGCCCGGCAGTAATTTCGAGCCGGGTTTCGACAAGGAGTCTCTGATTTCCTACGAGATCGGCCTCAAAGGATCTGCATACGACGGCCGGCTGCGCGGTGGGCTCTCGCTGTTCCACATCGATTACACGGACCAGCAGTACTTTCTGTTCGACCAGACAGGGACGCAGGCGAACATCAATGTGCCCAAAAGCAAGATCTTCGGCGGTGAACTCGAACTGTTCGCGATGCCGAGCGACTCGCTGGAACTGAATCTCGGATTCGGCTTCACGGACAGCGAGATCACAGAGTACGAAGACATCGCCGGCGTCCTCGTTCCCGCGTCCGAGATCGAGGGCAAAAATGTACCCGGTGCGCCCGTCTGGACGCTGAACCTCGGCCTGCAGTACAGCAAGTCACTATCGAATGCGCTGCAGCTCGTTAGCCGCGTGGATTTTGAACATCGTGGCAAGACATACTGGACGCTGGACAATGCGGACACGCAATCGTCTTATGATCTGACCAACCTGAGCATTGCCCTGGAAAGCGACAGGTGGAGCACGCGCCTGTTTGCGAATAACGTATTCGACGAGGAATACATCGAGTGGTTCTTTGCTTCCCGTTTCATCGGCTTGCCCGCCGACATCGCGTGGCCCAGCCGACCGCGCCAGGTCGGCCTCGAATTCTCGTATCGGTACTAGCCCGTCAGAAGGTTCTATGGCAAAGCTGCTGGTCTACTACGCACATCCGGGTCACAAGCACTCGAAAGCCAACAAGGTGATGGTGGCCGGGGCACAGAAAGTCGACGGCATTACGTTTGTCGATCTTTACGCCGAGTATCCGCGGTTCGAAATAGACATTGACCGCGAGCAGCAGCGGCTGCTCGATCACGACGTGATCCTGTTTCAGTTTCCGATGTTCTGGTACTCCACGCCGTCTCTGATCAAGGAATGGGAGGACCTCGTCCTCGAGCACGGCTTTGCGTATGGTTCCGGCGGCGACAAATTAAGCGGCAAACGCATGATGCTCGCGATCACGGCGGCCGGTCCTGATGATGCCTATACAGACCAGGGTTACCAGCATTACCCGATCCGCACATTCCTGACGCCGCTCGAATGCACGGCCAGCTTGTGCCACATGCATTTCACGCCCCCCTATGTGCTGTACGCATCGTTGCGCGCGCCCGAGGCGGGCCTCGTGCAGCCACACGCCGACGGCTATCGTCGCTTACTCGAAGCGGTTCGTGACGATCGCTTCGATTTCGATGCCGTCGACGACCGCGATGTCCTGCGTTGGGACGACCTGCCGGTCAACGAGGAGGCCTGCTAATGGGCGACATTCTGCTGCTCGCGTTCTTGTTCCTGATCGCCGGAGTGTTTGCGGTGCCGATCGCATCGCGACTCGGCCTTGGTTCCGTGCTCGGTTACTTGCTCGCCGGCATCGCTCTGAGTCCTTTGCTCAAGCAACTCGGTGTAGACGTCATCAGCATTCAGCATTTCGCTGAATTCGGCGTGGTTATGATGCTGTTCCTGATTGGACTCGAACTCGAGCCGCGCATGCTCTGGGAAATGCGCAACAAGCTACTCGGCCTTGGCGGGCTGCAGGTCGGCATCACGGGCGCGATCGTTACGGGCATTGCGATGGTGCTGGGTCAGCCGTGGACGATCGCGCTGGCTATCGGCATGGTGTTCGCGTTGTCGTCAACCGCCATCGTGCTGCAGACGCTGAACGAAAAGGGACTGATGCGCAGCGAGGGCGGCGAGTCCAGCTTTTCGGTTCTGCTGTTTCAGGATATCGCCGTTATTCCGATGCTGGCTTTCATCCCATTTCTGGCATTGCCCGAACTGACCGACCTGCTGCAACATGCGGACGCGGGCGGCGATCACAGTGCCGGGCCCGCATTCATCGATGGCCTCTCCCGCTGGGAGCGCGGCCTCGTAACAATAGGGGCCATTGCGCTCGTCATTGTCGGCGGCAGCTACCTGACCCGTCCGATCTTTCGCTTTATCGCGATCGCCAAGCTGCGCGAGTTGTTTACTGCGGCGGCGCTGATGATCGTCATTGGCATCGACCTGCTCATGACGTTTGTTGGTTTGTCGCCGGCGCTCGGAACGTTTCTTGCGGGTGTCGTGCTCGCAAATAGCGAGTATCGACACGAACTCGAAAGCGACATCGACCCATTCAAAGGATTGCTGCTCGGCCTCTTCTTTATCACGGTTGGTGCGTCAATCAATTTCGATCTTTTGTTTGCGAACGCGACAAGCATTATCGGCATGACGATCGGCCTGATTGCGATCAAGTCACTCGTTCTGCTTGTGTTAGCTCGCGGATTCAATATCAAGGGGGCAGATCGCTGGCTGTTCTCGTTAGGGCTCGCACAGGCCGGTGAGTTTGGTTTTGTGTTGCTTGCATTCACAGTCGCAAGTGCCGTTATTCCCGCGGCGCTCGCCGAACAGCTGTTGCTGGTGGTCGCACTGTCAATGCTGCTGACGCCTGTGCTGTTCATTTTATACGACAAGGTCATTGCGCCGCGTTACGCCGGCGCGCAGGCGGCCGAAGCCGACGAGATTGATACCGAGGGCAGCATCATCATCGCGGGAGTCGGGCGCTTCGGCGGCATAGTCAACCGCATGCTGCTGGCCGCGGGTTACAAGACGGTCGTGCTCGATCATCACTCGGAACACCTGGACCGGCTCAGGGTATTTGGCATCAAGGTGTTCTTCGGCGACGCGTCGCGACCGGACTCTGCTGCACGCTGCCGGTGTCGACGAGGCGCGGATGCTGGTCGTTGCCATCGACGATCGTGAGCAGGCGACAGAAATGGTTCGGCATGTGACCAAAAATCACCCAAACGTTTACATCGTGGCTCGTGCGTTCGATCGCCATCACGTTTATGAACTATGGGCCGCCGGTTGCCGCGATATTATTCGTGAGAACTTCGATGGTGCGGTCAGGGCGGGGCGCTCCGCGCTCGAAGCGCTTGGCGCACACCCTTACGAGGCGGAGCGCCAGGTGCGCGGCTTCGTCGAGAACGACAAGAAGGCAATACGTGAGCTTGCGGAGCTATACGATCCGGACATTCCGGTACACGAGAATCCGGCCTACGTCGAACGGACGAAGGAGTTCCTTGCAAGCCACGAAGACGCTATGCGGGGCAGCACCGCAATCTTCGGCAGCCGCAGCGAACGAGGTTGGATCCCGCCGTCAGTCGACGACGTGGACACCGCGACCACTGAAGCTGCCGAGAGCAAGTGCTAGTTCGAATCAGTCGAACTGATAAACCAGTCCCACCGAAAGCATCGAAGCGTCAGTATCGTCGAGGTCGTAGACCGTGTACTCGCCGCGAATCGGTATCGGACCCGCATTGAACACCAGGCCAAGCCCGTAACCGACGTCGGAATCACTTTCGCTGGCACGTTCAGTCACCAACTCAATTCATTACGTATGGTTTTCTGTAACAGGTCGTAACCATTTAATTGTAATATTGGTTGCGAGCAGAGCTATTCGCGGGTGTAGTTCAACGGTAGAACATCAGCTTCCCAAGCTGAGAATGAGGGTTCGATTCCCTTCACCCGCTCCAGCCAACGGCACGAGATCCTCCTGATTCGACGGGCAGCCGTTACAAGAATGCCGTGTGAACACGCCGTCATCAGGAAGCCGGCAACGACCGCGTAGATGAGCGTCATCTTGCGGCGCTGGCCGAGGAAACGAATAACGAAGCCGTCCGGCACGAAATAGTCGATGGCGCCGCCGAGGAACAGACCCAGCAGCACGGCCCACCATACGATCTGGTCATCATGGAGTATGCGCCCGGGAGATGAACTGTGACAAATGTGTACTTGGCTTCGCTGCAAGCGCCCCAATATCTCATACAGCCTTTTTGGAAGGGCGTGTCTGTAGACTTATCGGAGGAAGTATTTATGAACCTTGTGAACTGGACACCCTTGAGGGACATGGAGGGAATGATCGACCGCTACAGCAACCTGGCCATGCCTCGGGCGCGAGTATTGGGCGACACCGGCAAGGCTTTCGACTGGAAGCCCAGCGTCGATATCAGCGAGACCAAGCAGGACTACCTGATCAAAGCAGAACTTCCCGAAGTGGAGAAGGAAGACGTGAACGTCTCGGTGGAGAACGGCCTGCTGACGATCAGCGGTGAACGAAAATACGTGAAAGAGGACGAGTCTGAGACCCAGCATAGCGTCGAGAGCATGTATGGCCGCTTCTCGCGGAGTTTCACGTTACCGTCAGATACCGACGAAGCGAAGATTTCGGCCAAGTCGAATAACGGCGTACTGACCGTGCGCATTCCGAAGACGCAGGAGGTCGTTGAGAAACCCGTTCAGATCACTATCGAATAATCGTTCGCGACGGGCCATAATTGCCCGCTTGAGCGCTTCTAACGACATCGGGTCAATCGGCCAGGCCGTGATCACGGTTCGCGGTCGTCATGCTGCGCGAAGCTCATTCGTGCAGCGCCGATGACCCGTGCTTCCAAGATCGTTGGCGTCCTCGGTGGCATGGGCCCCGAAGCGACCGTCGATTTCCTGGCGAAGGTCATCGCGCTCACGCCTGCGGACAAGGACCAGGATCATGTGCATATGCTGGTCGATCACAATCCAAAGGTGCCGAATCGGCAATTTGCGATTCTTGCGGACGGTGAAGATCCGCGGCCCGCACTCGCGGTAATGGCGCAGGGACTGCAGGAGGCGGGCGCCGATTTCCTGGTTGTTCCCTGTAACACGGCACACGTTTTCCAAAGTGCAATCACCACAGCCACGACTATTCCCCTGATTTCGATCATCGACGTAACGATCGAGGCGATCTCGGTGCAGTGCCCCGGCGCGGGCAAGGTCGGCGTTCTTGCAACGGACGGCTGCCTGCGTGCCGGCATCTATCAGGACGCTTTGGCAGACGCCGGCTACGAAGCGATTCTGCCGAGCGATGTTGAGCTGCAGGAACTGATGCAGCTGCTGAATGGCATCAAGGGCGGCGTCCAGGGCGATGAAGTCACTGCGGCGATGCGGCAGCTGGCGAACGCGCTCGAGGCTCGCGGCGCGCAGGCCATCGTGGCCGGATGCACGGAAATTCCGCTGGTGCTCGAAGCCACGATGCTCAGTGTCCCGCTGATTTCGTCCACCGATGTGCTCGCGCAAAAGACGGTGCAGCTGGCACGTGGTGAAATACCCGTGCCGGGCGAGGAGTAAGGCATGCCATTAGCCGAATTTCCGAGAGTGTCGCTGGCACATCTGCCAACACCGCTCGAGCACCTGCCGCGCCTGAGTAAGCATCTCGGCGGCCCCGACATTTACGTCAAGCGCGACGACTGCACCGGGCTCGCGACGGGCGGCAACAAGACGCGCAAACTCGAGTTCTCGATGGCCGATGCCTTGCAACAGGGCGCCGATACGATTGTGACGGTAGGCGCCGTGCAGTCGAACCACGTTCGGCAGACGGCCGCTGCCGCTTGCAAGCTCGGGCTCAGGTGCGAGGTGCTGCTCGAACACCGGGTTGTCGATCCAAGCGAGTATTACAGTAATTCGGGCAATGTCCTTCTCGACAGAATCTTCGGTGCGAACCTGCGTGAATACCCGGGTGGCACCGATTTCGATCAGGCGATGAGCGTCGTCGCCGACGAGGTGACGGCAAACGGCGGCAAGCCCTACCTGATCCCGGGAGGCGCATCGAATCCGGTCGGTGCCCTTGGCTACGTCAACTGCGCGCTCGAACTTCTGCAGCAGATAGACGAGCGCGGGCTCGGTGTCGGCCACATCGTCACGGCGACGGGGAGTGCCGGCACGCAGGGTGGGCTCATCGTCGGGCTCAAGGCGATGAACAGCGATATCCCTCTTCTCGGTATCGGCGTCAATGCGCCGAAGGACGAGCAGGAGCAGAAGGTGTACGAACTGGCATGCGAGACGGCTGAGTATATCGGCAGGCCCGGCATCGTCGCACGCGAGCACGTGGTCGCGAACTGCGACTACGTTGGCGAGGGCTACGGCATGCGCACCGAGGGCATGAACGAGGCGGTGCTGATGCTTGCGCGCCTCGAGGGCCTGTTGTTCGACCCGGTATACAGCGGCAAAGCGCTGGCCGGCATGATCGACCTGATTCGGACCGGCGCACTGGGCTCCGGCGACATCGTGTTCCTGCATACGGGCGGTGCGGCGGCTTTGTTTGCGTATGCAGACCAGTTACAAACATGACCGTGTATGTTGCGTTACTTCGCGGCATCAATGTTGGCGGCAAAAACAGCCTGCCGATGCAGGACCTGCGGGACATTCTGTCGTCGCTCGGCTGTAAAGACGTTCAGACCTATATTCAGAGCGGCAATGCCGTCTTTGCTTCAAAGGCTGACACCAAGTCACTTACCCGGAAGATCGGCGACGCGATCGATAAGCGCTTCGGATTCGCTCCACAAGTGCTGCTGTTAACCGCCGAACGCTTTAGCGCGATCGCGGCGGCGAACCCGTTTCCCGACGCTGAGAAGACACCGAAGCACTTGCATGTGGCGTTCCTGGCTTCGACCGCAGTGGACCCGGACCTGGAAGCACTAAACGCGGTCAAAGTGCCGTCGGAGAAGTTCTTGCTGAGCGGCGACGCGTTCTACCTGCACGCACCCGATGGTATCGCGCGGTCCAAACTTGCTGCGAAAGTCGAAAGAAGTCTCGGCGTTGCAACGACGGCGAGAAACTGGAATACCGTGTCCAAGCTGATCAAACTGGTGCCCAACGAGTAACGCCGCATATCAGCACAATGCGCTCGCAAATCACAGAGGACAAAGAATGAATGCAGCCGTCGAATCGATTACCTGGCCAGGGTTGATCTTATCCCTTGTGCCGGCGGTCATAGTCATCGGCATCATGATGCGCTGGTCGGCCGGCGCAAAAACGGGGCTGTATGCGACGCTTCGCATGCTGGTGCAGCTGTTGCTGATCGGCTATGTGCTGGTTTACATATTCGAGACGGATCATCCCGCAGTCATCGTCGGCGTGCTGACAATCATGCTCGCGGCTGCGAGCTGGATCGCGATTCGACCGGTTCAAAACAAGCAGCCACACATATTCGGCAACGCATTGCTTGCGATCACTTTCGGCGGCGTGCTGACTCTCGCGCTGGTCAGCCAGGTCGTCATCGGTGTAGAACCATGGTTTAGTCCGCGCTATGTGATCCCTCTGGCCGGAATGATATTTGCCGGAGCAATGAACTCGGTCAGTCTCGCAGCGGAGCGCCTGCAGGCAGAGAGTGAGCGTGGAGTTCCGGGACCCGAGGCGCGACGAATCGCATTGCAGGCGGCATTAATCCCAATAATCAACTCGCTGTTCGCGGTTGGCGTCGTCGCATTGCCTGGAATGATGACCGGTCAGATTCTGTCCGGCGTGTCGCCGCTCGTGGCCGCCAAGTATCAGATCGTTGTCATGTCCATGCTGTTCGGCGTTTCCGGGATCTCGGCGTCACTGTACCTGACGCTGGAGAACAGAAGATCGCCGACCTGAGCATTTACTCCACGCGATTCAGCGACCAGTCGTAGTCGCGAAACACGATGTCGTAACCTTCGGCAGCGTCGAGTTCGGTCCTCATCGAATCCGGCGCGACGCTGGCCACGTAGTCAATGAGCCCACGGTCCGATGGGCGACCGCGCCTCGCAAGGTCGTTAATGAAGTCCTTCTTGAACCATTTGAAGATGCTCGAGAGGATAACCTGCTTGTTCTCGTGGTCGATGGACACATTCTTCGGGGCACTGACAAACTCTGCAGCTGCCGATGCGAGAAGGTTCTGCAGTTCCTCTCCCGTGGGCAGTTCGGGGCGCAGGACCGGGCAGCTGTCGCTGGCGCAGTTCAGGACGAAATGGATACGAGCATCCTGGAAGCCCTTGCGGATCTTGCGGTTCTCTACGGCCAGCAAGCTGTAACGCTTGCCGCCAAACTCGAAGCGCAGCCGGTAGAAGAAGCCAAGTCCCGTGACGACCTCGAGCGGCGCCTTGACGTCGGTAACGCTCTCAATGGGCCAGTTGTCGAGCACACTCTTGATGACGTAGGCGTTGTAGCCGTATATCCAGTAGGCGAGCTCGTCGTTGCGCGTCGCGAAGCGCTCAGGCGTGACGTCCGGACTAAAACGACTGACGGCGGCAAGGTAGGACTCGAGCTGCGCGACCGACGCGTCTGAATTACGCCACGCGTCGTACCCGACGTTGCCGTCTGCGTCGACGAATATCCGGAGCAAACTTTCGAAGTCCGCGTGCGAGAAACGCTCGGCTGGAAAATCAGCCGGTATTTTGGCGCTGATCGGCACAAATTGCGGGCGGTTCAGCAAAGCAAAACCGCCCGCCAGCAGTGCGACGAGAAGTAACGCAGCAATCAGATATTGCACGTCGTCCTCCGGAAAACGCCAGATAGTCCTGTCAACCAAGACCGTCTCGAGTGCCCGGATATTACGGCGTGGACAATCTCTGTATGATCCGGCTGCATGCAAGCAGTCATCAGCATCAAGGACCTTACCAAGACCTACGCTGGCGGCTTCGAGGCGCTCAAGGCCATCAACCTCGAAATCAATCGTGGCGAGATTTTTGGCCTGCTCGGTCCGAACGGGGCCGGCAAGACCACGCTGATCAATATCGTCTGCGGCATCGTCACCAAGACCGGCGGCACGGTGCTCGTCGATGGCTACGACAACGTGGACAACTATCGTGCCACGCGCTCGCGCATCGGCCTCGTGCCACAGGAGCTGCCGATGGAGACATTCGAGACGCCGTTCAACGTGTGTCGCTTCAGCCGCGGCCTGTTCGGCAAACCCGAGAACCTGGAGCACGTCGAAAAGGTTCTGAAGTCGCTCTCATTGTGGGACAAAAAAGACGAAAAGAGCCTGATGCTTTCGGGTGGAATGAAACGTCGCGTGCTGATCGCCAAAGCGCTCGCGCACGAGCCCGACATCCTGTTTCTTGATGAGCCGACGGCAGGCGTTGATGTCGAGCTTCGACAGGACATGTGGAATGTCGTGAAGAGTTTGCGCGAGTCCGGCGTCACCGTCATTCTGACGACTCATTACATCGAGGAAGCCGAGCAGCTCGCTGATCGCGTCGGCGTAATCAACCACGGCGAAATCATTCTTGTCGAAGAAAAGAACAAGCTGATGCGCGAACTCGGCAAGAAGCAGCTCGAGCTGCACCTGCAGGAACCTCTAAGCGGCATTCCGGCCGAGCTCGGTGATTATCAACTGGAACTCAGCGATAGCGGCTGCGAACTGACGTATCACTACGACACGAAACGCGACCATACAGGTATCACGGCGCTGCTTGCCGCGCTGCATCGTTCCGGTATCAAGTTTAACGATCTGAATACCTCGCAAAGTTCTCTCGAGGAAATATTCGTCGGCCTCGTGCACAAAGAACCATGAATTTTTACGCGATAAGAGCGATTTTTCGCACGGAAATGGCGCGCATGATGCGGACGGTCGTGCAGAGTATCGTGGCGCCCGTTCTCTCGACTTCGCTGTACTTCGTGATTTTTGGCGCAGCGATCGGCTCCCGCATTACCGAGATCGATGGCGTCAGCTACGGCGCGTTCATCGTGCCGGGCCTGATCATGTTGTCGATAATGACGGAGAGTATCTCGAACTCGTCGTTCGCGATCTATTTTCCAAAATTCACGGGCACGATCTTCGAAATTCTGTCGGCACCCGTGTCGTTCGTCGAAGTGTTGCTCGGCTATGTGGGCGCCGCGGCAACAAAGTCTGTCATCATCGGCTGCATTATTTTGTCCACCGCAAGTTTATTCGTGGACATAGAGATTGCGCACCCGGTGATAATGCTGCTGTTCCTGGTGCTGATATCGGTGTCGTTCAGCCTGTTCGGTTTCATTCTCGGCGTCTGGGCCGATGGCTGGGAGAAGCTCACGATTGTCCCGATCCTGGTCATCATGCCGCTGACCTTTCTGGGCGGCACGTTCTACTCGATCAGCATGCTGCCGCCGGCGTGGCAGACCGTCAGCCTGTTCAATCCGGTCGTCTACCTGATCAGCGGGTTCCGCTGGAGTTTTTACGAGAATGCCGACGTGGCGATCGGCCTGAGCCTCGGCATGGTCTTGTCGTTTCTGTCGCTCTGCCTCGTGACCGTGTGGTGGATCTTCAGGACAGGCTACAAACTCAGGACCTGAGGATTACTCGGTCAGGGCGTACTCGTCGATGACCTTGTTGATCGCGGCCCGGCAAACCAGGCAGAACTGCTCGTACCGCGTGAACATCAGGCAGTTCTGCTCCGATCGATAGTAGCCCTCGGCCTCGTAATTGGCCCCTTCGAAAGCGCCGACCGAATTACGATATTCGGACGTAGAGAACAGGTTTTCGACGTGGTTTTTCGTGAACCGGAAAAGCTCGTTCATCTCAGACTCGGGAACGTTGTCGGCGCGCATTTTGGCGCGTCTTTCCTGCACCGCGATCGAGTGATCTTCGTACTCCGCTTTTGGCCACGGTGTCGGCAGCGGCGTGCTTGGCGCAACCAGGTGTTTCCATTTCAGGTCTTCGGGGTCGAGCAATGCCGTCACGTTCGGTTCGTACGGTTCGACAATCTCCGCCGGCGACTCATAGGCAACAGAACTTGTGTAGTACTCGTCGGCAAGACCAGCAAAATGGTGGCCGAACTCGTGTACGAAGAGGTACGGCGCCCACTCACCGTTCGCCGCCGCCGTGCTGAACAAGCCATAGATGCCACCGCCGCCGTAGGTCTCGGTATTCGTCAGGATTTCGATGAAGTCGTAAGGGACCGACGAGGCGATGCGCCGCATCGATTTGTTATCGAAAGTCAGTACATAACGCTCCGACCGAAATGAATCGTAGGTCGAGCCGATAGGCGAATCGCGATAGGTGTTGGTTGATGGCCGGGAGATGCCCGACTTGGCGGCAGCCGGCGCCAGCGCCCAGACGTTGAAGTCGTTTTTGCGCTCCTTGAACGGCGACGTGGTAAACAAAACGTCGGTCAGTTCCCGCGCCTTGGTGATGAACTGCTCGTGTTCTTCAGCGGTATAGCCGTCGCCAAGCAACAGGAGATCGACTTTTTGCGCCGGATCACCGCTTTCGTGAATGGCCACAACCTGCTCCCCGTACATGGCCGATTCGCGGTGCACCATGTAGTCATTCGGATCGACAGGTATGCGCCAGATCTCGACAAACTCATTGCCTGGATCGCGCTTTTTCAGGACAACCTCGAACGGCTTCTCCTGCATGGGGAAACGCAGCGATTCGTGCATCGTGCGGTTCATGCTGCGCGCTTCGCCGGTCGTCTCCCACTCGCCGTAGATACTGCTGAAACCCCGGGACCAGGCGATATCGCCAGTGTCCGGGTCAACGATTTCGAACAGGTATTTGCCGCGTAGCGTCTTGTCCAGCGGGCTGTGCATGTTTCCGGACCAGGGTGTCGGTTCGATGACGACCTGATCGAGGCTGAAAATCTCAGTTTCGTGATTGCCCGTGTGAAAGTAGTCGACGCGCATGGTCGACGGAGTCTCATCAGCAGCCGGGCCACCGAAAATCGACAAAGCAAGTATGCTGGCGAGAGCTGAAGGTCCCATCGTATTCCCCGTAACCCGTATGCTAGTGTGTTGTTGCTAGCGTACCAAAAACAGAAAAACACGTGTCGCGATATCTCTACATTGCCGCGCTCGTTATCGCGGGCGAGATGATCTTCGGTCTGCCGTTTCATACGTCGCGGTTCTTTCGGCCGACTCTGCTTGACGTGTTCGGCTTCACGAACACGCAGCTCGGCGACTTGTTCGCCGTATATGGCATCACGGCAATGGTGTCCTACTTTCCGGGCGGCGCGATCGCCGATCGTTTTTCCGCAAGATTTCTGCTGTCCGCGTCGCTCGTCGCCACCGGCTGCGGCGGCCTGTATATGGCGACGATACCCGGTGCGCGACAGATGGCCGTGCTTTACGGCTTCTGGGGCATAACGACGATATTTTTGTTCTGGGGTGCGCTGATTCGCGCAACGCGCGAGTGGGGCGGCGAGTCCTCACAAGGGGCAGCGTTCGGTATCCTCGAGGCGGGCCGGGGCATCGCGGCTGCGGTCTTCGCGGTGTTCCTGGTCGCCGTACTTGCCGCGTATCTGCCTGATGATGCGACCCTGGCCACGAATGCGGAGCGCCGCGCCGGAATGCGGGCGATCATCTTTGCGTATTCCGCCGCGGCATTTGCAGCCGGCGCGCTTGCCTGGTTCGTCATTCCTGATTCGGGCGACGTCACCTCGACGCGCCAGAATCCACTCAGGAATATGGCGCTGGTTATGCGGCGCCCGGTCATCTGGGCGCAGGCCGCCATTATCGTTTGCGCGTACTGCGGCTACAAAGGGGTCGACTATTATTCGTTGTATGCGGTCGACGTTCTGGGAATGGACGAAGTACAAGGAGCACGACTTGCGTCATATGGTGCCTATGTTCGCCCCGTCGCCGCGCTCGCTGCCGGATTTATCGCGGATCGATTTGGCGCGACGCGCTCGATTGGCGTTGCGTTCATCCTGCTGGCCTTCGTTTATGCAATGTTGTCAGTATTGCTCCCTGGCGAGGCAGGTCTCAACGCCATTTACGCCAATCTGTTTATAAGCCTTTTTGCCGTATTTGCGATTCGTGGAATTTACTTTGCGCTGCTGGAGGAAACCCGCACGCCACGTCACGTCACAGGAGCCGCAGTCGGTATGGTTTCCCTGCTTGGCTACACGCCGGAAATTTTCTTTGCGCCTATCGCCGGGCGCATTCTCGACGCGACGCCCGGCGCAGGCGGCCATCACAATTTGTTTCTTTTCCTCGCCGCTATTGCGACTTGCGGCGTGCTGATCGTCGCATGGCTGATGTGGCTGCAGCGAAATAAATCAGGCCGCGACGCGGTCTCCTGAATACAGCAATGACCAGGTTCCGGAGTCAATATGCCGATAAACAACAGTTTCAAAGAGCAAGTGCGGCGCAATATGGTTGCGTTGATCAGTCTTGTCGTCGCGATCACGAGTCTGAGTTACAACAGCTGGCGCAATGAGCAGAGCGAATACAACAGGACGCAGCGGCTTGTCGCTATCGATGCGCTGATGAAGCTCGGCGAGCTGCAGCAACTCGTTTATCACAACCACTACGATCGGGATACGACGGACAAAGGTAACCCTCGCACCGGTTGGACACTCGTACTGATCATTCGCGACATTACGACGATCCTCGACGCACCGCTGCCACAGGCATCCGAGTCGCTTCGCGCAACGTGGGAAGCCCACTGGGCCGATCTCGGCGACAGTACCGAAGCAAAAGATGCCATCGAGGAGAGTATCCAGTCTCTGCGGGGCGACTTACTTGCTATGCTCAGTGCTCTGGATTGACTAGGAAATCAGCATGAAAAGATCTTTGTTGCCGATGTTGTTACTCACACTTGCTGCGTGCCAGGAGGCGCCACAGCAGGAGGCCGCCGAAGTTGTCGCAGTGCCGGCACCGCCACGCGCTCTTGCGGAGGTGCTTGCTGCGCAGCCGGAAGAAACCCGGGCGCGGTATCAATACCGCCATCCGCAGGAGACACTCGAGTTCCTCGGTATAAAGCCAGGCATGACGGTTCTCGAGGGCCTCCCGGGGGCAGGGTGGTATACGAAAATACTGCTGCAGTATCTCGGCGAAGACGGTCTCGTGGTTGCGGCGGACTATCCGATGGACATGTGGCCACACTTCGCTTTTGGCACTGAAGAATTCATCGCCCAACGTGCCAACTGGCCAACCGATTTCCTGAAGAACACGGCTGAGTGGCGCGGAGAGACTGGTGCACATGCCAAGACCTTCGTCTTCGGTTCGATGCCGGACGACGTCGCCGGCACCGTCGATGTCGTCTTTTTCCCGCGCGTGCTGCACAACCTGGCCTACCATGACGACAAAGGCGGTTATTTGAGCCTGGCGCTCGACGACGCCTACACCGCGCTTAAGCCCGGCGGCGTGTTCGGCGTCGTGCAGCACGAGGCGCGCGACGAGATGCCCGACAATTGGGCCAATGGCGGCAGCGGGTACCTCAAGAAGGCGTTCGTCATCGAGCAGGCCGGGATAGCGGGCTTCGAGTTCGTCGCCGACAGCGACATCAACACGAATGACAAGGATCAGCCAACCGTTGACGACGTCGTCTGGCGGTTGCCACCGAGCCTGCGTGGCAGTCGCGATGACCCGGAGCAAAAAGCGGCGATGGAAGCCATCGGCGAGTCGAATCGCATGACGCTTAAATTCAAAAAGCCCGACTGACCCTGCAGGTGCTGATGTGAAAACAAGATGGTTGATGATGTTGAGTGCCGTGTTTCTTGCCATCCTCGGCTTTGCGACTTCGTACATGCCGGACAAAGTGCTGAGCATGCACGGCACGGTACCTGACAACGCCACCCTGTTGTTGATACAAATGATGGGTGCGCTGTATCTGGGCTTCGCGATTCTCAACTGGACTGCGCGCGGCGTCCTGATCGGCGGTATCTACGCACGGCCGCTGGCGCTCGGCAACTTCCTGCACTTCGCCATGGTCGCGGTGATGCTAACCAGGGCGGCGATAACACACGGCGTCATCCAGCTTGCGACGAGTGCTCTCGTTTTCGGCGTATTCGCGATCTGGTTTGGTGTCGTGTTGTTCACGCACCCCGGCAAGGCCGTTTCGACCACGGCCCAGACCTGAAAACTAGAAGTCTGCGTCTTCGCCAGGCGTGCCCAGCTCGTGCATTGCGACTTTGACGAGTAATCGCTCGCGGGCGAAATCTATAATGAAGTCGTGCCGCTTGAACAGTCCGGCACCCAATATCGCATAAGGGCCGTCACCGTCGATCAATGTGTCGAAGACCTCGAGCTCGGCGACCGAGAACTCTTCATCTCGCCAACGTACTCGCCCTGTCTTCACTTTGTCCGCCCTGAAACGACCGACAAGCTCTGTCGTGTCAATGGCGCCGGAGAGCGGCTCGCCCCGTGTGAGGTCGGCTGGACTGAGGCCGAGGCTTCGCGCGGCGGCCCAGTTCACCACGTTCAGACCGGCGCCCAGGTCGAACAGGGCAGGTATCTTCTGCTCGCCGATGTCGATGTCGAACAGATACACCGCCGCGCCGCTTTCCCCGATGTATTCAGGCTTGAGTGGTACGGACGTCCAACCCCTATAGGATCTGCTGGCAACCAGCTCGGGTGGGTACAAGCGTATGACGCCGTCTCGCGTGGAGAAACCGACGGCGTATCGTTGCAGGAAATCTACGCCGAGGATGCCGTCGATGTCCCTGCTTGCGGGCGTCTTGCCTGGCATAGACGCAATCCGGGGATCGGCCCACACCTCGTGTCCAACTGCTATGCGACCGACACTCAGTATTGGAAACTGGCCCGAGGTTACTATCCCATGGATGATCACCGTTTTGCCCGGGGCTGGTTGAAGCGCAAGTTGCTTGCGAAGACCATCATGTATAACAGAGATGCTGGCACCGGTGTCCAGCGCGAACTTGAATGGACCATCACCATTGACGCTGACGTCGACGACGATTCGCCCGTTGTCCCGGACGCTGTACGGTGCCAGCGCGAGCGCGCCATCCTGGTCGAGCACCGTGGCACAGGCCAACAACATGCAAGCCGTTGCCGCCAGGCCGAAGATTTTGAGGATGGGCTTCACAGACATGCTCCTATTATCTGTGACAGCCTACGTTCAATCAGAGTTCAAGTCGCAGCTCGTACTGTGCCTCTAAAGCCGTGTGAGTTTTCCAGAACGGGCGCGGCTCTCTGCCCTCGAGCACATCCGTCAGGATATCGAGGTGCGTATGCCAGCCGGCGATGGCGCTCGAGCACCGAGTCTTCCTCTTCCAGCTTGCGGTGTGTGAGTATGAGACGCACCTTGTCACCCTGTTGCTGCAGTTCAAAGCAGATTTCTGATGCTTCGTCTCCGAACTCCCAGGTGTGCGCCAGGACGCTAGGTGGTTCGCATAGGGTCACCTTGCCGCTGAACGACATTTTCTCGGGCAGGTCTTTGTATTTCTCCGGGCGCTCGATGTCCTCGGCGGCCGACAGCGAGGCATTATGAAAGTGCATGTCGACACGGCCGCCAACCCGTAGTTCGGTAGCACCGCCACGCAGCCATTTGGCGCACTTCTCGCCTTCGACCAGGTAGCTCCAAACGCGTTCGATGGGCCCTGGCAGCAGCCGTTCGAATCGTACGGTGGTCGCATCAATCAGTTCGCCAAATTCACTCATAGTCGCCTCCGAACTTTACTAGGGCGTGAGATCCAAGCCGATAATCAACGGGTCGTGGTCCGAGGCCCGATAGGGTGTGCTGCTGTCGAATAAGCCCGGGTCCCGCCCCGATTCCAGGTTGTAATCGAGCACGGGAGGTTCGTCGGCGTTGATATGCCATTCAAGCACTTCGGCGACCTGTGGAGCCAGGCTCGCCGACGCCAGGGCATGATCCAGCGCACCCGATTGCCCGTCAAACACGAACGAGTAGGCATCCAGACCGGCTGTCGCTTCAGCGAGATTCGTGAAACCGGCCGTCTTGAGCGCCGTGATCGGATCTTCGAGCAGGTAAGCGTTGAGGTCGCCGATAATCAGAAAATCTGCGTCTCCGCTCGAGGTGGGGTCAGCAGCCACCCATCCCGCGATTGCCGCCGCGGCACTGCTGCGTGAGCCATTGCAGTTACCCTGCCCATCGCCAAGATTGGGATCGCCTGCGGCATCGCAATCGGACCCTTTGGACTTGAGATGATTCACGATAATTGTGACACGTGCGCCGTCCGAATTTTGTGCGAATGTCTGTGCAAGTACCGGCCGGTTTCGCGTGTCGTCGAATCGTGAGTCTACGGTCGAATCGAGAACGGCTGCCGCGCCTACAAGGCTGACCGAGACTGGTTTGTATACGAAGCCGGTCTTGATGGCGTCATCGCCAATCGTTCCAGTGTCGACATACGCATAAGTTCCGGCACCGACCCGCGTATTAAGCGCATCGACAATTTGCTGCAGTGACTCGCTTGCATTGTTCTCGAGTTCGATGAGTCCGACTACATCGGCGTCGAGCATTTCCAAAGCGGTTACAATTTTGCCGAGCTGCCGCGTGAGTTCAGCGGCACTGTCGGCGCCTCGGCAATTTGCGTTGGCCGTCGGTCCGCAAACGGGTTGGCCCGAATCTATTCCGGAAAAGAAATTCAGTACGTTGAAACTCGCCACGCGCAATGCGCCGCCGATGCCTGGCGCTGTCGGCCGTGGATTGACGGACGTAAACAGCGGGTCGGTGGTCGGCATAAGACGATACGTCTCGGTGCCGTTCGAACCACTGCCCCTCGAATAACGCAGCACGCCTGTGACGTCCGTCACCTGATCGCCGACTCTTATCGAATAACCGGGGGCAGCGCCCGCGGTCAGGTAACGAATCGGTGTGGCGTTGGCAACCCGCAAGCCATCATCCAGCAAGATGCGCCGCGCGGCGATGGCCTCGCGATAAGCGTCATAGCCGGCCACATCGGGTGCGTTCTGGTTCGTGAATTGAAATGGACGCCCACCTTGCGTGAGCAGCACCTCGCCCATGCGCTCGAGTTCGTACAGGGCGGATACCGTCAGCGTCTGCGGAAAACGAATGAGCATCCCTTCATAGCGTTCGAAGTCGGCGATAATGTCGCCATCACTGTTTGTCGTCGTCGCCAAAGCCGGCAAATTGATGGGAGCCGGAAGAATCCCGCCGACTCCGTTAATCGACACGCTGCTCGCCGAAATCTGTGTTTCGCCAAAGAACTCGTTTACGACGCCTTCCACGCGAACGGAATCCCCCTCATTGACGTTGACGGCCGGGTTGCCACCGTCGAAGATGAATACGCCGTCCGACGTCGCGAAGTCGGCGTCGGGTACGCTCTGAATATAGAAGCCACCGAGGTTACGCGTGTCATCGCCGTCGCCGTCCTGAAAGTCTCCGGTGACGACGCCGCCCACAACAACCGCTTGTCCGATCATCGGGCTCGCCGCACCGCTGCCCTGGACGTCATAGATGGCAGTTGCGGCCGGGTTGCCGGGTGGCGGAGGGTTGCCACTACCGCCACCGCCGCCGCAAGACGCCAGAGAGGTCGCAAGCCAAAGGATGAGAAAGTGTTGCTTCATAACTGGCGATTTTGCGTCAGATCAGGGCGAAAGTCTCGTTGTGCTGCCTAGGCCATATCGAACAGCAGCAGTTCTGAATCGGTCGCCGCACGCAAGGACAGCGATTCCTGATCCTGGGTTGCAACGGCATCGCCGGCAACCAGTTTCTGACCCTCGACTTCGATCGAGCCGCGCACGACCTGCAGGAATCCGCGCCGTCGGCCGCCGAAGGCGTACTCGAGTTCGTTGTCCTGACCCAGTTCGCTCGAGTAAAGGTTGACGTCCTGGTGGATCGTCAATGAGCCGTCGCGGCCATCGCGCGAACCTACGAGGCGCCAGCGATTGCTCTTCTCTTCGCTCGGGAACAGTTTCTGCTCGTATCCGGGCTCGAGAC
Organism: uncultured Gammaproteobacteria bacterium; assembly: GCA_963711285.1. Classification (GTDB taxonomy): domain Bacteria; phylum Pseudomonadota; class Gammaproteobacteria; order Steroidobacterales; family Woeseiaceae; genus UBA1847. The sequence continues at coordinate 825,392 of CAVQDJ010000013.1, read as the reverse complement.
CGTTGCGTTCCGGCAGGATCCAGATCTGCAACAGGTGCGCTTTGTCATCCGCTGAGTGATTGAATTCGCTGTGCCGCACGCCCGTGCCGGCCGTCATTCGCTGCAGCTCGCCAGGGCGTATTACCGAGCCATTACCCATGCTGTCCTTGTGCTCGAGCGAACCGTCGATCATGTAGGTAACGATTTCCATATCCCGATGCGGATGCGTGCCGAAACCCTGGCCGGGTTCGATCCAGTCCTCGTTGACGACGCGCAGCTTGGCAAACCCCATCATCGACGGATTGTGATAGTCCGCAAACGAAAACGTGTGTTTGCTCTTGAGCCAGCCGTGATCCGCGCTGCCGCGGCTCTCGGAACGAATTACGTCAATCACCGGCGCCTCCGATTGGCAGATATAATGAAGCCGAGCTTATCCTAGCCCATTTGTCATCGGAGCGGCGTCCGTGCAAAGAAGCAAATTTCTGCTGTTGAGCTGTTTGATTGGCACCGTGCTGTCATCCTGTTCCAAACAGCCGGACGGTGTCCGGGAGACGGTGCCATCCGACTATCAAAAGCAGCTGCAGACGCAGCTAATCACGGCAAAGCCGGGTGATGTCATTACGATTCCGGAAGGCGTGCATGCCATCAATCGCGGGCTTTCGCTCAATGTATCCGGTGTCACGCTGCGGGGCCTTGGTATGGACAGGTCCATTCTGTCTTTCAAAAATCAGGTGCAGGGCGCCGAAGGCCTCCTCGTGAACGCGAGCAATTTCACGATCGAAGACCTGGCCATCGAGGACCCGGCCGGCGACGGCCTCAAAATAAACGAAGGCCGCAACATCACGATACGGCGCGTCAGAGCCGAGTGGACTAACGGCCCTGACGAAAACAATGGTGCGTATGGTATCTATCCGGTGCAGACCGAAAACCTGTTGCTCGAGGAATGCGTCGCGATTGCCGCTTCGGATGCCGGTATTTATGTCGGCCAGTCACGCAACGTTGTCGTACGGAACAATCGAGCTGAGCGCAACGTGGCGGGCATTGAAATCGAAAACACGTTCAACGCCGATGTCTACGGCAACACGACCAACAACAATACCGGCGGCATTCTTGTTTTCAACATGCCAGACCTGCCGCAGCCGGGGCACAGCACACGCGTCTATCAGAACACGGTGGTTGGCAATAACACGGACAACTTTGGTGCCGAGGGGACGCCGGTTGCAAGTGTTCCGGCTGGCTCCGGAATCGTCATCAATTCCAATGACAAGGTCGAGATCTTCGACAACGACATAGCGGACAACGACACGGCGAACATTATTATCAGCAGCTATTTTGCGACTGGCTTTCAGGGCACCCGGGAAATGGCCGCGGACTACGATCCGTACCCGGAGACCATATTCATTTACGGCAATCGCTTCTCCGGCGGCGGCGCTTCGCCCGACGGCCTGGACCTCAAGGCGCTCAAGGTCGCGATGTTCGGGCTGACCGGTAGTTTCCCCGATATCCTGTGGGATGGCTTTGCGAATTCAGACAAACTCGGCGCCGATGGATACCACCTGCCCGAGTACGCGATTTGCGTCGACAATGGTGACGCCGAGGTGCTGAACGCCGACTTGCCAAACAACAGTGACAACATTGTCGTCGGCGCCGCGCAGCATCGCTGCCGTCACGTGAAGCTGCCGCCCGTTGTCCTCGCCGCGCCGTTGGGCTAGCAATGCGGCAGACGATTGCCATCATATCTGTCTGTGCGCTATTCGCTTCATGCGAGCAATCGGGGCGCGACGTCGTGCTGCATGCTGCAAATGACATCCCGCAACGCCTCAGCGAGTGGGGCGTCGTATCGGCAGACGGCAAGGAATTCGAGACTCAACGATGGCGTCGTGCCTTACGACCTCAACACGCCGCTGTTCAGCGATTATGCGCTGAAATTGCGAACGGTCTGGATGCCGAGTGGCTCCAGCGCAAGGTACACAAGCGATCGTGAGTTCGACTTTCCGGTGGGAACGATCATCAGCAAGACTTTCCATTATCAGAAGGCCGCCGCCTGGGGCGACGATTCGCCGACGGTGATTAAAGCCGATCGTGAAGCGGCGCTCAACGCAGAAGGCCAACTCGATCTCGACGACTACGTGCTGATCGAGACCCGCCTCCTGGTCCGGTACGACGACGGTTGGAAGGCGCTGCCCTACGTCTGGAACGAGGCACAGGACGAAGCGTTCCTCGAACTTGCCGGTGATGCCCGCAACATCGTGCTGGCCGACGCGCAGGGTCTCGATGACATTCTCTACATCGTTCCCGACGCAAATCAGTGCGGTGGCTGCCACACTCCGGATCACAGTGCCAAAGAACTGCGGCCGCTGGGTCCGCGTGCCTGGCAGCTGAACCGCGACTATGAGTACAGGGAGACGACCGCAAACCAGCTCGATCGCTGGGCGGCGATGGGATTGCTTGGCGGTGTCAGTGACACGCCCCCGCGAGGCGCTCGATGGTCAGATCCGGGCGATGCGACCACCGAGCAACGTGTCAAAGCGTATCTCGATGCGAACTGTGCGCATTGTCACAATGCCGCCGGCGCCGCCGACACCTCGGCGCTGCACCTGAACATCGACGCGCCCGTGGATCGACTGTACGGTGTTTGCAAAACGCCTGTCGCCGTCGGGCGCGGCAGTGGTGATCGTCCGTACGACATCTATCCGGGCCGACCGGGCCAGTCGATACTGCTGTATCGTATGCAACATACGGACCCGGCTATCGCGATGCCGGAGCTCGGCAGGAGTGCGGTGCACACTGAAGGCGTACAGCTTGTCAGCGACTGGATCGCCGGTTTGAACGGTGACTGCTGAGAGCTGTCTACTTGGCAGGGACACATTAGGACGCGGCGAATGATGCGCACGATATTAGTAATTTTACTGACGCTCATGACGTCAGCTGCAAGCGGGGCTGAAACTGTCAGAGAGTTTTCCGGTGACGGCAACGAGCTGACACCAATGTTCACCGTGCAGTCCCCCTGGCTGCTCGATTGGCGACTCGACGGCGACTACGACACGCTCGTCGCGCTGGACATCACGCTTGTAGAGGCAAGAACCGGACGGCACGTTGGCCGGGTGTTACACACCAAGTACAAGGGCAATGGCGTGAAGTTGTTCAAAAAAGGCGGTAGCTATCAGCTGCGGATCAGCTCGACGTTTGCGCGTTGGCGACTCAAGATTCAACAGATCACCGACGAAGAAGCCAAACTTTACACGCCGCGGCGCAGGAACTAGACGTATTCGGGCTCGTTGCCCGGTTTCCATTTTATGCTGCAGCCGATGCTCGGTATCTGTTTTTCGCTGACATCGCGCCCGGACAGGATCGCCTCGAGCGCAGCACGCAAGTCGTGGCCGTCGACGGGCGCAGTGTTCGACGGACGGCTGTCGTCGAGTTGTCCGCGGTAAACGAGGGACTGCTCCGAATCAAAGACGAAAAAGTCGGGCGTGCAGGCGGCTTTGTACAATTTCGCAACTGACTGGTCCGCGTCGAACAGGTACGGAAAGGCATAAGCCCAGTCTTCGGCTTCCTGCTTCATGTTCGACGGGCTGTCGGCCGGATACCTGTCTACATCGTTGCTGTTAATTGCGTAGATGGCAACATTACGTTTGGCATAGTCCCGACCCAGACGCGCGAGTTCCTCGCGAACGTGTTGTACGAACGGGCAATGATTGCAGATGAACATGACAACGTAGGCGTCGGCACCGTTTTCCAGGGAATGGAGCTTCTGGTCCGGGTCGGGCAATGAGAACGCCGGTGCTCTTGTCCCGATAGCAAGCATTTGTGATTCGACTGCGGGCATTGATGCGCCTCTTCGACAGGGGGTTTCATCTTATGCGATCATGCAGCCACGAGACAATCGACACATGGCAGTTTGATCGATACGACACAGACCAAAGGCAGCGCCGTTATCAGCTTCGCCGCTGTTATCGTCATCGTATTTGGCCTGCAAATGGCCAAAGACCTGCTGGTTCCGTTCCTTTTTGCGACTTTCCTTGCGCTGATCACGGCAAGGCCCATGTTGTGGATGCAGCAGAAGCGCGTTCCGGCGATTCTCGCGGCGCTCATCATCGTGTCACTGCTCATGTTGATTCTCGCTGTAGTTGGCACGATCGTCGGTGCCTCAATCGCCGAATTTACCGCGGCCTTGCCTGGCTACCAGGAACGCCTTGACGCAATCGTGCAGAGAGTCGTTGGGTTCATCGGCAAGATGCTCAATGGCGAAGAAGCGTTCGGGAACCTGGGAGACATGATCGATCCGGGCTGGGCGATGGGCCTTGCTGCCACACTACTGAACAGCCTCAAAGACGTCTTGACCAACGTATTCCTGATTGTGTTCACGATGATATTTATTTTGCTCGAAGCGTCGACCGTCGAGACCAAGTTCGCCGCGGCTTTCGGCCGCAGCACGCAGTCGCTGAAGCGCCCCCGTGTTTTCCTGGCGAATCTCGGTCGCTATCTCGGCATCAAAACGATTGTCAGCCTCGTGACCGGAGTAACCGCCGGACTGCTGACATGGGTGATCGGTGTCGACTTTCCGTTGCTTTGGGCGATGCTGGCATTCCTGCTGAACTACGTGCCGACTATCGGTTCGATTATCGCTGCGGTCCCGGCGGTGCTGATGGCGCTCGTGCAGCTCGGTCCGGGCGGGGCGACCGCGACCGCGATCGGCTTTGTCGGAATCAATATGGTTTTCGGCAACATGATCGAACCGCGCCTGATGGGGTACGGCGTTGGCGTTTCCCCACTGATCGTTTTTATCGGCCTCGTATTCTGGGGCTGGGTATTCGGTCCCGTCGGAATGCTGCTGTCGGTGCCACTGACGATGGCGCTCAAGCTGGCGCTCGAGAGCGACGTACGGACCCGCTGGATAGCGATTTTTATCGGATCGGAGCGCGATGCTCAGTACGCGTTAATGAAAGGAAAGCCGTAAATTCGCGTATGCCCAAACGGATACGCTTGGGGCCACCGATCACCGGTTGTCTCGCGGAAAGGCTCTAGGCGAATTCGCGCTCGACCGGTTCGGTATTCTCTATTTGCTCCAGCAGATTGATCGCCACGCCGACGAAGTCGGTGTCGGTGATGATGCCGCGCAGTTTGCCGTCCGTAACGACGGGCAGGCAGCCTAATTTGTGCTTCTCGAGGAATAGCGCCGCCTGTCTGAGGCTTGCATGCTCATCGACCGTGGCCAAGTCGGTGACCATGACGTCCCTGACCAGAATCTCCTTCGCATGCAGACGATTTTCGTCGTCACGCAAAAACGAATCCGTCGCGGCCAGCACGTTCGTAAGCGTAATCAGCCCGACGATTTCATGGTCTCCCTCGACAATGGGCAGATGATGGATGCGGTTCGACTGCATGAGTTTGCGTGCCTCGGCAAGATTGGCGGACGGCGGCAACGTGATCAGGTCGGTACTCATGATGGCCTCGATGCTGAACATGACAGTGATCCTCGATTTTTCGTCTGCTCTGTCTTCTATTCCAGTGTATCGTCAGGCAGTACGTACACCATTGCGACAAACACCTATTTTCGGCCCCGGCAGGACAGGAATCATGCAGTTAGCCGGTTCGGATTCAGGGACGATTCAGCCGATACTAATTTATACTGGTGTAATCCACTGCTCTTGCTAGCGAACAGACGGCTGCAAAAATCATGATTTCGCACGCTTATCTTATTGTCCTTCTGGCGGTCGCATCGAATCCGGCCGAAACTACGCAACCCGACGCAACGGAGGTCGTGCGCGCCGCAGTGAATCACTGGCGTGGACTGTCGTCCGACAGCGTCATGACAATGGTCATTCACCGCCCGGACTGGGAGCGCTCAATGACCATGCGGGCGTGGACCAAGGGCGACGACCGCACGCTCGTGCGGGTTCTGGAGCCTCGCAAGGATCGCGGCAACGGTACGCTCACGGACGATGAAAACATGTGGACTTATTCGCCGAAGGTGAATCGTGTCATCAAGATACCGTCATCGATGATGGGCCAAAGCTGGATGGGCTCCGACTTCTCTAACAAGGACGTTGCGCGCATGGACGACATCATCGATCAGTACGATCATACGATCCTGGGCGTCGAGGAAGTCGATGGCGTCACGGTCTACGAAATCCAGTCCGTACCGCACGAGGATGCAGCGGTTGTATGGGGCAGGGAAGTGCTTCGCATTAGTGACGACCATGTTGTCCTTACCCACAAGTTCTATGACCAGGACGGGGAGCTCGTCAAGACGCTGACGTCACTCGAGATCGGCGAGATGGGTGGGCGAGTTATCGCTCAGCGTCAGCGCATGGGTAAGGTCGATGCGCCCGATGAGTGGACCGAGATCAAGGTCGTGTCAGTAGATTACGAAGTAGAACTCCAGGACAGTCTGTTTACACTATCAAATCTACGCAATCCCAGAGACTGAACCCCGTGAACCTCGTTTTTCGCCTGGCTTGGCGCAACCTGTGGCGGCATCCACGGCGCACCTGGTTGACGACCGCGGCGATGATGTTTTCGAACACGTTGCTCGTGTTCATGATCTCGCTGCAATTCGGCATGTACGGGCTCATGATCGACAACACGTTACAGGCGTTTACGGGGCATCTGCAGATTCAGGCGCCGGGGTACAAAGACGACCAGAAGATGCGCCAGACCGTCGCCGATATTGTGCCGCTCGCGGAGTCACTGCGCGCTGAACTGCCGAGCGTCAGCATCGCGGCACGCGCTACCGCTTTCGCGCTCGTCTCCAGTGAGGAGCGCAGCTACGGCATCGCGGTCTTTGGCGTCGAGCCCAACTATGAGCCGGACGTTTCCACAATTCCAGGTCTCGTGTCCGAAGGCCGTTACCTTGGGGGCATCGATTCTACAGAGATCATCATTGGCGCGGCGCTGGCCCGTAATCTGCGTGTCGGTCTCGGTGATGAGCTGACCCTGCTCGGCAGCGGCCGCGATGGTTCCTTCGCCGCTGCCGTCGTTAACATCGTCGGAATCTTCGACAGCGGCATTGCCGACTTCGATCGCAGCATCACCGAAATACCGCTCGGCCTGTTCCAGGATGTTTTCTATATGGAGGGCAGCGGCCATCAAATAGTCATCAACGCGGGCGGCATCGATGGCGTCGCCGAATTGCAGAAACAGGTCGAGTCACTATTGCCGTCCGGACAGAGCCTTGTCGTCTACGACTGGGACGCTTTGCAGCCCGGACTCAAGCAGGCGATCAAAGCGGACATCAGCAGCGCCTTTTTCATGTACGGCATTCTGGTCATCCTTGTCGCGTTCAGCGTACTCAACACGCAGCTGATGTCGGTGCTCGAACGCACGCATGAATTTGGCATCGTCATGTCGCTCGGGCTGACGCCAGGGCGACTCGGGCGTCTTGTGCTACTCGAGACTGCCATTATGGGCCTGCTCGGACTTGTGCTCGGCGCGATTCTCGGCGGGCTCGTCACGGCATGGTTCAGCGTCAACGGTTTCGCCTACCCCGGCATGGAAGAGCTGGCCTCGAAGTTCAATCTGCCGGCGCGATTCTTCCCGCAGGTCTCGCCGCTGACCCTGCTCATCGGTCCGGCTGTCGTGTTCCTGTTTACGCTGCTTGCGGCAGTCTACCCGGCGCTGCGGCTGCACCGGCTGCACCCCGTCGAAGCAATGAGGGCCGTCTGATGCACAGGCTGGCCATACTTTTCCGGCTGGCCTGGCGTAACCTGTGGCGCAACCACCGGCGCACGCTGATTATGCTCATGGCTGTCGTGCTGGGCACCTGGGCCATGATTTTCATGACTGCTTTGATGCGCGGCATGGTTACCGACGTGGTCAGGGACGGCATCAGCGCGTTGCCGGGCCACGTGCAGGTACATCACCCCGACTACCGCGACGACCCAAGCGTAGCGAACCTGATTGCCGTCAGTGACGCGGATTTGTCCGCGCGGTTCAGCACGGCCGGGTTCGTCAAGTGGGCGACCCGCGTCCGCGTGCCGGCAGTTATCACCAGCGAATACGATTCTCGCGGCGTTACGTTACTCGGCGTCGATCCCATGTATGAGCGCGACCTGACGTTCGTCGACTACGACGAGGTCACGGGCCGCTTCCTGCAGTCTGCCGACGACTCGGGCATTGTGATCGGTAATAAGCTGGCTGAAACACTTAATACGGAGGTTGGCAAGCGCATCGTCCTGATGAGCCAGAATCCCGACAACGATATCGCAGATCGGGGATTCCGCGTTGTCGGGCTATTCAAAGCAAATATCAAGGCGTTTGAAGAGAACTACATCTTCGCGGGCAAGACCACGGTGCAGAAGATGCTGGGTATCGGTGATCAGGTATCCGAGCTCGTCGTTCTCGCCGATGACTACCGCAACGTAGAAGCCGAGTACAACAAAACCGTCGAACTCATCGACGGTGGTGGCGAGGTCAAGCGCTGGTTCGAGCTCGATCCTTACCTTGGCTCCATGCTCGGCGTCATGGACGGTTTCGTGCTGGTCTGGATCATCGTCATCTTCCTGGCGCTGTCATTCGGCCTCGTCAATACGCTGGTCATGGCCGTGTTCGAGCGTGTGCGCGAGATCGGGCTGATGCTCGCCCTCGGGATGCGGCCCATCAATATTCTGGGCCAGATTGTCGTCGAATCTTCGCTGCTGCTCGCAATCGGGCTTGCCATCGGCACGGCATTGTCGTGGCTAAGCGTGCAGCCAATCAAGGATGGCATCGATATCTCGATCGTTGGCGAAGGTTTGGATATGTGGGGCATGTCGAGTGTTCTGTACCCTGAACTTCTGCTCTCCGATGTCATTCTCGCGAACGTCGTCGTTCTCTTACTCGGTTTTCTTGCAAGTCTGTCGCCGGCATGGCGCGCCGCACACTACGAACCGATCGAAGCAATCACAAAGGTCTGATCATGACTGCAGTACGCTGCGTTGATTTGTGCAAAACCTATCGTCAGGGCGAAGTGGACATCAAGGCTCTCGACCACGTCAGCATCGAAATCAAAGAGGGCGGTTTCGTCTGTCTTTCGGCGCCGTCGGGCGGTGGCAAGACGACTTTGCTCAACGCGATAGGCGGACTCGACAGGCCCGACAGCGGTGAGGTCTATATCGCGGGCCGGCGCATCGATAACCTGTCGAAAGGAGAACTCGCCGAGCTGCGCCTGCGGCAGATCGGCTTCGTTTTTCAGGCATTCAACCTGATTCCGGTGCTGACGGCGAGGGAGAACGTCGAATTCGTCATGCAGGTGCAGGGCGTTCCCGCCGCAGAACGGCGGAGGTTGGCGCGCGAGATTCTCGACGAGGTGGGGCTCGCGGGTCTCGAGGACCGACGTCCAGCCGACATGTCCGGTGGTCAGCAACAACGCGTGGCCGTTGCGCGAGCCATCGTCTCGCGGCCGGCGCTGGTGCTGGCCGACGAACCGACGGCCAACCTCGACTCGAAAACTGCCGACGGGCTGATGGAGCTGTTCCGCGAGCTCAACGATCATCACAGCACGACGTTTGTTATCGCAACGCACGACAAGCGCGTCATGGGCTATGCGAAGCGACTCGTGCGCATGCTCGACGGGCGCATCGTCGAAGACATCGACCAAGATGCGGCCTAGCTGCGCGTTACTGCTACTTAGCCTATCCGCGCTCGCGATCGCCGATGAAAGTGCGTACGAATTCGGCGGTCATACCAAGTTTCGACTGGTCGGCCAGTCCTTTCCCGGGGACAGCCTGTTTCGCGACCTTGTTGGTTCGGATGCGATCGATGCGGAAGGCGATCTACGGCTGACTTTTTCGGCCCGCCGTGATGGCTGGTCGGTGAACGCGGCCTACCAGCTGGTCGCGCTATACGGTGATAGCGTTCAGCTCGCCCGAGAATTCGGCTCCCTGGATAGCCTGTCAGTCGAGCGCTTTCCCGACGACCAGAGACGCCTTTTCGACCTGACGCATGTCCTGAATGAGGGCAGCAAGAGCGCGATTCTGCATCGTCTTGACCGCTTGTCGGTGACCTACACGAGCGAAAGGGCGGTCGTGCGCTTTGGCCGCCAGGCGCTGTCCTGGGGTAACGGCCTGTTCTATGCACCGATGGACCTCGTCAACCCCTTCGATCCGGCGGCAATCGATACCGAATTCAAAACCGGCGACGACATGCTCTACCTGCAGTACCTGCGTGGTAGCGGTGACGACGTGCAAGGGGCAGCCGTGTTCCGTCGTGACCCGTTAAGTGGAGACATTGACTCCGATCAGGCGACGGTCGCGCTCAAATATCACGGCTTTCTCGGCGAAAACGAGTACGACATTCTGGTGGCCGAGAGTTACGCCGACACCGTGCTCGGTGTCGGCGGCGTCCGCAGCATTGGTGGGGCCGTGGTTCGCGGCGATGTCGTCATTACCGATACATCCAGCGACACCTATGTTCAGGCCGTCGCTAACGTCAGCTACTCCTGGACCTGGGGCGGCAGAAATGTGAGTGGCGCGGTGGAGTACTATTTCAATGGTTTCGGCCAACACGGGAAACGTTACGATCCACTTAGCCTGGCAAGTAATCCGGACCTGATTGCACGCCTTGCACGCTCAGAGCTGTTTACGCTGGGCCGCAACTACCTGGCAGGAAGCCTGATGATCGAAATGTCCCCATTGTGGACAGTAACGCCGACCTTGCTTGCCAACGTGAATGATCCAAGCGCGCTGCTGCAGGTCGTGACGCAGTACAGCTTGTCCGACAACATGAGCTTTCTTGGCAGCCTGAATATCCCGTTGGGCGCGAAGGGGACGGAATTCGGTGGTATCGACGCAGGCGTTCCCGATCGCTATCTGTCGTCGGGCGCGGGCGTGTTTGCGCAGTTCGCCTGGTATTTCTAAGAGTCGGAAAAGTCCTTGATATTCTCCAACAGGTTCGCAAACGAGTGTTCGCGTTCCGGGCCGAACACCGGATCCAGTTTGTCCAGATGTGAAATGTCGACAAACATCAGGCTTTCGTCTTTGACGAGTGCATCGGCGCGTCGAAACAGATCTTCTTCTTCCCAGAGCATGTGCGCGCGAAGGCGGTGTACGTAGTCGGTCGAGTCCTCGATGATGCGCTCGCGCGTGACAGTCGCGCCGGACGCGATGGCCTCGACATCGTTACGCAGCGTCTCGCCGAGTCTGGCGATATCCTCATGCTCGGGCTCCACGCGTTCGAGCCCTTCAGCCAGCTCCGGCCGCTTCGCCTTCATGGCACTGTAGACTAAATCTTCCTTCGGGTGATGCACGGCGTCGGAATAGACAGTCATGTAGCGCATGATGTCGTGTAGCAGTTCGTAATCGGGATTTTCACCTTCACGAATACGCCCGGTTTCCCGCTCGAGCAGGTCGAGCATGACCGCCATGTTGCGATGATCCTCGTGCAGGTCGTCGAGAATGTCTGCTAGTTGAATTGTCACATCGGTGCCTCGTTGCGGTTGGCCATATTCATGTTGCGCGTCGGCCCGGATCGCGGAAATCCGGAATTTCACCTACGTCGGGGCCAAGCTGTCGAGTAGGTTATTTAAAAAACTTCCTGGCGAGTCCCATCACGTCGTCGAGGCCGAAGCCATCACCACCGCCGATCAGGTCTCCCAGCGGTCCGAGACCTCCCGCGCCTGCCGACGAGCCGAGGTCGCGGCCGCCCGAACTCTTCTTGCTCATCGCGCCCATCGCGAGTCCGGCGAGCAATGGCAGGGCTTTCTTGATGATGCTCGCATCGATGCCGGTCTCTTTGGCCGCGTGAGCCGCAACATTGCGACTGACATCCTTGCTGCCAAACAGGTGGCCGAGAATCTTGTTGCCATCCGACCGGGTTGCGTCGTCACGTAGCAGTTTTGGGTTGTCGACATAGCGCTCGTGACCGCCGGATTGCAATGCATTGCGCAGGCCTGCAAGACCGTCATCACTGGTGGTATTCTTTTTTAAGCCGCCCATCAGCGCCGGCGCGAGTGCACCGATCAGCTTGTTGGTATCAGAAGAGCCGAGACCAACGGCACCGGCCAGTTCGCCAATGCTGTCGTCGCCGCCCGCGCTCTTGAGTAAGTCCATGAAGTCCATATGTCATCCTCAGAATGGTTGTTTAGCGGCTATACTATCCCGCCGCACTTCGGCGATCTATCAGCACAGGAATTCACCATGCGCAATCTACAGATTTCTTGCCTCGTTCTCGGCGCATTATTGGCCGGCTGCGCCGTTAACCCGGTGACCGGTGACCGCGAATTCATGATTGTCTCGGGCGATCAGGAAGTTGCCATGGGCACGGCGAACTATGCGCCGATGCTGCAGTCACAGGGTGCTGCCTACGACGTCGACCCGGCGCTGACAGAATACGTGCAGTCGGTCGGCAGCCGCCTTGCCAAAGTCAGCGACGTGCCGTTGCCGTACGAATTCACGGTGCTCAATAACTCGGTACCCAACGCCTGGGCGCTGCCCGGCGGCAAGATCGCGATCAATCGCGGCCTGCTCACCGAGCTCAAATCCGAAGCCGAACTCGCAGCCGTGCTCGGCCACGAAATCGTGCATGCGGCCGCACGGCATACCGCGAAACAAATGTCCCGCGGCATGTTGATGCAGGGGCTGGTCGTTGCGACGAGCGTCGCGACAAGCGACAGCAGCTACGGTGACCTGGCCGTTGGCGGCGCCGGCATGGCTGCGCAAATGACGTTAATGAAGTACGGGCGCGACGCGGAACTCGAATCCGATAAATACGGCATGCGCTACATGTCCAAAGCCGGCTACGATCCGCAAGGCGCGGTTGCGCTGCAGGAGACCTTCGTCCGCCTGAGCGAAGGCCAGAATCAGGACTGGCTCAGTGGCCTGTTTGCGAGCCATCCGCCGTCGCAGGAGCGTGTCAAGGCGAACAGGAAGATGGCGAAGAAGCTTCCGGGCGGCGGCGAGACGGGTGTTGACCGCTTCAACCGTGCGATGCAGAAGACGCGGGCGGCCAAACCTGCTTACGACGTGTATGACAAAGGCCGCAAAGCGCTCTCGGAAAAAAAGGCCGACGAGGCGCTCGCGCAGGCCAACGAGGCCATAACCCTGTTCCCGGATGAGGCGCATTTCCATGCCCTGCGCGGCGATGTGCGGCTCGTCAACAAGCAGTACGACATGGCCGTCACGAATTACGACCGAGCCATCGAGCGGCGCAGTAATTTCTTCTACTATCACCTGCAGCGCGGCATGGCGAAACATGAACTCGGTCAGAACGATGCCGCAATTACGGATCTCGATCGCAGTATCGAATTGCTGCCGTCAGCGCCCGCGCACTACACATTGGGCAAGATCAAGGAGGAGCGTGGACTGACCGCCGAAGCAATAAAACACTACAAGATCGTTGCCAAAAGCGGCGGCGAGTACGGTAAGGCGGCACAAGCGGCGCTTGTGCGGCTGGAGTTATCGTCGCAGCCCGCGTCCTACGTGTCGTCAGCCTGCGGTGATGACGGCAGCGGCCGTATCGTCGTGCAGGCGCGTAATGACACGCCCGTGTCGGTCACGGGCGTGCAGGTGCAGTTTCAGTACGTCGACTCGGCCGGTACCCAGCGCCAGCGTACGCAGGCTGTCGGCGGCCAGATTGCGCCAGGCAAGATCGCCAGCGCCGCAACCGGAATCACTTCCTTGCCCGGTTCGCGATGCGCCGCGTCCGTTGTCAGCGCGCAGATAGCTGAGTAGCGCGCTCGTCCAGCAGGCTTTCCATCTCGTCCATAATGGCGTTCATTTTCGCTACAGCGGCCTGATACGGCTCCGGCTTCGTGAGGTCGACGCCGGCTTCGACCAGCAACCGGTACGGGTAATTCGAACCGCCGGCCCTGAGCAGGTTCTTATAGTTATCTACGCCGGCTTCGCCCTCGTTGACGATCTTCGAGTACAGTGCCGCACCGGCGGTCTGTGATGTCGCATACTGGAAAACATACATGTTGAAGTAGAAATGGGGCACAAACATCCACTCGTTCGCGTACAGATCATCGATGATGACGATGCCTTCATCATGACCGTGATAGCGTCGCAAAATCTCGCCATACATGTCTGAAATCTTGTCGCCCGACAACGCCTCGCCGCGCTCTGCAGCTTCATACAGTGCGAGTTCGAATTCGGCAAACATCGTCTGACGGAAGAAGGTACCCCTCATGTTTTCGAGCGCGTGGCCGAGATAGAAGAGTTTCTCGTCGAGCGTCGCAGCGTTTTTCTGCATGTAGTCCTGCAGGATTAGTTCGAGAGACGTTGACGGAATTTCAGCGATAAACGTTGCATAGCTCGCGGTTTCGAATGGTTGCTGCTGCCGTGCATAGAGCGTATGCATCGCATGGCCCCACTCGTGCGCAAACGTGGATAAGGACGAGAAATCGTCATTGTGATTCAGCAAGAGATACGGGTGAACGTCGTAAGCAAAACCCTGCATATACGCGCCTGGCCGCTTGCCGCGCTGCGGATAGACGTGCATCCAGCGCCCGTCCATTGCAGCTTTTTGCATCGACACCCAGTCGTCCCCGAGTACGGACATCGCATCGAGCGTAATTTTCTTGCTCTTTTCGAGATCGAACTCTTTGTCGAGTGATACGAGCGGCGGGTAGATATCGTAGTAGTGCATCTGCTCGACACCGAGCATGCGCCCGCGCAGCTGGAAGTAGCGATGCAATGTGGGCAGCGCTTTATTCACCTCGTCGACCAGCGTGTAATACACCGTCGGCGGGAGATTGTCCTGATGCAATTCACGGTGCAGCACGCTGTCGTAATTTCGTGCTTTTGCGAGCCCGACCTGCGTCTGAATGTGCGAATTCAGCACCATGCCAACCGAGTTGCGGTAATCGCTCCACTTGCCCCAGAAGGTGTCGAATGCCAGTTTGCGATCGTCGCGATTTTGGCTGCTGCGAACCCGGCCGTATCCTTGCGAATCGATTCTTGCTTCCTCACCATCGGACAGCGTGATTGTTGGCCAGGGAATGTCGGAGTTGGCCAACAGGCTATAAGTATTCGACGGTGCACCGAACGACTGCGACAGGTACGACAGCGCTTGCTCGGCCTCGGCACCAAGCGTGTGCGGCGCATTTCGCAGGCTGTCATCGAGCTGATAGGCGAAGGGG
Source organism: uncultured Gammaproteobacteria bacterium (assembly GCA_963711285.1). Classification (GTDB taxonomy): domain Bacteria; phylum Pseudomonadota; class Gammaproteobacteria; order Steroidobacterales; family Woeseiaceae; genus UBA1847. Next base: position 810,355 of record CAVQDJ010000013.1, on the reverse strand, counting down.
GCCAGCCGCTCATCTTCCTTGATGTATGACTCGATGACTTCGCGGCCGACCTCAATCAGTTCGGGCTGTATCCATGCCGTCGCCTCGGTGAACTGCGCGAACATGATCTGCGCAAGCTGGCGTCGCTCCTGCGTTTCGCTTTCGCGAAGGTCTTCGTCGCCGTTCAGCGAAGCATAAACAAAAACTCTTCCTGCCTGCCTCAGGGTATCGGATACGTGCCGGTAGGCCTTGTACAGCGAATCGGCGCTGTTGCCGAGCGTGCCCCGGTGCGTCTCGATCTTTTCGAACTCGGCGAGCACTTCTTCGCGCGCCTCGTTCCAGGCCTCGACCGACGGGAATAGCTCAGTGAGATTCCATGTATATTGCGGGTCAACCGCAGTTTCTTCTTCTGCCAGAACGTTGTAGACAGGCGCTGCTGATAGCAGAGTCGTTGCCAGTAATAGGACGTAACGCATCGTGGGCCTCCCACACGGTTATTGTCGTGTTCGACAAACAAGGTAAATATAGTTCCAGGTGCCGCGCTGACACACGTGGCTCGAAAGGCGGTGAAAACGCGGAGCATATGATCGCAAGTATGGTCTCATTAGAGCAAGACCGGGTTATTGGAGCCGTGCCATGAACAAGACAGCCATTGCTGTCGTAATCAGCCTGCTTGCGGGGTTCGCAGTGGGCGCCTACATAATCAGTGCGCCGAATCCCGAGCCGCTCGCCGAGTCGCGTGTCCGCCCGGGCGACTATTTTGACCAGTCGGCGGCAATCGACGAACGCATACGGGCACTGGAGGCCGCCGTTGCCGAGGAGCGCAATGCGAGACAACTGCTCGAAGAAGAGTTGCAGGTTTTGTATGCTGAAATCGAGGAGGTCGGCAGGGAACGACAGGCCAGTAGAGAACTCACGGTTGCCGAAGGACAGGATATTCGTGAAGTCAGGCGACAACGGGCGTCGCAGGTTTCGGCCGCAAACAGCTCCGAGCGACGTATAAGCCGGCTTATCGAGGCCGGTTTTTCCCCGGATCGCGCCGACTGGATTGTACGGCGCGAGGCGGAGTTGCAAATGGCGGCAATGCAGGCGCAGTTCGAAGCGAGGCGGTCCGGGGAGCCGATAAATCGTTTCGATCCGGCATTCAATTCAACTGCTGCACTGCGCACCGAACTGGGTGATGTTGAATACGGGCAATACCTGGAAGCCAGTGGTCGATCCACCTCCGTCATGGTCGGTAGTGTCATCGAGTCATCTCCCGGGCAACGCGCCGGGTTGCAGGCGGGCGACCGGATCGTCAGCTACGATGGCACACGCGTCTTCAATACCTGGGAATTGAATCAGCAGACGATACGGGGCGAACCAGGTCAGTCTGTCGTTGTCGATATCGTCCGCGACGGAATGCCGATGCAGGTTGTGTTGCCACGTGGGCCTATTGGCGTGTCGACAGGCCGCTTCCGCAGCGATCGCTAGGCCGGCGGTCCTCTGACCATCCAGGTTCGTGAGTGCCCGCCAGGGCCGGTACTGGATTAACCGGGGTCCCCCATGCAGAATGGTCCGGGGTTACGGTGAGCACGGACTTTGGGGAAACTACGCTACACGATTCCAAATAGCTTCACGGCGCTGAGTTTGCTGCTCGGGCTCGGCTCGATCGTGACCTCGCAGATTGGCCAACTTGAATTTGCGGCGTGGCTGATCGTCTGGTGCGGCCTGCTCGATACGATGGATGGTCTCGCCGCGAGACTCCTCAAAGCCACGTCGAGTTTCGGTGCCGAGTTCGATTCGATGGCGGATCTCGTGTCGTTCGGCGTCGCGCCGGCGGTGCTCGTTTTCAATGCCGGGCTGCAGATAGCGGGCGTCGAATTGGAATCGGGGCAGTTCTGGGTTCTCCTGACCGCTTGCGGCGTCTTCGTGCTGGCGGGCGCGATGCGCCTGGCGCGTTTCAACCTGAATACCGATAAACCGCGCACGGGCTGGTTTATAGGCGTGCCGATCACGGCCTGCGGCGGCGGGCTCGTTTCTTCAATGATCCTGGTCCTGATCCATCACGACGACATTGCGAGTTTGCTGCCGCTGCATCTCTACCTGCCGATAATCATGTTCGTGCTCGCGATACTGATGGTGTCGCGGCTGCGCTTCCCGAAAGCGGTCATCCGCAAGAGCATGATCATCAACGTTTTCATGTTTGTAAATATTGCCGGGATCTTCGTCTGCGGCATCCTTCGCATATATCCGGAGTATCTGTTCAGCATCGGCTTATTCCTGCTCATCGCGGGCATCATCGCCGGCCGCATCACTCGCGACGATTAACAACAAAGGAACACCATGAGTCCTGTTATCGCGGTAATGATTATTTATCTTGGCCTGCTCGCGGCGTTTGCGATCTGGAGCCGTCGCGAGACCGGCACGCTCAAGGGTTTTTACCTCGCGGGCAAGAAACTGCCGTTCTGGGTCGTTGCATTCAGCACTAATGCGACTGGCGAGAGCGGCTGGCTGCTGCTCGGGCTAACCGGTATGGGCTATGCCGTCGGTGCGCAGGCCTACTGGGTTGTAGTTGGCGAGATACTGGGCATCTGGCTGTCGTGGACGCTTGATCTCGCGTCGTCTCAAACGGCTCAGTGACGAGCACGAAGTCGATTACGGTACCCGACGTGCTTGCGGCCAAATTCAAAGACCGGTGGCACCTGATCCGTGGCGTTGCGGTCCTCATCATACTGACCATGGTGACGACCTATGTCACGGCCCAAATGGTCGCGTCGGGCAAGGCGCTCAACGGATTCGTCGGCATCGATTACGAGATAGGTGTCATCGTCGGTTCGGCGATCATCATCGCTTACACATTCGTGGGTGGCCACAAGGCCGTTTCGTACACCGATGTCATGCAAGGCGTGCTGATGCTGCTCGGCCTGATCGTCGTGCCGATCGTTGCGGTGAATGCGGCAGGCGGCTGGGACAGCGTGATGTCGAACCTGGCTGCACAGGATCCTAAACTCGTGAGCATGTTCTCACTGACCGAAGGCGGAGTCAGCGGCTGGGTCGCGGCGGCGAGTTTCGTCGCCATCGGGCTGCCGTTCCTTGGCGTTCCACAGCTGCTCGTGCGCTACATGTCGGCCAGAGACGATAACGAACTCAGGAAAGCGCGCTGGGTGTCCGTCTTCGTACTGCTCTTTTTCACGTTTGGCGCCGTAACGGCCGGTATCGCGGGCAGGGCGCTGTTTCCGGGGCTCGAGGATTCCGAGACGATTTTCCCTACCTTGTCGAGCGAGTTGTTCTCACCGCTGGTTGCCGGAGTTCTGCTGGTCATCGTATTGTCGGCGATCATGTCGACGGCCGACTCCCTGCTGCTGCTCGCCTCCTCGGCCATCGTTCGCGATACGATGCAACAGATCCTCGGCAGCGAAAAAACTGACCATCAACTCGCCGGCTACGGCAAGATCGTGACGGTATTGATCGGCATCGTCGGCATCGCCATCGCGATCCCGGACGCCAAGTTCATATTCGATTTCGTTCTCTATGCCTGGTCCGGCCTGGGGGCAGCTTTCGGGCCCACTCTGATCTGTTTGCTCTACTACAAGAAGACGACGTGGGCCGGCGTTGTTGCCGGCATGGTGTCAGGCTTTGCAACCAGTATCGTGTGGGTGGAGCAGTTTAAAGAGCAGACATATGATTTGTACGAAGCCATCCCGGGCTTTATTGTCGGATTGGCCGTGACCTACATTGTAAGCACGATGACCCATAAGCCCACGCCGAAAGTGGAAACCGGATAACAGACGCTTCCGCGCTGTAACCAAATCGCTCCCGTCCGACTATAAGTATTAACAGCAACCGAATCAGAGGACACGCTCATGCGTACTTTGCGATATCTGGTCGTTCTATTCCTGTTCGTCACCGCGCCCTCGGCATTGATGGCAGAGGTCGGTCCCGGCGACCTGCCCGAGACGTCCAAATGGTATTTCCATGCCGACTTCAAAGAGATGCGCTCCAGCGAGGCAGGCAAGCCTTTGTACGGCTGGCTGCAAAAAGAGGTTTTCGACGACATTCGCGAGGACGTCGGCGTGGATCTCGACAAAGAAGCCGATTTTTTAACTGCGTTTGCCACGGAGGCCGAGGGCCTTATCGTAATGATCGACGGCAGGATCAGCCAGGAGACCAAAGATAAATTGCTGGCAATGGGCGCGGCGACCGGCACTCTTGACCAGTTCGAGTCGGGCGGCAAAACCTTTTATTACGCGAAGGGTGACGGCGAGGACGGAGACCTCGACATCGAAATCGACTCGTTCGACAACGGCGCGTATTTCAGCTTCGCCATCAATAACAAATTGCTGATCGCATCGACGAAGGAAAGCATGCAGCGCTTACTCGCCGACAAAGGCAGGCTGTCCGGCACGAAGAGCGAGAAAGGCGCGCTGTTCGTACTCAGTGCAGAGCGGGACCTGATGCAGGCTGGCGCAAGGGCTGGCGATCTCGGCGAGAATGTGAACTGGGACTCGAACATCCTGCGCAACACGGAACAGGTCGCACTGCTGGTTGCTGACAAGGGCGGCAAGATCGCGATCGAAGCACAGCTCGTCACGACCGAAAAGGCAATGGCGGATTCGCTGGCCAGCATCGTTCGCGGCTTGATCAGTCTGCAAATATTCAATGACGATATGGATCCAAAGGTCGCCGAATTCCTGCAAAACACGACGGTTACGGTTCAGGACAGCACACTCAAGATCAGTGTTGCGCTGGATCCCGAGGTAGTTGTAGCCGCCATCGAGAATTGACGATGCGAAGGTAAGCAAGGCGTGAGCAACGAAATGGCGCTAGTTGAAGCGGCGAGGAAAGGATCGGTGACTGCGTTTACCGACCTCGTGCAGAACTATCGGCCCGGCTTGCTTCGCTTTCTTCTGACGCGCGCATCGAGCTACGCCGATGCGGAAGACGCATTGCAGGACACTCTAATCAATGCATATCGCTACCTGCACAGTTACGATTCGCGGTGGCGATTCAGCACCTGGCTGTATCGTATTGCAATCAACAACGTCGCGAAGCAGCGCTCGGCCGATACGGCAGAACTTGGCGATCTCCGCGACGACGAGAGCGATCCGCTGGCGTTTTGTATCGCCGCCTCGGATCGGCAAAACCTGTGGCAGTGCGCGCGACGGCGGCTGACAGACGAGGTGTTTACGGCGATGTGGTTGCGCTACGCGGAAGACATGTCGGTCAAAGACATTTCGGCAGTCCTTGAAAGGTCCATATCGTGGACCAAGGTGAACTTATTGAGAGGACGCAAGATCCTCGAGTCGGAACTGGGAAACGAAGCTACTGACGATAAGAGTAAGGCCTATGGATAAGCTCGCCAGACAGCTGCGTGACGACGCGCAGCAAATTGATTGCACGATTTCCGAGGAGCTCGATGAGCGCATCAGGGCCTCCCTGCAGGGCCTGACGCCTGAACCGGTGCAAAAACCCGGCGCCGCGGCGAGGCCCGCGTGGTTCTGGTGGGCCAGCAGCCTGACCGGCGTGGCAGCAGCAATTGCGGCCATCGTGATCATCAATGTGCAGACGCCGGAACCACAGCCAGTCGCCAGGGATGCGTCCGTCAGACCACTTGTCCTGCCAACGATAAAGTGGAATGCCGAGACTGCGGTTCTGACCAGCCCGCTGGAGCAGGAAATCGAAGATCTGCAATCCGACCTGAAGAAGGCTGAAGAGGCTGTCAAGCAAGACATCGACCGTCTGTTTTAGTATCCTCCGGTACAACTATAAGAAGACCGGCAGCGGCCAGTTGCTGCTGGCGACATAAATCGCGTCGATCAACCAAAGGATGCTTGAAGTATGCCTTTTGCCGTTGTCTTGATTCTGCTCGTTGTTGGCTCCCTCGTATTTCACGTTCTCAGTCCCTGGACTTTCACGCCGCTGGCATCTAATTGGGGCATGATCGATTTCACGATCGACATTACCTTTTGGGTGACCGGTGCAGTCTTCGTTGCGGTAAACCTGTTCATGGCGTATTGCGTGATCAAGTTCCGTTACAAGAAAGGTGCGCGGGCCACTTACGAGCCCGAGAATAAGAAACTCGAGAGCTGGCTCACCTGGCTCACTGCAGTGGGCGTTGCGGCGATGTTGACTCCGGGCTTATTCGTCTGGGCGCAGTTTGTCGATGTCCCGGAAGAAGCCCATGTCGTGGAGGCAGTCGGCCAGCAGTGGCACTGGAGCTACCGCTACCCGGGCGATGACGGCAAATTCGGGGAGGTCGATGCCGAGCGCATCAGCGGCGACAATCCGTTCGGCATGGATCCGGATGATCCGAACGGTCAGGACGATGTTCTTGTCATGCACCCTGAAGCACGGCTGCCGGTGAATAAGCCCGTCAAGTTTTTGTTGCGTTCGAAAGACGTATTGCACAATTTCACGATCACCCAGTTCCGCGTGAAAATGGATCTCGTTCCGGGTATGCAAACCTATCTTTGGCTAACGCCGACCGAGACGGGTCGATTCGAAGTCCTGTGTGAGGAACTCTGCGGCATTGCGCACTACACCATGCGCGGCGCGGTCATCGTCGAAGAGCCCGACGACTTCAACGCCTGGCTCGCAGAGCAACCGACCTACAGTGAGATCAACGCGCGGGTGGCAGGCAATGCCGCGATCGGCGCCGCCCAGTATGCCGTGTGCGCTGCCTGTCACGGTCAGCAGGGCGAAGGACTTGCCGCACTCAACGCGCCCAAGATTGCTGGCCAGAGCGCCTGGTATCTGACGCGACAGTTGCAGAACTACAAGAGCGGCGCACGCGGTGCGCACCCTGACGATACGTATGGCAGACAAATGGCGCCGATGGCGGCGACGTTGGTCAATGACGCGGCGATCGATAATGTCGTCGCATATATTCAGACCTTCCCGGACGAACAGCCGGCTGCGACCATCGACGGCAATGTCGCGAACGGTGAGCGGCTCTACCGGGTTTGTAGTTACTGTCACGGCGCCGAGGGGCAGGGCATCCAGGCGACGAATGCGCCGCGCGCTGCCGGCATGACGGACTGGTACCTCGCACGACAGCTGCAGAACTTTAAAGACGGAATCCGCGGCGCGCATCCGACGGATTTTTACGGTTTTCAAATGATGTTCATGGCCAACGTATTGCACGACGAGCAGGCCATTGACGATCTTGTTGCTTATATCAACACGCTTTAATTAAGGGTAGCCGCATGGGATACGTTGCAATTGCCGATCGCGATCACGAGATTGAGCATCACGATCCGCAGACGTTCATAACGAAGTACGTCTGGAGTCAGGATCACAAGGTCATCGCAATTCAGTATGGCGGAACGGCGATCTTCGTCGGCGTCATCGCGCTGGTCCTGTCGGCCATGATGCGCCTGCAACTCGGCTTCCCCGATACGTTCGCGTTTATTACCCCGGAGAATTATTACCAGTTCATCACCATGCACGGCATGATCATGGTGATCTACCTGCTGACGGCGCTGTTCCTTGGTGGCTTCGGCAACTACCTGATTCCGCTCATGTGCGGTTCGCGGGACATGGTGTTCCCGTACCTGAACATGCTCAGTTACTGGGTATACCTGCTGTCCGTCATCATCCTGCTGATCAGTTTCTTCGTGCCGGGCGGGTCGACCGGCGCGGGCTGGACGCTGTATCCGCCGCAGGCAATCTCGGCCGGCACGCCGGGTGTCGACTGGGGCATCATCCTGATGCTGGCGTCGCTTGCCGTGTTCATCGTCGCGTTCACGATGGGCGGCCTCAACTACGTCACCACCGTGCTGCAGGCGCGCTGCCGCGGCATGACGCTGATGCGCATGCCGCTGTCGGTCTGGGGCATCTTCATGGCGACCATTCTGGGTCTGCTGGCGTTCCCGGCGCTGCTGGTCAGCGCGATCATGATGCTGCTCGACAAGACGATCATGACGAGCTTCTTCATGCCGGCGATCAGTTCGATGGGCGTGGACTCCGGGCATACGGGCGGCAGCCCGATCCTGTTCCAGCACCTGTTCTGGTTCTTCGGCCATCCCGAGGTCTACATCGTGGCGCTGCCGGCGTTCGGCATCGTCTCGGACCTCCTGAGCACGCACGCGCGCAAGAACATCTTCGGCTATCGCATGATGGTCTGGGCGCATCATCGCGATTGGCGGCCTGAGCTTCGTCGTCTGGGCGCACCATATGTACGTCAGCGGCATGAACCCGTACTTCGGCTTCTTCTTCGCGACGACGACGCTGATCATCGCCGTGCCGACCGCGATCAAGGTCTACAACTGGGTGCTGACGCTCTGGGAGGGCAATATCCATCTGAGGGTGCCGATGCTGTTCGCGATCGGCTTCATCTTTACGTTCATTCACGGCGGCCTGACCGGGCTGTTCCTCGGCAACGTGACCATCGACCTGCCGCTGTCCGACACCTACTTCGTCGTCGCGCATTTCCACATGGTCATGGGCGTGTCGCCGATTCTCGTGGTGTTCGGCGCGATCTATCACTGGTGGCCGAAGATCACGGGCAAGATGTACAACGAAACGCTTGGCAAGTGGCATTTCTGGATGACGTTCCTCGGCACCTATCTCGATCTACCTGCCAATGCACTACCTCGGTTTCGCGGGCGTGCCGCGACGCTACTTCGCCATGGGCAATACCGAGTTCATGCCGGAGTCCGCGCAGGACCTGAACGCCGTTATCACGATCTCGGCGTTGTTCGTTGCCGCCGCGCAGATACTGTTCTTTATCAACGTGATCTGGAGCCTTACGCGAGGGCCGAAAGCCGATCCGAATCCGTGGCATGCGACGACGCTCGAGTGGCAGACGCCGGATACTCCGCCGAAACACGGCAACTGGGGTCACGACTTGCCCGTGTGCTATCGCTGGGCCTACGACTACAGCGTGCCGGGCTACGAGGATGACTTCATTCCGCAGAATGTTGCGGCTGACGTCGCGCCGGCAGGCCGCGACCACGGCGGCGCGCACTAGTGGAAATCGGGCTTATCGCTCTGGCGACCATGCTCGCCGCCCTGTTGGGGTGGTTGCTCAAGCAGTCGTTCAACGCGCAGCCCTGGATTGCCGAGCCGGTCGAAGAATCCGCGTCGCAAGCGCCGTTCAATGCAAGGCCGAAGCTCGTCGCACTGACCACATTCCTCGCGGTCGCCACGTCGTTCTTTGCGCTGATTCTTAGCGCCTATTCACTGCGCATGGAGCTCGGCGACTGGGTTCCGCTTACCGAGCCGCAGCTGCTCTGGTTCAACACCGCGGTTCTGATACTGGCGAGCGTCGCGTTTCAGTGGACCCGCAATGTTGCCGTCAGCGGGCGTACGTCGCAGATAAAGCCGGGCCTGCTGCTGACAGGCTGTGCTGACGACGTGCGTTTCTGGTCGGTCAGTTCATTGCCTGGCAGCAGCTCAATGCGTCGGGTCAATACATGCACGAGTAACCCGTCCAACGCGTTCTTCTTTCTGCTGACGGGCGCTCACGGCCTGCACATTCTGGGTGGGATGTATGTGTGGGCGCGCGCCACCGTCAGGGCTTTTGGCGAACATGATGCAGCTGCAGTTAGTCACAGTGTCGAGCTATGCACGATCTACTGGCACTTCCTGCTGCTCGTCTGGCTCATCATATTTGGTTTGATTTTGTCGACGTAGCGTCGTCGACCTGATTGGGGTTATCTATGTCAGAAGCGGTAATGGAAGCAACCGGCACCCAGGGTGTCGTCAACGACTTCGCCAGGGACAAGCAGGTATTCGGCGTGCCCTGGGGCAAGGCGATGATGTGGATCTTCCTGCTCAGCGACACGTTCATCTTCAGCTGCTTCCTCGTCGCTTACATGACGGTTCGGCTCGCGACGACGGACCCGTGGCCGATTCCGAGCGAGGTTTTCGCCTTGTCGTTTCGGCGGCGACCCGATTCCGCTGATCCTGATCGCGATCATGACGTTCATACTGATCACGTCGTCAGGCACGATGGCCATGGCCGTGAACATGGGCTATCGCAAAGACCGCAAGAAGACTTTCTGGCTCATGGTTGCGACGGCGCTGCTCGGCGCATCGTTTGTCGGCATGCAGGCATTCGAGTGGACCAAGCTGATCGTCGATGAGGGCGTGCGGCCGTGGGCTAACCCGATGGGCGCTGCGCAATTCGGTTCCAGTTTCTTCATGATTACCGGTTTTCACGGCATGCACGTCAGTGCGGGTGTTATCTATCTGCTGGTCGTCGCCAATCGAGTCAGAAACGGCTTTTACGAAAAGCGTGGCGGCAACTACGAGATCGTGGAGATCACGGGCCTTTACTGGCACTTCGTCGATCTCGTCTGGGTATTCATTTTCGCGTTTTTCTATCTCTGGTAAGGGACCTCATATGGCAAGCGCAGAAGGCCAACAACATCCTCTTAGTGTCTACTTCTGGATCTGGGGGCTGCTGTTCGTACTCAGTTTCTTTTCCTACATGGTGGACTACTTCAACCTGCAGGGGAATTTGAGGTGGGCGTCTTATTCTATTGTTCATGTTCCTCAAGGCCGGCTTCATCGTCGCCATCTTCATGCACATGAAGTGGGAACGGCTGGCGCTCAAAATCGCAATTCTGGGACCGCCGGTTGCGATCATCGTGCTGATCTGGCTCATGTCGGTCGAGGGTATCTATGTTGAAGAGACCCGCGTGGAATACTATGGCGAGAGCACGTTCGAGCCCCAAGCGCCGCCGCATCATTAGTGCGGCAAGCTTGAGAATGACAAAGGGCCCGACAGACGGGCCCTTTTTGTTTGTGCGAGGTGCAGTCCTATGCAAGTACTGATGAGTCTGGTTGGCGTGCTGACGATCTTCGGCATTGCCATACTGCTGTCGTCCGACCGTAAGCGGATCAATCGACGCACTATCCTGATTGCGTTCGCCATTCAGACGACGATAGCCGCGCTGATCCTGTTCGTCCCGGCTGGCAGCATCGTTCTCGACACGATCGTGCAGGGCGTGCAGCGGGTCATCAATTACGGCAACGACGGCATCGCGTTCGTATTCGGCCCGAAGATCAATGAGAGTCTGGGCTTCACGATCGCGTTCAATGTGCTGCCGGTCATCGTGTTCTTTGCCGCACTGATGTCCGTCCTGTATTACCTCGGCATCATGCAACGATTTGTCGGTTTTTTCGGCGGCGCATTGCATCGCCTGCTGCAAACGAGCCGGGTCGAATCCGTGTCTGCCGTGTCGAACATCTTCGTCGGCCATACCGACGCGCCGCTCGTCGTGAGGCCGTATCTCGCGACCATGACGCAGTCGGAGCTGTTCGCTGTAATGACAGGTGGCTGCGCGACAATCGCGGGCGCCGTGATGATGGGCTACGCGAACATGGGAATTGAGCTCAAGTATCTGATCACCGCGAGCTTCATGGCGGCGCCGGGCGGACTCATGATGGCCAAGATCATGATGCCCGAGTCGGATCAGCCCGCTACGGATATCGATGTCGAGGTCAGCGAAGAAGACGGGCCCGTGAACATATTCGAAGCCATCGGCAATGGCGCAATGACCGGTCTACGGGTGGCCGTCAGCGTCGGTGCGATGCTGATCGCGTTCGTTGCGTTGATCTACATGATCAACGGTATGCTGACCGGCATTGGATCCTGGTTCGGGATGGATGATCTGACGCTGCAGTGGGTGCTTGGGCAGCTGTTTTCACCGATCGCCTTTCTGCTCGGTGTGCCGTGGTCGGAGGCGTCACAAGCGGGCAGCCTGATCGGACAGAAGCTGGTTATCAACGAGTTTTATGCCTACGTGAGCTTTCTCGAGGTCAAGGACGGGCTTTCGGAGTACACGCAGCTCGTTGTGACCTTTGCGCTCTGCGGCTTTGCCAACCTGTCGTCCATCGCGATCCTGCTCGGGGGCCTGGGCGCGGTCGTTCCGGCGCGGCGCCATGACATCGCGAGACTTGGTCTAAAGGCCGTAATCGGAGGTACACTCGTCAATCTGATGAATGCGGCGCTTGCAGGGCTGTTTTTTGCGTTGCAGGCACCATAGGAAAAGACGATGGGCAGGGCAATTATTCTCGTACTGGATTCATTCGGCATCGGCGCAACCGCCGACGCAGACCGCTTCGGCGACGAGGGTTCCGACACGTTCGGCCACATAGCGAAGGAGCGCGTGACGTCAGCGCAGGGCCCGTTGCAGTTGCCCAACCTCGCGCGGCTGGGTCTTTTCCATGCGAGTCGTGACAGCACGGGCGATTTTCCGCCAGGCGCGATAATCGACACTGAAGTAGTAGGAGCGTATGGCTTCGCCGAGGAGCTGTCGAGCGGCAAGGACACGCCCAGCGGCCACTGGGAAATAGCCGGCGTGCCGGTCTTGTTCGACTGGGGCTACTTCACGGAGCGTGAGAATACTTTTCCGCAGGAACTGCTCGAAAAGCTCGTGGAGCGGGCCGATCTGCCCGGCTATCTCGGTAATTGTCACGCGTCTGGCACGACGATTATTGCCGAGCTCGGTGATGAGCACGTCAAAACAGGCAAACCGATTTTTTACACGTCGGCGGACAGCGTTTTTCAGATAGCCTGCCATGAGGAGGCCTTCGGCCTTGAGCGCCTTTACGAGCTCTGCGACATTGCGCGGGAGCTCGTCGATGAGTACAACATCGGTCGCGTGATCGCCCGGCCTTTTGTTGGCGATGGGCCCGAAACCTATGTGCGCACAGGCAATCGCCGCGACCTGACCACGCCGCCGCACGCGGACACGGTGCTCGATAAACTTGTGGCGAGCGGTGGCGACGTCATCAGCATTGGCAAGATTGCGGATATCTACGCGAACAAGGGCATCACGAAGAAGATCAAGGCAACCGGTAACGCGGCGCTGTTCGACGCAACGCTCGATGCGTTACGGGACGTCGGTGACAAGTCGATTATCTTCACGAACTTCGTCGATTTCGACATGCTGTATGGTCACAGGCGCGACGTCGAAGGCTATGCCGCAGCGCTCGAGTACTTTGACCAAAGGCTTCCCGAACTTCTCGACCTGATGGCCGATGACGACGTGATGTTCATCTGCGCCGACCATGGCTGCGACCCGACCTGGGAAGGCACGGACCACACGCGCGAACACATTCCTGTTATTGCCTACGGCGCGCGGTGTCAAACCTGGCCCGCTCGGCAAGCGCGAGACCTTCGCGGACATCGGCCAGAGCATTGCGACAATGTTCGATCTTGCGCCGATGGACTACGGCACGAGTTTTCTGCAGATCTAATCGAACGTGTGCGATCTCGCCCTTCGGCCGGCGGGCGCGTCCGACCTGGACGTGCACGGCAGCCAGGCGCTCGCCAGCAATACCTACGACGGCAATGGCCGAGAACCACATTGGATGTGGGATCACGATCAGGTTTGCGATCGTTCCGGCAAGCACCAGACCGCCGACGACCGCGCAAAACAGCAGAGGTTTCGCTGTTCCGATCAGGGAGGCAACAAGTGATCCCGCGAACGTGCCGATGAACCACGCGAACATCGGGAACAGCAACGCAATGATCGGCAGGGTTGCGATATACGGTCGAATGGCGTCGGGGTCGCTGAAGTCGAGATCGGCCGGTGGCGGGTAAATCGTATGCCCGAGCTTTTCGATCAGCCATATCAGGGCAAACGCGGTAATAATGCCGGCGATTGCCGCCGCGACGTTTCGAATCATTTGACGATTCCTCCGTTCGAGCGCGCGCCTGGATCCTTGCAGCCAGCGCCGTCGCCTCGGCAGCGACGCGTTCCGTATCGATAGTCAGCATATCGCCCTCGTGCATCAGAACCTTGCCGTCGACAACGACCGACGCGACATCCTGTTCGTCATTGACGTAGACCAGATGGGAGACCACGTCATAAGTCGGCACATGATGGACGTCGTCGAACGCCACCTGGATCAGGTCAGCGCGCTTGCCCACTTCGAGTGAGCCGATTGTGTCGCCCAGCCCGATTGCTGTTGCGCCGCCGCTCGTGGCCATACGCAACACCGTGGTTGCCGACAACACCTCCGGATCCATCTGCTCGACTTTTTGCAGGAACGATGCGAGCCGCATTTCTTCCCACAGATCGAGATCGTTGTTGCTCGCGGCGCCGTCGGTGCCGATTCCGACGCGAACACCCGCCGCAAGCATGTCTGCAATTGGCGCGATACCAGACGCGATCTTCATATTCGAGGTCGGGTTATGAATGACGCCGACTTTACGTTCGACGAGGATCGGTATCTCCGCATCTGTCGGCCAGACGACGTGGGCGGCAATCGTTGGGCCCTCAAAGAAGCCGATAGACTCGAACAATTCGATGCTGGTCATGCCGTAGGTGTCTTTCGAATACTGAACTTCGAAGGGCGACTCCGACATGTGAATGCTGACGGGCACGCCGAATTCCATCGCGGCATCGCGAGTGGCGCGGAGCTGCTCGGCATTCAGCGTGTAATTGGCATGTGGGCCAAATATCGGCGTGATGCGGCTGTTCTTGCCCTGCCATCGCTTGACGAATTCGCGGCCTTTTTGAATCGAATCGACTGCGCTCTCGGCGTCCGGGCTGCGCTGATCGATGACCGTCGCCGAGATAAGCGCACGCATGCCGCAGCTGTCCACAACATCCGCGATGACATCGGGGTAGTAGTACATATCGACAAATGTCGTCGTACCGCCACGAATCATTTCCCAGCAGGCTAGCTCGGTGCCGATGCGCACGAATTCCGGGTCAACGAATTCGACCTCGGCCGGAAAAATGTAGTTGTTGAGCCAGTCCATCAACGCGAGGTCGTCGGCAACGCCGCGCAGCAATGTCATCGCCGCATGCGAGTGACCGTTGACGAGTCCAGGCATCACGATGCGGTTGTCGCCGTCGAGTGTCTGCTCGCGCCGAGTACTCTGCATTGATCTCGGCGGCCGGCCCAATGGCGACGATAACGCCGTCGTCAATCGCGACCGCGCCATCCTCGATGACGGTTGCCATCATCGTCCATCGTCACGACGTGGTCGCCAGCGACGATAAGGTCAATTTGATTCGTGGCGTCTTGCCTGCGCCAGATGACGAATCCGTGTTCCGGGCTCTTCTGCGGCTGGCAGGCGCGGCGTTGATGAGCAGAAAAGTGTATAAGAAACAGCGAGTTATTGTTGTCATGGATGATCCTCTCCATGCCAATTGTAGCATCCGGCCGAGAGGTACAGACGCAAAAAAAAGAGCCGGTCAGTGACCGGCTCTCGCTGTGATGCGACGGGTACGAGCTTCAGAATTCCTTCGTGAATCTCACGCCGAACTCACTCGCGTCATTGCTCAAGATGCGCAGGATGTAGTCCGATACGTAGAGCGCTGCGTTGGTGTACCGCTCATCGGTGATGTTTCTGCCATAAAGCGCAGCTGACCAGCTTTCATCGGTCGACGGTGTAAGCAATGTTTGCATTGATGATGGTGCGATCCTCGATCTTCGTGAAGCGAGTAATATCGTCGGTCGGCTCGCCCCACATTTCGTCGCGATACGAGTAATCGGCGCGGAACGTCAATGTGGCACCACCCTGCAGTTGTACGCGGTACTCGGGGCTGAGCGACCAGGTGAGGTCCGGTGTCAACGGCGCAACACCCTTGACACCGGTATCCGGATCGCGATCCACATCGACGTCGATATAGCCAAGCGTGGCATGGAACAGGAAATTGTCGTTGATATACGCTGTGCTTTCCCATTCGAAGCCGGTAGACGTCTGGTCGACGACGACTGCGAAGGTCGAGAAACCGCCAGCGCTCGACTCACTGACCTGGTAAGGCAGGTCGGTGTAATTGGTCGTAAACACCGCGGCGCTCATTTGCAGCCAGTCGGCTACCTGGCCCTTGATGCCGACTTCATAGTTCACCGCGGTCACGTTTTCGGTGGCAACGAAACAGTCCGGATCGCCGAACAGACAGAAGGGTCGTGCCGGGAATTGTCCGGACTGGTAGCCGCTCTGGATCGTGCCGTACATATTCATGCCATTGCCGAGCGTCCAGTTAGCTGACAGGTCCCAGCTCACCTCATCGAAGCTGGCCTTGCCGAAGACGTCACCAATACAGCACTGCGTGTAGGCGTCCTTGTCGTCCTCGGTGTAGCGAAGCCCCGCGGCCACGCGCAGCGTGTCGGAGATATTGAAGCCGAAGTTGCCGAATATCGCCGTGCTCGTGATTTCTCCGTCAGTAATGAAGTCCGCCGCCCCGAAGCCCGCAAAGTTGTAGCCGTTCTGAAAGTTGCCGCCGTCTTCTTCAAAGTAGAAGAGCCCTGAGACGAAGTCCCAGCTGCCGAAATCGCCGTTGACCTGGAACTCGACTGAGGTCTGATCCGCTTTGCCAACCTCAGGGTAGGAGAAAATATCGGCCGGCAGGCTGTCGTCATCGAGGCCGGCCTTGTACTCCGAACTGCGGGTGCTCGCGATGACCTTGCCCGACAAATCGTCGTTGAAACTCCAGTCCGCTGTAATAGAGACGCCTGACGCTTCATTGGAAACCCGCGTCTGGTTCGCCTGCAATGTGGCGTTGTCATAGGGATCGGACGGCAGATCGTCATTCGTGAAGCCGAACTCGGTGAATAGCGAGAAATCACCAAACGGCGCTTCGTCGATTAGCGTGGTGTAAGGCCGCAGGCCGCCTTTGCCGTTGTTCGAATCTGCGGAGATCACGATCGAGAAGTCGTCGCTCGGGGCGTAGCGATACGTGAGTCTGCCGTAGACTTCCTGCATCTCGCCAACCTCGACTCCGGCATTGGGCAAGTTGACGAAATCGCCGATGCCGTCGCGCGATTTGTAGCCGCCCGTGAAGGACATTGCCGCATTATCGGAAAGGTTCCAGTCCGCATAGAAGTCGCCGTTCAGGCGACCGCGGGACCCGGCTTCGATACTGACTTTTGCGCCCGGATCTTCACCCGGCGTCTTTGTGATGATGTTGACGGCGCCGCCGATCGAGTTGCGACCGTAGAGTGTGCCCTGTGGGCCGCGCAGCACTTCAACACGCTTGATGTTCGACAGGCCCCAGTTCTGGCCAACCTGACGTCCTAGGTAAACGCCGTCGACCGATACACTGACACCGGGATCAACCGCGATCAGGTGATCCTGGATGCCGATGCCGCGAATAAACACGTTGATTGACGAAACATGACCCGCCGAGAAGCCCGTGACGTTCATATTTGGCACGAACTTGCCGATGTCGTTAATCGTCGTTATGCCTTGCGCCGCGAGCTTTTCACCCTCGAATGCGCTGACGGCGATCGGCACCTCGTAGATATTCTGTTCGCGCTTGGTCGACGTAACGATTATTTCTTCGAATCGCTCGTCTTCTTCGCTCTGGCTGGCCGCAATCTGCGGGATGCCAAGTGATATTAAGACAGGTGCCCACAGGTAGACACGAAATCGTTTGTTGTTCATTGTTGTTCCCCCTCAGGAATGATGTCGAACGTCGAAACAGTTTCGATACAACCGTCTCCTGTTCTACACTGAACTATAGTCAATCAGCCGACAAAGTCATGCCCGAGCGTTCACTACCAACCTTTGCCGCACCGTCAGATGGCCGCCTAAGCCCTGAAATGCTTGATGCATTTCGGGAAACGGGCGTTATCGTGCTGCGCGACTTCGCGCCCGTCGAGGCTTGTGCTGCACTGCGACAACGCGCACTCGAGCTCGTAGCGGCATTCGACCCGGCCAATGCTCGCAGCGTTTTCTCGACGACCCGACAGGAGCAACTCGACGACAGCTACTTCATCGAATCCGGCGACAAAATTCGCTTCTTTCTCGAAAACGACGCATTCGACGATTCCGGGAAACTCAGGCAGGCCAAGGAGCACAGCCTGAACAAGATGGGTCACGCGATGCACGATCTGGATCCGGCGTTCGACCGGTTTTCCCGCTCACCGAAGCTCGCCAATGCGGCTGCGAGCCTCGGCTTCGAGGACCCGGTCATTCTGCAATCGATGTATATTTTCAAGCCGCCGCGCATCGGTGGCGAGGTTGTCTGTCATCAGGATTCGACCTACATCTACACTGAGCCCGAGTCCTGCGTCGGCTTCTGGTTCGCGCTCGAAGATGCGACCATCGAAAATGGCTGCATGCATTTCATTCCCGGCGCGCATAAGTCACCACTCAAAAAGCGCAACTATCGAAACGCGGATGGCACGTTGACTACCGAAACACTCGACGACACGCCGTGGCCCGAAGATCAGAAAGTGGCCGCTCCGGCCGCTGCCGGCTCGCTCGTCATTTTCGACGGCCGCGCGCCGCACCTTAGCGGACCGAATCTGTCTGACAAGTCTCGTCACGCTTACACGCTGCACGTGATCGATCGCAAGTGTCACTATCCGGCCGAAAACTGGCTGCAGCGCAGTGACGAGTTGCCATTGCGCGGATTCGACGCCTGATGCTGTTCACAGATGTCATTCGCACCAAGCGAGATGGCGGTGCGCTGTCCGACGAACAAATACAGTTTTTCGTCGACGGCCTCGCGGACGAGAGTATTCCAGCCGAGCAGGTGTCTGCGCTGGCGATGGCCGTCGTTCTCAATTCAATGAGCTTCGATGAAGCGGCGCAACTGACGCTGGCGATGGCCTCGTCCGGGACCGTACTCAAGTGGCAGGACCTGCAGCTCGACGGTCCGGTGGTGGACAAGCATTCAACGGGCGGGGTCGGTGACAAGGTCAGTTTCATGCTGGCCCCGATCGCGGCCGCCTGCGGCTGCCACGTGCCAATGATATCGGGCCGCGGGCTCGGCCATACGGGCGGCACCACGGACAAAGCCGAAGCCATTCCCGGTTACAACACGGCTCCCGACTTCCCGACATTCCGACAGGTTGTCAAGGATGTCGGCTGCGCAATCATCGGGCAGACAGCGGACCTCGCACCCGCCGACAGGCGTCTGTACGCCATTCGTGACATTACAGCCACGGTTGAGTCCGTGCCCCTGATTACCGCGTCAATCCTGTCGAAGAAAATCGCAGCCGGCCTCGATGCACTGGTGATGGACGTCAAGGTTGGAACGGGTGCATTCATGAGGACGCCCGAACGCGCTCGCAAGCTGGCAGAGAGCATTATTGCGACAGCCGCCATGGCGGAGCTGAAGACGCATGTTCTGATTACCGATATGAATGAGGTTCTCGGCCGCACGGCCGGCAACGCCCTGGAGATCGCCGAAGCGGTTCGTTATTTGCAGAACGATGAACGCGAAGCGCGCCTCGATACGGTCGTGATCGGACTGTGTGCGGAGATGCTCATTGCGGCGGGCCTCGAAACCGACCGCGCCGCAGCGGAACAGCGCTGTGATGACGCCGTAACGAGCGGCCGCGCCGCAGAGATTTTCGGCAGGATGGTTGCAGCACTCGGTGGCCCGGCTGACTTCCTGGAGAACAGCGAAAGCTACCTGGCCAAAGCGCCTGTTGTCAGGCCGATCCATGCCGACGGCTACCTGACGAATGTTGATGCTCGTTGTGTGGGGAACGCGATCATCGAGCTTGGCGGCGGTCGGCACCGGGTCGGTGAGGTGCTCGATCTGTCGGTCGGCTTCAGCGATTTCGCGTCAGTTGGCACATTGCTTGATGCTGAAACGCCGTTGGCCATCGTGCACGCGGCGTCGGAAGACGATGCCGCACAGGCTGCAAGCAACTTGTTAGCCGCTTGTGAGACAGCCAGTGATGCGCCCGCTGAGTTGCCCGTTATTTGCGAGATTCACACGGGCCAGGGCTAAACAATGCGGTATCCTTGGGGTCCGCAACAATAATAAGAAACACTGACCTGGGGGGTTAAGGAATGCCACAAAATCTCATCGGCATTGTTGGCATCATCGTGATTCTCGGAATTGCGGTCCTCTTTTCGAGCAATCGCAAAGCGATAAACCTCCGGATCGTCGGCGCAGCGTTAGCCCTGCAGACGGTCATCGCCGCGTTTGTGCTGTACTTCGAAACGGGCCGAGCTGCAATCCGGGGCCTGAGTACGGGCGTACTTGCCGTCATCAGTTACTCGAAGGCGGGCATCGACATGGTGTTCGGACCACTGGCCGACACCGAAATCGTCGGCTTCAGTTTTGCTATCAACGTGCTGCCGATCATTATCTTTTTCGCGGCCCTGATGTCGGTCATGTATCACCTGCGGATAATGGAGTGGCTCGTCAAACTCGTGGGTGGCGCACTGCACAAAATCATTGGGACCGGCGCGGTTGAGTCGATGAATGCGGCCGCCAATATTTTCGTCGGCCAGACCGAAGCGCCGCTGGTCGTCAGACCGTACCTCAGGGGGCTGACCGAACCGCAGATGTTTGCGGTCATGGTTTCGGGCCTCGCATCGATTGCCGGAACGGTTCTGGCCGGCTACGTACTGATGGGCGCGGAGCTCAAATACCTGCTTGCAGCTGCTTTCATGGCGGCACCGGGTGGCTTGCTCATGGCGAAGATCCTGATGCCCGATGAAGAGGTCGTACCGCCAGGCGGGCATGAGAAGCTGAAGATGGAACCCAGCCATCACAGGAACGTTATCCTTGCGGCGGCTTCAGGCACCACCGACGGGCTGCGTCTTGCCGCCAACATCGGTGCCATGCTCATCGCTTTCGTTGCACTGATCGCCTTGTTCAACGGCATCGTCGGCGGGTTGTTCGGTCTGGCTGGAATCGAAGGCGTGACGCTGCAGTTGATACTCGGCAAGGTATTCCAGCCGCTGATGTATGTACTTAGCGTACCGTGGGCCGAGGCGGAAGCGGCCGGGGCATTGTTCGGCGAGAAGATAATACTTAACGAGTTCGTCGCGTTCTCACACCTCAACGACTATCTCGTAGGAATGAGCCCGCGAACGATCGCAGTCACGACGTTCTCACTTTGCGGCTTCGCCAATCTGTCATCCATCGCAATTCTTTTGGGCGGTCTCGGTGTACTCGTACCTGAAAAGCGAGACCTGATCGGGCAACTCGGTCTGAAAGCCGTGTTGGCCGCCTCGCTCTCCAACCTGATGAGTGCGGCGCTCGCGGGACTCATGCTGACGTTCTGAAGCCGTGGCCCGAAAGATAATAATCGACTGCGATCCGGGTCAGGATGATGCCGTCGCACTATTCCTCGCGCTCGCGTCTTCCGACGAACTGGACCTGCTCGGCATCACGGCGGTAGGTGGAAACGTTCCGCTCGAACTGACGCAGCGCAACGCGCGGCAGATGTGCGACATTGCGGGCCGACAAGACGTGCCGGTCTACGCGGGCTGCGCACAGCCGATGCGTCGCCCGCTAAGAACCGCGGAAATGATCCATGGTGAGACCGGCATCAACGGCATCGATGTCATTGCTCCCGAGACTCCCTTGCAGTCGGAGCACGCCGTGGATTACATTGTTCAGACGCTGCTCGATGCCGGCGATGCCACGATCACGCTGGTGCCGACCGGGCCGTTGACAAATATCGGCACCGCGATCGATCGGGAGCCAGCGATTCTGCCGAAGATAGAGCAGATCGTTTTGATGGGTGGCGCGATGCGCGAGGGCGGTAATCGCACGCCGTCGGCCGAGTTCAATATTCTCGTGGACCCGGACGCGGCCGATATCGTGTTCCGCTGTGGGCGGCCGATTGTCCAGATGGGTCTCGACGTCACGCACCAGGTGCTGTCGACGCGAGACCGCGTTGAACGGATCGCCGCGCTGGGCAACCCCGTTGCCGACGCGACAGCCGGCATGCTGAGTTTCTTCGATCGCTTTGACACCGAGAAGTACACTTCCAAAGGTGCGCCACTGCACGACCCGTGCACGGTCGCGTGGCTGATCAAGCCGGAGCTGTTCGAAGGCAAAGACTGCAACGTGTCTGTCGAAACGCAATCCGAGCTGACCCTGGGTCATACGGCGGTGGATTTCTGGCATGTTACGGATCGGCCCGTCAACGTCCACTGGGTGTACTCGGTCGATGCCGACGGTTTCTACGAGCTGCTAACCGAGAAGCTCGCGCGCTTCGGCGACTGATAGCCATGCCCTCAATTGTCGTCATCGGTTCCGTCAATCTCGACCTGGTCGCCAACGGTCGCTCGCTTGCCATCGCCCGGGGAAACCGTAACGGGCGCCGAGCTCAGCCGCTTTCCTGGCGGCAAAGGCGCCAACCAGGCGCTGGCGGCCAAACGTCTCGGTGCCGATGTAACGTTGCTGGCCTGCGTGGGCGAAGATGCAGCGGGTGAAGAAGCGCTTGCGTTGCTGCGCGACGGCGGTGTCGAACTCGGTGATTGTCAATTCAGCGAAGACGCAGCAACCGGAACAGCGCTGATCGCCGTTGCGCCGTCTGGCGAGAATCACATCGTCGTTGCCCCAGGCGCGAATCGGCAACTGACGCCCGAATCGCTGCGTCTGCCTGATGCGGATGCGCTGATCTGTCAGCTCGAAGTGCCGACCGAGACCATCGCCGCGGCCGCCGAAAAATTTCAGGGATTCTTCGCCGTGAATCTCGCACCCGCCATGCATGTCGATGTCTCAGTACTGCAGCGAGCCGACCTCGTCGTCGTCAACGAATCCGAAGCGGCATGGTATGGCGACAGTCTCACTGCCTGTACCGGCATGATTGCGACGACGTTCGGCGCAGCCGGCGCCGTGTTGTCAAAGAATGGCGAAGACATCGCGCGCACGAAACCGCCACGAATAAAAGCCGTCGACACGACCGCCGCTGGCGATACGTTTACGGCGGCGTTAACGGTCGCTCTCGTTGAAGGTCAGCCACCGGAACAGGCGCTCGAATTCGCCTGCGCGGCCGGCGCCGCCGCAGCGACGAAACTCGGCGCACAGTCGAGCCTGCCAACACGCAACGAGGTGATGACGTTGATGGACGGCGGTTGAACCGGGTGGAACAACGTTATCAGTGTCATTGAGGAGCAAGTGATGACGCGGCCAGATGAGACAGAAAAAGGCGGCACTTACGAAGGGGGCTGCGCGTGCAGCAACGTCTGCTACCGTATGGAATCGCCGCCCCTCATTGTTCACTGTTGTCATTGTCACTGGTGCCAACGCGAGACGGGCACATCCTAAGCGCTCAACGCGCTGATCGAGGCGGATCGGCTTACGGCCAAGAGCAGACATTGATTTTGCGTCGCGAGCTACAAGTAAATATGATCTTCTGCATGATGGTGGGATCGAGATAATGAGTCGTCCAATTCGACTTGCTAGTACGTTTCACGAAATGGCCTTGTCTTTCCTGTCCAGCCTGGGCTTTGAGCTTCAAAACGATCCGGATCAATTCGGCACCCCGTATTTGGCGACAAAAGCTGTCTACAAGTCGCAGAATGGCTTTTTCCTGGCCGTAGGATTCGATCCACTCGACGGAAGCTACGCGGCAATGTCATGTGGTCGCAGTTGGAACTATACGTCGGAAATCCCAGAGCTTCGGCGATTTGAGCACTTGTCAAATGAGTATCATGTATTGGCAAGTCGATTCGGCTTTGAGGTAACGAGAAGCTTCGAGTTGCAGGTTAACGATGAAGCAAATACGGACATTCAGGCAATTTTGGATGACCTCAAGGCGACTCTACCCACGATTCTGAGGCGCGTTACCCTGGAAGACCTTATTGCCGTCGAACAAGAGAAGTATGGTAGTCAGTGGAACCATGAGCATTATCAGGACGAATACATGTCAACCAGCATTAAGTTCGAGGGGATAACGCCATTTGAAGAAAAGCAAAACCGCGATTAAACGAGCGTCCGCTTAGGGTCAGCAGCAGGCGCTCAGAAGTTTATCGATCGACCGTCTGCTAACGGCCATAAGCGGCCACAGCAGCAATCTGTTCGATAGCACCACATCTAGATACAAGAAGCGCTTGTTACATGGGGTCATGTACAGAACTGTCCGCTTCTCTTGCATCTACCGAAGAGACCAACCCCATTTTGCGCCTGCGAAGGTCCACGTTTTGTCCAGTGGTGCATATTCTGCTTCGATGTGCGCGACCAATTCCTCCCAATGAGCGCTGCTCCGACCAAGCATGCTCCTCAGCTCTGACACCTTCGGTTCTTCTAACTTGTCATCGAATGCGCTAAACGCCATGGCTCCCCTTTCTTACTGTCCAACGGTTTGGCTTGCTGGCTTACATCGTTGCGGAATATCGTACCGTAATGATTAAGACATGACTGTCGGCTTTGGATCAGTAGCAGTCGTTTAGTAGTTTAACACCTGGACTTTTGCTTTCGGCTGAAAGCGGCCTGTCACAGTGCTTCTCAAGACGGGAGGCAGTCCATTAAGCAGCCCGGGAAAAAGGGCAGTTTTGCGACGCATGTATGACCGCTGTGAGCGAATGCCGCCGTTCGTGCGCCGGAAGATCTCAGCCGGCAAATACAGGCTCCCAAGCCACACATAGCCAACGCGTCCCCGATATGCAGGGCAGGCACCAGGTCCTTCTTTGTGCGAGATCAACGTCCGATTCTGTCCAATCTCGGGTTCGTAAACCGTTATCCTTACGGCCATGAATCCAGCCGGTATCAATTCGCGTATGGGGCTCGTGGAATGGTCCATGCTCGTGCTGTTGTCGATGCTCTGGGGCGGCTCTTATTTCTTTGTGGAAATCGCCCTGCAGGAATGGTCGCCATTGCTGATCGTCGCGGTGCGCGTCGTTGTCGCGGCCATCGTGATCTGGGGCATCGTACTGGCGGCAGGACTTCCGGTGCCGCAATCACGATCTGCCTGGATGGCGTTTTTCTGGATGGGGCTGCTCAACAATGTATTCCCGTTTCTTCTCATCGTCTGGGGACAGAAGGAAATCGAGTCGGGTCTTGCCGCTATTCTCAACGCGGCCGCACCAATTTTTTCGGTTATCGTTGCTGGAGTGTGGTTAAAGGATGAACCAGTAACACGCTCCAGGTTGCTGGGCGCCGTTCTGGGTCTCATCGGCGTTGTTGTTCTTATCGGTCCGAGTGCGCTGGCGGGCCTCGACGCCAATCTGCTCGCTCAGATCGCGGTGCTGGGTGCGGCGTTGTCGTATGCGTTCGCGGGGGTCTACGCGCGGCGGTTCCCCCGGATGAATGTCGACCCTATCGTTGCGGCGGCCGGCCAGCTTCTCATGTCATCGCTCATCATGATCCTGTTGGCCTTGATGTTTGCGGCACCGACCCAACTGATCGAATCGAGCGCCAAAGTATGGATAACGGTTGGGTTAATGGCAGTTTTTTCGACAGCGCTTGCGTACATCCTGTACTTTCGGCTTCTGGCGTCGGCTGGCGCAACCAATGCGATTCTCGTTACCCTGTTGATTCCCGTTACCGCGATCCTGCTTGGCGCTCTTATTCTCGATGAGCGACTCCAATGGTTGCACTTCCTCGGGATGGCCGTGATCGGACTCGGTCTTTTAATGATCGACGGCCGACTCTGGCACCGGATTATGCGACCTCGTAAAGCGCTGAGATAAAATCGGCTGCAAATCAGTCATCGTCGTTTCCAGCGTCTGTTTTGTTCCGACAAGCGATCGATCGAGTACCATCGTGGCGACGGCCCGCTCTTGCACTTATCGGCATAATATTTGATGGCTACGTCATGTTCTTTAAAGTCACCGAATTTGTCCGCTGTCGCTCTAAAGAAACGATCAAGCCCACGCTGTTACAGATGAAATGACGACGGCAGCAGTTCGTCCATCGTATACGTATGCCAGTCTTCGTCGTCGTCCTTGACGATGATGCGCGTGTTCTCGTCGGCAAACTCGTGAATGCGTTGCCGGCAGCCGCCGCACGGCGTGCAGGCGCGGGTTTTCTTTTCGTCCCCGCCTGCGACCGCGATCGTGACGATGCGTTTTCCGCCTGCTGCAACCATCGCGCTGATCGCGCCTGCCTCAGCGCAACTCACATTCGAATAAGCTGCGTTCTCGACGTTACACCCGACGTGAACCTGACCGTTTTCGTCAAGTATTGCCGCGCCAACATGAAAACCAGAGTAGGGGCAGTGCGCTTTCTCGCGCACAGCGCGTGCGGCATCCAGGAGTTCGTCGTCAGTCATTTTGCTATCCGTCCTTGCGCATCGGGTTGTTCGGGTGCGTGGTCCAGTTGCCCTTTTCCTTGCTGATCGGCAGCCCGGTTCTGGGGTCTGTGCCCTCTGTCAGCTGGTGCATGGTGATGCAGCTATCGACCGGACACACGCTGACGCACAGATTACAGCCGACACATTCTTCATCGATTACTTCGAAATGACGCGCACCGTTGATGGTGTGCGTGATGGCCTGATGTGATGCGTCTTCGCAGACGATGTGGCAGCGGCCGCACTTGATGCACAGCTCTTGGTCGATGACTGCCTTCTCGATGTAGTTGAGATTCAGGTACTGCCAGTCCGTGACGCTCGGCACCGCTTTGCCGACCAGCTCTGCAACCGACCGCATGCCTTTGTCATCGAGGAATACGTTAAGCCCGTCTACAAGGTCATCGATGATCTTGAAGCCGTAAACCATTGCGGCCGTACAGACCTGCACATTGCTCGCGCCGAGCGCGAGGAAGTCAACGGCGTCGCGCCAGTCGGTGATGCCGCCGATGCCCGAAATCGGAATACCTCGGGTGCCTTCATTACGGGCGATCTCGGCGACCATGTTGAGCGCTATTGGTTTGACCGCCTCGCCGCAATAACCGCCGTGAGTGCCCATGCCATCCGTTGTCGGGTACATCGTCAAAGTGTCGTAATTAACTCGCATGATCGAATTAATCGTATTGATCAGTGACACGGCGTCGGCGCCACCGTCCTTTGCCGCTTTGGCAGGCGGCACGATGTTCGTCACGTTGGGCGTCAGCTTGACGATGACCGGAACGCTCGCCACTTTCTTGCACCATTCCGTCGCCATCTGAATGTATTCGGGCACCTGGCCGACGGCAGCGCCCATGCCGCGTTCCGACATGCCGTGCGGACAGCCGAAATTCAGCTCGAACGCATCGGCGCCCGTATCCTCTATCATCGGCACGTACTTCGCCCAGGTCTCCTCATTCATCGGCAGCATGACCGAGACGACGAGGGCGCGATCGGGCCAGTCACGCTTGATCTGCCGAATCTCGTCGAGATTGGTCTGCAATGGACGATCCGTTATCAGTTCGATGTTATTGAAGCCGATAACCCGACGATCGTTGCTGTGCAGCGCGCTGTAGCGTGGCCCGCTAACGTTGACGATGTGCGGATCCTCGCCGAGTGTCTTCCAGACCGCGCCGCCCCAGCCGGCCTCGAAAGCGCGATTGACGTTGTAGGCTTTGTCAGTCGGCGGCGCAGAGGCCAGCCAGAACGGATTCGGTGAACGAATGCCGAGGAATTCCGATGTCAGGTCCGCCATGTTCGCACCTCCGCTGTCGCTCAGCTTCTCAGCTGCCGGTCGATCGCAATCGCCGCAACCTTGCCGTGCTGCACTGCGCTGACGGTCAAATCGTCGCCACCCAGGACGCAGTCACCGCCGGCCCAGACGCCGGCCAGCGACGTTGCTTGCGACTCGTCGACGACTATCTTGCCGCGCTCGAACTCTATCCCTTCGAGTTCAGCGCTCAGGATCTCGTCGAGTTTCTGCCCGATGGCCTTGAAAACGACGTCTGCTTCGAGATCCGATGTCTCGCCGGTTCCTTTGATTTTGCCGTTGCGATCAAGCCGCGTCTTTTCGAGTTCGACCCCGGTAACGAAGTCGGCGCCGTGAACGCGAACAGGCCGCATGAAGTGATGAATCGTGACGCCGTTTGTCTGCGCAAGCTTCTGCTCGAACTCGCTCGCGCCCATCTGTTCAGGGCCGCGGCGATAGACGATGTCGACGCGTTCGGCGCCCAGGCGCTTGCTTTGTACCGCAACATCGATGGCCGTCATGCCGCCGCCCACAACGACGACATTGCGGCCCACCGGCAATGTGCTCTTGTCATCGGCCTGGCGCAGGTCGGCGATGTAATCGATCGCGTTTTCTATGCCGGGCAGGTCCTCGTCGTCGATACCGAGTTCGTTGACATCGCCCAGACCGATGCCGAGGAAGACCGCGTCGTACTCTTCGCGCAGTTCGGCGAGCGTGACATCGACTCCGAGTTCGACCGCGTTCTCGATTTCGATGCCGCCGATCGACAGGATGTAGTCGACCTCGCGCTGCGCAAAATCATCCACCGTCTTGTACGCGGCGATACCGTATTCGTTCAGACCACCGGGTTTGCCGTCCTTGTTGAACACCTTGACCTCGTGGCCGAGCATCGCGAGCCGGTGTGCGCATGAGAGTCCCGCCGGGCCGCCACCGACGACAGCGACGGTCTTGCCGCTGGGGTCGGCGCGCTCGAACAGCTGTGTCGAATCGGCGAAAATCGGATCCGTGGCGTAGCGCTGCAGCAGGCCGATCTCGACCGGTTTGTCCTCGTGAGTGTTGCGCACGCAGGCCTCTTCGCAAAGCACCTCCGTCGGGCAGACGCGCGCGCACATGCCACCCATGATGTTCTCGCGCAGGATCGTGTGCGCCGAGCCGCGGATGTTGTCGCTGCGAATTTTCTGGATAAACCCCGGAATGTCGATCCCTGTCGGGCACGCCGTCGTGCACGGTGCGTCGAAACAAAAATAGCAGCGGTCGGCCTCGATCAACGCTTCCGAACGCGACAACGGCGGATGCAGGTCCGCAAAGTTCCTCTCGACCTCGGCTTTGGCAAGCCGATTGGGACGAATATCCGCCGACGGTTTTGCCATCGGTCTAGGACGCAGTCCTTAAGCGGCTGACCGCGACCGGTTCTGCGCGCTGCGCCTGCTTTTGCAGCGCATCGTAGTAAGCGGCAAAAGGCGGCCGGTCGACGTAGCGCCCCGCGCCACGTTCGACATCGAGTTCGCCGTCGGCAAACACGACCTTGCCGCGGCTGATCGTGTGCGACGCACAGCCTGTGACCGTCATGCCTTCGAAGATGTTGTAGTCGATCTTCTGCTTGTGTGTCTTGGCCGAAATGGTTTTCGTTGCCTGCGGGTCCCACACGACGATATCGGCATCGGCACCGACCGAGACGCTGCCCTTGCGCGGATAGATGTTGAAGATCTGCGCCGCGTTCGTCGAGGTAACCTTGACGAATTCGTTCATCGTCAGGCGGCCCGTATTCACGCCCTGATCCCAGAGCACTTCGAGGCGGTTCTCGATGCCGGCGGTGCCATTGGGAATCGAGCGGAAATCGTCCTTGCCCATCGCTTTCTGGTCGGCACAGAAGCAGCAGTGATCGGTCGCGGTCGTTTGCAGGTTGCCGGACTGCAGCCCGTGCCACAGCGCCGCCTGGTGTTCTTTCGAACGGAATGGCGGGCTCATGACGTGTGCGGCCGCGACGTCGAAGTCCTTATTGCGGTACACCGAGTCGTCGATCAACAGATGGCCCGCAAGCACTTCGCCAAATACGCGTTGGCCTTCATTGCGCGCGCGCGTAATCGCCTCGAGCGATTGCCGGCAAGAGTTGTGCACGACGTACACCGGCACGCGCAGCACCTCGGCAATGCGTATTGCCCGGTTTGCGGCTTCGCCCTCGACCTCGGGCGGCCGCGAGAGCGGGTGCCCTTCGGGGCCGGTGATGCCTTTTTCGTAGATTTCTTTCTGCAGCCGTGAATACGAGCTCGCCGTTCTCGGCGTGCACGGTCGGTAATGGCGCCGAGTTCGAGCGCCCGCGAGAAGCTGTTCACGAGGATCTCGTCGTCGGCCATGATGGCGCCTTTGTACGCCATGAAGTGCTTGAAGCTGTTGACGCCGTGGTCGCGTACCAGCGTGCCCATGTCTTCGTGGACCGAATCGTCCCACCACGTGATCGCGACGTGGAACGAGTAGTCGGCCACGGACTTTTCGGCCCATTCGCGCCACTGCTTGTAAGCTTCCAGGATGTTCTGCTGCGGGTTCGGGATGGCGAAGTCGATGATCATCGTCGTGCCGCCCGCAAGGCCGGCAGCCGTGCCGGTATAGAAGTCCTCGCTCGTGACCGTGCCCATGAAGGGCAGCTGCATGTGCGTGTGCGGATCGATGCCGCCGGGCATCACGTACTGCCCGCCGGCGTCGACAACCGTCGCACCTTTTGGCGCGTCGAGTCCGTCCCCGACCGCCGCTATTACGCCATCCTGGCACAAGACATCGGCTCGCATCGAGCGATCCGCATTGACAACGGTGCCGCCTTTAATGAGTACAGTCATTGCTAACTCCTTAATCCTTTCTCGCGGCGAAGTAATAAATCAATCCGCCGAGTATTGAACCCGTGAACCAGCCGTAACTATAGAACCAGCTGAGCTCTCCGGTTGTGATCGCGATAAGCGTCAAGCTTACCGGTATTAAGAACGCGATGAAGCCGGCTTTGTTCCAGGCCGGATAGCCGGCATTGTCCTGATACAGCGCCAGCAGGTCGTAGGACTGATCTCTTGATCAGGAAATAGTCGACCACCATGATGCCGGCAATTGGCCCGAGCAGGCTCGAATAGGCGATGAGCCAGTTGGAATAAAGACTCTCCACGCTGACGTCCGTGTCCAGCCAGCCGAGCTTCTTCAGAAGCTCCCAGCTCATGAGCAGAATGCCGATGATGCCGGTCAGAATGACGCCCTTGTTCTCGTTGATGTATTTCGGCGCAACGTTCTGAAATACGTTGGTCGGCGACACGATATTTGCGGCCGTGTTGGTCGATATCGTCGCGAGGATGATCATGAGCATCGCCAGGACGACCCAGAACGGGCTGTCGATCTTGCCGATCAGGTTGATCGGGTCGGATATCGTCTCTCCCACGAGATTGAACGATGCGGCCGTCAGAACGACGCCGAGGCCGGCAAACATGAACATGGTCAGGGGCAAGCCGATGATCTGGCCGATGACCTGAGAACGCTGCGATCGTGCGAAGCGGCTGAAGTCCGGAATGTTGAGCGACAACGTCGCCCAGAAGCCGACCATCGCCGTCAGCGCCGCCATGAAATAGCCGATAAACGATGCGCCTGCGGGACGGGTTGCCGGGACCGACAGTACCTCGCTGACCGAGACTTTGGGCATTGCCCAGACGATGAGTCCCAGGGCAACGATCAGCAGTAACGGCGCAGCCAGCGCCTCGAGAAACTTGATGGACTCCGATCCGCGGATAACCACAGCGATATTCGCAACCCAGAAAATGAAAAAGCCGATGACCTCGCCCGTGCCGCCGAGTGCGGCCCAGCTGTCTGAAAGCGCTGAAAACAACAGGTGAATGGCGATGCCGCCGAACAGTGTCTGCACGCCGAACCAGCCGCAGGCAACGATTGCGCGAATCAGCGACGGCACGTTGGAGCCGATGATGCCGAACGAAGCGCGCAGGACCACGGGGCACGGAATACCGTAGCGCGTTCCCGGGAACGCATTGAGCGTCAGCGGAATCAGCACGACGACGTTGGCTATCAGAATGGTCCACAGAGCCTCGGAAACCGACAGGCCGAAATACGCCGTCAGAACGCCGCCGAGTGTGTAGGTCGGCACACAGATGGCCATGCCGACCCAGAGCGACGCGACGTTCCAGCGCGACCAGGTTCTCTGTGCAGCGCGGGTCGGGCGCGATGTCGTCGTTGTAGCGGGGACTGTTCGCGATGTCCTCGCCCACGTCGAGCTCGATGTGCTCGCCGACGGTGCGTAACCTGCTGACTGCCAGCACGTCAGATATCCGGTCTCAGTCGCCCGTCAGCGGACCGTAAGTTTCGGGCCGGCGGTCACGGAAGAACTGCCAGGTGTTGCGGACCTCACGAATCATGTCGAGATCGATCTCGTGCACGAGCAGTTCGTCGTCGCCGTAGCTCGCTTGTGCCTCGATCGTGCCGCGCGGGTTGACGATGTAACTCGAGCCGTAGAACTCGCCCATGCGTTCGCCCCACGGTGCTTCGGTGCCGACGCGATTGATGGCGCCGATGAAGACACCGTTTGCCGCAGCCGATGCCGGTTGCTCGAGCTCCCACAAATATTTGCTGAGTCCCGCAACCGTTGCCGACGGATTGAGAATGTACTCGGCCCCGTTCAACGCCAGCGCACGCCAGCCTTCGGGAAAATGCCGGTCGTAGCAGATGTATACGCCGAGCTTCACGTACGCCGTGTCGAAAACCGGCCAGCCCGAGTCGCCGGGCTTGAAGAAGAACTTCTCGTAGAAGCCCGGATCGACCTGCGGGATGTGCGTCTTGCGATACTTGCCGAGGAACGAACCGTCGGCATCGATCACGGCGGCCGTGTTGTAGTAGACGCCGGGCATCGCTTCTTCGTAAATCGGCACGACGATGACCATGTTGTGCTTCTTCGCATACTCGCGCATCAGCGATGTCGTGTGCCCGTCCGGAATACTCTCGGCGGCCGCGTACCATTTTCTGTCCTGGCTCGGGCAAAAGTAGGGCTGCGTAAAAACTTCCTGGAAACACAGCACCTGCACACCCTGGCTGGCGGCGTCTTCGATGTACGGGATATGCGCCTCGATCATTCGGTCGCGAATGTCTTCGGGCTCCATCGTGCCGTCACCCTTGAGACTCATCTGAATCAGGCCACACTTGAGCTTTGTCATGACAAACCTCTTTTTTTCAATATGTTACCGGGTTTTTGCTCGCGCCTAAGAGTACGCTTTTTTGCTGCCGAAAGCACCGCGTGGGAGCTCGACGCTGGCGGACGCTTTTATGGTGGGACTACAGTTGCGATGTCCAGGAGCCGTGCATCGGGTTCGGCAGCACGTACCAGCCGTTGCCCCAATAGCTCGAGAACTGCTCGACAGCCAGCTTGCGACTCTCTTTCGTTGCTGGTTCGGTACAAGGGGCAGCAGGTTTCGCTCGCACGCAGGCGATGAAGTCACCCAGGTCATCGCCGAACAACATGATGACCCGATGCGTTTTCGCGATGTGTTGCCGGCGCACGGCTTTCTCTTTCGTCCAGTCGCCCTGCTCGAAAGCCAGCATGACGTGGTCTGCGTCGGTTTGAATGCCTGCTTCTACCACGTCGTCTATTGCCAGTTTCTCCTGCGGGCAGGGATCGTCGCTGCCTGCATCAGGCCGACAAGGACGATTCGTCACGAAAAACAGTTCGACGCCGGCATCGCGCGCAGCGTTTGCGAACTCGGTGAATCCCGGGACGGGTACCGCTGATGTGCTGCTGCTCCATGCTTCGTGCTTCCAGTTCTCGTATGGGCGCTCGTGGGTCAGCTGGAAATCGATGCCACTAACCATGGTCTCGTCCACGTCGAAAATAATCGCTGGCCGCAGGCCTTCGGCATCTTCCTGCACCGGCAGTGCAGTCCAGGACTGATCTTCGATCAAATTTGTGAGTGCGAGTTCGGCCGCCTGATAGACTTGTCGTGACACGGCCTCGTATTCGGCCGCGTGCTTGACCCACAACAGACCCAGGTCCTGGTCAGGCGCATGTGCGACAGGCGTCGTCGTACATGACGCGCAGATCAATACGACAATACACACGGACAAAGAACGAAACATCATCATGAGAATCCTGCTTGTAATTTCACTGTTCATTACGGCTTGTGCCGCCAACCCCGATCTTACTCCAGCCGAATCATCCGGACTGACCTTTATCCATCTGAATGACACCTACCGCGTCGGTGCCGTTGAGGACGGCAAGCGTGGCGGTTTCGGCCGCGTTGTCACCGTTATTCGTGAGCTGCAGGGTGAGGGCAGGGACGTGCGGATATTGCACGGCGGCGATTTCCTCTACCCATCGCTCGAGAGCCAGCTCTGGAACGGCCTGCAGATGGTCGATGCGTTCAATTACATGGATGCGCTGGCGCCCATGTACGTGGTTGACCGGCAATCACGAGCTGGATCGGCGCACGCCTGAACACCTGATCAACGCCGTGCGCGCCTCGAATTTCGACTGGCTCGGTGACAATTACCGGTTTGATACCGGCGACGCGGAGGTTGATCGAGCCCTGCAGATCGGCGTTCACCGTTCGAGTACTGCGGACAAAACGATCGGTGTCTTCTCGCTGACTGCTGCATGCCGATGATGGTGGCAACGAGCGCGACTATGTCGCCGATCGACAAAGACTATATCGGTAACGCGAAACGCGTTATCGAGCAGCTCGAAGCGCAGGGCGTGGACGCGATTATCGGTGTGACGCATCTGCACATGTCGGCAGGATGTGGAGATCGCTGCGCTCAGGAAGAGCATCCCAAAGCTCGCGTTCATCGTCGGCGGTCACGAACACGAACCGCAGTTCAGCCCTCTGAGCGATTCGTCGGCGGCCGTCATGAAAGGCGCCTCGAATGCGCGCGTGATCTGGCGCATCGATATGAGCTTCGATGCCGACGGCATGCCGCAGATCGACGGGCAGATGCTGGACATGGATTCTAGCGTGGACGGTCGACGCCGACTACGCGTTGCTCGACAAGAAATGGCGGGGTCGCCTGCTCGAGAAGTTTCCGTTCCTCGAAGCGCGCGTTGGCGGGGCCGCGTTTCCGCTGGATGCTACCGAGGAGACGATTCGAAACAACGAAAATGCCTGGGGTAATTTCATCGTCGACCAGATGCTAATGGCATTCGGCGAGCCGGCCGCGGACTTCGCATTTATCAATAGCGGTACTCTACGTATCGACGACTTCATCGCGGACGACATTCGCTTTGAAGACATCGGCAGGACGTTCGGTTTCTCGTCTTTTCTGCGTTACCTGAACATGACCGGCGCGGAGTTTCGCCAGCTCATGGAGGCCGGCTTCCGCGGCACCGGACAGAGCAAGGGCTATTTCCCGCAGGTGGCCGGTTTTCGCGTCTGCGTCGATCGGAGCCGCAAATCCGGTTCGCGGATCGTCAGCATGCAGGTGCCGGCTGGTGACAGTTGGCAGGAAATTAGTGCGCAGCGCGAATACATGGTCGTGATACCCGATTTTCTGTTCCTGGGTGGAGACGGCTACCAGGTGCCCGAGAAAAGAAGGGAGCAGGCCTCACGGGCCGGCTCCGAGCTAAAATACCTCGTCCTCGACGCGATCATCAGAGCCCAGGCAGAGGGCCAGGCTATCGGCATTGCGGTCGACCCCGCGAATCCTCGCATCGTCGAACTCGGTGCCGAACAAGCGGAATGCTTTCCATAAAAAAGGGCGGCCCGAAGGCCGCCCTTGGTGGTCCGTTCACGCTTTTCTATCAGAAGCGATAGTTGAATCCAAATCGAACCGACCAGATCGACGCGCGGGTCGAGCGACTCGTTCCTTGTGAGAAGTACTCCAAGAACGTGTACTGGGCGTCCGAGAAGTCGTTGTCCGAGGAGCCGTCCAGGACGAAATCGGGAAGGCTGGCTGACACGACCGGTGCTGCGCGCGGGAAGCTGCGCTCTTTCAGGACACCCCAGTCGTCGTTCAGCAGGTTGCCGAGATTCTCGATGGTGAAGTACAGCTGCGAACTGTGGTCCGGAGAGAAGCCCGGCAGTTCCTGGCTGACGCGCAGGTCGAACTTGGTCCACCAGTCGCTGTTGAGCGCGTTACGCGGCACGATGCGTCCACCATACTGGTTCAGGCCATTCTTCTTCGCCCAGGCGAAAAAGCCCTCCTGGTCGAAGCCGGGATCGAAAATGACGTTCGGATCGCTGGGGCCGGTCGGCATGTAGAGCAGGCTGCGGTCATCATCCGGGCAGTCACCGCCACTCTTGGACCAAGTTGTCTCCGCAGACGAACATCGCCTGCTCGGAGAACGTCGCGCTGTAAGGCCGTCCCTCGCTTGACGAACCGAACAGCGAAAAGCGCGTCGTCAGATCCCCGAAGAATTCCTTCTCATACTGCAGGCGCAGGATGAAGCGATGCGGTATCTCGTAGTTCGAAGCCGCTAGGCTCGGGGCATTCGGATCGTCGACCGAAATGTTGAAGTAGTTCGAGAATGCGACCGAACTCGTCATCGGGCTGACTTCGTCGGACTCGGTATAGGCATAGCCGAATACCCAGCTGAAACCATTGTCGTGTTCCTTGCTGAGCGTTGCCGACAGGCTCAACTGCTCGGCGTCGTCACCCTTGACGTTGGTGAGAATGTAGTCGCCATTGAACAAGCGATCGCATTCATCCAGATCTCCCACGGCAATGCCTGTGCCAATCGGATCCGTGGCACAGCCCGGGATACTCTTGTCCACCTGGGCGTAAATCGGCCGTCCGTCCGGCGCCGAACTGATCTGCACGTAAGTGTCGTCGACGATGAGCGCCGAGTCCTTGGCCCGGGTGACGATCATGTCGCCGTTCAGGACATAGCCGTCGCCGAAGAGCCAGGTGCCGCCGAGCGAGAACTTCCAGTTCTTCGGAATCTTGAAGCCCGGATCGATAGCATTGACGCCCGAATTGGCGGTGCCGTTGGCGACATAGTCGATGATCGCCTGCGGAGCGTCGTAGATCGGCCGGCCGTTGCCATCGACGCCCAGCGGGATCGTGTTGAGTCCTGAGGCGGGGTCAATGTTCAGGCCGGACAAGCCAGCGTTGAACTCGCGAGCCTGAACCTGCGTGAAACCGTCGTTCTGGTAGTTGTTGCCCAGCCAGACGTTGGGGTTGCCACCGCTGTACAGGCCAATACCGCCGCGCAGAGACAGGGCGTCGGAGGCGTCCCAAGTAATGCCGAAACGCGGTTGCAGCAGCGATTCGCCGTCAAAATTCTGGCGATTGCTGAAGCCGCTGCGGGCGATGAAGTTCGAGTTCTCGCGCGGCAGGTCGCTGCTCGAATACCAGTCGAAACGCAGGCCTGCAACGATGGTGACGTCGCCGCTGCCGAGCGTGAATTCATCCTGCACGTACAGTGTGTTGACGGCGTACTTGAACGCCGCCGACGCATCGTTCGGGTTCAATGTCGGCGCGGCATTGCCGTAGTAAATGTCGTCGGGGCTGAATGCCTCGAACTGGTCGATACAACCGCTCGGGGACCACAGCGAGTTACTGCTGCAGCCGAAATAGACCTCGTCACCGTTGTCCGGCACGCCGTCGGGGTCGACCGTATTGTTTTCGTCGAAACTGATACTGGCCAACCGTGTGCTGCAGGAACAGGTTGAAGATGTCGATTTCTTCCTGCTCGATACCGGCAGAGATGACATGGTCACCAAGGGCCCAGTTTGCGGCCAGCTTGAAATTGAACGTATCGTATTCGAGATCGTTGGACTGGCGAGAGTCGTCACCGCCAAGGTAAACGTTCGCCCGGTCCAGATCGCCGTCATTATCACCGTCGAAGTAGGTCTCGATCTGCCACCTCGCCGAAGCCCTGACCGCGAGAGATCTGGCGGTTATCGAGGTTGGCGAAGCCGACACGCAGTTCCGTGCTGAAAGTGTCCGACCAGTCGGAGAACACTTGTGCGGTATAGGAAGTAAGTTCAGCACCGCGCTCGTAGAAGTGATTCGAGAATTCGAACTCGTCCGAATCGCTGTCCGATTGCGACCAGTTAAAGCCATCGTTATTGATGTAGGTCAACGACGCGTTGTGGGCATCATTGATGTTCCAGTCGAACCTGGCCAGTATTTTCTCGTCCTCGTTGGGCAGGCTCGAAAGCGTCTCGCCGGGATCGAATTGGTACAGCGTGTTCGCAATGTCGGCGATCCTGTCGAGTTGTGCCTGCGAAACGCCGAGTACCGGGCGGCCGCAGGACTGATCGCCCGCGCAGCGATCAAACGTGTTCGCACCTTCCCACTTCTCGTAAGCGGCAAAGAAGAACAGCTTGTCTTCGATGATCGGGCCGCCGATCGACGCGCCATAACGCGTTTCGTCGAATTTGCCTTGCGGCAGCTTGTCGCCTTCGAGCTTGTCGCCGGTCAGGTCGTTGTCGCCGTAGCCAAACCACGCCCGGCCGTGAAACTCGTTGGTGCCGGAGCGGGTTACAGCATTGATGTTGCAGGCCGTGAAGCCGCCGTACTGCACGTCGTAAGGTGACAATTCCAGAGCGACGTTCTGGATTGCGTCAAACGGGAACGGCATGCGTTCCGTCGGGTAACCATTGCTGTTCAGTCCGAAATTGTCGTTCTGCTTGACGCCATCAATGGTCAGGCTGTTGAAACGAGGGTTGGCGCCCACACACTGCACGGAGTCAACAAATGCCTCGTCGATATAGACGCGAGGATCCAGGCGCACGATGTCCCGGATATCGCGATTAATCGACGGTGCATTCTGAATATCATCGAAACTAAACGTCGATGAAGGTCCGACCGCGACCTGCACAGCCTGGACGGCTGCCGCGGTTACGACAACCTCGTCCATCGTTACTGCACCCAGCGTCAGGTTGACGTAGAACGTCTCGCCGAGGGCCAGATCCACGTCTGTGACCGTCTGCTTGGCAAATGCGTCCGAGGTGATTTCGAGGGTGTATGGACCACCAACCGCCAGGTTGCCAAATACAAAGCGTCCTGATTGAGACGACGTCGTCCTGGCCGTGCGCCCGGTGCGCGTGTCGGTGATGCGAACGCTGACGCCGGCCGCCGGAGCACCCTCGGGTGTCGTTAGATTACCCCTGACTTCAGACGTCGTTTCCTGTGCGTTTATCGCAACAGGCAGGGCGAAGAGCATCATGGCTACTGCCGCCATGAGTCCTCCCTGCAGGAACTTCAATGTAGTCGCATGCAAGCATCGATATTTGTTGTTCATGGTTGATTCCCACTGTTGATGAGAAGGAGCGAAATCATAAGGCACGCACGTGACGGTTTGATTTCGCTCTGTTCGGTGACGTCAGTAGCAGCCCAAAGGGCCTCCGGAAGCGTCAGTTCTTGGTTATTCAAGCGCCTAATCTAGCCCAGCGAAAATGCCTGTGCAATAAGGACTTGCGCGTATGAATTCAATGCTAATCGAATAGCGCAAACGGCTGTTTAGACTCATTCGACAATTTATGTCACGAATTTGTTACAAGCTATTGTTTTTTGGCTAGTTCGATCATTGTGACGAGCGGCCAGTGATCCGATACTCCTGCGCGTTCCGCAGATTTATAGCGATTCGGTGTTCCATCGGCCGTGATTTGGGCTCCGATATTGTTCGCGATCTGCACCGAATCGGCGCGAACTTCCCATGTTGCGTTTGCGCCACGCGCACCAGAATACAGGATCATGTCGAGGAACGACCAGGTCTCATCACGCGAGTAATACTGCGTTCCCGGGCAACCATCACAAGCGTCGTGCGCCACGGTCCAGAACGGCCGTACGAAGCGCTCGAGCATTCCTTGCGCACTGTCTTCGGTGCTGCTCGTGTTGAAGTCACCGGCCGCAAAGACACTCCTGTCCGGTGGCAGTCTGCTGCGAGTCGCATTGAGGTGTTCGTAGGCCGCGATGCGCATCTCGGTCGGATGAAACGGTGCAGGAAAATGCACCGAGAATCCGGTCAGCAGCGAGCCGTCAGGCAATTCGAATGTTGCCTCGAGAATGCCGCGCGTGTCGCCGGCACGCTCCGGAAACTCCTCGAGTACGAGCGGATGCAGTTTGGGTTCGCCGACGGCCGGTAGTCGCGAGAGAAATGCGACATCGATACCGCGGTTATCGCTGCCTTCGATCAGAATAGCAGGGAGATAATCGCTGTCGGCGAGATATTCAGTCCGTAGCCGCTCGAGGATCGCGAGGTTTTCGATTTCCTGCAGCGCGATAATGTCGGCGCCGCGGCTGTTGCCGACCTGCCTGATCGTATCTGCAAGCACGCCGAGCTTGTGCTCAATAACAGCGTCGCTCCAGTCGAGGTACAGACACTCGTTTCTCCAGGACTCGACTTCGATTTCGTTGCATGCAGCTATGTGCGATTCAGTCTGCTTCGCGGAAATTGGCAGATACGCTTTGTCGTCTTTGTCGGGATCATCCGCGTTGTCGAACAGGTTCTGCACGTTGAACGTCATTATTGTCACGGCTTCGGGTCCTGGTGCCTTCGCAATCGGCATGGTTGCTCGTATGAGTGGCGCGTTGCGCTGCTCAATCGTGATGTAGATCGCATCGCCTTCCGTGTTGAAAGTAACCGACTCGGCTTCGCGATTGCGGGTCGTGCCAAGAACCTTGGGGCGTTTTTGCAGCGCATCAATCCAACTCTCGTCGGCGCCGCGTCGATACAGATAGACTCCGCCGTAGGTCAGTACAACGAGCGAGCTGCCGTCTGGTGAAATGTCCATGCTCGTGGGCTGCCAGTACCAGTCGTCGGTCTTGGGGGCGAATCGGATGTCCTGGCGCCTGGGCTGCGGCAGGCTCACGACCGTGCCGAGACGCCTGGCCTTCTGTTTCTTTTTCGACTTCGGGTGCAGAGGTACTTCGTACAGCACGGCCGGTATGTCGCGTTTGCTCAGCACGAGTACGCGCTCATTGTCGACATCAACAGCGACCGCCTCGGCGTCCCGCGGTCCGTCCTCGTACTCGTATTCAATCTCCCACGCGACTTTGATTTTCTTGTCGTCTGGTTGCGGTTCCTCGACGACATACAGCGTGACGTCCTTGCGCCTGTTGTCGTTATCACCCACCGCCGCGATCAGCAGGTACGGTTCATCGTCCAGTGTGAACGAGGCAAGGTCTTCCCAGTCGTTGTTGTTTGTTTTTGATAGTTTGACGCGTCCAAGTTTCGAGCCGATTGTATCGATAGCATGAATGTCTGCGTCGCCATCGTCATTGATGACCCACAGTATCTCGGAATCCCGCTGCGAGCGAGCGAGGCCGCTGGCCTCGTCGATCTTCGGGTCTTCGAGTCTTCCAACCGTCTCGAAAGAAGGACCGGTATCACTGGGCACCGTATCCGTGGCGGGGGGAGTGCAGGCGGCGACGAGGGGAACAAGCAGCAGAAAAGGGCGCATGCCGCTGATCCTAGCCACTCGCGGCAGCGCAGGCAAAAAAAGCCCGGCTGCGCGCCGGGCTTTTATTCTTTGCTTAGAACGAAAGACTAGAAGTCTTTGCGCAACTCAACGCCCCAGAAAGACGGCTCGTTGATAAACGCAGTCAGATTATTGAAATTGATGCCGCCGTCAACCGTGATCTGGTCCGTGATGTTGCGTCCGACCAGTGCAACATCGAGCCCCGCTTCGGAGCGGTAGCCAAGGCGCAGTCCGAGAAGCCCGCGCTCCTCGGCAACGAACTCGACCGTCTCGTGCAGGAACAGGTTCGACTCATCGCGATAGTTATAGTCGGTGTAAGCGTAAAACTCGCCGTCGGACACCGGAATCGTGTACTGCAGGATCAGGTTGTACTGTAACTTCGGCGAACGCGGCAGCGGATTGCCGTCGATCGAGACATCGGTTACCGGAAAGCCGAATCCGCCTATGCGCGTGGTGTCGACAATCGGATCGAGCGGAGTCACACTCGGAGCCGCTCCTGCCAGCTCGTCGAGCAGCTCAGGGTCGTCGATCTCGGTGTCGTTGTAGCTGGCATTCGCGATCAGCAGGAAGTTGTCGGTAATCAGGACCTCCAGGCTGGTCTCGACGCCGCTGCCGTTGACACGTCTGGCGTTGAGCAAGCGGTTGGCGTTGCCGACGCCGCCCGTCGCTGTCAGCTGCTGATCGTCGTTCGTAAACGAGTAGACCGAGGTATTCCACCGCGCCCGGCCGTCCATCAAGTTGCTCTTGACGCCGAACTCGACCGAGTTGGTGGTCTCGGTATCGGCAGAACTCACGAAGCCGAAGCGTCCGAGCGTTACGGGGCCGCGTGATGCGTTCGCGAAACGGCCGTAAAAGCTCCATTCATCATTGACATCGAATGTGAACGCGAGGTCCCAGTTCAGGAACGTATCGTCGACGGAGATCGTGTCGGCCGGTGACGAGGAGTTAAAGCCGGGCCGGACCTGCAGCCTCTTCTCGTCAGCCGTGAAGCGTGCGCCGGCCGTCAGAGCAAAGCGATCGCTGGCCCGAAATTCGACCTGCCCAAACAGTGCGAAGGAGTCGGTCTGTTGCCGCACGATGTCCGTTGCGCCGCTGAGGAAATCGACGGTCTTGATATCCGAATTGTCGTCCAGAATGAATGCGCCGACCTGGAAGAACGAATTCTCCATGTCCTTCGAGATGCGGAATTCCTGCGTCGCCTGCAGGTGTTTCTTGAGGCCGTCGCCCGTCGCGGACGAAAAGAAGCCGGATGAGCCCAGGGCGCCGATATTGAAATCCAGGACACCGCCATCGACGTCCGTCGACTGAAAGTTCTCGATCGAGTCAATACCCGTGATCGACGTGAACGTAAACTCGTCCAGATCCCACACCAGGTTTGCGGCCATGCCGTAGTGATCGAGATCCATACCGGCAACATCGTTGTCCTGGCTTGCGACCGTCTCGTCAAAATCCTTGCGCAGGCCGCTCTTGCCTTGCTCGATCGCGTTGGCGTAGAACACCTGCGGCTGCGAGCCGCCCTGGCTGAAGCCATGGAACTTCAATAGCCCCGTAAACGTGTCATTCGGCTCAAAGAGGAATTGCAGCCGCCACGCCGTTTCGTCGAATTCACCAAAGTCATCGCCGGACGTACTCGCGGCCACATTATCGATCCAGTTACTGCGGCGCTGATGTTTGAGCGATATACGAGCGGCCGTGTTCTGGCTGATCTGGCCGCTTTTTGCGAATTCTGCCCCGAGGGTGCTGCGCTCACCGAAGCTGACACCGACGTAGCCGGCACCGTCCATCGACGGCCTGACCGAATCAATCTTGACCAGACCGGCGTTCGTGTTGCGGCCGAACAAAGTTCCCTGCGGGCCCGCCAGGACTTCGACGCGCTGGATGTCGAACAGCGGCAGGCTTCGGAGGACGTTGCCTTCGAGGAAGATCTCGTCGAAGACCATGCCGACCGGCTGCGCGGCGTTGTTATCGAAGTCGATGTTGCCCAATCCGCGAATGTAGAATCGCGGCTGCGTGCGGCCGTTCGACGACTCGATGTTCAGGCTCGGCACACGGTTTGCCAGTGCGCGCACATTTTCGGCAGAGCCGAGATAGTCGCGCACGGTGTCCCCGGTAATGGCCGTCACTGACGCCGGCACGTCTTCGAGTGACTGCTCGCGTTTCTGCGCGGTGACAATGATTTCTTCAAGGACGATTGCCCCCTGCGCGCTGGCCGGAGCGCCATAAAGACTGGCGAAGCCGAGCGCTGATCCCAAAACCGTGCTCAACAGCAGGCGAGAGAAGGGCTTATTTTTGTTTGTCGCGTTGGTGCCACACATTGGTCGGTCTCCTCATGGTCCGTGGCGAAAG
Source organism: uncultured Gammaproteobacteria bacterium (assembly GCA_963711285.1). Lineage (GTDB taxonomy): Bacteria > Pseudomonadota > Gammaproteobacteria > Steroidobacterales > Woeseiaceae > UBA1847. Next base: position 767,467 of record CAVQDJ010000013.1, on the reverse strand, counting down.
TATAGCGCTGTTAAAGGGTGTTTGTGCACCCGTTTCGGCGAAACTGTGGTAGCGAGGCGACGTCCTGAAGGTACAATGGCGCATGGCCACCAAACACATGAATGCGGCACCCGGCGACTTCGCCGAAACGGTGCTGATGCCCGGCGACCCGCTGCGCGCGCAGTACATCGCCGATACCTACCTCGATGACGCCCGGCGCGTCACGGACGTCCGCAATATGTGGGGGTTCACAGGCGAGTACAAAGGACGGGCCGTATCTGTCATGGCGCACGGCATGGGTATCCCGTCTGCGTCGATCTACTGCACCGAGTTGATTACGGAGTATGGCGTCAAGCGCGTCGTTCGTGTCGGCAGCTGCGGCACCTCGCACCCGGACGTCAAGCTGCGCGACATCGTCATCGGTATGGGCGCCTCGACTGACTCGAACGTCAATCGCATCCGTTTCGGCGGCTACGATCTCGCGGCGCTGGCAAGTTTCGACCTTGTGAAGAAAGCCGTTGCTGCGGCGGAACATCAGAACGTGCGCTATCACGTCGGCAACATCTTCTCGGGCGATCTTTTCTATACGCCCGATACCGACCTGTTCGCGACCATGGCGACGTACAACATCTACGGTATCGAGATGGAAGCGGCCGGTATCTACCCGATTGCCGCCGAGAACGGCGCTGAGGCGCTCGCCATCTGCACGGTCAGTGACGACATACCCTCAGGCAAGGCGCTGTCGTCGAAAGAGCGACAGACCACATTCGACGAGATGATCGTCGTCGCGCTCGAAGCCGTTATTGCCTGAAACAGCCCGCCTTCAGCTTGTCTCGAGTTCCACGGCGTCGACGATGCCGACGACGAGCGAGCGCACGGGTGCGTTCGCGTCGTCCAGAATCTGGCGGGCGCCGTTGCCCTCGTCGAGAATCAAAACGGTCTCACCTTTACCGGCCCCGATGGCATCGAGTGCGATGACGTAGCGGCCCGTGGAGCGCCCGTTATGGTCGAGTCTTTCGGCGACGAGTAGCTTCCTGCCTTCGACGATGCGGTGATGGATAGTCGAGACGACGCTGCCAATGATGCGGCCGAGGATCATCAGGAACGGTCCTCCGCGGGATAGAGCCTCACGTCATCGACGAGGCCGACGATGGCGTCGTCGACCGGCACGAACCACGGGTCGAGGGTCAGCGCCGCTTCGCGGCTGGCGACCCAGTAGATCATCTGACCCGGCCCTGCCATGCGCGTGCCGTCGGCGCAGACGAGAGGCTTGCCCTCGGGCCGGCCCTCGCGGTCGAGAGGCTGGACCCAGAGCAATGGCGTGGCGCTGATCTCGTCCACGAGCACCGCGGGAACCACGGTGCCGATTACGCGTCCCAGGAGCATGCGATCTCCTCGGGATATTCGGCGCCCAAAGGCTCGAAGGCCGGGCAGGGACCAAAACGCGTGCCCTGTCCGAGCAGCTTGCGCAGGTCGTTGTCCAGTCGAGGCAGCAGCGACTGCGCGAGCAGCTGATCGCCGGCCCGGTCGGTGCAGATGCCGAGCGCGGTCTCGGCGTCGGTCAGATCACCGCTCATCAGCGCCAGCGCATGGCCGCCGAGGTCATCGCCGAGTCGAATCTCGGACAGGATGACGGGAGTGCTCTTGATCGCGGCATCCACGGCGGCGAGCAGCGCCGGTGATGAACGGGTTTCGAATACGGCGAGCGCATCGCCGGCTGGTTCCCGCCGCGTGCCGAGCACGGCGTCGTGGAGGCTCGGGTGCACGTCGCCGAGAAATACGCTGCCGCTGAGTGTGCCTTCGGTCTCGCCGCGCTTCACGCCGACGAAATAAGCCTCTTCGGTGCTCGCGACGCTGCCGCCGACGAGAATCAGGAAGCGGCCCGGATGAACCGATCCGCAACGCAAGAGGGCGATGGGCGCGCGCTTGACCATGAGGTCGCTTGCGCGGATGCCGTCGGCGACGTTCTCGAATTCCAGTAATGCCAGGGCGCCGTGTCGCTTTTTGTTCTGCGTCATACGCGTCAGACGATGCGGAAGTGATCGACGAGAACGCAACGCCGCAGCCGGCTGAACGCGATCGGTCCCGTGAGTCCCTCGCCGGTCGGACTCGCGATCGTGAAGCTGCTGTGACCCTCGCCACCTTCGCCGAGGCCGGCATAGAACGGGCCATTCTTCGTAAAGATGCTGGTATTGATGGTCCGCGCCATTTTGCTCAGCGCTTCGATGTCGCGCGAGTACATGCCCGCCGAGTGGCCGAAGCCGTGTTCGACGTCTTTGGCCAGTTCGATGCCACGATCGACATCCGACACGGACGTGACCGGCAGTACAGGCATCATCTGCTCGGTCCAGACCAGGGGATGGCCGTTCGATACGCGCGCGACCAAAAGTAAGGGATCGCCGCGGGACGCGATGCCCGCCCGCGCGAGAATTTCTCCCGCATTCTTGCCGATGAGGTCTTTCTCGACGACGGCGCGCTTGCGCGGCCCGCGGTGCTCGCTAAAGATCGCCCGCTCCACCTGATGCAGTTCACGCTCGCTCAGGACGTAGGCGCCATGCTCACGCATTTGCGCAAGCAGGTCCTCGACGATGGTCTCCACGGCGATGACCTCTTTCTCGTCGGTGCAGACGATGTTGTTGTCGAATGACGCGCCGGCGACGATGCCTTTACCGGCAAGTTCAAGATCGGCTGTCGCATCAACGACCACGGGCGGATTGCCCGGGCCGGCACAGATAGCGCGCTTGCCGCTCGTCATTGCCTGACGCACGACGCCGCTGCCGCCGGTCACGGCGAGGATGCGCACGCCCTTGTGAGTCATGAGCGCCTGCGCGGATTCAATCGTCGGCTCCGCTACGGTCGTCACAAGGTTGTTCGGGCCGCCCGCACGAACGATTGCGCGGTGCAGGAGCCGAACGTTTTCCATCGAACACTCGCGCGCATTCGGGTGTACGTTAAAGACGATGCTGTTGCCTGCCGAGAGCATCGCAATCGTGTTGCAGATGATTGTCGACGTCGGATTCGTTGTTGGCGTAATGGCGCCGATGACGCCGTACGGCGCGTACTCGGTCAGCGTCAGGCCATTGTCGCCCGTGACGGCCTGCGCCGTAAGCGTCTCGGTGCCGGCGGTCTTGCGCGTGACCAGCCTGTTCTTGATGACTTTGTGTTCGGGCCGGCCAAGTCCGGTCTCACGGTGCGCATGTTGCGCCAGTTCCTCGGCGTGTTCGAGCATCGACTCGCGAATCGAAGCGATGATCCTTTGCCGCGCTTCGAGGGTCATGCCGTCCAGTTCGCGGAAAGCGATGCCTGCCGCCGCAACGGCGTCGTCCACCGTGGCGAAGACGCCTTCGCCGAGTGCCACGCGAGGAGCGGCGGCCGGCCTGCCGCGGGCGGCGGGCAAATCTGCTTCATCCGCGGCCGCGCCCGTGAGACGCTGGGCGAGGCGGGTGGCGATGATATCCACCTGCTTGTCGGTCAGGAGTTCTGCGTCCGCTCCCGGTCGGCTCATCAGTCAGACTCCCCCTTGCGGTATTTTTCCTTGCCCTCGATTTCCCAGCTGTCGACGATCGCCATCACGACCGCGTCCACCGGCTTGTTATCGGTAGCCACGGTCTGGCGCGCAGACGAACCGCTCGCGAAGAGCACCATTTCGCCGACGCCCGCGCCGACCGCGTCCACGGCAACCACCGAGCCGCCGGCCGGCTTGTTGTCGGGGCCCCATTCGCCGAGCATCAGGAATCGAAAGCCCTCGAGCCTGGCGTCCTTCTCGGTAGCGACGACGGTGCCGAGCACCTTGGCGAGTTTCACGGCAGCACCGTTCCGCCAGTCACTACTTCTTGGCCGATTCGGTGCGACCCAGCGGTATCACCTCGTCGACGCCGACGTGCGGGCGGGCGATCACGTGCACGGCAACCACGTCGCCCACGCGCGCACCGGCGGTGCGCCCTGCGTCACAGGCGGCCCTGACGGCCGCGACGTCGCCGCGCACGACGGCTGTCGTGAAGCCGCCGCCGGTTTTTTCGTAACTCACCAGCTCGACCCTGGCCGCTTTGACCATTGCGTCGGCCGCCTCCACCATGGCCGGAAAACTCCGGCATTCGATCATTCCTAATGCATCTGACATCGCCTTGCTCCTCGCGAATCGGGCTATTGCGCCCGGGTTTGTCGGTTCAATTAATTCTTGACGGTCCTACCGGTAACCGCCTTGATCGCCAGCGTTGCCGCTTCGTGGGCGACCACCACGTCTTTTTCCTCGCCGCCGATGTAGACACGTCCGAAGCTGCCTACCGCCCGCACCTCGAGGATGTTGATATCTGCTGCCTTTTCAGCCTCGTTGGCCGCGAGTGCCGCATAGCCCGCCGGCTCGACTTCGAGCACGAACAACGTCTGCCCGGCAAGGATCATGTTGCCGTGGCGGAAGCGGTTGATCAGCATGGTCTGGGTGTCCTCGAGGTGACGGACGACCTCATTGGAAACGACTCGCGGTTTGTGGCGATCCTCTTCTTTGAGGTCCAGGGCGTCGAGAATGGCTTGTCCGGCCTGGCGGACATCGGCCTGGCTGTCGGAGTGGATCTCGAGCATGCCGTAGTGGCGCTCGACGATTTGCATGCCCGGCGTGACGTCCGTCGATTTCAAGGCAACGTCAGTGATGTGGTTGATTGCCATCCCCGGGGCGATCTCCACGAACAGGCTCGCCTGGCCGACTTTGGGCAGGTAACCCTTCGAGATCGTCGCCTGGAAAGACGCAAACTGCGGCTGCAGGGAATCCAGAAAAACATAGGTTCTCAGATCGACCATCGATTTAACTCCTCAGGCGCTCACGCTCGTCAATTTCGCTTCTTGCACGATGCCGATACTGGCGCTCGCGCCCAGACGGGTGGCCCCCGCTTCGATCATTGCCTTGGCATCGCTGTAGGAACTGATGCCCCCGGAGGCCTTGACCTCCATACCCGCGCCGCGGACGACTTCGGCCATGAGCGCCACATCGCTCACGGTCGCGCCACCGGTCGAGAAACCCGTAGAGGTCTTGACGAAGTGGGCGCGGGCCGTGCGCGCGAGTTCGGAGGCGCGACGCTTCTCGTCATCGTTCAGGAGGGCGGTTTCCAGAATGACCTTGCACACCGCGTTGCCGTCGACACAGTCCTCGACCACGGTCCGAATGTCGCGCAATACGAGCGCATCGTTGCCGCTCTTGAGTGCGCCGATGTTAATGACCATGTCAATCTCTCGCGCGCCGTTGCGAATTGCCCGGCGCGCTTCCATGGCCTTGATCTCGGGCTCGTTGGCGCCGAGCGGGAAACCGACGACGGTGCAGGTGAGTACCTCGCTGCCCCGCAACAGCTCGGCCGCCAACCGCACCCAGGTCGGGTTCACGCAGACCGAGCGAAAGTTGTATTCCCGCGCCTCGGCGCAGAGGTTGCGAATCTGCTCCTCGGTTGCGGCGGGTTTGAGCAAAGTGTGATCGATATAGCGTGCGAGATCGCCGGGAATGTCACCGGGCCGCGCCGCCGGGGAAACGCTGGTCAGCCCGGTGGCGCCGAGGCGCACGAACTCTCGCGCAGCCTCGGGGTCGTCGCCGACGCCGGGACCCGTGGCCGCGCCATTCGGCACCGAGCCGAGTATCTGCTGCAGCCGGGTCACGACGCGGTCGATGTCCTGATCCGACCACTCCAGACTATCGATGTCCCGCGGGCCGGGCGGTATTCCCGAATCGGCAAACATTGCGACCCGCTGCAGGTGGCGGGGCTCCGTGCATTCGGTCGCGAGCCAGACGTCGACAATCTGCTTCGCCAGCCCGGCGCCGATGAGACCCGCGCCCAGGGTCAGCACATTGGCATCGTTGTGCTCCCGGCTGTTGCGGGCGCTCGACAGATCATAAGCGAGCGCCGCCCGCACATCCGGCACCTTGTTGGCGACCATGCACGAGCCGATGCCGGCGCCGTCGATCATGATACCAACGTCCGCCGATCCCCGGGATACGGTGTCCGCAACGGCCCGGGCAAAGATCGGATAGTCGACTGCTTCATGAGATAAAGTACCGACGTCCTCAACCTGGTGCCCGGCGCTGCGCAGGTGCGCCGCCAGCATGCCCTTGAGCTCGAAACCGCCGTGGTCGGCGCCGAGAACGATCCTTTTCGGGGCGGTGCTCATGCCCAGACCGCCGAATCATCGGCACGCGCGGAGCGCGCAGGGCGTGGTGCCGCCACTTCCGCGTCGAGCACCTTCTGTAACTTCATGACATGAAGTCGGAGGCGCTCGAGCCCGAGTTCAGTCAGACGAAACTCGGTGACGGAACGCCGGCCTTTCTTGACCTTGCGGATCTGGATGTAGCCTATTTCGGCGAGCTTGCGAGTCTGCACGTGCAGGTTACCATCGGACAGGCTGGTTGCGGCCTTCATGTCCGTGAACGAGACAGGCTGACCCGGCACGAGCGTGGCCAGGATGCCTAGGCGACAGGGGGCGCTGATCATTTCGTCGAATTGAAGATTCACGGGCTATTTAACTTTATTTCACAAAGTATCCTGCGTTGAAGGCCCGTGTGTCAAGCGTTATGCGGCCGGAGAGAAAGCAAAAGCTTCATAATGTGAAGTTCGTGCTTCGTGGATACGGGTCCCGGAATGGCCATAGAATTAGTTCAGACGAATCCTGCCGCCCGGACATCTGTAAATCATGAGCTCCGCAGACATACACCTGGCCGATCCGCCAGCCTGGCAGCGCAGGGCGCGGCAGAGACTGGCCGCGAGCATGGCGCTGGCGGCGCTGCTGCTGACGGCGACCGCCTTGCTCGTGCGGTTCGAGACAGATGTTGAGGTGCCGCTGGATCTCGAACTACGGCTGCTCTCGACCGAAGCCGACGACGTCCCGGAGCCGATGGCAGAGAGCGAGCCCGAGCCGACTCCGCGGGAGATGCCGAAAGAGTTCGTGGCACCCCCGGAATCCGCCGCGATGAGCCCACACGTTGAGGAAGAGATGCCGCCGAGAAGAGACTGGCACGCGCAAATGCATGATGTCGTGACGGCGACCGTGGCGGAGCAGCGGCGCTTCCCGTCGGTCAACCCCGCGTTCGATGAAAAGCGCAGGCTGGCTGCCGTGAAGTTTGCGCCGTCTAAGGCGCCGCGAAAAAAACCGATTTGGGAAAACGTCGAGACGGATCAGTTGGGCCGCAAGATTCTCGTGAGCGGCGACTGTTATCGCGTGATCGATGACCCGAGCGCAGCGAATTACGAGATCTTTCGAACCTTTCAGCAATACATTGTTTACTGCAGCAACCCAGGAACGCGACCGCAAGAGCAACCCTGGGTAGAGGACATTCGTGACCGCTATGGCTATCTTGCGCAACGGAACGGCGCCGGTGATTCTCCGAGGACCGACCTCAATGCCAACCTGCGGTGAGTAGTTTCCCGCCCGCTCGGGCGCCCCACTATGATCGATAGCTGTCCAGCAATCCGGGTTCGATTCGGCCGCCGACTTGCTGGATGACCGTGGTGCCGCACAGCGTGCCGATCTTCGCGCACTCGGCGAGCGGATAGTCGTTGACCCAGCCGTAAAGGAAGCCCGCCGTGTAGGCATCGCCCGCGCCGGTCGTATCGATCACTCGGCCGACCGCGGTCGCCGCCTGAACGATCTTCTGGTCGCCGTGCACGATGACCGAACCCTTCTCCGAGCGCGTAATCGCAAACAGGTTGTCGTAGTCGTCAAGTGACTTCAGCGTGTCCTCGAACGATTTGGTCTGCAGCAGCGCGGCAACCTCGTCTTCGTCCGCGACGACGATGTCCACGCGGTTTCGAATCGCCCGCGCAAACGAATCCCGGTGCCGCTCGACGCAAAACGAGTCGGAGAGCGATAGCACGACCGCAGTACCGTTCTGCGCGGCAATGTCCATTGCTTTCCGGGTCAGGGCAGGACCTTCGGGAAGATCCCACACATAGCCTTCGATCAGGACTGCCTTCGGTGTGCCGACGGATTCGGGCGTAATGTCGCTGACACTCAATTCCATGCAGGCGCCCAGATACGTCTGCATCGTGCGCTGCCCGTCTGCACTGATAAGGATGTGACTTCGGGCTGTCGGCGCGCCATCTTTTCCAGGTTGCAGGCGGATATCAATGCCGAGCGAACGCATGTCATGATTGAATATCGCACCAAGCTGATCCGCCTTGACTCGGCCGATATAGGCTGCCGAGCCGCCAAGGTTCGCGAACCCTGCGACGGTGTTTGCGACGGAGCCGCCCGACATCTCGGTTGCGGGCCCCATCATCGAGTAAATCTCGCGCGCACGCTGCTCGTCAATCAAGGTCATCGAGCCGCGAGCGGCGCCGATCTTGTCGAGAAAGCCATCCTCGATGTGAGCAAGAATGTCGACAATGGCGTTGCTGATGCCGAGAAGCTGAACAGATTGATTCATGTCGGTCCATGGCCTGCGAAAAACGCCGCATAGCCTACCACTGACCGGCAGCAGACGCCTGTTATTTGCTGTAGCGAAAAGCGGGCGGTATCGTGTCGCCTCGGGGAGCGGAGAAGTATCGTGCGAAAATCTGGAGGTCTACTAATACCTCTGACCTTAATCGTTGCTTACTACGGTTTCTGGGTCAGTCTGACGTGGTATCTGCTTTCGCGGTACCCCGTACTCAACGAGTATTTCCCGATTGGCGGCATTGGCTATCTGGCATCGTCGAACGTCGACTCTTTTGAGCCCATTTATTCGAGTGTCGACGAGACCGTGCTCTCACCGCATGGACCGGTGCAGCTTGCGGTCGCCAGCATCGGTGCGATAATACTGACCGTGCCGGTTTCCTGGGCGTATTTCATCACAAGCCGCGCGAGGAAGATCGACCAGTCGTTCCTGCAAACGATCTTGATTCTTCCGGTAGTGGTAACGGGCATCGCCATGATCGTGCTCAACAGCCTGGCGCTTGCTTTCAGCCTCGCAGGAATCGTCGCAGCCGTCAGATTTCGTTTTTCGCTGAGCCAGCCCTCGGATGCGATGTATATCTTCGCCGGGATTGGCATCGGTCTTGGTTCGGGCATCGGCGCGCTCGGCGTGGCGACCGTTATCTCCGGTGCATTCGTCCTCGCAACCCTGTTTATCTGGAAGCTCGAGTACGGCAAGACACTGGCAGGGCCGTTTCTGACGATGTTGACGCGACGCGATGCGGGTGAGGACGACTACGATTAGTAATCGCAGCATCCTGTTGGTGCATGGTCGGGACTTCAAACCGGCCCAAGAGTCCTTGATGGACGTTTCGACGGCCGCGCTGCGCGCCGGCGTCGAGCGCGACTATCCGGATCAATGTCGGTGCGCTTGACGGTGTGTTCAAGGACATTGCTTATTACGGCGATCTGACGAACGCGCTGCTCGAATCTCTCGGTAAGCGCTATGACGAGTCGCTTGACCTCGGAGATCGGCGCAACGCTCTCAACAATCTGCGCGCTGTACCGGCGCGCAAGCGTTTTGGCATCAGGCAGTACGACTGTCTGCCAGGGAAATCGGCGTTCCGCGAGTTCGTCGCCGATGTCGCAGCACCCGTTTTGGGCACGATTGGACTAACAATGCCGCTGATCTCGTGCGTCTCCAAAGATTGTGCCGAATACCTGACCGGTAAGTCCGACTACGCAGACAAAGTGCGTGAGCGCGTGCGTAGCAAGCTCTGTGAGATGTTCGATCGTGGCGATCAGATAATGCTCATAACGCACGGCCTTGGCTGCCTGGCGGGGTACGATGTGCTCTGGGAGCTGTCGCACGAACCGGACTATGCGGAAAAGTACGCGAACTCGAAGGTTGACACCTGGTTGACGCTCGGTGCGCCACTGGGCGACCACAACGTACGCAAGCGCTTGCGCGGCGCGAAGCAGAAGCTGGCCGGACGCTTCCCGACCAACGTGATTTCCTGGCAGAACGTCGCGGCCGAGGATGATTACACGTGCCATGACAACACGCTGGCGGACGATTTCAAGAAGATGATGGAGCACCATCTGGTCAGCGCTGTGCATGACTACCGCATCTACAATCTCGCCGTTCGCTATGGCAAGTCGAATCCGCACAGTTCAGTTGGCTACTACATACACCCGCGTGTGGCGAAGATAGTTGTCGACTGGATCAGGTCTGGCGCAATCGTCGAGGCGCCTAAATACAATTTTTGACGATGGCCTTGTCGAGTTTTTCCGGGTCGTCAATAACCTTGTAAAAGCCGCTGCTGAAATTCAGCAGATAGCGGCGTGTGCCAGGTGCCAATTCCTGCTGCTCGTTCAGCAAATTCTCGATATCACCGCGGCGCTCACGGAACAGCTGTAGAGTCGCGTCCAGGTGCTCGTTGTTAACGCAGCGCCCACGATACAATCGGACTTTGACCGAACGAATTTTGAATCTCGGGTTCGGAGTTGCATGCTCTGCATTGACCCAGCCTGTCCGATCGAAGTCGTACGGTATCGTGTAATGCAATCCGTCCTTGCGCGTAAATAATGCCTGATTGTGACAACAGTCTTCATCAGGCGCGGTCGCAATCGGGGAGAAATCGGTATTGCCGACGAAATACTGAAACACCGAGGCAAGATTTAGGTCGGCCGGGAGCAGGTCACTGACCTTGACCCTCTCCATGGTTGACGGCTTGCTGTTCATTCGCTTGCCGAGCCGGTCCTTATGCTCTATCAGGATGCCGTATGTTTCGACGCTATGATCATCGTCCGTATAAATATATCGGATGCGCAGGAGACGGGCACGAAAGCTTCTGTCAGTGAGCTTATTCAGGACACGATAGGCGAGATATTCACTAACTACAGCCTGATCATAGCGCTTCGAATTGCTGCGACAATGCGTGACCAGTTTGAGCTTGTCCTGTTTATGCAACAGCGTGTCATCAGTTTGGGATTTTTTGAAATTGAGCCGCAGTGGCGGAAATCTGCAGGTCTCCTTATCCCGGCGATTCTTGCCGCGAGTTCGAATTACAACGTCTAACTCGATCATACTGCCGTCATCCGCTTTGAAACGAAATTTTCCGGGGACCTCTTCTTCATCCGGTCTTTCCCGCGTCAGCAACTTGAACGGTGCTTCGACGTCGACGTCGAGCGTGTCATGGCTGTCGAACAACGGGTCAAAATCCCTGATATCCTTCTCTTTGGCCGCCAGGGCCAACGGGAACAACAGAATAAGAGTGGCTGTCAATATCTGATATGGCACGACTGCCTCGACACGGTTTGAAGTCCTTACGACGCACCGATCTTAATAGGGAACAACCAGCTTTGCATAATAAAGTTCGAAATTATCTGCTGCTGGCCATAGCTCAGCTCGCTCTGGCGGTCGCCACGCAAGCGAGTGAGTGGCAGTTTGATGGTGTGGAACGGGTTGTGGCGATCGCCGACATCCATGGCGCCTACGAGCCCATGGTTGCCGGGCTGCAGCAAGCAGGTGTGCTCGACGACGCCCTCGCGTGGTCCGGCGCGGAGGCTCATCTGGTCATCGTCGGCGACATTCTCGACCGTGGACCGCAGTCGCGCGATGCGATGGATCTCCTGATGCGCCTCGAGGGTGAAGCTGCCGACGCCGGTGGCATGGTGCATGTACTGATCGGCAATCATGAGGCGATGAACCTGGTTGGCGATCTGCGCTACGTCTCATCCGCTGAGTATGCGGCATTTGCAGATGAGGAGTCTGCCGAGGAGCGAGAACGCTGGTTCGAGGCGTATGTGGAGAGCAGGGCGTCCGGCGTCGAGAGTGCCGGGGCGTTGCGCACCGTTTTTGCTCAGAAGTATCCGGCTGGCTACTTCGCGCATCGACGCGCGTTCTCGAGTAACGGCAAATACGGTCAGTGGTTGTTGTCGAAGCCTGTCGTCGTCGTAATCAACGGCACGGCATTTGTACACGGCGGGCTTTCCCCGATGATCGGCGAAATCGGCCTTGACGGCACGAACGGCAGGCTGCGCGGCGAAATGCTCGAGTATGTGCGTCAGCTCGAGGTCCTCTATCCGACGGGCGCGCTGTTGCCGACAGACAATTTTCATGATCATCCCGCGTTGCTGAAAGCATTCATTCCGCCGCTCGATACACAAACAGACGTCCTCGATGCCATAAAGACCGTCAAAGCGCTCAACGCATCGAACCTGCATTCGCTGGACGGGCCGCTCTGGTATCGCGGCAACGTCGTCTGCAGCGAGCTGATCGAGGAAGACAAGCTTGTCGCGACCCTGGAGGCTATTGGCGCAACACGCGTTGTCATCGGCCACACGCCGACGCCAGGACGCTCGGTGCTGCAGCGTCTTGATGGACACGTCATCGAAATCGATACGGGCATGTTGAACAACTACTACGGTGGCAAGGCGAGCGTGCTGATTATCGATCAGGACACGTTCGCAGTAGTCACCGAGAATGACAGCACGCCAGTTGCTCCGGTGCCGCATCCGCGTGCAGTTGGCGCGCGCCCGGAGGGCAGTCTGTCTGCGAGCATGATCGAGACGCTGCTCGCCAGCGGCGAAGTCGTGTCGACCAGCGAAGACGCGCAGAAGCGCACAGTAGTTACCTTGAGCGACGGCAAGAGAACCATAGAAGCCTTCTTCTCCAGACGGGCCGGCCGCGGGTTTTACCCGGAGGCTGCCGCGTATCGTCTCGATTTACTGCTCGAACTCGAGATGGTGCCTGTCGCGGTCAAACGTGAGATAGACGGCGTCGACGGCACGCTGCAGTTTCGGCCAAAGAACTGGATCGACGAAACAGAGCGATCGCGCGATGGCAGAGGCGGGTCGGCATGGTGCCCGCTCGATCAGCAATGGAACGCCATGTTTGTATTTGACGTTTTGACCTATAACGCCGGCAGAAACGGCGCCAATGTGATCTATAACCTGGATATGTGGCAGCTGATGCTGATTGACCACGGCAAGGCATTCGTCGCGAGAAAAGGCATGCCGTCGCGTCTCGAGACCGTCCCGTTTGTTGTGGGTCAGGGCTGGAAGAGCGCTTTGTCATCACTCACCGACGACGTGCTGCAGGAGCAGCTGGGTGACGTTCTCGACAAGAAGCGTCTGCGATTACTGGCGGTGCGCCGCGACGAACTGCTGGAACACCCTTAGTCGATAACCGCGATGCACTCGATCTCGGTGCGCGCGTTCAGAGCCAGTCCATTTACGCCGAGGGCACTGCGCGCGGGCTTGTTCGGGAAGAACGTCACGTAGACCTCATTCATCGCTGACCACTCGGATATATCGGCCAGAAACACCGTGCACTTGACGACGTTTTCCATCGATGAGCCGAAGGTTTCGAGCGTCTGCGAGATGTTTTCGAGGGTCTTTCGCGTCTCGGGCTGTATGCCTCCCTCGACGAGTGCACCGGCTTCGCGGTCATAGCCCAGCGCGCCCGACAGAAACAGCAGGTTGCCGACACGTACCGCCGAGGAAAACGGCATATCCATGTCTTCAGTGCCAGGCGCATTGAGCCATTCGACTTCCGGTTCGTTATCGACCGAGACTTCGCAGCCCATCATTGCAAACGCTACAAGAGCTGCCATCAGGTTCTTCATCGTTTTCTCCCTCAAATATCACCGGCGCCGGCGGCGGCCTTTATGTGATCGGCGGCGCGGAATGCGAGCGCCATGATCGTCATCGTGGGCTGGCCGCGGCCGGATGTAACAAAGCTGCTCCCGTCACAGATATACAGGTTTGGCACGTCGTGACTACGATGTGTGCTGTCAACAACGGACGTTGTCGCATCATCTCCCATGCGACAGGTGCCCAGCAGGTGTTCGCCACCGGTTGTCGGGTGAATACCGTAGCGCCAGGCTTTGGTGGCTCCGGCGGCGTCGGCCAGTTCGGCACAACGGTCCTCCAGAAACGCGGCCGTCGCAAGATCGTCATCATGATCCCGATAAGTTTCACGAATGGCCGGGCGTCCCCAGGCATCTTTGCTCTCGGGGTCGAGCGTGATGTTGTTGCTGTCGAGCGCGAGCGATGTTGTGCTGGCAACGATCGACATTTGGCGGGTGAAATCGTGTGCCATCGTATCTTTGAACTGCGCTCCCCACCGGGGCGTGTCCGGGGACAGGCCCTCGAGTGTATGAAGAATCGGCGTTGCCGAGAACAGCGGTCGTGCATCGATACCGCCACCGCCATAGAAGCCGCGTTTCTCGTCGGTTTCGTAAAAGTCATGAACGATGCGTGAGACCTGCACGCCTTTGTAGTCGTTGAGTGGATGTTCGAAAACGCCGTTAACAAGGGCATGAGCATTGTGCATCAGATTGCGGCCGACAAAGCCACTCGAGTTGGCGAGTCCATCAGGGTGCTTCTTACTCGCCGACATCAACAACAGTCGTGCTGACTCAGCTCCATTGGCAGACAAGATGACGGCCTTCGCCTTTTGCGCCTGCTCGTTGCCTTCGGCATCCAGGTAAACAACCTGGCTGGCCCGACCCGCATCGTTGGTATCGATTCGGGTAACAACCGAGAGCGGCCGGATTTCGCAGTTCCCGCTGGCTTCGGCCAGCGGAATCATCGCGGCCAGAGTCGACGACTTGGCGCCGTATTCGCAGCCATACCACATGCAATAGCCGCAGCTCATGCACCCGGCGCGGCCATTATGCGGTTGCGACAAGATCGCGTGTGGCTCCGGCTGCGCGTGCAGGCCAAGCTTTTCTGCACCGCGTTCCAGCAGTACACCCGACGACTTGATCGGCATCGGTGGCATCGGAAAAGGCCTGGATCGCGGTGCGTCGAATGGCCCCGGGGCGCCGGAAACGCCGATCTCCCAGTCGACTTTCGTGTAATACGGTTCGAGTTCCTCGTAGCTTAGCGGCCAATCTGCGAAGTTTGTGCCGGATATCGGTCCGAGCAAGCTGCGTTCCTTGAAATCGACAGGTCGGAATCGCCAGAAATTCGCCGTGAAATGCACGCTGCTGCCTCCGACCGTGCGCGCATAACGCACAGGAGAAAGGAACGGGCGTTCGGCCACTTTGCTTTCGTCGTCGCGAAACGTCTGGCCGTGGACCTCGTTGGTGCCGCCGTGAAGTTCCATGCGAAGGACCACGGATAATTCATCGTGCGTGAAGTCCTGCGCTTTGCGATACGGCCCCTGCTCCAGGACGACAACGCTGAACCCTGCCGTGGACAATTCTTTGGCGAGAATGCCGCCGGCCGACCCGGAGCCGATGATCGCGAAGTCGACTTCCTTGCGCGTATCGAAGCGAACCTCATTCGCCATGATCGGGCTCCCCGTGCACCTGCGCATCGTAGTACCCAAACGGGTATTCCCAGCCGCCATGCTGGTGGCCCTCAAAACCAATCAGATCCCAGCCGATGTGATCCTTGTTGCCGCCATATTTTTCCATCGAGAAAAAGCCAAACATCGTCATTTGCCAGACCAGACCGAAAAAATCACTGGATTCCTGCGTTTTGAGAAAAGCATCCTGATCGGCCTCGCTGAGTTCGTTGAGCGCGGCAAAACCGGAATGTGCATCAGCGAGAGCCGCGTTGAACGCTGCCAGGCCCGCGCGCGCAGCATCGAGCTGCTCGCTCATGTCGGCCGCAAAGGCGTTGTCGAAGAAATAGATGACGCCGGCTTCTGTCGCGCCCGGCGTGTCCGTCGTTGGAATGATGCGTGCGGCGATTGCGGCGAAGTCGTCTGCCTCGCGGGCGCCAAGTACTTTGAAAGGCGAGGTTTGCTGCTTCGCGGTACAGGCAGCCTGCGTAATGCTGATGAGTGCCGGGCTCATCAGCTTGAGATAGGCCGCACCGCTCAGGCCGCCCGCAGACTGAAGAAACCGCCGTCTGGAGATAGTTCCCTGATCGTCCATTAATGACCACCTTGTTGTTGTGGCCGCAAATTTAGCACAGGATCGTATAATGGTCGCCATGGGACAATTGACGACACACGTTCTCGACACGGCACGGGGCGTGCCGGCGGCCGGCGTCGATATCCGGCTCTATGCATTAGGTGATGAGCGCTTGCTGCGGGCCTCCGCGATAACCAATGATGACGGCCGCACGGCGCAGCCATTGCTAAAGGATGAGGCGATGCGGACCGGGCAGTACGAGCTCGAGTTCGATATCGGCGCGTATTTCGGCGCACAGGGTGTCGAATCTCAGGAACCCGCGTTTCTTGGCACCGTCGTGATTCGATTTGCGATCCGTGCAGACGAGCACTATCACGTGCCATTGCTCGTCTCGCCCTGGAGCTACTCGACCTACCGCGGCAGCTGAATGATGAGTGACTCGCCCAATGAGGTCGATGCAAAGACCGATACGATTCGGTTTGTCCTGGATGGCGAGGTAGTCGAACTCGCGGACGTCGATCCAACACGAACCGTGCTGCAGTTTCTGCGCGAAGACCTGTGCCGCACCGGCACGAAAGAAGGCTGTGCCGAAGGCGACTGCGGGGCCTGCACCGTCGTGCTGGCGGAGCTGAATCGCGATGGCACCGACCTTGAAGTGAAAGCGATCAACTCCTGTATTCAGTTTTTGCCAACGCTCGACGGCAAAGAACTCATCACGGTCGAGAGTCTCAGCGAGAACGGTAGCTTGCATCCCGTGCAGCAGGCCATGGTCGACCTGCACGGATCGCAGTGTGGCTTCTGCACGCCGGGTTTTGTCATGTCGCTGTTCGCGCTTTACAAGACCAATAAGAAACCGACGCGGCGGGACATCGACGATGCGCTCGCGGGGAATTTATGTCGTTGCACCGGCTACCGCCCGATCATCGACGCGGCAGAAGCCATGTACGGCGCCGCCACGGGTGAAGACTGGCTGCGGCAACCTGCGGCAAAGCAGGCCGTGCCGAAGAATCGAATCGACGCTTTGCGTGACTTGCAGCGATCCGAGGGCATGCAGCTCAATGACAACACACGCCGCTTCTTCGCGCCGGTGAGTTCCGACGAACTTGCAGCGCTGCTGGCCAGTCATCCGAACGCCACGATACTTGCCGGTGGCACCGATATCGGTCTATGGGTGACCAAGCAGCATCGCGAACTCGAGACCGTTGTGTACACGGGGCGCGTCGCCGAGCTGACCCAACTGAAGGTCACCGACGCGCACATGGAGATTGGCGCCGCTGTATCAATCGCCGATGCGATGACGGTGATCATCGAACACTATCCGGGTCTCGACGAACTGTTCTGGCGCTTTGCCTCACCACCGATACGTAATGCCGGCACTCTGGGCGGCAACATTGCAAACGGCTCGCCAATCGGTGATTCGATGCCCGCGCTGATGGTGGCGGGCACGACGCTCGCGTTGCGCAGGGGCAGGAGCAGGCGCGAGGTGGCACTCGACCGCTTTTACATCGACTACCAGGTCAAAGACCTGCGACCGAACGAGTTTATCGAGTCGATACGTATTCCGTTGCCCGGCGACGGCGTTGTGCTGCGCAGCCACAAACTGTCAAAGCGCTTCGATCAGGATATATCGGCGGTGTGCACGGCTTATCGGCTGCAGCTCGACGGCGATGAGGTTGCGTCTTTTCGCATGGCCTGCGGCGGGCTTGCCGCGACCATCAAGCGGGCAACGAACTGCGAAGCGGCGATCGATGGCAGGCGCTGGGACGAGGCGACCATCGAGAAAGCAGCGCAGGCGCTGGCGATGGACTTCTCGCCGATTAGCGACATGCGCGCGTCGGCGGGTTATCGACTGCGCGCGACGCAGAATCTGCTGCGGCGCTTTTTCCTGGAGACGCGCGGCGAACTCGACGAGACCGTGTACACGTATGGACGCTAAGACCGACACCATAGTCATCATGCCGCGCGAGGCTGTCGGCAAGCCGTTGCCGCACGACAGCGCGCACCTGCATGTCAGCGGCAGCGCAGCGTATACCGACGACCTGCCGGAACCTCGCGACCTCCTGCATCTAGCGGTCGGCATGAGCAGCAAGCCGCATGCCAGGATTCGCGACATTAATCTGGACGCCGTCAAATCGGCCAGCGGTGTTGTCGACGTCTGCCTGGCCGGGGACATTTCGGGGAAAAACAACTGTGGCCCGATAGTGCACGACGAGCCCATTCTGGCGGCCGACATCGTCGAGTTCGCAGGCCAGGCAATATTTGTCGTAGCTGCAGACACGGTGGATCAGGCACGCAAGGCGGCCAGACTCGCGGCCGTCGATTACGAGGAGCTTGAGCCGATACTCGACCCGATGACCGCCATAAAGAAGCAGTCTTTTGTATTGCCGACAGAGACGCTGCAACGCGGTGAGCCCGAGGCCGCCCTCGAGGGCGCGCCGCATCGGCTGCAGCGCAGACTCAATCTCGGTGGTCAGGACCAGTTCTATCTCGAGGGCCACATCGCGATGGCCGTACCGACGGAAGACCGCGGCCTGCTTGTCTACAGCTCGACGCAGCATCCTGATGAGGTGCAGCATCTCGTGGCAGAAGCGACCGCCCGGTCTGCAAAAGATGTCGTTTGCATTTGCCGTCGCATGGGCGGCGCCTTTGGTGGCAAGGAAAGCCAGGCAGCAACGATCGCCTGTATCGCGGCGATCATGGCGGTCAAGACGGGTCGCGCCTGCAAACTTCGACTCGATCGCGATGACGACATGGTCATGACGGGCAAGCGCCACGACTTCGTGATCGACTACGACGTCGGTTTTGACGACGCAGGCAGAATTCTCGGCATCGATTTCATGTTCGCCTCGCGCTGCGGCATTTCCGCGGACCTGTCGGGCCCGATCAACGACCGCACGATGTTTCACTGCGACAATGCGTACTTCCTCGAAAACGTGCACATCGAGTCGCATCGCTGCAAGACGAACACCGTGTCGAACACGGCTTTTCGCGGTTTCGGCGGCCCGCAGGGCATGTACGCGATCGAATACGCCATCGACGACATAGCGCGCACGCTGGGCAAAGACCCGCTCGAAATACGCCGACAGAACTTTTACGGCATCGGTGAACGCGACACCACGCAATACGAACAAAAAGTCGAAGACAACATCATCGGTGACATCGTCGACAAGCTTGAGGCCGATGCCAGTTATCAAAAACGCCGCGCGGCCGTGCGCAAGTTCAATACGACCAGTCCGGTATTCAAGAAAGGCATTGCACTGACGCCGGTCAAATTCGGTATTTCGTTCACGGCCACGCACCTGAACCAGGCGGGCGCGCTCGTGCACGTATACAAGGACGGCACCGTGCATCTGAATCATGGCGGCACGGAAATGGGGCAGGGCCTGTTCATAAAAGTCGCCCAGGTTGTCGCGGATGAGTTCGGCATCGGCGTTGACCGCATTCGCATAAACGCGTCCGATACGAGCAGGGTGCCGAATGCATCGGCGACCGCGGCCTCGAGTGGTTCGGATATGAACGGCAAGGCTGCACAGCAGGCCGCGGCGAAGATTCGCGGCCGGCTCGCCGGGTTCGCGGCACGGCATTTCTCGGTACCGGAGTCGTCGATCGAGTTTTGTTATAACGAAGTAACAGCAGGTGAGCAGACGCTGAGCTTCGCGGAACTCGTGCAACTTGCCTGGTTCAATCGCGTGCAGATGTCGGCGACCGGGTTTTACAAGACGCCCAAGATTCACTATGACAGGGAAACATTCAGCGGCCGGCCGTTCTTCTACTTTGCTTACGGTGCGGCAGTCTCGGAGGTCATCGTCGACACGCTGACCGGCGAATACCGGTTGCTGCGCACAGACATCGTGCACGATTGTGGCGATTCACTGAATCCGGCCGTGGATCTTGGGCAGGTCGAGGGCGGCTACGTGCAGGGTGTCGGCTGGCTGACAACGGAGGAGCTGTACTGGAACGATGCGGGAGAGTTGATGACGCATTCGCCGTCGACTTACAAGATTCCGACGTGTTCCGACCTGGCGCCGGACTTCCGCGTGCAGCTTCTGCAGAACGCGAAGAATCGTGAAGACACGATCTATCGCTCGAAAGCCGTCGGCGAACCGCCCTTGATGCTTGGTATCTCGGCCTTTCACGCGATTCGCGATGCGATCGCAAGCGACGATAGGCCGCTACCCGACCTGCAGGCGCCCGCCACGCCCGAGGCGGTTCTCAACGCGATCGAAGGCCGCGGCTCGTGAACGAGTGGATCGATGAACTCTCGGATCTTGCGGCTGCCGGCGAGCGCGTCGTGCTCGTCACCGTCGCCGGAATTCGCGGCTCCGCGCCGCGGGAAGTCGGCGCCAAGATGATCGTGACCGGGGACTCGACTGTCGGGACGATCGGCGGCGGGCAGCTCGAATATCAATGCACGCGAATTGCCTGCGACATGCTGGGCGACGACGAGAAACCGTCACTACGCAAGTTTCCGCTTGGCACCTCCATGGGGCAGTGTTGTGGCGGCGTCGTCGACATACTGTTCGAGCCGTTCGCGAGCGGTCTGCCGGGATGGCTGCGGGATCTGCGGGCCCTGCACGGGCAGCGCCAACCGGCGGTCATCGTGACCGATCTCGGCGGTGGCACGGGCAAACAGGTGATTACGGCCGACAGCACGTTCGGTGCTGCGGACAGCGCGCTGCAGGCATCAATCGTGGATAAAGCACGCGAGGGTCTCGACGCTGGCCGAACCGCGCATCGCATCGACAACTGGTTTTTCGAAGACGTTGTCGGCACCGATCTCAATATCGCTGTCTTCGGTGCGGGCCATGTCGGATCCGCCGTCGTGCAGGCCTTGTCGGGCCTTGACTGCAATATTCGCTGGATCGACAGCCGCCGCAATATTTTCCGCAGTACGCCGGCCAACGTGCGCACGATAGAAAGCAGAGAGCCCGCGCTCGAAGTTGCGGCGATGCCGCCGCAGAGTTGCTATCTCGTGATGACGCACAGCCATGCGATCGATTTCGATATCTGCGGCAGGATTCTGCGGCGCGATGATGTTGGCTACTGCGGTCTGATCGGGTCGCTGACGAAACGGCGCCGCTTCGAAAAACGCTACCGCGCCGAGGGCATGCAGCAGCAGCAGATCGATCGACTCGTCTGCCCGATTGGGGTCGACGGCATCAGCGGCAAGAAGCCGGCCGAGATCGCCGTCGCGGCCGCGGCGGAACTGCTGCAGGCCTATGAGCGCGCGACCGTTGCGGCGAGCCCGGCACATTCCGGAAACGTTCATCCACTCAAGCGCCAGCGCTAGCATGGAAGCGTACATCGTCGACTGGCTGAACCTGCTCGCCCGCTGGCTGCATTTCATCACCGGTATTGCATGGATCGGCTCGTCGTTCTATTTCATCTGGCTCGACAACCACCTGGAGCCACCAACGCAACCCGGCGACGCCGACAAAGGTGTTGCTGGGGAAGTGTGGTCCGTCCACGGCGGTGGCTTCTACCACGCGCAGAAGTATCAGCTTGCGCCAGAGGTGCTTCCCGAGACCCTGCACTGGTTCAAATGGGAGGCCTACTGGACGTGGCTGTCGGGCATGTTCCTGCTGATTCTGATCTATTGGTACGGCGCCCAGGTCTACCTGATCGACCCGTCAGTCGCCGGGCTGTCGTCACTGCAGGCGATTGGCATTGCGGCGGGCTCGATCGCCGGCGGCTGGTTTGTCTACGACCTGCTGTGCAAGACGAAGCTGGGTGATGACGAAAGAATACTCGGCGCGGTTTTACTGCTGTTCGTTGCCGCGCTGGCGTGGGGTTTGTGTCAGTTGTTCAGCGGTCGCGGCGCCTACATTCATTTCGGTGCGGTGCTCGGCACGATCATGGTCGCCAACGTGTTCTTCGTCATCATTCCGGGCCAGAGAAAGATGGTCGACACGCTACGCGAGCGGTGGCGTCCCCGACCCGAAACCCGGACTGCAGGCCAAGCAGCGCTCGGTGCACAACACCTATTTCACGCTGCCCGTGCTGTTCGTCATGACGAGCAATCACTTCGCGATGACTTACAACCACGAGTACAACTGGGCAATTCTGATCGCCATATCGGTGGCCGGCGCCCTGATTCGCGCGTACTTTGTTGCGCGGCATAAAGGCAATGCCTCGCTCGTGCCGCTTGTTATCGCCGGCCTTGCTGCTGGCGGGTGTGGCGGCGTTTATCGCGCCGCGGGCAAGCGCAGCGTCGGGCGAATCCGTTGCGTTCGACGACGTGCGGTCGGTGGTGCATTCCCGTTGCACGACCTGCCATTCAGACGCGCCGACACACCCGGCGTTCCCGGCCGCCCCGGGCGGCGTTGTCCTCGACACGGACGCGCAGATCGTTGCCGAGGCGCTGCGCATCCACCAGCAAACGGTTGTCACGCGGGTCATGCCGATTGGCAACCTGACCGGTATCAGTGAAGCCGAACGTGAGACCATCGACCGCTGGTACCAGACGGTGAGCAAAAACTGATGGCGGACGATAACTACCCGCGGGACCTGCGCGGTTACGGCAGGTGTCCGCCGGATGCGAAATGGCCGGACGGCGCGCGCCTCGCCGTGCAGTTCGTCGTCAACTACGAAGAAGGCGCGGAGAATTGTGTTTTGCACGGTGATGCCGCTTCGGAAGCATTCCTGTCGGAGATCGTCGGCGCGGCGCCAATCGAAAACCAGCGCCACATGAACATGGAGTCCCTGTACGAGTACGGCGCGCGCGCAGGCTTCTGGCGCCTGCATCGCGTGTTCACCGAACTCGAGCTGCCCGTAACGGTATTTGGCGTCGCGATGGCGCTGGAACGCAACCCCGAAGCGGTTACCGCGATGCAGGAAGCTGACTGGGAGATCGCGAGCCACGGGTATCGCTGGGTTGATTATCAGCATGTCGATGAGGCGACCGAACGCGACCACCTCGCTAAGGCTATCGACATTCACACCCGCGTTACGGGCGAACGACCGCTAGGGTGGTACCTGGGCCGCTGCAGCCCACAGAGCCATCGCATCGTGGCCGCGGAAGGCGGTTTCCGCTACAACGCCGACTGCTACTCCGACGACCTGCCGTACTGGGACTACTCATTCGATGCGCCACAGCTCATGGTGCCGTACACGCTCGATGCAAATGACATGCGCTTCGCGACCGCACAGGGATTCAACTCCGGACAACAGTTCTTCGATTACCTCAAGGACACCTTCGACGTGCTGTATTCAGAAGGCGGCCGCATGATGTCGGTCGGGCTGCATTGCCGACTGGCCGGTCGACCGGGACGCACGGCCGCGGTCGCCCGTTTTCTCGATTACGTCGCCGGACACGACGACGTATGGGTGACGCGTCGCATCGACATCGCCGATCACTGGCGCGAACACTTCCCGGCGGACTTCTGATGGCGCTGAGCGAAGCCGAATTTGTGGCGCGCTATGGCGGCATCTACGAGCACTCGCAGTGGGTTGCCGAACAGGCGGCGCCGATTGTGGCCGGCCTGGCCGATGTAGAGCGGATTGCCGAGGTCATGGCCGACTGTGTCGACAATGCCTCGCGCAAGCAGCAGCTGGCGTTGATTCGGGCGCACCCCGATCTCGTCGGCAAAGCACAGATTGCCGGCGAGCTGACCCGAGACTCGACACACGAACAGGCGAGTGCCGGGCTGGATAAATGCAGCGCCGAAGAGTACACACGTTTTCAGAACCTGAATCGCGACTATCATGAAAAATTCGGCTTTCCGTTCGTCATGGCGGTTCGCAACAGCAGTCGCGCGGATATTCTGGCCGCGTTCGACAGGCGTCTGGGTAACGACCCGGACACCGAGTTCGAAACCGCACTGGCCGAAATACACACGATCGCCAGGCTGCGTCTCAACGCTTTGGATCAGAGCTAATGGCCGCATCGTCAAACCCGTTTCGTGAGTGGATTCAGCTCGAACAGCCGAGACTTGGATCGCAGGTGACCTACGCGACCGACGATTTCTTTGCGGCGAAAGAGAGACTGATCGACGCGCACGGCCCGGTGTTTATCGACGACAAGTATGACGACCATGGCAAGTGGATGGACGGCTGGGAGAGCCGGCGCAAACGCACGCCCGGACACGATTACTGCGTCATCAGGCTTGGTGTACCGGGTGTCGTGCACGGCGTCGATATCGATACGAGCTTTTTCACGGGTAACTACCCGCCGCAGGCGTCGATCGAAGCGTGTGTCAGCGAGGACGACGTGCCGGCAGGCCCATGGACGGAGATCCTGGAGAAATCCGATCTGCAGGGTGATGCGCATCACTATGCCGAAATCGAGAGCGACGCGGTCTGGACACATCTGCGACTGAATATTTTTCCGGACGGGGGCATAGCGCGACTGCGCGTTTTCGGCGAAATACGCCCCGATTTTTCAGCCGTTACTGGCCGCATCGATCTCGTGGCGCTCGAGAACGGCGGGCGTGCGATCGCGTGCAGCGACGAGCACTACGGCAGCATGCATAACCTCAACATCGCGGGGCGCGGCGTTAACATGGGTGACGGTTGGGAAACGGCGCGCCGTCGCGGTCCCGGAAACGACTGGGTCGTGCTCGCACTCGGCCACGCCGGAAAGATCGAAAAAGTCGAGGTCGATACGGCACACTTCAAAGGTAATTATCCGGATCGTGTCTCGCTCGAGGCGGCGATGTTTGCCAGCGCTGACAAGGCCAAACACGATAGTAAAGCCTGGCAGCAACTGCTGCCTGAGTCGAAGCTCGAGATGGACAAGCAGCACTAC
Organism: uncultured Gammaproteobacteria bacterium; assembly: GCA_963711285.1. Lineage (GTDB taxonomy): Bacteria > Pseudomonadota > Gammaproteobacteria > Steroidobacterales > Woeseiaceae > UBA1847. The sequence continues at coordinate 743,002 of CAVQDJ010000013.1, read as the reverse complement.
TTCGAGGATGAGCTCAACGATATCGGTCCGGTAAGCCACGTGCGCATGTCGATCTACCCGGACGGCGGCGTCAGCCGATTACGCTTACACGGGCACATTGCTCCGGATGACAAGACATGACCATCACGCTGCGCCCGGAACCGCTGACCAAAGAACGATTCGCACCGTACGGTGACGTCATAGAATCCGTCGTGGATCGCACGGCGGCAATGAATGCAGCGCGGTTCGAGCGTTTCGACGATCTTTGTGCAGTCGACATGAAAGACGATGGGAGGGTCGCGGTCAGCATTGCGCGGTGCCGCGTCGCGACGTCCCTGCCGTATCGATTCGACGTGGTTGAGCGGCACCCGCTCGGCAGTCAGGCATTCGTGCCGCTGACGCCCTGCAAGCTCGTCGTCGTTGTTGCCCCACCCGAAGAAAGTGTCGAAGCGTCCGAACTGCGCGCGTTTGTGAGCAACGGTCGTCAGGGCATCAACTACCATCGCGGCACGTGGCACATGCCGTTGATTGCGTTCGAGGCCGGGCAGGAGTTTTTGATCATCGATCGTGCCGGCGACGTGCCGAATTGTGACGAGCACAGCCTCGATGAGGCTGTCCTGCTGGTCGAGGACTGACGATGCAGCAGGCATTCCGCGCATCCGTATTTCATTGCCTTGCTGACCCCGGTCCGCAGGCAGATAGATCGGCTGTCGAGTTTTATGAGGACGGACTGCTGGTCGTCGAGGACGGTGCGTTTGCACAGATAGGGCCTGCCGACAAGTTGTTGGCGCAATTGCCGAAGGACACGCAGGTTGAGGATCTGAGCGGCAAGCTGATCATTCCGGGGCTTATCGATTGCCACGTGCATTATTCGCAGCTTGACATCATCGCGTCTTACGGCGAACAGCTGCTCGACTGGCTGAATCGCTATGCCTACCCTGCAGAGGCGAGGTTTGCGGATGCCGACCACGCACGCGAAGTCGCCGGCGTCTTTCTCGACGAGCTGCTAAAGAACGGCACGACGACCGCAATGGTATTTGCGACGGTTTTTCCGCAGTCGGTCGACGCGATATTCGAGGCCGCTGAGGAACGCAACATGCGGCTTATCGCGGGCAAAGTGCTCATGGACAAAATGTGCCCCGATGAGCTTAGCGACGATGCTGAATCGGCCTATGCCGACAGCAAAGCCCTGATCGAACGTTGGCATGGCAAGGGCCGGCTCGGCTATGCGATAACGCCGCGCTTCGCGCTGACCTCCAGCGAAGAGCAGCTCGAAGCAGCCGGCCGTCTGGCAAACGAGTATCCCGACACCTGGGTGCATACCCATCTGGCCGAGAACCAGGAAGAAGTGGATCAGATTGCGAAGCAGTTTTCGTGGAGCCGCAGCTATCTCGACGTCTACGAGCACTTCGGTCTGCTGCGCGAACGCTCGATGTTCGCGCACTGCCTCTACCTCGATGCGAAAGATCGTGCACTGATGGCCGAGAAAGGGGGCGCTGGCGCGTTTTGCCCGACGTCTAATCTGTTCCTGGGTAGCGGCCTGTTCGATCTCGATTCGATGTCGGACGCCGGCATCAAAGTCGGGCTTGCAACTGACGTGGGCGGTGGCACGAGCCTGTCGCTGCTGCGAACAATGAGCGAGGCATACAAGGTGCTGCACCTGCAGGGGCAGTCGCTACCGCCGAGCCGGGCGCTGTACCTCGCGACGCTCGGTGCGGCCGAGGCGCTGGATCTCGACAACGTTATCGGCAACCTTGCACCAGGCAAGGAAGCGGACTTCGTCGTGCTCGATCCCGGCGGCTCGAACATCACGTCGCGGCGCGCGCAGGCAGCGACGTCCACTCGATGAACTGTTGTTTTCACTGATCTTCCTGGGTGACGACCGCAACGTCGCCGCAACCTACCTGCAAGGCGAGCGCGCTACTCGCTAATTTCTTCGAATGTGCCCGGGCGGCAATTCGCTGTCGAGTCGGGATCGCGCATCCTCGAGCATAGCCATATCGTCCTCGGCTGCGGCTTGCACAGACTGAGCCTCGGCGATCTGCCAGTCGGGCGTTCCTTCAATGCTGCGTCGAATGTCGAGACTTTCGCTGGCCAGAGCGGCAGCATCCTCGTCCTTACCGGCCGCGAGTTTGGCCTCGGCGAGCCAGAGCAGAGCGTCCGCCCGCCAGCGTCCTCTCATACCTTCGAGCGAGGATTCGATGAGGCGTATGGACTCGTCACGATCGGCCAGCTCGAGCATGATGCGGCCCAAGCACGGTTCGCACCCGACCCGAAGCAGGATGCGCAGGCCGAGGTTGCTCTCCATATTCCGGAGCGCCGCTCTTGCATATGGTTCGGCCAGGCTGGCGCGACCGGATTGCCACAAGCAGCAGTGAATAATTGATCTCGGCTGCCAGCCTGTAAAGCGATGTCTCGGGCAACGCTGTCGCGGCCAGCGATACGGCGGCCTCGAGCGATTCCTCGGCTTCCGCTAATCGGCCGGCCGTCAACTCCATCGCGCCAAGGTTGTTGTACTTCGCGACGAGGTCCGGGTGGTCGCTTCCGAGTCGTTCGGCGCCAAGTGCTATGCACTCACGCAGCGCGTTGCGCGCTTTGTCGCCAAGACCGAGCTGGCTATAGTCCAGCGCCAGGTTGCAGCGCGTATCGATGATGTCCGTGGCAAGACGTTCACCATTCGCATCAGCAAGCGCGAGCGCTTCCTCGCTCACGGTCGCGGCCTCGCGATAATTGCCTGTCGCACGCAGTCCGAAAGCAACGTTCGCAAGGCTTCGGGCGATTACCTTGCCGTCGTCAGGGTATATCGCCAGATTAATCTCGTGCGCCCGACGCATCGCGGCAAGCGAACCTTCGGGGTCGGATCGACTCAGCGACGTGGCCAGACGTGTCCAGCTGTGCGAGGCGGCTTCAGTCATTGCCATGTCCAGCGCGTCGAGCTGCTCGATGGCCTTGCGGTGCATCGCGGCAGCGTCGTCGTATTCACCGCGGGCCGTGTGTTCGTCACCGATATCATTGAGTGCGTTGACGATCTCGATGTCGGGCGCACGTCTGCTCTCCTGCCAATACGCGAGTGCCTCCTGACGCATTTCCTGCGATTTCTCGTATTCACCGATGCCGTAGTAGCCACTCGCGATGAGCTGCTTGACCTCGGTCTGCACGTCAGGGGCATCCGGCAGTTCTGCGTCTACGCGAGCCGCCGCATCGTCCATGATCTCGAGTACCGTCACGTCCTGCTCACCGCTGTTGTAGGGGCCGGCGCGCTCGAACAGGCTCTTCAAAAAGACCGCAACCTGCTGCGCTCGAGTGGCCTCGTTGCGGGCAAGGTCGTACTGCCAGACAGCGATGCCGAGCCCCGCGCCCAGGCCCAATATAATCGCTGCCGTGCCCGCGACCAGCAGGCGGTTGCGCCGCACGAACTTCGCGGACCGGTAACGCCTTGTGGGCGGGCGCGCCGAGACAGGGTAGTGGTCGAGGTAAGCGTTGATGTCGCGGCGCAATGCATCGACGGATGGGTAACGATTTTGCGGTGCGTCCTCGCGGCAGACTCGATAATCGCTGCGATGTCTTCGGGAACCCCGCCGGTGAACAGCTTCTGCAGCAAGGTACCAAGCGAGTAGATGTCCGACTGAATGCTCGGGTGATCGCCTTCACGCTGTTCGGGCGCAGCGTAGTCCGGCGAGAACGCGTGCACATCGGCAAGCGCTTCGTTTGGCTCGGCCTCATCAAGCAGGTGCCCGATGCCGAAGTCGAGCAGCCGTACTCTGCTGTCGGATACGAGCACATTGCCCGGCTTGATGTCGCCGTGAATGATCAGTGAGCGATGGCAGTAGGCGACTGCGTCGCACAACTGCAGAAATAACAGCAGCCGCTTGCGCTCAGGCAGCCCGCCGGCGAAGTGATCGATGCGCTCGCCATCGACATATTCCATGATGTAGTACGGCGTTTCGTCCTCGGTGACACCCGCGTCGATGATGCGTGCAATATTCGGGTGCTCGAGTCGCGCGAGGTGAGCACGCTCGCGGTCGAACAACACGCGGCTGTGTTCGGAGCGAACAAATCTTGGTGTGAACTTGATTGCAACGGATTGTTCGTAAGCGCCGTCACTGCGTTCCGCCAGAAAAACCACGCCCATCCCCCCGCGGCCAATGAACTCCGTGATGCGATACGGGCCGAGCATCTCACCGATGCGATCGTGCTCGTCCTCGTTGACAAGAGCGGCGAACAGGTCCGGTGCGACACGATCCACGGTCTCTGAAACGGACACGTCTTCGCCCAGCGCATAAGCGAGCAGCTTGCGTGCGCGGCCCGCCAGCGCGGGATCCTGACTTTCGATATCGCGGAGACGCTGTTCGCGCTCTTCTTCTGCGGCGTCGAGCAACTGATCGAGCAGCTGTTCGATCTCGGTGTCGTCGTTTTGATCTTTCACATTCACCGCTAGGAATTCGTTGCACATTATTTACACATACGGATTACTTGCGCTGCACCCGCCATGATTCATCGCTGCGCAAGGTGCTCGCCGAGGAACGCCTTGGCTTTCATCCAGTCGCGCTGCGCGGTGCGCTTGGACAGGCCCAGCGCCTCAGCCGTCTCGTCATCGTCGAGACCGGTGAAGAACTTGCACTCGAACACCTTGACCAGGCGCGGATGATTTTCGGCCAGACTCGTCAGCGCCTCGTCAATCGTAAGTAATTCTTCGGCCTGCGCCTCGACCGCCACGTTGGCATCGTCGAGGTCTACGTGCGCTACATCGCCACCTCTTTTTTGTGCGCTGCGCGTGCGGGCGTAGTCGATGATGACGTGACGCATCGCTTTCGACGCGATGCCGAGGAAGTGTTGCCGGCTAACGGCCTGGCCCGGCAGGTCTTTCAGCTTCAGATAGGCCTCATTGACCACGGCCGTGGTCTGCAGCGTGGCGTTGCCATGGAATTTCCTGAGCTGATGGTGCGCGAGGCTGCGCAGCTCACCATACAGGAGCTCGACGGCCCGGTCATAGGCATCGCCGTCGCCGTCCCTGTGCGCCTGAATGAGCCGGGTTATGTTGGTGTAGCCCTCGATCGCGGCATCCCTCCCACGCTTTATTCTTAAATGTTTTCAAGCGCTTGGACTCAGTCTAGCCCGCGCCGCTGCCGAATCGTCAATTTCCTGGCCAGCAAATGGCGGTCCGGCCACGCTTTTTCCGTATGAGTAGGCAAGAGATCGAATTTCAGGAGCACAAAGAATGGCCAGATCGAAATCTATCGCGCTGCTTGTTATGGCACTACTGACAGGCCCCTCCGCCATTGCAGCCGATATCAATGACGGCCTGATCGCCTGGTACCCATTTGATAAAGGCGTGGTTGACAAGACCGGCAACATCGAGCCGACTCGAGGGCGAGTCGATACTGCCCATTCTCAAGGGCAAGTTTGGCGGTGCCGTCAAACTCGATGGCGACACGTTTATAGCGATACCGATCGATCTCGGTCCTGACCTGAATCCCTCGATAACGATCTCTCTTTGGGTGAAGACGGATCCGCGCCCCGCCGACGCCGAGCTGGAAAAAAGTCTGCCCAGCACCATCTACGTCGTGAGCGAGAGCATCGCCGTCGGTAACTTGAATGGCGACAGCACCTATTTCTTTGGTTAGGCGCTCAGGCCGCGCGATTGTCTGGTCCAAAGCACACCACCCGTCGAGGTCAATGGCAGCATGTGGCTGTGGTGCGCACGATCGAAGACCGCCCCAATGCCAAAGGCGAGATCGAGCCGCACGTTGTGTCGCAGTTTCACTCCGGCGGTCGAATGTCGGAGCTGGTGGTGCCGTTTCGCGGCCAGGGCATGGCGACCGACCTTTACCTGGGCACCAACTCGCCGCGATATCCGTCCAGCTTTCGCTTTCGCGGCGCCGTTGACGAGCTTCGCATCTATGACCGTGCGATGAGCCAGGATGAGATCGGGTTGCTGGCGAAAGCCAGCTCAAGTGAATCTTCGGCTGATGTGGAACGAGAAACGGACCCCGGCGCCAAAGCCGCCCCGCCGACCGCTGGTACGTCCCCTCTCGATGCGCCATCACGTATTAATCCGGCAGTGCTGCCGGATAGTCCGGACTCGGTCAGTCTGCCAGGCGTCGACGACAATCGTAGTGCGGGGTCACCGAGTGTCGAAAACTCAGCGCCGACAGATATTGAAGACGGGTCCAATAGTCCGTCGCTACCGCAGGATCAACGCGCGCAGGCTGATCCGGTGGTTCGTCAAGACCTCTCGCCAGTGAGCGAGGCACCATCAGCTGGGCAAATTGAAACCGACGAAAAACTAGAAGAGTTTGAAGAGGCGACAAAACCGGATGATTGGTCGATAAGTATTGACTATCCGAGAAATGGCTCTCATTTGGCCAACAAGAACATAGAAGTCAGTTATGAAATAACCAAGACTGGCGACAGCTTCCTGGGAGGAACGCCGTTTGTACAGATATTCTCGGCGGGTGGAGAAAAACTGGCATCTGACGATTCTACTGCACGTGAAATTGAGACTTCTACGGTCGACATTCAGGACAATGCTACAGGGACTCTGATCTTCGCACCACCGGAGCTAGCGTTTGGACAGGAGGGTACCAGGGATCTTCATTTTATGGTCGCTCTATATGACCCAGCGAGCGGTGAGAGGCTGGTGGATGCAAACAACGATAACAATTTCGAGCTTGGTCGGGTAAGCATCGTTCAGGTTGATTGGCGAATCAAACAAATCCGGTTACTGCGCGAGCCCGATGATTTTATCTATCCGGGCGATACTCTGCAGTTCGAGGTGTTCACCGAAGCAAACGATCCACTACAAGCGATCCCCGAAGCGAGGCTCGAAGCCAGGTACCAGACCTCATTCTTCGGCAATTCAGATGCGGGCGAATGGGTTGGCACTTACCGTGTTCAGATAGGCAGAAGCTACACTAGTACGATCGTCCAGATGAGGACCGACTTCGAACTCACATTGCCTGATTCGCGCCTCATAGATTTTTCGGAGGGTGCATTGCAGCGCGACGTGGTTCTGGAGCTCAAATTACAAGACCTTTACGAAAATATTGCCATTGGCGACGCCAACTCCAGTAACGATGAGATAGAAGTCAGCTTCAAGATTACTCGCGCTAACGACAACCAGACAGTCTCAATTGATACTGCGAATCTCACAAAGATCGAGTTGCCATCGGATAGCCCATATTCCAAGGAGCGAACAGAGCTGATTGGCTCTGGAGCTCTGCTGACTGCAATTAGCCTAGAAGGGGCCTGTCTATTCTGGTTTACGGATAGCTCAGGAGGGTTAGATTTCCATTCGATCAAGCCGAACGGCTGTGTTCTCGGCGACAGACCATCGACAGTTGGAGTCCATATTCCCGAAAATGGTGCGATCGTGGGCATGAGGGTATGCAGACATGGTTATGATCGTCAGCTTGACGGAATTGAAGTGCAAGTCGCTTCGGTTCGTCCCGACGCCTCTTTGGATCAGGCAGTGACGACTGTGAAAGAAGATCGGAAAGGCTGTGATGATTGGACCCGATATGCGAAATGTCCGTCGGGGCAGGCGGCGGGCGGCATAGAGGTAGTGCACCACCGCGATGGCTCTGATGACCCGCAAATGCACTCACTCAATTTGCTGTGCGGCGCGGTACAAGTATCTCAGGGCACGTGAGGACGAACTAGTGCTGTCAGGGTGCAATCGTCAATTTCCAAGCCGAAGTTTGGCGGTCGTCGCCTGATTTTTCCGTATGAGTAGGCAAGGGATCGAATTTTAGGAGCACAAAATGGCCAGACCGAAATCCATCGCTTTCCTTATGAAGACACTACTGGCTAGCACCTCGGCTATCATTGGCTTCAGTTCGATATTCGTGCTCGCAGGCTGTGGTTCGGACGATCCCCAGGCACGGGCCGACGCCGTCGAAGAACTTGCGATCTCCAGTACGGCCGCCATAGTTCAAGCCGCAATCCCGACGACTGCACATGCGGAACTGGCGCTCGGCGACGAATCCTTCGACTTTGACTCTGTTACCTGCATCGGCACAAGCATGGCCACCGCAGTCGCGGCCGACAGAGCGAATCGCGATGGCTACCCGACCGTCACTCTAAAGACCTTCGACCTCTCCATGACCGGCGGTGTGGATTCAAACACGGCGTCCATTCAGTTCAGGTCCACAGATCGCGACGAACTCTGGCTGCTACACGAAGGTAGCGTCAGCAAGGAAAGTGATTTGTTTCAGGCCTCGGGCACGGTGAAAGGCAAACGGATGGTGACGCAACCCGACGGCACCCTGAAAACGCAGCCGCTCGATGGTGACGACGTCAAACCGTTTCGCGTTCGGATCGAGTGTTGATATGGAAACGCAGCGACGACGAAAAGTTTTCTGGATCGTGCCGCTCGCAGTGATTGTTGGCATCGTATTCGGTCCCTCCGTGCTGGTACCTGAACAAGCGGCGGCTCAAGCACCGGGCTTCGGGCCGATAACGATTCGCGCGATGGGCACAACGCCCAAGCCTGCTTTTGGCACGGTCTACGTTGGCGAATGCGATGACATGTGGCCGGACGACGACATGGAAGTGATGACGTTTTCGGCGCCCTGGAAGACCTTCGGTGTAGGGACGGCTGGATTAGGTGCGCGGTATGGCACGCCCATCAAGAGGACGTTCGAATTCGAGAAGGATCCCGACATAACGCAAATACGGCTGAGTCTCGAATTAGGCATCGAGAAAAGCGACCTCACGGCCGCAGACCTGACCGACGGGCTACCGAAGGTTGCTGACATTGCATTCGGTTCCCGCACCGTCGGTCTGTACCGCGCGATTAAGCCCAATAACCTGATAAATCCCTACATAGCCGTCTTTCCGCTCATCGAAGTCGAAGGACTGCCGGCGGAACCCGGACTGACAAACAGATACATCGCGACGGTCCAGCTCATCTCTCTCGCGATTCCTGAATTCGAGGGCTGGTCGGAAGCAGAAATCATCCAGCTTTTCGAAAGTTTCTACGCATCGCGTTGCCTTGGCGAAGGTCTGGAACAAGGCTGGGCGGTGCTGGCACCAACCGTAATCTTTGAATAGAGGAATCACTATGCGCACCGTCATTATTGCAATAACAACATCGCTGCTGGCATGGGCTGCACAGGCGGCCGATAACCAAGTCGTTCTCGAAGAGTTCGGCATCGACCCGAATGCGTCATACAGCGGCATCTCGCCACGTCGAATCCAGGGAAGGCCAGCTGGACATGTTCGTGCGCCAGGCGCCGAAGATGAACCGCATCGACATGAAAATGGCGAGTCAGAGCGTGTCGCTAATTACGCGCGAAGATCGCGGCGTCAACTACATGCTTATGCCGCAAATGAGCATGTACAAGGAGATCCCGGCAGATCAGATCCAGATAACCGGCGCCAACTTGTCATTTTCCGAGGTCAGCGAAGTTGGGAAGGAAAGCATTAACGGCCATGATTGCACCAAGTATCGCGCCAAGTTCAAGGACGCCCAGGGCGGCAAGGCCGGTGGTTACTACTGGGTCAGCGATGACGGCATACTCATGAAAGTCGACATGATCTACAAGAGTCGTAAGCAAAAAGGTCAGCGCATGACTTTCGAGATGCGTGACCTCGAGATCGGCCCGCAGGACCCGTCGCACTTCGAAGTGCCGTCCAACTACTCGCCGCTGGGCTTCAGCATGGCGCGGGGAAGTTCGGCGCCAATGCCCGCGGCTGATAGCGAATCCTCGCAGTACACGGGCTACGAGGAACCGACGCTGGGCGAGGAAATCGGGGACATCGCCGAGGAAGAAACTGAATATGCCGTGAAGGATGAGACGCGCAAGTCGTTCCGCAAGAGTCTCAAGAAACTCTTCGACTGATGCGTGTCATGTTCGGACGTCGGGCTGCCTCATGCGCTGCTCTCGTTTCTTGCCGTTGCGTGCGTGCTTAACGCGCCAGCGGCGGTGGCGAATACACTCTGCACCCGAATCATCCAGTCGGGTGAATACCCGATACCCGATGGATGAACGCGAAGGTGACCGTCAGGTGCAGGCCCGCGTCTTGCCCGGCTTCATTGCCGAGGGCGACAAATTGGCGGGCGAGGGCAAGCTGGCTGAAGCCGTAGCAGCTTATGGCAGGGTCTTTTCGGGCTTTCAATACCGAGGGGTCTTCTTCGGCGACGGCAGGTGCCTGTCGGTGGATTTCTATCAGGAGCGGCGAACAAAATACGCGCCGTCGCAAATGAACTGGCCGAACAACGTGCGGCCAAAGGCTATTTGCTCGATGAATCTCATGACTACGGCGTGGGCTTTCAGCATGGTGTCCTGCGGCTGTATCTGACCAGCAATCAGTACGAACGTTACGTCGAGCAGGCAATTGCGTATGCCGAAAGTGAACTGCCGGAGGGAGATATCGATCGCGAACTCGTCAGTCTCGTCGACAACCGCCTTGACGAGCTAAAGCGCATGCGCGAAAACGGCACCGAGGCCCACAACAGGCAGTACGTCAATGACCTGACGCCATTGCTCGATGAGGAACTGGCCGCGTTCGAAAAGCTTGGTGGCTTCGAGGAAAAACTCATGGCTCACCTGAAGCCGCTGTACCCGCGTGTCACTGACCACTGGCTGGCTGAAGAGATGCGCCACTACCAGCAACTGAATACGAGTGACGATTTCATTTCGCAGATGATGCTACGCGACAAAGTGCGCAATACCCTCGAAGCTGGTATCGACAGGATGGAAAATCACCCGGCTGAGGTGGAGAGGCTAAAGTCCCGCGCCAACGAGCGCGGCAAGGCGTTCATGGCGGCTGGCCGCTACGAGGTGGCGGAGGCGTATTTCGACGCGGCTGGCAACGAGAAGGAACGCGCTCACGCCGAGCGCCTGGCGGAGCGGCGAAATGAGGAGCAATTCGGCAAGCTTGCCCAGTCCGTCGAGGCAGACCTACGCGAGATGCAGAAGTCTGAAGACGAAAAAGCGGCTTTCGAGAAAGATACCGAGGACATGGCCGCCGAATTCGGATTCGACCTCGACGAGTAGTCGCCTCAGCGGATAAGAGAGTAGGCACCGGCGGCCGCAAGGCCGACTAACGCAAGCAAGATCAACAGAGCCTGCGGGTGCTTGAGCCTGATCATAATGCCCTGCATTTTCGGGCCCGAGATGGGCTGTGCGTTCGCGAGACGAGGCAGTATCTGCTGTTCAACAAGGTCCGGTTTGTAGATCGGCATCGGCTGCTGGCCGAGGACGACCGCCATGTCCGGCGTTGCGATCGCGACCTTGTCATAAACTGCTTTTGTGACCGGGCAGCGGCTCTCGACGCCGTTGTGGTCGCGCAGGATGATGTCGTTGCGCTGAAAGCCGATGGCCGTGCCGAGATTTGCACGCGACATCCAGTAGATGAATGCATAGATGAGAACGAGGCTGCCAACAAGCGGCAGCATCTTGAGCACAAACTCTGCATTGTCGTGTGTGAATCCGAGGTAGAGGGAAATCACAGCAGCGCCAAGCAACGCGACGCCCGCCAACGTGTTATTGCGGCGTATCTTTCGCAGTGTCTTCGGGTCGGGTTCGAACCAAATCAACTCGTCGCTGGCGAGGTCCATGGCAGCCGCGGCGTCTATTGCGACAGCAGCTTCTTTTTTGGCAGGACTCAATATCGCCTTGGTGATCAGGCCAATAAAGACCGCGCCAAGCAGCACGTACCCCATCCATGAGAGGGCACGGTAGAAGGTGCGCTTCTCGCGGGACTCTGCGAGCATCGCCTCAAGACCCGGCGACGCGAAGTCTTCGAGCACGGTGCCCCGTGCCGATACCCGGTAGACGCGATCGTTGTACCAGTCGCTGACCAGAGCGCCGGAGGCAAACGGCAGGATCGAGATCGGGTCAGCGTGCTCCGGCAGAGGGATGCGTCGCTCGTACTGCCACTCATCGTCGAACAGGTAGATGCCACCGTCCTGCATGTGGGTGTTCATGTTGTTGACCCACCACTTGTCGCCGATACGGGCGAAATGGCTCGGCCAGCGGAGTCCGACTCTCTGTGCATCGGCCGGCACTACGTCGACCGAGCGCAGCGTCTTGCCGAACAAACCGGTTCGGGGTTCCACGATGCGAACCTGGTGATGATTGGTGTCGGCGACGAGCAGTTGATTGTCGTGCAAAAGGAGTTGATTAGGGAATTTGAAGCCGCGCATCGGCTCGCCAAGCTCGATCCCGTCCGAGGAGTACTTGCGCAGGGTATGGCGGGACGTGTCGCTGATGTAGACCTCGTCCGTACGCTGGTCGACATACACACCAATTGTTGCCTTGAAGTCGATCGGCGGCTTTGCGAACGGCGTGCACTGCTGCGTCTGCAGGCTGCACCGGGCAAGGCCCGCACCTGGCGTTTCCGGGACGAGATCGCTGTCGTTCTCACGCCGCTGATAGGCTGCGACCTGATCGAAGAAGCCGCGTCCGTCGGTGCCGCGGCGCAGCAGAATGTCGCCATTCGAGAAAAACGCCGCCGCCCCGATCAGCGGGTCGACGCCGAGCTCACCAAGGTCATGTCGTCGGACGAATTCGCCTTCGGCGGTGTGTTCGAGCAGCTGATTCTGAATCTGGATGTAGAACGGCCCTGGGGATCGCTGAGCAGCTGCGATGGGCCGCCGTACTTCACAGCCTCGCCGCCCGCCCAATACTGGGTGGCGATCGCGATGGCCGTCAGCGCAGCCACGACGATGACGATCGTCGGATGGATTTTCATCTCCAGGTTCATCCGCCCAGACTAAAGCATGCCGCCCCCGGGGGGCGGGACACGGTCCACATTTGGCGCGTCGGATCGGAGCCGGCTGGCCACAGATCTAGCTGATAAGGGGCTCCAGCCGGTCGACAATATCCAGCAAGCTCGGGGCGGTTTTCACGCAGTTCCTCGATCGACATGCCGGCCAGTTCATAGGGAAGGACAAGCCAGTCTGAGGTCTCGTGCACGAAGTAGTCGGGGACGCGAACCGTGTCGCTGGCCGGCCGGTACCATACGGTCGCGATGCGAATGTCCTGCGGCAGGTTGCGGCGGGTTTTTCTGGCCAGCTGATCGATGACGGCTGCGACACTCGACCCCGTACTGTAGACATCATCTACGATCAGCAGCGAGTGATGCGAGCACAGGTTTTCGAGCAGGTACTGCAGGCCGTGCACGCGGATCGCTTCCGCCTTGCTAACCATCTCGTTGTAGCTAGGCGCTCCCCGATACGAGGTGCGTATTGCGATATGGTCCGTTTTGATGCCCAGAAAATCGAGGCCTTCCTGCACGGCGATGCCCACGGCGCTGCCGCCCCGCCACAGCCCCACGAGGAAATCGGGATGAAAGCCGTCTTCCGAGATCGTGGCGGCCAGTTGAAATGAATCTCTGAGGAGATCGTCCGCGGCAACAAATCTTTTAGGCATTGTTATTCCGAGTCGGCGGTGCGGTAGAATTCGGTCAGGGCATTATAGCGACAGCCGCAAGCCCCAATACAACAAAAACACGCGACAAGAGAACAACAATGGACAAAATCGTACTTTCAGCTCAGGACCTGCTCGAAGACTCGTTTCGTCTCGGCCTGCAGGTACTCGAGAGCGGCTACAAACCGACGCTGATTATCGCCATCTGGCGCGGCGGCACGCCCGTCGGCATGGCTGTCCAGGAAATCATGTCCTATTGCGGTGTCGAATCGGACCACATTGCGATTCGCACGTCGTCGTACATTGGCGTCGACGACCGCGGCAAGGTTGCGGTACATGGCCTTAACTACATCATCAAGAAAATCTGCCATGACGATCGTGTGTTGATCGTCGACGATGTCTTCGACACGGGTAATACGATCGTCGCGGTCATAGACGAGTTGCGCAAACGTGCGCGTGGCAACATGCCCGACGACATTCGCGTCGCGATGCCCTGGTACAAGCCGAGCCGCAACGAGACAGACATCGAGCCGGACTACTTCATTAGCGAAACCGCCGAGTGGCTCGTATTTCCACACGAACTCGACGCGCTGACGCCTGAGGAGCTGACGCAGACCCGCCCCGACATTGCCGCGATCATCGAAGGCGCGAAGAAACACAAAGCAATCGCCTGAGGCTGCCCGGTGACCATGCGAAGAATCTGCGTCTACTGCGGTTCCAGTCCCGGCGGCAACCCGGCCTATGCGCATGCCGCGACGGAACTCGCCGGCTTGCTCGTTGAAAATGACATCGAGCTCGTCTATGGCGGCGCATCCAAGGGAACGATGGGGATTCTGGCCGATGCCGTACTCGAACACGATGGTGCAGTTCATGGTGTCATTCCCAAGATGCTGCAGGAAAAAGAGATCGCTCACACGGGTCTGACCGAACTGCACGTCGTGACGTCGATGCATGAACGCAAGTCGATGATGGCCGCACTGTCAGACGGCTTCATCGCAATGCCGGGTGGTTTCGGCACCCTCGAGGAACTGATCGAGATGCTGACCTGGGGCCAGCTGAAATTTCATAACAAGCCGTGTGGCGTTCTGAACGTGCTCGGCTACTTTGACAAGCTCCTCGAGTATCTCGACCACACACACAAGGAGGGGTTCTTACGTGCCGAGAATCGTGCCATGTTGCTATGCGACGATGATGCTGCCGGCTTGTTGAATCAGTTTGAACGCTACTCTGCGCCACACATCGAGAAGTGGGCTGATTAAAACAATAATCGCAGCGTGCCTTTAGCTGGCGAGCGCAGGTTTTGTGCAGACAATGAGTACTGAATGCCTATGCGACGGCCTTTCAGGGCTGAACCCACGCAGATTCTCAATGGTGTTGCAAATATCTCAACCGGTTCGTCTGCCGGGATTTCGTCAAGCTTGCCCGACACCTGAATCGCATTATCACGCTGCGTGACAGCAGGATACCCGGACTGCTCCAGGGAAGTGCGCTCGGCGAAGTCGTCGCCGCGCGGCAGCTTTGGCAGCTGTGCGGCGACACGGAACTCTTCGTGAACCGGAAACAGCAAAGAGTACGACACGTGTTGCAGCGGCTCGCCGTTCTGGCTGTAAACAACCAGCTGTATGTCCGTAGCGTGTTCCTCATAAAGGAAATGGTCATCGTGATCGCGGTATTGCTGCGCAAGTTGCTGCATTTCCGCCACGATGTCCTCGGTCGATCGATCTTCGTATGGCTGGTCGCTGCCGAACACGCGTGCGAACGTCAGGCGTGCGACGATCGAGCTGACATATGAAATATTGACCTGATTCTTCGCTTCAATCATCTCCTGCAGTTTCGCGCTGGCGATGGCGGATGGCAGTTCACTAAAATCGCATGTCGCCACTTTTAATTTCTTGTGAATAATCTCGCCCGGAAACCCGATTTCTATGTTTGCCGCCGAAATCGAATCCTTGAACTTCTCTTCAAACAACGCCAGTAGCTGACGTCGCCCCATCTTGACGGCGGCATCTTTGACCCGCACGTAGGCATCGCCGCGGCGGAGGGTCTCGGAGTGGTCGACACGCATCATGTACGGACAATCCTGACAGTCGCCGATTTCGAACACGCCAACCTGCTTTGCATCAATCGTGACTGCCTTGTACCGGATTCGAACAGCGGGTTCGATATGGTCGTTCACGAGTGACTCGTAGTCAGGCTTGCCGGAGAAATCATCGCGCTTGACGCCGTGCACCCGCTTTTGCCCTTTGGTGTCGAAATCCACGCCCGTTATGATGTAGCGAGATCCCTCTACCGACGCGTTTGCCATGGCGAGCACATCGCGCAAAAAGCTGCGGACGCCGCTGCTGCCGTAAGCGCGTTTGCGAAACTGCACGCCATTGCAGAGCGCCCCGGATTGGACAATGTTGGCCAGACGGTTCATAAGCTAATAACTATGACCCATTATGTTGAAAAGGGGCCGGAACTGTTCGGCATTTCCGGCAAATGACGGCTATGCAAGGCGCGGCCGATTCGCTAATAGCGATTGCATCAACACCGCCGCATTTCTCGGCTGGCGAGATCGCCAGGCTCGTTGCCGAACAGTATGATTTGCGTGGCGAGCTGGATGCGTTACTCAGCGAACGCGACCAGAACTTTCGGCTGACCACAGCCGATCGGCAGCGCTATATCATCAAGATTGCCAACGCCGCCGAGGCCACGGCCACCACGGATTTCCAGATCCAGGCTCTGCAGCACATGGAAAAAAATGGCTGCGCGGTCGCCGTGCCGCGAGTCCTGCCCACCCTCGGCGGCGCCGCCATGACAACCGCATCCAGCGCGGATGCCGAGCACGCCCTGCGTGTCGTCAGCTACCTGCCCGGGCGCCCGCTCGAGGGCATAAAACCCGATACGACGCTTGCGCGACAACTCGGCCGCTGTCTGGCCGAAATCGGTATGGCGTTGCGTGGCTTCGAGCACCCCGGCGACAGCCAGCCGCTGCTCTGGGACATGCGACGCGCTGGCGAGCTGCGGCATCTGCTGCAGCACATTGCGGACGCGGAACTCCGCGCCGAAATACAGAATTGCCTGGACGATTTTGCAGACAATGCAGCAGCCAGGCTCGACGCGTTGCGGTCTCAGGTCATTCACAATGACCTGAATCCCGGCAACGTCCTCGTGACGACGAAAATGCCTGTATCGATCGCGGGCGTGATCGACTTCGGCGACATGATTCGCGCACCGCTCGTTGTTGATGTCGCTGTGGCGGCGTCTTATCTGCGCAGCGATGACGACGATGCGCTGGCGATGCTGACCTCCTTCGTTGGCGGGTATGCGGCGGTCAGGCGACTCGAAGATGCTGAGCTTGAGCTTCTCTACGATCTTGTACGCACTCGGCTGGCCACTACACTTGCAATCCTGCACTGGCGCTTGTCGGCGCGAGGGGAGACAGACCCCTATACGACCGAGTCGCTGCAAGGCGGTGCAAGCGCGGCCCGTTTCCTGAAAAGGATCAATCGGCTGTCCCGAGGCGAGTTCACGAGTCACCTGCATGGCTGCTGCAACCCGGATTCTGGCTAGCGTTCGAGGTCCTGCCAGGCGACGAGGCCGCGTTGCGTCAATAAAATAATTTAAATCAATAACTTATAACGCTTCTGACCGGGTGCTGCGGGCGGCCGGTGTGCATTTCGCGTCACTCAGACCATCGTCGGCGGCCGACCACTTCCAAAGCTGTGGATCAGGTCCCGGAAATCAACGGCTTAGCCACCTAAAATTGCAGGGATTTTCGCGGTTTCAGCAGGAATTCATGAGTTTCAACGCCAGCCTTGCCCTGCTCTTGATATTCAGTGCCGCAAGCTACCTTGCGATGGGCATACATCTCGTCACGTCCAAGCGGGACGTTGGCACGATGCCGATTGGAATTCTGTTTCTGATCATAGGCCTCTGGGTTGGCGGCGGTGCGATCGAGTTGGCGTCGTTAACGTTCTTCATGTTTTCAATTGGGCGTACGCTGCATTTTGTCGGAACCGCGTTCTTACCCGTTGCCGCTTACTTCTGTTTTCGCGAATACACGGGCCGCGGGACCTCAGTTCATCGGGTCACGATGATGTTGATCATTCCGATCGTCTCGGTTTCGCTTGCGGCAACAAACGTCCATCACGAATTCATGTGGTACCTGCCTGTCGCGAATAGCGCAGGCGAGTACCTCACGCGGCCTGCAGAATGGGGGCCATGGTTTCTGTACGTACACGCGCCTTACAGCTATGTCGTGATGGGTGCGGCCGTATTAACTCTGTTGGTGCAAAGTTCAGCGGTCGCGCGGTCGCACCGGCGCGGTCTGTTCCTTTTAGTTGCTGCCTGCATTGGTCCGCTGACGGCGACGCTGGCCTACGATTTCGGATTCGGCCCGAATACGATTTCATTCGTGCCGATCGTGTTCACGCTAATGTTGCCGATCTACGCCTGGCTCATTCTCGGCGAGCAGATCGTCGAATTCACGCCGCTCGCCTACGAAACTGTGTTTCAGAACATGCAGGATCCCGTTGTCGTCGTGGATGACCAGGGACGAATCATCGGCTTGAATCAGCGCGCCGAAAAGATGCTCGAAATCACCGAGACCGGTGCGCTACTCGAACCGTTGAAGCAGTTTCTGGGCGACGACTCGCCCGAAGTTTTCGAGGCGCTGGAAACTGGCGAACCGAAGAAAATAATGACAGCGACGGGGCGCTTTCTGCACGTGCAGGTGTCACCTATGGCGTCATACAAGTCGTCCCTTCGCGAGGGCAAAGTATTGATGTTTCGTGACGTCAGCGATGTCGAAATCGCCCAGGCTGAGGTCAGGGCAAGCGAGAAGCTGCTGCGAACACTCATCGATCATTCCGTAAACGGCATCCTCCGCATGCGCTGGGAGCATGAGGACGGGCAGGACTACAGAGAACTTCGCTGCATTTTCGCCAATGCAATGGCCGGCCAATTCCTGAATGCAGAGCGCGATGAATTGATTGACTGCAGCGGCGAACAAATCGTCAAGATCGCGAGCAGTGCGATGAGTGAGACCGAAGCCGGCGATATCATCAGCGACTTTCGCAAAGCCGCAGAAACAGGAGAAAGCATGGACGTGGAGGTCAATCACGTCTCCGACGGCTCGAACAAATGGTTGCGTATGATCTGCGAGCCATTTGGTACGGATATTGCGGTGACGTTCGTTGACATCACCGACGGCAAAGCAAAAGAGCAACATATGGAGTCGATCGCGCGATCTGATCCGCTGACCGGTGTCCTGAATCGGCGCGGGTTCGAGCGCGATGCGTCGAAGCGACTGTCGGATAGCCAGGACGATGCCACCGGCGCGTTGTTTTTTATTGACCTCAATGAGTTCAAGCAGATCAACGACAGCAAGGGTCATGAAGTGGGCGATCAGCTGCTCAGGATCGCCGCCAAGCGCCTGCGCAAGAACCTGCGATCCTGTGACATCATCGGCCGCCCGGGTGGCGACGAGTTCGTTGCATTGGTTCCGGATGTCTCGGCGGAGGTCGCCGACCGCCTGGCCAATCGACTCGCGATGGCGCTTGAAGAACCTTATGTGATTGGGGAGGACACGCTGAGATGTGCCGCAAGCATTGGTCTCGCGCTGTATCCCAAGAATGCGAACACGCTGACCGGCCTTTTGCGCGAGGCCGACCAGGCGATGTACCGCGCCAAGGCAAGGTGTCGGGGCGTCACGAATATCCGTAGCGCCGATCTCCTCGAAAAAGCCATGTAATATCTGGACGTCTGCTCCGGTCTGAGGAGCAGACTGATGAGGAGTTAGGCGAGATGTGGCAATCCATTGCTGATTTTTTGAATCCCCGCTCAGCCGTTCTGGGTGCGCTGGGCACGATGATGTTCCTGAGTCTGGCCAGCAGCATGTACTGGCAGTTTGGGCACGCGGACGTACCTGTAGCCGCAACCGCTGAGGCAATAGAGCCGCTTCAGGTTGGCCAGAACGCACCGCGCTTCACGGTCAGGTCGGTTGACGGCAAGCCTTTTAACTTCGATCCGCGCAATCTCGAAGAACCGGTCCTGGTGATTTCGTTTCGCGGCGGTTGGTGCCCGTACTGCAATATGCATTTGTCGGAGCTCAAGGATGTCGTCGCGGACATCGATGCTCTGGGGGTTGACGTGCTTTTTTTGAGCGGCGATCGGCCAGCTCTTTTGCACAAGAGTCTGCTGCGCGAAACGCAGGACGATATCGCGAACCTGGATTATCAGATCCTCTCTGATGCCGACGCGCAGGCTGCGATTGCTTTCGGCATCGCCTTCCGGGCTTCGCAGTCGACCATCGATCGACGCCGCGAGAAAGGGCAGGATATTGCTGCTTCGTCAATGGACCGGCACGGTGTCCTGCCGGTCCCGTCGGTGTTTGCCATCGACAGGAATGGCGTAGTCGCATTCGCGTATACGAACCCGGACTACAAAGTCCGCCTGCCCGCTGACGAGCTGCTCCGTGTCGCGACCGACATAGCCGCATCCAAATAGTCGCCGGCTGCGAGTGATGGTAGGCTTCGACACTGGCCTCGACCAGAGATAAGAAGATGAGCGACGTCCGTCGCGGCAGCCCCCTGAGCAGAATGATCAGGGCGGCAACCAAAG
Organism: uncultured Gammaproteobacteria bacterium; assembly: GCA_963711285.1. Classification (GTDB taxonomy): domain Bacteria; phylum Pseudomonadota; class Gammaproteobacteria; order Steroidobacterales; family Woeseiaceae; genus UBA1847. Next base: position 723,038 of record CAVQDJ010000013.1, on the reverse strand, counting down.
TCGAACCAAACGAACTCAATGCGACATTGCTGGCGTTCCTGTTCGTCTTCGTACTCATGACCGCCTACTCCATTTTGAAGCCCGTGCGAGACGCACTCGGGGCTGACTGGGGGGCCGTGGGCCTAAGCGTAACCTGGACGGCAAACTTCGTACTCAGCGTGATCGCTGTCAGCGTCTACGGCGCGGCGCTCTCGGTGTTCAGGTTTCGGATAGTTGTGCCCGGCGTTTACGCGTTCTTTGCGTTCACGTTTCTCTCCCTCTATGTCATCACTGCCAGCGTCGCCGAGCCGTCATTCATTAACAAGGGTTTCTACGTCTGGGTCAGCGTCTTTAGTCTGTTTCACCTGTCGGTATTCTGGAGCTTTATGTCCGACCTGTTCGACAAGTCGCAGGCTCCCAGACTTTTCGGATTCATCGCGGCGGGAGCGAGCGTCGGTGCGATCGTCGGGCCGTTGATTACGGCTTTGCTGGTAGATGTCGTCGGAGCGAGCGCCCTGATGCTGGTTTCTGCGATGCTGCTGCTCGTGCCGATACCGATCATCCTGATTCTGGAGAGGTTGAGGACCACGGAACTGGGCAATGAGAACGTTCGTGCCGACGTTTCGAAGCAAATGGCCATTGGCAAGAACCCGTTCGCGGGCTTCTCGATCTTCCTGACCAGCAGATATCTGCTGACCATCGGCGCTTTCATACTCCTGTACGTAACCATCAGCACGTTCGTTTACTTTGAGCTGCAGGACCTGACAGCGGAATACGGGATAAACACGCGTACCAAGATCTGGTCCTGGATTGATCTGGCGACAAACGTTCTGACCTTGCTGACTGCAGCGTTCGTAACGGGCCGAATTGTCACGAAGCTCGGCATGCCGGTTGCGCTGTCTCTGATGCCGGGGCTAATAGCTGTTGGTGTTCTGGCGCTTGTTGCGGCCCCGACGCTGGTCGCGCTCGCGATATTTCAGGTATTGAGGCGCATCGGAAATTACGCGATCACCCGCCCGAGCCGCGAAATGCTGTATACGATTGTTGATCGTGAAGCGCGGTTCAAGGCGAAGCCGGTGATCGACATTGTGCTGTACCGTGGTGGTGACATGGTGACAGCGTGGATGTACACGTTCGTGGCAAAAGGATTCGGGCTAGGCCTCGCCGGTATCGCGTTTGTTATCAGCGGCATCGCCGTGACCTGGACCGCAGTTGCTATTTACCTGGGGCGTTCGTACAACCGAAACGCCGCAAACTTGAATTATTCTGAACCCGCTGAGGAAAAGATTGATGATGTTGCGTAATACTTCGACCGAATTTGGATCGCTTGCAAAATGGCTGCATTGGCTGGTGGCTATCGGCATATTCTGGCTGATCTACCTGGGTCTCGAGCAGTCGGATATGGAGCGTGGCCTTGCGAGAGACGAGCTCCGTGCGTTTCACGGGTCTGTTGCATTGGTCGTGTTCGCGTTAATGACGGCACGTCTCGTCTGGCGCCTGACGAACAAGGTGCCTGCACATCCGGACGGTTTTCCGGCGTGGCAGCGAACCACGGCGACGCTCGTGCACTGGGGCCTTTACGTTGCCGTGTTCGTGCAGCTGTTGTCCGGGCCCATCACGGTTGCAACCGGCGGCAAGCCGATCCCTTTCTTCGGCCTGTTCTCTTTCTCTTTGCCGATCCAGGAGAATCGTGAACTGCATGAAATCTGGGAAGAAATTCATGAGTTCGCCTGGAAAATCGTTGCTGCGTTATTGATTGTTCATGTGCTAGCTGCGCTCTATAACCATTTTGTCGCGAAAAACGATGTGCTTAAACGTATGACCGTTGGAACAAGGAAGGAAGGCTGACGGTGCCAGAGGCCTTCATTTGTGATGCTGTGAGAACGCCCATCGGGCGTTACGGCGGTGCATTGTCAGCGGTGCGCACCGACGATCTTGGCGCAATACCGATAGCAGCTCTCGTGGCGCGCAACGCGACGCTCGATCCAGGCGCAATCGAAGACCTGGTTTACGGCTGTGCGAACCAGGCCGGTGAAGATAACCGCAATGTCGCCCGCATGTCGTCGCTGCTTGCCGGGTTGCCCGTTACGGTGCCGGCTTGCACGGTCAATCGCTTGTGTGGTTCAGGCATGAACGCAATCGCTAATGTCGCGGACGCAATTCAGGCCGGCGGTCTGCAGCTCGGCGTTGCCGGGGGCGTTGAGTCAATGTCGCGTGCACCGTTCGTGTTGGGCAAGCAGACAGCCGCGTTTGGCCGCAGCACCGAGATGTACGATACGACGCTCGGTTGGCGCTTTATCAATCAGAAGCTCGAAGAGCAATACGGCATCGATTCGATGGCTGAGACGGCTGAAAACGTTGCCGATGACTTTGGCGTTTCGCGTGACGATCAGGATATGTTCGCATTGCGCAGTCAACAAAAGGCCGAAGCGGCAATCAAGGCTGGAGTATTTGACGACGAGATCGTGGCCGTCACAGTGCCGCAACGGCGCGGAGAACCGCTTGTCGTCGATACGGATGAACACCCTCGCGCCGGCTCGACGCTGGAAGGGCTCGCCAGGCTCAAGCCCATCGTTCGTGCCAATGGCACGATAACCGCCGGCAACGCCTCGGGCATCAACGATGGTGCCTGCGCGTTGCTGATTGCGTCTGAGGCTGCGGCAAAAAACAATGGCTTGCAGCCGCTCGCGCGGGTTGTCGCCTGGGCCGTGGCCGGCGTCGAACCGCGAATCATGGGTATTGGTCCTGCGCCTGCGTCCGAGAAAGTGCTCGCGCTCGCCGGAATGAAAATCGATCAGATGGATCTTATCGAGCTCAACGAGGCGTTTGCCGCACAGGGGCTCGCGACGCTAAGGCAACTCGGGGTCGACGACGATGCCGAGTACGTCAATCCGAATGGCGGCGCGATCGCGCTGGGTCATCCACTCGGCATGTCCGGTGCGAGGCTGGTCACAACGGCCGCCCACCAGTTGCGGCGCACAGGCGGCAAGCTTGCGCTGTGCACTATGTGCATCGGCGTCGGCCAGGGCATCGCCATGATCATCGAAAAAGTCTGATGAAGAAGCCGGCGCCGAGCTACGAGACGCAAGAGTTGCGAGATTTTGGTGAAGTGCTGCGCGGCAGACGCACGATCGAGCTGTTCCTGCATACGCCCGTACCCGCTGCGCTTGTCAAAGAGGCGCTCGAGGCCGCAACCTGGGCGCCGAATCATCATTTGACCGAACCGTGGAAATTCTACTTGCTCGGCAAGGAGTCCGTTGGCTCCTGTCTGGATCTCGTCCGCGACATTGTGACGACGAAAAAAGATGCGAAGATGGGTGAATTCAAGGCGCAGAGTTGGTCGGAGAAACCGGGCTGGCTGGTCGTGACCTGTCGCAAGTCAGACGACGAAACGACGCAACGGGAAGACTACGCGGCGTGCTGCGCCGCGACGCAGAATTTCATGTTGTACCTGTGGAAAGCCGGCGTCGGTTCGAAGTGGACATCCGGCGACATTACGCGTGATGCACGGTTCTTCGATATCGTCGGCATCGACGCGAGCGATGAGTTCGTCGTGGGTCTGATCTGGTACGGCTACCCGAAACTAACGCCGAACCAGTCGCGAAAAGATCTTGGTGAAATTCTCACCGAGCTGCCCTAGCAATGAGCCGTATCGAGCTAATCTCGTGCCAATTGGTCACCGTGGTGCACGATTTCGGGGCAGAGAATCGGCTTGAGCAAAAAGACACACGCCACGATGACACCGGCGACGCCGATGACGATGACGGAATTACGGATCGTGCCGTCATAGATGACCGCGCCGACAATAGCTCCTGCAGCGCCAATAATGTTCTGCAACGTACCGATTATCGAAGAGGCGACGCCCGCAATTTTTGGCAAAGGGTCCAGCGCAAGGACCGTTGCATTCGGCATGGCGATTGCGACGGCAAACATGAACATGCACATGTTGCCCCAGAGCCATGCGAATGGCGCGTGATTGAGCCACGCAATAATAAGCAGTTGCGCGCCGCTAATGCCGAACAGTGCGACGCCAAGACCGATTACCTGCATTGAATCCAGCCGGGTGACCAGCATGCGGTTGATCGCAGATCCGATCAGAATCGATATGCCCGCCGTTGCGAAAATCAGACCAAACTCTACGACCGAATAGCCGTAGATCTCGACAACCAGTGCTGCGGATATTGCGATCATCGACATGAAACCAGCAGGTGGCAGGATAATCAGCAACAGGCCGAAAACGCTCTGCCGGTGAGAAAAGAACTCAGCAAAGCTCGACAGCAGCTGTCGAACAGGATGCTGTCCGACGATCGGGGCGTGTGTCTCGGGAATGTTGCCGCGAATCGCCGCGAGCATTACGAAGCCGGCTACCGCGATCAGCACGAACGGTGCGCGCCAACCCCACTGGGCGATCAGGAGTGCGCCAACGCTCGGCGCGATTACAGGGGCGGCCGTGAATATCATCGTCATCAACGCCATCAGCTTTGCTGCCTCCTGGCCTGTGGCGATATCCCTTACGATCGCGCGTGACAAAACGATTGCGGACGCGGCGCCGAAACCCTGCACAAATCGGGCAGCGAGCATCACCGTGATGTCATTTGCGAATGCGGCGACCGTCGCGCCGACCGCGAATAGTCCCATGCCGGCATAGAGTACCGGGAGCCGGCCCGCGCGGTCGGAGACCAGTCCGGCTGGTATTTGTCCGAACGCCATGCCGGCCATGAAGATACCGACAATCTGCTGCCCTTTGGACAAACTGGTTGCCAATGCATCGACCATGGAGGGTACCGCCGGCAGGCTTATGTCGACGGTAAATGCGGCCATGCCGGTCAGCAGGCCGAGCGTAACTACGAAGCTACGCTTCGGTGCAATTGTCGGGGAGTTCACGATCAGGTCAGACTGACATCGCGACCCGCTATTAACAAGTCCACGGCTGGCCGTGCACCGAGCCAGTAACTGAGATCACGCGGATGCTTGATATCCCATACGGCAAGGTCGGCGCGTTTGCCGGTTTCGAGCGTGCCACGATCCCGACCGAGGCCAAGTGCTGCCGCGGCTTCACGCGTTACACCTGCCAGGCATTCCTCTGGCGTGAGCCCGAACAATCGGCAGGCGAGCGCCATCGCTTCGCGAAGCGAGCACAGCGGGGAGGTCCCCGGGTTGCAGTCCGTCGCAATTGCGATCGGCACTTTGTTATCTCGTAGAGCGCTTATGGGCGGGCGCTGCGTTTCGCTCAGTGTTACGAAGGCGCCTGGCAACAGCACCGCCGCGGTACCGGCATTGCCCAGGGCCGCAACTCCGTCTTTGGATGCGTACTCGAGATGATCGGCCGACAGCGCGTTGAATCGAGCAGCCAATCCGGCCCCGTTGCCGTCGCTTAGCTGATCCGCATGCAGCTTGACCGGCAGTCCGAATTTTTGTGCAGCTCGAAATACCCTGGCGATCTGTTCCGCGCTAAATGCGAAGTCTTCACAATATGCGTCAACCGCATCGGCCAGTTGCCGTTCGGCCACGGCCGGTATCAACTGCTCACAAATCAGATCGATATAGGCATCAGCGTCTCCGGCGAACTCAGGAGGAACAGCGTGCGCTGCGAGCAGCGTCGTAATAACCGTCAGGTCGGTCGACTCGTCAAGGCGGCGTCCGACCTCGAGCATCTTGATCTCGTTGTCGATGTCGAGGCCGTATCCCGATTTGATCTCAACGGTTGCCACACCGTCTGCTGCGAGCATTCGCAGGCGTTGCATTGCGGAAGCGAACAGTTCATCGGGGCTTGCACGTCGTGTTGCCCGCACTGTCGAGAGGATGCCGCCACCGGATCGGGCGATCTGCTCGTAGCTCACGCCCTGAAGTCGCTGCTCGAATTCGTCGGCACGATCGCCAGCGAAAACGAGGTGTGTGTGACAGTCGATCAGCGCCGGGGTAATCCAGCGACCAGAAAGCGACCGGGTTTCTTTTGCGCGGGTGTGCGGAAGATCCGCGCGCGCGCCGACCCACGCCACGGTTCCGGCGTTGATCGCCAGCACACCGTCCTCGATCGTGCCGTAGGCGGCCGCAGCGCGCTGCATCGTCGCGATGCGGGCGTCTGTCAGCAGCAGGTCCCAGTCCGCCATTTTCACCTCTGCAACTTTGCAATCGACGTTAGCATGGTCTAGCCTGTATATACAACCTGGCAGGGCTTCGATGACTGACATCTTCGCGCGTAAGGCATTGTTACAAAAGGGCTGGGCGGAAAACGTCCGGTTCGGCATAGGTGCTGGCCGGATCACGGACCTCACCCCGGACGAGTCCCCGGAAGCGGCTGACTTCGTTGCCGGCATCGTCATTCCCGGGCTCTGCAACGCCCACAGTCACGCCTTCCAACGCGCTCTGGCCGGCCGAACCGAAGAGCGTTCGCCGGCTGCTCAGGACAGCTTCTGGACCTGGCGAGAACGGATGTACGAACTGGCGGCCCGGATGGACGCTGAGTCTCTCGCCGCGATCGCGGCGCAGGCCTACAGTGAGATGCTTGCCAGCGGCTTTACGTCGGTAGCCGAGTTCCATTACCTGCATCGCCAGTGCGGTAGCGATCAGCATGATCACGCGATGTTCGATGCCATCTCCCAGGCGGCCAGCAAAAGCGGTATTGGCCTGACGTATGTGCCGGTGCTCTACGAGCGAGCGGGATTCGAGAGGCCAAAACCTGAAGGACAGCAGAAACTCTTCGCTCTCGATGTCGAGAGCTTCCTCGAGCACCATGCGCACGTAAGCGAAATCGCCGGCGATCGCATTTGCGTTGGCATCGGTGCGCACAGCCTGCGTGCCGTCAGCAACGAGTCGCTGATGCAGATCGCGGCCGCTGCGAGTGACGCAGAGATTCCGCTACATCTGCACATTGCTGAACAGCAACGAGAAGTCGACGAGTGCCTGTCGAATTACGGCCGCAGGCCGGTTAGCTGGTTGCTCGATAACTTCGCTGTCGACGGCCAATGGTGTCTCGTGCACGCGACGCACATGGACGCTGATGAAACAGAAGGCCTCGCGAAGTCGGGAGCGGTGGTTTGCCTGTGTCCGAGTACCGAAGCAAATCTGGGCGACGGCCTGTTTCCTCTGCACGACTTCCTGATCAATGGCGGTCAGATCGCTATTGGTTCCGACAGCCACATATCGATCAATCCGTTCGAGGAGCTGCGCTGGCTCGAGTATGGGCAGCGACTCGCGTCGCAGTCCCGCAACGTCGTCTCGCTCGAGCGGGCACACGTTGGTCATGAACTCTTTTCGCGCGTGCTGGCAGGTGGCGCTTGTGCCACCGCACAACATCCTGTCGGCATACAGGTCGGCGGTGCTGCCGACCTGGTGGTGCTTGACGATGCAGACCCGATGCTCGTCGGTCACGATGACGTCACACTGCTGGATGCCCTCGTATTCTCGGGCTACCATTTGCCGATCGAACGCGTCATGGCGCACGGTGATTGGTGTGTGGTCGATGGTGAACATGTCGACAAGGACAACATTCGCGCAGCGTATGCGGCGACGTTACAGCGGCTGGGGCTGGGCCGATGAGCGCTGCGGCGAAACCAAGATATCAGCAGCTCAAGGATCTGATTATCGGGCGCATATCGAGCGGCGAGCTCAGACCGCAGGATCGCGTGCCGTCAGAGAACGATCTCGTCGAGGCGATGAACGTTTCACGCATGACGGCAAATCGCGCCTTGCGGGAACTGAACGACGAAGGCTACGTACGAAGGGTTGCAGGCCGCGGAACGTTCGTCGCGGACTTTCGCGCGAGATCGCATGTACTCGAAGTGCACAATATCGCCGACGAAATACAGCACCGTGGTCATGCGCACACGTGCGAGGTCATAAGGGCGTCGCGACAGCACGCGCGCGGCGAGATTGCCAAGGCGTTGCACGTTGAGCAGGGTTTCGACGTGTTCCATTTACTCCTTGTGCATTTTGAAAATGGCCTCCCGATCCAGGTAGAAGACCGCCACGTGCTTGCGGATTTTGCACCGGATTGTCTTGAACAGGATTTTCGTTACGTCACGCCGAGCGCGTACCTCACCGCTATCTCGCCACTCCAGGAAGCCGAGCAGGTTGTGCGGGCGTCGCTGCCTAATGCGGCGGTTCGCAAGCGACTGCAAATGTCTGATAACGAGCCGGGCCTCGTCGTTATCCGACGTACATGGTCGCGCGGCCGGCCCGTAACCTTCGCGCGCCTGCATCATCCGGGTAGCCGCTACGAGTTGACCGGTCATTACACACCACCAGGAACACGCAAATCGACAACGGGCACTGTTGTCGAACTGGAGAAGCTGCAAGCATGAACACCAAGCGAACGATCAAGGCGCCGACTGGCACGAGCCTGACGGCAAAGAGCTGGCTGACCGAAGCCCCGTTGCGCATGCTGATGAACAATCTCGACCCCGACGTTGCGGAGCGACCCGAGGACCTGGTCGTCTACGGCGGCATCGGTAAAGCTGCGCGTAACTGGGAAGCGTTCGACAAAATTGTCGAAACATTGCGAGACCTTGAAGAAGACGAAACCTTGCTCGTTCAGTCCGGCAAGCCCGTCGGCGTCTTTCGCACGCACACTGACGCGCCTCGCGTGCTGATTGCGAATTCAAACCTCGTCCCCGCCTGGGCGAACTGGGAGCACTTCCGCGAGCTCGACAAGAAAGGGTTGATGATGTTCGGTCAGATGACCGCCGGGTCGTGGATCTACATCGGCAGCCAGGGCATTGTGCAGGGCACCTACGAGACGTTTGCCGAAATGGGCCGGCAGCACTATGACGGTAAGCTTGCGGGCCGTTGGATTCTGACCGCAGGGCTGGGTGGCATGGGTGGTGCGCAGCCGCTTGCGGCGACGATGGCTGGTGCCTCGATGCTTGCTGTCGAGTGCCAGACAGATCGCATCGACAAGCGGCTGGAGACAGGTTACCTCGATACGCGTGCGGACACGCTGGACGCGGCCCTCGCGCTCATCGACAAGGCGTGCGTGGACCGCGAGCCGCTAAGCGTCGGGCTGCTTGGAAATGCTGCCGAGGTGTTGCCCGACCTGCTGCGGCGTGGCGTGCGGCCCGATGCAGTTACGGACCAGACGTCTGCGCATGACCCGGCCAACGGTTACCTGCCGATCGGGTGGACAGTCGAACAATGGCTGCAGGGCCGGCACGATGATCCGGACGCCGTTGCGGCTGCGGCAAGAAAATCGATGGCCGTGCACGTTCGCGCGATGCTTGAGTTCCACCGTGCTGGAATACCTACTTTTGATTACGGCAACAACATTCGCCAGGAAGCGCTCAATGAAGGCGTGGATGACGCGTTCGATTTTCCGGGATTTGTTCCGGCCTACGTCAGACCGCTGTTCTGCCGTGGCATCGGCCCATTTCGCTGGGCGGCGCTTTCCGGAGATCCGGAGGACATTTACAAAACCGATGCCAAAGTGAAAGAGATGATTCCGGAGGATGCGCATCTTCACAATTGGCTTGACGCAGCGCGCGAGCGCATTCAGTTTCAGGGCTTGCCATCGCGCATCTGCTGGGTGGGGCTGGGCCAGCGGCACAGACTGGGTTTGGCATTCAACGAGATGGTGCGCAGTGGAGAGCTGCGCGCACCCGTGGTGATTGGTCGCGATCATCTCGACAGCGGCTCCGTCGCGAGCCCTAACCGTGAGACCGAAGCCATGCGGGACGGGTCGGACGCAGTTTCGGACTGGCCGTTACTCAACGCGCTGCTCAGCACCGCGAGTGGCGCAACCTGGGTGTCGCTGCATCACGGTGGCGGCGTCGGCATGGGTTACTCACAACACGCCGGCCTCGTGATCGTTTGCGACGGTAGCGAGGCGGCAGACAAGCGTATCGAGCGCGTCCTGTGGAACGATCCGGCATCTGGCGTCATGCGACATGCTGATGCCGGATATGAAGTAGCGATTGATTGCGCGCGCGAATACGGCCTGCATCTGCCGATGCTGGAAAGCGGGGTGTCAACATGAAACTGACAATAGACAAGCAGTTGGTCGGGCTTGCGGAGTTGCGCAACGCGTGGCTGAGCCCTGTCACCGTAAGTATTGGTGATGAAGCGCGTCGGTGCATCGCCGAGTCAAATGAACTGATCAATGATGTTATCGCAAGCGGCCAGGAAGTTTATGGAGTGACCACGGGTTTCGGCCAGTTAGCCAACGTGCATATCGGCAACGACAAACTCGTAAAACTGCAGGAGAACCTCGTTCGCTCACACGCGATGGGCGTGGGCGACGATCTCGACGACAATATCGTACGGCTGGTAATGCTGATGAAAGTCATCGCGCTTGCCGAGGGTTGCTCCGGCGTGCGAGTCGAGTTGATTGAAGCACTTTGTGATTTGCTTAATCACAAGATCTATCCGCGCATTCCGTCGCAGGGATCCGTTGGCGCATCGGGTGATCTGGCGCCCCTGGCGCACATGGCCGGCGTACTGATCGGCTTCGGTGAAGCACGCGTCAATGGCACAATCGTGCCGGCCGAACTGGCACTCAAGGAGGCCGGGCTCAAACCCATAACACTCGCGCCCAAAGAAGGACTGGCGCTGCTCAATGGCACACAGGTTTCTACGGCGCTGACGCTTGCCGCGATTTTCCGCACCGAGCACGTACTGGCGGCAGCACTGGCCGCCGGCGCGTTGTCCTCCGACGCCATCAAAGGCAGCGACACGCCGTTCGACAAGCGGATCCAGAGTGTTCGTGGTCACGGCGGCCAGATAGCCGTGGCGGGGGTGCTTCGCGATCTCATGCGCGACAGCGAAATACGCGCATCGCATATCAAATGCGACCATGTGCAGGACCCTTATTCGATACGGTGTCAGCCTCAGGTCGTCGGTGCATGTCTCGATGTGTTACGCCACGTCTGCAAAGTTATCGAAACCGAGGCAAACGCCGTCACCGATAACCCGTTGGTATTTGCCGATTCGGGCGTGGTCCTGTCGGGCGGGAACTTCCACGCTGAGCCGGTAGCGCTTGCTGCCGATTATCTGGCGTTGGCGATAGCGGAAATCGGATCGCTGTCCGAGCGGCGCACCGCGCTGCTGATCGATTCGCACCTGAGTGGATTGCCCCCGTTTCTCGTCAAGGAAGGCGGTCTCAACAGTGGTTTCATGATCACGCAGGTCACCGCAGCTGCGCTGGTGTCGGAGAACAAGTCGCACGCACACCCGGCCAGTGTTGACAGTATCCCGACCTCGGCGAATCAGGAAGACCACGTCAGCATGGCGACCTATGCGGCGCGCCGCCTGCACACGATGCTCGACAACAGCGCAAATATTGTTGCAATTGAACTACTTGCGGCGGCACAGGGCGTGGAATTCCACCACCCGCACAAGAGTTCTCCTGTCCTGGAGCAGGTGCTTGCAATGCTTCGTGAAGTCTCGCCTGCGTACACGGAAGATCGAGGGCTGGCGGCCGATGTTGCCCGCGTAGCGGCGCTAATCAACGCCGGACGATTCTGTCAATACTCGGCATCGATCCTGCCCAGCCACGGCGAATGAGGGCCCGATGACGAGAGGCTATTCGTTTCACACGGGCAGCTTGCCGCTTCTCGTAAGTGTGCCGCATGACGGCAGGTCCGTGCCGGATGATATTGCGGCGCAAATGACCGACGTGGGCAAAACGCTGCCCGACACCGACTGGCATGTCGCACGTTTGTACGAGTTTGCGAAGCAACTCGGTGCGTCGATGATCGTCGCGGACTATTCGCGATACGTTGTCGATCTGAATCGTCCGGCGGACGATTCTGCGATGTACGAGGGGCAACTGGCCACGGGCTTGTGCCCGACGCAGACGTTTGCCGGAGACAAAATCTATGCGGATGATGTAGTGATTGATGCAGATGATCGTATCAGGCGTTACTGGCGCCCTTACCACGACAAAATCGGCGCAACGCTTGAAGAATTGCGGGCCGCGCACGGCTACGCACTGCTCTGGGATGCGCATTCCATTGCCAGTCACGTGCCGTCGCTATTCGATGGTGAGCTCCCGGTCTTGAATATCGGAACATGGGACGGCCGCAGTTGTGAAAAAAGCATCGCGGATGCGCTTGTACACGTTGCCGCAGGCAGCGCCTACGATGTCGTACTCAACGCAAGGTTCAAAGGCGGCTATATCACACGCTACTACGGGCGGCCGGAAGGCAATGTACATGCAGTGCAGCTCGAACTGGCACAGCGTGCCTACATGGACGAGGCCACGACGAGGTACGACGAAACAGGGGCGTCGCAATTGCGCGACACCCTCGCAGTACTGCTCGAGACTTTCATAAGGACGGCCGCAGATAACGCAGTTATACTCTCGCGATGAAAACGAAATCACCGTACAAAACTGTATTACTCGTCGCCCTGACTGCACTGTTGGGCGCCTGCGCGTCGATGGAGTGGTCGGCAACCAGGATCGATCAGGCAGCCGATGATTCCCTGCAGGTTTTTCGGAAACAGATAAAAGGCAGCGAGATCTTTCTGAATCAAGCAGCCGGTTATCTGGTGTTCCCGCGCGCGTTACGGGCTGGTTTGCTCGTCGGTGGCGAAACCGGCGAAGGCGTACTGCGCGTTGGTGGCAAGACAGTCGATTACATGCGCATTACCAGTGGCTCAGTCGGACTGCAGGCAGGCGCGCAGGCCCGCTCGATCGTGATCGCATTCATGACTCAGAGTTCGCTTGATCAGTTTCGGGCTTCTAATGGCTGGCGGGTCGGCATCGACGGCTCTGTCGCTTTGATTGATATGGGTGCCGGCAAGACCATCGACTCGCAAAATGTGCGCGACCCCGTCGTTGGTTTTATCTTCGGGTCTATGGGCCTTATGGCCAACCTGACTCTCGAAGGCACCAGGTTCACGAGAATCAAAAGAGAGTAGATTCGAGTGCTGGACAAGGCGGAAGGGTGGTTTCGCCGCTGGTTCGCAAAGATCTGGAAGGTCCGTGGCGGAGGCTGTATATCTTAACTGGTCTCGAGAATCTTCCCCTGCCGCTTCGCATTCTCGTCGAATTGATGCTGCCATTCGGAACGATGTGAAGCGGGAGCGATTTGCACGGCCGTGACCTTGTATTCCGGACACTCCGTTGCCCAGTCGCTGTGCTCGGTCGTCACGACGTTGGCGCCGGTCTCCGGATTATGGAAGGTCGTGTAAACGACACCCGGCTGCACACGCTCCGTGATGGTCGCGACTAACGCAATCTCACCCTTGCGGCTCGACAGAGATACAAGAGCGCCTTCCTTGATGCCGCGCATTTCGGCGTCGCTTGGATGTACTTCCAGAAGATCGGCGTTGTACCAGACCATGTTCTCGGTACGACGCGTTTGCGCGCCGACGTTGTACTGCGACAGTATCCGGCCGGTCGTCAGGAGCAGCGGGAATTTTCGATTGGTGCGTTCTTCGGTTGGCACATAGTCGGTCTCGATGAACAGGCCCTTGCCGCGAACGAAATTGTCGATGTGCATGATTGGCGTACCCATCGGTGCCTTGTCATTGCACGGCCACTGAACGCTGCCCACCTCGTCGAGGAACTTGAAGCTGACATTCTTGAATGTCGGCGTCAGCTCCGCAATCTCGTCCATGATTTCCGCAGCGTTCGTATAGTTCATCGGGTAGCCGAGCGCCTGCGCCAGTTCCTGTGTAATGAGCCATTCATCCTTGCCCTGCCGCGACGGCATCACCGGTCGTACCCGGTTTATGCGGCGTTCGGCATTGATGAACGTGCCGTCTTTCTCAAGGAACGATGTGCCCGGCAGGAAGACATGCGCGAATTTTGCCGTTTCATTCAGGAACAGATCCTGCACAACGACACAATCCATATTGCCCAGCGCCGCTTCGACGTGTTTGGTATCCGGATCGGACTGTGCGACGTCTTCGCCCTGAATGTAAATACCTTTGTAATGTCCGGCGCAGGCCTCATCGAACATGTTCGGAATGCGGAAGCCAGGCTCAGGGTCCAGCGTGACGCCCCAGTGCTTTTCGAAGCTGCCGCGGACGTCGTTATCCTGGACCGGACGATAGCCGGGAAGCTCATGCGGGAACGAGCCCATGTCGCAAGAACCCTGCACATTGTTTTGACCGCGCAGCGGGTTTACGCCGCAGCCCGAAAAGCCGATGTTGCCGGTTGCCATCGCGAGATTGGCCATGCCCATGACCATGGTCGATCCCTGACTGTGTTCCGTGACTCCGAGCCCGTAGTAGATCGCGCCGCGATCTGCCGAGCCATACAGACGCGCAGCGGCGCGAATGTCCCCGGCAGGCACACCCGAGACCTTCTCGACCGCTTCGGGCGAGTTCTCGGGCTTGAGAATCATCGTCTTCCAGGCTTCGAAAGAATCCACATCACACCGCTGCCGGACGTATTCCTCGTCAACGAGACCTTCGGTAACGACAACGTGAGCGATTGCATTGACGATTGGGACGTTCGTGCCGGGAAGCAACGGCAAGTGATAGTCGGCCTTGATATGCGGTGACCTTACGAGTCCGATCTTGCGGGGATCCACGATGATCAGCTTGGCCCCCTGCCGCAGACGACGCTTCATCTGCGAGGCGAACACGGGATGGGCCTCGGTCGGGTTCGCACCGATGACGATAATGACGTCGGCATCCATCACGCTGTCGAACGGCTGCGTGCCGGCAGAAGTGCCGAGAGTCTGCTTTAGCCCGTAACCCGTCGGCGAATGGCAAACGCGCGCGCAGGTATCGACGTTGTTGTTGCCCATCGCGGCCCGTACGAGTTTCTGCACGACAAACACTTCTTCGTTCGTGCAGCGTGACGACGTGATGCCGCCAATTGATTTTCGTCCGTGTTCGGCCTGTATTTCCTTGAAGCGCTTCGCCGCGTACTGAATCGCCTCGTCCCAGCTGACTTTGCGCCACGGCTCGTCGATGCTGTCGCGAATCAGCGGGTCCATGACGCGGTCCCGATGCGTCGAGTAGCCCCACGCGAAACGGCCTTTGACGCAGCTATGCCCGTGGTTGGCCTGGCCGTCGTTGTCCGGCGTCATGCGCACGACCTGATCGCCTTTCATTTCCGCGACGAACGAACAGCCGACTCCACAATACGCGCAGGTTGTCTTGACGCTGTGGTCCGGCTGGCCGTGATCGACGATACTTTTCTCCATCAGCGTTGCCGTCGGACAGGCCTGCACGCAGGCGCCACACGACACGCATTCGGAGTCGAGGAAACTTTCGCTGATACCGGCCGAAACTTTCGACTTGAAGCCACGACCCTCGATGGTCAGTGCGAACGTCCCCTGCACCTCGTCGCAGGCCCGCACGCAGCGCGAACATACGATGCACTTGCTCGCATCGAACTGGAAATAGGGATTACTGGCGTCGACCGGGGCATCGAGATGGTTATCGCCGTCGAAACCGTAACGAACATCTCTAAGGCCGACCGCGCCAGCCATGTCCTGCAGCTCGCAGTCTCCGTTGGCGGAACATGTCAGGCAGTCGAGAGGATGATCCGAAATGTACAGTTCCATCACGTTGCGTCTGAGCCGTGCCAGCGCATCGGTCTGGGTACGAATCTTCATGCCGGCTTCGACCGGTGTCGTACAAGATGCCGGGTAACCCTTGCGTCCTTCTATCTCGACGAGGCACATACGGCAGGAGCCGAACGGTTTCAGGCTGCCCGTCGCGCAGAGTTTGGGGATGTCCACGCCGGATTCGCGCGCGGCGCGCAAAATGCTCGATCCGGCCTTGACCGTCGCAGGCAGGCCGTCGATCTCGACTTGTACGGTTTCGGCACTGCCGGATACAGGCGTACCCAAGTCGATTTGTCTGACCTTGTTCATGCGTCAGCCCCCACAGCAGAGGAAAAATCCTCTGCGAAGTATTTTAGGATACTTCGGACCGGATAGGGCGTCATTCCGCCCATTGCACATAACGACGCGCCTTCCATCGTGTCGCACAATTCGACGAGCAGATCGTAGTTGTCCTCACGGTCAACGCCAGCAACCATGCGGTCTATGACCTCAACGCCGCGTGTCGAGCCGATTCGACAGGGCGTGCATTTGCCGCAGGATTCGATCGCGCAGAATTCCATCGCAAAGCGCGCCTGTTGCGCCATATTCGTCGTGTCGTCGAACACGACGATGCCGCCGTGACCGATCATCGCGCCGATCTCGATGAAAGCCTCGTAGTCGAGCGGGATGTCGAATTGCTCCTCGGGCAGGTAGGCGCCGAGCGGTCCGCCGACCTGGACGGCTTTCACTGGTCGTCCGCTCGCTGTACCGCCGCCCCAGTCTTCGATCAGCTCGCGCAGTGTGATGCCGAATCCTTTTTCGACGAGTCCGCCGCGCCTGATGTTGCCGGCCAGCTGAAACGCCAGTGTGCCTTTGGAACGACCGACACCGAACGAGGCGTATTTCTCACCGCCCAGATTGATGATGTTGGGGACTGACGCGAGTGTTACGACGTTGTTTACCACCGTTGGCTTGCCGAACAACCCTTCTATCGCGGGCAGTGGCGGTTTGTAACGCACGATACCTTTCTTGCCTTCCAGGCTTTCGAGCATTGCAGTTTCTTCGCCGCACACATAGGAGCCCGCACCCAGATGCAGCTCGATATCGAAATCGAAGCCGCTTCCCTGAATATTATCGCCGAGCCAACCGTGCTCACGAGCAATGGAGATCGCGCGCGACAGGATCGCATGCGTCAGCGGATATTCCGAGCGCAGGTAGATATAACCGCGGCTGGCACCGACGGCATAGCCGGCAATCAACATGCTCTCGATCAGGCCCAGCGGATCGCCCTCCATCAGGATGCGATCCGAAAACGTGCCGCTGTCGCCTTCGTCGGCGTTGCAAGCGATGTATTTCAAATCACCGTCGGCATCGGCGACCGTTTGCCACTTGATGCCTGCCGGGAACCCCGCGCCACCGCGTCCACGAAGGCCGGAAGTCTTGACGGCCTCGATAACCGCGGTTGCTCCCATGTCGACCGCTTTTTCGAACGCTTTGAAGCCCTGGTGCATTCTGAAGTCATCCATCGACAACGGATCGATCAGACCGCAGCGCCAGAACGTCCAGCGATCCTGCTCGATCAGGTAGGGAATTTCGTTGACGGGGCCCAACCGCCGCTCATGCTTGCCGCCGGACAGGAGTCCGGCGGCGAACAGGCCCGCTACGTCGGTCGCCTCGACATTGCCATAGGCGATGCGTCTGTCATCGACCAAAACCTCGACAAGCGGCTCGAGCCAGGAAGCACCCCACGAGCCGTTACGAATGAGCTCGATGCGCTCGCCCGATTCTTTCGCCTGCCGCGCTATTTCGATTGCGACGTTGTCGGCGCCGACAGAAACCGCAGCTGTCTCGCGAGGCACGTAGATCTTCGTCGTCGCCATTAGTGAGGTTCCGCGAGTGCGGCGACGATGTCATCGAATCGTCGTTTGCTGACCCGGCCGTAGGTCTTGCCATCCACCATAACTGCGGGAGAGCAGGCACAGTTGCCCAGACAATAGACGGGTTCGAGCGTGACGTCCGCATTGCTCGAATGCATGTCGATGCCGAGCGCTCGCTCAGCATGGCTCGACAGGTCACGGCTGCCCATCGCCTGGCATGCCTCTGCCTGGCATATCTTGATGACGTGCCTGCCGGGGGCGTAGTGCGGAAGTCGTGGTAATAGCTGACAACACCGTGTACCTCGGCGCGAGACAAATTCAGCTCCTCAGCCAGCTGCCGAATCGCGTCCTCCGATATCCAGCCGAAACGCTCGAGGAACACGTGCAGGATCTGCACGAGCATCTCGGGGCGCGCATCGAATTCCGCAACGATCTCTGCCGCTATCTGTTTGTCGTAGCCTTCAGCTTTCATGCCTGATCCGTTGTTCACCCGAGTAGATATTGAACGTGTTACCCCGCAGGAAGCCGACCAGCGTCATATTAAATTCGGCTGCCAACTGGACAGCAAGGCTGGACGGCGCGCTGACGGCGGCTAACAAGGGCATGCCCGCGACCAGTGTCTTCTGCATCAGCTCGAAGCTCGCGCGACCCGACACCATCAGTCCCAGATCGTCAGCGGGCAAACGATCATCGAGCAGCAGTGACCCAATTACTTTATCGACGGCATTGTGCCTGCCGACGTCTTCCATCGTCACAACGAGTTCGCCCGCAGTAGTGAAGGCGCCGGCCGCGTGCAGGCCACCGGTCTTATCGAAGGTCTCCTGAGCCTTGCGCAATTTTTCAGGCACGGTGATCAATATGTCCCGGTCGAAAGCCGTGGCGTTGTCGTCCATGGGTGCCATACCGATAACACGTAATGCATCGAGCGAGGTCTTGCCGCAAACGCCGCAGCTTGAGGTGGTGTAGAAATGGCGCTGCAGCCGGCCGAGGTCGACGGCGACATCGGGTTCCAATTCGACGCGCACGACATTGTGATTGCCGCTATCCGGTGCCGGCGGCCCGCAGGTCTCTATGGATGCGATGTCGCCCGCTCGCTGAATGATCGATTCCGTGAACAGGAATCCCGCGGCAAGCTCGTGGTCATTGCCTGGCGTGCGCATTGTGATCGAAACACTGCGCGCAGCCCGGCCGTCAGCCGTCGAGTAGCCCAGCCGGATCTCGAGCGGTTCCTCAACCGCTACGTTGTCGGCATGCGATTGCTGCAGACCGCCACTGATCTTGCTGATATCGACTGCGTGACTGCTGCCAGCCATGTTAATAACGCCACTACCTGTCGGGTTCGTCAGTATATCGTCGCGCCGTAATCGCCGCCCGGATTTCCACCAATTCGGTGTCGTCCTCGAGGCGGACTTCGCCGTGTTCAATGGCTACACCGAGACGTTGGAGCAGGGGCCGCACGTCCGGAAAACCCGCGCTGTCCGCGTACTGCCGGTAGAGCGTCATGAACAAGGGTTCTTCCAAAAACGAATCGAACGCCGTGAACAGCTCTTCGCCGGACCAGGATACTTGCGACGGCAGACAGCAGCGCTGAAACTGATCGAGTACGCCGTCGAGCGACTCCGCGCCGTTTGACCGCCGCCGCAACTCGACGTCGGCCATCAGCGCGAGCGCCGCGCCGCTCCAATAGATCTTCATACGGCTGTTTCGTTCGCCGCCGCCGGCGGCCTGATTCGGCGACAGCCCCGGCACAGACGAGCGGCCACGTTCGAAGCCGTCGTGCAATTTTTGCCACGCATCGCGTTGCGTGTAGCGGCCGGCCCTTGCAAGGAGCACGTTCTGGTAATACTGCGCGAACCCCTCCGATAGCCAGCGCTGTTTGCTCTGCACGAACGGCAGCATCATGTGCGAGAGTTCATGCGTCGCGGTCCAGTCTTCGTAAAATGCTTCTGTCGATTCATGCGGATCGACAAGCAATTCGACTGTCTCACCCCCGTCACGAACGATGCGGCCGAAGTACACGGGGGAGTCGCTACGCCACGGATTGCTGCCAATCGGGAAAACGACAATACGCGCAGCCGGATTGGGAAAACGACCGTAAGCCAGCGTAACGTTGTAGGCCGCCTCGCGAACCCAGCCGACAGTCGGTGCAAGCTCGACATCCTGCGAGGTGTGCGGCAGGTCCACTCTGAGCATGGCACCCGCAATATCCACGACGGACGAGTCGAACTGCCCGAAGATTGCCACGGCGCTGCCGCTCTGGGGTGACGCCATGAGTTTGTAGTCGGCATCGTCGGGCGGCAACGGCTGCCACGGCACCGAGACCCGCACGCCGTCAGGCAGCTCGAAGTGGACGTGAATCTCATCGTATCCGCCAAGCCGGGGCCGCCACATCCAGACAGTGGGCGATACGACAACATTGGATGAATGCAGCAGATAATTGCGTTGCTCCGACCTCGCAGCGTTTTTGAGGTCGACGGAATAGCGCAGGCAACGGACACCGCGACTCGGTGTTGCAAGGCGGCGACCTCGAACACGAAATTCCTGGTCGTCATCGCAGTCACGCGCATCGAGCAAAAACTGTGCGGCGCTTCGTGAACGAGCTGCGATATCAGTAACCGGCGCCTGGAATCTCGCCGTCACGTCAAGACGGCTCAGCGTCGCATCGACTTCGATGCGATAGACGTGAACGTCAGCCACGGACGATGTTGCTGCGACGAAGCCGGCAAACAGCATGCCGGCAGCAGCGAGGATTCGAGATTTGCTAATGATAATCGTTCTCAAATAGTTCGCGGGCCGAGGCCGTCATGTGTTTGGCTGTCGTTCATATTCATCGTCTACAATACGTCGCAGTCTGATCATTATCGTTTAGAATACCAGCGCCCGGATGCGTTCCGGGCAGACCACAGATATCTAAGGAGACTCCGTTGAGCAAGATCGCACGCCGCAAATTTATTCAATTGTCCGCACTAGCCGCTGCCGGTTGCCTGGCGAACCCTGGTCGTCAAGTCTTTGCGCAGGATTTGCCGCAGGTGACCGAAGACGATCCGATGGCTGCCGCCATGAAATACACGCACGACGCGAGTACGGTAGACGCCGGATCACGTGCCAAGCCTGACCCAGTCCAGAACTGTGCCAATTGCGCGCTGATTCAGGGCAACGAAGGAGATACATGGCGTCCGTGCCAGATCTTCCCGGGCAAGGCCGTGAACGCAAACGGCTGGTGTACGGTCTGGGCGCCGATGGCCTGATCAGGAAAATCGATAATCGGATAAGCGCCGGCGGCACCGTCGGCGTTTTTTATTCATGAGCGAAGCACGCATCCAGCATTTTTACGACGAGCCAACCGGAACGTTGAGCTATGTCGTGTCAGACCGGAGCAGCGGCCACGCTGCCGTGATCGATCCCGTCATCGGTTATTCGATGGTGTCGGGCAGAATCGATTCCGGGCCGTCCGACGTGATCATCGAGTATGTTCACAAAGAAGGGCTGGGCCTCGAGTGGATACTCGAAACTCACGCGCATGCCGATCACGTCACCGGCGCGCAGTACATCAAGTCGAAACTCGGCGGCCAGGTTGCAATCGGCGAGGGTATACGAAGCGTTCAGGCGCACTTCGGGCCCGTGTTCAATCTCGGCCCGCCGTTCGCGGCGGACGGGCATCAGTTCGACAAGCTGTTCGAGGACGGTGACGCGTTTCGCATCGGCGAACTCGAGTGCGAAGTCATGGCGACGCCGGGTCATACCAACGACAGCATGAGCTATCGAATCGGATCAGCGGTTTTTGTCGGCGACAGTATGTTCATGCCCGATTTCGGCACAGCCCGATGCGATTTTCCGGGTGGTGATGCGGAAGTCCTGTACGACTCGATCCAGCGCGTGTTGTCCTTGCCCGGCGATACGCGGCTTTTCATGTGCCATGACTACATGCCGGGTGGCCGCGACCTGCGCTGGCAGTGCACTGTCGACGAGCAGCGCGCCAGCAATATCCATGTCAATGCAAACGTCGGCAAGCCCGAATTCACGCGCATGCGCAAGGAGCGCGACGCGTCGCTGAATCTGCCGGCGTTGATTGTGCCGGCGATTCAGGTCAACATCCGGGCAGGACATCTGCCCGATGCCGAAGATAACGACATCGCGTACCTGAAAACACCAATCGATACGCTCTAGGCGACCTGACACGGAGACCAGACTTGTTCGAATCGCTGCAAGCAATGCCGGCGGACGCCATCCTTGGTCTGATCGCAGAGCACCGCGATGACCCGCGGCCCAACAAAATTGATCTCGGCGTTGGCGTGTATCGCAATGCTGCCGGTGAAACTCCCGTCCTCGCCAGCGTAAAAAAGGCCGAGCAACGCATTCTGGAGACACAGCTCAGCAAAGCGTACCTCGGTACTGCCGGCAGCCCGGAATTCAATTCGGCCATGCAGGAAATGGCTTTCGCAGGCGCGGCGCCGGACGAGCGGCTCGTGACGATTCAGACGCCCGGCGGGTCCGGGTCGCTGCGAGTCGGGGCAGGCATACTCCTGCGGGCGCGGCAGGACACTACGATCTGGGTCAGCGAGCCGACCTGGAGCAATCACGTGCCATTGCTTGGCGACGCCGGACTGAAACTCAAACCCTACCCGTACTACGAGACCAAAAGACACGTCATTCAGACCGATGCAATGATGGAGACGCTGCGTACAGTGCCGAAGGGCGATGTCGTGCTGTTTCACGCCTGCTGCCATAACCCGTCAGGCCTCGACCCGTTGGTGGACGATTGGCGTGGGATTGCCGACATTCTTGTCGAACGCGAACTCATACCCTTCATCGATATGGCATATCAGGGTTTTGCGAAAAGTCTCGACGACGATGCATTCGCCATCCGCCACATGGCTTCGCGTGTACCCGAGATGATTGTCTCGAGTTCGTGTTCGAAGAACTTTGGTCTGTACCGTGACCGCGTCGGCACGGTGTCATTTCTTTCAGCCGATGCGGAAACGGCGCGCACGGTTGCCAGCCAGGCCAACAATTACGTGCGCACGATCTACTCGATGCCGCCGGACCATGGCGCAGCTGTCGTCAGCACGATTCTGCATGACGAGTCACTGCGGGCGCAGTGGTGCGCGGAACTCGACGATATGCGGGATCGCTTGAACAGCATGCGCGTTTTGCTCAACGATGCGCTCATTGAAAAGGCGCCCGGGCGCGATTTCTCGCACCTCGTCAGGGCAAACGGCATGTTTTGCTTCCTTGGAATAACAGCAGACCAGGTCGAGCGGCTGAAGAAGGACTTTGGCGTTTACATGGTGAATTCGAGCCGCATCAACGTGGCCGGGATTACCCCCGACAATGTGGAGTACCTGGCCGATTCTATTGCCGCTGTGCTCTAGGCCTCCGTTTCGCGAAAAACGCCGTCAGGCGAATGGTGTCGTCTTTGACGCCGGCGTTGCCAGGGTAAATGGCAGCAGCCATGACCGTTACCGCGATTGCGCCAGAGAATACGGACCAGTTGCGCTGATTACTCGTTAGCGCCATGGGCGGGCTCCCAGAATAACCGGCTGCCGCCATCGATAAACAAGCGGGCCGCGGTGCCGGCGTTGAGTTCCAGGACGAACGTGACGGGTTCGCCTGAAGAGATGGAACGCAGCGAGAGCGGTTCGGTGTCACGCGCGACGGACGCTACGGTTCCGTCGGCATGTGCGAATACGATGTCGAGCGGTACATAGGTGTTTTTCATCCACATCGAACGAACGCGGGCGCTTTCGTAGACAAATAACATGCCGGTCGTCTGCGGCAGGCTGCGAACGTGCATCAGGCCGCGGGCGCGCTGCATATTGTCCAAAGCGAGGTAAATATCGAAGCGATGACACGCGAATTTGCTCGCCTCGATAATCAGAACGTCTTTGTCGAATGCTGCGTCGAGATCCTCGTCGGCAGCCGCCGGATTCATCGTCAGGGTAACAGCGGCAGCAAGCAGCCAAAGCCTCAAGATGTGCTCCAGTCGAGGAGGCCCGAGAACTGCAATTCGCCAATCGATACGCTGGAATCGCCGTTTACTTCTGCGAGCGGCGACACGCAATACAAGATACCCTCGATCGAGAATCGGTCGCCCGCCTCGTCGACGACGTCGAGTGCCGTGATGTCGGTCAGACAGTTGTCGAGACCCGAGGTGCTGAAGAATCGCCCATTGCCTTCTTCGATCACGGTGACGTTGCTCGCAAATTCAGCGCCGGTGACGGCGCGCTGCAGTTCCGGAATCGAGATTATCAAAGCGATGCGGCGATCTTCGGCATCGATCTCTCCGGCAAAACGCAGTCGGGCGCCCCGGCCCTCCGGCCTCGGCATACCGCTGCACTCGAGCTCGTCACGGTTCCAGGCCAGCTGTGCCGAGATCGCGCCGTACAGGCGGGCCTGCAGACGGCCGCGGTCACCGCACATCAGTACCGGCTGTGGTTCGGCCCGGGTATCCGGAACTGCCGCTTCGTTTGCCGGTTTGCAGCTCACGAGCGCCGCAACAATGGTCAGCAGAAGGCCTGTTCCGGGGTGGAAAAGGCGCGCAATGGCGCGTTTCTTCTGAATTCTCTGCAATTCTTTGCGTCAGCCGCTGTCCGAAGATAGAGCATTATTACCGAAGTGCGGCTCAGATAAGCAAAAAACATGGCGACCGGTTGGCTCGCTCACGCATCCTCTCTAAAATGGCACGCCGATTTTTCCTCCGGAGTTCTTAATGAGCGTCGCAGAACAATTCCAACAACTCGAGGCGCACGCCAGCAGCCTGATCATCGGGCAATCGCACCTGATCAACCGCATGTTGATCGCGCTGTTATGCGATGGCCACCTCCTTGTCGAGGGTGCGCCGGGGCTTGCCAAAACCCGCGCAATCAAGGTTCTCGCCGAGAGCATCGAGGGCAACTTCCATCGACTGCAGTTCACGCCCGATCTGCTGCCGGCGGATCTGACCGGTACGGATATCTACCGGCCGCAGGAGGGCACGTTCGAATTCCGCAAAGGCCCTCTGTTTCACAACCTGATTCTTGCTGACGAAATAAATCGAGCACCGGCGAAAGTGCAGTCCGCGCTGCTCGAAGCGATGGAAGAACGGCAGATCACGGTCGGCGATCGGAGTTACGGTCTCGATGATTTGTTCATGGTAATGGCGACGCAAAACCCGATCGAGCAGGAGGGCACGTATCCGCTGCCAGAAGCGCAGCTCGATCGATTCCTGCTGCACGTTGAAGTTGGCTACCCAACGAGAGAAGATGAGCGCCGCATTCTGGTGCTTAACCGTGACGAGGCGAAGTCGGGGCAACGCGATGCGTTCCGGCCGCCGGAGCTGCTGTCAGTGGCGTCAATCATGCAGGCACGACAGGAAATTCTGCGCCTGCACCTCGCTCCGGAGCTCGAAGAGTACATTGTGAATATTGTCGTCTCGACCCGGGACCCGGGCCGTGTGGACGAATCGCTGGACGGGCAAATCATGTACGGCGCCAGTCCGCGTGCGAGTATGGGTATCGACCGCGCGGCACGCGCACATGCCTGGTTATTGGGCCGCGATTTCGTGGGACCGGAGGATATTCAGGCGATCGCATCGGACGTGTTGCGGCACCGTCTCGTGCTGAGTTTCGAAGCGGAAGCCGACGGTGTCAGCGAGAACTCCGTTATCGAACGTATTCTGGATGGCGTCGGAGTGCCGTAGTGGCTGTGTTGGACACGCTTCCCGACGAGGTCTCACCTGTCAGTGTCAGCCAGGCAGGCCTGATTCGGCTCAACGGTCCGGCGCGGGCAATTGCGCTTGATGTGCTGCGTGTCAATTCGTTGCAGACAGGTGCCTACGTTTCGCATTTTCGCGGTCGTGGTATGGAATTTGACGAGTCACGCCCATACCAGCCAGGTGACGATCCGCGCAGCATTGACTGGCGCGTGACTGCGCGCAGCACGACGGCCTACACCAAGCTGTTTCGAGAAGAGCGCGAGCGGCCGGTCCTCGTCGTCGTCGATCTGCGCGCGAACATGCACTTCGCGACGCGGGGTTGTTTCAAGTCAGTCAACGCAAGTCGCGCCGCAGCGCTGTTGTCATGGGCCGCGCACCATCGCGGCGACCGGCTCGGTGGTCTGATCTTTGGCGACACGACGCATCGCGAGCTGAAGCCGCGCCTCGGCCGCCAGGCGGCACTGCGATACGTGCATGAACTGGTCAGCCATCCGGACTGGGAGAAGCGTCAGCGCAGCATCAACGAGGACCAGGAAGCGCCGTTGACTCAGGCAATGTCAGCGCTGCGACGCGTCGCCCGGCCAGGCAGTCTGGTCGTGATTTTGAGCGATTTTGCCGGCTTTTCGCGGTCGGCACAGTCCTATTTGTCGAGCGTTGCACGCCATAACGAAGTGCTCGCCGTATTCATCAATGACCCGCTCGAACGGAAATTGCCGCCGCCCGGACGCTACCGCCTCGTATCCGGCGATGCTGAACTCGCGATCGATACGGTGGCCGGAGCAGCTCGTCTCGACTACGAAAGTGCATTTGAAGCGCGTAGCCAGGAGTTGGCGGCGTTTTGTCAGCGCTATGGCGTCCATCTCATGCAACTCTCGACCGAGGATGATCCGGTCGCGGCGCTGCAAACAGCGCTCGGGCGCAGGACGCGATAGCCGTGGATCCTGAACAGATTCCACTTCGGGACCTGCACTTGCCGGAGGCCATCGGTTGGTGGCCGTTGGCGCCGGGTTGGTGGGTCGTAATTGCACTACTGGCAATCGGCCTCATCTATCTTGTCAGACGCTACCTGCAAAAACGTGTTCGCGGTGCGGCCAGGCGTTACGCGCTGCTGCAACTCGCGAATCTGACTGCTGAATTTGAACAGCACCGGGACGCGATAGCGTTCAGCAGCGGTCTGTCGGAGTTGCTGCGGCGGACGATGCTTGCCTATGCACCGCGCCACGAAGTCGCCGGACTGACCGGCGATGCGTGGCTGGCCTGGCTCGACAAGGATCTCGACCAGCCGCGCTTTCAGAGTGAGGCTGGCCGCAAGTTGCTCGAATTGCCGTATCGGGCACCAAACGACGACATTTCAGCGATTGAACTCGTAAACGTGGTCGCTGCGGTGCGGCAGCGACTCGCGACGCCGGTCGGAGGCCGATCCTGATGTGGTCGCTGGCATGGCCCTGGGTGCTGCTCGCATTACCGTTGCCGTTTCTTGCCCGCAAGCTGCTCTCCGAGTCGGCAAGCCTGCAGGACGCCGGTCTCAAAGTGCCCTCGTTGTCCGCATTCTCGACGCTTTCTCAACGGCCACACTCTGAGCAATTATCTAATTGGCGCTTCTGGATTGCGGCCGTTGCCTGGGTGTTACTCGTCGTCGCCGCTGCGCGACCCGAGCGCATCGGCGACGAGCTCGAAGTGCCGGTCTCGGGCCGCAACCTGATGCTGGCCGTCGATTTGTCGGGCAGCATGGATCAGAAGGACTTCGAATTGGGCGGTCGTCGCGTGGACCGACTCACAGCCACGAAAGCAGTCGCCAGCGATTTTATCAGTCGTCGCGAAGGCGATCGGATCGGCCTGATTCTCTTCGGTGAGCGCGCTTATCTGCAGGTGCCGCTGACGCTCGATCGCGAGACGGTAAGAGTATTGTTGCTGGAGGCATTCATCGGTCTCGCCGGTGAAAAGACTGCGATCGGTGACGCGATTACACTCGCAGTGAAGCGGATTCACGATCAGGACGCGGATGCGAGCGAGCAAGTGCTGGTTCTGCTGACCGATGGCGCCAATACGGCCGGTGAGATCGACCCAATCAAAGCGGCTGAACTGGCACAACAGGTCGGGCTCCGCGTCTACACGATCGGCATCGGTGCCGAGCAACTCGAAGTGTCCTCACTGATCGGTGGCCGCCGTAACATCAACCCGTCGGCTGATCTGGATGAAAAGACACTGACAGGCATCGCCGAACTAACCGGCGGCCGCTACTTTCGTGCCAAGGACACGGCAGGCTTGCAGGATATTTACCGGCTCGTCGACGAACTCGAGCCGGTTGCCGAACCCGAGGCCGGTTTTCGCCCAATCAAATCGCTCTACTACTGGCCGCTGGGTGGCGCATTTGCGCTGGCGACATTCCTTTGCTTCGTGAGCTTACTGAAGAGCCTGGTGCTGCGACGTAGCGGGGAGCTTCCCGATGCTGTTTGACTGTGTCGCTGTGGCTGCGCGCAGAGGACGTGCCGATGTGGGCTGACTTTCATTTCTTGCGGCCGGAGTGGCTATGGGCCGTGCCTGCCGTTATTGCATGCACGATACTGCTGGCGCGTCGTCGACTCGGACCCGGCAGCTGGCAGAATGTCGTTGACAGATCGCTTGTGCCGTATGTCCTGTCTCGTTCAAGCAACCGGCGTTCCGACTACCGCTGGTGGCTGCTTGGTCTTGGTGGCGTTGTCGCTGCGGCCGCGATGGCGGGCCCGGCCTGGCAGCGTGTCGAACAGCCGGTTTTCCGAACTGATCAGGCACTCGTGGTCGCTCTGGATTTGTCGCGTTCGATGGATGCGCAGGATGTTGCGCCGAGTCGACTGATGCGCGCTCGCCTGAAGATTCTCGATTTGCTGGAACGACGGGGGAGCGGGCAGACCGCGCTGGTCGTCTATTCGTCAAACGCGTTCACAGTCACGCCACTGACGACCGATACCGATACGATAGCGGCGCTGGTCAACAGCCTGAGTACTGACATTATGCCGAGTCGCGGCAGCTATCCGACCGCTGCGATCGACAAGGGCAAGAAACTTCTGGAACAGGCCGGTGCGGCCAGCGGCGAGATTCTGCTGGTTACCGACGGCAGTTCGTCACCGGATACAGAAAAAACGGCACGCGACCTCAAGGCCTCTGGATATACCTTGTCCGTGCTTGCGGTCGGCACGGCAGAGGGAGCGCCAATCCCGCGAGTAAGCGGCGGCTTCGTTACCGATCAGTCGGGCAACCTTGCAGTGCCCCGGCTCGAGGAGCATTCGCTCCGGTCACTTGCCGCGGCCGGCGGCGGGCGCTTCTCCATCTTGTCGACCGATGATCGCGACCTTGATTATCTTCTCAGCGGATCGACCGGGCGTCAGCAGTCGGGTGACGAGAACCTGGCGACCGACAATTGGCGGGAGGAAGGACCCTGGCTGGCGCTGCTCTTGCTGCCGCTGGCGGCGATGGCGTTTCGGCGCGGTTGGGTCGTTGTCTTGCTATTGTTTATCTTGCCGCCCGACAATGAAGCGCATGCCTTGACTTGGGACGATCTCTGGCAGACCAAGGACCAACAGGCGCGACAGAAGCTCGAACAAGGAGCGGCCAAAGATGCTGCTGATCTTTTTGAGAACGCTGATTGGCGCGCCGTCGCGCAGTATCGCGCGCAGGATTACGCAGACAGCGCCAGAGCATTCGCCGACCGGGAAGATGCACGCAGTCTTTACAACCTTGGCAATGCCATGGCGCGACAGGGTGAATTCGAATCGGCAATCGACGCTTACGAACAGGTGCTCGAGATCGATCCTGACGATGCCGATGCGGCTTACAATCGCGATTTGCTGAAGCAGGTGCAGGATCAACAGCAGCAACAGAACCAGGGTGATCAGCAAGAGCCATCGGACGAGCAGGGCGACGGCGAACAGTCGGATAGCGGCGGCGAGTCGGAGCAGGAGAACTCGGACAGCTCGGCGCAGGCAGAGGGACAGCCCGACGACAGCGACGCGTCGCAACGTGACGAGCAGGAAAGCAGCCAGGAGGACCTCGAGGCACTCCAGGAAGAGCTGCAGCGCGCCGCCGAAGAAGCGCAACAGAACGAGCAGCAAATGGCCCAGCAGCAGCTGAGCGACGAGGAACTTGAGGCGTTACGTCGCCAACAGGAGCAGCAGCAGGCAATGGAGCAATGGTTACGCCGCATCCCCAACGATCCGGGCGGTTTGCTGAGACGGAAATTTCGTTATCAGTACCAGAAAACGGGCAAGGACCAGGATGGCAACAACACCTGGCCGGACGACGAGGTGCAGCCATGGTAGCCGGCGTACTGCGACAGACCGCGTTGCTTGTTATGGCCTTGCTGTGCGTATCTGAGGTGCTGGCCGCGGTCACTGCCCGCATCGACCGCGCCGATATCGAGCTCAACGAGTCGTTCACACTCGAGATCGTCTCGGACTCGACCATCGACCAGCAGCCGGACGTCTCCGTACTCAATCAGGATTTTTACGTCGGGCAGGGCAGTCAGCTCAGCAACACAACCATCGTCAACGGCCAGATTCGCCGCAGCAAGACGTGGACCTACGTGCTGATGCCAAAGCGCAATGGTCAGATCGTCATCCCGCCGATTGCGCTCGGTAATGAGCAAAGTGAGGCCCTCGTGATTTCGGTAAACGAACCGAGCTACGAGCCGCCCGGCGAGGCCGACGTGTTCGTGACCAGCGACGTCGATTTCACTGAGGCCTATGTTCAGGCACAGGTGCTGTTGACGATCAAGATTTATCGCTCGGTTGCGACGCGACAGCCGGCGTTGCGCGAACCGACGATTAGCGGCGTCGAAGTGCTTTCCGAGCTTGCGGGGGATGATCGCAGTTACGAAGCAGTGATCGATGGCACGCCTTACAACGTCGTCGAACGCGTGTACGCCCTCTATCCACAGGAGAGCGGCGAGATCGAGATTTCTCCCGCGCGCTTCGAGGCGCGCGTGCTGCGCGACGGCCGCATTACGGGACGCAAGGTGTATGAGTCGGAGCCGCAGTCGGTGACAGTACTACCAATCCCGCCGCGGCCGGCCGACTATCCCGATGCGGTCTGGCTGCCGGCTCGTGAGCTTTCGATTGCAGAGGACTGGTCGCGGGATGCAGATGAAATCACGGCCGGTGAGCCGCTGACGCGTCACGTCATCACAAGTGCTTTGGGGCAGCTCGAGACCCAGATTCCTGCACTTGAGCCGCCCGTAGCGGAGGGAGTCAACGTCTACCCGGATAAGCCTGAGCTCAGTCGCCGCGTTGGGTCTGGTGGCATTCGTGGTGTGCGCAAAGACCAGTACGCGATGATCGGGGTAACGCCGGGCGTCGTCGTATTACCGGCGCTCGAAGTACCGTGGTGGAACACCGAAACTGCGGAGTGGCAGGTCGCCCGTTTGCCAGCACGGTCGATTACGATCCTGCCATCGGGCGAGCCGCCGGTTCCAACGTCTGCAGATGTTGCGGCCGACCAAATGGCTGCGACCAGGAGCGATGAGCCTGCCAAAGACACGATGTCACGGGGGTTCTGGCGTCGCGCCAGCGAACTGCTGGCCGCAGTCTGGCTGCTGACGCTGTTTGCCTGGTGGTGGTCATCCCGGCCGCGCGGGCGCGAGCGCGAACCGGCGCAGGTACCGCTGCATAAACAGCAGGCAAGGCATCTCAAGGCAGCTCGTAAAGCGGCGCTGGCCGGCGACGGGGCAGCCGTGCGCAAGGCCCTTCTTGCGTGGGCCGGTCTGCAGTGGCCGGATGATACGCCGCGAAGTATCGGCGCAATTGCGCAGCGCGTTTCCGCGCCGCTTGCCGCCGAACTCGATCGTCTGTCGAGTCTGAGCTACGGCCCGACACGGGGCGACTGGAACGGCGAAGCGCTTGCCAAAGCCCTGCGCTCGTTTTCGGTGCTGTCGAACGACAACGAAGACCCGGCCCAACTTCTGCCACCACTGATGCCGACGAACTGATCGGTAAGCTGGCGCCTACCAGTGGCCGGAGTTCGGCATCGACGCCCAGGGTTCCTGGACCGGAAGCGCGCTGCCTTTCTGCAGCAGTTCGATCGAGATGTTGTCCGGTGATCGCACGAACGCCATGTGCCCGTCGCGCGGCGGCCGGTTGATTGTTACGCCGCCGTCCATGAGTTGCTGGCATAAAGCGTAAATGTCGTCGACCTCATAGGCCAGGTGGCCAAAATTTCGGCCTTCGTCGTACGCTTCGGGGTCCCAGTTCCAGGTCAGCTCGACCTGGGCGTCGCTATCGCCAGGCGCCGCCAGGAATATCAGTGTGAAGCGCCCTTGCTCACTGTCATGGCGACGCAACTCGACGAGACCGAGCTTGTCGCAATAAAAATCGAGCGAGGCGTCGACATCTGTGACGCGTACCATCGTATGCAGGTATTTCATGACACAATATTCACCTATCTTTTCGACGCGAGCAACAAGTGCGCGACATCCGCACCATCACTCTTGATCTTGATGACACGCTGTGGGCGATCCACCCGGTTATCGAACGGGCCGAGCGCAAGCTGCATGACTGGCTGCGTGACAACTATCCGCGCATTCAGGAGAAGTACACGCCTGACGGCATTTCCAGGCTGCGCGAGCAGGTCGTCGAAGAGAGTCCCGAGCGGAGCCACGACTTCACGTTTCTGCGGCGAACGGTCCTCGGCCGGCTCGGTATCGAGGCCGGCTACGGAGATGGCCTCGTCGACAACGCGATGGCTGTATTCATTGCGGCGCGCAATGACGTCGAGGTCTTTCCGGAGGTTCGTCCTGCTCTGACCGCACTGGGTGAGCGTTACTGTGTCATTGCGGTGACCAATGGCAACGCAGATGTGAATTCGATCGGCATTCGCGATCTTTTCCATGAGGTCATCTCGGCATCCTCTGCTGGCGCCGCAAAGCCGAACCGGAAAATATTCGACATAGCCGTTGAAGCCGGCGGCGCAGATGCTGATCAGACCCTGCACGTCGGCGATCACCCGGAAGTCGATGTTGCCGGTGCACGTAAAGCGGGGCTGAAATCGGTCTGGGTCAATCGCGATAATCAGGACTGGCCCGACCACCTGCAACGGCCGGACGGCATCGTTCGGGATGTCGGCGAACTGCTGGCGCTGCTCGGGATGCCAGCTCGATGAACGGGATGCCCCTGATCCTCTACGTACCAGGCCTTTTGCCCAAGCCCGAGCCCGGTCCGCACCGGGATGCGCTGTTGCGTTGTTTGATCGCCGGACTGCGTCGTCACGACGAGAAGATCGCGCTCGATATCGCTGCCAATCTGCATTGCTTCGATATCGTTTCCTGGACTTACGCTTTCTACAAAACGCATCGCGACATCACAATTGATCAGGACGCGATCGAAGCCGTCATCGAGCAGCCGGCGGCGACACCTGAAGACATCGCTGAAGCGACATCGTGGCGACGCCGCGCGGCGCGCTGGTTATTTTCGCTTGCCGATTTTTTGCCGTTCCTTATTCCGCACCTTGCCAATGAGCGCATGGAACTGCACTTGCGTGACCTGCGGCGCTACCTGCGCAATCGTGAGGACCTCGCCGAATACACGCGGCAGATGCTGAAGATGCGTTTGCAAGCCGCCTTCGAGTCGCACCGTCCGATTCTGCTGATCGGACACAGCATGGGGTCAGTCATAGCCTGGGATAGTCTCTGGCAGATGTCACAAGATGATCGTGACAAGGTCGACATCGATCTGTTACTGACGATGGGCAGCCCGCTGGGTCAGCGCTTCATTCAGCGCCGTTTGCAGGGAAACAAGGAAATAGGCGACAAGCGATATCCGCAGGGCATCCGCCGTTGGATCAACCTGTCAGCTGTGGGCGACCTGACGGCCCTCGACCCCGACCTTGCGGACGACTTCGCACATATGGTCAGGCAGGGCCTCGTCGAATCGATCGAAGACCATATCTTACACAACTATTTCCGGCTTGACGGCGACCTCAATCCGCACGCCGAGTACGGCTACCTTGCCAACGACGTCACGGCGAAAATCATTGCCGAATGGTGGAAAGCGCATCGGCCATAGGCGGCAGCTGCCGCCAGGCAGCTATTACGACGCTTCGATATTCGGCCGGATGACGATATCGATACGGCGGTTACGTTCGCGCCCTGATTCGGTTTCGTTGCTCGCAACGGGGCGCGTTTCGCCGTAGCCGGTCGCGATCAATCGGTATGTGGGAATGCGCATCGCATTGATCATGTATTGCTGTACAGATTCCGCACGTGCCTGTGACAAGTTCTGATTGAAATCGTCGCCACCGTGCGAATCGGTGTGGCCCTCGATGATCAGCTCACTGCGGGGAAACACATCAATCGCTTTCTCGACTTTTCCAAGCAGCTCAAAGCTCTGCGGTTTGATTTGCGATTGACCGCTGTCAAAGGTCAGCGCGACAAGCCGCAGAATGATGTTGTTCCCTTCACGAAACACGCGTGCTTCTGATGCCGTGAACATCTTCTCGACCTGCTCGAACTGCTGCTTGACGCGGGCCTGCGCTTCGAGGCGCTGAATCAGTGCCGCGCGTTCTTCGGTAGCACCGCCCAGGCGTTCGTCGAGGGCCGCCATTTCCTCCTCCATTTCGGCGAGGCGTATTTCGTTTTCAGCTTTTTCCTGGCCAAGGGCCTGGTTCTCATTGCGCAGTTGCTCAACGTGCGCGACGAGTTCGGCCGCCAGCCGGTCGGGGCCATCCTCCATGTCGGGCACGATGTCGGCAGCACCGGAAATATCCCGCATCGGTTTTTCCCATCGCAGCACGAGTTGTTCGGCGGTCATGTCTCGATCGCGAACCTTGCGTACAACTTCGGAAAGATAGATGGCGTGTTTCGCTTCGTAGTTAGCTTGTCGCGCGAGGCTGCGCGGCAGGTCGGTGTCGTAGCGATTCTCGTTAAGCTCGCGTTCTGCGTCTGCCAACAGCTGTTTCGCCTTGCCGAGAGTGATAGGGGCATAGCGGCCGACCCGGGCACGATCCGCATCCGCGAGCAGCTGTCGCGTCTCGGTGAGATACTGCGCCTTAATGGCGACGAGCTCTGCGTCGCGGTACAGACTCGTGGCTTCAATTCCGCGCCGTTTTGAGCCTTTCAGATCCCCGCGCTCCAGTATCCTGATGGCATCGGCGAAATCGCGCTGAGCTTCGGTCCAGATATCGGGCGCCAGCTCCGGCGCGCGCGCGTTGGCCGCGTCCTGACGGCTCTTCATAACCTGTGCAAGTGCGGTCGCTGCAAGTTCGGCAGCCGTGGTTGCCGTCCTGAAGTAGCGGGCGGCGTCGGCGGCGTTCGAGCGCACTATTTCGATACTGCGTCCCCGCTCGAGCGCAAACTCCGCGTCGGCATACTCTCGTATGCCACGTTCATAGCTGCGCGGCGCCAGCAGAGCGGCGTCCGCGGCTTCGGCGGTGGCCTTTGCGGCGTCGGCTTCCTTGAAAAAGGTCTTTCTAAGTTCGTCCTGGGCGGTTGCGCCGGCGGCGCCTAGCAACAGCGTTAGGATCAGGATGCAACGAACGAATCCCGTTTTTTCGGCCATGTGTCTGATTCCTGCGTAGGTTTAAGCTAAAAACCGCCCAAGCGATAGGCAGTTACCCCCCCAATATTACATATGCAGCGGCCCGAAATCTGTGCGTCGTGTCGCCGAAGGGGCCAGATCTTACGCCTGGCAACGAAATTCGGCGACTCGGGGATATGCTGCGCCACAGCATAAGCGTCCTGGATTCTGGTAAATCGGAGGATTTGTGGCATGGCTCACAGAAGCATGCCAGGCACCCCGGTAATCTCTACCCATGTCCGCAAAGTACTATACACAGTTCATATTGACCGACACTCAGTATCGTGGCGGTAACGAATTCAGCGGTGTGATCGAGTTAAGTCAGCCGATGGATATGGACACTGATGCGCGTGACATCGAGGCCGTACTGGCCCGCAATTTCGATCTGCAAATGAATGCAGTGAAGCTCGTTAGCTGGTCGAGATTGCACTAGGTTCTTCTGGCGCAAACCGATTCCCCCTGACTCTCCCGGCTTCGGCCGGGATTTTTTTTGCCGTTAACTATGCGACAATGCGTGCCCTTTTGGCAGGCATACAGCACCCTGAATGAGCAGCAGCACCGATAAGACATTCCGCGGCATTCGCATTGTAGAAAGCGGCACCAAGTACAGGACGGAAGAGGGTTTTTCGGCGATCAAGAATGGCGTAAAGACCCGCCGTGATGCCAAGCCGCTCGTGACCGGCGACAAGCCCAAATGGCTGCGCGCGAAAATGCCGTCCGGGAAAGGCCATGCCACGGTTCGTCGCATCGTCAAAGAGCATCGTTTGAGTACCGTGTGCGAGGAATCGATGTGCCCCAACATTGGTGAGTGCTGGAATGCCGGCACGGCGACGATCATGGTCATGGGCTCCGTTTGTACGCGGGCCTGCCGCTTTTGTGCGGTGGACACGGGCAATCCGAAGGGCTGGCTCGATTTGGAAGAGCCAGCAAACACAGGTCGTGCCGTAAAGCTCATGGGGCTCGAGTATGTCGTTATCACATCGGTCGACCGTGACGACCTGGCCGACGGCGGCGCCGCACATTACGCGGCCTGCGTTCGTGCGATCAAGGCAGAGAATCCGGAAACGGCCGTTGAAGCCCTGACGCCTGACTTCAACGGCGTCATGGAGCATGTCGAAATTGTGGTTGATTCGGGACTCGATGTCTTTGCGCAGAATGTGGAGACCGTGCGGCGGTTAACGCACCCGGTGCGCGATCCGCGCGCCGGTTACGACCAGACGATCGACGTTTTGCGGCACGCCAAGAAACACCGTCCACATGTGCTGACAAAGACCAGCCTGATGTTGGGCCTCGGCGAGCGCGATAACGAGATCATGCGCACGATGGACGACCTGCGCGACGCGAATGTCGATATTCTGACATTGGGCCAGTATTTGCGGCCAACGCCCAACCACCTCGCTGTCGATCGCTACGTGACGCCGGACGAGTTTGACCTTTACAGGCGCGAAGGCCTCGAGAAGGGCTTTCTGGAAGTCGTTGCCGGTCCGCTGGTGCGCTCCAGCTATCGTGCCGAACAGGTCTTGCAGAAGAACAACGTCGGCCTCGCCGTATGAGTCAGTTTCTGGTCGAGTACGGTCTGTTCCTGTTGAAGGTCGTGACAATCGTCGCGGCTATCATCCTTGTAATCAGCGTTGCGGCGGCCGCCAGCCGCAAAGCGAGCCAGGAAGGCCTCGAAGTCGAAAGCATCAACAAAAAACACAGGTCGATTGCCAGCGCCCTGCGCAAGGCCGTGTTGAAGAAAGACGAGCAAAAGAGAGAGGCGAAAGAGGAAAAGAAGCGGGACAAAGCCGAAGCGAAGCAAGCGTCAGTTCGGCCGCGCAGTTTTGTCATCAACTTCAAGGGAGATCTCAAAGCAAGCGCCGTGCCCTCGTTGCGCGAAGAGGTCAGTGCAGTCCTCGAGGTTGCGACATCGGACGACGAGGTCATCGTGTGTCTGGAAAATCACGGTGGTGTCGTTCATGAGCACGGTCTTGCGGCATCGCAACTGGCAAGAATTCGTGACCGCGGAATTCCGCTGACGGTCTGCGTCGACAAGGTAGCTGCCAGTGGCGGCTATCTGATGGCATGCGTGGCGTCCAAGATATATGTTGCGCCTTTCGCCATTCTCGGCTCTATCGGCGTGTTGGCGCAGATTCCGAACTTCAACCGCATGCTGGATAGTCATGGCGTCGATTTCGAGCAGATCACGGCGGGCAAATACAAACGCACGGTGACGATGTTCGGCGAGAATACGGATGAGGATCGCGCCAAGCTCAAAGAGGAGCTCGAAGACGTGCATGCGCTGTTCAAGGCGGCAATCAGCAAGTACCGGCCCGACCTCGACCTCGACAAGGTGGCCACGGGTGAGCATTGGTATGGCACCCGGGCTCTTGAGCTTGGTCTTGCTGACGAGATCAAGACGAGCGATGAGCTGCTGACCGAGCTTGCCGTCGATCGCGATCTGTATCGGCTGAGCTATCACATAAAGCAACCGCTGCAAAAACGGCTTATGGCAAATATCGATAGCGCGCTCGAGAAAGTTGACGCCGCAGGCTGGCGCCGCAAGTTCGAATCGCGTCTGCCGCGCTGACCGCCGGAACTGGCAGCAGAAAAAACTGTCGAAAACTGTATGCAGTTGCGAAGGATATCGGGTCGAGGAAAACCTATGCGGACGCAGCAATTCAAATCATTGTTGTCGCTGGCAATTTTCGCCGTTGGCGCGTTGTTCTGGCCTCATCACGCCCGGGCGATCTCCGACAGTGAGCTGGCCGCAGAGGCTGCCAAGCAGTTCGCTGAAATGAAGGCCTCCATGCCGCTGACGACAGATCGCGAAACGATTGACTACATCGCCTGCGTGGCCAACGCCGTGGTCAGTGAGCTGGATCCGCCGCACAGTGATCTCGCCTGGGAAATGGCCATTTTCGATAACGAAGCCGTTAATGCGTTCGCCATGCCGGGCGGCAAAATCGGGGTGATGGTCGGAATCCTCAAGGCCGCGCAGAATCAGGACCAGCTGGCTGCAGTCATCGGCCACGAGATCGCGCACGTGACCGCCGACCACTCGAAAGAGCGAGCATCGCGCGGCAAGCTGTCCAATGTGGGCATTCAGGTCGCCGCAGTACTCCTTGGCGGCGGGCACCGGGGCGCAACCTACACGGCCTACGAGGCGCTCAATCAAGGTGCGGCATTCGGCATCATGCTGCCGTTCTCCCGCAACCAGGAAAGTGACGCTGATGTTATCGGTCTGAAGTACATGGCGAAGGCCGGCTTCGACCCGCGTGCGGCGGTGCCGTTGTGGCAGAATATGACCAATGAAGCAGAGGAAGCCCCGGCCGAATTTCTTTCCACGCACCCGTCCAGTGAAAACGTATCGATGCGCTGGTCTCGCAGTGGATTGATGCCCTGCCGCTCTATAACCAGGCCAGGCAGGAAGGCCGCATTCCCGAACTGCATACCACCCCAGTCGACGCTGCAAATATCCGAAGAGGAGTAACGGCGCCATACTTCGCCGGATTGCGTTACTGACGCCGCTCGTCGCGCTGAGCGGTTGCGCATCGCTGAAGGACTTCTTCGGCACTGCCCCGGGCTATCGGGAGCCGGTCGTGCCGCTGAGCGAGCGTACCGTTCAGGAACCTATTCCGGCCAACCACTTCGTGCTCGAATCGCCAGAGCAATCCGTTGTCGGCACGCTGCAGGTCGTGTTTGCACGCGGTGACGACACGCTGTCGGATCTGGCGCGCGCCTACGGCCTTGGATACGATGAACTGATCGCCGCCAATCCGGGTGTCGATCCCTGGTTGCCCGGCGAAAACACGCCGGTCCTGTTGCCCACGCAGTACGTTCTTCCCGATGTTCCGAGGGAAGGCATAGTCCTCAACATTGCATCCAAGCGCCTGTTCTATTTCCCGAAGGTCCCTGCAGGACAGGCGCAAGTCGTTAAAACCTACCCGATCGGAATTGGACGCGTTGGCTGGGAGACACCGCTTGGCGTAACGACCGTTGTCGGCTAAAGCGAAAGACCCGCACTGGTTCGTACCATGGTCCGTACGCCAGGAGCACGCCGAATTGGGCAATCCATTGCCGTCGGTAATTCCGCCCGGACCCGATAACCCGCTCGGACACCGTGTGCTCAAACTCGAAATGCCGGGCTATCTGATTCACGGCACCAATCAGCCCTATGGCGTCGGCATGCGTGTGAGTCATGGTTGTGTGCGCCTGTATCCCGAGAACATCGAATACCTCTACGAGATCGTCGACGTCGGCGAGCCGTGGCGATCATCAATGAGCCTTTTCTGCTCGGTCAGCTGGATGGCGAGTGGTATTTCGAAAGTCACGCGCCACTCGAAGACGACGAAGTGAGCCCCGAACGGCGTCTCGAGCAATTGATCGAGAATCGCAGCCGAGGGTCCGGTATCGATTCCCGGTACGGCGACCATGCACGTTTGATCGCGAGTATTGCTGACGGTGTTCCGTCACGACTCGGCAATCCGGACGACGAAGTTCTCGCCCGCGCGCGACTCGTGCGCAACACGGTCGAAATCGATCCGGATGCACCGACATTACTCGAGGTTCGCGAAATGATTGACGAGGCAGTACGTGAAGCCGAGGCAGAGGCGGTAGCCGAGGAAGACTCGGGCCAAGACGTAGAGTCCCTGTAAGTGCGCGGCAAGATCGTTGCGTTAATCGAAGTAACGCAGGAACTCCTCGGGCAGGCGCGACACGTCGTCTGGCCGATCGCCTCCCGCTGACAGCGGTCGCGAGTTGTAGGTATTCCAGAACAACATCGATTGCCCGGCATATTGTTTCTGGTCCAGGTCGTGCATCATTGCCGCCATTGCCTTGCCCGTGTAAGTCGTTTCAAGAGCAAGGTCCAGCTCATCGCACGCGATCGCAACCGCACGGTCCGTTGCGGCGTTCGTCTTCGCATAACCTCCGCCAAGAAATCCGCTGCGAAAACAATACCGTGCCTGATCGGCAAGGTCCGCGGGAATCGATGTGTCCAAGGCATGTAATAGCGTTGCAGTTTTGACGATCAGGCGTCGCATGCGCGCCGGACTTGTCACGAAATCATCGGTGACCTGCACAGCCTGAACTTCGGTAGGAAGTTTGGCGAGTGCCAGACCCAACGCGATGCCAACGGCGGTAGCCATCGTGCCGTTAGCGATATACAAGCGATCTGGCGCTTCAATGTGACCCGTGGCGACCTGATCGGCAAGTTCGAGGCCCGCGTTGACGAAACCAACAGCGCCAAGCCAGCTTGATCCGCCCGCCGGAATCGCACAGACGTTGCGATGCCACAGGCGATCTCGCAATGTGCGAATTCGATCTGCTCGGCTGCGACCGTATCGTACGATCTCGGTGCCGTTCTGCAAATGCATGTTGAGCACGCGCGGCGCGTTCGCGGTTTTTGTTTGGTGTGACAAAAAACAGATGCATTCGAAGCCGAGCGATTTAGCATACAGGGACGTAGCCAGGGCATGATTGGAGGCAACGGTGCCGAATGTAGCCACGCGTTCCGCTTTTCTTCGACGCGCCCGGCACAGCAGATACTCGAGCTTGCGAACCTTGTTACCGCCGTATAGCTTCCCGGTGAGGTCGTCGCACTTAATCGCGACGCGGCGCCGCCCTGTGGTCGTAGCTAATGACTTCTCGTCGAGCGGCGTCGGCAAGTCGGCAAGTATGACCTTCGGCACTTTTGCCGCCAGCTGTGGATATAGGGACGCAAGATAGTCATCCATGATTCGAATATTAGCGAATAAAGCAGTATGGCTGTGCAATTCAATAGCATAAGCCGCGGTCACTGATTAGAATGAGACCACCGATATCTGACTGTTTCGGAGATAAGCTTGTCAGATGCAGTTGACCGCGGCATCACGGTCACAGAAATGACCGCGATGGACCAGTCCATCGACGTGTCCCCGGAGACCACGGCGGCCTTTGTCGGACGTGCGCTTCGCGGCCCCCTGAATGTTCCGCTATTGATACACGGCTTCGGCGATTTTCGCCGTCGATTCGGTGATGTTTGGACGCGCTCCAGCCTTGCGCCTGCCGTGAAACAGTTCTTCGAGCATGGCGGCAGGAATCTGTATGTCGTGCGCGTTGCAAACAACGCTCGCGGCGCGATGATCTGCCTTCCGGCGAGCGGCTCGGCGCTCGTTATGCGTGCTCTCGAGCCGGGTTCGACGGAACGCATTCGTGCAGCTGTCGATTTCGACGGCATCGATCCGGAGAACGATGAACTCTTCAATCTGACACTGCAGCGTATCGATCCAGCCACTGGACTAGTTACCGATCAGGAGATGTTTCGCAGCGCCAACTATCGCGAAGGTGCCGAAAACTTCGTCGCGAATCTCTTGCTGACATCGACGCTTGCCCGAGTCGAACAGCCATATCCAACACACCGGCCCGAGTTAACGTTCGGAGCGGACGTGCCGTCCAATGTGGCCTACGCCGAGCATTCGCAGGAAGGGTCCGATGGCCACGAATTATCCGACTACGACCTCGTTGGCTCGAGGACGCGCGGTACCGGAATGTTTTCACTTGACCACGTCGATCGATTCGATCTGCTGTATTTGCCGCCGCCCGGGAAAGGCCGTGATCCTGGTCCCGCGTCGCTGCTTGCGGCAGAACTTTACTGTCGCGAGCGCGGCGCGATGCTGGTCGTTGATCCACCCGCTGACTGGCTCACGCCGGCGAAGGCCGTAGAGGGTATTCGCACGTCTGGTTTGGCCAGTCCAAGCATGGTCGGGTACTTTCCGAGAATGTATCGACGGCGCGACGAGGACGGCGCGCCGCGAGCCGTTGGGGGCGCGCTGGCGGGCCTGCTTTGCAAGCTCGATCGAACCTACGGACCCTGGCACGATCTCGACCACCAGGGTATGGGCTTCAAACGTGAGCTGGTCCCCGCGTTCGCTGTCAGTGAGCAGGACGGGCAAGTCCTTGCCCGGGAGGGGCTCAATGTTCTTACAAAAGGCCCGGCGGGCCGGGCGCGGCTGCGTGGCTCTGTGACCATGGGCCGTGGCAGTGAGTCGCATCGTAATTATGCGAGCCTGCCGGTTCGGCGACTCTGTTTGCGAATCGTCAATTCCATCCGGCAGGCGACACGCTGGGCGGTGTTCGAGCGTGATGATTTCCAGCTCGCGGAGCGCATTCGCAGCCAGGTCGTCGCTTTCCTTTCCGGCCTCGCCAATATGGGCGCTTTCGAAAACGACCGCTTCTTCGTCGAATGCGACGCGGGCTTGTCACACCATGCTGACAGTCTCGAGCGCGGCGTTACGATCGTCGTTGTGTTTCACCCGCGCGGCTGCAGGGAGACCGTCTCGTTTACGCTGCACCAGACGGTTTCAGGTTGCCGCGTGGCAACAACGGCATTTGCCCCCGCTATGGAACATTGCGCTTGAGAATATAAATCAATTGCATCTATAGCTTGTCATATGAGCATCTACTTCATGCCACCAATCTTTCGGGAGGGGGTATGAGAGACAGCGATGCTCTGGAAAACAACCCACACGTTTCGCGCTCGGCACTGGAAGCCATTCACGGCCAGGTATACGGCTGGGCCCTCTCCCGATGCGATTTCGATCACGCGACTGCGGAGGATTTGATGCAACAGGCCTACGTCGAACTGCTGAGTGGCACTGCCCGATTTGACAATAAGTCCACGCTCAAGACCTTCGTCTTCGGCGTAGTGCAGAATCTTGCAAGAAGCCGTTTTCGGCGTCTTTCGACGCGACTGCGTCTCGTAAAACAGTATTCGCAGGAATCTGTTACTGACGCGGCCGAAGCGATCGAGCCGGTCATTGACGACGGTGTGTGGCGAGCCGTGCGTGCTTTGCCGGCACGACAACGCGACATCATCGAGCTCGTCTTTTGTCGGGACCTTACGATTGAACAGGCGGCGTCGGTCATGGGCGTGTCGACAGGAACAGGGCGCGTGCATTACGACCGCGCCAAAAAGGCGCTGCGGTCACGACTTCAGGACTGGGCGGAGGAAGAGTGATGCCGATATCGGACGAAACGCTTCGTGAACAGGTCAGTCGCGCCTGGCGCCGTGGTGCCGGTGAAGATCATTCGTCTTTCGATAGTGTGTGGCAATTGGCACAGGAAAGGCATGCGGCCTCGAGACGGCGGTACCGCAGGTTCGCGAGCGTAGCTGCAGTCGTGGCCGTGATCGTCGTTGGCCTGACTCTGCAGGTGCCGGAGGAAGAGACCGCCTACATAGAAGTTGCGGACCTGCTGGATTCGACCTACTGGTCGGCGCCCAGCGACGTCTTACTGCCAGACAGGGAATTTGACATATATCAGGACATGCCGGTGCTTTTCGAGTCAACCGAACCGGCAGGAGGAGCGTTACTATGAGGAAGGGATTACTGGTCTTGCTGGCTTTCGCCTGCATAGGCATGGAAACAGCCGCGGCCGCTGCGCCAAAAGACGACGTGTTTAAAGGAAAGTTGTTTGCACCTAATGTTATTCTCGAGAACCAGTCGGAATTAAGTCTTAGTAAACAACAATTTACGAATATCAGAAAGGCGGTTGTCGAAGTGCAGGCCAATGTGGCCGAACATGAATGGGAT
Organism: uncultured Gammaproteobacteria bacterium; assembly: GCA_963711285.1. Classification (GTDB taxonomy): domain Bacteria; phylum Pseudomonadota; class Gammaproteobacteria; order Steroidobacterales; family Woeseiaceae; genus UBA1847. The sequence goes on along the minus strand of CAVQDJ010000013.1, from coordinate 679,955 downwards.
GTTCGCGAAGCGTATCAGAACATCATGGCGGAGCTGGACAAGTCGCCGATTGATGAACAGCAGGTACTCGAGCACGTCGGTGCAGCGCTTCGCGCCGAGAATGAAGTCAAAAAATTGCAGGTAGCGATGCTGATTAGGCTCAAGAACCTGCTCACGGATGAACAGATTGCTTATCTGGAGTCTGTGCGGAAGTAAGCAAAGGCTACTTCCGGAACATTAGGACGGGACGAATAAATGAACATGAAATGGATCTCGCTTGTTGTCTCTTTGTTGCTGGGTGTCGCTGGTTGCGGCGGCAGTTCGGGCGGCGGCAACAATGAACCACCGCCACCACCGCCAACGCCGATAACAAAAGCAGAGGCTTTTCAGTTCCTGAATCAGGCGACGTTCGGCGCGACCGATTCAGAAGCGCAACGCGTCATCAACCTGCGCTACGAGGCATGGATTGACGATCAACTGCAACAACCCGCATCGTTGCAGTTACCGCACATGCAGTCGGTGCCGCCGCCACAATTCATGTTTCAGCTGCAACCGGACCGGGTCGACATCTGGTTCCGCAATGCATTAAACGGTCCGGATCAGCTACGCCAGCGGGTCGCTTTCGCGCTGTCAGAGATCATGGTCGTGTCGCAACTCGGGGTGCTGGGCGACCAGCCCTATGCACTGGCGAGTTATTACGACGTGCTGGCGCGCAACGCCTTCGGCAACTACCGCGACCTGATCGAAGAAGTCACTCTGCATCCGGCAATGGGTGCTTATCTGAGCATGCTTGGCAATGAGAAGCCGGATCCCGCCAGAAACATCCGGCCGGACGAAAACTATGCGCGTGAGTTGATGCAGCTGTTTTCCATCGGTCTTGTCGAGTTGAACCAGGACGGCAGCGTTCGGCTCGATGCAGACAATCAGCCGATACCAACCTACGACCAGGCGATCATCGAAGCATTTGCCCATGTCTACACGGGATGGACGTATGCCGGCGCACCGGTCTTCCAGGGCGCCTTCCCGACGCAGCAGCGCCAGATCTTTCCGATGGAGCTCTGGCCGGAATACCATGATATGGGAGCGAAAACACTGCTGGGCGGTCTCACGCTGCCCCCGGGGCAGACGGGCGATCAGGATCTGACTGCTGCGCTGGACAACATCTTTAGTCATCCGAATGTCGGACCCTTTATCGCGATACGCCTTATTCAACGACTTGTGACAAGCAACCCGTCTCCGGAGTATGTGTCGCGCGTGGCGGGCATCTTCAATGACAACGGCTCGGGCGTACGGGGCGACCTCGGCAGCGTGGTCAGGGCGATATTGCTCGACGAGGAGGCCCGCCCCGATCTGCGTATGGACCTCGACGGCAAGGTCAAAGAGCCGATTCTGCGTCTGACGCAGCTCTGGCGAAGCTACGACGCGGCATCGGCCAGCGGCCGGTATCCGTACGACTTCGTCTATATCCTTTTCGGGCAAGGGCCGTTGCAGTCACCGTCAGTGTTCAACTTCTTCAGTCCGTTTTATGCGCCACCCGGCGAGATTCGCGACAGCGGTCTGGTTGCGCCAGAGCTCGAGATTGCGACCGAGTTTCTGAACACCTACATCACGAACTACATCTTCTGTCAGACGTTTTTCTGGAACCAGGAGCCGAGCCCGGATTGCGGACCCATTACGGACGATACCGTCCTGATCGATACGACGGAAGAAGTTGCAGTAGCAGATGATGCCGATGCGCTCATCGACATGGTGGCCGGAAAACTTGTGGCTGGCCAGATATCCGCGACTTTGCGGACGGAAATCGCGGGAATGCTCGCACTCATACCTGTGGATCAGGCGAACCTGCGGGCTGCTGAAGCGATTTACTTACTGGTTACCTCGCCCGAGTACGCGTACCAGCAGTAACGACAGACGAACGAGACCAACACTATGCGAAAAATCAATCGAAGAGATTTCCTGATGTCAGGTGCTACTGTCGCAGCTGCGACGATGGCGTCCACCCCAGGGCTGACATATGCACAAATGATCGGCGGAGGCGCGCCCTTCGATGACTATCGTGCGCTGGTTTGCATATTCCTGTTCGGGGGAAATGACTCGTTCAATATGCTCGTGCCAAATACGATAGCCGAGTACAACGCGTACGCAGCGTCGCGGCAGAACCTCGCCATCGCGAAAAACGACCTGTTGCCGATCAACCCGGTTTCATTCGCGTCGGGCAGCGAACCGTTCGGCCTGCATCCGGCAATGACGAGTCTGCAGCAACTGTTCGAGTCCGGGGCTGCTTCATTCGTCGCGAACGTCGGGCCGCTGATCGAGCCGACGACGAAGGACCAGTTCTTCAGTCAATCGGTCGCATTGCCGCCGCAGCTGTTTTCGCACAACGATCAGCAGGATCAGTGGTTGTCGCTGCGCGGCAAGACGCCCAGCAAAACCGGCTGGGCGGGTCGCATGGCGGACCTTATTCGTACCAATGTTGCGGGCCAGCAGATGGCCACCAACGCATCGTTGTTTGGCACTAACACTTTCCAGTCGGCGGACGAGACCGCGGCTTATGTCATGGGCGCAACGGGCCCTCTGGAATTTGGTTTCATGTCGTCAGATCCGGGCGCAGGCCTGCTTTACGAACAGGGCCAGGCGTTTGGGCGCATTATCGACGCGCCATACCAGTCGATTTACGAACGCGGCTTCGCAGCAGTGCAGCGCCGTGCGATCGATTCGGCTGAAACCGTAATAGCCGCGATCCAGGCAGCCGAGAATTCCGGAGCCCTTACGACAGTGTTTCCGGCGAGCCAGCTGGGCACGCAGCTCGAGACTGTGGCCAAACTTATCGCTTCACGGGACCAACTGCAGATGCAACGCCAGATATTTTTCGTTGCCACCGGCGGATTTGATTCCCACGATGACCAGAATCAGAATCAGCCGGGACTGCTGGCTAACATCAGCGAATCGATCGCCGCCTTCCACGCCGCGACGGTCGAACTGGGCGTCGTGGACTCCGTCACTGCATTCACGCAGTCAGACTTCGGCCGGACACTGACCTCCAATGGCGATGGCACGGATCACGCCTGGGGCGGGAACCAGATCGTCGTTGGCGGCAGCGTCGTTGGCCAGGACGTCTATGGCTCATTTCCGGTGCTGGAGATCGGTGGTGACGAAGATGTTGGTGGCGGCCGCATGATTCCATCGACCTCAGCGGACCAGTTTGCGGCCACGCTCGCCAAGTGGTTCGGAATTCCGGACACTGACCTGGATATCGTCGCGCCGCATATCGACAATTTCATACAACGCGATCTCGGTTTTATGGTCTGATACCCCTCTGATACAAGAGAGGGTTCCAATGAAATCACTACCGACAGCCATGCTGGCTGCGGCGCTGTTTCTTGCGTCGTGCAGCAGCGACCAACCGCCCGCCGACCCTGAGGCAGATGCCGTCGACGCACCCGCCGCACTGACCGCGCTGTTCGATGAATACTTCGAACGGGGCCTCGAGCTCAACCCGGTGCGAGCGACGGCGATTGGCGACTATCGATACAACGACAAGTTTGCGAACTCGCTGAGCCCGGAGTATCGAGAAACCGAACGCAAAATGGATGAGGAATTTCTCGCGCGTTTGCTCGAGATCGATCGCGAGCAGCTTTCGCGCCAGGATCAGCTGAGTTACGACATGTTCAAGCTGAATCGTGAGATATCACTCGAGGGCGATCGATATCCGGGATACCTGCAACCGCTGAACCAGTTTGGATCCGGAGTGACTTTTTTCGTGCAACTCGGTAGCGGCACGAGTCTGCATCCTTTCAAGACGGTCAAGGACTATGACGACTGGCTGGCGCGCATCGACGATTTCGTGATCTACACTGACCAGGTTGTGGAGAACATGCAGGAAGGCATGGCCAAACGCGTCGTTCGACCGCGAATATTGATGGAAAAGGTAGTGCCGCAGCTGGCGTCACAAATTGTTGCCACGGCCGAAGAGAGTGGTTTCTACAGTCCGATAAGCAACATGCCTGAAGACTTCGGCGACGAAGACCGCAGAAGACTGACCGCGGCTTACAAGGATGCGATCGAAGACAAGGTTATTCCGGCGTATGAGCGGCTAAAAAACTTCCTTGTTGACGACTACATGAGCGCGACGCGTGAGACCGTTGGTCTTTATGACCTGCCGGATGGCGATGCATGGTATGCGTATAACGTCAGGCGCATCACGACAACGGACCTGACCCCGGGTGAGATTCACCAGATCGGGCTCGACGAAGTAGAGCGTATTCACGGTGAGATGCGGGTCGTGATGGAGCAGGTCGGATTTGAAGGCGACCTGCATGATTTCTTCGAATTTCTTAACGAAGATGATCAGTTCTATTTCGATGAGCCCGAAGAGTTGATCCAGGGTTATCGAGATATGTCACAACGAATCAGCGAACTGTCGAAAAGCCTGTTCGACGTGTCGCCGAAAACCGGATTCGAGGTGCGACGTATCGAGCCGTTCCGTGAGAAGTCGGCGGCCGGCGGCCAGTATCAGACCGGTACTCCAGACGGGAGCCGCCCTGGTATTTTTTACGCCAACGCCTACGACATCAAAGCACGGCCGATCTGGGCGATGGAGTCGTTGTTCCTGCACGAGGCGATTCCAGGACATCACTTCCAGCGATCGCTGCAAGTGGAAAACGACAAGCTCCCTGGTTTTCGGCGCTTCGGCGGCTATACCGCCTATACCGAAGGGTGGGGCCTGTACGCCGAGTCACTCGGCAAGGAGCTTGGCGTGTATACGGATCCGTACCAGTATTTCGGTGCATTGAATGCAGAGTTGTGGCGTGCGATTCGTCTGGTTGTTGACACGGGCATTCATGCCAAACAATGGAGCCGGCAGGACGTGCTCGACTTCATGTACGAGAATTCGGCGGTCAAGGAGGCGCGCGCCGTGGCGGAGGCTGAGCGTTTCATGGCAATTCCGGGACAGGCGCTCGCTTACAAGATCGGACAACTCAAAATTCACGAGATTCGCGACAATGCCGAAGCGCGACTCGGCGACAAGTTCGACGTGAAGGACTTCCACACGCAAATCCTGATGGACGGACCGATGCCATTGTCGATGCTCGAAGACAAAATCGACCGCTGGGTTGCCGAACAGTTGTAGCTACCTCCGCCCCAGAGGTATTCATGACGCTGCCGGCCATCATGATGAGCGACATGCCGCCCGCGGGCGTTTGTGGCAAGCTGATCGGATATGAAGCTCGACCGTCTCATTCGGATTGCAATCGCGGTATTGATCCTGCTCGTCTTTATCGTGGCGATTGGGGCGTTGCTATTTATTACCGAGTCGGCAATGAACGTCTGGGACCGGCTCGTCGAGGGTCCGAAGGCGCTGTTGTACGCCTACGTAGGCATGATGGCGACACTGATCGTCATCGCCGTCTGGCTGGTATGGCGTCTCGTCGTCCGCCGCAAGATTCCTGACGCGAAGCGGCCGGCACCTGAAAAACTGACGCAGAACGACATCAAGCAACGTCTCCGCGAGGCCGAAGCCTCGGGCGTTGATGTCCGTGCAGCGCAGGCTGAGCTTCAGGAGCTGGCGGCGCGACAGCAAGCTGGCGCAATTCACTTGTGTTTTTTCGGTGAAGTCAGTACCGGCAAGAGCTCACTGATCAAGGCCCTCATTCCCGCTGCCCAGGTCTCTGTCGATGTCATTGCAGGTTCGACGGCCGACATTCAACATTATCGATGGCGCGATGACCTGGGGCACCAGATTCTGTTGACAGACGTGCCGGGTACCGGTGGTCATGAAGAAGGATTCGATGCAAAGGCGCTCCAGGAGGCGCAGCGTGCGCACGTGGTGCTGTTTGTCTGCGATGGCGATCTGACACGAGACGAGGTTCGGTCTGTCGAGCATCTGCTGACGCTTTCCAAGCCTGTAGTAATGGTCATGAACAAATCCGATCGCTTCGACGTCGACGAGCAGGCCGCATTGATACAGCGGCTTCTCGAGCACCTGGACTCTTTGGGTGGCGCGGTCGAACGGGATCGAGTCGTCGCAGTTTCCGCCGGCGGCGAAGTAGAGGTCATCGAACGTGGTCCCGATGGCTCGGAGGACGTCGTCCGACGGCAGCGCCCGGCCGACGTCGGTGTGCTCGTTGTCGCGATCAACCGCTTGCTCCAGGAAACCATGGACTCGATTGACGAACAACGTGATCGGGCCGTTTTTCAGCTTGCCGCGGACAAACTCGCAGACGCGGAAGCTGAATACAGATTGCAGCGATCGGAACAGATCATTCGTAGTTCGACGCGCAAGGCGGTGGTCGGCGCCCTTGCCGCCGTTAGCCCGGGAACCGACGTCTTGATTCAGGGCTATATCGGCACGGCGATGACCCAGGAGCTGTGCAAGCTTTATGGCGCTGCGCCGCGAGACCTCGATATCGAGGAGTTTCTCAATTTGAGCCAGAGCCGGGTGGGACGAGCGTTGCCGCTGTCTCTTGCGGTCGCCGGCAATGGTCTAAAGGCGTTTCCGGGAATTGGCACCGTCGCCGGTGGTCTCGTACACGCTGTCGCGTATGGGCTGATTTTCGATGCGCTTGGCCGTAGCCTGGTTCTGACTCTGTCGCGTCATGGAAAGCTTATGCCCGACATTGCCGCCAAAGAATTCGAGGAAGGCATTAGTGAAAATATTGAAGCGGGCGTACGCCGCGTTGCCAAGATGGCCCTGGAGCAAAAAACGGGCGCCAGCTGAGACCGGGCAAAACGCCGGCTCAGATCACCTGACGCTTGCACGCGAGAGCCTGCGCGAGCTCATCGACGATGCGCGTCTTCCTGCCGGGCGTGCGCGACTCATTGGCACATGACTACGAAGCCGTTGAAGCCATGCTCGACAAACTCGAGCATGGCCACCTGCATTTGGCCGCGCTTGGGCGCGTAAGCACAGGCAAGTCGTCGTTGCTCAATGCTTTGATTGGTAGCGAGGCATTCTCGGTCAGCCCCCTTCACGGGGAAACGCGGCAGTCATCCATGCAGGCCTGGAACGAAGTCGAGGCAGGCGGCGTATTCCTGATCGATACGCCAGGTCTTGACGAGGCCGGCGGGGAGGACCGCGAGGCAATGGCGCGCGAAGTCGCTGGCCGTTCTGATCTGGTCATTTTTGTCCTCGACGGGGACATCACCGAAACTGAACTGCGTGCTCTGCGAAATTTGCTCGCGCAAGGCCGACCGGTCCTCGTGGCGCTCAACAAGATTGACTTGTTTACGCGCGATGAGCAGGCAGCCTTGCTCCGGTCTATTCGTGCCAAGACCGATGGCATTGTTGATGCGGAGCATGTCATCCCTGTGGCTGCGCAACCACGGCCACAAACTGTGGTTGAAGTTGCCGCGAATGGCGACGAGATACGAAGCAAGCGATCGCGCAAACCTGATGTCGACGCCTTGCGGCTCAAGCTGTGGGACATACTGGACGCAGAGGGAAAAACACTGGCGGCGCTGAACGCAAGTCTGTTCGCATCCGATCTCAGCGATCAGGTCGGGCGCCGCATTCTGGCAGCGCGACGTGAAATTGGCGACAAACTGGTACGCACGTATTGCGTGGGCAAGGGCATCGCTGTTGCATTCAATCCAGTGCCCGTCGCGGATCTGTTCGCGGCTGCATTCATCGATGTTGGCATGGTGATACACCTGTCGCGCGTCTATGGCTTGCCGCTCAGCCGCAGGGAAGCCGGCACGCTGGTAAAAGTGATCGTTGCAGAGTCTGCAGCATTGATGGGTACGGTCTGGGCGCTACACATTGTTTCGAGCGCGCTAAAGGTGGGGACGGCGGGATTATCGACTATCGTCACAGCCGGTGCGCAAGGAGCGATCGCCTATTACAGTACCTACGTCGTTGGGCAGGTTGCCGCAGAATACCTCGGCAAGGGCAAGTCGTGGGGCGACGGGGGTCCCAAACACGTGGTCAAGCAGATTCTCGACACGCTTGATCGCGATACGGTCTTGCACGATGCGAAGCGCGAGATTCGGGCACGCCTCGGGCTTGGTTAAGGGAGAAGCTGGTGGACAGGCGAGTGCGATTGCAGCGAATCTGGGACACCATTCGCGACATCCCCCGTGGTTCAGTCGCGAGCTACGGCCAAATCGCCGAGATTGCAGGGATACCCAGGGGCGCACGCCAGGTTGGCTATGCACTGCGGCAACTGCCAGACGGTCACGACGTGCCGTGGCATCGCGTGATCCAGGCCTCCGGCAGAATTGCCTTCGAGAAAGGCAGCCGCCCTTACAAGGAGCAGAGCAAACGACTTATGATGGAAGACGTCGCGGTTATTGCGGGACGTATCGATATGCGGAAGTACCGCTGGCAGCCCGATCTGGACGAGTTATTGTGGAAACCGTCTGCGGCGTGGGATGACGTGTGAGTACCAGTCGCAAGCTCCGCTCCAAACTGTTCAATCTGCTGGTCAGTGAGAAAACGATTGCCGCAAAGCGTTCCGTTGCGGAAACGCGCCGCAAGCTCGCGCGTCGGCCACACGCCGTGTCAGTTTTCCTGGAACTCGATGATCCGTATTCATACCTGCTCGCGCGGTATCTGCCGTACCTTGCGGCGAGCTACGACATCGAATTGCGTTACTACCTGACGCAGGCGTGCGCTGGCGACGACTTTCGCCCGCATTCCGGTATGTTGGCCGCATACGCTGAGGAAGACTGTCGTCGCCTCGCAGCAGAGCTTGGCGTGCCGTTCCTTGACAGAGGGCGGGCGCCGCCGGTGGAGCATCGCCGCGCACTCATCGATGCCCTGGCGGCCGATGCGCACAAGGCGAATTTCGACGGCGAATTGTTGGAGGTCATTACATCGTATTGGCGCGGGGATACGGAAGGCGTTGCGCGACGGGTTGCAGGTGCAATACGCAACGGTGCTGGCGACAAGCTGCTTGCCGACAACCAGAGACGGCTGGTCGATCTGGGGCACTACAATTCTGCGACGGTGCATTACGCAGGGGAATGGTATTGGGGTATCGACCGCCTGCACTACCTGACAGAAAGACTTGATGCGCTTGGCGCGCGTCGTGACGGTGTGACGCCCACGGGCCTGGCTGCCATTCGCCAGGCCATGCACGCGACGCTACCCGTCGCCCGGCCAAGCGCCGCAGAGAATCTTCCGACACTCGAATTCTTTTATTCATTTCGCAGCCCTTATTCGTATCTGTCCGCCAAGCGCGTTTTTGCGATTGCCGATGCGTTCGGCCTTGAACTGCAGATTCGTCCGGTGCTGCCCATGCGTATGCGCGGCTTGCAGGTTCCGCGGCCGAAGCTGCGATACATCGCAGCCGACACAGCCCGCGAAGCACGCCGCCTGGATATGCCGTACGGCAACTTCGCCGATCCGATCGGCCGCGGAGTCGAGCGGTGTCTGGCCGTGTTCCTGTACGCGCAAAATGAAAAACGCGAGCGAGATTTCCTCCTCAACGCCGGCGAGGCTATCTGGGCGCGTGGCATTGACGCAGCAAGTGACAAGGGCATGCGCAAGGTGACGGGACGCACAGGTTTGTTCTGGCCCGACGTGCTGGCGGCCATGCAGGACGATTCCTGGCAAAGGGTTGCCGAAAATAATCGTGAGTCGATGATGGAGTCCGGTTGCTGGGGTGTTCCCACAATGCGACTTGGCGACTTTGCAGTATGGGGCCAGGATCGCGACTGGCTGCTCGTGCGGCACATCGAAGAGCTTTGCGATACAGGAGACGGAATACTCGTATGACGACAGTCATCTTTTCGCACGGGCAGGAAAGTGGGCCGTGGGGCACAAAAATTCGCGCTATGGCCGAGCTGGCGCGAGAACTCGGCTGTGTGGCCGACAGTATCGATTACCAGGGCATCGCCGACCCGACCGAGCGTGTGCAGAAACTGCTCCGGGAGTGCGCAATTATCGACGATACGCTGATCCTCGTCGGGTCGAGCATGGGCGGACACGTGGCTACAGCGGCGGCGGGCCAGTTGCGCGCGGCAGGACTGTTTGTGCTGGCTCCGGCCTATTACATGCGGGGATATGAAGAACTCACTCCCCTGCCACCCGATTTGCCGATTTGCATTGTGCACGGATGGCATGATGATATTGTGCCGGTCGAAAACAGCATTCGCTTTGCTGGCTCTTGCGGAGCTACACTGCATATAGTCGATGGTGATCATCGACTCACATCTAACATCGATGAAATTAATTATTATTTGAAACGATTCATCGAGCAGCTGAGAAAGTGACACACAATCAATGGGAGACTCAAAATGAGATATTTACTGATATTGGTAGCGTTGGCATTCGCCGGATGCGGCGGTTCTTCGGAAGAATCGGCCGGCGAGAAAATGGATGCTGCCGTTGAATCGGCTAAGGAAACGGCTGGCGAAATGGTCGACAAGACCGAAGAAGCTGGCAGCGACATGGCGGACAAGGCCGGCGACATGGCTGACAAGGCCGGTGACATGGCTGACAAGGCCGGTGACATGGCGGATCAGACCATGAAGGACGCGATGGAGAAGGCTGAAGGCGTCGAAGATACTCTGATGGAAAAGAAGGACGAGGTTGACGCTGCGCTGAAAGACGCGGTCGGCAAATAAATGGCGGGATCGCTGTGGCTGCGCATTGCGCGCCACAGCGCTCAGCAAACTCAATAATTCCAATAAAGCAACGGTCTGCCGGCGGGTTCTTTTCGGTAGACTGATCTCCCATGAACATTGCGAGATTCATTCTTCGGCCACTCTATTGGTTGGCCGGGAAGCTGTTCGCGGTATGGGCTCGCCCGGCTATTCAGCCTGAATCGCCGGCGGAGCTCATAGCCAATGGCACGGCGGCCGTCTGTTACGTGTTGGAGACAGGCGGACTGGCTGATCTACTCGCCCTGGAGCGCGCCTGCGCCCGGCACGGGATGCCGTCTCCGAGCAAGTCGTTAGAGTTCTGTGGCAAGCGATTCTCCCGGAGTTTCGTTGTGCTGCGACCGATGAGCGGTTTCCTGTTTCGCCGACCGACCGCCACCGGTTCAATGCGCCTTCGGAGCCTCGTGGAGGCCGCAGAAACCGATAATCAAGACCTGTTGCTGATCCCGGTTGCGATCTATTGGGGTCGCTCGCCAGACAAGGAGCGGTCGCTCCTCAAACTGGCGTTCGCCGAGAACTGGGATGTCGCGGGGCGTACACGAAAGTTTTTTGCGACACTCTTGCTTGGCCGCAATACATTGTTGCGTTTTAGCCATGCACTGGCGCTGAGCTCAATTGTGCAAAGTGGCGTCGAATCGCAGATCGCGTTTCGCAAAGTATCCCGAATTCTGCGAGTGCATTTTCGACAGCGTCGCGCGGCAACAGTCGGGCCGGACCTGTCACACCGCAGGACACTGGCCAGTCAGGTCCAGCTCGCTCCGAACGTCAGGCGGGCGATTGCCGCCGAAGCCGGAAATGACCCGGAGAAACGGGCAGCTGCGCAACGCAAAGTCCATGAATATGTCATGGAGATTGCCGCCGATATCTCTTATCCGACGATTCGTGTACTGCTTCGGATACTCAGGTGGTTGTGGAACCGCATCTATGACGGCATCGAACTTAATCACGTTGACAGGCTGCACGATGTTGCGAAGGAGAAGGTCGTCGTTTACGCGCCTTGCCACCGCAGTCATTTCGACTACCTGTTGCTGAGCTACATCTGTTACGAGGAAGGGCTGCAGTTACCGCATATTGCGGCCGGCATCAACCTCAACATGCCGATCGTCGGGCCCATTCTGCGTCGGGGCGGCGCGTTCTTCCTGCGACGCAGCTTCAAAGGCAATCGCTTGTATGCCGCGGTGTTCGATGCGTATCTGTACCAGATTCTCGCGCGCGGTTACTCGATCGAATACTTCGTTGAAGGAGGCCGCAGTCGCACGGGCAGATTGCTGACACCGAAGGGTGGCATGCTCGCAATGACCGTTAATTCCTACGTGTTCGACCCGAAGCGCCCGATCGTGTTCGTGCCTGTCTATTTTGGTTACGAAAAGCTCATCGAGGGAGACTCGTTCATCAGCGAACTCGGTGGTGCCGCGAAACAGAAGGAATCGCTTTTCGGATTGATCCGGTCGGTCAAATCATTGTGGGAAAATTTCGGTCGCGTGTACGTCAATATCGGCGAGCCCATCGAGCTCGATGCTTTGCTCGATAATATTCGTCCCGACTGGCGTGACTTCACTGCCGAAAATGGAGAACGCCCGGCCTGGCTGAGCGAGGTCGTCGAAAGTCTCGGGCAGGAGATAATGACCGGCGTCAATGCGGCAGCGGCCGTGACGCCTATCAGTCTGCTTGCTTATGTACTGCTCGCCACGCCGAAACAGAAGATTGGCGCCGAGGAGTTGCAGTCGCAGCTCAACCTGAACCTCGAGCTGCTCAAGCGCTTCCGCTTTTCTGAGTCTGTCACGGTGCCGGACTGGGATGCGAAAAGGATCATTGCGCACGGCGAGAAACTGCAGGTCATCAGCCGCACGTCACATCCCATGGGTGATGTGATTCACATGACCGAGAGAACGGCCGTACTCATGACCTACTTTCGCAATAACATACTGCACTTGCTGGCCATACCGGCGTCGGTTGCCTCCTGTTTCATTCAGGGCCGGCAGCTCGAACACGCTGAGCTGCAGCGCCTGGTAAACCTTATCTACCCGTTTATGCGGAAAGAGCTTTGTCTGCCATGGGACGACGATGGGGTCGATGACATTGCGACAACAGCCATCGAGGCGCTCGTAGATCTCGGATTGCTGTTGCGCGGCAAGGGCAAGACGCTGCTCGAGCGGCCGCCTGCCGGTTCTGCACATGGGTATCAACTGATCATGTTAGGGCAGGCGATGGTCCCGATGCTGCAGCGATTTTATCTCGTAATAGCAATTCTGGTGCAACACGGTCCGGGTGCCTTGTCGCGGGTCCAGCTCGAACGCATGTGCGAATTAAGTGCAGAGCGATTGTCGATGATTTATGGACTGCACTCGCCGGACTTCTTCAATAAGACCCTGTTTCACGATTTCATCCGTAAATTGCAGGAGCAGGAGGTATTGCGCCAAAACGGTGACGGTCTGCTCGAATTCGATGAAGATGTGGTCGGCATTGGCGCCGACGCGCGACTGGTGCTTGGCGAAGAGATTCGTCACAGTATCTTGTCGTTGACCATGCCGGAGGGTCAGGTCGACGCATGAATGTCGTATCGTTCTATCGTTTTCTGGATCTGGCCACGCCAAACGAATTCAGAAAAGCACTGCAGTCGGCCTGCGAGCAACGCAAGCTGCTGGGGACCATTCTCGTCGCTGCTGAGGGGTTTAACGGGACAATCGCCGGTGCGCCGGAATCGATTCGTGCGGTATTGGGCTGGATCGAACAGCGCTTGTCGCTGCAAGAACCGATCGAAGGTCGATGGACCGAGGCCGCCGAGGCGCCGTTCAGGCGCATGCGGGTGCGTCTCAAGAAAGAAATTGTCACGCTGGGCCGTCCTGACATTCTGCCGCACGAAAAGACCGGCACGTACGTGCCGCCGGAGCAATGGAATGCGCTGCTGGAGGATCCAGACGTGCTTGTCGTCGACACGCGCAACCACTATGAGGTGGAGGTCGGCACATTTCCCCGCGCCCTTGATCCGCAAACCGACAGCTTTCGGCAGTTTCCGCAATTCGCGATGGAGCTTGCGAAGACGTCGAAGGATCGACCGCTTGCGATGTTCTGCACCGGAGGCATCCGCTGCGAGAAAGCGACAGCGTTGATGCTCGAGCTGGGCTTCGATCAGGTTTATCACTTACAGGGCGGTATTCTGAAGTACCTCGAGGACATACCGACCGAGCAAAATCGCTGGAACGGCGAGTGTTTCGTGTTCGACACCCGCGTAGCAGTGGATCGCGATCTGGCCGAAGGCGGTTACGTTCAGTGCCATGCCTGCCGGCGACCGCTGAGCAGCGAAGACCTCGCCTCGCCCGACTATCGCGAAGGCGTATCCTGCCCGAACTGCATCGGCGAACTCGACGCAGACCGCACCGCTCGCCTCGAAGAGCGCCACCGTCAGGTGGAGCTCGCCCGAGAGCGAGGCGACACACACATTGGGCCCAAGTAACGACCTGTGGGCGAGATGTTTCTCGACCGAAGTAGAGCGCAGCTCGGCGAGCTCCCGCCAGGCGGGATCGAGACATGAGGGAGAGAAGACAGGTCGCCCGCAGGTCGGTGATTACGCGTCCAGGTCGGGTATCAGCTCGCTCTCGAGCGCCGCGATCATGTCCTTGATCAGGAGTTTGCGTTTCTTCAGGCGGCGGATACGCAGCTGATCGACCATAGGGTCGTGCTGCAACCGGTCAATCAGGTAGTCGAGATCTCTGTGACTGACGCGCAGTTCACGCAGTCTGTCGAGATTCTTGAAGGACTCAGTATCGACTTTGTCAGTCATCGTTTCCCATGCTACTCGTCGCCTGCAAGCAGTGCCAGCCAGTCCTTGTCGGTCGGCCCGACGACGACAAACCAGGGATTCAGAATCTCCGCTTTTGCGTTATAGGACAATGGCTTACCGTCAAGTTCGAGCACCTGGCCGCCTGCCTGTTCGACCACGGCCTGTGCTGCCGCCGTATCCCATTCTGACGTCGGCCCGAGGCGCGGATAGATGTCTGCGCGGCCTTCTGCCACGACGCAGAATTTCAATGAGCTGCCCATAGGTAACAGCTCAGAGTCGCCGATCTTTTCGAGAAACGCATCGAGGCTCGAGCCACGGTGAGAGCGGCTGCCGACAATGCGTACGGGTTCGCTGCTCGATCCGGCAACACGAATCTGCGTGCGTGATGCCGCCATCGCGCAGCTCAGCGCCATGCCCCTCGCAGCCGACATAGGTCTTGTTCTGAACCGGGACGTGCACGACGCCGAATATGGGCCTGTTCGAGTCAATTAGCGCGATGTTGACCGTGAACTCACCGTTTCGATTGACGAATTCCTTGGTGCCATCGAGCGGGTCGATCAGCCAGTATCGCTGCCACTGTCCGCGCTCTTCAAACGGCGGCAGGCCTTCCTCCTCGGAAATGATCGGGATATCCGGCGTCAGTTTCTCGAGGCCTGCAACGATATGTCGGTGCGAGGCAAGATCGGCCTGCGTCAGCGGTGACTCGTCAACTTTGCTTTGAACGTCGAAATCCGTGGCGTAGACTTCGAGAATAGCCCCGCCGGCTTCGACGGCAAGGCCAACGACAGGTTCAATCAGTTCCTTGAGGTGCATGCGACTTCCAGACGTTTCAACAGGTCGCGCAGTATAAAGCAGTGACATTCGATCCCAAAACAGCTCTCGACCGGTGCGAAACGCTGATGCTCGATATGGACGGCACAATCCTCGATCTCGCGTTCGACAACTACGTCTGGAGGCAGCTGGTCCCGGAGCGATATGCAGCGCACAACGACCTTGACTACGAGATTGCGCGCGAACGACTGTACGCAAAATATGCTTCGATTCAAGGCGACCTCGAGTGGTATTGCCTCGATCACTGGAGTGAGCGGCTCGGCTTCGACGTGCTCGGGCTACACCAGGAAGTTCACCATCGCATCGAGTACCTGCCGGGGGCGCGGGCGTTCCTGGAGCGTGTCCGTGAAATGGACGTCAGGGTTCTGCTTGTCACGAATTCGCATCCCGATACGCTGCACTTGAAGAACGATACCCTCGGCTTTTCAGACTGCTTTGATGGTCTCCATAGCTCACATGTCTATGGGCATGCCAAGGAAAGTCAGGAATTCTGGCATGCGCTGCAGGAGCGAGAGGCCTTCGAGCCGGAGACGACCCTGTTTGTCGACGATACGCTGCCGGTCCTGCGCAGCGCTGCCGAGTACGGCATCAGCATGCCCGTGACAATCACCCGCCCCGACTCCTCCGAACCAACGCGCGATGGCAGCGAATTCGTTGAAATACAGGGTGTTGCCGACCTGTTATGACGTCTGTTAGCGCCTTCTCGGCGGTCGCCGCGATCCGCTTCGCTGGCCGCCCTGCCGTCCACGCGGTCCAGACGACTGCCGTGGTTTCCATTTTGGTTTGATCAACTCCGGCAGTATGTCCGGGTCATAATTCGCGACCGGAATCTTGTGGCCGATGAACTCTTCTATTTCTGGCAGAGAGACCGCGTAGGTTTCACATCCAAAGCTGATCGCGTCCCCCGCAGCGCCGGCCCGGGCGGTGCGGCCGATGCGGTGCACGTAGTCTTCGGCATCCTGCGGCAGATCATAGTTGATGACATATTGGACATCGGGAACATGCAGTCCGCGCGACGCTACGTCGGTACCGATCAATACCTGCAGCTCGCCGCGCTGAAACTCCAGCAGCATGCGCAGACGCTTTTTCTGCGGCACGTCGCCAGAAATCGCTTTGGCATGAACGCCATTCACTTCGAGATAGCTTTCGACACGTTCAGCCTCTCGCTTCATGTTGACGAAAACCATGATTCGACCGGCACCCATTTCACGAATGAGACCGACGAGTAGTGGCATTTTGTCTTGGTTGGACGGGAAGAAAACCGCCTGACGGACGCGGTCAGCCGTTATCTTGTCCGGCTCTATGCGAATGAGTTCGGGCTCGTTCATGTGCTCGTAGGCGAGTTCCATGACGCGCTGTGACAGCGTTGCCGAGAACAACATGTTCAGGCGCTTATCGGGTGCGGGCAACTTTCTCAGCAGATAGCGAATGTCTTTGATGAAGCCGAGGTCAAACATGCGGTCGGCTTCGTCGAGAACAGCGACCTCGACCTGATCAAGCTTGAATACACCTTGTTTGAAGTAGTCGATAATACGGCCGGGCGTGCCGATCAGGATGTCGATTCCGTCTTCGATCGTGCGCCTTTGCTTCTCGTAGTCGGTGCCGCCGAAGGCCAGGCCTATTTTGAATCCGGTGTGTTTGCCCAGGAGTTCAGCATCATTCGCGATCTGCACGGCCAGCTCTCGCGTGGGCGCGAGCATGAACGCGCGCGGCTGCTTCTTCTGGTCTGCCGGTGGATCCGAGGCGAGCAGCTTCTGAAATGTAGCGACAAGGAAAGCTGCCGTCTTGCCGGTACCCGTTTGCGCCTGACCGGCAACGTCACGAGGCTCCAGCGCGATGGGTAAGGTGCTGGCCTGGATCGGTGTGCAAAACTCGAAACCGGCATCACGAATGCCAGCGCGCACACTGTCCTGCAGCGCAAGGGAGTCGAATCTGAGGTCGCTCAGATGGTTATCTGCCATAATTTGGGGGCCGTAAAAAGTGCATTAAAAGCTTGCAAAATGGCTCGTGACGCGTTCAAATTGAGCCAATACCGACGCGACAATCGTCGCACCTGCCAGTTTCGCAATCATCGATTTATCAGAGAAGCCGGAATTAGTCGGCAACAAAACTGCGACATAGTGCCTGATCTATCGGGCAGCGTCATCCATTTTGTAGTGTTCGTTACCCGCACTTGGCGGAAACGGGCAAGGCAACAGTCAATCCGACAACTCAAATGTGGAGGAAGTAGCCGGTGAGCGAGAATATCGTGCACACCAACGACAGTGACTTTGAAACTGACGTACTTAATTCGGACAAGCCCGCTTTGGTCGATTTCTGGGCGGAATGGTGTGGTCCGTGCAAAATGATAGCTCCGCTTCTCGACGAAGCGGCCAGCGAATACGCCGACAAAATGTCGGTGGTCAAACTGAACGTCGATGAGAGTCCGAACACAGCACAAAAGTTCGGCATCCGCAGTATTCCGACGCTCATGTTGTTCAAAGACGGTGCCGTGCAGGCACAAAAACTCGGCGCGATGTCCAAGTCGCAACTGGCCGAATTTCTGGACTCTAATCTGTGAGAGGGTACTTGGGTAATCAAACGAAAAGCCGGCCCGCTAAAACCGGCACCAAAAACAAGGGCAACCCCAACCGACGTCGACGTCGCCGGTCGCCACAAGGCGAGCTCCCGGATGATGACGGCAATGTGGAGGTAATTCCGCCCGAACAGCTCGAAGCAAGCAAAAACAGCATGAATCTGACAGAGCTCAAGAGCCGGCCGGCTGCCGATCTGGTCGCATTGGGTGACACGTTGGGCCTCGAGAATCTCGCGCGCCACCGCAAGCAGGAAATGATTTTTGCGATCCTCAAAGCGCATGCGAATCTCGGCGAACACATTTACGGCGACGGCGTGCTGGAGGTTTTGCAGGACGGCTTCGGCTTCCTGCGTTCGTCGGACGGCTCGTATCTCGCCGGTCCTGACGATATCTACGTTAGTCCCAGCCAGATTCGACGCTTTGCGCTGCGGACCGGCGATACTGTCGCCGGCCTGATTCGTCCGCCGAAAGACGGCGAGCGATATTTCGCGCTGCTAAAGGTCGGGGAGATCAATCACGACTCCCCGGAGAACGCGCGCACCAAAGTGCTGTTTGAAAATCTGACGCCGCTATTTCCAACCGAGCGTCTGAAGCTCGAGCAGGGCAATGGAAGTACCGAAGACCTGACGGCGCGCATCATCGATATGGTCGCGCCGATTGGCAAAGGCCAACGTGGCCTGATTGTCTCCCCGCCCAAAGCGGGTAAGACAATGTTGCTGCAGAATATCGCATCAGCGATCTGCGCAAACACGCCGGATGTCGACCTGATGGTGTTGCTCATCGACGAACGGCCCGAGGAAGTCACAGAGATGGAGCGCACGGTGCGTGGCGAGGTGGTTTCATCGACATTTGACGAGCCGGCAAGCCGGCACGTTCAGGTGGCTGAGATGGTGATCGAAAAGGCGAAGCGCCTCGTCGAGCACAAGCGCGACGTCGTAATTCTTCTCGACTCGATCACTCGACTCGCGAGAGCGTACAACACAGTTGTTCCGTCGTCGGGCAAAGTGCTGACAGGCGGTGTGGACGCGAACGCGCTGCATCGTCCGAAACGATTCTTTGGCGCGGCCCGCAATATCGAGGAAGGCGGCAGCCTCACGATTCTGGCAACGGCGCTCGTCGACACCGGGTCCAAGATGGACGAAGTCATTTACGAGGAGTTCAAGGGTACCGGCAACATGGAGATCCATCTCGATCGCCGTATTGCGGAAAAACGCGTATTCCCGGCGATGAACATCAATCGCTCAGGTACGCGTAAGGAAGAACTGCTTACGGACCCCGACGAACTGCAAAAAATGTGGGTACTGCGCAAGGTTCTGCATCCCATGGACGAACTTGCGGCCGTCGAGTTCCTACTTAACAAAATGCAGGACACGAAGACAAACGCCCAGTTTTTCGAGGCAATGAAGCGATAACCGAAATATCCCTTATTTCGGGCGTAAAATAGCCGCATATTCCTGAAACCAGGACCCCCTGCGACCGGTTTTCCTCTTGGGTGCCGTCTAATGGGCAGGTACTGGGAGAATGGACGCGATGCCGGTTTATCTTGACGACAGAAGGCTTGCAAAACAGTTACTTGCGGGCGAGCAGAAGGCCTTCGATCGGTTTTTTGAGGACAACTTCGCGAGACTCTATCGGTTCGCCATTGCGCGGCTGAGCGATGATCCGGAGGGTGCGAGAGAAGTCGTGCAGATCACGATGACCCGCGCTGTTCGAAAAATGCATACCTACCGCGCCGAATCGGCGATGTTTACATGGTTGTGCGCGATCTGTCGCAATCAGATAAGCGATTGGCTCAGCAAGCAAGGGCGGTACAGAGACCACATTGTGCTGGTCGAAGACCTTCCCGAGATTCAGGCAGCAATAGATTCCTTCCAGGCACCACGAGAGGACAGCCCAGAGCGGCACTACCAGCGAGTTGAGGCCTTGCGCCTGATTCAGGTAGCACTCGATCGGCTGCCCGCAAAATACGGCAATGTGCTGGAGTGGAAATATGTTGAGGGTCATTCGGTGAAAGAGATATCGGCACGCCTGGAAATTGGCACGGAGGCGACCCAGTCGCTGCTCGCGAGAGCGAAGCGCGCGTTTGCTGATGTCTATACTACTTTGAATGGAGCCCTCAACGATCAGGCAGACGGGCTGGTGCGATCATGAGCAAATCGAGCGAAGAATTATTGATGCGCGGCGACAAAGCAATCGAAGAACTTCTGGAGCATGCGGCGCCGCGACCGACCCCACCATCCGAGGATGAGTCGATGGTTCGCGATGCGGTGTACGCCGAGTGGCAGGCTGCGACGGGCAGGGTAAGGGTGCGTCAACGCATGACTTATTTTGCGGTCGCAGCAACCGTGTTGCTTGGTATAGCCGTGTTATTCAATGCGCTGCAGGTCACAGATGTACAACCGGTGCAGGTCGCAACAATTAGCAAGAGTCATGGGTCGATCTACCTGCTTGGGGACCAATCCGCGCTCGAGCAGGTGAACGATCTCAAATCGATTTCTGCAGGCGAGGTTATCGTCACGGGCGAAGACGCGGGTATCGGCCTCGAGTGGGGGAACGGCGGCTCGCTGCGGGTTGACAAGAACACGCGCATCAAGTTTGCGTCAAAGGACTCGGTGTATTTGGAGTCCGGGAGAATCTATTTTGATTCCAGGCCGTCCCAGCTCGTCGCAGCAATCACAGGCTCGGGTTTTGAAATCACGACAGATCACGGATCGGTCAGGCATCTTGGCACGCAGTATATGACTTATGCTGACACTGACAGACTATCAGTGAGCGTCCGTGAGGGTGAAGTTGTAGTCGACGGCACGTATGTTGACGAGGCAGTTGCGGCCAAAGGCCAGCGGGTGACGGTGTCGGGAGGTGCGCGCCCGGTCGTTGTTAACATCAATGGATATGGCGAAGCCTGGGACTGGATCGAGACCACTGCGCCAGACGCCGATGTTGATGGCAAGTCCGTTGATGAATTCCTGAAGTGGGTCGGTCGCGAAACTGGTCTGCAGGTGTCCTACGAGTCCTCGGCTGCCGAGCAGAAGGCGCGCGACGGGATTTTGAAAGGAAGTGTCGACATGGACCCGAGGGACGAATTGAACTTTCGGATGTCGGGTGAGGACCTTGATTACCGCATAGATGGGGGGACTATCTACGTGAGTGCCACAGATTCGAGCAGTCGCCCGTAACATCCGGTAATCCCGCTATCGGCGGAGGAATCAGCTTATGTTTCGGACGATAATAATAGCGTTGTTGTTGCTGCCGGCGGCCGGCCTGACCGCTGGGGAGGATACTGCGCCATACGCGGGTCGGCCGGTTGCGGAGATCATCGACGAGTTCCGGGGCGCCGGCTACCCGTTTGCCTATAGCACCAACCTCGTTTCTGCTGATCTGATTGTCACGGTTGAGCCTGCGGCAACCGAGCCGGTCGAAATCGTTCGCGAGATCCTGCGGCCGCACGGACTAACCATTCGCTCGGAAGCTGGTGTCCATCTGGTTGTCCGCTACGACAGTGCCGGCCTGCCCAAAGGCAACATCATGCTGGTCGTTACGACAAAAAACGGTGAGCAGCCGGTCGACGGCGCAACGATTTCAACTGAACCGACGCTGACCGTTTCGGCCGAACCGTTGCCGGGAAGCTTCGTGTATTCGGACGCCTCGGCCGGGCGCTACCGGTTTGACATCGAAGCAGATGGTTACGAGAGGGTGACGCGCATTGTCGACGTGTGGCCCGGGGACACGACGGTAGTCAGCGTAGGAATGGATGCCGCCAAACCGGAAATCGAGACTATCGCCGTTTCGGCAAGTCGTTACGAAATACTGCGGGACATGTCGGCATCAAAATTC
Source organism: uncultured Gammaproteobacteria bacterium (assembly GCA_963711285.1). GTDB lineage: Bacteria > Pseudomonadota > Gammaproteobacteria > Steroidobacterales > Woeseiaceae > UBA1847. Next base: position 658,350 of record CAVQDJ010000013.1, on the reverse strand, counting down.
ATGCTTGACCAGCGTACGATTCAGAATATGCCGGATATCGGCGAAGACCCCATGCGTGTTGTGCAGCGCCTGCCCGGCGCGGCCGCAAGCGGAGCATCGGCGAAGACACATTTTCGTGGCGGCGAGGACGGCGAAATCGGCATCATGCTGAATGGGCATGGGCTCTTCGATCCATACCACGTTCGCGACTATCAGAGCATCTTCAGCGCTATTGATTCGCGGGCGATCGAAGGCGTTGAGGTATACACGGGCGGGTTCCCGGTGCGATTCGGCGACCGTATGAGCGGCCTCGTGTTGATGGAGTCGCTCGAGGCGCTGCAGCCACGACATACGGAAATCGGTTTGAGTATATTCAACTCATCGTTCCTGACTGCGGGTAACGAGGCGGACCGTACGTGGTTGGTATCCGCGCGCCGTGGCAACCTGGATCTCGTCATTGACCCCGAATTCGGCAGCCCGTCGTATTACGATGTTTTCGGCGAAGTCACCTATGACTTTTCATCGAACGCGAGACTATCCGTCAACGCGCTTTTTGCCGAAGACAGTGTCGAGGTCGTGCTGGAAACAGAACCCACAGAGCTCGAAAGAGTCGTCAGCAGCACAACAAACGCGCAGCTCTGGGTGCAGCTCGATAATCGTTGGTCGGAGGATCTGAGGAGCAAGCTCGTGTTATCGGCGATCTCGTTCGACAACCGCCGCAAGGGATCTCTGAACGATGTGGAAAAAATCGTTGCCACGGTCCTCGATGAGCGCGGCGTCGAGCAGTTCAGCTTGCGGCAGGACTGGACCTTGAGTCCGTCTGAACGGCACCTCGTACGATGGGGCCTCGAAGCGACGTATTCCGATGCGAGCTATGCTTATGCGAACACCGCGGAGTATTTTGGCTTGCCCGCCCTGTGGCAGGACCAGCCCGAATCTGCCAGTTTGGTGGCCGCAGCGACACCTGAAGGCGGCAGCTACGCGGTGTACTTTTCGGATCGCTGGAAAATGTCGCCGAAGACCATTCTCGAGTGGGGTTTGAGGTGGGACGACCAAACCTACACAGACTTGTCGTCCGACTCTCAACTGAGTCCCCGACTCAGCGTTTTGCGCTCGCTGGGGCCGAAAACCGAATTGCGGTTCAGCTGGGGCCGCTACCATCAGTCGCAGGGCATCCACGAGCTGCAGGTTGAAGATGGCATTACAAACTTCTGGCCGGCGCAGCGCGCCGATCATTTGATTGCAGGCGTACGTCACCTGTTTCGCGACAAGTACTCACTGCGGATGGAAGTATTCCGCAAGGACATGCAACAGGTTCGTCCGCGCTTCGAAAACCTGCACGATCCGCTCGGGCTGATTCCGGAGATTCAGCCGGATCGCGTTCGCCTGGATCCGACGAGCGCAACGTCGAAAGGCGTCGAAATCTCGATCGACCGTTCAAATGGGCCGTATGATTGGTGGGCGTCCTACACGTTGTCTGAGGTGACGGACAGGATCAACGGAGTAGACGTGTTTCGCAGTTGGGATCAAAAGCAGGCATTCCAGGGCGGGATCAGCTGGTCGAATGAGAAATGGGATGTTGCGCTGGCGACAAGTATTCACTCGGGCTGGCCGACGACAGATCTGGCCCTGGTCGAAGACGGCGTTGATGATGAAGGTGAGCCGGTATTTGTGGCCATACCCGGTCAGCGGAATGTAGACCGTCTGGGCTCATTCGCGAGTGTCGACTTCAGGGTCAGCCGCAAATGGAAATTGCAGCGCGGCTCTTTCATGGCGTTCTTCGAAGTTTCCAATCTCTTCAATCGGGAGAACGCATGTTGCCGCGACTTCGATTTCGACGAGGACGAGGATACGGGTGAAGACGTATTTGACAGCGACGTCGATTACTGGATGCCGCTGTTACCTGCAATCGGCGTCCTGTGGGAGTTCTGACCACTGACCGATCGCCTGGCGGTAAGTCGCGAGGATCTCGTCGGGCTCGTCATAAGACTGCCGGATCAGGCACGCGGCACGTTGCCGGACTGCGCGAGATAAGGGATTGAGATCCGCGTTCTGCTTGTCCCCAACCGTCAGCACAAAAGGAATAGAACGCGTCAGCCTGAGTAGCAGGGCCGCTTGTTCGCCTCTTTCCTCATGCACGTGCACGAGGTCGACATTTGGCATCAGGCAATACGCCATGACGGCTGTCCTGACGACGGGCCCTACTGTGACGTACGGGCGGCTCTGCAGCCGTCTGGCCAGTGAGGTACTGGTGACGAGCACGTGTTGCTCGATTGCGAGCCGGTCAAGTGCCTCGATCAACGAGGCAAATCGGGCGATAGCGTCATCCGTTTCAGGCGCAAGGCAAATGTGGCCGATTTTCATGGCAAATCCATAGACCCAAAGTGACTGTCCTTACCTGATTAGACCGATGAGTGGGTGAAAACCGGTCGCGCGACCGGCAACAGCTAAAGGACGTGGGGCCCGCCTGGGCCCCACGTGCAGATCGGCGAAACCATCCAGTCCTTTTCCAGGAGTTCTTCAGGTACTGCCAGACCCGGGGCATCGGGGGGGAATACGACGCCTCGGGCGGTGCCAGTTACTTCGCCTCTACCCTATAAGACGGTTGCTGCCGGCGAAATCGGTCGCGCTCAGGATGATGTTACGGTTTTCTCGTATTGGGGCAGCCCGTCGTCGATACTGACCCAGGGTAGCTTGTCCTCTACCCAGATATGTGCGGCAGGCGAGAAATCCGACGGCTCGTCGAAACTCGTCAAGGTCACGTCGACCTCATCACGGCGATCTTCATGCTCGTAGGTTAATGAGGTACCGCAGGTCGCGCAAAATCCGCGCGTGACCTTTGGCGCCGAATGGTGCGACGCCATGTCGCCGCGCGTCACAGCAAACGACTGTTTCTCAAAGGTCGCCCACGGGACGTAAACGCCGCCCGCGGCACGCCGGCAACTTTCACAATGGCAAAAGCAAGCATATTTGGCAGGGCCGGTAACCTGGAAGCTGATGTCGCCACAGAAACAGCCGCCTTTGTATATCGATTTCGTCACTCGTGACTACCCCCTTTTTGCCAGCGCCAGGCACACCGCATTAATTTTTCCTATTTGCCGGACTTCTTTCCGCTCGGGCGAGGCGGAATCCGGAACCAACTGACAACGACAAGCAGCCCGAACGCCGTGTAGCAGACAGCAAACACCCACTCCGGTGCATCATAGTACAGAATCGTCTCGAGCCAATGGGCGATGAAGGCGCCCGGATAAGTCGTGGCCCCGGCCCGCGACCGCAGGGCCATTTCGAGAGTCGTCAGCGGACAAATAATCCCGAACCACGATTGCAGCACGACGATGGTAATTGCCGCCAGGTGCAGCCAGCGAAACCACGGGTTTCTGATCCAGGGCCAGGCAAGAGCATTACCGATAAAAATCAGCAGCAGGCCGAAGACAACAAACGCGACGAATGACACGTGCAGCAAAAGCGCAATGTCTGCGGCCAGCAAGTAGAGTGTTTGCGAGTCCACTGTCGGTTGCGACTCTGTCCGGCACGTCAGGCCTGGGTGGGTTGATACAGCTGAATCAGGTTATCGCAGGTATCGTCGAATACCGGAGCACTGGCAAGGCGTATTTTCATGGTCATTTCTCAGTCTCGAACAGGCACAACGCGTACATCATCACTGATCTTTGAATAACCATGCCTTCGCTGCCGTCTCATCGGGAAACAGGCGGCCGGGCAGTCCGCGATTGATGAGTACAGTTTCGACAAACTCGATCACCTCCAGTGCATCTTCATCGTACTCGACCCAGGCGATTCGATACTTCTGCGTAATGTTTCGTTCGCGCATCATTCGTGCGGTGTCATAACCGTCGACCACCTCCGGCGGTACCGTTGTATGTGCAATACCAAGAACCCGATAGCAATCATGCTGCTCGCATACGGCCGCGACCTCGTCCCATAGCCGTTCCTGGAAATAACGGTCCTTTTCGCCATCGGAGATGACACGAACATGATCGCCTTCAAATGTCACAACGAGTTTGTTACGCGCCATTGAATGCCTTCCTGGACCCTGGCTTCGATCACAATCAATATCAGCCGATAGCGGAGTAACCATATCACGCTATCTGCGAAAGCACCAGCGTTCACAACCTCCACGGCGGGAAGCGCCGATTCTCGCCGGCGTGGTAAATGCACACCCGATTGCCTGCCGGGTCGTGGAGATGGGCTTCGCGCCAGAGCCAGCTTTGATCAACAGGGTCGCTGTCGAACTCGAGGCCGCCGGCTTTCAGGCGTGCTACTTCGGCATCGACATCGTCTACCTCGAAGTAGATTGTTGTTCCCGACTCTGCCGCCACGGTGTCTACTGCGTGAATCGATAGCGTCGTCCCCGATGCAGACTCGAAGCGCGCGTAACGCGGCGGGCTGTCCACGATTTGCCGAAGACCAAGGCTTGCGTAGAAAGCTACAGACTCGTCATAGTCAATGCAGGGAGCGGTGACCTGATTAAGGTCCATCGCGTTGTTCCGACGCTGTTTCTAACGCACGCTCGAATACCGCTTCAATACTTGCAACGGTTAGCGGGTGGTAGGTGCCGCGAGCCCGCGCGAACATCTGCTGAGAAAGCTCGAGATCCGATCCGTTTTCCGCCAGCGCCTTGTAGATGGGCCTGACCAGACGTGTCCTGCCATAACGCCGCAAATGCTGTTCGAGTTGCTCGTAGGCAGGGCGGTACTGACGCTCTGCAACCTGAATGAACCATGTCCTGCTGATTTCGGCATTGCGCGACGTGCTTAAGCCGAGCGTGGCGTCCAGCTCGCCGAGTCGCTCGGTCGTCAGGTCGGCGTCCAGGCTGTTGATGAAATGCACTATTCCCTGTGGGCTCCAGTCGGCAACCGGTACGTCTTCAAGGTCAACTTCGCCAGCCGACCACGCCGTTGCCATTGCGGCTGCTGCATCGAGCGTTGCCGACGTCGGTATCACGGCATCGTCGGGCAACCCCGGCATATACATCCATTGCTCCGCTTTGGCGCGGGTTGCCGTGCCCTCGTGAAGGGACAGAAGGTTCGCGTCGAGATAATCGAGAAACTCTTCCGACGTAATCGTTTCGAACGCGAAATCGGTAAAATACTGGCTGGTGAAAGCATCGAACGCTTCGCGACCGAAGGCACTCTCGAGGTATTGCAGGAACAGATTGCCTTTGTGGTAATGAATCGATCCCTGGAAATAGTCCGGATCGCCGCTCTCGAGTGATGGCGCCAGCGCTTGCATCACAGGATTCACCGACTCGAAATCCAGCAACAATTCGCGGTAACCCAGAACATTCTCTTCGGCCGCCCGCTCCTTGCTGTAGATCACTTCCATCAATCGCATTTCGAGGTAGCTTGTCCAGCCTTCGTTGAGCCAGCCGTCGCGCCAGGTTGCATTGGTGACGAGATTGCCGGACCAGGAGTGCGCAAGTTCGTGGGCGACAACGGCAACAAGACTTCTGTCGCCGGCGAGCAGGCTGGGCGTCAAAAATGACAGGCGCGGGTTCTCCATGCCGCCGTAGGGAAAGCTGGGCGGTAGTATCAGGAGATCGTATCGTCCCCACTGGTACGGGCCGAACATCGCCTCGGCTGTCTCCAGCATTGCCTGCGTATCTGCGAACTCGAATGCAGACGCCTCGAGAAGCTCGGGTTCTGAATAGACGCCGGTCTGCTCGCCGATCGGGGCGAAGTAGATGTTGCCTACGGCAAGCGCGAGCAAATACGACGGTATACGCTGCGGCATTTCGAATTCGTATGTGCCGTCGCGTTCTGCATCCGGATCGTTATTCGCGCTCATGACGGCCAGCAGTTCTGGCGGGGTATTGATCGTCGCTTTGTACGTTATCCGAACCGCTGGCGTGTCCTGCAACGGAACCCAACTTCTTGCGTGTATCGCCTGGGACTGTGAAAACAGGAACGGATGCTCGCCACCGGCGGTAAGCTCCGCCGGCAGCCACTGCAATGCCGTCGAATTCGGGCTTGTCCGATATGCAATGAATAGCGCGATATCCAGGTCGGCCTGAACCGCCGGCGGCACATCGACAATCAGTGGTGTGCCCATGATCTTGTCATGCTCGCCGAAACGGAATTCAGCGTCGATTGAACGGCCTGCGCTGGATAAAAAGCTCGCGCTCTCTATTGTCAGATCCCGAGTGTCAAGAATAATTTCCGTGGCACCCGCGTCAACACGCCGCATTTTCAATGTCGCACTTCCCCGCAGCTGCTCGGCTTCGAAGTCAACTTTTAGATTCAGAATCAAATGATCGGTGACAAAGTGCTCTGCGTTAGCAAACGTGAAGTAGTCTCGCGAAAGGTCTCCTGACTCGCGCGGCTTGGGCGCCTCGCTTTGCGTGCAGGCGAATGCGCCCAGGAGCGCAATGATCAGAAATGTGGTTTTGCAGTGCATATGGAATTCTCTTGCGCGACTTCAAATCCGTTTCTGTTTCGCCGAAGCACCGGCGTCAAACCAGAATTCGATTTCCGACGTGCGCACCTCGAAACGGGCGGCGTGCTGCTGATTTGGCAGCAAATGGTACCAATCTCCGGGGCCGTATCGCGATTCCCGGTCGTCGACAATCAAGATCAGTTCGCCCTCGGTAATAACGCCACAGTTTTCTGTGGGATGCGTATGCGGATCTATCGTGGTTCCGGCCGGGTAGGACGCGAACAAAACCTCGCAATTTGTTGCGTTCAGTCGAAGCGCATCAAACGGCCCGTCGAATTCAGGCAGCGACCTGATCAGGTCTGGAAAGTGCTTATTATTCGGCACCTTACCTCCTTTGCTGCCTATTTTTGCCGCGCGATTCTGAATCCCCAAAACGCGAGAACAGCGGTTACCACCGTGGCGACCCACGATGCCCACATCGGAATCATGAAGTCTTCCACCTGAACCGGCAAACTAGCGGCGACTCGATACAAGTGTGCCAGTGCGATGAGCAAGAAGAAAACGCCAGAAATAATGCCATATTTTCTATAGTCCATTTTGTTCCACCTTTAACCGGTCAACAATCGCGCCTTCAATGATTCGTAATCCGCGCCGGCAAACGCCAAACGCGAGAAGCGCTGCATAGGGCGGTGTGTTCAACATGTGAATCCTATTTTTCCTCGTGGGCAAGATCCAAAGGCCGAAACTCGTTGTTCGGCCCGGGCGTGACATAGACGATCTGGCACGGCTCGAGAATGTCGACGCGGTGCCAAACGCCCTTTGGCACAACCATGCCATCGCCGGGGTCCAACTCGATATTGCGATCCGGGTCGTCGAGAAGAACAACTCTGGCCTTGCCGGAAATAAGGTAGAGAATCTCGTCGCCATCCGGGTGCATCTCACCGCCGTGGGGAGAATTCTCTGACATCGTTGCGACGCCAAAGGTCACGCCGTCTACCGGAATCGGCGGATCCGGCTGCTCCCTGACTTTCGAGGCCAGCAATTCGCGACTGAGTCCAATTGTGTGGGTTGATGGATCAAACTTTGTCGGGTCGGACATTACTGAGAATTCCTCGAACCATTGCCACTCCGCGAAGTCTGGATCTTACGGTGTTCTTTCAAAGCTCGCCGGATGAATGAGCGTGCGGTCGTGTATTGTCTGGCCGTGTTTATGGAGAGCCAACGTGAAATGGGGTATTTGCCGGCCCAGGCGAAGGCGCCCACTCCGAGCAGCTGTCTGTCATCCAGCGAGTCAATCGTATCCATTACGCGCTCGAAGGCATGCTGCAAGCGGGTGCGAAGGGATCGGTAGGATTCGCGCCGGGATTTTCTGACGATGTCGGCGTTGAGGTGTGGCGTCTCGCGCCATCGATATCCCTCCGCCGGCGTCACGGGAGTCTCGCCCCGCAAGCCCGCCTCGATCCAGTCAATGACATGCTCGGTCCACCAGACCCTAACGGCTAACAAATCTTTGACGGTCCAGTCGTCGACGCAAGGCAGGCTGCCGGCGCGTGGACCCGCAGCTTCGATTTCGACCTGCAACTTTGCAAAAGTCGAGCCGACGAGATCGGTGAGCTCGGTGCGCGTACTCGGTATGGGCATGCACCGATTATAAAGCCATGTCACTCGTCTTCGATAATGTTGTCGGCAACCAGTTCCAGCAGGCTGTCGATATTCTTGTCCCAGTCGAAATGCTCTTTCGCGTCATTGAAGCTCTGACGGCAATTTGAGCAAGTCGACAGAACCGTTTTTGCGCCGGTCTTCTCGACCTGGTCCATTTTCAGCTCGAACACCTTGTACCGTAGCTCGTCTGCGCGATGGATCGTGACAACGCCGCCACCGCCGCCGCAGCACCAATTGTCATCGGCGCCCGGCGTCATCTCTTGCAGATCGACTCCGAGCGCTTTCATGACCGTGCGCGGCGCCTGCGTTGCGCCGCCGCGCCGCGAGACCTGGCAGGGGTCGTGAAAAGTGACGGTCTGGTCGACTTTTTTGACCTTCAGTCGACCTGACTCAATTACGTCCGCCAGGTACTCTGAAATATGCATGACTTTAAACGGTAAGGGCTTGCCATACATGGCCGCACCCATCCAGCGCAGCGCGCCGTAAGCGTGACCGCATTCAGGGAGCAGCACCAGCTTCGCACCGCACGCGACGGCCGTATCGATAATCTTCATCGTTGAGTGTTTCTGCCACTCGACATTCCCCGACATCATGCCGAAATTAGTCGCCTCGTAACCGTCGGTGCGAAACGTCCAGTCCTCACCCAAGGCATTCAAAATCCTGGCCGTAGCGCCAATCGCATTCGGATACTTCATGATCTCGATGGACGACATCGTGACGAGGACATCGGCTTTTTCTTTGTCGATGTAGACGTCGGTTTCGTGTTCGTCTGCCATCCACTCCGCACGGTCTTCGAACACGCTCGGAATCGCGCCAAGCGGGCTTCCCTCGACTTCCGCTCGCTCTGCTACCGCGTGCAGTTCATGCGGTACAAGCCCTGCCTGGAACATGCCGTGACGTGCCTGGCCGATAAGCGTCGCGATATCGATGCTCATTGGGCAAACCAGTGAACAACGACCGCACATGGTGCAGGAGTCGTACAGTAGTTCCTGCCACTCCTCGAGTTGCTTGACCGTCACCTCTTTCTTGAAGTTGAAAAGGCGATAGAAAAACGCGAACGGACTCGCTTCGCGCTTGTAGGCCTGTTTGAACACCTCGAGTTTCCAGACAGGTGTGTACTTCGGGTCTTCGGTCTGAATGTAATATTGGCAGGCTTCAGCGCATACGCCGCAGTGCATGCACGACTCCATGTAGGTTGCTGTCGTGCGATTGATGTCCTTGGCGAAGTTCTCCATCGCTTTGGTGACGCGCTCGTCATCGGACATGTCTCCCTGCCGGTCAAAGCGTGCTTCGGGTTTCTGGATGCCGAAACGTTCCTTGTCCGTTTCGAGCGGATGTTTCTGCGTGACGTCGCTCATACTCGTGCTCCCTTGTGAGTGAAAGCGACACCCGTCGCGTAACGAGAGCCGAAAATGAGAAATGCGTGCATGAGTTTGCCGAACGGGAACCAGATCAGCAGCAAATCGAACGAGAGAATATGCACAGCGATGAGCGTGTCTTTTGGCTCAGCGGCCATGCCGGCGATCAGTCCGGTTGCGACAACGAGAGCTGTTACAAGCAAGGAGAACCAGTCGTCGAAGTTCGACAGCATCTTGAGTACCGGGTGCCGCAGCCGCCGATAGACCGTTACGGCAATCGTTGCCAGTAGCACAGCGGTGGAGATTCGCACGGCAAGTGCCGGCAGGGCCGGCCAGCCAAAACCGAAGGTGTTCTCAACCAGCTCGATGTGACCCTGGGCGGCAAAGATCACGATTGCCAGTACGAGGTGCATGAGATACGCATTGGCGATCGGGGCTTTGATCCGGTCAGTGAGCGGGCCGTGGTTGATGCTGCGAGAGGCAATCATCCAGAGGCCCCCAAAGCGCTCGTTGCCGCCTCTGGGCTCGGATTTGTCGACGCGCTTTTTCATACGCAGCAGGAACAGCAGCCGCCACAGAGCGCCGACGACGAATATGCCAATAGAGACGATCAGGGCAGGGCCGCCTCGCAAAATCCAGTAGGTTCATCGTTGTTACCTCCGCGTATTTCGTGCATTAGCATATTCGAATATAACGGGCTACTGCATAAGGGAAATCTCTTATGCCGGAGGGCGGCTATTCGGCACCGCAGCCGATCGATGCTAGCTCGGCGGGTGCGAAACCTCGAAATCGCAGGCATGCGTTTGATAGTCGAAACTGCCGCCCGAATCCAGGCAAGCGTCAATAGCGAGAAACTCCTGTATCTCCTGCCAGGCAAATACAAAACAGATGACAGAGATCGCGCCGAACACCAACCAAGATAGATGTTTTGCACGGCTCGCAATCAGAGCCACAAGCGCACTTATCGCGAATGTGCTGCCTAGCGCAATGAGCAGGTTCGGTCGCGTCGCATGACCGAAATAGAGCAGAACAAGAAGGGCTGCAAACCCGAACCAGGCTATTGTTGTAATGTGCCATGCGAACCGAACGGTCTGTCTTGTGAAGCTGCCATCACCAAAGAGTTTCGGAAGCGGCTGTCGAAGCAGCCGCGTCAGGATGTACCGCTCACCCAGGAAGGAGTGGGCGATGCCGATTCCTACGACAAGAAATGCAGCGAGAAGGAGCATGGTTTAGGCGACCTACCGTCGAGGATTCTTCAGCTTTAACAACAAAGCGATGGCAGCGGGAAGCATGAGCCAGCCACCGCCGATCGGCATCGTGATTATGCCGAGTACGGTGAGTAGCAGAAAGCCATAGCCCAAAAAAGCAGGAAATTCCTGCTGCCTTAATTCGAATTGATCAATCATTGCCCCGAACAAAATGGTGAGAAATCCCACAAATTCGAACCAGAAGGCCAGGGGCCTCCCCGGGTGACCATCTACAGCGTTCCAAATGCCGTCACGAACGATACCGGTAAGAGGTTCGATGAAAATTACAACCCCGACAATACAGTGAACTACACCGACAAGAATAATCCATCTGCCCACCCATCGCCGCACGCGGGTGCTACCGGATCACTGGAGGGCGGCTATCAGACATGATTTCGTCCAGCTTTCTCTGCGCCCGCTTCGGGTTATCAAGATCCCTGGCTTCGAGCATCTCGCATTGATCCCTGACCATCTGATCGATATCGACAGGATAGTGCCTGCAGTCCTCTGGACGGTCGTGATAGATGCGGCAGATATACTTGTGTTGGTTCGGTAGTTTTTGCAGCCACGGGCAACTCACCAATTGTTTGCCCGTGATCGGGCTTATCCAGATTTCCCCATTGCTTACATAACTGAAGATGTCTGGTCTGTTAGCTTCCCACCAGTCTATCTCTCGTGCGGTTGCCGATAGACCGCCGTCAGCATAGTGCTTGCAGCACTTGCCGCACTGATTGCAGTTTTTCACGATTTTTTCGGGCGCTGAGTCATCGACCGCTAGATTCTAAGCTATTTACGCGGCGCATTGCGGCTGCAAGGCGAGTGACGCGCGTTACCAGCCGGCAACTATGCGGCGCGCCGTTAAGCAACTTTACTGCAGGCGTCCATCAAGATCGGAAAGACTTGATCGCCACTCCAAGAGCGACTCCGGCGACTCTGACCATAATTCGGCCAGCTCAGATTCGGCGGGGTCCTGCACGCGGGCAATTGCTGTTCTCGCCAGCTCAACAAGCGCGTCGTCTTTGGCAAGGGTGCGGCCGTCAACCCATGACGCGACTTCAGGTGGTAACTGCGGGTGTGCTCTTCCCAACAAAGCGGCGACCACTTCCGCTGCGGCAACTGCGGCTGATCCCGTGGGCGCCTCAATGTAGGCGCCTTGATTAGCAGCAGCGCTCAAAGCTGCCTTAACAGCCGAGAGGTCATTGCTGGCCTCTAGCTCGTATACCCAATCCAACGCATCATCGTTGTCGAATGGTCCCATGTCCCAGGCACCGGCATGAGCAATTTGGCCAAGCACGTAGAAAGAAAATAAAAGAACTGCATTTGCAATTTTCATGATGTATTTGAGTGTCCCCTGTCGTCTGCAGCTCGTTGTCAGCTGCCGCGCCGTGTCATCACATAATTTTGCCCCAGATCGTTGCGGATTGTCTGTATTTGTTTTCGTTTTACCAGCGATGTAAGGGTGCTGCTGCGCCCGTCGGGAAATTCGATTTCTCGAGCGCGAGTTCAACATAGCCATCAGTGCCCGACAGCGATGCGAAGTCGCCGGACGTATTCGTGTGCACGGGCATCGCCAGTACCGGACCGCCGACACTCGAGACAAGCCTGACAGGAAGAAAGCAAGTCAGTTTTGGCATGAACGTCACATCCTGTGCGAGTGATGCAAACTCCGGCGGGCGCTCGGCTAATCCCGATGCTGTATCAAGAGCCGGGATCACGTATTGCCTGCAGCAGACGAGCGTCGATACAGGATTGCCGGGCAGGGCGAATACTGCCTGTTTGGTCGGCCCGATACCGAACCACATAGGCCTGCCCGGTCGTTGGCTGATCTTGTGAAACACGACTTCGACGCCGAGATCCGCGAGCACCTGCGGCAGGTAGTCGGCCTTGCCCATCGAGACTCCGCCACTCAGCACAAGTACATCGGCCTCGTCGAGATGGATGCCAATGCGTTCCCTGAGTGATGCCAGGTCATCCTTGATGTGGTCGTGTTCGCTCGTGGTGTAACCATGTTGGCCGAGCATCGCAATGATAGCCGGGCCGTTGGACATACGGATTTGATGCGGCTCGATCGATTCCCCCGCGGGGACAAGCTCATTGCCCGTTGAAATAACGCGCACGACCAGCGATCTGGCAACCTCGACCTCGGTCAATCCGCAGGAATTGATGATCGCGACATCCATCGGCGAAATGCGTGTGCCCGGCATTAGCAGCTCGGTGTCTTTTGCATGGTCCGATGCCCGGGGGTGGATGAACTGGCGCTCCTCGGCCTCGTAGCCGGCTTCGATCTCGGCGACTCCATGCGTCACGGTGATGCGCTCGACAGGCACGATGCAGTCGGCGTTATCCGGCAACGACGCGCCGGTCATGATTTCGATGCAATTACCGGCGCGCAGGGATTGCTGTTCGTCTCCTGCGTGCTGCGTCGACTGTATCGGGAATTTCCGCGTGCCGGCATCAAAGTCGCCGTAGTTGATCGCGATACCGTCCATCATCACGCGATCAAACGGCGGCTGGTCGCGCTCGGCGACTACACTCTGTCGCAGGATGCGTCCGTTTGCCTCGTCGACCGGAACGGCCTCGGTATCGAAAGCCGGCATAGCGCCGCGGATGGCGTCGCGTGCTTCGGCTACCGTGATCACGGCGGGACTAGCCTCTTTCTCGCGCGATCGCGCGGTGACCGATGTCCTTCCGGAAATATGCGTCCTCCCAATTGACCTTCTCCACGGCGTCGTATGACCGCGCCGCCGCCTGTTCGACCGTGTCGCCGAGGCCTACAACGCACAGCACGCGGCCACCGCTCGTTACGATGTCGTCATCGGCGCGTGCCGTCCCGGCATGAAACACTTTTTGCGAATCACTGTCGGCATCGCCGAGCCCCGAAATGATGTTGCCCTTGGAGTAGCTATCCGGATAACCGCCTGCCGCCATCACGACGCCGAGCGATGCACGGGAATCCCAAGCTGCTTCCTGCTCGCCGAGCGTGCCGTCGAGCGTTGCTTTGCAGATAGCGACGAGGTCGGACCGCAGGCGCGCCATAATCGGTTGGGTTTCCGGGTCGCCCATGCGGCAGTTGAATTCGATCACCTTCGGCGTGCCATCGGCCATGATCATGAGGCCCGCGTAAAGAAAGCCGAGGTACTCATTGCCGTCAGCTTTCATGCCGTCGAGGGTCGGCTTTATCACGTTGTCCACGATTCGTTGCTCGACTTCGGGTGTCACAACGGGCGCCGGCGAGTAGGCGCCCATGCCGCCCGTGTTGGGGCCAACGTCGCCTTCATCGCGGGCCTTGTGGTCCTGTGAGGTGGCCATCGGCAGGATGTTCGTGCCGTCCGTAATAATGATAAAGCTGGCTTCCTCGCCGTCGAGAAATTCTTCGACAACGATGCACGCGCCCGCGTCGCCGAACTTGTTGCCCGATAACATGTCGGTGGCGGCTTGTTCGGCCTCTTCGACCGTCATCGCAACGATCACACCTTTGCCGGCCGCGAGGCCGTCGGCCTTGATCACGATTGGCACGCCCTGTTCGCGGATGTAGTCGAGCGCCGGCTCAAGTTCGCTGAAGTTTCGGTAATCTGCCGTCGGAATGTCGTGCCGGGCAAGGAAATCTTTCGTAAATGCTTTCGAGCCTTCGAGCTGCGCGGCCGCAGCGCTCGGGCCGAAGCAGGGCAGCTCGAGTTCATTGAATCGGTCGACGATGCCGGCAACGAGCGGCGCCTCGGGCCCCACGATCGTCAGGCCAATGGCTTCGGACCGGGCGAGCGCGGCGAGTGCTTCGATGTCGTCGGATGAAACAGCAACGTTGCGGACTTTGGGTTCCAGCGCCGTCCCGGCATTACCCGGCGCGACAAGAACGTTTTCAACGTCGGGCGATTGGGCACACTTCCACGCCAGTGCATGTTCGCGCCCGCCGCTGCCGATGACCAGGACTTTCATTGACCTAAACTACCTTAATGGCGGAAGTGCCGCATGCCGGTAAACACCATCGCCAGGCCGTGTTCGTTTGCTGCCTGAATGACTTCGGCGTCACGCATCGAGCCGCCAGGCTGAATGATTGCCCCGATGCCGGTCTCGGCGGCGGCGTCGATGCCGTCACGAAACGGGAAGAACGCGTCTGACGCCATTACCGACCCGTTGACATCGAGTCCTTCGTCGGCCGCTTTGATGGCAGCGATTTTCGTACTGTAGACGCGGCTCATCTGGCCGGCTCCGACGCCAATCGTCATTTTGTCCTTGCAGAAGATAATTGCATTGGATTTGACGTATTTGACGACGGTCCAGGCAAACAGCATGTCCTCGATCTGCTCGGGGGTCGGTGCCTTTTCAGTGACGACCTTGAGGTCGTCGGCCGCAATCGTGCCATAGTCGCTGCCCTGCACAAGCAGGCCGCCCGAGACTTTTTTGAAGTCGAAGCCGGCTGTCGAACCTTCCCAGTCACCGGTCCTGAGTACGCGCACGTTCTTCTTCTCGCTAAGCACGGCCGCGGCATCGGCGTCGATACCCGGCGCGACGATGACCTCGACGAATTGCCTGTCGATGATTGCTTTCGCGGTCGTCGCGTCAAGTGCCTGATTAAACGCGATAATGCCGCCGAACGCGGACGTCGGGTCAGTTTTGAACGCTTTCTCGTAGGCTTCGAGGATGCTCGCGGCAACGGCGACGCCGCAGGGATTGGCGTGCTTGACGATGACGCAGGCTGGCGCAGCGAATTGCCTGACACACTCGAGCGCCGCGTCACTGTCGGCAATGTTGTTATAAGACAGTGCCTTGCCCTGCAGTTGCTCTGCCGTGGCGAGTGAGCCTCTGGGTGCCTGCTGATCGATGTAGAAAGCCGCATCCTGGTGTGGGTTCTCGCCGTAACGCATCTTTTGCACGAGCTTGCCCGCGTAAAGAATGTGATCGCCCAGCGGGTCGTCGCCCAGCGAGTTCGACAGGTATCTGGCAATCGCCGTATCGTAACTCGCTGTATGCGCATAGGCTTTTGCGGCGAGGCGTCGTCGGGTCTCGAGTGACAGCTCGTTTTTCTGCAGCGACTCGAGCACGCTGTCGTAGTCATCAGGATCGACAACCACGGCAACACCGTCATGGTTTTTCGATGCCGCCCGAATCATGGCCGGGCCGCCAATGTCGATGTTTTCTATCGCGTCGTCGATCGTCGCGTCATTACGCGCGATCGTCTGTTCGAATGGATAGAGATTTACGGCAAGCAGGTCGATCGGCTCGATGCCGTGCTTTTCCATCACGGCCTCGTCGGTACCGCGACGTCCTAAAAGGCCGCCGTGGATCGTCGGGTGCAAGGTCTTAACCCGGCCATCCATGATCTCGGGGAAGCCGGTCTTTTCGGCAACCTCGGTCACGTCTATACCGGCCTCACGCAGGGCACGGCAGGTGCCGCCGGTCGAGAGAATTTCTGCGCCGATCTCTCTCAGACCAGCAACGAAGGGGATCAAGCCACGCTTGTCGGACACGCTGATGAGCGCTCGCCGCACCGTCAACATCGAATCACCTGGGGTAAGTGTATAAAAAGAATAAAAATATTAGTGAATCAGAGAATAGGTCCGGAGTTTCTTGCGCAGCGTACCGCGGTTGATGCCGAGAATGCCGGCGGCCTGGCTCTGATTACCGTCAGTGTAGTCCATGACGGCTTTGAACAATGGCCTTTCGACCTCACCCATGACGAGATCGTACAGATCCCCCGGGCGATCGCCATTGAGGGCTTTGAAATACTGGTTAAGTGCGTCTTCAGTGTGCTTGTGCAGTGGTTTGCTGCTTTTCGAGGCTTTTAGTGAGGCGTTCTTCTTGTTTTTCTTCTGGGCCACGTTGATCAAATCCTGTTGTGCCTACGCTGCTTGAGAAACACCTCCGTGATACTGGTCGAAGTATTCCTGCGTCAGTCTAAGCTGTTCTGCTGCGCCGTCGACGCGCACAACCCGGTAACGATAATCATCGGCATTTGCAAGATGATTGCAGTACCAGGTCAGATGCTTTCGAGCCACCCGAACACCGGTCGAATCCCCATAGAACCGGTGCATATCTTTTAGGTGGCCGATTATAGTATCACGCAATTCATTTTTTTCTAGCGGGGAAAATACGGACTCGTTTTGCATGTAACTCATAAGTTCTTGAAATATCCACGGCCGACCCTGAGCGCCGCGACCGATCATCAAGGCGTCTGCATTAGTTAGCCGCAAAACTTCAAGCGACTTCTCCGGAGTGGTGATATCGCCGTTTGCAATCACCGGAATCGAGATCGCGTCCTTGATCTGCGCAATCGTTTCGTACTCCGCTTCGCCCTGATAACGACATGCGCGGGTGCGGCCGTGGACGGCGAGCGCCTGAATGCCGCTTTGTTCGGCAATTCTGGCAATGACCGGGCCATTGCGGTGCTCCGGGTCCCAGCCCGTGCGAATTTTCAGCGTCACCGGCACGTCGACTGCAGCGACGACGGCCGTAAGGATGTCCGCGACGAGTTCTTCGTCCTGCAGGAGCGCTGAACCGGCGAGTTTGCTGCAGACTTTCTTTGCAGGGCAGCCCATGTTGATGTCGATGATCTGAGCGCCGCGCTCCACGCAGGCTCTGGCGGCGATCGCAAGCTGTTGAGGTTCTGATCCCGCAATTTGCACCGCGACTGGCTCAGCGTCGAGGTCAAGGTCCAGGCGGTGTCGCGATTTAGCTGTTTGCCAAAGGCTTGTGTCGGCCGTCGTCATTTCCGAGGTTGTCATGCCGGCCCCGAAGCGACGGCACAGACGGCGGAACGGCGCGTCGCTAACGCCAGCCATCGGTGCGAGCAGAAAAGGGCTCGCGAGTTCGAACGGCCCAATCCTCACTTGAAGTCTTCGAGCGCGCAGCGCAGCTGCCCGCTAGCCAGCCGATAACAGACGTTAAGCTTGAATCCGATCGCCTCGGCGGCGGGGGATGCGATTGAGATTATGGCATTGAACGTGTTGCCGGGCGGCACGAGTTTTCGCGGATCGGCATCAGCGGCAAGGTATTGCGCGGGTTCGAGCACGCGGCTGCCAATAATTTCCTCAAATCGGTCGGTGAGCGATACGTGCACGAGTGGGTAGGGCAACCCTTGCTCAGATTCGTTACCGACGCGTGAATAGATCGTTAGCAGCTCATCGCTCTCGTCCGTGCTGCCCTTGGTCGCCTCGAACCGCCAGCCCGAAATATCCCACATTGGCGTTAGCGGCTTGCCGAGCATGCGGTAGACGGGCCCGACGGCGCGATTGAATGCCGGCATGGTTGCCAAAGCCTCACGGGATTGATGCACAGCTTGCAGCACAAGCAGAATGAGCAATACTGCAGCGCCCCCGATCATGCCTCCGCTCGGTCGGTCCGTCGCGCGGCGTCGCATATAGTTGTCGGTTTCCGTTTGCGGCGGTAATGAAACACGCGGGCTGTCGAATTGCGGCAGTTTGTCTTCGTCGCCGAGCTCGCCGCGCACGGTGTTTCCTTCCATGATGATCGTCTCGACGATCGGCGGTCTCTTGAATGTCTTTTTCTTCTTCTGCGCGACCTTCTCTTTGTTGTCGTCGACTTCTTCCTCGACTTTTATATTCGGCTTGATCTGAACGATAGTGGAGGCGAAACCGTCCTCGTCTTCAACCGCGATATTGAAGAGTTCCGCGTCGATCATCATGTTGATCGTCTTTTCCTCCTCGCTCATCTCCGGAACCACATGCTCGTCGCTGGCGTCTTCGACTTCGGATTCAGCAGCTTCATCCTCCAGCGAAGCCGACATAGTCTCGATGACTTCCTCGACCTTGTCGTCGAACGGCCGGGCGATCTCTTCTACATCGCTTCTGCGCTCGGCTTCTTCCAGCACCATATCCTCGTCGAGCTCGATTTCGATTGGTTCGCCCTGTTCTTCGTCGGCGGGAATCTCGTCTTTTTCGGCTGCTTTGACGGCGGGTTCCAGTTCTTTGTCCAAGGTCTCAGGCTCAGCCAGCTCCAGCTCTTCGTCGAGGTTGTGAGGCTCAGCCAGCTCCAGCTCTTCGTCGACGGCCCCAGGCCCAGCCGGTGACTCTGCCGCAAGCGCCTCGAGCTCAAGCGCCTCCAGCTCGGCGATTTCCGACGGCTCTAGTACTTGTACCTCCATGGTGTCTTCGCGCTGCGCTGCCTCGGCCTCGAACGCCGCCGAGATCAAGTCCTCTTCGATCGACGTCTCCCCGCTCGAATGGTCCTGAAGTGTTTCCTTGAGTTCGTCTTCTGCGGGCTCCTCGCCCGCGGTCGCATGTAAGCCACTCAGGTCGATACCCATCGCTTCGGCCTGAATGGCAAACTGCGTGTCCATGTCGAGTGGCTGGTCGGGCGCGACGTCCTCGGTACAGACGGGTTCTTCCGCCACGGCCCTGAGCTCGTCAGCCGCATCGATCTGCTTCAGCTCGTCGGGCTCGGGCTGCTCTGGCCCCGGTTCCCCGCGGTCCTCCAGGTCGGGTTCCGCGGACTGAGGTGCTTCCGGCACGGCCGGCTCGATCAGATCACCGAGCAGGTCTTCCCACTCGTCCGGATCGCCGAACGCAAGGTCTACCTGGGTGGCGGCAGGTTCCGGAGTCGGCTCGCGCTCATCAACAACTGGCGGGCTGGCCGGAGCGGAAGCTGCACTTTCAAAATTAAAATCTTCCGGCAGAGGCGTGTTGTCATCGAAGCGCATCTCTTCGACGGCCTCGGGCGCCTCAGCGTTACTCGCATCCTCGGTGACGACCTCGTCTTTCGGCTTGAATGAACCCTCGAGCAATGCTTCGGCCGACGCTTCGTCGGATAATGCTTTCTCGGCCGAAGCGTCATCGAGTGCTGCCGCTTCTTCATCCTCGTTCAGGACGCGCCACTCAATACCCGTATCCTCGATGCGGATGTCCGATCCGGCGAGTTCGTCGAGCGTTTTTAAAAGAGCCGCACTTTGTGCCGCAGATATTGTTTTTGGTGCCGTGACAGGTTCCAGTTCCACCGGCTCATCGGGTGCCGGTTCGGCAAGCTGCTGCTCCGGCTCCGACTGAACCGGCGCTGCAGGTTTCTCTTCGGAAAGAAAGTCGAGCGCATTGAACGCAACGCCGCAGCCGCCGCAGCGCACCTGGCCTGCCGCTTGCTTCAAAACCTCTGCTGTGACGTTAAATGCGACGCCGCATTCAGGGCACTGGGTGTACATCGCTCAGCCCTCGATCCTTCGACCGGTCAATCGTGCCCAGGTCTGCCCACCTTGTTCCCGGAGTGCCGGTACATCGAACGCGATCCAGGGGCGGTACGCAGTTAGCACATCATCGACCTGCTCGGAGAGTATGCCGGATAAGGCCAGCAAACAACCGCTTTCGACGCGGCCGGCGATCTGCCCGGCAAGCTCGATAATCGGGCCCGCAAGAATGTTCGCGACGACGACATCGAACCGACCGTGAATGGTATCTGCGTTACTGGTCACGATCATGTGCTGTTCGACGTCGTTGTGGCGCGCGTTGGCAAGCGTCGACGTCAGTGCTTGCGGATCGACGTCCATCGCAACGGCATTTCCACATCCCAGTTTCAATGCGGCGATCGCGAGGACTCCCGAACCGCAGCCGTAGTCGAGTATGGTCAAACCGTCCAATTCTTGCGCGTCCAGCCACTCGAGACACAGCGCCGTCGTCGCGTGCGTGCCCGTGCCAAAAGCAAGGCCCGGGTCGAGGCGAACGATGGCGGCATCGTCAGCGTCTGCATTCGTCTCGCCCGGAAGAACCCAGAGTCGCTTGCCGAACCGCATCGGACCGAAGTCTTTGAGCCATTCGCGCTCCCAGGCGCGATCCTCGAGTTCCGCGACCTCATATGCAGGCAGGACGTCGACATCGAGTGATGCTCTGAGATCATCCTGCAGCAAGCCGAGGTCGACCTCCGGTGAAAACAGTCCCGTGATGCACATATCCTGCCACATCGGCGTTTCACCCGGCGCGGGCTCGAGCACGGGCCGGTTGCCGGCGTCAGTGAACGTTATTGATTGCGCGCCGTTACGCACGAACACCTCTTCGACTCTGTCCGGATTCAGCGTTTCAAGATCCATGACAAATTGTCGCCAATCCATCGTTTGTCCGGCGTGCTCCCGATCACACTAGACCGAGACGTTTCTCCAGATAGTGAATATCGGTTCCGCCCGCCTGAAACGCGGCGTGCTGAAAAATCTCCTGGTGCAGCGGCACGTTGGTCTTGATGCCCTCGATGACAATCTCGGCCAGTGCGTTTTTCATACGCGCGATGGCCACGTCGCGATCGCCGCCGTGGGCGATCAGTTTGCCGATCATCGAGTCGTAATAGGGTGGCACCTTGTAACCACTGTATATGTGGCTGTCGACGCGAATGCCAGGCCCACCCGGCGCGTGGTAAAGGCTTATCAGGCCTGGCGACGGCATGAATGTCTTCGGGTCTTCAGCGTTGATGCGACACTCGATGGCGTGGCCCTGAATGCGGATGTCGTCCTGTTTGATGCTTAGCGGCTCGCCGGCGGCAATCGAAAGCTGTTCCCGGACGATATCGACGCCAGTGATCATTTCGGTCACAGGGTGCTCCACCTGCAGTCGCGTGTTCATTTCGATGAAATAGAACTCGTCGTCCTGGTAAAGGAACTCGAAGGTGCCGGCGCTGTGGTAGCCGATTTCCTGACACGCTTTGACACAGCGCTCGCCGATGCGCTTACGTTGTTCTTCGGTAATGCCGGGCGCAGGCGCTTCCTCGATGACTTTTTGATGCCGGCGCTGCATCGAGCAGTCGCGTTCGCCGAGATATACTGCGTTGCCGTGATGATCCGCGAGCAATTGAAACTCAACGTGGCGCGGGTGTTCGAGAAATTTCTCCATGTACACAACGTCGTTGTCGAACGCAGCCCGTGCTTCGGCTTTGGTCACGGTTATCGCTGCAATCAATGACGCTTCGGCGTGTACAACCCGCATGCCACGGCCGCCACCACCCCCTGATGCCTTTATGATGATCGGATAGCCGATGTCGCGCGCCATTCTGAGGTTTTCGTCAGCGTCTTCGCCGAGTGGCCCGTCCGAACCCGGCACGCAGGGCACGCTGGCGGACTTCATGGCCTGAATGGCCGAGACCTTGTCGCCCATGAGCCGAATCGCGCTCGACGGCGGTCCGATAAACGTGAAGCCGCTTGACTCGACGCGTTCGGCAAAATCAGCATTTTCCGAGAGAAAGCCGTAGCCCGGGTGAATTGCGACAGCATCAGTGACCTCGGCGGCGCTGATGATCGCAGGCATATTCAGATAGCTCTCGGTGGATGGCGCCGGGCCAATGCAAACAGTTTCGTCGGCAAGCAACACGTGTTTGAGGTTGTTGTCCGCGCTGGAGTACACGGCAACGGTCTTGATGCCCATCTCTTTACATGCGCGCTGAATACGCAGGGCGATTTCGCCGCGATTGGCTATTACGATTTTTTCCAGCATGTTAGCGAAACCCGTCTAGTCGGCCTGACGCTGATCGATAACGAACAGGGTCTGGCCATATTCGACCGGTTCACCGTTCTGCACGCGAATTGATTTGACGACACCGGAGGCGTCGGCTTCGATCTGGTTCATCATCTTCATTGCTTCGATAATGCACAGCGTGTCGCCCTCGTTAATGCGATCGCCAACCTGCACGTAGGGCGCAGCGCCAGGTGACGATGACGCATAGTAGGTTCCAACCATCGGTGCCGTGACCATGTAGCCATCATCTTCGGGCTCTGGCGGCGGCGCTGCCGCCGGAGTGGCGACCGCAGGCGCGACTGGTGCCGGCGCAGCCACCGCGACAGGCGCTGGCGCGGCAACGGGCGCGTTTTGGGAATAGCGACTGATTCTGACCGACTCTTCCCCCTCGGTGATCTCGATCTCGGCGATGCCCGATTCATCCAGTAACTCAATCAGTTTCTTTACTTTTCTTATGTCCATCACTCTTCCTCGGCATTCTCTACGTGCCGGCTGGCAGCATACAGCGCCAGTTCATAGCCGTAGGCCCCAAAGCCAAACAGGCAACTCTCTGCGATATCGCTGAAGTAGCTGCCATGGCGAAACTCCTCGCGCGCGAAGGTATTGCTTAAATGTATTTCGATAAACGGGATCCCGACCGCCAAAAAAGCATCGCGAATTGCGATGCTCGTATGCGTGAATGCACCGGGATTGAAAATGATGAAGTTGATACCGTCCTCAGCGGCCTGCTGAACCCGATCAATGAGTTCGTGCTCGGCGTTGCTCTGGAAGCAAACCAGCGAATGGCCGAGTTCCCCGGCCACGTCGATGCAGTTCGCCTCTATATCGTCGAGACGTGTCGCGCCGTAAACCTCGGGCTCTCGAGAGCCGAGCAGGTTCAAGTTGGGGCCATTGAGGAGGAGAAAATCCGCCATTTTGCGCTGTTGCTAGCCAGTTTGCCGAAGATGGCCGCAATTCTAACCCTTTTCAGGGACTTTCGGGCAAGTTTTACAGAGCGTCGAGTGCCGCTCGTGCGCCATCCTTGTCGATTTCGCCCGTATCGAGCATCTTGAGTACATCGACGATGTGTTCGAGATCCTCGGCGAGTATCTCCCCGGTGTGGGTGTTGAGTAATTCGCCGTCGGCACCGACGATCATTGTAAACGGCATGCCGATGAACTCGATGCCTGATGTCTCCGCAACCGCCATGGCATCTTCCTGCCCAACGAGTATCGGGTAATTGAACTCGGCGGCTTCGGCGTATGCCGCCACCTCTTCGGGAAAATCGACGGCAATGCCGATCACCACGAAGTCGTCGCCATGCTCTTCCTGAAACGTCTTGAGCAGCGGAATCTCGCGGCGGCAGGGGGCGCACCAGGTGGCCCAGAAG
The DNA here is from genome assembly GCA_963711285.1 of uncultured Gammaproteobacteria bacterium. Classification (GTDB taxonomy): domain Bacteria; phylum Pseudomonadota; class Gammaproteobacteria; order Steroidobacterales; family Woeseiaceae; genus UBA1847. The sequence goes on along the minus strand of CAVQDJ010000013.1, from coordinate 634,910 downwards.
TTCAGGAGCCGGTGCTTGCCAGTCCATTCGGCAATGTCGCGCTCAACGCCGTCGATGTCGGGAAGCACAAATGACGGATAGACGGGTTCCGTCACGATTTCGACCGCAGCCGGCTCCGGAGCACTCGTCGGCGGCGGCTCTACAGCCGGCATTTGAGTTCTGTAAACCAGCACACCAGCGCTAAGCGCGATGAGTGCTATCGCGAATACTAGAAATGATCTCTGCACGAATCTTCGCCCTTTTGTTGGAGCCCGCAATTCGGGCGACTTGTTATTCTTTTTGTGCGGTCAGGTTTGCCGGTGCAGCAAACGCGCTTTGCACGTGCTCGCTAAAGTCCTTTGCTTTCATATAACCGACGACTTCGTAGCCGTGGCGCTGTTGGCCATCCGTGCCAAAGAAAATAATGGTTGGTGGTCCAAAGACGCCAAATCGCTCGAGTAATACCTGGTCGTCGGCGTCGTTCTTCGTGACGTCGGCTTGCAGCAGTACCGTGTTCGACAAAGCCGCCTGGACACCGGCATCGGTGAACGTGTACTCCTCCATTTCGATGCAGGACACACACCAGTCGGCATAGAAGTCGAGCATAGCTGTTTTGCCGGCGTTTGCTGCTGCGGCGATCTCGCGATCGAGATCGTCGACGGTCTTGATGCGCTGGAATTCGATGTGCGCATTCTCGGCAACCATCGTGCCGCCGCCGAGGTTGACGCTCGCAAGCGGTTTCATGGGGTTGCTGCCGCCGGTCAGTGCGCCTATCAACAAGAGCACGCCGTAAATAATTGCGAGGAAACCGAATCCTTTGCCGGCTTTTTGTATGCCAGATGCTTCGGGTGTCAGCGTCGTTAGTCCACCCATGAATACGCCGGCCATGAAGACAAGTACCGCCCAGAGCCCAAGCGTTACGCTGCCCGGCAGAATTCGTGACAGCATCCAGATCGCAAGGCCCAGCAGCATAAAGCCAAAGGCAGCCTTGACGGCGACCATCCAGCCGCCGGCTTTCGGCAACAGGTGGCCCTGCGCAGCGCCAACGGCCAGAAGCGGTGCGCCCATGCCGAGGCTCATCGCGAATAAAGCGGCCCCGCCTCGCACCATGTCCCCGGTTTGGGCCATGACGGTCAGGCTTGCGATAAGCGCAGGCGCAACACATGCTGTAACAATAAGCGCTGACAGCGCGCCCATAACGAAGGCGCCAACTGTCGTGCCACTCTTCTGGTTGCCGCTGACTGTCGCGAGACGACTCTGGATGCCGCTCGGCATCTGCAGGTCATAGCCGCCAAACATAGCCATTGCCAGCAGCACGAAGAAACCCGAGAACACGATCAGTACCCAGGGCTGATTGAACGTTGCCTGCAGCTGGGCTCCGGCAGCTGCGGCCGCAATACCTGCAGCCGTGTAAACGAGCGCCATTCCCATGACGTAACTGAACGCAAGCGTGAAACCACGCATCGGACTGGTGTTGTCACCTTCGCCAGCAATAATCGACGTCAGGATAGGAATCATCGGCAGCACGCAGGGGGTGAAAGCAAGCAGCAAGCCGAGACCGAAAAACGTCACGATGACCCAGCCGAGGCTCGCATCGGTGATGAGCTGCCGCGAGACGCCCCTGTTCCGAGACTGGCTCATCCGCTGACGGCCGTACCGTCGACAAATCGGTGATGACTGCGGCCTCTGGCAGGGTCACTGACAGCACTCGCGACTGCGGCAAATAACAAAGGCCGCCTTCGGCGCAGCCTTGATAGTTGACCTCCAGTTCCAGGTCCATGGCTGCGGGCGTTGCCCGGGCGACGCTCAGACGGCCGATGACTTCATCGAAATAGACTTCGGATTCGCCAAAGAACTCGTCAACCTTGATCTTGCCCTTCGGCAGGTCGAGCTGCCCGGCCATAGCGCCGTCGCTCACCGAGCGGACCGAAATCTTGTCCTTATATAAATAGAAGCCCGGTATGACCCGAATACCGACGTCGACGGTATTACCGTCGACGGCAAACAGCTCGGGAAAGAAGACTTCTTCGGGCGGCGGGAAGTCGCCCATCCCGCCGCTTGCAGCGCCGACACTCCCGAGGTCGAGTTTTGGCGTCTCTCCGGCAGTCTTCCTGAGCTTGACGTTTTCAGTCCAGACCTGCGGCGGATAGCACAGTCCGCCATCCCAGCAACCCTGGTTCCTGATGACGAGTTCCACGGTTTCCGGACGCTGGCCCTCGATCGTGTACGGCACGGTTACGTAGAAGTGATCGCGATAGATTTGCTGTTTGCCGAAGAACTCATCTTCGTGCATCAGGCCTTCGGGCAGTTCCGGCCGCACCCAGCGCGACGCCGTCGGTCCCGCTTTCGAAGCCGAGCTTGTTTCGATACAGGTAGTAGCCGTCCTCTATCGCCCAGTCGATCTCGATTGCATCTCCGGTATCGGCGACGACATAGCGATAGGCCTCCTCGGGGCGCAGTGGCTCATCGTCTGCGGCCAGGGCAGGCACGAGACAGGTCAGGGCGGCAAGTAATGCGGTCAATCGGACTGCAAAGGGGCTGGGTCGCATAGCGTCTCTGGTCGTTTTGTGAGGGCCGTATTCTGTCAAATAGACCGGGAATCGGCGCAACTTGTTACGGTATTTGATAGCTTGGGCGGCGCAGCATACCGAGGGTTGCGAGCCGTGTCATCGACGCAGGTCGGGTTTTTGCGGCAAATCCTCGCGCAAACGCTTGAAATTTGCCCGCCCGCCCCTATCATTAGCACTCCTTAGGGCCGAGTGCTAACAGCGCGCGGTCAATACGCCGCTAAAGGCGGTTAAAAATCAACAGTTTACAGGAGATATACCCCATGAAGATTCGTCCGCTTCATGATCGAGTCATCGTAAAGCGCATGGAAGAAGAGCGCACATCCCCCGGCGGAATCGTCATTCCTGATGCTGCTGCAGAAAAGCCCATAAAAGGTGAAGTGATTGCAGTTGGTAACGGCAAGATTCTCGAATCCGGCGAAGTTCGCGCCCTCGATGTCAAAGCCGGTGACAAGGTGCTGTTCGGCAAGTATGCCGGCACCGAAGTCAAGGTTGACGGCGACGAGCTGTTGGTGATGAAAGAAGACGACATCATGGCAGTCATCGACGCCTGAGCGCCCGATTCCTGCACAAACCAGACTAAATATTGGAAAGCGGCAGGAGCCGCTCCCCAGAAATCAATAGAGGAAATAGAAATGGCTGCTAAAGAAGTACGTTTCAGCGACGACGCGCGCCAGAAGATGTTCGCAGGCGTGAACATTCTGTCAAACGCCGTAAAAATAACCTTGGGGCCGAAAGGCCGCAACGTCGTGCTCGATAAGAGCTTCGGCGCGCCGACCGTCACCAAAGATGGTGTATCGGTCGCCAAGGAAATCGAACTCGAAGACAAGTTTGAAAACATGGGTGCACAGATGGTCAAGGAAGTTGCTTCACAGACGTCTGATGTCGCCGGTGACGGTACAACGACGGCAACGGTCCTGGCGCAAGCAGTATTGCGTGAAGGCCTGAAGTCAGTTGCTGCCGGCATGAATCCGATGGACCTCAAGCGCGGCATCGACAAAGCGTCAGCAGCGATTGTCGAGGAGCTGAAGAAGCTGTCCAAACCTTGCGAAGACGCGAAAGCCATCGCACAGGTCGGTAGCATCTCGGCAAACGCGGATGTAGAGGTTGGTGAGATCATCTCTGATGCCATGCAGAAAGTGGGCAAAGAAGGCGTCATTACGGTCGAAGAAGGATCTGGCCTGGCGAACGAACTCGACGTCGTCGAGGGCATGCAGTTCGATCGTGGTTACCTGTCGCCATACTTCATCAATGATCAGGAGAGCCAGCAGGTCGAGCACGAAAACCCGCTGATCCTGTTATACGACAAGAAGATCTCGAACATTCGTGATCTGCTGCCGATTCTCGAAGGTGTTGCCAAAGCCGGCCGTCCGCTCATCATCGTTGCGGAAGACGTTGAAGGTGAGGCGCTCGCGACGCTCGTCGTGAACAACATTCGCGGTATCGTCAAGGTTGCTGCCGTCAAAGCACCAGGCTTCGGCGACCGCCGCAAAGCCATGTTGCAGGACGTCGCGGTATTGACGGGTGGTCAGGTCATCTCCGAAGAGGTTGGTTTGTCGCTCGAGAAGGCGACGATCGAGGATCTCGGCGAAGCCAAGAAGATCCAGATCTCGAAAGAGAACACCACGATTATCGACGGTGCTGGCCGTGGCGAGGACATCAAGGGCCGCGTAGAGCAGATCAACCGCGAGATCGAGGAGTCCTCATCTGACTATGACAAGGAGAAACTGCAGGAGCGCGTAGCCAAGCTCTCCGGCGGTGTCGCAGTCATCAAGGTCGGTGCTGCGACCGAAATCGAGATGAAGGAAAAGAAAGCACGCGTTGAAGACGCGCTGCATGCAACACGCGCCGCAGTTGAAGAAGGCGTCGTAGCAGGTGGCGGTGTTGCGTTCATTCGCGCCGTTGCTGCACTCGGCAAGCTCAAGGGCGACAATGACGACCAGAACGTCGGCATCGCCATCCTGAAGCGTGCGGTTCAGGAGCCGCTGCGTCAGATCGTGCGCAATGCGGGCGGCGACGCGAGTGTCGTTCTGAACGCGGTTGCCCAGGGTAAGGGCGACTACGGCTACAATGCGGCGACCGGTGAGTACGGTGACATGATCGAAGAAGGTATCCTGGATCCGACCAAAGTCACGCGGTACGCGCTGCAAAACGCTGCCTCCGTTTCGGGCTTGTTACTCACGACCGAAGCAATGGTCGCTGACGCGCCGCAAGGACGAAGCGGCGATGCCGATGCCGGACATGGGCGGCATGGGTGGCATGGGCGGCATGATGTAAATCATCGCCCCACGCGACACAAAAAAGCCCCGCCACTGCGGGGCTTTTTCTTTCAAAAGGCCCGGCTTTTGCCGGGCTTTTTTTGGTTTCGTATCGCGACGATCAAGTCTGTACTTGTACCAATGCAGCGGCCGGGCGGGAGTTGCGATCATTATCCTGCGAAGGAGAATAACAACATGAAGCGCAGACACAGCTATGCGAGTGGCGATGGCGGGCCACCATTACTGGGCCTGACCGTCGGTGAAGTACTTGACCGGGCGGCAGCTCGATGGCCGGACTACGACGCGCTGGTCGTTCCCGATCAGCAGGTCCGCTGGACCTGGCAGGAGCTTCGTGAACGCGCCCGCGCGTTGGCCGCAGGCCTGCTCACGACAGGCCTGCAACCCGGCGACCGCATCGGCATGCTGGCGACCAACCGCGCCGAATGGCTGATCGCTCAATTCGGCAGCGCTTATGCCGGCCTGATTCTGGTCAATATCAATCCGGCCTACCGGGCGACGGAACTCGAGTACGCGCTCAACAAGGTTGGCTGCCGAGCGCTGATCACAGAAACCCAGTTCAAGAGCAGCGACTATATTGCGATGGTGCAGTCGCTCGCGCCGGAACTCGCGGCGTCGAAACCAGGCAGTCTTCAGGCCGAGCGGCTGCCCGAGCTTCGCCTTGTTATTCAGCTTGGAGACGAGGACGTTCCGGGCATGTTCAAAGTCCGCGATGTCGTGGACCGTGCCGATTCAGGCTCCTTACGCGCACTGGACCGAATTGCCTCAGACGTAGAATTCGATGCGCCGATCAACATCCAGTTCACGAGCGGCACAACTGGTGCGCCGAAGGCCGCGACACTGACGCATCACAACATGGTGAACAACGCGCGGATGTCGGCCACGATCCTGGGTTTCTCGTCCGAAGATCGTCTGTGCATACCGGTGCCGATGTACCACTGCTTTGGCATGGTGCTCGGCACGCTGCTGTGTGCAACCAGCGGTGCGGCGATCGTATTTCCGGGACCGAGTTTCGAACCTAAAGCGACGCTCAAGGCCATAGAATCGGAAGCCTGCACGGCCTTGCACGGTGTGCCGACCATGTTTATCAGCATGCTCGACGACCCGGACTTCGCGGATTACGATGTGAGCTCACTGCGACGCGGCATCATGGCCGGTGCGCCGTGTCCCGTCGAGCTCATGCGACAAGTGCTCGATGACATGCACATGAGTGAAATCACGATCGGCTACGGCATGACCGAGACCGGGCCACTGTCCACGCAAACCCTGCCGGATGACCCCATCGAGCTGCGCGTCGGAACGGTCGGCGTCACGTTGCCGCACACCGAGGTCAAGATTGTCGATGACGAAGGCCGTCTCGTGGCGCCTGAGGTGCCCGGCGAACTCTGTGTACGCGGCTACAACGTAATGCGCGGCTATTGGGGTGATCCCGAGCGTACGGCCGAGGACATCGACGAAGGTCACTGGATGCACACGGGCGATACCGCGACGATGGACGACAACGGCTACGTCCGCATCGTAGGCCGCAGCAAGGACATGTTGATCCGCGGCGGCGAAAACATCTACCCGCGTGAGATCGAGGATTTTCTGTACACCAACCCCAAGATCGATCAGGTCGAGGTGGTGGGCGTGCCCGACCCCAAATTCGGCGAGGAAATCGCCGCCTGTATCCGTTTGGGCGACGGCCGGCACGCAACCGAAGAGGAAATCCGCGATTTCTGTCGCGGCGAACTCGCGCACTTCAAGATTCCGCGCTACGTGCGGTTCGTCGATGAATTTCCGATGACGGTCACCGGCAAAGTACAGAAATTCATTCTGCGCGAGCAACTTACGAAGGAGCTCGAGCAAGTCTCTGGAACATCACAACGCATGGGAGCAGCAAAATGACTACGTCAGCATTTCGTTTCTGTGATGATCTTGGTCCCAAGACCATCCTGCATGTTTATCAGCCGGCCATTGGCCTCAAAGCCATCGTCGTCGTCGACAACGTCGCGGCCGGCCCGGCTATCGGCGGAGTGCGCATGGCTCCCGACGTTTCCCTGGAAGAGTGCTTCCGGCTGGCGCGGGCCATGACCTTCAAGAACGCCGTCGGCTGGACTGCCCCATGGCGGCGCCAAGTCGGTAATCTTTGGTGATCCGACGATGGACATCGACGCCAAGGAGCAGCTGATACGCGCCTATGCGCAAGCGATAATGCCGATAACAGACTACATTCCCGGTCCGGACATGGGCACGAACGAGGCAGCCATGGCCTGGGTCAAGGACGAGGGTGGTCAGTGTGCCGGCCTGCCGAAGGCGGTTGGTGGCATTCCGCTCGACGAAATCGGCGCGACGGCCTATGGTGTTGTCGCCAGTGCCGATGTCGCCAAAGACCACCTGAACATGTCGCTCGACGGTGCACGAATCGCCGTGCAGGGATTTGGTGCGGTTGGCAAGCACGCGGCGCGCTTCTTTGCTGCGCAGGGCTCAGTGCTTGTCGCTGCAGCGGACTACAGTGGCACCGTGCTACGATGCCGACGGCCTCGATATCGAAGCGTTGATCAGCGTACAAAGAAAGTGGCGGCCGTATCCTTGACTTCGAGTATGGCGAGCAACTGCCATCCGAAGCTATTGTTGGCGTCGATTGCGACATCCTGGTTCCGGCCGCACGTCCTGACGTCATTCGCGCCGACAATCAGGCGACGGTCAAGGCTAAACTGATCGTACCGGGTGCCAATATCGGCATCACCGATGAAGCAGAGATCATGCTGCACAAACGCGGCGTCTTCTGCGTACCCGATTTCATCGCAAATGCCGGCGGCGTAATCTGCGCGGCAGTCGAATATGGCGGCGGTACGCAAGGACAGGTGTTCCCGATCATTGACGAGAAGATTCGTGGCAATACGGCCGAAATGCTCGAACGCATGGTGCGCGGCGACGTATTACCTCGTAACGCCGCTGTCGCGATGGCTCGGGAACGTGTCGAAGCAGCGATGAAGTACCAGCGTTTTAATTCAGGGCGCGGGCCTCAGCAGCCTGGAGTCGACTTCGTAATGCGAGCCGTCAGCTGATACCAGATTGACCTCCCAGATCTCCTCATCGGGGATCTGGGTTCGCTCACGGCCGGGGAGCGCTCGCTCGTCGTCTACCTGGAGTCCCCAAACGCGGACGTGCCGCATGCCCGCTACCGGAATGCGGTCACCAGCAAAACGCGCCCGCAAGGCCGCGTCGACATCGTCGCTGGCCCATGTCGCGTAGCCGCAGTCAATCATCGCCGTCACGTCGGCAGGAGCGTCAAGTGTGGTTTTTGACTCGCTCAATATCCTCTCCCCGATTATCGCATTAACGCATTTCGCGCGGCGGACAAGCAATCAGGAGTTTCCCTAATGTTGTTTTGTGTGGGTTCGCGCATATATCCAGCACACTGGCAGGAGACTGCCAGTGTCAAATCGGGATGGAGGTGAGCTATATGTCAATGCTGCATAAAATCGAGCCCCGCAAGAGGCTTGCTGACGTAAAACGGACCGCGCCTCTCGCCCGCAGCATGGAGGAGTTCTTCGAGGACTTCCCACCACGCCGCTGGATGGAGACGTTTGAGCCCTTTGGAATGAAGTGGCCGATGGGAATGGATATGGAGCGGAGCTTCCGCGTCGATATTCTCGACCGCGACAAAGAGCTTGTCGTCCGGGCAGAACTCCCGGGCATCGAAAAAGACGACGTCGAGGTCACAATCTCCGGCGACCGCCTGATGATCGAGGCTGAGAGGGAGTTTGAAGAAGAAGAGAAGAAAGAGACGTTCTATCGGCATGAGCTCGGCTACGGCGAGTTCATGCGCACGATTACTCTGCCAGTCGGAGTCGATGTCGAACACATCGAAGCCGAACTGAAAGACGGCATCCTGAACGTAATTCTTCCGAAACTGGAAGCGGCGGAACGCCACTCTGTCAAAGTCGCCTGAAGACGGCTGACGCAGGCGTTACAACCGGGGCGACAACTTGCCGCCCCGGTTTTTATTTACGCGTGCGTATCCACCAAAGCCGCACGCCCAGCAACACGGCCAGAATCGCTGCATATGTCAGCGGCTCGGTGATGTCTTTTTTCACCTGCCACCAATAGTGCCAAACGCCGAGTATCCCAACCACGTAGACGCTGTTATGGATCTGTTGCCAGCGTTTTCCGAGGCGTCTTCGCATCCCGTTCGTCGAGGTGACGGCCATGGCCGTTAGCAATACAAAAGCCGCAAATCCGATCGTGATGAACGGTCGCTCTGACAGGTCTTCCACGATGGCCGACCACAAGAGGCCCTGGTCGAGAATCAGCCAGGCCAGAAAGTGCATCAATACGTAAAAGAAGGCGAACAAGCCGAGCATTCGGCGAAAACGGAGCAGCCAGTTGTAGCCGGTCAGGCGGCGCAGCGGCGTAACGGCCAGCGCAATCAGAATGAATCGCAGTGCCCAGTTACCAAAGCGGTCCTGTATCTCCTCGACCGGATTGGCGCCGAGTTGCCCCGACAGGCCGAATGCATCGGTGACCACCAGGGCCGCCGGAACCAGGCAGAGCAAGAAGATGATCGGTTTCCAGATGAACCGGACTTGTTGCAAGGTGTTCACTCGTGTCAGAAGTTCTTGCGCAGATCGAGTCCATCGTAAAGGTGAGCAACGTGTTCACCGTAGCCATTGAACATCAGCGTCGGCTGTTTGCTAGCAAACAGGCCGGCACCGATACGGCGTTCCCGTGCCTGGCTCCAGCGCGGGTGATTGACCTCGGGATTGACGTTGGAGTAGAAGCCGTACTCATGCGGCCCCGCCATGTTCCAACTGGTAGGCGGTCGCCTCTCTGTGAACCTAATACGAACAATGCTCTTTATACTCTTGACACCGTATTTCCAGGGCACGACCAGACGAATCGGCGCGCCGTTCTGATTGGGCAGCGTCTCGCCATACAATCCCACTGCGAGAATCGTTAGTGGATTGGTCGCCTCCGCAATCGTCAGACCCTCGCGATACGGCCAGTCGAGAGACCACCGGTTTTTTTGTCCAGGCATGCGCACCGGGTCATGCAGCGTTTCGAACGCGACGTATTTTGCTCTTGAGGTTGGCTGGTAATGCTTCACGACGTCAGCAAGTGAGATGCCGACCCACGGGATGACCATCGACCAGGCTTCGACGCAGCGCATGCGATAAATGCGTTCCTCGAGATCGAACGGCTTGATGAAGTCCTCGAAGTAAAATGTGCCGGTTTTCTCAGCATGGCCTTCGACGGTGATAGACCACGGCCTGGCATCAAAGTCCTGAGAATTCAGAGCGGGGTCTGCCTTACTGGTACCGAACTCGTAAAAGTTGTTGTAGGTGGTGACGTCCTCGTAGCTATTGGGTGCCTCATCCGTGCTGAATTCGCTCCTGCCAACGTTTTTGAGCTTAGCGCCGCGTTCGTCCGGGACCATCGCTCCCAATGCGGGGCCGACCAGTGAGACCGCGCCGGCGATGCTGCCCGCGCGGATAAAATCCCTGCGATTCAGGTAGTTATCCTTGCTGGTGATCTCGGACGGGCGGATATCGGCGGGTTTCTTGATCAGCATCGGGATTCCTCTATGTTCGCTTGGTAATATAGACCCGGTCCAGACCCGAAATATTGCACGAAATTTCACGAGAGGTAATCCTCTTCTTTAATGCGGGAAGCGCTCCTAGTTCGTCGGCTGCAACAGGCGTCAACGCGTCAGCCAGTCGATCAGGATCCGATTGACCTCATCCGGTTTTTCCTGCTGACTCCAGTGTCCGCAGCCCGCGAGCATGTGAGTCTCGAGGTCGGGGACGAAGGGCTTCATTGCCTCGATCTGCTCGGGCGAAATAATTACATCGTCCTCGGCGCCGATGAATAGAGTCGGCACGCTGACGATCTGTGGCACACCTTCGAGACTCTCCCAGTTACGGGTCCAGTTTCGGTACCAGTTGATCGGGCCCGTGAACCCGCCAGCCGAGAATGCAGCAACGAAATAGTCGCGCTCCTGCGGGCTCAGCAGCGGTTCACCGCCGGATTTCTGTCTGGCGACAGTGGCCAGGAGGCTAAGCACTTTCTTCTCAGGCGGAAGTTGCTCGAACTGCCGCCGCGACACCTGATTCTTGCGCATCAACATGTCGAAAAAATGGCCAGGATCGGCCTCAAAGGTCCGGTCAGCCTCATCTGAATCCTGAAAATTCACGATGTAGAAATCGTCGCCGAGCCGCTGCCGGGCGATCGCGATGGGGTCGATCGGAGGCCGCGGCCAGAACGGGATGTTCAGAATGGCTTGTCGCTCAATCCGTTCGGGACGCAACAGCGACATATGCCACAGCACAAGCGCGCCCCAGTCGTGACCGACGAAGGTCGCTTTGGCGAGCCCCAATGCGTCAAGCAGGCCTTCAATGTCAGCGATAAGTTCCTGAATGCGATAATCACCGACGCCTGGTGGAATTCCGGTCCGGCCGTAACCGCGCTGATCGGGCGCTATCGCCCGAAAGCCGGCCCGCGCAAGTGCGGGCAGCTGAAAACGCCAGGAAAACGCGAGCTCGGGAAAACCGTGCAGCAAAATGACCGCCGGGCCCTGACCGTCTTCGTAGACCGCCATGCGGATGCCGTTGGTCTCGATGAAATGAGGTTCGGGAAACATTTCAATGTATTCTCACAGAATGCGCGACCGGTTGCTAAAACTCCGTCAGGAGCTCGAGGCTCTGGCCGCGGCGGGTCAGGAATCCGCTGCGGTGGTGGAGTTGGACCAGTCAAAAGTCGGCCGCCTGTCCCGCATGGACGCGATGCAGGCGCAGGCCATGGCGCAGGCGTCCGGGCAGCGCCGCGAGGCCATGCTGCGAAACATAGATGCGGCCCTCAAACGCATTGACGACGGTGACTACGGGTTGTGCTGTGACTGCGGGGAGCCCATTGATCCCAGAAGGCTGGACTTCGACCCGACGGCCCTGCGTTGCATAGACTGCGCCAGCAAGTTCGAGGGCCAGGGGGCATAAATCGCTTGTTTTCTACCGCTCACTTACGGCTAATTTGCCTCGCAAGACGCTGAAGGGGACGAGTAAGCGGGCAATTCAGGCTAAAGCGACCGGGAGATGGTGTAAGCCCCGGGCCGGAATCCGCTGAATATCTCCCCGGAGTCGCTGCCCGAAAGCTAGCCTGGAAAGCTAGCGAATAGACGCAGCCGGTTGGCCCCCGATACGGGCGACGGGTCTTCGGACCCTGGAGGCGACAGTCGCAAGATTGTCGCGAAACCGGGTGGTACCGCGAAATTCGAAAGTCGCCCCGGACGCAATTCACGCGTCCGGGGCGATTTTGTTTGGAGAATTGATTTTGGCATCGAAGAAAGCCGTGTTTAAAGAAGTCCAGGGCCGTTACGACGGGCCGGCACTCGAACAGGAAGTGCTCGCGTTTTGGCGCGATAGAGACGTTTTCGCAAAGACACTGCAGCAGACCGAGGGTGGGCCGCAGTTCAGCTTCAACGAGGGGCCGCCGACTGCGAACGGCAAGCCCGGCATCCACCATGTGCTTGCAAGGAGCTTCAAGGACGCGTTTCCGCGTTACAAGACCATGCGTGGTTATCACGTGCCGCGAAAGGCAGGCTGGGATACGCACGGTCTTCCGGTTGAGCATGAAGTAGAAAAGCACCTCAAGAAACTGGGCAAGATCGAAACGTACGACAAGCAGGAAATCGAGGACAAGGTCGGCATCGATGAATTCACGCGCCTGTGTCGCGAATCGGTCATGCAGTATATCGGTGACTGGGAGAAGATGACCGAGCGCATGGGCTTCTGGGTCAATCTCGATGAAGCCTATTACACACTCAATAACAGCTACATCGAGTCGGTCTGGTATCTGCTCAAGAACATCTGGGACAAAGACCTTATCTATCGTGGTTACAAGGTCGTGCCCTACGATCCGCGCATCGGCGCGACGCTGTCATCTCATGAACTCGCACTCGGCTACAAGGAAGTCGAGGACCCGTCGATCACTGTGCGCTTCAAGCTTGCCAATGAAGACAACGCGTTCTTTCTCGTCTGGACAACGACGCCCTGGACGCTGCCGTCCAATCTCGCGCTCGCTGTTGGTCCGGACATCGACTACAGCTTCTGCAAAGCAGGCCGGGAAACGCTGATACTCGCCGAGGCGCTGCGGGAATCGGTGCTTCGCGATCTCGAGCACAGCGTTACGAAAACGGTCAAAGGCGCAGAGCTTGTCGGCACACGCTACGAGCAATTACTCGAGTACCTCGAGGTCGATTCCGCCAAGGCGTTTCAGGTACTGCCGGCCGATTTCGTCAGTACTGAAGACGGTACCGGCATCGTCCACACGGCACCGGCGTACGGTGTCGATGACCTTGCCTTCGGCCAGGAGCATGACCTGCCCGTCGTACACGGCGTCGGGCTCGATGGGCACTTCATCGACGCGGTCGAGCCTGTCGCCGGTATGTTCTTCAAGGATGCCGACAAGCCGCTGATTCGCATCCTCGAGGAACGCGGGCTGATGTTTCGTTCCGAGCGCTTCAAACATAACTACCCGTTTGGCTGGCGCACGGGTGACCCGATCCTCTACTACGCAAAGAACGCCTGGTACATTCGCACGTCGAAATTCCGCGAACGCATGACCGAGCTCAACAACACGATCAAATGGGTGCCTGAGCATATCCGCGAGGGCCGCTTTGGCAACTGGCTCGAGAACAACGTCGACTGGGCGCTGTCGCGTGAGCGCTTCTGGGGAACACCGCTGCCGATTTGGACTGACGGAGAAGGGGAATACGAATGCATTGGCAGCGTCGCCGAACTCGAAGAGCTCGCGGGCCGGTCTCTGAGTGATCTGGACCTGCATCGTCCGGCAGTTGATGAGGTTACGTTCGAGAAAGACGGCAAGACCTGGAGGCGCTTCCCTGAAGTTATCGACTGTTGGTTCGACTCGGGAGCGATGTCTTATGCACAGTGGCATTACCCGTTCGAGAATGAAGACACATTCGACACGCATTTTCCGGCCGACTTTATCTGCGAGGCCATCGATCAAACGCGCGGCTGGTTTTACACACTGCACGCGATCGCGACACTCGTCTCTGACAGCGTCGCATTCCGCAATTGCATCTGCCTCAATCATATCGTGGACCAGGACGGCAAGAAGATGTCGAAGTCGCTCGGCAATATCGTCGACCCGTATGAGGTCTTCGATACTGTCGGCGCCGATGCGCTGCGCTGGTATTTTCTCGCACGGCTGTCGCCGGACATGCCGAAGCGTATTTCCATCGAAATTGTCAGGGACGTTGCCAGCTCGTTTATCAATACGTTCTGGAACACTTACAGCTTTTTCGTACTGTATGCGCGGCTGGATGATGTCGATCTGACGCGCGATGTTCCGGTTGAGCAGCGGCCCGAGATCGATCGCTGGGCGCTGGCGCTCACGCACAAGACGATCACGGAATGCACCGAAGCACTCGATAACTTTGACGCCAAGACGGCGGGCGATGCGATCGAGTCGTTTGTCGATCAGCTCAGCAACTGGTATGTGCGTCGTAATCGCCGCCGCTTCTGGAAGTCCACCGACCCGGAAGACAAGCACATCGCGTACCTGACGCTTTACGAATGTCTTGTCGCTGCGCACAAGCTCATGGCTCCTTTTGCGCCATTCCTCGCTGAAAACGTTTATCAGAATCTCGTTCGCAGCGTGCATCCGGACGCGCCGGAAAGCGTGCACATGGTGAGCTGGCCAGACGCGGTCGATTCCTGGCGCAACGACGAGCTGCTGTTCAACATTGACGTGGTGCAGAAAGTCGTCGGTCTTGGACGCGCCGCGCGAGGCCAGTCCGGCGTGCGAACGCGGCAGCCGCTGTCCCGGCTGCTGGTCCGGGCGCCGAGCGATCGGGCAAAAAAGGCGCTGGAGAATCATCAAGGTCAGATTCTCGAAGAACTCAACGTAAAGTCGATCGAGTTTATCGCCCGTGATGCGAGCCACGTAAGCTACCGGATCAAGCCCAACCTGCCACGCATCGGTAAAAAGCACGGCAAAGACATACCGGCGATTCGGGCGGCATTGGACGCAGAGGACGGCGCCTCGATTGCGAAGAAGGCGGAGAACGATGAGGAGATCATCATCAAGGTGCCGACGGGTGAGATCTCGCTGACGGGTGAGGACCTGCTGATCGAGACGAGTGCGGCAGAGGGTTTCGCTTGCGCAGAGGATGCCGGCTATCTGACCGAACTCGATACGACATTGAACGCTGAGCTAATCGACGAGGGCATAGCGCGCGAGATTGTGCGCTCGGTGCAGGACGCACGCAAGCAGGCAGGCCTCGAGGTGTCGGACCGCATCGAACTGGGCGTTTCAGGCTCGAAAGCCGTCGACAAGGCGCTTGCAAGACATCGTGACTACATCATGGCGGAGACCCTGGCAACCGGCTGGGCCGTTGGCCAGAAAAAATCGCTGTTTTCGATCGTGCGGGAGCTCGGCGAAGAGCGCTGGACGATCGAGATCAGCAAAATGTAGGTTACGTTGCACCACTTGCGTGCACTTCGCATTCTCTGCTATAAAAACCCTACGCAGGTATCTGATTGATCAAGAGTAAGAAAGGATTTGCCGGCTGAGAGGACCGGGACTACAGGAGGTAGTTGCTCAATAGCGTGACGAAGCCGTTCGGAACGAAAAAAACGCGGCCTAACAATAAATAAACGCTGGAGTGGAAATGTCGTACCACGTGGACCGCTTTTACGCCGCCGTCTCGGTTTTGGCCAGCCATGGCCATATAAAACAAAGACTTATCAAAGCCTACGAAGACAATCTCGGGTCCGTCAGCGAAGACGAATTGCCCATCGTGGTTAAACAGATGTTCGCGGATATCAAACATCTGATGAATCGGGTGACGCCCCTGAAGGGCGAGAGTCCCGTTTGCGCCTCTGTGCGCAAGATGTCCGTCGAGGAGGCCTCTGAGTGCGCGGTTTCGATTGTTACCGTCTACAGCGAGATCTCCCGCCTGGGTGGCAACAGCCAGGCGCTCCTGCCGATCGACGCCAGCGACAAGAAGGTCGTTCCGCCATTTTTGATCAAATCGAGCTGAAAGGCTGCAAAAATCTAAAGTTCAATAGGATAGTAGACGTAGGTCAGGAGCTCGGCTTCCGGCACCTTCGTCGGATCACTGACGTAGGATTCCCACGCGTCCCCGGCCCGCTCGAGGCCCAGCGCTGTCAGATAGGCGGCGATCTTTCGATGTGTTTCACCCAAGCTGCGATACGAGCCGACATGCCGTACGCGAATGACATTCCCCGCATACGTTCGGCCAATCCGCACGCTTTTTCCGTCGCGGGGCGTCGAATCGTTGACCCCGCGGACCGGAATCGCAGCATCGAAAAGTAACTCCGCGCCACTGAAGGACCGAGTTATTGATATGGGAGCGCCGGCCTCAGCAAGGCCGTGCCTGTCGATAAAGGTCAAAATCTTGAAATAGGCGTCGCCCATTGCCTCGGAAATCGCTGCTGGCTCGGGCGTGGAACTCGTCGGCAGATAGGCGATGTCGGTCGCCTCGACAACAATCAGCTCGATCTCAAGCTCGCTGAAGTCCGCGCTCGGCAATGTTTCGGCGAAGTCTTTGAGGCTCGCCAGGCCTTGCTCGTGTTCTTTCTCGATAACGCCGGCAAGGATCAGCGCGAAATAACGACCGACAAGGTTGTAGCCATAATCGGTTTCGTAGCCCCACGTAAGGGCTGTTGTGCCACCGTCGTCCGCGATATCGAACCAGCTGCGGGCCGAGCCGGATTCATCAGGATTGATGACCGTTTCCACGAACTCGAATGGGCGGCTCTGGGTAATGATCTGCGTACCGGTGCCGATGATCGCGCCATCCCAGGTTACGGTTGCGCCGACACCGCGTGCCGGACCTGAAAATACGACACGGGCGTTCGGATCCGTCTCCGTCAATGGCGACCACACGCTGTGGCGCCGAAAGTCGTTGACAAGCGCGAACACGGTTGCGGGATGTGCGTCGATTCGGGTCGCCACATCGACCCGGGCGTGGCGGGGCAGCACGATACCGACAATGAGCAGCAGCGCGACAAAGCCAACAATTCCGTAAGAGATTTTTCGCAAGAGGTTTTCGCTATCGATAGAGGTGCTGGATTATTCCACAGTACAATGCCCGCATGAACGAATCTGATGCAAAAGCTCTGCCGATCGGTGTTTTCGACTCCGGAGTTGGCGGGCTGACCGTACTCAAGGCGCTGCGGGATGCCCTGCCGTACGAAGACCTCATCTATCTGGGTGACACGGCTCGACTGCCGTACGGGACAAAAAGCCCCGTCTCAATATCCCGCTACGCTTGTCAGGCGACCGCACAACTGCAGCAAAGGAGTATCAAACTCCTTGTGGTTGCATGCAATACCGCCTCGGCGGTCGCGCTCGATGTGCTGCGCGAGCAAATGCATCCCTTGCCTGTCATCGGCGTGGTTGAGCCCGGGGCGACCGCGGCGGTCGCGGCGCGCCCCGGGGGCAAGCATCTTGTTCTGGCTACCGAGGCGACGGTAAGGCTTGGTGCCTATCGCAAGGCTATCCTCGAAAAGGACCCTGTGGCAGAGATCGATGAACTCGCGTGTGAACTGCTCGTGTCGCTTGCGGAGGAAGGGTGGAACGATGGCGCGATCGCAGAGGCCATTGTGCGCCGATATCTGATTGAACTGGATGACACATCGCGCCATCCGGACAGCGTTATTCTGGGCTGCACGCATTTCCCGCTGCTAAGAAACACGTTTGCCAGCGTATTTGATAAAGGCACATCGATCGTTGATTCGGCCAGTACGACGGCCGCCGCCGCTCGTGAGCTGCTGACCGAACTTACGATAGCGAATGACCAGGCAGATGCGGGCACATTGACACTGCTGGCGACCGACGGTGCCACGCGATTTGCCCGTGTCGGAGGCCAATTCCTCGGTGAGGCACTGACATACAAAGACGTGACGTTAGTGGATCTCTAGCGTGCCGGCCGTCGCCAATAAATGCGATAATCGCTCTCTTTTTTCGCTGGGGGAACACCGTGAGACATAAGCTTTCATTGCGGACCGTAGTTGCTTGTCTGGCATTGGCTGTATTGGCGTCCTGCGGCGCTGAGGCACCTCCGGAGACGACCGTCGAGGCGCTGCAAGTCGTTGCGCCGCGGCCCGAGATCTACGCTGAATTCGATTTGCGCGCGGACCTCAGCGACCTGACGGACGGCCAGCGCGAAATGATCGTCGTACTTATCGAGGCAGCGGAGATCATGGACGACCTGTTCTGGCGACAAGCCTTCGGCGATGATTACGCAAAATGGCTGCAGTCGGTCGGTGATGATGAGGCCCGTCGTTTTGCGTACCTGAACTATGGGCCCTGGGATCGACTCGACGGCGAGAAACCGTTCATTGCGGGAGTTGGCGCGAAACCGCTGGGCGCCAATTTCTATCCGCAGGACATGAGCAAGGAAGAATTCGACGCCGCATACCTTCCCGGCAAGAAAGGGCTCTACTCGCTGATCCGGCGCAATGAAGACGGCAGCCTCAAACTCATTCCATATCACGTCGCCTACGCCAGCGAACTCAAATTGGCTGCGGATCTATTGCGTAAGGCCGCCGACCTGGCTGAAAACCAGGATTTTGCCAACTATCTCAAACTGCGCGCAGCGGCGCTGATGAGCGACGACTTCCAGATGAGCGATCTGTACTGGATGGATGTCAAAACCAATGAAATCGACGTTGTGATTGGCCCCATCGAGACCTACGAAGACCGCTTGTTCGGCTACCGCGCCGCTTACGAGGCCTATGTCCTGATAAAGGATCTCGCATGGAGTGCACGTCTGGCCAAGTTCGCAACGTTCCTTCCGGACTTGCAGGAAGGGCTTCCCGTGCCGGATGAGTACAAACTGGAATCGCCTGGGTCGGGTTCGGACTTGAACGCATACGATGTTGTTTACTATGCCGGCCACAGCAATGCCGGTTCAAAGACGATCGCGATCAATCTGCCCAATGACGAAGAGGTTCAGCTGGAAAAGGGCACGCGGCGCCTGCAGCTGAAGAACGCGATGGAGGCCAAGTTTGAGAAAATCCTGCTGCCTATCGCGGACATACTGGTCGATGAGTCGCAACGAGCGCATGTTACCTTTGACGCATTCTTCGCCAATACGATGTTTCATGAAGTCGCGCATGGCCTCGGCATCAAGAACACACTAGACGGCCAAGGAACGGTTCGGCAGGCGCTTCTCGAACTGGCGTCCAGCATGGAAGAGGGCAAAGCCGACATTCTTGGGCTCTACATGATCACCGAGCTTCACAAAGCGGGCGAGCTTGGCGATGTCGATGTGCGTGACTACTACGTGACGTTCATGGCCGGCGTGTTTCGATCGATTCGTTTTGGCGCGAGCAGTGCGCATGGCAAGGCCAATATGGTGCGGTTCAATTTCTTCATCGAGAGTGGGGCGTTCCGGCGGGACTCCGGAACGGGTACGTACCGCGTCGATTTCGACCGCATGCAAACGGCGATAAGCGACTTGTCCAGTCTCCTGCTAACGCTACAGGGCGATGGTGATTATGCGGGCGCGCTGGAACTGACCAACGAAAAGGGCGTTATCGAGGATCAGCTTCAAGCGGATCTGGATCGACTGACGTCGGCAAGCATTCCCGTCGATATCACGTTCAATCAGGGCGTCGCCGTACTCGGACTCGACTAGACAACAAGAACAAATATCAGAGGACTCGATAATGACGAAATCCATATTGCTCGCAGCGCTTGCGAGCTTGGCGCTGGTCGCCTGCGGCAGCGGAACCGACGACGACGCGGCGCCGGTCACAGAAGCGAAGCAACCCTGGGCTGAATTTGTCGCGACGGTCGTTGACGACTACTACCGCCAGAACCCCGAATCCGGATCCGATGCTGGTCTGCATCAGTACGACGGTCAGATGTCGGACTTGAGTGCCGCGGGGCTCGAGTCGTACGCGAGCTGGATCGAATCGGTGCTGGTCGAAGCAGCCACTTACACTGACATCGAGGAGATAGAGGCATTCGAGCGTGACTACCTGTCGTCGAGCCTGAGCGGCCAGCTGTTCTGGCTTCGCGATTCAGACTTTCCTGCCAAGAACCCGCTGTTCTATGCCGAAGCAATCGGTATCAGCGTCTTCATTGACCGCGAATACGCGCCGCTCGATCAGCGTCTCAAGGCATACATCCGATACATTGAGCAGGTGCCCGGCTTGCTTGCCCAGATGAAAGAGAACCTGGAACCGCCGCTGCCGGCGCCATACATTGAGATGGGATACCTGGTGCTGGGAGGCATGGTCGAGTATCTGGGCACAACGGTGCCCGAGGTCTTTGTGCCCGTTGACGACGCGCAGCTGCAGCGCCGGTTCAAAGCTGCGAACGACGCGGCAATCGATGCGATCAAGCAGTCGGTAGACTGGCTTGAAGGACTCAAGGTGACCGCCACGAGCGATTACGCGCTCGGCGAAGAACGCTTCCTAAAGATGCTAAGGACCGGTCAGGGCGTCGACATCACCCTCGCGGAATTGAAGGCGGCCGGGCAGCGCAATCTGGAGAGCAATCTGCAGGCACTGCACGAGGCCTGTGGCGACTTCGCACCGGGCGCGAGCACCAAAGACTGTGTCGCCAAAGCGCAAGATCGAAAACCACCCGAGGGTGCGGTGGGCGGCGCCCGGCGGCAGCTGCCCATGCTGAAGAAATTCGTGGTAGATAACGATCTGGCGTCGATACCAGGCACGGAGGACGCTCTCGTCGATGAGGCGCCCCCGCACCGGCGATTCAATTTCGCGTATATCGATATTCCGGGCCCGTTCGAGACCGGGTTGCCATCAACCTATTACATTGCGCCTCCCGATCCGAACTGGTCAGAGGAAGATCAGCTTGCCTACATAGCCGGGGAGGCGGATCTGCTTGCCGTATCCGTACACGAAGTCTGGCCAGGGCATTTCCTGCAGTTCCTGCATTCGAATCGTGCCGAAAACAACGTCGGACGGCACTTTGGAACGTATACGTTCAGCGAAGGTTGGGCGCACTACACCGAGCAGATGATGGTCGACGCGGGCCTCGGCGAGGGGGACCCCGAGGTACGAATCGGGCAACTGCTGAACGCACTGCTGCGCAACGTCCGGTACATGTCCGCCATCGGGTTGCACACCGAAGGTATGACCGTGGAAGAAAGTCAGGCGATGTTCGAGGAGAAGGCCTTCAAGGACTTTGGAAACGCAAGTCAACAGGCATATCGTGGCACCTATGACCCAGGCTATCTGAACTACACGCTCGGCAAACTCATGATCAACAAATTACGGGATGACTGGACTGCAGGCCGGGGCGGGCGCGAAGCATGGGGGAAGTTTCACGATCAGTTTCTGAGTTACGGTGTGCCGCCGATTCCCCTGATTCGCGCGCAAATGCTCGGCGCAGACTACGATGGGGATACCGCGCTGCTGCCGAACTAGGAGAGCGGTCTACTAGATGTCACTCTTGTCCAGCCGCGGCAGTGCGTGGCCAAACAGCGTCGTCAGGTAAAGCGCGTTGCCGGTTTCCAGGACACCGGTTAGCGTGGAGAACCGCACGGCCGGGTCGTGCATGTTCATCAGTACCTCGCCATCGCCATTGATGGCGACGACGTGCGCGTAAGGCTCAGCCTTGGGGCGAAATGATGCCGGCAGCCGTTGCACAACTTTGCGCAGAAACGGCCTGCCCGACAGCTTGTCGAGCAACTCGTTGCGCGGCGCGACCATACCGATCCAGAACCGTCCGTTCATGCCGTTATTGATATTGTCCGGAAATGCCGGCAAATTTTCTATCAATACTTCCGTGATGCCCGCTTTTGGCCCTTGCAGCCAGTGCTTGAGAATTCTGTAGGATCCGGTCTCGGCGATGAGCAGGTACTGTTGATCGTCGCTGATGGCCACGCCATTTGCGAAGTTGAGACCGTCGACAATAACCCGGGCTTTACCCGTGCTCGGGCTGAACTCTATGACCTGGCCGTGTCCGCCGTGCTCCATGATGTCGAGAAGACTTCCCTCGTAGGTGCCGCCGAACTGTGCAGCACCGAACTTTGTGCTGGCTTCGGAAAAATACACGGTGCCGTTATTGCCGACCGCAAGGTCATCGGCGTATACCAGCGGCTGGCCGTTAACCTCGTCGAGCAGAGTGACAACCGACCCGTCCTGCAGAATGCGCTGCAATCCGAGGTAGGCGTTCGCCACGAGCAGGGAGCCGTCTGCGTCGGTTTCGACGCCGAGTGGGCGGCCGCCGACAGTGGCAAATACACTTACGTTACCGCGGGAATCGATTTGCAGTATCGTGCCACCCGTTGTCGTTGCATACAGTCGACCATCATGACCTATGGTTACATCTTCCGGGCCGTGGTGTTCGCCAAGGTCGATACCCTGCGCTGCCTCGAGTTGCTCATTTTGCTCGTACGGATCGACGAGGCCCGGGTTGACCGGCGCGTCCCACGCCACCGGATCGACGGGTACAGGCCAAAGCAGCAAGTACAGTATTGTCAGAGCAATAAATGATCCGAGGCCTGCGAGCGCTTTGGTCATCAGTCGTTGCGAACTAGCGTTGGCCGTCGATCATTCGCAGGAATTCAGATCGCGTACGCGCATCCTTACGGAACGAGCCAATCATCTGGCTGGTAACCATCGAGACGTCAGACTTGTGAATGCCCCGAGTGGTCATGCACTGGTGCACGGCTTCGATTACGACACCAACGCCCTTCGGCTTAAGTACGTCTTCGATGCAATTCGCAATCTGTGCCGTCATTTTTTCCTGCACCTGAAAACGTCGCGCAAATGCCTCAACAACGCGAGCCAGCTTGCTGATACCAACAACCTTGTTTCTCGGCAGATAGCCAACATGCGCCTTGCCGATAATCGGCGCCATGTGATGTTCGCAATGCGATTCGAACGAGATATCACGCAATACGATCATCTCGTCATACCCCTCGACCTCCTCAAAGGTGCGTTTGAGGTATCGCACCGGATCCTGCTTGTAGCCGCTGAACCAATCCTCGTATGCAGTTGCCACTCGTTTTGGCGTGTCGAGGAGTCCCTCACGACCCGGATCTTCGCCGGCCCATAGCAGCAGCGTATGGATGGCTTCCTCAGCCTGCTTGCGGCTGGGCTTGCGCGGCTTCGTGGTTTTCTTGGCCAAAATGTTTCCCCTTAATATTCTGCGGGCAGGTTTCAGGTCGTCGAGCGTCGCGACCTAAACACCGATGTCCGGAAGTTCGGGCACTCTCCCTTGTCAGGCAGATTGCCGATCGGTTGCCAGGCCAGTCGGGCAGCTCACGCCCGTCCCGCCGAGTCCACAATAGCCGCCAGGGTTCTTGGCGAGGTATTGCTGGTGGTATTCCTCGGCGTGGTAAAACGTGTCGAGCGGCGCAATTTCGGTCGTGATCCGGCCGTATCCGGCGCTCGCCAACTCGACCTGGTAGGCCGCCATCGATTGTTGTGCGGCTGCCTGTTGTGAGCGGCTGTTGGTGTAGATGGCGGAGCGGTACTGTGTACCGACGTCGTTACCCTGGCGCATGCCCTGCGTCGGGTCATGGCTCTCCCAAAAGACGCGTAACAGCTCTGCATAGCTGACAATGTCGGGATCGAACACGACGAGCACGACTTCGGCATGGCCTGTGGAGCCAGAGCAAACAGCCTGATAGTCGGGATCCGGCGTCGCGCCGCCGGCATACCCCACGGCGGTCGTGAAGACCCCTTCGGTCTCCCAGAAACGTCGCTCCGCTCCCCAGAAACAGCCGAGCCCGAAAACGGCCTCCTGCAAGTGTTCGGGGAAGGGACCTTTGATTGGATTGCCGCTGATGAAATGCATGATTACAGGGCCTGGTGTCGAGCGCCGCGGCGCGGGCGGTAGATGATACCGTCAGCGCCCTGAAAGCGCACCGGAATTGACTGTGTATTGCCCCAATCGGTCGCGCGATATACTGCGAAGTGCAGGTGCGGCATCGTCGAATGCCCGGTGTTACCCGAATACGCGATCAACTGACCTTGTGACACGCTGTCGCCCACTGCTATAAGCGCTCCGTCCTTCTGCAGATGGTAGTACTCGCCCGTCGTGCCATCGCTGTGCAAGATCACGATGAAGTTGGCGTACTGTCCACAGCCGTCTTCCCAGCATCCTTTGCTATGCGATTCCTGCACTCGCGCGACAACGCCGGCACGCGCCGCGTGCACAGGGGTGCCAACTGGCATGTCGAAATCGATTGCGAACTCCTCGAGGCCCGTATGACTGAAGCGCGATCCATAGCCCTGAATGATGCGATACGATCTGCCGCTGGAGTATGGCAGCGTGTAAAAATGATCGTCGTCGTGAACGGCGTCCTTGTCGCCAACGGTCCAGTCGAATGAATACCGATAGTCGCCATCGCGATGAGAGCTGTCGTTGCTCAGCAGCATTACCTGTTCTGACTGATTCGGTGCGAGCGTGCGCGTAACGGTTTTCGGACCATCGACATTGAGATCCCGGGTGCGAATTCGCAGGGTATAGGTGATCGGGTATTCGCGCAGGTTTTTTGCGCGAAGCTCGACGTTACCACCCTGGTTGACAGCATCGACGCAAATCCACTCGTCTCTGCAATCGGCGCACGCTGCACCGGCCATGGCGAGAAGTGTTAACCCAACAAAACTAATCTTGAATATTTGGTCCGGAATCGTTGTGCCCCCCGATTCTTCCGCCCGGAATTATTATTGTTCGGCAGCGGCTGCTTCAGCTCTGATCGCGTTCAGATCCGACTGACGATAGAAGAACGTATGTACAAACGTCTGGTTTGGTGTAGCCACAACCTCCGCATCCTCAAATCTGGGGCGGTAGATTCGCTGCCGCAGTTCGCGCATTACGCTCCGACTCATAGCCGTGAATTCGGGAGGCTCCGCCCCGACCAGTTTCACATCAGTCGCACGCCCGCGAGTCGATATCTCGTAAGCCATAGTAACGGTGCCGCGCAACAATGGATCGTCACTTTGCAGGCCCTCGTCATTCGCGTCTTCCGCATTGATGTACTCCGGCAGGCTGAGCTGCCTGAGAGGAACAATGCTCTCAAGTTGCTCGCGTCGGACGTCCAGCTTCGCTTCATCCTGATCCACCGACAAAAGGTCCCACGCGGTAAGATAGACCTGCCGCCCGCGTTGTGAATTGGCTTGGTACATGTAGAAGTCGCCAAGCGCCAGTGTCGCTTTAACGACGGTCTGCCAATTCGACTCCGGGCTATTGGCAGCAATTCTTGCTGCCCGTTTGAAGTAAATCTCACCCGTCGCCATTCGCCCGTCCTGGAAGGATTCGCTGCCTGAAGTATCGCTGAAGAAAAACGACCTGCCGAGATTAATCAGCGGATTGACCAGGCGCATATCATCCTTGCCGGCCGTTTCTTCAAGGATGCGAATGGCGCGACGATAGGTCGCGCGCTCATCATAGATGAGCCCGGCGCGGTGTTGCCAGGCCGCGCGACGCATCAGGGACGGAACCAGGTCCACTTGGTCAATGTTGTGCCTGCGGACATTCAGCGCGAAAATCGTGTCCTGTGCGTCCTTGGCCGCATCGAGATCGCCCATGCGGAGCATCGTCTCGGCGATGGATTCGAGCAGCTCAATCTGATCAAAATTATGCGGCCCTTCGTTGACATGGGTCACGTGCACCGCGCGCTCGAACGTAGCAGATGCGAGGTCGGGCCGGCCGCTCTCGAGCTGTGCTGCGCCGAGGCCTTTAAGCGGATTGACCAGCTGCGCGTTCAATCGATCTTCATTGTCTTCAATTATCTCGATCGCAGTCTTAAAATTCTGTTGCGCGGCATCGTATTGCTTGGTTCGGTGCTGAACAATGGCGAGGTTAGTCAGTGCCTTCGCATATTCATTCGATTGAGCGCCTGTTGTGCGGATAGCCAGTTCCACAACGCGTTTTGCAACCGTGTCGGCTTCATCGAACACGCCGTCTTCCATCAATTGCTTGAAAAGTACGAACTCGCTTGCCAGCTTTTGATCATTTGTTGCGGCAGGTACGAGCATTGCATCGGGATCGTCGATGCCCTCGTCGATGCCTTCTTCAGCAACCGGAACGATCTGACTTTCCTGCACAAATTCCGGAGTGACATCCGCTTCGCTGGCAGTCTGCGGTTCGGGGACGTCCGATTGGATTTCCTCAGCACTCGGGTTTGCTGCCGCGACAAAGAGCAGCATAAACAAGAGATTTCGGGGTGTATTTATCATCGCCATCGCCAGCTTTTGAGACTTCCGTAAACCCGATTAGTTCTGTAACTCGGTCGCTCCAGGTCACAAGCCAACTATACCGAATTAAAGGTTCAGGCCAAGCTGCTGCTGACCCGGGCGCTGAAACAGACTGCAATCCAGTTGACGCTGATAGCGCTCAGGGGCAAGCCCATGGCGTCTGCTGGCTGCTTTGAATCTCTTGCCGAGCATTTCTGCATAAGCGCCTCGCCCGGTCTGGCGTGCGCCGAAGCGATTGTCATAATCGCGGCCGCCACTGGCTTGCCGAACAAGACTCATGACATGCTCGGCGCGATCCGGGAAATGCGCCTGCAACCATTCCACGAAAAGATCTTTCACTTCATGCGGCAGCCGCAGAAAAATGTAGTGTGCGGTCGATGCGCCGGCTTGCGCCGCTGCCTGCAGTATCTTTTCGATTTCGCCGTCGTTGATCGCCGGAATAAGCGGCGCCATCAGCACACTGGTCGGTATGCCCCGTGCGGTCAGCGCCGCAATCGCTTTGAGTCGCGCCTCTGCGCTCGGAACCCGTGGTTCCATAACCCGCTTCAAAGCGTCATCCAGCGTCGGCAGGCTGATTGCAATGGAGCACAGACCGCGACTCGCCAGGCCTGCCAACAGGTCAATATCGCGCATGACAAGCGTACCCTTTGTAATCAGATTGACCGGATGGCTGTGCTTGTCGAATAGCTCCAGCAGCTGCCGCGTAACGCGCGTCGTCTTTTCAGCCGGCTGGTAGGGGTCTGTATTGGCACCGATCGTGATCGGTTTGCACTCGTAGGCGGGCTTTTCCCATTCCTCGAGCAAGCGGCTGGCAGCATTTGGCTTATAGAAAATCCGCGTCTCGAAATCCAGTCCCGGGGACAGGTCCAAATAACTGTGACTCGGCCGCGCATAGCAATAGATGCAGCCGTGCTCACAGCCCTGGTAGGGATTGATCGAGCGATCGAATGGCACATCCGGCGACGTGTTGTGGCTGATGATCTTGCCGGCCTGCATGGCCGTGAGTACGGTCTCCGGGGCTATATCGTCCCGCCGGGCGGCTTCTTCATCGCTAAATTCAACGGGTCGTGCGGCAAAGCGGCCCTCGCGCTGCGAGATCGCGCCGCGACCCTTATGCGGACTCGGAGACATTGGAGACCTCGTTACTGTATAAAAACACAGTACCGAACCAGCGGCCAGGGGTCAATCTAGTTCAAGACCCTGTATCCGCGCCCACTCATGCAACGCTTGAACACCAGCTGTTTTTCCCGGTCCGCGTCCAGACCCGAGCGTGTGCCGCCATACAAGCCGCCGACGGCCGCACCTTCAGCGACGTCGCTTGAATTACCGCCGACTGCGCCCGCCGCCGCACCAATGACCGCACCGAGTCCGGCTCCTTTGGCGACGCCCTTGGCCATAACGACCTCATCCGTATAGGCCTCGCACTCCTGCCAGTCACGGTCGTACTCGTCCTTGTCGACACCTCTCATATCGATGATCGGATTGGGGTTTGCGGCGCAGCCCGTGGCTAGTGCGGCCGCGCACACCAGAATGACCGACCTGATTGCGTCCATTACGATTCCCATTAAACTCGGTTACTCTCAAGAAAATAACGCAGCAGCCTTGGCTGCGTTGACACGGTACCGGTATATTTCGATGGCCTCATCTTCACATAGTTCAACGGCACGCGCGATTCTCTATGCGTTCATAGCCAATTTCGGCATCGCTATCGCGAAGACCTGGGCTGCCTGGGTGACCGGTTCCGGCAGTATGCTCGCCGAGGCGATTCACTCCTATGCCGACACGGGCAACCAGGTGCTGCTGTACCTTGGTTTGACACAGTCACAGCGTGCGCCGGATGCCGAACATCCGCTCGGCTACGGCAAGCTCAGCTATTTCTGGAGTTTTATCGTCGCGCTGCTGTTGTTCAGTCTTGGCGGCTTGTTCTCGATTTACGAGGGCTGGCATAAATTCAACCATCCGGAGGAGCTCAACCA
The DNA here is from genome assembly GCA_963711285.1 of uncultured Gammaproteobacteria bacterium. GTDB lineage: Bacteria > Pseudomonadota > Gammaproteobacteria > Steroidobacterales > Woeseiaceae > UBA1847. The sequence continues at coordinate 606,891 of CAVQDJ010000013.1, read as the reverse complement.
GATCTGGATTGCGATCGTTGTTCTCGTGTTGGCAATTCTGCTCGAGGCTGGATCGCTGCTCGGTTGTCTGCGCGAGATCGGCAAGGTGCGTGGCGACAGGCCATTCGGCGAGTGGCTAAAGCACACGCGCAATTCCGAACTCGTGGTCGTGCTCGGCGAGGACATTGGCGCGCAGCTCGGCCTGATTCTGGCGCTTGGCTTCCTGATTGCCGCTTCGATAACCGGCAATCCGGTTTACGATGCGCTTGGGTCGATTTGCATCGGTGTGATTCTGCTCGTGATCTCTGCCTTTATTGCGTGGCGCATTAAATCGCTGCTGGTCGGTCGTTCGGCGGATCCGGAGATTCAGGAAGTGATCGATGCAATCATCGCTGACGAAGACTGCATCGATCGCGTGTTCAATACGATTACGATTCAGTTCGGTCCGGATACGATGCTCGCCGCCAAGCTCAAAATGCACCCGGGAATGGACATCGACGCGGCGGTCGCAGTCATCAACACTCTCGAGCGCAAACTGAAAGAACGAATTCCGAAATTGAAATGGTGCTTCATAGAGCCCGACGTCACAGATTGACGCCGGGCACGAATCCTACTAGTCCGATGCTTTGTAGAGGTGCACGTCCCGCTGCGGGAACGGGATGGAGATACCCAGCTCGTCAAAGCGCTTCTTGATGGCCTCGGTCAGGGCGAACTTTACGCCCCAGTAGTCGCTCGTCTTGACCCATGGTCGCACGACGAAGTTCACGCTGCTGTCGGCCAGTTCCGAAACGGCGATCGTGCATGCCGGCTCGTCAAGCACACGATCGTCGGCCGCGACTAGTTCCTGAAGTGTGCTGCGGACCTTGTCGAGGTCATCCGAGTAGCTGACGCCGACAACCATATCCACGCGCCGCGTCTCGTTCGCGGAATAGTTGGTGATCACACTGTTCATGACCTGGCTATTGGGCACGATAATAGTCTTGTTGTCTGGGGTCTTAAATTTCGTCGTCAGTATTGCCACGCCTTCGACCGTGCCACCAATGCCCGCGGCCTCGACGTAATCGCCCACCTTGTAGGGCCGAAACAGCACGATGAGCACACCCGCGGCGAAATTTGACAGCGAGCCTTGCAGCGCGAGGCCTACAGCGAGGCCCGCGGCGCCGAGAACGGCAATCAACGACGTCGTTTGCACGCCAAGTGCGCCGATAGCGGCGATAATGACGAAAACGAGCAGCACCATGCGCACGAGATTGGTGACAAACGTTTCGAGCGTCTTGTCGACTTCCTGTTTCTGCATCACGGCTTTGAGGCCGCGCACGAGTATGCCGATAATCCAGCGACCGACGACGAAGATGACCAGTGCGGTCACGAGATTGATGCCGAACTCTATGCCGGTGGTCTGAAGTAGCTCGGCAAGTTCGTTCCAGTTGAACCCCAGGTCGGGGGGAATTGCTTGGTCCATTTTGGTTTCCTTTGTGCTTTTCTATGTGGCCTTGCTGCGCAGAATCAGCCAGTTGCCCGCCAGCGTCAGCATGATGCCGACAGCTGCGATGGCAGTCCAGCGGTATCCCTCGACGACTGTTGAAATCGCCAGAGCGACAACCGGAAACAAGACCGAGCTGTAAGCAGCTCGGGCTGAACCGATGCGGCGAATCAGTGCCAGGTAACAGCCGAACGCGATTGCCGAGCCGAAAACGGCCAGGTAAACAAGTGAGATAATGTAGCCCGGCTGTAGCGAGAAATTAAGCTCTCGTCCGAGCAGCGCTGCGATAAGCAAAGATAATAATGCAGACCAGGCCATCGCGTGCGCATTTACCGCAACGACCGGTAACTCGTGCCGTGTATTAATGACGGCCGTCATATTGCCGAACGATGCGAGGATAGTACCGAGCAGAACGAGCGATATGCCGACAATCGTATTATCCCCGAGGCTGAGGACTGAAACTTCCGGCCAGAAGATCATCGCTATTCCGCTGAGCCCCAACAGATCCGGCTATCACCAGCCGGCCATCGATTTGCGTATTGAAGAAGATGCGTTCGTTGATCGCGTTGAACAATACAATGCTGCTAAACACAACGGCAACCAAACCGGATGTGATTCGCGCCGTCGCGTAGTACACGAGCAGGTAATTCAGACAGAAGAGCAACGTACCCTGCAGGAGTACGAAACCATAGGCATTTGCAGGAATGCGTATTTGGCGCCCTGAAATCAGCGCGTAGGCATAAAGCAAAACAGCAGCGATGCCGAATCGATAACCGACGGACACCTCCGCAGCGACGACGCCGAACTGAAACGGTATTGCCGCCCAGGTGGAGCCCCAGATCATGACAACCGCGGCGTACAGGAAGAATACCTGCATGCGCCTACTGACCGGGTGTTCCGGCCGTGCCTGGTTGGAAGCGGAAAATCGTATACGGTCCGCTGGACCTGATGTGCTCCCGCGATTGCAGAACGACATCGGCCAGCGCGCTATCGGCAATGTACAACCAACCGTCCGGCCCGAACGACAAAGCGTCGGGCCAACGCAATCTTGGTGACCGTACGAGCGTGCGCAGATCTCTTTCCTTGTCGACGACAAAGATCGAACCGTGCTCGACGTCAGTAATGTAGACATTGCCTTCGACGTCGATGCTCAGGCCGTCGCTAAGAGGCTTCGTCACGTAGCGTTCGACTCGCGCAGCGATCTGTGTGCTCGGTATGGAGGCATCGGTGAGATCGCTCAGCCGGACCCGGTAAAGACCTGGTCCACTCAATGCGCCGAAATACAGCCACTCATCGCCGAGCGCGATGCCGTCAACGCCGCCGCGCAGCGACACGATGCCACCACCGAAAGTCATATTGCGGCCCTGGCTTCGAATCAGATACTTCTGCGCAGCGACCGACACATGTGATTCGAGGACGCGTCGTGCTGATGCCGATTCAATGTCGTAAACAATGATTGCCGGCTTTTTGCGCCAGAAGCTTGCGTCCGCAATGATGACGGTCCGGCCGTCCGCGCTAACCTGCAGGTCTTGCAGGAATGAACCTGCCGGCGCGATATCTTTCGCGAAGCGTTGATCGTGGACCAGATTGCCGGTGTCCAGATCGAACCCGAGCAGGCGCGCCGTTCGAATTCCATGATTGCCATGATCGATTGTCCAGAGACGATTGAACCGATCCACGACGACGCCGAGGACTGAGTCGAACAGGCGCGCCTGCGAGGCACCGTCTGGAAACGGAACAGACGCCCCGTCGACGTACTCCAGCAGCTTGTTGCCCTGGGGCCTGGATTCGGGATGCACTGTAAAAAACAGTCGGTCGGTCGCGCTAACGGCGACATTGCCAATGGGCTGGGGATAGGACAGGACCGCTTCGATAACATGCTCACCGAGCATTGGGGGAGTCGAAAGATCCGGGTACGGGTCGCCGCCACCGTATCGTATCCACGCGGTGGTCGTGAGGATTAATGCCAGTATCAATAAGAACAGCAGGATTTTCTTCATTTTTGGCTGCTGTGCCTCAGTATGCTCTCCCGGACCGGGATTCTACATGATTGCCGGGTCGTGTCAGGCGAGAAATGCGGCGACCCATGCGACGACAATGATCAGGAGCGCCAGCACCGCCGCAGAGAGCTGCCAGCGTGGGCGGACAAGCTGGTTGCGCACAAGCGTCAGCAGTACGCCACCGGTCAGGCCGCACAGAAAGCCCATCAAATGAGCTCCGACATCGGTATTGGACTCGGTACTGCCGTCACCGGTACCCGTGTACATGAGCAGGGCGAAGCCGCCGACGATCGGACCGACGCGATATGGCCATTTCTCCTGTGACATCAGTTTGGCGCGCCAGACGAAACCGGCGAGGAGTCCAAGTGCGGCGAACACGGCCGTCGACGCGCCGATTGAGCGATGCGATGACTCGAGCAGCAGGGTATTCAATGCGTTGCCCGAGGCGCCGGTCAGCACTATAGCCAGCCAGCCAACACCCGGGCCAAGCAGGCGGCCGGCGAACAGGCCAAAAAATGCGCCAAATACGAGGTTTCCGAGCAGATGGCGCAGCCCTGAGTGCAGCGTCAGCGCCGTTATGGTTCGCCACCATTCGCCCGCACGAATCAGCACGCCGTCGACGCGTCCCGCGCCCACCCAGTCCAGTGCAAAATACGACTCGCCGGCGAGCCACGCCACGGCACATATGACCAGGACGTAGGCAACGACGCCGGGCATTGCGTTCTGATGGACGAAGGGTTTGACTGCTTTTGGCCGCCGGGGAGGATTTTCCTGGTCATAGAGCCTGAGCTCTTCCATCGCCCGGGCCGAGTATTCGGCCGGTACGATCACAGCACATCCTGTGAGGTCATCGACGATTTCATACGGAATCTGTAATGACGTAAGCACAAGGGCGCGATCCGAACACGCCCGTCGGTTGCGGCTTTCGAAAACTACTCGCATGTCGCTCATCATGGTTTGCGTTAAGCTTAACAGCCGCTTTGAAGCCGAGACAGGGCCTGCTGATGAGACGCTCTCTGATCGTTCTAATGATTGCCGTATGCGCGACCAGCGATGTCGCATTGGCCGAAGTAGTCGACGCGAGCCCGGGCGGTTTCTCGCTCGTCCAGGAAACTGTCATCGATTCCCCGAGGAGCGATGTCTGGCGTGCGGCGGTCTACGAAGTCGGCCGCTGGTGGAGCAGCGACCACACGATTTCGGGTGACGCCCGGAATATGCGCATCGATCCCAGACCGCAGGGTTGTTTCTGCGAAGCGCTCGGTGACCATGCGGGCGTTGTGCATCTTACCGTTACCTTCGTCAACACACAGGTACTGCTGCGGCTCACCGGAGGACTCGGCCCGCTCGGATTGATGGGCGTAAGCGGCAACATGACGTGGGAGTTTTTCGATGCCGACGAGGGCACGCGCGTCGTATTCTCATACGTCGTCGGCGGTTATAGCCCGAGCGGACTCGATGAAATTGCCGGGCCGGTCGACTTCGTGATCGGTGAAGCGCTGCGGCGGCTCAAAGCGCATGTCGAGACCGGTGATGCGGACAACGCCAGTGTCGAATGAGGTCCAAACACCGCGGCCTTCATCAACCGTTGTGCTGGTCCGCCGTGCAGAGCGCGCACCCGAGATTTTCATGGTAAAGCGTCACGAGCTTTCGTCGTTCGGATCCGCCTACGCGTTTCCTGGCGGCGTGCTCGAGGATGCTGATTGCCGTGTGCATCATCGCTGCGCCGGTGTTACACCAGCCGTTGCAGGTCGTCTGCTGAGGCTCGATAAGGGCGGCCTCGACTACTTCAGTGCGGCCGTGCGTGAGCTATTCGAGGAGGCGGGCGTGTTGCTTGGACAAACGCGGTTCGATGTGGACAGGCTCGTTGAGCTTCGAGCGAAGCTCAACGAGGGCTCTCTGACCTGGGACACGTTCGCTGCCGACGGCGAACTCGAGCTGCAATGTGACGCACTGCACTATTTCAGTTTCTGGATAACGCCTGTCGGGCTGCCAAAGCGCTATTCGACGCGCTTCTTCCTTGCAGAGCTGCCTGCAGAACAACAGGCAGTCCACTGCGGCGGCGAACTGACGCATTCATGCTGGATGTCGGCGAGCGATATTCTCGTTGCTCACGAAGAAAAGAAAATGACGGTTCATTACCCAACCCGCAAAACACTCGAACGCCTGCAGCAATTCGATTCGACGGATGCGCTGCTCGAATGGTCGCGGTGCTGTGCAGAGAAGGGAGTGATCTGCGACCAGCCCGCCTTGGGACCGGAGCTGCTTCGATGAGTTCTTTCGGTCCCGAAATGCCGGTCTACACCGAACTCGCGACGGGGGTCCGACGCATTGTCGCGCCGAACCCATCAATGATGACCGGGCCCGGAACCAACACGTACCTCTTCGGCGCTGAAGAAATCGCCGTGCTCGACCCCGGCCCTGCGATCGGCAGCCATCTCGAAAAGATTATTGAAAAAGCTGCCGCCCCGATTCGCTGGATTCTCGTGACACATACTCACCCGGATCATTCGCCGGGCGCGGCGCTGCTCGCCGAGTTGACCGGTGCCGAACTGCTCGGAATGCCCCCTCCGGAAGGCCAGCACCAGGACAAGTCGTTCATTCCGGCTCGCGTCCTGGCCGATGGCGATAACTTGCAAACAGACGAGTTCCGGCTCGAGGTAGTGCACACGCCCGGGCATGCGTCCAATCATGTTTGTTACCGGCATGATGCACATGATTGGCTGTTCACGGGCGATCATGTGATCGATGGTTCAACCGTCGTTATCGATCCGCCCGACGGCAACATGAAGCACTACATCGAGTCGCTGCAGCGTGCCAGGGGGCTGCACTGCAATGCGCTGTTGCCGGGCCATGGTGAGCTGATCGACGATCCCGTTCGCGTTATCGACTGGATAATCGATCATCGACTGCAGCGTGAAGCGAAAGTCGCTGCCGCGATCGAAGCTAACCCAAACCTGACAACGCACCAGCTCGTGCCGCATGTCTACAAAGACGTGGATCCGAAACTCTACGGTTGGGCGGAACGTTCGCTGCTTGCCCACGCACTCAAACTGGAAGCGGACGGTGTCGCTGTTTCGAGCAGAGGGCGTTGGGCCATTACGCAACCGTCCAGCCGCTCTGACCTTAAGTAATGTCATATATCTCATTGTTAAATAAGAGAATTGTTTGTTCGCCTTTGCGGCGCAGCGCACACATCAGATGATTGCCGCCAATCGACTAGCCGTCGCCATCGCCCGTAACGCAGCCCCGAGGAACGGCTTGATATGATCGATAACTTCGCATAGCGTACGCGAGCCGGAATTTGAGGATCACCAAATGACTTTCGTTGTCACCGAAGCCTGTATCAAGTGCAAACTGACGGACTGCGTCGAGGTTTGCCCGGTTGACTGTTTTCACGAAGGACCGAACTTTCTCGTGATCGATCCCGAGGAATGCATCGACTGCACTCTGTGCGAACCCGAATGTCCGGTCGAGGCGATCTATTCCGAAGACGAACTGCCGGCAGGCCAGGAACACTTCCTCAAACTCAACGCGGAACTCTCCGCCGATTGGCCGGTTATCACCGAGATGAAAGACCCGCCCGAAGATGCCGACGAATGGCGAGACGTGAAGGACAAGCTGCAGTACCTGGAGCGGTAGTTATACAACCCGCGACCGCGATACAAATCTCGGTCATGGCTCGGCTGATCGGCAGCGTCCTTTGCCACCCTTCGGGCGCACTACGTGCGTCCAAAATCGCTCCTGCGATTTAGTCGCTGCGCGTTCTTCGGCGACAACATCCCGCAACGCCCAACGAACTCTCACCAGACGCCCACAGGGCCGTTGTCTCCGACGATCCAATAAACGTGATCAGCACTTCGGCCAGTTCTTCGCCTTTGTCCTCCTGCAGGAAATGGCCGGCATTGCGGATCTTCACGTGTTCGGTGTTCTTTGCGCCCGGGACGCGTTCCTGAAAAGGAAGCTCACCGCCACGAGTAATCGGGTCGCGGTTGCTGAACGTCGTCAGAAACGGTTTTTCGAACTTGGACAGTAAATTCCACGCTCGCCGATTGTCGTCGCTGGCGACGTTGTCGCGTTCGGTCGGGACGAGTGTCGGAAACGCGCGCGCTCCAGCCTTGTATCGGGCCGAGGGAAACGGTGCATCGTAAGCCGCTACTTCATCTTTCGTAAGCTCGGTCACGGTACCAGACTGAATGATTCGGCCGACCGGAAACCACGGGCTCCAGCGGGCAAACGCACGCCAGATTTTGAACGCGCGCGGAAATTCCTCATCGCCGGTCGGCATGCCGCCGTTGCCGAGCGCGATGCGCGCAAAGCGGTCCTGGTTCTCCGCCGCGACGCGTAATCCGATCAGTGATCCCCAGTCCTGACAGAACAGCGTGATCTCGTTGAGGTCGAGCGCCTCGATGAACTGCCGCATCCAGTCGACATGACCGGCATAGCTATAGTCACTTTGCGCGTCAGGCTTGTCGGATCTGCCAAAGCCGATCAGATCCGGCGCAATGACCCGATGTCCGGCGCTCGCGAGCGGCGGGATCATCTTGCGATAAAGATACGACCAGCTCGGCTCGCCATGCAGCAAGAGTATCGGGGCGGCATCGGCGGGTCCGGCGTCGACATAATGCATACGCAAACCAGCGATCTCGACGTAGTTCGGCTCGAAGTCATAGCCCGGGAGGTTGGAGAATCGATGATCTGGTGTGCGCAAGGCATTCATGTGCTGACAGCTGTGTCGCCGGGAGGACAATGTCACTATCATAGATGAATATGTCCCTCCAGCCGCCACTGAAGATAAGCATTCGCGCAAAGATCGTTCGCTGGATCACCGGCGCGCTGATCAAGCGCATCGACGCGAAAACGGCAAAAGTCGCTTCGCTGCGCCGGCGTTGGCATGGTTTTTCCGTAATTCTGCGGACCGTGTTCGGCGTGAAGGCGAAACGCGCTTTGGAGCACGGGCTGCCGGCGTTGTGGATGCAGCCGAGACGGGCATCGGATGACAAGCTGTTGCTGTATCTGCACGGCGGTGCCTACATCATGGGCAACATCGCAACGCACCGGCAATTCGTCAGTTTCATTGCGCGTGAAGCCGGTGTTCGAGCTCTGCTGCCGGAGTACCGCCTTGCTCCGGAACATCGGTTTCCGGCAGCCGTTGACGATGCGGCTGGTCTCTACCGCGCCCTGCTGGCAGACGGCTATGCGCCGAACAACGTCGTTGTCGCAGGCGATTCGGCCGGCGGGGGCCTGACCATGGCCATGTTGCTGGCACTTCGGGATGCAGGCGATCCATTGCCAGCCGCTGCCTGCCTGCTCTCACCCTGGCTGGACCTGGCTGCGGCCGGCGAGACCATGATGACGCACGCGGAGAAAGACCCCTGGTTCAAACCGCAGGACATGCCTGTCGTCGCCGATTACTACTGCGAACAGGAACAGCGCAAGGATCCGCTGGTATCACCGGTTTACGCAGATCTGTCCAGACTACCGCCGCTTTACATCCAGGTTGGTGGAGAGGAAATACTGCTGAGTGATTCGACGCGCGCAGCAGACAAGGTGACGGCCTCAGGCGGCAAAGTCGAAATCGAGATCTGGCCGGGCATGTGGCATGTGTTTCAGATGTTCGTGTATCTGATGCCGGAGGCAAAAACCGCGACGCGGAAGATCGGCGCATACATTCGCAGGGTATTGCGCGCCGACGGTTCCTAGAAACCCGCTTGCTTCTGCGAGTCGTCGTACATCCTTGTCAGAAACGACCGAATCGCCGTGCTCCGCTTCATCTCGCGTGTCATGAGCTTTTGCTTCTCGAGGATCACGGCCATGTCCTTGAGCGTTCGCTTGCCGTCGATCAGCGACATGATGAAAGAGTAAATCTGGGTCGTCATCGCCTGGCTGCGAAATGATGGCGACAGCGGCACGGGCTCCTTGCCGGTCACAATCCAGTCGGGCAGGGCGCGGTGGCGCGCCGGCTGCTCGACCGCGCGCTCTTTATATGCCGAAAACGTGAATACTTTTTCCTGTCGCCCGTGGCGGCTTGCCGGTGAGCACATATAGGGAATAGTAGCCTCGGACACGTAAGGATCGCTGAAGCCGTTTTCGGCAACGATTCCCTTTGTTTCCTCTGGACTGTAACGACGCGCATGCTCGGGATGGGCAAACGCCAATGAACCAAAATTGACCCAGCGGCCGTTTGCTTTGAGCAATGCATTGATGCGCGCTGCAAGCACCGGCAGATCTTCGGTGATGATGTCGATCAGCCAGGGTGTGATAACGGTATCGAATGCCTGACTCGCGAACGGTGGGCGCAGTGCGTCCCCGAGCAGCAGATGGAAACCGTCGCGAACAACTTCGGGCGCCGACAGCGTGCGCAAAACCGCGTCGTCATCGAGCGATCTTGGCGCGATCGGAAATTCGTACAATTTCAATGCCCGGCCTTTGGTGACGGCCTGCGCGATCAGCAGCAGCAGCGGATTGAAGTCCATCGCGATCGTCGTAGTGCAGTCCGTCTGCATGTGTAAATCGTAGGCAAGGCGCCCGGCACCGGCGCCCAGCACGAGCACGTTGCCGAGTTCCGCATTGTCGTGCAGCACCGAGCGCACCTGCTTGAGCGACGCCTTGTTCTCCTCGTCGCCCCATGACCAGTCTCGATGCACATTGGCGTAGTAAGTATTCAGGGCCTGATCGGCCGGAAGTCGCGTCCGCAGTGCGAGGTAGCTTTCATAGTTGCCGTGCATCGACTGCACATCGACGGGCTGCAGCAGTTTTTGCAGCGAGCGGCGATGCGAATCAGTGGCTTTCTTGTAGCGCTCGATACGCCGTTTCGTCAGCGGCCGCAGATCCTTGTTCTTTAGCTCGGTGTCGAGTCGAGCCGAATCCTGGCTGAGCTGTTGCAACGAGAACTGCAGCCGGCCACGCCATTCGCCTAGGGTCGCCTGCGGTTCGGCAAACATCCAGGGAATACCGTCGATCGACGGGAAATCGATCTTGCAGGCTCCGCAACTGTAGACGCCGTCTTCCTCAGCCAAGGGAGTCTTGTCACACCGGGGACACGCAAGCAGGTCTAGGAGGTCAGCTGGCATGGCTGAAGTATAGCTGCACGGACTCCAAAAAAAAGACCGGTCAGAAGACCGGTCTCTTAGTTTCCGTACAGCGGGGGAAGGCTATACGGGGTTGCCGATAGTGCCGTTACAAATCGGCGTAAAGGCCGTCAGGCTGTCCTGCAGGGCGCCGTTGCCGAGACCGTGGTTCGGGAACACGTTCGCGAACTGGCCTTGCTCACCGTGAAGCGCCATGTAGTTGAGCAGCACCGTATTCACGAGCAGGGGTACATTGTTCGCGGCCGGCGTCGCTGCGCGTTGCACCGAGCCGCCTGCGTCCATGTAGCCAATCTGCTGATGAACCGCCTGTTCCTCAGGCGTCGCACCGATGATCGTCGGTCTCCGGCCCGGGTTGTAAACGAGGAAGAATGCGCCGGCAGTCGATGAGTTGTCACTCGACCACTCGCCTTTGCCGCGACCTGCCTGCGAATTATCGATCGTGCCGTTCGAAGAGAGCGAGCCGTCACTGAAGACGTACATCATCAGCGGTACGCCCTGGCGCGCTGCGTACTCGAGGCAAGCGCCCATGCAGCGTCCAGCGCGCTCATCCTTGACCTCGCCTTCAGCGCGTGCACCGCCATGGTAGTCGTAACCACCCATTTCGATGGTACCGGCACCCGCATAACCGTTGATGACGAGTTTCATGATGGCAGCTGTCTTCTGGAATTCCCTTGCGTCGCGATCGCCCGCATTGAACTCGGCAGCGCTGAAGATACCATTCGGTCCTACGATCTCCGGATCCTGGGAAGGATCGATCGGTACGCCACCAAATCGGTCGGCGATGTCCGCAGACTTCAGGTAACCGCAGCGGACCAGTTCTTTGATGACCGCATCTTGCGTGATCTGCGTGTTGACCTGATCCATCTTGCGGTCACTGAGGCGATAGATGGATTCCATCACCGCCGTCGCGTCATCCTTCGACAGGATGCCGACGAGATCGCCGGTGTCGACGAGGTTCACCACGTCGCCCGGGCGGTCTACCTTGGTCGGCGTCAGGCCGGGATCCATCAGCGCCTGCGGTAAGGTCGAGTTACCGCCAGAAGCCGTATTCTCCGAACCGGTAAGCGTCAGGATGGAACCGTCAGCGCCAAGACCGCCGGCACCAGCACGCGCGATGCCGTTCATCGGGTTGTGCGGGTTATTGCCCGTGTCGTTGTCCGACCGTGCGGGAATGACAGCGCCATTGATAAACGCTTCATTACCGGCCGTCAGGCTGTTCATGATGCCGCGACGGAATGCACTATCCAGGTGGAAGCCAAGTCCCAGATCGAAGTTCTCGTACGGCAATTGCAGCGTCGGATCGACGAGGCCGGGGATCATGTCGCCAGGCAAGCCCATCTTCTCGTAGCCGGCTGTCGACAGGAAGTCCATCTGCCCGCCTTCCTTGCCGACCAGTACGTTCGAGCCGGCAATGTTCGCACCACCCGCCAAATCAAAGCAGATGAACGGAATCTTGCCTGCACCATTTGTTGCGATCTGGCACGGATTCAGCAGCAGCGGGCTCAGGTCCCCTGACAGGGCGGCCATCGCCTCGCGAGGGTTCGAGAACAAGCTCAGTATTCCCGCGCCTGTCGTATAAGCAGCGCCCGTCATGAAGCCCTGCGCTACGAACTGGCGCCGGGTGACAGGACGCGGATGGTCTGCGTGATACTGCGGCTCATCCCAGTGCCGTGCATTACGTTTATTAGCCATAGCTGTATTCCTTTCCTTATCCTGTCTTCTATTGAACCAGTGTTGCTGCGTTGCCAATCGTGGCGGCGCATACACCCTTTGAAATAGCCCGGGTATCACTACCACCGGCCAGTAATCGATCCACGAGGTTGTCGGGTCGTCCACCCGCTGCCTGGAACGAAGCGAGTTCGGCTTCTGCATCGGCATAGGCCGGCTGGCTGGCGAGACCTGTACCCATGGCGTAGTCAATCATTGGGTCGACAAACAAGCCACGATTGCCTGCAGAGAAGGCCGCTCCTGGAGCCGCATCGAAATTGAAGCCCGGGAACATCTGTCCTCTGGTCGGGTTCGGATTACCGTCCGAATTGACCAGCGCGTCGCAGTAAGCGATCGCGAGCTGTGCGACTGCCACCTGATGCGACGACAGGAACGTGTTGATGTCCTCAACGGCTGGCAGCGATTGCCTGAGTTCCGAGTACGTAAGGTCAACATTCGCAAAGGCGGTCCAGTCGATACCCGTTATTTCCGAGAACGTCGCGTTGATCTCGTCAAAGGTCCGTAAGCCGATCTGCGATGCCGGATCGAGGTCGTTTTCGGTGATCACGAGCATCGGGTAATCCGGACGATTGAAGGAATTCCCTGCGAGCACATCGAAGGTCAGGAAGAACTCGTCATCCTGAGGCCCCTTTTCGAGCGGCAGGACCGCACCGAGCGAGGACAAGGGTTGACCGAGTTCGCCGAATTCTGACGCGCTCAGCATGTCATCCATCGTCGAGTACGACTGGCCAACCGTCGCTTCGAGTCCGTTCATCGCCACGCGCACACCCTCAATTGGAATGCCCTCGGGCGATGATCCGTCCAGAGTGACGAAGTGCGGCCTGTCGAACAGGTAGGCGTAGCTATCGTACTGTGTCACCTCGAACAGGATGTACGATGATTGTGCGGCTGCCTGGATGTTCTCCGAAATATCGAACAGCAGGAAGAATTTCTCACCTACGCCAACATCGAAGTTCTGCGTGATCTGCTCTTGCGTCAGTGCCCGACGGTGTACGGCTGCAAGACGAACAGTTCCTTCCCATGGGCCGTCGCCGGATACTTCGTTGCCGATGACAAACGCAAAGGTGTCCTGCCAGTCGACCAACGTTCCACCCGGAATCGGGTCGACCGTCGACACAAGCTCGCCGTTAACGTAGATCATGCGGCCATCGATCGGACTGTAAGTCATCACGACGTGCTGCAAAGTCGCTTGCAATACCTCGTCGGCATCCGGAGTCGATAGCGCCGGGTCACCGTTGAGGCTCGTCTCGTTCGTGCGCAGCAGGAAGTCATAGTTGTATAGCGTCTGCTGCAGCGTGAAGTTGCGTGCCTGGTCGCCGGCCGAATAACTGACGATTCTGGCCATCTCCTGCGTGACGTTGGCCGGAATGACCCACGCCTCGACAGAGAACTCGCCGGATTCCTGAATGATGTCGTACATCTTCTTACTGGCTGTCGTCGTGCCGCGGGCGATACCACCGTTGGTGGTGATGCCCCAGCCACCGTACCAGGTGACTTCAGGCGACAGGTTCAGATCGACCGCCGGGTCTACGCCGCTTGTGTCGAATGCGACAGGGCCAGTGCCGGTCTTGAATTCCCAGAGTGCGATCTGCGCATCCTCAAAACGGTTGCCACCCGAAGCGAGCGTGCCGTCAACGAGGCGCAGCGCCTTACTGGTTACGAGATTCGGATCGACTGTCGTCGGCGTGATGCCATTGGAGAACGCTGTGATCGCATCTTCCATGGTTTGGGCATTGGCAGCGCAGTTGTCCCAGCAGTTGTGGAATTCACTGCGCAGACGAATGACGAGGCGCGAGTTAGCCGGAGTGTCGAGGTTGATCTTCGGTTTCGCGGCGTCATAGGCCGTTGTGATGTCGGGGTCAGCAAGATACGGCTGCTGTGCATTCGCCGATTCGGAACTGTGACAGTTGGCACAGTAGACCTCGAGAATCGGGTCATGAATCAGCGTCTCGAACGCGGCCGGATCGAGCGGGAAGTTCTTGCTTTCACCCGGGTCCCGCGATACAGGCGGCGTCAGGTTGATCTCGCGTCCGCCACCGGCGGTGTCGCCAACCCAGTTTTCGATCCAGGTCGTCATGATCGTGGCGCACGTACCGGAATCCTGATTCCAGCAGTTATGGCCCGATCCGACCTTCTCTACGACGCGTGACAGTGAGGGCGTCTGTACGTCTGTAACTGTCAGAGCCGCATCATAGGCCATGTTGACATCATCATTACGTACGAACATCGGCAGCTGACCGACGCTCTCGTTGTGGCAAGAGCCACAACGGTCGGACGTCTTCGCGTTCGCCCAGAATTCCTGTTGGAACTTCAAGACGTCCGCATCACGTGCTACCGGTCCCGTGTAAGGAGTGTCGTTTGTACCGCCACCACCATTAGGCGGCGGCAAGGACGTCGTCTGCGCACCGCCACCACACGCCGCAAGCATTACGCTTGCTGCGACAGCAAGAAGTACGGTTCGGAGCGAACGCAGACCGGTCTTGTCGATCGGTGCCGTCTGCATAGCAATTCCAGTTGCTTTGTTCATTGTTCAGTCTCCCTACTGGCCCATGCAGTAAACGGCGGTTTCGGCGAAGACATCCTTCATCCGATAACCGAACGTTGTCATGAAGTCGGTCGTGATCTGGTCAACCCGCTGACGATCTGTCACGTCCTCGGGGTCGCGCAGACATACGGCGCGAAATACTTTCCTGACCTGGCAAGAGGCAAACGCCTCGCTGTTCCCAAGCTCTGCACCAAGTGACTTGGCGCCGTTGCCGGAACCCGGCAGGGCTGCGCTGAATCCGAGATAGGAGTTCTGTCCGGTCCGCCAGCGGTTCTCCCACGCGTCATCCGGTGTGCTGAATCCTTGCGGAAAATTCAGATCGTTGTTGAAGTACTTCGGCTGTACGTTGCCGGCCGTGTACTCGAGACGACCCGAAGTTTCGTTGTAATTGTAGTAGGCGAAGGCTTGCGCCATCGGGTCCATACCCGTGTGGCAACCTACGCAGTTATTCAGGAATAGCCGGCTGTCACCGCCCGGGCTGCGACTGACGTCCTGACGAATGCGGTCCGGCGACAGTTTCGGGTCGTGCACCTGCTCCAAGTCATTACACATGTGGTTGAGCAGCGTGAAACGGAACATCGCGCGATTCGTGCCTGCGACGAAGAACGCTTCGGCTGCAGCGCGCGAAGTCATCACGCCAGCCGTTGCGCCAGCAGGAATACCCTGGATCGACGATTGCGGTACGTCCGTCAGTTCGTCGCGCAAGTTGACGTTATCGGCCTCAAGTTGCGCATAGTGGTTGTTGTTGGCAGCTGAGGGAGCAGGACCGCTATTGCCGACGTACGTCAGATCAGCAGATAACAAGGTATTAAAAGGCACGTCATCACGAACCATGCCGATAACTGTCGCGACATAGTCGTTCAAAGGAACAAACACCGACTGGTCACGATTCGTCCAGGGTGCCGCAAAGTTCTTCAACGTAACGTTGTAGAAGTTCACGTTGTTCATGGCGACGATGGCGGCGTCTTTCGCAGTACCCGGCAGAGCAGGATCAATCGCATTCTGCATCTGCTGTAATACTGTGTCAGTTGGCGGCACACCCGCGAGGCGATCATGAATACGCTTTGCCTGCTCCCGATATCCTGCTTGTGCCGGCGCCATCAAACTCGCCGAAAGTATCGCGACGAGTAGAACGCGCCAAAGCGACGTAATCCATCCTTGGTCTTTGGCTTGTTTCATTGTTGTCCACATCCTGTTATTCATAACAATCTGCTCACGAATTTATTCGTTCCACCAATGTGCTTGCTTATTCCGATGTCTTCAGTGGATTGATGACTACGTCGGCAGACGTACTCGTTTATCCATGCTGCCTGATCGAGCTACAACTGTCCGTGAATACATTCACAGTCTTTGCACCCAAAATCCAAGCAACCTCCAAAAACAATCGATCCGCAATCTATAAAGCAAGTGCTGTGCCAGTCTGGCGCTAATCGCGAAAAATCGATGATAAAATCAATATAAACAAAACCTTACGATAGACCCGAAATCGCAGTCCGAAACCGCTATATGTCAAGTCAATGTCTGCACTTCCGCACAACGATTATGACCGGCGGAGCTAAGCTACTGATTGCATACGAGTGTGCAACTGTCGCCGAAAAGAGACATTGATATTGATTGTGGTCACATCCAAACAACAGGCACAAACGACAGAAAGCTCAAGTGACTTCGAGCTGTTGTCGAAAAAATACGTTTGAATGCCGCGCAACAATATCGAGATGGAACTGTTTTCGAGATTTGCTCGTGTAATGACACGAAGGCATGTCGAAACAGGGTAGTTGACGCTGCGCCAAAACGACTGGCGGAACCTGTCAACAAGATATTTAACTTTGCGTACTGTCGCCCTTTTTCGACATTACATCGGCCTTTGCACCTCACCTATACTGAGGTGCGGATTGTGACTGCGTTAACGGTATGAAAAGGACTACGCGTCCACACTAACGTCTTCCTCAAGGCTCGTCTGGAAGACTCGAGGTTATAAAGTATGAACAGGCTAACACGGCAGACTATGGATGGATTTGTCAAAAACGGATTTCGCGGAACGGTGCTGATAGTAGCAGCGGCGGCCATTGCTGCGTGCAGCAGTGGTGACGGCGTTAGCATCGGCACGGGCCAGGACCCTGATCCTGTCGTAATCGATTTTCCGATTGCGTACATCCGCGCACCGATTCCAGAGGACGACAACGGTGACTTCGAGCAAAACGATTTCCGTGAGCAAATTACGTTCGATTTTGGCGCAGACGTTTTCTTCCGTGATCGCGCATCGCCAAGCGCGGAGGCCATAAATATTACTGGCGATCTGACGCAGGGTTTGGCTGCCATTCGGGATGTCGAGATCGCTTATGACGGCAGCTCGCTGCTGTTCGCAATGCGTTACCCGTTTGACCCCGACGTAGACGAAGAAGACCTGCCGACCTGGAACATCTGGAAATACACGTTTGAAGGCGCCGTGCTCGAGCGCGTCATCAAGTCCGATCTGACCGCTGAAATCGGTCACGACATCATGCCGAAGTATCTGCCTGACGGCCGCATCATCTTCTCGTCGACGCGGCAAACACGCTCACAGGCAGTTTTGCTGGATGAAGGCAAGCAGGGTTTTCCCGCGATGGACGAGGATCAGAACGAGTACACGTTCAATCTGCACCTGATGAACGATGACGGCCTCGGCGTCGAGCAGATTAGCTACAACCAAAGTCACGACCTCGACCCGGCGCCGCTGGCGAATGGCCAGGTTGTATTCAGCCGCTGGGATCATGCGGGTCCCAGCAACGATGCCGTGAACTTGTATCGCATGAACCCGGATGGCTCGGGTCTGGAACTGCTCTATGGCCAGCAGAGTCATGCAACGGGTACTGGCGGAGAAATCATACAGTTTACGCAGCCTCGCGAGCTCGAGGACGGTCGCATCATGTCGTTGATCCGTCCGTTCACCGACACCGAAGGCGGTGGAGAACTCGTTGCCATCGACACGCCGCAGTTTGTCGAGAACATGCAACCAACAGCGCCGAATATCGGTATGGTCACCGGCCCCGCGCAACAGGATGCGACAGTGAATCAGGTATCGACGATTCCCGGCGAACCGTCAGTCGGTGGCCGATTCGGCTCGGTGTATCCAATCCTCGATGGTACTGATCGCCTGCTCGTAAGCTGGAGCCAGTGCCGTTTGCTTGAACAGTTGATGGATGATGGTGATCCGCTCACCGATGACACGGCGATCGTGCCCTGTACCGATGATCGGCTGGCTAACCTGTTTGTGCAGCCCGATCCCGATAATCCCGTGACACCGGATGTCGGCACGTTCGTGGTCGCACCGCCGTTGTACGGAATATGGATGTACGATCCAGTTGCGGGAACGCAGCTGCCGGTCGTGCCGGGCGAAGAGGGTTTCATCTTCACTGAGGTCGTTGCCGCGGATCCGAAGGTTGCACCGCCGGTCGTGCTCGACGGTAGTGAAGATTTTACTATGGATGCCACGCTCGCTGACGCCGGCGAAGGCGTGCTCAATATTCGCAGCGTTTATGACTTTGACGGTGGCGCGGTCGTCGATATTCCGACAATGGCCGATCCTGTGCAAACGGCTGCTGCCGATCGCCCGGCGCGATTTCTGCGTATCGAAAAAGCAGTATCGCTGCCTGACGAAGACATCGTTGATCTCGACGATACTGCTTTCGGCGTGACAACGGCATTCGGCATGAAAGAAGTCGTGGCGTACGCAATGATCGAACCGGATGGTTCTGTAATGACTAAAGTGCCTGCCAACGTTGCCCTGCAGATCAGTGTTGTCGATGAGTATGGCAAGCGCCTTGCGGAGACGGAACGCCACCAGAACTGGATTTCAGTGCGGCCGGGCCAGGAACTCAAATGTAACGGCTGCCATATGGCTGACAACGGTTTGTCCCATGGTCGCTACGATGCGTTTGACGCTGCCTACGCCGGCGCGCCGGCGGGATTGTTCGAGTTCCCAAACACCCAGATGCAGTGGTTTATCGCTCAACCGGGCGAGACCATGGCCGAGGTTCGTACGCGCATAACGTGTGAAAACGACGGCTGCTCGTCACTCGAGCCTTCCATAAACGTCATGTATCGCGATGTCTGGACGGCCGACCCGGCCATTCAGGCGAACAACGTCGATATTGATTATCTCTATACGGACTTGACGACGCAGTCACCGACATCGGTGGCATGCCAGCAGGATTGGCAGGCCTTTTGCCGCAGCGTCATCAACTACGAGTCGATCATTCACCCCATCTGGAGCCAGCCGCGGCCCGTGTTCGACGTCGATGGCAATCCGGTGCTCGACGCCAATGGCGTGCAGATCGACAACAATTGTCTGGGCTGCCACACGCCGATTGACCCGGCGAACGCGGCGGTTCGGGTACCCGCAGGCCAGCTCGAACTGCAGGACGGGCTGTCGCCCGACGAACCCGATCACTTCCATGCCTATCGCGAGCTGTTAGTTACTGATAATCTTCAGGAAGTGGTCAATGGCGCATTGGTCGATGTGCTGCAACAGATTGGCGTTGATATCGACGGGAACCCGATACTCGCCCCAGTTCCGATCGGCTCACCGGCAAGTGTTGATGGTGCGCGGTCGTCGGGGGATTTCTTCACTCGTTTTGAAGACCCTGCTAATAGTCACTACAACATGTTGTCTAGCGCGGAGAGACGCTTAATTGCGGAATGGTTAGATGTTGGAGCCCAGTACTACAACAATCCTTTCGACGTCCCGCAGTAACTCGTCAGCCTGGTTTGCATGCCTTGTCGCGCTGGCGCTACTGGCACTCATACCTGGACACGCAGAGGCCGCCGACGACGTATTACGCACTGTGGCGGTTGCCGATCCGTATCTTGAAATGCATACGGGTCCCGGTCGTGGATTCCCGATATTTCATGTCGTTGATCGAGGCGAGTCGGTGGACATCGTCATGCAGCGCACGGACTGGTATCTCGTGCGGGCCGACAACGGTAAAGAGGGCTGGGTTGATCAGGCGCAGATGGAACTGACGCTAAAGCCTGATGGTTCCGAGGTCGATTTCGCAGCGGCAACACTCGCGGACTTCACGAACGCGAAGTGGGAGGGCGGAATTCTGGCCGGCGACTTCGGTGGCGCGAACATCGTATCCCTCTATGGTGGCTACTCGCTCAACCCACATGTCTCGATAGAGGTATGGGGTTCACAGATTTTGGGAAATTTTTCGAATGGCTGGATGGGCAGTGTTAACGTCGTTCATGAGACCTGGCCGGATTGGCGGTTTTCGCCATTTTTCACCCTGGGC
Organism: uncultured Gammaproteobacteria bacterium; assembly: GCA_963711285.1. Taxonomy (GTDB): domain Bacteria; phylum Pseudomonadota; class Gammaproteobacteria; order Steroidobacterales; family Woeseiaceae; genus UBA1847. The sequence continues at coordinate 586,795 of CAVQDJ010000013.1, read as the reverse complement.
GCCGGTGTTATTCACACCTCGCCGAAGTCTACGATCATCCAGGGCGATGATCGTACCGATCAGGTCGGGCATGTGGGCGCAGGCCTGCGTGTGTATGCGACCCGACGCTTTATATTGCGCGCCGAGTACAAGAGCTATGTGGTTTTCACGAGCCGCGACGAGAATGAGGAAGTAGAAGAATGGAAAGTCGGTTTCGCGTTCTTTTTCTGATCACTTTGGTGATCATGCTCTCGGGCTGTGCAGCTACCAAGAAGCTGTTCAGGATCGGTAACGACGAGGCGCCGCCACCCACGTCCGAGCCACCGGGACAGGTGATTGATCCGCAAGTAGAGCGCCGCGAGATCAAAGAACCCGCGATCGATCGCGAGGATTTCGAGATTGGTGCTTTTGCCGGCGTCATGAATATCGAGGACTTCGGCAGTGATGCGGTCTATGGCGTTCGTCTCGCGTATCACGTCACCGAAGGTTTCTTCGTGGAAGCCACAGTCGGGCAATCAGAGGCAAGTCTGACGAGTTTCGAAGTTCTCTCGGGTGGGGCCCGATTATTCGACGACCGCGACGTGCTGTATTACAACCTGAACCTCGGTTACAACGTGCTGCCTGGCGAGGTCTTCATTGGCGAGGGGCGCGCCTATAACACGAATTTCTATTTGATCGCGGGTCTTGGTTCCACACGATTCGCGGACGATGACCGCTTCACTGTCAATTTCGGTGCCGGATTCCGCTTCTTGCTGACCGATTCTGTCGCCATCCACGTGGACTTTCGCGATCACCTGTTTGACGTTGATGTCCTGGGGCAGGAGAAGACGGTTCACAATCTCGAAGGTACCGTCGGCGTGACGGTGTTCTTCTGAGGCAGGGTTCACGGTTTTGGTCGCACGGGCAGGGATAAAGTAGGGGTATGGTTATGCAAATCAACAAGCTAGGGCGATTTTTGCTGCTTTTTGCCGTCCTCGCGGGAATGGCCGGATGCAGCAATTTCGAGCCGTGGGTCAAGCCCTACGAACGCGACAGGCTTGCCGATCCAATCATGGCACTCGATACCGCCCCGGTCTCGAGTTCCTACATTCAGCACGTCTACGAGTCCCGTGAGGGCGCTCGTGGCGGCGAAGGCGCCGCTGGCGGCGGCTGCGGCTGTAACTAGGACTGCCGAGGGACCATGAGACTCTGGCGTCGCATAAGCATTCTGACAATCGGGCTGTTGCTTGGCAGCGGCGCCGTAGCCGGCGTATTGCCCGAAGACCGGACCGATGTCCTGTACCACCTGTACGACGGCGGCGGCGTGGCCATTGACGGGCCCTCGGTCCTCGTGCGCAAGCAGATCGGCAAGAGCACGTCCGTGGTCGGCAACTACTACATCGACATGATTAGTTCGGCATCGATCGATGTCATCACGACAGCAAGTCCATACGACGAGGAACGCAGGCAGTGGTCGCTCGGTATGGACTACCTGCGCGGCAACACGACGATGAGTGTGGGTTACATGAGTAGCGTCGAGTCCGATTTCGACGCAAAGACTTACAGTTTCACGGTTAGTCAGGACATGCTTGGTGACCTGACCACGTTGTCACTGACGTACGCGCTCGGCGATGATCTTGTCGGCCGTTCCGATGATCCCAACTTTGAGCGCGAAAACGACCGCCAGCAATATGGGGTTGGCATTACACAGATTGTGACGCGCAACCTGATCACGACGCTGAACTTCACAACGATTACGGACGAAGGTTTCCTGAACAACCCATATCGTACGGTGCGCTATGCAGATGCCGGGGTAGGGCGCGGATATAGCTACGAGGCCGAGTTGTATCCGAATACGCGCACAAGCAACGCGGTCGGACTACGCGCGAAGTACTATCTGCCCTATCGCGCAGCTCTTGAGGCCGAGTATCGGTATTTTACGGATACCTGGGACATCGAATCGCATACGGCTTCTATCGCGTACACGCACCCAATGGGGCCGTTCACCTTCACGGCGAAGTACCGTTGGCACGATCAGACCGGTGCACACTTCTACAGCGACCTGTTTCCACGGGAGCAGGCCACAAATTTCCGCGGCAGGGACAAAGAGATCAGCCCGCTTACGAGCCAGACTGTCAAGTTCCTCGCAAGCTGGGAGTTCCTCGATGACCCCGACGGCTGGGGCTTCATTAAGCGCGGCTCTGCCAATTTCTCGTATTCCTTGCTGTCGGTCGATTACCACGATTTCTCTGACTTGAGCGTAGGCGCGCTTGTGGGCGAAGAACCGCTGTACCAGCTCGAGTCGGACATCATCCAGATCTATTTCTCCTTCTGGTACTGAGCCAAGCCGCGTGCGGGCGTGACATTTATCTCGGTCATGGCTCGCGAAGCTGCGCTTTACTTCCCTCGACAAACATCCCACCCGCAAGCGAATGCGGTTCCGGCAAGTGGTACGATTGGCCGCCATGAATAGTCGTATTCATAGTCGTTCTTGCGGTCGCAAGCGTCGGGGTCGTTCTTTATAACCGGCTCATTCGCAGTCGCAATCGGGTCGACAATGCGTGGAGCGACATCGACGTGCAGTTGCAGCGGCGCCATGACCTGATTCCGCGACTTGTTACCGCCGTCGATCAGTATGCGAAGTATGAGCGGGCCACGCTCGAGGCCGTCACCGAGCTGCGCGCTGAGGCGATGCACATTAGCGATGTCGACGCGCGCGGTAAAGCCGAAGAAAATCTAAGCGCCGGCATACAGCGATTGATAGCGCTCGCCGAAAGCTATCCTGATCTGAAAGCCAACGAAAATTTTCTGAGTCTGCAGAACGAACTGGTGGAAACCGAGAATTATCTGCAGTTCGCACGCCGTTATTACAATGGCTCGGTCCGCGACTACAACACGATGACTGCGACAGTACCCAGCAACTTCGTCGCAAACATATTTAGCTTCGATGAGCGCAGCTTCTTCCAGAAGTCGGCCGATGACGCAGCCAACGTGCCGCTGATCAAACTCGGGTCTGTCGAATGAGAAAGCTGTCAGCGTGTTTGTTGCTGCTGTCTTTCTCTGCGTTTGCTGATGAACGCATACTCGACTTCCATAGCGACATCCTGATCATGCAGGATGGCTGGATAGAGGTTACTGAGACGATTCGGGTGCGTGCGGAAGGCAACCGAATTCGCCGTGGAATCTATCGCGATTTTCCAACCGAGTATGAAGACAAGCTCGGTAACCAGTACGTTGTCGGGTTCGAGCCGCTTTCGGTCCTGCGCAATAACGCCCCCGAGGACTCGCACACGCAGAATATTCGCGGCGGGAAACGCACCTATTTCGGCAGCGCGAATCGCTTCATCAATTGGGGCGAGCACACCTATATTTTTCGCTACCGGGCCAGCCGTATGCTCGGCTTCTTCGAGAACCATGACGAGCTGTACTGGAATGTCACCGGCGTCGAATGGGCATTTCCGATCGATAATGCGAGCGCAACCGTGGCGTTTGGCTTTGACGTATCGGCGAACGACATTACGGCCGAGGCGTACACAGGGTCATATGGCTACACAAAGCGCGACTACACGTCGCGGATCGACCCCTCGGGCCGCGTCACCTTCAAGACGACGAGACCACTGGCTGCTCTGAACGGCCTCACGATCGTCGTGGGCTGGCCGAAAGGCCTCGTTGCCGAGCCGACGGGCATGCAGCGTTTTGGCTGGCTACTCAAAGACAACTTCAGCTTGTTAGTCGCGCTGGCTGGCTTTGTGCTGCTGCTGGTCTATTACGTCCCGGTGTGGCGCCGCTTCGGCCGGGATCCGGACGAGGGGGTGCTCGTGACACGCTACGAGCCTCCGGACGGGTTTTCGCCCGCGTCCCTGCGCTACATTCGACAGATGTACTACGACAACAAAGTCATGACGGCGGCGGTCGTCAATCTCGCGGTCAAGGGCTATCTGCGAATCGATCTCGAAGAGGGCGCCGACGGATTTCTGGGCATCGGCAGGGAAGAAGACAAGTACACGCTGGTCAAGACCAATCCGGGAGCCAATGCGCCGCCGATGGCTGCGGGCGAAGAGGAGCTTTACGATGCTCTCTTCGGCTCCCGCAAGAAGATCGCTCTCGAAAACGAGAACCACGAGAGGCTGGGTCGTGCGAAGGATGCGCATAAACGGTCGCTGAAGAAGGACTACAAACAGCACTATTTTCGATTCAACGGCTTGTTGAATATTCCTGCGATTCTCATTTTCGTTGTTACGGCGATTGTGTCTCTTCTGTCCGGCGCGTCAGCGCTGGTCATTATGACGATCGTCGCGATGGCCGTCACGACGATATTCTTCGCGATCATCATGAAACGACCCACCTTGCGTGGTCGTAAGTTGCTCGACGAGATAGTTGGCTTCAAGGATTACCTCGAGATCGCCGAAAAGGACGAACTGAACCTGCGCAACCCGCCCGAGAAAACGCCGGAGTTGTTCGAGGCCTATCTACCCTTCGCGCTGGCACTCGGGGTTGACCAGCGCTGGTCCGAGAAATTTGCGACCGTCATGGCAGCGGTGCAACAGACTGATGGCGCGACGTACCAGCCGCGCTGGTACAACGGTTCGCTCAACACGATGGATCTGAGCGGTGCGACGAGCCAATTGTCGAGCAGCCTGAACTCCGCGATTTCGAGTTCAGTGACGCCGCCGGGTTCGTCATCGGGCGCTAGCGGCGGCGGTTCCTCGGGCGGCGGCGGTTTCTCCGGCGGCGGCGGTGGCGGCGGGGGCGGCGGGGGCTGGTAAGGTCGACGTAACAAATAGAGTATTAGCGGGTCGAATCGTGTACCCGGAACCCGAGTAATTGATGAACACACCAATCTACAATATGCGCCCGCGCAGCCAGAGTGCGATTCCGAACGTGATCTTCGTGCTGCTCGTCGCTAACGGCATTATTTTTGCACTGCAGCAGATCTATCCACGATCACTGATTATCAATTTCGGTTTATGGCCCGCGAGTGTGCCCGGGTCGCCGTTCATGCCGTGGCAGCTCATTACCTATAGTTTTCTGCATGGCAACCTGACACACATACTGTTCAATATGTTCGGCCTGTGGATGTTCGGCAGAGAACTCGAACGCATGATGGGCCAGAAGCGATTTCTGACTTATTACTTCACCTGCGTGGTGGGGGCCGGAATCGTGCAGCTGATCGTTGCTGGCTCACAGGGCGCCATTTATCCGACGATTGGCGCATCGGGCGGCGTGTTCGGAATTCTGCTGGCATACGGCCTGACATTCCCAAATCGCATGGTCATGCTGCTGTTCCCCCCGATTCCCATGAAAGCCAAGTATTTCGTTCTGTTCTATGGCCTGCTCGAGCTGTATCTCGGCGTCAGCGGCGGCGCGCCGGGCGTCGCAAACTTTGCGCACCTCGGCGGCATGGTCTTCGGCTTCCTGCTGCTGCGTTACTGGTCGAAACCGAGGCGGCGCCATTAGCGCGGACAATGACCATCAAGCGTAGAGAATTCCTCGGCCGCATAGCCGCGGGCAGTGCGGTCCTGACCGTACCCGGGTTCCTGGCAGGCTGCGGCGTGCAAAGGGCCACAGCAGTTGCCGACGCGACACCTGAGAATCCCTTTATGGAATGGTTCGGCATTGATCAGGCTATTTCTGCACGCGTGATGTCAGAGCTCACGGCCAACGGTGCCGATCTGGCGGACCTTTACTTCCAGCACTCACGCAGCAATTCGCTGACCTTCGAGCAAGGCATCGTTTCCGACGCGAGTTCGACTATTCAGCAGGGCGTCGGTTTGCGCGTCGTTATCGGCGAACAAACCGGCTATGCGTATACCGAAGACCTGACCTTGCCCTCTATGCTGGCCGCAGCGCGCACGGCAGCCGCTATCGCTGCCGGTAGCAAGGTGGTTGCCCCGCAGTCGTTCACGGCAAAAGAAGTGGGCGCACTGTATACGACCGCGGTGCCCTGGGCTGATGTCGGTATCGATCAAAAACTGCCGATCCTCGAACGCATTGAAAACAAAGCGAGGTCGCTCGAGCCAGCCGTCAACAAAGTATCGGTTCACTGGGGTGACGCTGACGAGCGCGTCATGATCGCAACGCTCGACGGCACGCTGGTTACCGACCACCGGCCGATGACGAGAGTGACCCTGATTGTTACGGCGAAACAGGGTGACGAAGTGCAGTCGGGTTACGCGAACATCGCGGGCAGAGCAGAATTCGGCTGGTATACCGAAGAGCGCCTGACGACGATGGTCCAGCAGGCCGTGGACCGTACGATGATTCTGTTCGACGCGCGCCGCCCCCCGGCGGGTGAGATGCCGGTCATCCTCGCTTCGGGTGCAGGCGGCATTCTGCTGCACGAGGCCATCGGTCACGGCATCGAGGCGGACTTCAACCGCAACGGCATGAGCCGCTACTCGGAGATGATGGGCAGGAAGGTTGCCGAGCCATTCGTGACCGTCGTCGACCAGGCGACAATTCCTCACGAACGGGGCGCGCTAAATTACGACGATGAAGGCAGCCGTACAGGACGCACGGCCATGATCGAGAACGGCATCCTGAAGTCCTACCTGCACGATCAGATCAGTGCCAGACAGTATGGCCGGACACCGACCGGCTCCGGCCGGCGTGAATCCTACAAATTCGCGCCGATGCCGCGCATGAGCTGTACGTTCATGGAAGCCGGGCCGCACACGAAAGATGAAATCGTCGCCGGCGTCGACCGCGGCATCATCTGCGAAACGTATACGGCCGGTCAGGTTGAGCTCGGTGCAGGTGACTTCAGGTTCAACGTCAGGAACGGTTGGCTCGTCGAGCGCGGCAAGGTGACGTCGCCGATCAAAGACATCGTCATCAGCGGCAATGGCCCGGAGACGCTGGAGCGCATCACGATGGTGGCTAATGACGCACGTCTCGATGCGGGCGGCTGGACGCTGCGGCAAGAACGGCCAGACCGTGCCGGTATCGCAGGGGATTCCGACCGTCCTGGTTTCCAGGATGGCGGTGGAGTCGGACAAGACCAGGAACGCCACGCCCGGAACCGCGGCCTAGGCCATCAGGCCACCGTCGATCGGAATGGCGGTGCCGGTTATGTGGCGCGCCGCATCGCTCGCGAGAAACAGCACGAGCCCGGCGATGTCTTCAGGAGTAGCAATGCGGCCGTTGGGACTCCCGGATGCGACCGCTGCCAGGAAAGCATCGACATCGCCGTCCTCTGCCTCAATCTCGCTGACCAGCATCGGCGTATCGACGCCGCCCGGGCAGACTGCGTTAATCCGTAATCCATCGGCGGCATGGTCCAGCGCCATGGCGCGCGTCATCATGATGAGCCCGCCTTTGCTCGCGCAGTATGCAACCGCTCTGGGCCCGGCTCTGAGTCCCCAGTTGGATGCGACGTTCACGATGCTGCCCTCGGTCTGCAGCAGGTGGGGCAACGCGGCTCGCGAAAGGTAAAAAGGCACGTCGAGATTGATTGCGAGCGTGTCGCGCCAGACGTCGTCGCTGGACTCCTCCGCGTCGCCGCGCAGCAGGACTCCGGCCGCATTAACCAGACAATCGATGCTGCCGAACTCATCGACAGTTTCGGCAACGAGTTCGTCGCAGTCCTCCGCCTCTTCGAGCTCTCCGGCCCACGTCGAGATGTCCTCCGAAACGTCAGCAACTTCCTCGAGCCGGCCTTCATCGCGGCCTGCGGCCATGACAGACCAGCCGGCTTCGGCAAACGCAATCGCCGTCGCGGCACCGATGCCCGAGCTTGCACCTGTCACCAGCACAACGTTCATGGTGAATCTCTCAAGGTTGCTATCGTGGCATTATAGCGGGGTATCTGATCATGGCCGAAAATACCCTCACTGCTCTCGGATGGCGTGCGCATTTCGCGGCACAGCTTATCGAGCCCGACGATACGGCATTGACGATTTCGCGCGTCATGGCAGTGCACCGTGGACGCATCGAAGTTGCGGGGCAGGGCGGAGATCGCCTTGTTGACCTGACGCCTGCGAGTGCGGGCCTGGGCATTACGGTGGGTGACTGGGTCCTGATCGACGAAGATGGTCCGGCAGTCAAAAAGCGGTTGGACCGTTTCGGCCTGTTCCAACGTCGCGCAGCGGGAACATCCGGTGACATCCAGCTCATTGCGGCAAACGTCGACACCTTATTCATCGTCACGTCGGCCAACCGGGATTTCAATATCGCGCGCCTGGAGCGTTACCTGGCGCTTGCACATGATGCCGGCGCGTATCCGGTCATCGTTATCACCAAAGCTGATCTGGTCGAAACCGTTACCGAATTCGTCAAGGAGGCCGTACGCCTGTCACCCGGTTTACTGGTCGAAGCGCTCGACGCGCGGGATGTCGATCAGGTGGCTCCCTTGCGGCGCTGGTGTGAGGCAGGACAAACTGTCGCGCTGGTCGGTTCCTCGGGTGTCGGAAAATCGACAATAATCAATACCTTATCTGAATCACACGAGAAGACGCGCACCGTGCGCGAAGACGATCAGCGCGGGCGGCATACGACAACGCGCCGATCGATGCATCAGTTGCCGGATGGCGGCTGGCTGATCGACACGCCGGGCATGCGCGAGCTGCAGCTCGTCGACGTCGCCGAAGCGCTCGAGGATGTCTTTGGCGACATAGCCGAACTTGCAGAGGAGTGCCGGTTCGCCGACTGCACCCACACCGCCGAGCCCGATTGTGCCGTGCTGGCTGCAATAGATGCGGGGGAACTCGATGCTGGCAGGCTCAAGCGTTACCGCAAGTTACTGTCGGAAGATCTCCGGAATACTCAGAGCCTGGCCGAGCGCCGCGCGCGAGATCGATCAACCGGCCGGCTGTACAAGTCAATCCTGGCCGGCAAGCGGCGTGAAAAGGGCGGCGAATAGGGCCTGGCAGCTGTGACACGAAACACGCACGCAAGGCAGATAATGCCGATATAATGCGCCACCTTTCGCGGCGCACCAGTCATGTTTCCCACTGAGAAAATTCGCAACATCGCGATCATCGCGCATGTCGATCACGGCAAGACCACGCTCGTCGATCGCCTGCTGCAGCAGTCCGGCACGCTCGATGCGCGTGCAGATGCGCCCGAGCGCGTCATGGACTCGAGCGACCTCGAGCGCGAGCGCGGCATCACGATACTTTCGAAAAACACCGCAATAAGCTGGAAAGGTTGGCGCATCAATATCGTCGATACGCCCGGACACGCCGATTTTGGCGGCGAGGTCGAGCGAGTGTTGTCGATGGTCGATGGCGTGCTGTTACTCGTCGATGCCGTCGAAGGCCCGATGCCGCAAACGCGATTCGTCACGCAAAAAGCCTTTGCACAAGGATTTACGCCGCTCGTCGTCATCAACAAGATCGATCGCGATGGCGCGAGGCCCGGCTGGGTGCTCGATCAGACCTTCGAGCTTTTCGACCGGCTCGGGGCAAGCGATGCGCAGCTCGATTTTCCGGTGGTTTATGCCTCGGCCCTCCACGGTTATGCCGGCCTGGGGCCGGAAGTCAGAAGCGGCGATGCGCTGCCTTTGCTGGATGCCATCATCGAGCATGTTCCGGCTCCCGATGTGCAGGTTGACGGCCCACTGCAGCTGCAGGTGTCGAGCCTGGACTACAACTCCTATGTTGGTGTGCTGGGCATTGGTCGCATCAGCCGCGGTACTGCGAAGGCAAACTCGCGAATAACGATTGCGCGGCCTGATGGCACGACGAAAAATGCCAGGCTGATGCATCTGTACGGATTCAATGGCCTGGAGCGTGTCCCGGTCGAGGAAACAGGTGCCGGCGACATCGTTGTCTTCAGCGGCATCGAGGACCTGCAGATTTCTGACACGATTTGTCCGCGTGATGAACCTGATGCGCTTCCGGCCCTGAAGGTGGACGAGCCGACGATCAGCATGACTTTCCAGGTCAACAAGTCGCCCTTTGCAGGTCAGGACGGCAAGTACCTGACGAGCCGGCAGATTCAGGCGCGACTTGATCAGGAGCTCAAACATAACGTTGCGCTGCGCGTCGAGGAGACTGGCGACCCCGACAAGTTTCGTGTTTCCGGGCGTGGTGAACTGCACCTTTCTGTACTTATTGAGACGATGCGCCGGGAGGGTTATGAACTGGCTGTTTCACGGCCGACCGTCATCGAACGCAATGTCGACGGGGCTGTGCACGAGCCCTGGGAACTCGTTACCGTCGACTTTGCCGAAGAGCATCAGGGTGCGGTCATGACGCGGCTGGCGGACCGCAAAGGTGAGCTGTTGAATATGTCGCCAGACGGTCGCGGTCGGATGCGGCTCGAATATCGAATCCCGGCGCGCGGCCTGATCGGCTTTCGCACGCAATACCTGACCGTAACCGCCGGAACCGGCTTGCTCTACTCCGTGTTTGACACGTACGCGCCGCGGGTCAATGCAGAGATTGGGCAGCGCAACAACGGTGTCCTTGTCTCGAACGTGGCTGGAAAAGCACTGGGGTACTCACTCTTCAACTTGCAGGAGCGCGGTTCTCTGTTCATCAGTCATGGCGTGCAGGTCTACGAAGGGATGATCGTCGGCATCCACAAACGCGGCAATGATTTGCCTGTGAACCCGACCAAGGGCAAACAGCTGACCAACATCCGCGCAGCCGGAACGGACGAGAACATTCAACTGACGCCGCCGCTGAATTACTCACTCGAGCAGGCGCTCGAATTCATCGATGACGACGAACTCGTCGAAATCACGCCGTTGAATATTCGTTTGCGCAAGAAATTGCTGAGTGAGGGCGAGCGGCGCCGCGACGCGCGAGCGCGGGCGAAAGAAACCGCACTGTAAGGTATAATTGCACCAGTGTATTACGGCGAACGATTCAACAGCATCAGTCACCTTGTAGGCGCTTCCCTGGCGCTCGTCGGCGGTGCGGTGCTCATCACGATGGCGACGATCGACGGTGAACTCAGCAAGATCGTGAGTTACACCATTTATGCCGTAACGCTGTTTATGCTCTATCTCTCATCGACGCTCTATCACAGCGTTGCGGGGCGGGCGAAAGAGATATTGCAGAAAGTCGACCATCAGGCGATCTACCTTCTGATCGCCGGTACCTACACACCGTTTATCGTGCTTGCAGTGAGTGACCCCCTGCGCTGGTGGATGCTCGGAGCGGTTTGGGGTATGGCGGCGTTCGGTATGATCCTCGAGACGCTGCCGCGTCGTGGCGCGCGCATCGTGCCGGTGATCATCTATCTGCTCATGGGCTGGCTCTGCGTATTTTTTCCGGACTCTTTTCTTGCTGCACTTCCGCCACGGAGCCTCGCAGGGCTAATTGCCGGTGGGGTTTTCTATACTTCGGGCGTCATTTTCTTTGCACTGGACAGCTGGTATCCCTGGTGCCACGGCATCTGGCACCTGTTCGTTCTTGCCGGAAGCGTCAGCCACTACTTCGCGGTACTTTTCCTGTAACGCCGCAAGCGCTATTCGTTTCTGCCAAGCTGCATGTGGCCGCAGAATCCGATCATGTACTCGTCTGGTTCATCGCTGCCCTTGAACGGGCAGAAAATGGGCTGCGGAGCGACGAGAAGAAAGGTGGTGGGCCCGCCAGGACTCGAACCTGGGACCAAGGGATTCACTCTATCCAGTCATTTCTGAATGGAGCGGACTATCTCATCACCCTCAACCGAATTGTTAGGGGCGGGACGCTCTAGCCTGTTATTAAGAACACTGAAGTTCCCAGGTAGTCTCTGCACCTTCCAGCGGTGTACCGCTGGCTTGGCTCAGGATTGCCATCAGCCGAACTGCTAAGGTTTCCCTGAATTCATCCCGTTCATTTTGTGCCTTTCGGCACAAACGCACCTTTTTGATGAGTCCCCTGCTCTAACCAACTGAGCTACAGGCCCACTATGTGGGAGCGGCATTCTATCAAATTGTCGAGCAAATGAACGCGCCAAGAGACGTCTCGTTCGGCATCGTGACGGGCATCACCGCACTTAACGAATCAATGACTTATAGTCCAGGCTACCGACTTTGCTCAGGCTGAAATGTGCCCCTTGTGGGCGTTTTTGACCAAATATATGATGGATCGCCGTTTCGACAGGACCAAGGGATTTGGTCTCATAGAGTTGATGATCACGCTCGTGATTCTCGCGCTGCTTGTGTCAATAGCAGTGCCAGCCTATGAAGGCTATACCCAGCGCGCCAGGGTCACCCGATCCATCGGCGACATTGGCAGCATCAGCCTCGAGATCGAAAGGTTCCAGCTACGCGAACAACAACGCGCTTCCCGCCGCCCTGGGCGAACTTGGCATTGATATTCCGCTTGATCCCTGGGGTCGAGGCCGTATTCGTACCTGAACATCGCCGCTGCGGGTCCCGGCGTAGGGGCGTTCCGCAAAGACAAGAATCTGAATCCACTCAACACGGACTTCGATCTTTACAGTTCCGGTAAAGATGGAGAGTCGATGGGACCGCTATCCGCAGAAGCCAGTCGCGACGACATAGTTCGCGCCAATAACGGCGCGTATATCGGCCTCGGGGAAGACTACTAGTGAGCTTTCTGAGCTTGCCCAACAGTCTCAAGCGTGGTGTCGGTCGACGTATCCTGGGCCTCTTCATGCTGGCCGGGATCCTGCCCGTGGCCTTCACGGCGGGTCTGGCCTACTTCGAGGTCGGGCGTGGCCTGGAGCAGGATGTCGGCAAGTCGCTCAGGTCAAGCGCGAAGGATTACGGCATCGACATGTTGGGTCGTCTGCAGGACGCGTCATTAGCAGCAGGCGAGATTGCCCGGATTGTTGAAAAACAGGGACCGATCGTTGCGATAGAGCGTCCGTACCTGCTGAACTACTTCGAATCCATCTGGTACCTGACCGAAAGCGGTGAGGCGACAGTCATTCACGGCAACGACGCAGAGCTGTTTGAGTTACCGCAGTACCTTGAACCCCGGTCAGGCTCGTCGGCAACACGGCTTGTACTTAGCTCGGGCGCTGCCGGCGGCGACATCACCTTGCTGCGGCAGTTGGAGACCGGACAATCCGACACATCGATCCTTGCCCTGAGGCCGCACGCGCGCCATGTTTGGGGGGATGACGAGGACCTGCCGTACCCCACGAATTTCTGCGTCTTTACCACCGGCGGTGTCGTGCTGCACTGCACTCAGGCAATGGACGATACGGTTCTCGGCAACCTCATGGAAATTGAGTATCAAGGGACTGTCGTCCCGGGCGAGTGGTTCCTGGATGGAGAGGCTCAACTTGCATCGATGTGGGAGTTGTTTCTCGCCGGCGAGTTCGGCGCGCCGACCCTGCGCGTCGTTGCCAGCCAGTCGAAGTCGCATGCGCTTCGATCGAGAACGGATTTTAGCCGCATCTTTATTCCGTCTCTCGGCCTCGTCGTAATACTCGTCGGCCTCCTGAGCTTCAACATGATCGGCCAGAGCCTGATTCCATTGCAGCGCCTGACAGAAGCGGCACGTCAATTCGCTTCCGGAAACCTCGCGTCGCGCGTGCGGATCCGCTCGCAAGACGAGTTTGAGTGGCTTGGCGAAGCCTTCAACAATATGGCTGCACGGCTGGGCCGCCAAATCGCCACGCTCGAGGCGGTATCCGACATTGACAGGATGATTCTGTCCGGAGCAGAGTTCGAGGAAGTATCCGAAACCGTTATTGGGCACATTACGGAACTGACTGGATGTGAAGCTGCCGCCGTAATCGCGCGCGACCGCGATACGCCGCACTGGGCGCAGATGATCTCGTCGCACAATGAGCAGATCCAGCAAGAACGCATCGGTTTGCCCATGGAGCTTGGCCATCAATGGTGTCAACCACGACAGGTGGATCTCGAAGAGGTCGTTCTGTCGGTCGCACCGTACAGGGACAGGTTTCTAGGTTATGGAATGCGATTTGTAGCACTCATTCCTGTGGTATTGAACGAGGAGCTCAGCGGTATCTTGTTACTCGGTTCCGTCTCCCGCTTCGATCTGAAGCAAGAGAATCTGCGCCGGTGTATCGACCTCGCGGGACGATTTGCCGTTGCGCTGTCCAGCGCCGAGCGCGAGGAAGAGCTATATCGCAAGGCGCACTTCGATGACTTGACGGGTCTGCCCAACCGGCAGCTCCTCAAGGATCGATTGAAACAACAAATCGTGCACGCACGCCGGGAGAATGTCAGCGGCGCAATGCTGTTTCTCGATCTGGACCGTTTCAAAGAGATCAACGACGTCTACGGGCACTCTGTTGGCGATGTTGTGCTGACTCAGACGGCCGATCGAATTGTCGGCGAGGTGCGGGACAGCGACACTGTAGCAAGGTTGGGGGGTGACGAATTCGTCATAGTTCTGCCACGCGTTGATGGCGATAACTGGGTGCGGGCTACAGCATCGAGATTGCTAGACAGGCTGACGGAGTCGTTCTCCGTGCGAGGTACCGACCATTTCCTGGGCGCGAGCATTGGTATTGTCATGTTCCCGGAGGATGGCGACAGCGTCGAAACATTGCTCAAGAACGCTGACGCGGCGATGTATCGCGCCAAAGAAGCAGGCCGAGCTCGTTTCGAATTTTTCAGTAGAAAGCTCAATGCCGAAAGTCGCCGCAAGATTAGTCTCGAGCGCGATCTTCGCACCGCCTATCACGACAAAAAGCTCGAGGTCTACTACCAGCCACAATTCGACATAGCGACAGGAATAATCAGCGGTGCCGAAGCACTACTGCGTTGGCAACATGGTGAGGATGGGTTTATCGCGCCCGCCGAGTTTGTGCCGCTGGCAGAGGATTCGAGCCTGATTGTCGATATTGGTTGCTGGGTAATCGAACAATCCTGCAGGGATTTGCGAATAATCATTGACAACGGACTGCATCCTGGAACGGTGTCCATCAATATCTCCGGTCGGCAGCTTCGCGAAAACACCCTGGTGAGCGAGGTGCTCGAACCATTACAGCGCTACAATCTCAACCCCGGGTATCTGCAGCTTGAAGTTACCGAGACAACCGTTGCAGAAAATCGGGATACGGCGATTGATGTTCTCAATGAGCTGCGCGCCGAGGGCGTAGGCGTCGCGATTGACGATTTTGGAACCGGTTACTCGTCGCTGAGCTATCTGCAACAAATGCCGTTCGACATTATCAAAATCGACAAGTCATTTATTGATCGCATTGGTGCCGGTGATGCGTCCGATAATATTTGTCGAACCATCATAAAAATGGCAAGCGAGCTGGACAAGCTGTCGATTGCTGAAGGCGTGGAAACTAAAGAGCAGCTTGAATTTCTCATTGAAAACGGTTGCGACTATGTGCAGGGTTTCTACTACAGTGTTCCACTGCCTTTTGATGAATTCGTCGAGTTCATACAGAAACAGGATTTCCATACGCAACGCAGAAAAGCGCTGGAGATTATCAAGACATAAAAGCCGGGCAATGCCCGGCTTTTATGTCGCCGATTGGGTTATCCCGCCTTTGGAGACGGAGGCATTCACTTTCAGTCTTCTATCAGGAAGCTGCGCAGCTGGTCCGACCGCGTCGGATGACGCAGCTTGCGCAACGCTTTTGCCTCGATCTGACGAATGCGCTCACGCGTGACATCGAATTGCTTGCCGACCTCTTCGAGCGTGTGGTCGGTATTCATATCGATGCCGAAACGCATGCGCAGGACTTTGGCTTCGCGAGGCGTCAGGCCTGCGAGCACGTTGTGCGTCGTTTCCTTAAGGCCTGATGATGTGGCCGACTCGACCGGCGAATGCACGGTCTGGTCCTCGATGAAATCGCCGAGGTGTGAATCCTCGTCGTCGCCGATCGGCGTCTCCATCGAAATCGGCTCTTTCGCAATCTTCAGCACCTTGCGAACCTTGTCTTCGGGCATGTCCATGCGCTCGGCCAGTTCGTCCGGCAAAGGCTCGCGGCCCATCTCCTGCAGCATCTGCCGCGAAATACGATTGAGCTTGTTGATCGTTTCGATCATGTGCACCGGAATTCGAATGGTTCGCGCCTGGTCGGCGATCGAACGCGTGATTGCCTGACGAATCCACCAGGTCGCATACGTCGAGAACTTGTAGCCGCGACGATACTCGAACTTGTCGACGGCCTTCATCAGGCCGATGTTGCCTTCCTGGATCAGGTCCAGGAACTGCAGGCCGCGATTCGTGTACTTCTTGGCGATCGAGATAACGAGGCGCAGGTTGGCCTCGACCATTTCCTTCTTGGCACGGCGAGCCCTGGCTTCGCCGATCGACATCTGCCGGTTGATTTCCTTGATCTCGGAAATCTTGAGGCGGGTCGCTACCTCGACACCAATCAGCTTGCGCTGGGCACGCAGGACGTCGTCCTTGAGCTTGGCCAGGGTCGACGAATGCTTGCGCTTGGCGCGAATGTGCTTGTCGATCCAGGCGAGATCCGTCTCGCTCTTGGGGAAGCTCGACAGAAAGTCCTTGCGCGGCATGCGTGCATCGCGCACGCAGATCTGCATGATCAGTCGTTCCTGGCTACGGATAATCCCGACGATACCGCGCAAGTTTCGGACCAGCAGGTCGAACAGCTTCGGCGCCAGCTTGATCTCCATCAGCTGATCGGCGTTGTCTGCCTGCACCTTGATGGTCTTCTTGTCTTTGAAACCGTACTTCTCGATGTTGGTCAGCGTGCGCTTGTGAAGACGACGGATAACTTTGACGCGAGCTTTGACTTCTTCCGGATCCGGGCCAGTATCGATGACTTCGTCATCATCGTCCGATTTCGGAGCGGGCGGCTTGATCTCATCGGGCTCGTTCGGATCGATAAACCCGACCACGAAATCCTGCATGCGCGTTTCTTCTGCCGCAACTGCGTCGGCCACTTTCAGCAGCCTTTCGATTGTCGGCGGGAAATGCGCCATGTGGTACTTGACCTGATTGAGGCCGTCTTCGATACGCTTGGCGATCTCGATCTCGCCCTGACGCGTCAGCAGCTCGACCGTTCCCATCTCACGCATGTACATGCGCACCGGGTCGGTCGTTCGGCCGAACTCGGCATCGACGCTGGCAAGCGCGGCTTCGGCTTCCTCTGCGGCATCGTCGTCGTTGGATACCGCGGCATCCGACAACAGGATCGACTCGGCGTCCGGCGCCTTTTCATGCACCGTAATACCCATGTCGTTGATCATGTTGACGATGTCTTCGATCTGCTCCGGATCGACAATGTCGTTCGGCAGGTGATCATTGACCTCTGCATAGGTCAGGAAACCCTGTTCCTTGCCGCGGGCAATCAGATCTTTGAGCTGTTGGGCCTGTTTACTGCCGCCAACTGCGGCGCGTTTCTCGCTCAAGACGGAACGACCTCCATGTAAAAGATGCAAACGAGCAATTATACTATTTTGACAGAGTCCAAGCTAGAAATTCCCAACGAATGCAAAAACCTAGTGCAATTGCCGGAGTTCGCTTTTTTCGTCATCGGATAACGAGCTAAGTTTCTGTTTTTCAATCAAAAAATCGATACGTTCCCGGCGGCCCGCCAGCACCAGCTGGTCCAGGCAGGCCTCAAGCTCTGCAGCCGGGTCAAAATCTTCTTCGTCCGGCACCTCGATCGCGGCGAGTTTGCCAAGATGGCGGCCTTTTTCATCGTGCCGCCAACGCTCCAGCAGCCCCGCTGTGGTGATATTGGGTTCTTCGTGCACGGTTTCAATCAGGTCGCGCAGCAGGTCGACGCCCGGGCGGTTTACGCCCGCCAGTTTTTCGATGTCCAGCTTGTCGCCGGCTGTCGGGTGATTGAGCAGCAGTGTGATTGCACGCCGCACGACAGATGGTCTGCCCGCCTTGAGCGTGCCGCGGCGCCGCGCTGACCGCCGGGTCTGGTCCGGATATCGATCGGCTGTATCAGCAGATTGGCCGAGCATCTTTTCGAGTCGTGTTGCCGGCAGGCCGACGGTATCAGCCAGGCTGTCGATAAGCAGTTCGCGATAAACGCCCTGCGGGATTTTTTGAATCAGCGGTTTTGCGAGTTCAGCGAGTCGTGCCTTACCGTCGACCGTCGTCATGTCCACCTGGCTGGCAAGTTCGCCGATCAAGAAGTCCGAAAGGGCTACGCCACTGTCGAGTGCCTTGATAAACGCGTCCGAACCGAGCTCGTTAACGTAGGAATCGGGGTCATGTCCTTCCGGAAGAAACACGAATCGTATCTGCCGGCCTTCGCGCACCTGCGGCAACGCGTTCTCCAGCGCACGCCAGGCCGCAGCGCGACCCGCACGATCACCGTCAAAGCTGAAGATCACGTTGTCGGTTAGTCTGAACAGACGATTCAGGTGATCGGATGTCGTTGCAGTGCCAAGCGTCGCGACCGAGAAATCGATCCCGTGTCGCGCCAGCGCGACGACGTCCATGTAACCTTCAACCACGACCAAACAATCGATTTGCCGCAAGGCCTGGCGTGCCTCATAAAGGCCATAGAGTTCGCGGCCTTTGTGAAACAGCACGGTCTCGGGTGAGTTCAGATACTTTGGTTCCCCGTCGCCGAGTGCACGTCCGCCGAAGCCGATCGTACGGCCACGTGCGTCTCGAATCGGGAACATGATGCGGTCGCGAAAACGGTCGTAATGCTTGCCATTGTCCTTTCGGATGACGAGACCCGTCGCCAGCAAGCGCTCGGCCGCCTCGGACGTCTTGCCGAACTTGTCGAGCACGTCGCTCCAGCTGTCCGGCGCGTAGCCGATGCCGAAGCGTTTTGCCGTCGCGCCGTCGATGCCGCGATGCTTGAGGTAATCAACGGCAGCCGAATGGTCACGCAGGCTGTTTTGCCAATGTTGCTCGACGCTGCTCATCAGTGAGAAAAGTTCATCGTAACGGCGTGCCGGACGGTCGCTCTCGTCTCGGGGAACGTCAACGCCCATCAGGCCCGCGAGGCTCTCGATCGCCTCGACGAAGCTCATGTGTTCGTATTCCATGAGAAAACCGATCGCCGTACCGTGAGCGCCACAGCCGAAGCAATGATAGAAGCCCTTGCCGGGACTGACGGTGAATGACGGCGTCTTTTCATCGTGAAACGGGCAGCAGGCCTTGAACTCGCGACCGGCTTTTTTGAGCTGAATGCGCTTGCCAATGACTTCGACGACATCCGCGCGGGCGATCAGATCGTCAATGAAATCCTGAGGAATCAATCCGGCCATATTGATTTAAACGGCAGCTCCGAAGCGGCGGGTCTTTCGTTATTGTTGTTGTCCCGACTAGCATAGTCGATCCGGCGCATTGCGCCAGTCAAGCGCAGCGATTAGCCGAGCCGCGCTTTTACCTTGGCACCGACGGCGCCCATATCGGCGCGGCCGGCAGCTTTGGATTTGATCTGACCCATGACCTTGCCCATGTCACGAATGCTCTCGGCACCCGTTGCGCTGATAGCCTCATCGATCATTGTCTCAAGCTCGGCATCGCTGAGCTGTTCCGGCAGGTAATTATCGAGAACGTCAATCTCGGCCAGCTCGATATTGGCCAGGTCTTCCCGGTGGCCCTTTTGAAACTGCTCCACCGAATCCCTGCGCTGCTTGACCATCTTGTCGAGCACCGACAGCACGGCCGCATCATCAAGCTCGATACGCTTGTCGACCTCGACTTGCTTGATTGCAGCCAGGATCAGGCGCACCACTTTGAGCCGGTCTTTGTCACCGGCCTTCATGGCGGACTTCATGTCTTCTGTAATTTGGGCTTTCAGTGACATGGGCACACTCCGCGGACACGGAGTAGAGGCGCTTGGCCTAATAGAGGCGCTTGCGCTTGGAATCTTCGCGGGAGAGGCGCTTGAGATGCCGTTTGACCGCAGCGGCTTTCTTGCGCTTGCGCTCCTGCGTCGGCTTCTCGTAGTACTCTCGGCGGCGCAATTCCGTCAGGATTCCGGCCTTCTCACAGGCGCGTTTGAAACGCCGCAAGGCGGAGTCGAAATACTCATTCTCTTTTACGCGAACACTCGGCATACGAATCAGGATCTTTTATTCACACATAAATAAACCCGGCCGGGGCCGGGGCTCAGCCGCGCATTATAACGGCAGATTCAGGCCAATTCCAAGGCCTGAGTGCGTTATTATCCGCCGCCTATGAATGTTCTGGGAATCGAAACGAGCTGTGATGAGACCGGCGTGGCGGTCTACAGCACCGAGCGTGGGCTCGTTGCCGATGCGCTCCACAGCCAGGTCGACCTGCACGCCATGTACGGCGGGGTCGTGCCCGAGATCGCGTCGCGCGACCATATCCGCTGTCTTTTGCCCCTTGTGGAGCAGGTGCTCGGCGACGCTGGTATCGACAGGCCGGACGCCATTGCGTACACGGCGGGTCCGGGGCTCGTCGGTGCGCTGATGGTGGGTAGCGGGCTGGCGAATGGCCTGGGGCTGGCCTGGGGCTGTCCGGTCGTTCCGGTGCACCACATGGAGGGGCATTTGCTTGCTCCGATGCTCGAGGACGATCCTCCGGAGTATCCGTTCCTCGCGCTGCTCGTGTCGGGCGGCCATTCGATGCTGATCGGAGTAGGCGGCCTCGGCGACTACGACGTGCTCGGAACGACCCTCGACGATGCGGTTGGCGAGGCGTTCGACAAGACCGCAATTCTGCTCGGGCTGGGTTACCCGGGAGGGCCCGCGCTCGCTGCGCTTGCCGAAAAGGGCGACGATACGGCTTTCGCCTTGCCAAGGCCGATGCTGAACCGCCCGGGGCTCGACTTCAGCTTTAGTGGTCTGAAAACGGCCGTCATGCTGCTGGTGCGCAAGGCAAAGGACGACGGCAGCTTTGCCGAGCGACGGGCGGATATTGCTGCCTCGTTTCAGCGCGCCGCGGTCGATACGCTCGTCGGCCGCGCGCTGCAGGCCGCAAAGCGCGAAAACCTGGAACGGATCGTGGTAGCCGGCGGAGTGGGCGCAAACAAGCTGCTGCGCAAGGAAATGGCTGAGCGCTTCGACGGTCAGGTGTATTACCCCCGAATGGCCTATTGCACCGACAATGGCGCGATGATCGCCGTGGCTGGCGCGATGCGGCTCGCTGACGCGCATCAGGCGAACGAGATTCGAGCTCAGGCGCGCTGGTCGCTTGATACGCTGTCACCGCCGGGTCACTGAACCGAGAATCAAGATAGGGGCTGTATGGACATTATTTTTCTGCATGATCTGAGAGTAGAGACGGTCATCGGTATCTGGGAGTGGGAGCGCAAGATCCGCCAGACCGTAGCAATCGACCTCGACATGTCGGCCGATATTCGCAAGGCGGCCGCGAGCGATAGTGTCGATGACACACTCAACTACAAACTGGTCGCCAAACGCGTCCAACAGTTCGTTGCCGAATCCAGCTTTCAGCTCGTCGAAACTTTGGCGGAGAAGATCGCAGAGATCGTTCTCGCCGAATTCGACGTTGCCTGGGTCCGCGTGCGAGTTAATAAACCCGGCGCAATACGCGGCGCGCGCGACGTGGGTATCTTGATAGAACGCGGTGTGCCGCCTGTCGCGAGCTAAGTAACGTGCCTAAGGTCTATCTGGGTCTCGGCAGCAATATCGATGCCGAGGAAAATCTCCGACGCGGCCTACACGAGTTGCGCCGGCGCTACGGCGAACTCGACGTGTCCGGCGTCTACCGCAGTGCGGCGGTCGGCTTTGAGGGCGATGACTTTCTGAATCTGGTCGTCGGTCTGGACACAAACGAGACGCCGCTCGGCATCTATGAGCAAATCGAGTCAATCCATCGCGTCGCGGGGCGGCAACGCGGAGAAGAGCGGTTTTCATCGCGAGCGCTCGACATTGACCTGCTGCTCTATGACGATCTGATTCTGGACGAGCCGCCGCTGAGGCTGCCGAGGAACGATATCCTCGACTACAGCTTCGTCTTGCGCCCGCTTGCGGAGCTGGCTCCGGACCTCGTGCATCCGGAAACAGGCCGCACATTGGCAGAACACTGGCAGGAATTTGACGAGCGAAGTCAGCCTTTGACGCCCGTGAGCGTGATTTTGTAAAAAGCGCGAGTAAATCGTCCGTTTTCGCGGTCAAACTGGGAACTACGGCCGCGCTGGAACGCTCCGGTGTCCGTTAACATTTCCTTTACATTCTGACGGCCCTGCCGGCCGCGGGAGACAACATGCGCAAAGTGCTTGTAATGCTGATGTCCGCCTTTCTGGTGGTCGCCTGCTCGTCCGGCGACGGGGGCGGCCGGAATGGCAATGTCGAATGCTCGAATCGGGGACAGAAGGACTTCGTTCTGCTCGCCATGCAGGAGTGGTATCTCTGGAACGACCTGCTGCCGGACAATGTCGACGTCCGCGACTTTGCCTCGCCAGAGGAGTTGCTGGCGTTTCTCACGACCTTCAGTCCTGACGACGGCACCGGACAACCGGTCGACAAGTTCAGCTTCATCAACTCGGCGGCGGCCGATGCAGCATTCTTCGACGAAGGCCAGTATGAGGGCTTCGGCTTCAGCCGGAGAAACCTCGCGGCCGACGACGTACGACTGACCCAGGTATTCGGCGGCAGCCCTGCCGACATGGGCGGTCTCGCACGCGGCCAGCGCATCCTCGAACTCAACGGACGCACGGTCGCCGAAATCGAAGCCGCCGAAGGTCTGGACGCCGTGTTCGATACAACGCCTGTTGAGTTCACGATGCGCGAGCCGAATGACAACGAATTCACCGTCACGATCGCAAAAGACATTGTCACGATTAATCCGGTCCCACAGTGGCGCATCATCGACGCGGGCGGTGGACGCATGGTTGGTTACGTCGAGCTGTCCACGTTCATCAGCACGGCCGACCCGGTTTTTGATTCGGTTTTCGCCGATTTCAATGCCAATGGTGTGAACGACGTGATCATTGATCTGCGTTACAACAGCGGAGGACTGCTAAGCACCGCGTTCTCACTTGGCGATTATTTCGGCGGCGACGTTGCCGAGAATCTCGTGTTTTCGAGAACGATCTTCAATCCTGACCGGGCGGCCAACAACAACTACACGGTTTTCTTCGAGCGTCTCGGTAACTCGGTGAGCCTGTCACGTCTCGTCGTCATCGCGAGTCAGGGCACCGCGTCTGCCAGCGAGCTTGTCACCAACGGCATGGAGCCGCACGTCGACGTCGCAATCGTTGGTGACAGAACCTTCGGTAAGCCGGTCGGCCAGGTGGGCTTCCTGTTCTGCGACAAGGTCCTGCGACCGACGGCGTTCCAGACCGTTAATGCCGATGGCTTCGGCGACTACTTTGATGGACTGCCAGCCGATTGCCCCGCCGCCGACGATTTGAATGTGCCGGTCGGTGATCCGACCGATCCAAACATGGTTGCGGCACTCGGGTATCTCGACACGGGCGCGTGTCCGGTTGGCGCTGCGCCAGGCGGCGTGCAGAAGCTGGAGTCCATGGCGGAACCCGCGCTGCAGCCGGATCGTCGCGGTCCACCGTGGCGCGAGTTCGCCGGCGCGTATTGATTACCAGCCGATGCTGCGGCCACCATCGACAGCAATGATCTGTCCGGTGACGTAAGACGCGTCCCTTACAAGGAACAGGACGGCGCCGGCAATGTCGCCAGGATCGCCGGCGCGCTCGAGAGGAATCTGTCTGAGAATAGAATCCCTGGCCGCTTCGTCGAGATCATTCTCCGGCCAAAGTATGGCGCCGGGTGATACACCATTCACGCGAATCTCGGGAGCCAGGTCCTTGGCGAGTGAGCGTGTCAGCATGGCCAGCGCTGCCTTGGCCGGGCCGTAAACGGTATGGTTCCTGAGCGGCCGCTGGGCGTGGATATCCACGATATTGACGATCGCGCCGCGCGTCTTGCGCAGCTCGGTCAGTGCTGCCTGCGACAGGAATAGTGGCGCTTTGACGTTGCTGCCCATCAGGTCGTTCCAATGTGCCTCGGTGATTTCGCCGGGGGGCGTCGGATAGAAGCTCGACGCATTGTTGACCAGGATGTCGAGCCGGCCATGCCAGTGCACGACCTCGTCGATCAGTTCGGGTAGAGCGGGCGTATCAATAAGATCCGCCCGGAATGCCGCGGCCGAGTCAGCTCGCTTTGCGTTCAATGACTCCACGAGCGATGCTGCTTCGTCTGCAGATCCACGATAATGGATTGCGACGTCAGCACCGCCCTGATGCAGTCGGGTGGCGATCGCGGCGCCGATTCGTCTTGCCGCACCCGTGATTAGTGCGACCTTGCCGTTGAGACTGTTTTGCGAAGACATCGACGACCCTTGTTTCATTTCGCGTTATAAAGACACCATTCTGAAAGACTCTGAAGGCTCAATGCAACAAAAGCAGCACTTGTCCCTGCCACCAGCGGATGCCGAAAGCGCGGCGCACAGCCAGCGTGTTGCGGAATTCATCAGCCGGAGGATCGCTGCTGCCGGCGGCAAGATCAGCTTTGCGGAGTACATGCACCATGCCCTGTACGCGCCAGCGCTCGGGTACTACTGCGCCGGCACGACAAAGTTCGGCGAGGCGGGCGATTTCATCACGGCACCGGAAACATCATCGGTCTTCGGCCACGTCCTTGCTCGTCAATGCGCCGGCGTGCTGGCCGAAGTCGCATCGCCCTCGATACTCGAATTTGGCGCAGGCAGCGGCAAGCTTGCTGCGGACATTCTGACGATGCTTGCCGAGATGAATGCAGCGCCAGACAGCTACAGAATTCTCGAAGTTTCCGCCGAGCTTCGCGAACGGCAGGAAGCGTTTCTCGCGAGCGCAGTTCCGGACCTTGTGGAGCGAATTTCATGGCTCGATCGGCTCCCGGATCAACACACCGGTGTGATCGTCGCAAACGAAGTACTGGATGCCTTGCCTGTCGAACGCTTCACGCGTCGGGGCGACGATGTCATCCAGCTCTGCGTTGCCGTGGAAGATGGTTCGTTCGTGTCCGCAGAACGGGAAGCGCCCGACACGCTTGCCGCAGCCGTCGGGGCAATTGAAGAGCAGCTCGGCCAGCAGTTCCCCAATGGTTTCATATCGGAAGTCTGCACGGCTGCACCGCAATGGATAGGGGACCTCGCCGGGATTCTGCGCCAGGGCGCAGCGTTTCTGTTCGACTATGGCGTTACCCGGCGCGAGTACTACGCTCCGGAGCGCTCGGGCGGCTGGCTGCGCTGTCACTTCCGGCATCATGCGCACGATGATCCGTTCATACTGCCCGGGATTCAGGACATCACGGCGTGGGTCGATTTTTCCCTGGCGGCCGAGGCCGCCGCCGCGGGCGGGCTTGACGTTGCAGGCTTCGTCACGCAAGCCCAGTTCCTGATCGGTGGCGGTCTGGATCAGGTGCTCGCAGATTTCGCGGAATTGCCGATTGACGCACAACTCAAATTGTCGGGGCAGGTTAAATTACTTACTCTGCCCGGACAAATGGGTGAGAACTTCAAGTGCCTCGGCTTGACTCGGGGGAACATTGCGAGACCTGACGCCTTCGGTCTTGCTGACAGGACACCATCGCTATGAACAGCAACGCCGTCAGACGAGCGAATATATGACCGTATTCCAGGTCGTTGTCCTCGCTATCGTGCAGGGACTGACAGAGTTTCTGCCAATTTCGAGTTCAGGACACCTGGTGCTGGTGCCCGTCTTTTTCGGTTGGGTTGATCAGGGGCTCGCGTTCGATGTGGCCGTGCATTTCGGTTCACTGCTGGCGGTTCTGCTCTTTTTCCGCAAAGACATACTCGCGCTGTTGCGCGGAGGTATCCAGGTACTCGGCGCGAATGTCGAATCAATCGAGTCGCGCCTGGCGCTGGGCATCGCGCTTGGCACAATACCCGCGGCGCTCGCTGGTCTGGCACTTGCCGGGTGGATCGAAGCCAATCTGCGCAGCCCGGCCGTCATTGTGTTCACGCTGTCGGGCTACGCAATCTTGATGATCCTGGCGGACCGGCTGGGCCGGCGCACGCGAGCGATCTCGAGCATCACAATTAAGGAAGCGGTGCTGATCGGCATCGCACAGGCGCTTGCGCTCGTGCCGGGCACGTCGCGTTCCGGCATAACAATTACAGCGGCAATGGCGCTTGGCTTCGAACGCCAGGATGCGGCCCGGTTTTCGTTCCTGCTTGCCGTTCCGGTCATTCTGCTGGCAACCGTCTTTTCGCTGGTTGGACTGGTCAACTCGGACGCAACGGTCGCGTGGGGGCAACTTTCGATCGGTGTGCTCGTATCAGGTATCGTTGCGTATCTGAGTATCGAGTTTTTCATGCGGTTCGTCAGTCGGATTGGCCTGATACCTTTCGCAATTTACCGCCTCGCGTTGGCCGCGGTGATTCTTTATGTCGTTATCTAGACTCGCAGTTCTCGTGTTACTGGCCGGCAACGCGCTGGCTGCCGGTGACGGTTTCATGATCGGTGGCGGTATCGAGGGCGATAACGACGAGGGTATCAGCACTGCCGTCATTGGCGGCTTCGGTCTCGCTGAAAATACCTGGCTGTCGGCTGGTGTCGCCAAGAGTTCGGTCGAGCTGGCAAGGGGCGGGGATCTCGAGACGCTGTATGCCGACATCGAGCTGGATCATTTCTTCGATCCGGTCGGCCTGCGCATTGGAGCGGCCTATTGGGGTGATTCGGATATTCTCGAGTCGAATCGACTGGCGAGCTTCCATCTACTGGCGCAACGAGTCCGTCGCGCTCGCCGCAGAGTATGAGTTTCGCGATTTCGACTTCATTATTCCGAGCATTGACCTCGCGACAATTCGCGAACTCATGTTCGATGCGAATGGCCTGGGCGTGTCGCTGAAATTCCAGCTAAGTGAGAATACGAGTCTGCGATTGAGAGGCATTAAATACGATTACAGCGTGCCGTTTCGTCCGGTCGAGAATACGGACGCCGCGAGTCTCGTATCGGTATCGCGCCTGAGCCTGATCAATTCACTGGTCGATCATCGCATCAATGTTTCACTCGGGATCGATCATGGCCTCAAGCGCTGGGAAATTGATGTTGCGACCTGGGAAGACGTGATTGCCCGGTCGCGCACGGATTCTGTGACGCTGCGATTTCTGACGCCGATGACCGACAAGACGGACATCGAGTTTGGTCTGGGTTATGACGATTCCGAACTGTACGGTGACGTAACCTTCTTTTCGTTGTACCTCTATTTTTATGGTTCCGATTAATGTCTTGTCGCAATTAATTGTGTCGGCAGGGGTAATTAGGATCAAGAAGTTGCCGTTTACCCGAGTGTCTGCCTTCACGGAGAGCGGTCGGTCACCCGCCGCCAGGCTGAACGGCTGCTAACGGCCAGTACTTGCCGCCGGTGAGCGTCTGCTAAGCACCCGAAACCTGCCGCTCAAACGGCGATTTTACGGTATTCTGGGCGTCTGGAAATGACCCTAACCGGACGGTCGCAATTCATTGACTTGCGCTCGCCGAAAG
This sequence comes from uncultured Gammaproteobacteria bacterium, assembly GCA_963711285.1. GTDB lineage: Bacteria > Pseudomonadota > Gammaproteobacteria > Steroidobacterales > Woeseiaceae > UBA1847. Next base: position 559,602 of record CAVQDJ010000013.1, on the reverse strand, counting down.
TACGGATAGTCTGCTCTGGACAGTGACCACAAACACTCTAGTTGGCTAGCGACAATTAGATTTTGCTTTTGGGGAACCTTCGTACTTCTCGGCTTGGCTTTGGTCAATTTTTTCGTGGGTGTTGCAAGTTCCGGGAGCACGTTTTTCGTCCTGACCACATATGCGATTGGCGGCACGCTGTTGGTTTTTGTTGTGATCGTAAACACGTATCCGTTCATCTATTTGGCTGGATTGCGTAAGAAAGGCGAAGCAAGAAGGTTCCGATTCGGTATTCTTATGTTTGCCCTTCTGAACATGCTGGCGGGGTATCTTTGGTTTTACTCGACCGAAGTCAGAGGAAGGACCGGACCTTGCCCTCGCGACTTCCAGCCCTAGGTGAATTAGCTCTTGCCGGATGGCCGCTTTGGGTCATTACCAGACGCTCAGTATACAACCTGGTGAGCGGCTGCTTACGGCCAAAAGCGGCCGTTCGCATTTTGCTGGGAATGAGTGCGTTAACCTGACATTTTGCGAGATAAATAGTAGTTTTCCGGCTGAGAAAACCAGAACCAGTTACAACTATCGGAGCCATCATGGCTAACTACATCGACGGATTCGTATTGCCCGTTTCGCGCGATCGCCTGGACGCGTATAGGCTTCTTGTTGAAGCGGCTGCAGATATTTGGAAGGCACACGGCGCGCTCAAATACAGGGAATATGTCGGCGACGACTTGATACGTGACGGAACGCGCTCATTCACTGATCTCGCAGCCGCAACCGATGATGAAGTCATCGTGTTCGGGTGGGTGGAATTTGAATCACGTGCGGCACGTGACTTGGCAAATGATAAGGTCGCGGCTGACCCAAGAATGGCGGATTTGATCAAATCATCAGATTCAGGTTTTGATGCCGAACGGATGGCATACGGCGGATTCCAGTTGTTAGTTCAATCATCTAACACCAACGCCGGATAACAAATCGCTGCACTTACTGACTCGCACCGGCCGCTCTTGGCCGGAAGCAGTCGCCCAGGTGATAAACTACTGACAGGCTGCTGCTGACCCAAAGCGGACATACATGATCTCGAGACAAAGTCACGAACCCGCACTTATTACTTGTTGGAGTTGCGAGTCCCTACACTTTCAGTTAAAGGTCCGAAAGTTGCCAGTTTCGACCGCATGATCGTCTAAGATAAATCCTTGAAGATTGTCACGAGTGCACTATGGACTTTCAAATTTCCGCCCTCAACATCGATAAATTCAGTCATCTGTTTGGGCAAGATCGAGGGGCTCTTGCGAGGCAAGGTGTCCAGCGAATAGTCGCGGATAGCAAACCCGGTTTTCCTTGCCGCGTTTCGTTGCGGGATGCTGAGGTAGGCGAAGAAGTACTACTGATGAACTATGAACATCAGCCTATGCCGACACCGTTTCGGTCAAGTCACGCGATTTATGTTTGCGAATCAGCTACTCAGGCCATGCCGGGTAGGAATGAAGTTCCTGAGATGTTCAGACTTCGATTGCTGTCAGTGCGCGCTTTCGATTCCTCAGGAATGATGGTTGATGCGGATGTTATTGATGGTGAGCGGCTTGAATCGTTAATCGAGTCCTTGCTGGCTAATAAACTTGCCGACTATCTTCACATTCACAACGCCAAGCTCGGTTGTTACGCTGCGCGAGTCGCACGCTGCTAGCTGATGTGTCCGCTATTGGCCGAAACCGGCCGCTCACCTGGTGATAAACTGAGCGTCTGGTAATGACCCAAAGCGGTCGTTGACTTCTTCTCATTTTCAAAATCTGACTGTCAAAAAATCGATAGCATGAGGCTCTTCAATGAAGCGAATTCCGATCGCGATAACCCTATGTATTCTGGCAACTACAGGAACCGCGCAAAGCCAGACGTGTGTAGGGCCAGAGTTCTCGTCGGGGTCTGGCCACTACGAAATACAGGGCGCACCCAGCCGGCAAGAAAAATGCATTGAGGTCTACTACCACGTGCCGAAGAACATTTCTGATGACTCGCCTGTAGTAATGGTTATTCCCGGCGCAGGACGCAACGGCTGGGATTATCGTGACGCATGGATAGAAGCCTCGGAAAAATATGACGTTGTTGTATTGTCCCCGAGTTTCTCGGAGGAACATTATCCAAGGTTTTGGAACTATAACTTGGGCGGAATGATCTCAGATGTTGAGATTAGCGAAAGTCCGCGGCGTATTTCTGGCTATGACATCAGGCTGAATCCTGAGACGTGGATACTCAGCGATCTGGACCGGATCTTCCAAAGTGCGAGGAAGGAGCTCGGGTTGAATGCGTCTCACTATGACGCATTCGGTCATTCCGCCGGTGGACAGTTCTTGCATCGAATGGCCATTTTTCACCTCGAGCATCGGGCACGTAGGATAATTGCGGCTAACTCTGGCTGGTATACCGTACCGGTTTTTGATGACCGGTTTCCGTACGGCCTCGAAGGCAGCGCCGCAACGAAGGCTTCTTTGGAATTTGCCTTTAAGGCACCATTGGTGGTGTATCTAGGTGAACTCGACAACAAAGACGAGACTCGAGGAGATCTGGCTAGTTCGCCCGAGATCGATGTTCAAGGGCCTGGGCGAATTGAACGTGGTCGATACTTTTATTCACAGTCTCTAAAGACCGCAGAAGCAATCGGTACGGAGGTCGAGTGGGAGATGATTGTCGTCCCCAACGTCGGTCATGACTATCGGCGCATGAGCAAAGCGGCCGCGGAGTATCTGTACGCCGTACAATAGCCTTGTGAAGGCTGTCTTGACCCAAACTCGCCGCAAACGAATGACCGCTTATGGCCGTTAGCAGCCGGTCACCACTTCCCTAAAGCAGACACTCGAACGGCTGGTTTCGGGAAAAGCAGCCACTCAGCCTGGGCGGCAAGTACGGGTCAGTAGCAGCCTGTCGCTAATCTCTCAATCCTGGCATCTGAACGGCTGGTTCCGGGCGGATAGCAGACCTGGCGAACGGCAAGTTTTGGCCGGTAGCAGCCATTTCCGACACTTCTAGTCACCGAACAGCACTAATGCTTTTTTCGTGCTTGCCCCACGGCCTGCACGCGGGCCGCTCTGATAGCCTGCGCAATCTGTGCGTCGTCACTGTTACTGGCGATACTGCCAGCGTCCACGGCTGACGCCGCGGCGAAAGCGGTTCGCAGATGCGCGGACTGAGAGTAGTCGCGATTCTCCAGGCCCAGTCGGCCCCGTCCGTCAGCCTCGCAGGCGAGCAGGAATTGTTCGAAACGCTGCGGTCGGCGAAAAGCATCGGTCTTTTCGAGGACCTTGACCACCGTGCTGTCATTCAACTCGAAGGCCCGGTGACAATGCGTGTGATACTCGGCGACGATCACCGCGAGGTCGCGGCATGCCCGGGGTATCGGCAGGCGCTCCGCCATTTTCCTGATTAGCTTGTTACCACGCTGCTCATGTCCCGGATGAGACGGCAGCTCGGCCGGGTTGGTTGTTGCCTTGCCAATATCGTGCACGAGCGCCGCGAACCGCACCTCGACGTCGTCGCTCAGCTTTTCGGACTGTTCGACGACCATCATTGTGTGCAGCCCGGTGTCTATCTCGGGATGCCACCTGGCAGGCTGCGGCACGCCAAAAAGTGCATCAACCTCAGGGAAGACGACCTTCAGAGCGCCGCAGCCGCGAAGCGCCTCGAAGTAGAGATGCGGATTCGGCCCGGCCAGTGCCGTCTCGGTTTCTTTCCATACACGGTCGGGCACGAGCGCGTCGGCCTCGCCATTTGCGACCATTTGCCGCATCAGATCGCGGGTCTCTGGCGCAATTCGAAAACCGAGGTCCGCAAAACGCGCCGCAAACCTGGCGGCGCGGAGTATGCGCACGGGATCCTCGAGGAAGGCATCGGACACGTGTCGAATCAGGCGTTTCTCGAGATCCTGCAGGCCACCGAAGGGATCGATCAGATTGCCGTCAGGATCGCGGGCCAGTGCATTGATCGTCAGATCACGCCTGCTCAGGTCTTCCTCTATAGTCACATCCGCTGAGGTATCAAAGGCGAAGCCATGATAGCCGGCAGCGGTCTTGCGCTCGGTTCGCGCAAGCGCGTATTCCTCACCCGTCTCCGGATGAAGGAACACCGGGAAGTCTTTGCCGACCTGTTTATAACCATCGTTGACAAGATCGTCAGGGGATGCGCCCACGACGCACCAGTCCCGCTCTTTGACGGGAAGGCCAAGCTGCTCATCACGAACAGCACCACCGACGAGGTACACTTGCATCAAGCGATTCTAGCATTGAGGGGCAGCAATGATTCCGATGTTCGATGGCAGGCTGCTCCGCGCTGTCTGTTGTTGTTGTCGTTCTTGTTTGCCTGCCGGGCTGTTATTACATGCAGGCTGTGCGCGGCCAGCTCGACGTGATGAGCAAGCGCGAGCCTATCGATGAGGTCATCGCTTCAAGCGATACACCGGCAGACTTGGCCGCGCGTCTGAAACTCGTCAAGGATGCCCGGCAATTCTCAATTGACGAGCTCAAACTCCCGGACAACGACAGTTACCGCAGCTATGCGGACATTGAGCGCGACTACGTCGTCTGGAATGTCATAGCCGCGCCCGAGTTTTCGATGGAACCCAAGCAGTGGTGTTTTCCGGTAGCGGGCTGCGTGAATTATCGAGGATATTTTGCGGAAGATGCTGCGCGGCGCGAGGCGGCGAGACTTCAGGAGCGAGGTTTTGACGTTGCGGTTGGCGGTGTGGCGGCGTACTCGACGCTTGGTAGATTCAGCGACCCGGTACTCAATACGATGATGCGTTGGGAGGACGTTGACCTCATTGCGGTGCTTTTCCACGAGCTGGCGCATCAGGAGTTCTATGTCAAAGGCGACTCGGGATTCAACGAATCCTTCGCAAGCGCAGTCGAAGAATTCGGCATTCAGCGCTGGCTCGAGAGTCGCGGCAGAATTGACGAACTCGCCGCCTACCAGGATGGACGTGAACTTGGCCGGCGGCTCATGCAGCTTGTCGAACTCGCGCGCGACGATCTCGCGAAGATCTATGCGCTGGACATTGAGGTGGAAGCGATGCGTGCCCGGAAACAGGAGCGACTCGATCGACTGACGGCGGCGTTGAATCTCGAGCTGGAGGCGTCGGGCCGTGAAACGCCGGACTGGCTAGACAACGGTCTCAATAACGCACGTCTCGCCTCGATGATTCTCTACGACGGCCGACTACCCGAATTTCGAGCACTCTTGCGAGCGTGTGAGGACGATATTGAGTGCTTCTATGCCGCAGCAAGTAAGCTCGCTGGCAACGGGCGCGATATTTCTAATCGGAAGTAAAGCGCAGCGCAGCGAGCCCCGTCGACGGGATTGAGACATGAGGCTGAGTCGCGCCCGGTGTCGCTGCGTTCAGTTTTTCGCTACTCGAGCGGGCTTTGAATTGGCTTGCACAACTAGCAGTTCGTCCGATAGACGACGAGTCTCGCCGGTCATGCGCCAGTGAAAGATCGTATCTGCCGCCAGCACACGCCGCACGTAGGCGCGCGTTTCATTGAACGGAATGTTTTCGATCCAGATGCGTGCGTCGATGCTTCCGGTCTTGGGCAGCCAGGCATCGACACGGTGCGGACCCGCATTGTAGGCAGCTGTCGCAAGGACCTGATTGCCGCCGTAACGTTCGGCCATCTGGCCAAGGTACGTCGTGCCAAGTCGAATATTGCTGTCCGGGTTAGTCAGCGTGTCGAGACCGGAATAGGGCAGCTGCAGATCCTTTGCTACGTCTCGCCCGGTTGCCGGCATTAGCTGCATCAAGCCGATTGCACCGGCACTCGAGCGCACGTCACGCATAAACAGGCTCTCACTGCGCGCAACGCCGTAGGCCCAGGTCGGCGAAATGCTCGCGTCCTCGGCATAGCGCTGGAACGTGCTGTCGTACGGCAACGGGTAGCGCAGCGACAGGTCATCGTATTCGCCGACACTTCGCCGCGGCTGCGATCGCGCGCGAATGCCAGCCCCAGCGATGGGCGAGGATAGCGGCCTGCATCTTTTCGTCAGGCCCGACATGGCGAATCACAGCATCCCATTCGGATCTGCCGCGGCCGTCGAGTCCTACAAGAAACAGCTCGCGTGCGCGTACAAGTTCTGGCCGCGCCTCGAGCTTTGCGATGGTCTGCTCGTCGGCAACGAATAGGCTGCTGTCAAACGTATAGGGAAGGCCGAGTTCATCCGCTGCGAGGAAACCGTAGTAGCTGCGCTCCGTTGCGAGGGCGCGCAAAGCTTCCTCTGCCTCGAGTTTCTTGCCCGTGCGCTGCAATGCGATGCTGCGCCAGTACTGCCATTCCTGCGCGCTGCGCTCTTTGTCCGGCATCGCGCCAATGTCGCTAAGCAGGTTCTTCCAGTTGCGGTCCCGAAGGCTGGTGCGTGCCCGCCAGCGCAGTACTTCGTCGTTCTGCGCCGCGGCGGGCAGGGCCGTGAGCTGCGCGTAGGCATCCGGTTTGTTATCCCGCGCCAGCCACAGCGCGATGTGTCTCGAAGTCCGGTATTCCTGCTTCGCTGAAAAACGGTTGCCTTTGGAGATACGGCGCCATAATTCCAGCGCGAGTTCCGGATCGTCGTAAGTCACTCTCTCGATCGCATAGACCAGTTGCTCGCGAGTTGTCTCGTCGTTGCTCCACTGCTTGTAATTTCGTACGAAGGACTCCGGGTTTCTCTGTGCCTGGAGCCACTGGCCGGCAATATCGATATGCCGTTGATCGATCGATTTGCCGAGCCAGCGAGCCATCGAGAACTCGCGCGCATCGATGGCGAGTTCAAATCGTTCGATGTAATGGGTAACGTCGAGTTGGTGCTCATTTACCAGGTGTTCGAAAACCGGATCACATTCGTCGACCTGGCTTTCGCCCACTTTCCACAGATCGACAGCGCGATTGACGATGCGCGGTCCGCGCCCGGCGTCAATTTCGGCGCGCAATGCAATGCAGTCGAGTTTGGCAATTTCGAGGCCCTGGTAGAACTGTTGGTAAATGCTCAGGTAAGCGGCGAGGTCCCCGGTCCTGGCAAGGTGTAGCGCATATCGATAGCGCAAATCGCGAGCCGGCTTCAGGACGCCATAGTGCTCGAGGAAAGCGTCTATCTCGGCGCGGTCGGCCCTGTCGAGATTTGCGCGGAACCAGGCTGCGCGCAGGTCCGGCCAGAGCACGTAGCTTTGCAGCAGCAGCAGCCGTTCAGCGGGGAGCGCATCAACCGCAGCCCAGCTGCCGCGCTCGACGGACTGATAAACACTGAGAAAGGTCTTGCGCTGCTGTTCGGTTGGGGTCGCGTGCGTGTCTGGGGTCAAGAGCACGCAGCAGAGGAGCGCAAAAACCCCGCCTTGAATATACCGCGCTGCGAATCGGACTGGGTGCATAAGAAATTCGGTGATAGTTGACTTACTTGCTGCGCTTCTCAGAGGATAACTGAGGATCGCAGCAATTCGCTAAGCTGTCACCAAATTTCGAGCCCGGCGTGCTAGCGAATTTGCAACATTATGGCTCTGTCGCCGCGCTGCACGAGCAGGAACAGAATCCTGTTGTTGCCTGCAATCTCTCTAAGCTGCTCCAGGTCGCGCACCGGGCGCCGGTTGACCTGAATAATAATGTCTCCGGCGCGCAAACCTCGCTGCGCGGCCGGACTGTCCGCTTCGACGGCAGTGACTTCAATGCCACCCGCGCTGCTCGTGGAAGACGTGGCAAATTGAGCACCTGTCAGACCCGGATGCAAATCGTTACCAGCGCTGCGCGCGAGTTGAAGCTGACCAAGTTTCGCGGTGGTCTTGCGTTCTTTGCCATCGCGGATGTAGCCAATGCGCACATCTTCGCCAGAGCCCATAAGCCCGATCGTATTGCGAAGCTCGGACGCATCGGTGATTTTCTTGTTGTTGACGCGAACGATGATGTCATCAACCTTAAGACCGGCTTGTTCGGCGGCTGAACCTGGCACGATCTCCGTGATCAGGGCGCCGCGGTCAACCGATGAGTTGAGCGCTTCGGCGACTTCGGGGTCGATGGCTTGAATGGTGACGCCCAGGAGCCCACGACGTACTTCGCCGAAGTCGAGGATCTGGCGCATGATGGAGCTGGCAATCTCGGTCGGCACGGCAAAGCCAATCCCGACATTGCCGCCGGAGCGGCTGATAATTGCCGAATTAATGCCAATCAGTTCACCGCGCATGTTTACGAGTGCGCCGCCGGAGTTGCCAGGATTGATCGACGCGTCTGTCTGAATGAAATCCTCGTATCCATTACGGCTGATACCCGTGCGGCCGAGCGCGCTGACAATGCCCGAGGTTACGGTATGGCCAAGGCCAAATGGATTGCCGATCGCGAGCACAAAATCCCCGGCGCGGACAGACTTCAGAGTCACCGATGGGCATTTCCACGAGATTTTCTGCGTCGACTTTGATCAACGCAATATCGGTTGCCGCATCGGAGCCAACAATCTCAGCATCCAGAATCTTGCCGTCGATCAGTGAAATTTGAATCTCGTCAGCGCCTTCGACAACGTGGTGATTCGTCAATATGTAACCGCGCGCGGCGTCAACGATAACGCCCGAGCCGGCACTGGCGACTTCTCTCGAACCGCGTGGTGCGTCCGGAAGGCCATAGAAGCGACGAAACAGGTCATCGCCGAAAGTCGATCCGGTGGAAACCGTCTGACTGACGCGAATATTGACGACCGCAGGCGATACCTTCTCGACGAGGGGCGCAAGGCTGGGTACCGCCGTGCCGTCGACGACAGAGGGAAGAGCAGCAGACGCGGTTGCCGAAAGGCTCAGCAGCAGACCGGCACAAAATAGTCGTGTTTTCGTTTTCATCGAGATCCTCGGCAAGCGGCGCCGTTTCATTATAGGTCTATTGCGGTCGACACCGAAAAGCAGTCAAAAGTTCCGCCGTATCGCAGGCAACCGACTCGTGACAAACTCCAGATGCCCGGCCGCGACAAAGCGTCGCAGCCGGGCCTTCGCGGAGACTGCCTCAGGCTGCTTCGACGTTGATACGTCGCGCCTGAACTTCCGGCAGCTTCGGGATCACGACTTCGAGAATACCGTTGGCGCTTCTCGCCGTGATTCCCTCCGCGTCAGCTGTTTCGGGGAGCGCGAAGCGGCGCGAGAAGCGGCCGCTGGCCCGCTCGAAGCGCTGCACACCAGCGACTTCGTCCCGGGATTCTGCGCGGCGCTCGCCCGACACGATGAGTATTCCATCATCCATGCTGACATCGATGTCGTCGCGCGCGACGCCAGGCACGTCCGCACGCATTACGAAGCGGTCCTTCTCTTCGACAACATCGACGGCCGGAACCCAGTCGACTACCCGCGATTCGCTCGCGTCGCTGCTGTAGCGGCGCGGCGCGTAGCGATCGAAATCGCGCTGCATAAGGTCGACCATCGACCAGGGGTCAAAACGTACAAGATTCATTATGTTCTCCTGATGATTAATAGACGGAGCTCAAAAAGAGCTCTCAAAAAAACGTCGTTGGACGCTTAAATGAGGCCGCGAACACGCGTTTCAAGGATGAGGAAGGCAAATTTGGCGGCCACGTATGGTCTTTTTTTCGCGTTATTTGTGTTTCACTTGCTGCCACTATATGTAGTGGATACCGAGATTCACAAAAGCGTCATTTTTTTTGCCATGTTTTTAAAGCACTTACTGCGGAACAATTCATAACTTATTGAATTAATAGGACAAAAACCCATACACAAATTTAGCGCAAACCCTTGACAGTCGCTGCGTTCGGGCATAATCTTGACGAGGTTAGGACACAACATCTTGTGTCCAATTAAGAAGGAAAAAGAGGCCATTTCTGGCACTCGCCGCGTGAAAACGCACGCGCGGTGGGCGGGTCGCTGTTCCTTTGGCAAAAGTGGGTCAAGAAAAATTGGGTCTCCGTGAGGAGACAAATCGGGGTCTCCAACGGAGATTAAGGGGAGAAAATAAGGCAATGAAGTCTGCCGTTCATCTGGATGCGCACACGGTCACCGACATAGAATTTCAGGCTGCGTCACTCGATATTTGGGATGCGAAATATCGGCTGGCGGCCAAAGACGGTCACAAGATCGACGAGACGATAGACGACACATACAAACGTGTTGCGCGTGCCCTTGCGAGTGTCGAAGTCGAATCCAAGCGCGACGATTTTTATAAGCAGTTCCTCTGGGCATTACGTAGCGGTGCGATTCCAGCAGGCCGCATCATGTCGAATGCCGGAGCACGCGAGCACAAGCCGGCCACATCGACGATCAACTGTACCGTCTCGGGTACGGTCGGCGACTCGATGGACAACATTCTCAATAAGGTGCACGAGGCAGGGCTAACGCTGAAAGCGGGCTGCGGCATCGGCTACGAGTTTTCGACGCTGCGTCCCAAAGGGGCCTACGTATCAGGGGCCGGCGCATATACGTCGGGCCCGCTATCGTTCATGGATATCTACGACAAGATGTGTTTCACCGTGTCGTCGGCCGGCGGCCGCCGTGGTGCGCAGATGGGTACCTTCGACGTTGGTCACCCCGACGTCATGGAATTTATCCGCGCCAAGCGCGAGGACGGTCGCTTGCGGCAGTTCAATCTGTCCCTGTTGGTCACAGACGAATTCATGCGAGCTGTCATTGACGAAGATGACTGGAGCCTGGCATTTCCGGTAACGCAAAAGGAGGTCGAAGAGGAGGAACTCGATCTCGACGATGTGACTCAGTTCGTTTGGCGCGGGTGGCCGGAGCCGGGCAACTACGTCACCAACGCGGAGGGACTGGTCGCTTGCAAGATTTACAAAGTGCTTCCAGCGCGGCGTGTGTGGGATCTGATCATGGCCTCGACCTACGATTTCGCAGAGCCCGGGTTTGTGTTGATCGACAAGGTCAACGAGATGAACAACAACTGGTTCGACGAGAACATTCGTGCGACCAACCCGTGCGGCGAGCAGCCGCTGCCGCCCTACGGATCATGTCTCCTGGGTTCGGTCAATCTGACGCGCTTCGTAGTCGACCCGTTTACAGACAAGGCACGCTTCGACTGGGACGCATTCCGCAATGTTGTGAAGATATTCACGCGGATGCTCGACAACGTTGTCGAAATCAATGGTCTGCCGCTGCCGCAGCAGCGCAACGAGATACAAAGAAAACGGCGCCACGGCATGGGCTTTCTGGGCCTCGGGTCGACGATCACGATGATGCGCATGGAGTACGGCGATGCGAGGTCCGTCGAGTTCGCCGAAGAAGTGGCGCGACAACTAGCGCTTGCCGGCTGGGAAGAAGCCCTGGAGCTTGCCCAAGAGAAGGGTCCGGCGCCGATCATGACCGAGCAGTTCGAGGTCACCGAGCAAATGCTGAGGAAGCGCCCCGAGATGAAGGCGGACGGCTACCAGGCTGGCGACAAGGTGCCGGGCCGCATCCTGCACGCGCGCTACAGCCGCTACATGCAGAGAGTGGCTTCCCAGGCACCCGAGCTTGTCGAGAAACTGGCCGAAATCGGCGCGCGGTTTACGCACCACAGCTCTATCGCGCCAACGGGCACGATTTCGCTGTCGCTGGCCAATAATGCCAGCAATGGAATTGAGCCGAGTTTTGCGCATCATTATTTCCGCAATGTGATTCGGCAGGGCAAAAAGACCAAGGAAAAAGTGGACGTCTATTCCTTCGAGTTGCTGGCGTATCGCGAATTGGTAGACAAAGAGGCAAAAGCAAACGCTGGCGGCGACGAGATGGCAGGTAACAGCCTGCCCGACTATTTCATTACGGCAGAAGATGTATCGCCGAAAGCGCATGTCGATATTCAGGCTGCTGCGCAGAAGTGGGTTGACTCGTCGATATCGAAGACGGCGAACGTGCCAACGGACTATCCGTACGAGGACTTCAAGGATATCTATTTGTACGCTTACCAGCAGGGGCTAAAAGGCTGCACGACGTTCCGCTTTAATCCGGAGGCGTTCCAGGGCGTGCTCGTCAAGGAGAAAGATCTGAAGAACACGGTCTATAAGTTTGAGCTCGAAGACGGCTCGAACATAGAGCTTAAGGGCGACGAAGAGATCGAATATGACGGCGAGGTGCATACGGCCGCCAATTTGTTCGATGCTCTGAAAGAAGGCTATTACGGGAAATTCTGAGCACAGACATGATCAAGATAGACAAGAAAATTGTCGGTTACGACGTAGGGCGGCCGGAAGCCGAGGACAGGGCAGCGCGGCCGGAATTCAAGCGTGAAGGCGGCGGTGGGAATCGTGCCGAAGTCATTCGCATGCACGAGAAACTTGAACGGCCGGAAGTTCTGGTCGGTTCGACCTACAAAGTCAAAACGCCAATCTCCGATCACGCGATGTACGTGACCGTCAATGACATCATATTGAATCAGGGCACGGAGCACGAAAAACGCAGGCCTTTCGAGATATTCATCAATTCGAAAAACCTCGACCACTATCAGTGGATTGTTGCACTGACCCGCATTATTTCTGCTGTCTTCCGCAAGGGCGGAGACGTTGCATTTCTCGTCGATGAGTTGAAAGCGGTATTTGATCCGCGTGGCGGCTATTGGCAGCCTGGTGGCAAGTTCATGCCGTCGATCATTGCGGAGCTTGGCTACATCGTCGAGAAGCATCTGATCGCGATTGGCTTGCTTGTCCAGCCCGAACTCGATGAGGGCCAGAAGCAACTGATCGCGGAAAAACGGGCAGAGTTCGAAGAAGCGAGGAAGCAAAAGGATGCGTTTTCTGAGAACAACTATCCGGATGGTGCCCAGCTGTGCAGCAAGTGCAATACGACCGCAGTGATCATGATGGATGGTTGTATGACGTGCCTGTCATGCGGCGACTCCAAGTGCGGATAACAGCCTACCCCCGAATCGAGAGCCAAAGGTGAGTGTGAGACAAGGCTCTTGAGAAGTGCGCCTTCTATACAACCTGCTTGTCTACCTCCTACAGATTCCGGTCGCGGCCTACTGGCTGATTCGCAGCATCATCAACAGCCGGTACAAGGACCGGGTCGGACAGCGGTTCGGGCTAGGCTATCCAAAGCTCGATAGGTCTATCTGGATTCATGCGGTTTCGGTTGGCGAGGTACAGGCTGCGATACCGCTGATTCGCGCAATAAAAGAGCGCTTTCCCGACCACCGCATGTTGATTTCCACTGTGACGCCGACGGGTGCGGAGCGGGTAACGGCAACATTCGGCGACACCGTCAGTCACTGCTATATTCCGTTCGAAATGCCGATCGCCGTGGACAATTTTTTCGCGTCCGTCAATCCGGAACTGGCTCTTATCATGGAAACTGAAATATGGCCGAATCTGTATCAGGGCTGTGGCGCTCGCGACATTCCATTGGTTCTGGTCAGCGCGAGGATTTCGCCACGCTCTGTCGCCAGTTACCAAAGGTTCCTGCCTCTGTTTCGTGAGACGCTATCGCACGGCATCATCATCGCCGCACAAAGCGAGGCCGATGCGGAGCGATTTCGGACGCTCGGGGCCAGTCCCGTGCGCACATGGGTAACCGGGAATATCAAATTCGATATAGAGCTGCCACCGGAGCTGATTCAGGAAGGCAAAGAGCTTCGGCAGAAGATATTTGGCGATCGTCCGGTCTGGGTCGCCGCAAGCACTCACGATCAGGAAGAGCAGCAGGTTCTCGCGGCGCATCGACAGTTGCTGAAGACGTATCCAGACCTTCTCCTGGTACTGGTTCCGCGTCATCCGGAACGCTTTGCGGCGGTCAATGAAATGGTCAAGAAGTTGCAGTTCCGAATTGTGTCCAGGACCGAGCGGCACGCCTGTGACGCAGGGACTCAGGTGTTCCTGGGCGACACGATGGGAGAGTTGCCACTTTTTTACGCCGCGAGTGACATCGCGTTTGTCGGCGGCAGTCTCGTGCCGATCGGCGGCCATAATCTGCTTGAACCGGCGGCACTTGGCCTGCCGGTAATCAGCGGACCCTACGTGTACAACGCGCAGGAGATTGCTGACATGTTCGTCGAGCTGGGTGCTTGTCACATCGTCAGTGACGCGCCCGAACTGGCTGCGGCCGTTGACGAGATGCTCGCAGACGCACGCAAGGCCGCCGAACGCGGCAGCAAAGGCCAGGAAATCGTGGAGTGCAACCGCGGTGCGCTGACCCGGTTACTCACTCTCCTCGATCCGCTGATCGACGAAGAAAACCGGAAGCGGTCGGCAAGCTAGCCGGACGAAGCTGCCGCTTCTTCCGCGAATTCTTCTTCGGGTGTCTTGCGTTCTATGAGCCACTGATCGATTTCTTCAAGATCCTGGATTTCCAGAGTCCCGGCGGCTTGTTTGAGTCGCAGCACGTTCATCAGGTAGTCGTAGCGGGCCTGGTAGAAGAGAGTAATCGACCGGTACAACGCGAACTGCGAGTCGAGCACGTCAACGATTGTGCGCGTGCCGACATCGAATCCGGCTTGTGTAGCTTCGAGCGCCGTCCGGCTGGATTTGACTGCCTGCTGCAGAGCCTCAACCCGACTTTTTTCTGATAGAACGCCAAGATACGCATCGCGTGTCTGGCGCTCGGTCTCGCGGGTCACGCGTTGCAGCTGCTCCAGCGCCGCGCGATGGAGGTAAACAGCCTCGCGAACGCGGGACGACGTGGTGCCACCGGCGAACAGCGGTACGCTGAATTGGATGGAAATGGTGTCATCGTCGAAATCTTGATTTGCGTCAAGAAATCCGAGCCCGGTGTCCTGTTGCGATTCAGTTTCAAAATTGCCAGTGCTCGCAACAAGATCAAGGGTTGGATAGTGACCGTTCCGGCGGAACGATATTTCGTCGCGTGCGAGTTTCTCATCCAGGCGACTCGACACAAGCACGAGGTTCTGGCCGAGGGCGAGATCCACCCAGGCTTTCTCGCTGGCAGGAGTGGGTGTGCGCATCGGGAATTCGTCACCCGGTGCGGACAATGCGCCGACGTACTCACCCGTGATTTCACGCAGGAATTCGCGCGCCGTGGCGAGCGAGCGTTTTGCCGCAATTTCATCAGCAACGGCCTGGTCATAGGCCGCCTGAGATTCCTGAACGTCTGTAATAGCGATCAGGCCAACTTCGAAGCGCTGTTTCGCCTGTTCGAGCTGGCGCGCAATCGCTTGTCGATTCGCGTGTGTCGATGTCAGGCGATCCTCCGCAGCGAGCACATCGAAGTAGGTCTGCCCGACGCGAATGACCAGATCTTGTTGCGCGGCTTCGCGATCTGCTTCCGCCTTGGCGACGAGCTTGTCCGCGCGACGCAGGCCAACGATCTGGTCCCAGCGAAATAAGGTCTGAGTCAGCTGGAATCGCCAGCGAGTAGTCTCGTCTTTTGTCTTCGCCGCAAACGGGATCGGCGTGATCGTAACTATCGGTGGCACAACCGTGTCATCAACTTCAATATCATTCTCTATGCCAGAGCCTTTCGAGTCGGTCTTCGTCCAGCTAGCCGTCGCGTTGACTTGGGGTAACAGTACCCCACGCGCCTGCGGCTCAGCCTCGAGCGCGGCCAGTCGGCGCGCCTCGGCCTCGTGAATTCTCGGGTCGCTCTGGAGGGCCTGCTGGTAGATCTCGAGCAATGACGCGGCCTGGCTTGAAACCGGCAGCGCGAGCACGCCTAAAACTATTAGTAACGCATTGAAAATAAACGCTTTTTTCATTGTTTTGTGTTCCGCAAGTTAGTCGGCTTCGCGCAGGACCGAAGTGTTATAGTCAACTATATCACTAAACCAGTCAATTCTCATGTACATTTCTTTGATGCAACAACACCTTAAGTGGTTTCATCTCAAAACAAAAATTGTGGCGGCATGCTGCCATTGACGAGTGGCCTCAAGCGGGTTTCGAATAGCGTCGTCGTCTGCCATTCGCTTTCACTGGTACGCCGAATCAACCGTGCCTCCATAACCGGCGCTTCTCCGACGACAACGAACAGCTGTCCTTCGGGCTTCAGTGCCAAAACGAATCGCGGATCGAATTTCTGTATCGAGCCCGTAACCGCTATGGCATCGAACTGTGCCGTCGGGCAGCTGTCGTGTCGCGTCCATTTCCAGTAACTCGACGTTGTTGATGCCCGAGTCTTCGAGATTCACAGCGGCAGTCTTGAGAAAATCCTGATGAATGTCGACGCTCGTCACCCTATTGGCCAAGCGCGCAAAACATGCGGCGAGGAACCCGGTGCCCGTGCCAATCTCCAGCACGCTAGCCGCGGAGTCGGGCTCGAGCGCCTGGAGAACACGTCCCTCCAGCGTCGGCGTCATCATCGATCTGTCCATGACCGATCGGAATTTCGGTATCGGCGAAGGCGAGAGCCTCGAAGCCAGATGGCGCAAACTGCTCGCGCGGGACTTCTTTGAGCACATTCAGTATGTCTGCGTCGAGTACGTCCCATGCGCGGACCTGTTGCTCGACCATCTGCTGGCGCGCAAAATCGGTATTCATCGTCATGCAATCCTTACTTGTTGAATCGAAAGCGAAAACTCTTGTAATTGTGCGCCGTATTGCAGTCGTCGCAGGAGTCCGCCGACGACGGTTACCGAATTATGGTGAATCGCCTCGGTGCGCCCTGGCTGCTGGGATATGCTTACGGAGCGTTGGTTTTGAGCTTTTCTGAACCCTCAAATCTCCGGTGAAGGAGATAGATATCGAGCCGCTAATAATAACAAATGATATTCCTACGGCATTCGACTAATTGGCAATGCGTGGCGCTTGCGGGCAGGCTCCTTTCGTCCGATATTGGCGTCTGAATGTCGCCTCTTGCCATCATCATCGTTCTTTCAGGCCTGCTGCTTCTGTCGATACTTGTCGGCATGGCTCTATGGCTGGGCAACAGGCGTGCCGCGCGCCGCATGGCGACACTGAATCAGCAGATGCTGGACGCATCGAAGGACGCGTTGGTGGGTCGCCGGCTGATCGTTCCCCGGGACCCTGACGCGGCGCAACTTGCAAGCACGATTAATCGCCTGTTCGACGCGCTTGGCGAACGCGACGAGAAGATACAGAGCCGCGACAGGCTGTTTACGGACTTCGCCAGGACCCTGCCGGAAATAGTCATTGTCCACGACGAAAAGATACTGCTGGCCAACGAGTCAGCTGGCAGTCTGATCGGGCTTGATTCTGCACAGTTGGTTGGGCGCGAGGTTGCGGATCTTGTGAAACCAGCTTACAGAGCGCTGTTTCGTAACACGATGGCCAAACACCTCGCAGGCGAGAAAGTGCCGCGGCACCTGGAAATACAGTTGATCAATGGCAACGAGTCGGGTCTGTGGGTCGAAACCCAAAGCTCGAACATTGAGTTTCACGGCCGTCCGGCGATCCTCACTGTGGCGCGAGACGTCAGTCATCGAAAAAGCCTCGAAGTGTCCTTGAGTCGCAGCAAGCGTCAGGCGCAATACACGCTGGAATCAATCGCCGAAGGGGTAATAACGACCGACAACGAAGGTCGTGTCGATTACATGAATCTCGCGGCGGAGTCTTTGATCGGAGCGAATCGCGATGATGCGACAGGCCACCGCGTTGGCGAGCTGTTTACGCTTGTCGACGATGCGGACCGGCGACCTCTCGGTGATCCCGTTGATCGCTGCCTGACCATGCGGCGACGGGTGAATATGGGCCGGCACGCCGTCATGGTCACCGCGGACGGCGAGCAGGAACATTCTGTTGAAATCACGGCTTCCCCGATTCGGGGGCCGGGCAGCAGTATTTCGGGAACTGTGGTCGTATTCCACGATGTCGGCGAGCTTCGTGGCCTGACTCGCCAGATGAGCTATCAGGCTACTCACGATGCATTGACCGGCTTGATCAACCGGCACGAGTTCGAACGCCACCTCGACGAAGCCATGGATGCGGCCCATACGGAAGAAGCGGTTCACATGTTGTTCTACATGGACCTCGATCGCTTCAAGGCCGTCAATGACAGCTGCGGTCATATGGCCGGGGACAATATGCTGCGTGAAGTCGCAAGCCTGATCAAAGATCAGGTTCGCGACTCAGACTTTGTGGGCCGGCTTGGCGGAGATGAATTCGGCGCACTGCTAATAGGCTGCCCGATCGACAAGGCGCGGCAGATAGCGTCCGACATTTGCAACGCAATCGCAGATTATCGCTTTGTCTGGAAAGACAAGATCTTCAACATCGGGATTTCTATTGGCCTGGTGGAAATCAGCCACGTCAGTGGATCGTTGCAGGATGTAATGAGCGCGGCAGATTCGGCATGTTATGTCGCTAAGCAGCAGGGCAGGGGCAAAGTGCACGTCTATTCCGCGCGCGATGAGGCCATCGCCAGAGAACGTGGTGATATCCAGTGGCTGCGTCGGCTACAAACTGCGTTGCATGAAGACCAGTTTGAACTCGCCATTCAGCCAATAATCGCGATGAGTGGCGGTGTCGAGTCCGGCCCGGCGGCAGAGGTTTTGATCCGGCTTCCGGACGGCCGCGGACGCGCGGCTAATACGGCCGAATTTCTTCGTCCAGCAGAACGCTATCAGTTGATGCCGCAGATTGATCGCTGGGTGGTCCAGGCTGCGCTCACGGCGATATCGGGTGGCGAAATAAAGCTAACCAGCGGCCGCAGCTGTGCGCTGAACCTGTCGGGTCAGACACTGGGCGACGAGTCGTTTCTCGGCTTTGTCGTCGAAGCGCTCGATCACACCGGCGTTTCGCCGTCCTCAATTTGCTTCGAAGTAACTGAGTCAGCAATTCTGTCAAACGTACAGCAAGCGCAGCGCTTCATTGAGGTACTGCACGGGATAGGCTGCGAGTTTTCACTCGATGATTTTGGCAGCGGTCTCGGATCGTTCTCGAGCCTCAAGCACCTGCCGATCGATTACCTCAAGATCGACGGGACATATACGCAAAACCTGCAGTCGGACGAAGTGAATCAGGAAATGGTCGCGGCGATGATCAAGCTCGCCCGCACGATGCAGTTTCGTATCGTGGCCGAGCAGGTCGAGCACCAGGCAGACTTCGACTGGCTACGTGATAGCGGTGTCGATTTCGTGCAGGGCAATTTCATCGAATCGCCTGTGATGCTCGGTCGTGCCCCAACCGGCACTTTCCGCAACCTGAATCCGTAGGCACAAAACCGCGTTACAATTCGAACCGCCGGTCGATCCGTCTGCGGTCGAAACCACTCATGCGGTCGTAGCCGTGTTAAATCAATGGCAAGCCGGATTCGAGCCGCACATCCTGGTCGCGAAGCGCCTGATGATCTTCTTCTACAAAGAAAAGGGCGCCGAGGGCGCCCTTTTGAATCGCGATCACAATGCCGTGCGTGCTCCTACAGCAGCGGCACCATAAGCAGTGCGACAATGTTGATGATTTTGATCAGCGGGTTGATCGCGGGTCCGGCTGTGTCCTTGTAGGGGTCGCCAACGGTGTCGCCCGTAACAGCAGCTTTATGCGCGTCGGATCCCTTGCCACCGAAATTGCCGTCTTCGATGTACTTCTTGGCATTGTCCCAGGCACCGCCGCCCGCGGTCATTGAAATCGCGACGAACAGGCCGGTAACAATCGTGCCGAGCAGCAGACCACCGAGCGCTTTCGGTCCCAGCAGCAGGCCGACGGCAAGCGGCACCAGGATCGGCAGCAGCGAGGGAATGACCATTTCCTTGATTGCCGCTTTAGTCAGCAGGTCTACGGCGCGGCTGTAGTCGGGCTTGCCGGTACCTTCCATAATGCCTTCGATTTCCCTGAATTGACGGCGCACTTCGTTGACGACGGAGCTCGCGGCTCGGCCGACGGCTTCCATTGCCATGGAAGCAAACAGGAACGGCACCAGACCGCCAATGAACAGGCCGATAATGACGAGGTGGTCGTTGAGCAGGAAAACAGCATCGATGCCTTCTTTGGCCAGCGCGTTCGTGTAGTCAGCGAACAGCACGAGGGCGGCAAGTCCGGCTGAACCGATTGCGTAACCTTTCGTTACGGCTTTGGTCGTGTTACCGACTGCATCAAGCTTGTCCGTGATGTTGCGCACTTCGGGCGGCAGCTCTGCCATCTCGGCAATGCCGCCAGCGTTGTCCGTTATCGGTCCGAACGCGTCCAGCGCAACGACAACGCCGGTCATCGACAGCATGCTGGTAGCTGCGATCGCGATGTTGTAGAGGCCCGCCAGATTGTCACCTTCCGGTGCCAGCTGAAACGCACCCCAGATGCTCAGGCAGACCGCGAGCACGGGTAATGCTGTCGCTTTCATCGAGATGCCGAGGCCGGCGATGATGTTGGTCGCGTCACCCGTTAGTGAGGCTTCTGCAATCGTCCTGACCGGTTTGAACTCGGTGCCCGTGTAGTACTCGGTGATCACAACCATCGCAGCCGTAAGGCCGAGACCGATCAACGATGAGATAAAAGATACCGTTGGCAGCGCCGCTGTCGCCCAGCATCATGTCGGTAATGAAATAGAACGCGATGCCTGCGAGGACGCCGGCGACGATCATGCCTCGATAAAGCGCGCCCATAATCTTGCCGCCTTGCGATGTCTTGACGAAGAACGTGCCAATAATCGAAGCAACGATTGAGACCGCACCGAGAACGAGAGGATAGACAACGGCTTCGGCGCCGTAGCTTGTCGCGACGAGCCCGCCGAGCAGCATGGTCGCAATGATCGTTACCGCGTAGGTTTCGAACAAGTCGGCGGCCATGCCTGCACAGTCGCCGACGTTATCGCCGACGTTGTCGGCGATAACGCCGGGGTTACGCGGATCATCTTCGGGAATACCGGCTTCGACCTTGCCAACGAGGTCCGCGCCGACGTCTGCGCCTTTCGTGAAGATGCCGCCGCCCAGTCGAGCGAAGATCGAGATCAGGGAACCGCCAAAAGCCAGGCCGATCAGCGCGTGAACAGCATGGTCAGTCGTGAATCCGAGTTTCAACAAAATCAGGAAATAGCCTGCGACACCCAGCAGGCCAAGGCCGACCACGAGCATGCCCGTGATCGCGCCGCCGCGAAAAGCGATGTTCAGTGCCGGGTTGACGCCTTTGGTGGCCGCTTGGGCGGTGCGCACGTTGGCTCGAACCGAAACGTACATGCCGATGTAGCCCGCCAGTCCGGAGAAGACGGCGCCGATGCCGAAGCCGATCGCGGTCGCCCAATCGAGGGCGAAGCCCAGGATGAAGAACAACGCGATACCGACCATGCTGATCGTGAAGTACTGACGATTCATGTACGCGTTCGCACCTTCCTGAATCGCTGCAGCGATTTCCTGCATGCGGGCATTGCCGGCAGGCTGTTTGAGAATCCACTGTGTCGAGATGATGCCGAAAAGAATGGCGAGAGCGCCGGCGCCGATCGAAAGCCACAGGGCCATCTCATTTGAAAATACCGTCATTAGAAATCTCCTGACGTGAGCATGCAGACCGAACGAAACCAACTACGCGGGCATGACTGCCGACATACGGGCTGCATTCGTTGTGATTTTCCCCAAAAGGATTTTTATTCCCGGCTGGGCCGGGCGCGCATCATACCACAAATTTTGTATTCAGCCGCGGCTTCACCGACGCGTTTTTGAGCGACACATAATTTGGTAAGCCATTGATATATGGAGGATAATCTTCACCACGAATCAGTGGTTCCAAATATCGGCGGGCGGCTGCCGTGATCCCGAATCCATCCTTGGTGATGTAGCGCCGCGGCAGCATCTTTTCCTTGTTGGCGATACGCCCGAGCGGCGCCGATTCGATACGCCAGCGATACGGCTTGTCTGACACGCGTTTGATGACGGGCATGACGGCCGTTTTGCCCTGCAGCGCGAACTTTACGGCCGCCTTGCCAACAGCATAGGCCTGTTCGACGTCGACCGCCGACGCAATGTGCCGTGCCGAGCGTTGCAGATAGTCGGCCACGGCGTAGTGGTACTTGAAGCCGAGGTTGTCACGAACCATAGCGGCGACGACCGAAGCGACGCCGCCGAGCTGAGCGTGGCCAAATGCGTCCCGAGTTCCGGCTTCAGCCAGGAATTTGCCGTTGGCATAGCTCGCACCTTCGCTCACGACAATAACACAGTAGTCGTACTTGGTAACGCACTCGCTAACGCGCTTGAGGAATGCGCGTTTATTAAACGGAATTTCCGGGAACAGGATGATGTGTGGCGCGTCTCCGGGTTTGCTGCCAGCCAGCCCTCCCGCGGCCGCGATCCAGCCCGCGTGCCGACCCATGACTTCGAGTACGAAAACCTTGGTCGACGTCTTTGCCATCGACACTACGTCGAGCGCGGCCTCCTTCGTCGAGACGGCGACGTACTTGGCAACCGACCCGAAACCCGGGCAGTTGTCGGTAACCGGCAGATCATTGTCGACGGTCTTCGGCACGCCGAGGCAGGTGACCGGGAAGCCCATCTTCTTGCTGATCTGCGACACCTTGTGCGCCGTGTCCATCGAGTCGTTGCCGCCGTTGTAGAAGAAGTAGCCGATATCGTGGGCACGGAAAACCTCGATCAGCCGCTCATACTCGGCCTGGTTCTCTTCAAGACTCTTGAGCTTGTATCGGGCGGAGCCAAAGGCGCCGCCGGGTGTATGCCGGAGTGCTGCGATAGTCTTCGCGCTTTCCCGATTGGTATCAATCATGTCTTCGGTTAACGCACCGATGATGCCGTTGCGGCCCGCATAGACGTTGGCAATTTTGTTGCGGTGTTTGCGAGCGGTCTCGATAACACCGCAGGCGGTTGCGTTAATGACTGCGGTCACACCACCCGACTGGGCATAGAACGCGTTTCTTGCTGACATGGTGAGATTTCCCCGAAGTGGCTGTGGTCGAAAGCGTGCGAGGATAACATTGATTGACCTTCAACCTCATTTTGGTCAGGATGAACTGATGTCGTCCGGCACACGGATTTGCGAGAGCGACGAGTCAAATAATCCAAGACCAGAGAGAGATAAGCAATGCGCATTGTACTGCTCGGCGCGCCCGGTTCCGGTAAGGGCACTCAGGCCAAAAAACTGATGGCGGACAGGAATATTCCGCAAATATCGACAGGGGATATGCTGCGTGAGGCAGTCGCGACCGGTACGCGGTTCGGCCAGAAAGCGAAAGCCATTATGGACGCGGGCAACCTGGTATCGGATGAAATCATGCTGGGCATAATCAGCGAACGGCTGTCGCAAAACGACGCGGCAGATGGTTTCATACTCGATGGTTTTCCACGCACTGAAACGCAGGCGCTTGACCTGGAAGAGCTGCTTGATCAGCTTGGCACGCCGCTAAACGCGGCCGTGCTGATGGACGTCGATTTCGATGTTCTGTTGAAACGCCTGACCGGTCGCCGCACCTGTTCACTGACAGGCAAGCTGCTCAACGTCTACTTCTCGTCGCAGGAAGAGCTCGACGAATGCACCAATGCCGGCGGCGAGTTGATACAGCGTGAAGATGACAATGAAGGGACGATCGCTAACCGCCTTGAGGTATATCGCGCGCAGACTGAGCCGCTCGTTGACTTTTACCGCAAGCGCGGCACTCTCAAGACGGTCGATGCGGATGGGGCCATCGACGAGGTCTATCAAAGACTGCTCGAGGCGATTGCCTAGAGCATCGCCGTCAGCCGGTTCCCGATTACGTCACGGCGCCAGCCCTGCAGGACCTTTGATCCTGAATCTCTGTCGAAAATGATGGCCGAGAGATCGCGTTTTGAAGCGACGGTTTCCGCGGCAAGGCCAAGGTCCTCAGCACACTCGGCAACCAGCTTCTGCATCGACTTCAATAAGGCTTTCTGCGCTTCACTGGGTGGGCGCGGAGGGTCGTAGTCGTTTTCGTCGGAGTCTGCGGCCGTGATGGCTGCGATGATGTCCTGGCCGGCGCGACGTATCATGCCGGCCGGCAGACCGTCGATACGGCTCAGCTCGTCAGTGCTGGAGGGCATGCCCGCGATGACCTCGAGTAAGGCACTGTCTTTTACAATCCACTGCCGCGGGCGATTCGCTCGCAGTGCCTCAGACTCCCGCCATGCGGCCAGCCTCGCAGCCGCGGCTCTGCGCTTGCCGCGCAGCTTTCTTGCGCCTTTCATGCGATCGATGGCCAGGGCCGGGTCAATATCATAGAGGGCCCGGTCAAGCAGCTGCGCCGAGTCCTCTTCGGCCCACGCCAGTCGCCCTGATTTGTCCAGGCGTTCGGCAAGCAAATCGAAGGCGGGTAGCAGGTATTCGACATCTTCGGCCGCGTAGTGCAGGTATTCAGGAGATAACGGTCGCCGTGACCAGTCCGCGCGCGTATGTGACTTTGGCACATCGACATCAAACAGTTCCATAACGAGATTCGCGTACCCGAGCTGTGGTGCATAACCAAGAAGGCCCGCCGCTATCTGCGTGTCAAAGAGACGCGTCGGCATTCGTTCTGCCAATTGATAGATAACCTCGATATCCTGGCGCCCCGAATGCACGACCCAGGTTCTCGCCATGAGAATGTCCCAGAATGTGGCCATGTTGTTGCCGGCCAGAGGGTCAATGCAGTAGATTTCTTCGTTGCAGGAAACCTGCACCAGACACAACTCCGCAAAAAATGTCTTTTCGCGCATGAACTCCGTGTCGAGGCCCACGCGCTCATGCTCTTCGAGTTTGTCGCCTAGTGAATCGGGTCTTTCGACCAGGGTGTATTCGGGCATTGGCTTGCCGGGGGCTGGTTTCGAGTCCGCAGGTTAACATGCGATGATTGCACTTCCGAACCGGGGATGTTCCGCAACGTGTTGCAACTAATCAGAACGCTGTTCGATATCGTACTGCTTCGCAAAGGACCCGAAGATTTGCCGCGATCCTGGTTGCTGTTCGTTCTGATTCTGGCGCTGTGGCTATTTTCGGCTCTGGCCGCGCTGGCGTTGATCGGGCAGTTCGACGAAACGGATTTCTTTTTGGGGCTGTTCAGCGGCGTGATCGGGGTTTTATGCTACGCATCCCTCGTTGTCGTCAGTGGTCGGCCCGAGCGACTGTTACAGACAATCTCGGCCGTGATCGGTTGCGGTGCGCTTATCTCAGTAGTGTTCGTTGCTGAGTATGTCCTGTTATTGCCCTTTCTTGGTGAGGTCCCGACAGGACTGATCGCAAATCTGATCCTGCTCTGGTCCGTGCCCGTGGAAGGACATATCATTGCTCGCGCGATAGATCGCCACTGGTACATCGGTATTCTTATCGCGATCGCTGTTTTTGCCTTGCAGTTCGTCATCTACAGCGCTGTAACCGCAGCGCCCTGAGAGCCTCATGCACATACACATACTCGGAATCTGCGGGACCTTCATGGGCGGTGTAGCGGCGCTCGCGCGTGCGGCAGGTGTAGACGTCTCCGGCTGCGACAGTGCCGTTTACCCGCCGATGAGTACGCAGCTCAAAGAGCTCGGGGTCGATATTCATGAAGGCTTCGATGCCGCACAACTCGATGTGTCGCCGGATATGGTCGTGGTCGGCAACGTAATGAGCCGCGGTACCGAGGTTGTCGAGGCAATGCTTGACCGTGGCATCCCGTATACGTCCGGCCCGCGATGGTTAGCGGAGAACGTATTGCGCGACCGGCACGTTCTGGCCGTGGCCGGCACGCACGGCAAGACGACGACGGCCGCTATGCTTGCCTGGATCCTGCATGATGCGGGCCATGCGGCCGGCTACCTGATTGGCGGCATCCCGACAAATTTCGCTGTGTCCGCGAGTTTCGGAGACTCGAAGTACTTTGTGGTTGAAGCGGATGAATATGACACCGCGTTTTTCGACAAGCGGGCCAAGTTTGTGCACTACGGTCCGCGCACCCTCGTGCTCAATAACCTCGAGTTCGACCACGCGGATATCTACAAAGACATCGAGGCAATCCAATGGCAGTTCCACCAGCTACTTCGCACGGTTCCAGCAAGCGGCCGAATTATCCTCAATGCGGCGGACGACAATCTGCGCGCGCTGATCGACATGGGATGCTGGTCGCCTGTTGAGTCGTTCAGTTCTGACGGCGAGGCGGACTGGAGCGCAAAATTCATGGATGCGGCCGAACGTCGCATCAGCATCGAAGACCCGAATGGCCTGAGCGGTGAAGCACGCTGGCGCCTGGGCGGTCGGCACAATCTCGAAAATGCGCTGGCGGCAGTTGCTGCGGCACAGTCGGCCGGCGTCACGCTGGAGCAGTCGCTGGACGCATTGACGCGCTTCGAGGGAGTCAAACGTCGCATGGAACGCACGGCGACCGTTGGTAATATTGCGATTTACGATGACTTTGCCCACCACCCGACCGCAATTCGGCGAACGATCGCGGCCATGAAACGACGCTATCCGGGCCAGCGAATCGTCGTTGCGATCGAGCCGCGGTCCAATACGATGAAGCTGGGTGTGCACAACGAGACACTGGCTGCCTCGCTGGGAGAGGCCGATCTCGTCTGGATGTATCGTCCTGCGGACATGGGCGCTGATTTCGAAGCATCGCTCGAGCCACTGGGCGACCGGCTGCGACTGTTTGACGACTACGACAAACTGATCTCCGACATGTCGGGGAAAGTCCTGTCCGGCGATCAGGTGATCTTTATGAGCAATGGCGGCTTCGGCGCATCTCGCCAGACGTTGACGGCCGTACTGCAACGAACCCGGCGCGGCTAGGTCAAACACAGCGTCTATACTGAAGAGACCAGCAGTACCAAGAGCCGATCGTGAACGTTCCCTTGTTTCCACTCAATACCGTGCTGTTCCCGGGAGGGCCGCTGCCGTTACGGATATTCGAGCAGCGCTATCTGGAGATGATTAGCGGCTGCGTCAAGAATGACGCGCCTTTCGGCGTACTGTTGATCCGTGACGGCGGGGAAGCCGGACCCGCCACCACGCACGAGGTCGGAACACTGGCACGGATCATCGACTGGTATCAGGGCAGCGACGGCTTGCTCGGCGTCACCGCAATCGGCGAACAGCGTTTCCGCGTCGTCTCCAGTCATCGCGAGTCGAACGGTCTGAACGTCGGTAACATCGAAATTCTTCCCGACGAACCTGTGGTTCCGCTGCCCGACGAATATCGGGCGATGCCCACGATACTCGCCGGTGTACTCGACGACCTCGGCCTTCTCTATGAATCCCTGGATCGTCACATGGATGATGCAGCCTGGGTGACGAGCCGGTTTATTGAGATATTGCCGCTCGATCTCGAGCAAAAACAACATTGCCTGGAAAGCGCAGATCCCGAGGCGCGACTGCGCATCGTCAAGACGCTGCTCGACGCGTCGCGTGGGTGACTACAGCGTGGCCATGACCTTGCGTGCAGCATCGAGTGTCTTATTGATCTCTGCATCGCCATGCGCAGCCGACACGAATCCTGCCTCAAACGCAGAGGGTGCGAAATAGATACCTTCTGCAAGCATGCCGTGGAAGAATGTCCTGAAGCGGTCGATGTCTGCCTCGGCAACCTGATCGAATCGTCGTACTGACTCGGCGTCAGTGAACACAAACCCGAACATGCCGCCTGCATTTTCGGTTGCAAGAGGTACTCCGGCGTCATCAGCAGCTGCCGACAGTCCGTCAACGAGCCGCTGCGTGTGCTTGCCAAGAGATTCATAGAAACCCGGCTGGTCAATCTGCTCAAGAGTTGCGAGTCCGGCAGCCATCGCGACCGGGTTACCCGACAACGTGCCTGCCTGGTACACGGGTCCGTCCGGGGCGATGCTGGCCATAATGTCGGCGCGGCCGCCGAACGCTGCCGCAGGCATGCCGCCGCCAACAATCTTGCCTAGCGTCGTCAGGTCCGGTTCGATGCCATACAGATTCTGGGCGCCGCCTTTGGCGACACGAAACCCTGTCATTACCTCGTCGAAGATCAGAATGGCGCCAGACGCAGTGCAGTGCTCGCGCAATGCTTCGAGAAAGCCTGGAATTGGCGGGACCATGTTCATATTGCCCGCAATCGGCTCGACGATGACGCAAGCGATCTCATCGCCAAGCCCGGCGAAAACCTCGCGTACGGCATCAATGTCGTTATAGGACAACGTGACCGTATGTTCGGCCAGCACAGCCGGAACGCCGGGCGAACTCGGGACGCCCAGCGTCAGCGCGCCCGAACCGGCTTTTATCAGCAGCGAATCGGAATGGCCGTGATAACAACCTTCGAACTTGACGATCTTGTCGCGACCGGTGTGGCCTCGCGCCAGGCGTATCGCGCTCATCGTCGCTTCGGTTCCGGAACTGACCATACGAACACGCTCGATCGATGGTACGAGTTCGCGGATCTTCTCCGCAATGCGCGTTTCGAGCACACACGGCGCCCCAAAACTCATGCCTCGCTGCACGGTCTCGATTACAGCGCTGACGACGGCGGGGTGGCAATGGCCAAGAATCATCGGGCCCCATGAGCCGATATAGTCAATGTAGTGTCTGCCGTCCTCACTCTCGAGCAGGGCGCCGTTTGCACCCTTGAAAAAAATTGGTTCACCGCCAACGCCGGTGAAAGCGCGTACTGGCGAATTAACGCCACCGGCGATGACGTCTCGTGCATCGGAAAAATAACTCATTGGGTTTCTCTATTTTTCTAACCAGACAAGTTCGTGTTCGAAGCTGCCATTGGCATGCAAGCTGATACGGCGATAGGCTGGCGGATTGTCATCTAACGCGAAATCGTCGCTGCCTTGCGCGAATTGCCGGCATGTAGATGGCGTGCCAATGATTCTGACACCATCGTGATCGGCGTCGTAGGGCTGGTGCACATGGCCGAAAATCGCCAGCCTGACTTTTCCCGCGGCGCTGACACGACGCAGGAACTCATCGCCATTATCCAGGCCGACAGAGTCGAGCCATTTGCTGCCCACGGGCACCGGTGGATGATGCAAGCAGACCATGACGTTCGGCTCGGTGGCCGCGGCGATCGTCTCTTCGAGGCGCTCGAATTCAGAATCTGCCACGTGGCCGCCCGCCGTTCCGGTGACGCAGCTGTCGATTCCGGCAATCAGCCAGTTGCCGGACGGATAAGAATCGCAATAGTGAAACGGTGGCGCGGCCAGCGCATCGCGCATGAGCGCGCGGACGTCATGATTGCCGGGCACGCAGTGAACAGGAAGCCCAAGCGTGCCAAGCAATTTGCAGAAGTGAACGTAAGCGCCGGCGCTGTCGTCCTGGATCAGGTCGCCCGTAACGACGGCGAGGTCAGCACTCCAGTCGCTGTCACGATAATGCTCAAGGACGTCGCATAGCGACGAATAGGTCACCGTGCCGCGCAGATCTCCCTGGACGTCAGCAAACAGGTGGGGATCCGTCAGGTGCAGGACCCTCAGAGAATCAGGTGCGTCTCGGATGTGCGCGAACCTCTCGCGATATCAGTACCTGTAGTAGTCCGGCTTGTAGGGACCTTCCTTGGACACACCAATATAGTCAGCCTGTTCGTCCGTCAGCTCGGTGATTTTTGCCCCTATTCGCTCAAGATGCAGGCGCGCGACCTTTTCGTCAAGGTGCTTCGGTAGCACGTAGACTTCATTGCCGTAGTTTTTGCCATTCTGCCAAAGCTCGATTTGCGCGAGCACCTGATTGGTAAACGAGTTCGACATGACAAAGCTCGGATGCCCGGTGCCGCAGCCCAGGTTAACAAGACGGCCTTCGGCCAGCAGGATTACGCGTTTGCCGTCAGGGAAGATCACGTGGTCGACCTGCGGCTTGATGTTCTCCCACTCGAATTTCTTGAGATAAGCGACGTCGATCTCGTTATCGAAATGGCCGATATTGCACAGGATCGCCTGATTCTTCATACGCTCGATTTGCGGCCCTGTGACGACATGGTAGTTGCCCGTCGCGGTTACGACGATATCCGCCTGATCACAAACCTCATCGAAATCGACGACACGATAGCCTTCCATCGCCGCCTGCAGCGCGTTGATCGGATCAATTTCGGTAATCCACACGGTTGCGCCGAGACCACGCAGCGACTGGGCGCAGCCTTTGCCGACATCACCGTAGCCGCAGGACAACGGCGATCTTGCCCGCGATCATGACGTCCGTCGCGCGCTTGATGCCGTCGACGAGCGACTCGCGGCAACCGTAAAGATTGTCGAACTTGGACTTGGTCACCGAATCGTTGACATTGAAAGCAGGGCAGAGCAGCGATCCTTCCTGCATCATGTCGTACAGGCGTTTCACACCGGTCGTCGTCTCTTCAGAGAGCCCCTTCACATCTTTCATGAGTTCGGGATATTTGTCGTGCATGACACCGGTAAGATCACCGCCATCGTCGAGGATCATGTTGGGCGTCCAGCCATCAGGGCCATGAATCGTCTTTTCGACGCACCACCAATATTCGTCTTCGGTCTCACCCTTCCAGGCGAACACGGGCACGCCAGAATTGGCGACGGCGGCCGCGGCGTGGTCCTGTGTCGAGAAGATGTTGCAGGATGACCAGCGGATATCGGCGCCCAGTTCGCGAAGAGTCTCGATCAGCACTGCGGTCTGGATTGTCATGTGCAGACAACCCGCCAGGCGCACGCCATCGAGTGGTTTCTTCCCCGCGAACTCCTCACGCAGCGCCATGAGCCCCGGCATTTCGGTCTCGGCGATCGCGATTTCCTTGCGCCCCCAATCGGCCAGCGAGATGTCGGCGACCTTGTAATCATTCTTTTGAATGGCAACGGCTTCGCTGCTCATAGGTATTCTCCTGGTTTGATTCGGTTCAAGCTGCGGCTGCGCCGGCAAGGGCTTCCGCCTTGTCGGTCTTTTCCCAACTCACGTCAATGTCTTCGCGACCAAAGTGGCCATAGGCCGCCGTCTGGCGGTAAATCGGCCGCAGCAAATCGAGCATCTGCACAATGCCATAGGGTGTCAGATCGAAATTCTCGCGAATCAGGTCCGTCATTCGGGCATCGGACAGTTTGCCGGTACCGAAAGTTTCAACGCTGATCGACGTCGGTTCTGCGACGCCGATCGCATAGGACACCTGAATTTCGCAACGATCGGCCAGACCGGCGGCGACGATGTTCTTGGCAACATAGCGGCAGGCATAAGCGGCTGATCGATCGACCTTCGATGGATCTTTGCCCGAAAAGGCTCCGCCTCCGTGCCGTGCGGTTCCACCGTAGGTATCGACGATTATCTTGCGTCCGGTCAACCCGCAGTCGCCCATCGGCCCGCCGATTTCGAAGCGCCCTGTCGGGTTGATGTGGTACCTGGTGTTCTTGCTGACCCACTCGGTTGGCAAAACGGGTTTGATGATTTCTTCCATGATGCCTTCTTCGAGGTGCTTCATCTCGACGTCCGCGCTGTGCTGCGACGACAAGACGACCGCATCGATCGCGACAGGCTTGTGATCTTCGTAGACAAATGTGACCTGGCTTTTTGCATCCGGACGCAGAAACGGCAGGATGCCTTTCTTCCTGACCTCGGCCTGCCGTTGCATCAGCCGATGCGAGAAAGTGATGGGTGCCGGCATAAGCACGTCTGTCTCGTTGCTAGCGTAACCGAACATCAAACCCTGATCGCCGGCACCCTGCTCCTTGGCGGTCCCCCGGTCGACACCCTGCGCAATATTGGTCGACTGTTTGCCAATGGCATTTAGCACGGCGCAGGAATGCCCGTCGAAGCCCATTGAGGAGTCCGTGTAGCCGATACCGATGATCGTGCCGCGCACGATTTCTTCGAGATCGACCCAGGCCGACGTAGAGACCTCGCCAGCAACAATTGCCATGCCGGTCTTGACCATGGTCTCGCAGGCGACACGTGCCTGCCGGTCGTCTTTCAGGATAGCGTCGAGAATGGCGTCGGATATCTGGTCGGCGACCTTATCGGGATGCCCCTCGGAAACCGATTCCGAGGTAAACAGGAATGCGTCAGTCATTTTGATTGTTCGATAACGGTGCGGAGCCAAATTGTACATCAATGGCGCGGGCCAGCACCACGGTCGCCCTGCTGCAGTTACAAACTGTGACAGCTCTACAGATCTGTAGTGCGGTACCGCCACAATATTCGTCATTAGCTTGCGGCCCGGCAATAAAATCGCGAAAATGCGCGGCTCGCAGATGCACAGTTCCGAGCAATTCACCATAAGGCCATCTGGGCCAGCATAAGAAAGGCGAAATGTCACAACAAGCAACGAGGGCCGACCAATCTGCCCGGCGAGATCTCGCGAACGCCATCAGGGCGCTGTCCATGGACGCCGTGCAGGCGGCCAATTCCGGCCACCCCGGGGCCCCGATGGGCATGGCCGACATAGCCGAAGTGTTGTGGAACGACTACCTGAAACACAATCCCGGCAATCCCCACTGGGTCGATCGAGATCGTTTTGTGTTGTCGAATGGCCACGGTTCGATGTTGCTCTACAGCCTGTTGCATCTGACCGGCTATGATCTTTCCATCGACGAGATTCGCAATTTTCGCCAGCTCGGCTATCGCACGGCCGGTCATCCGGAATACGAACCTGACCTTGCGATCGAGACAACCACCGGCCCGCTGGGGCAGGGCATAAGCAACGCGGTTGGTATGGCGCTGACCGAGAAAATGCTGGCCGCGCAGTTTAATCAGCCAGGTCTCGACATCGTCGACCACAAAACCTGGGTATTCCTGGGCGATGGGTGCCTGATGGAAGGTATCTCGCATGAAGCGTGCTCGCTGGCAGGAACCCTGAAACTCGGCAAGCTCATTGCGATTTACGACGATAACGATATCTCAATCGACGGCGAGGTCGGCGGATGGTTTACGGATAACACGCCGAAGCGATTCGAAGCCTATGGCTGGCAGGTCATTGCCGATGTCGATGGCCACGATAGCGCGTCAATTGCGGCAGCAATCGACGCAGCGCTCGGCGACCTGGACCGACCGAGCCTGATCTGCTGCAAGACTGTGATTGGCTTTGGTGCGCCGAATAAGCAGGGCACCGCATCGACGCACGGGGCACCGCTCGGCGATGAAGAAATCGCCGCAGCGCGGAAAGAACTGGGCTGGGATGCGCCGCCGTTCGAGATACCGCCTGAAATTGCGGCCGCCTGGGACGGCACGGCTCGCGGCCAAGCCAGAGAGCGGGCGTGGCAGAAGGTCTTCTCCGAGTATGAGGCAAAGCACCCGGAGCTCGCGGCCGAGTATGAGCGTCGTATGACGCGCAAACTTCCGGCTGACTGGTGCGAGCTTGCCGACAAGGCCATTGCCGACATAAATGCGGCCGGCCAGGACATGGCGACCCGTAAAGCATCGCTCGTGGCCCTCAACGCGTTTGCACCGGCGTTACCCGAGCTCGCAGGTGGATCAGCGGATCTGACGGGCTCTAATCTGACCAAGCATTCCGGCTCGACGGTTATCACGGGAGACGACGCATCCGGTAACTACATCTACTTCGGCGTGCGTGAGTTTGGCATGTCGGCCATCTGTAATGGCATGTCGTTGCACGGTGGCGTCATGCCGTATTCAGGCACGTTCCTGACATTTTCCGACTACGCGCGCAATGCCTTGCGTATGGCGGCCCTGATGAAGGCGCAAAACATCTTCGTCTATACCCACGACTCGATCGGTCTCGGCGAAGACGGTCCCACGCATCAGCCGGTTGAACACACTGCCTCGCTGAGATTGATGCCGAACATGCGCGTCTGGCGAACCTGCGATACGGTCGAGACAGCCGTTGCGTGGCGCGATGCCATCGAGCGGCGCGACGGCCCGACCAGCCTGGTGCTGACGCGGCAGGGCTTGCCGCACCAGCCGC
Organism: uncultured Gammaproteobacteria bacterium; assembly: GCA_963711285.1. GTDB lineage: Bacteria > Pseudomonadota > Gammaproteobacteria > Steroidobacterales > Woeseiaceae > UBA1847. Next base: position 526,073 of record CAVQDJ010000013.1, on the reverse strand, counting down.
GCAGCGCGGAGCAGATCGCGGCCATCGCAAATGGTGGATACGTGTTGCGTGATGCCGATGGTTTGCCCGACATTATTCTGATAGCGACCGGCTCAGAGGTCAGTCTCGCGGTGTCGGCAGCCGAAGCGCTGGCTGCTGAAGGTGTCAGTGTGCGTGTTATATCGATGCCGTGCACCGACCTGTTCGACGCACAGCAGGAAGCGTATCGCGAACAGGTTCTGCCTACGGCCGTAACGGCAAGAGTCGTTATTGAGGCCGGCGTCACCGAGGCCTGGTGGCGCTACGCGGGCTCGAAGGGACGGGTAATCGGGCTGGACCGCTTCGGCGAGTCTGCTCCCGCGAACGAACTTTTTGAATACTTCGGCTTTTCGACAGAAAACGTTGTCGCAATCGCCAAAGAACTACTTTAAATCAGGAGACAACAATGACAATCAAAGTTGGCATCAACGGCTATGGCCGAATCGGCCGCAACATGGTGCGCGCAATCCACGAGCTGGGTCGTCGCGATGAGTTTGACGTTGTCGCCCTCAATGACCTGGGCGACGCGGCTACCAACGCACATCTAACGCGCCGCGACACGGCGCATGGCCCGTTTCCGGGTACGGTCGAAGTGGACGGCGACGACATTATTGTTAATGGTGATCGCATCAAAGTGTTCGCCGAGCGTGATCCAGCCAAGCTGCCGTGGGGCGACCTCGGCGTCGACGTCGTTTTCGAGTCAACGGGCTTGTTCCGAACTCGCGATACTGCGGGTAAACACCTCGAAGGCGGTGCGAAGAAAGTGATCATTTCGGCGCCGGGCGGTGCCGACATCGATGCGACGATCGTCTATGGTGTCAACCACGACATTCTCACCTCAGAGCACAACATTATCTCGAACGCATCGTGCACGACCAATTGCCTCGCGCCGCTGGTCAAGCCGCTGCATGAGAAGATCGGCGTCAAGCACGGCATCATGACGACGATCCATGCGTATACGAACGACCAGGTCCTGACCGACGTGTATCACAAGGATCTGCGCCGCGCCCGTTCGGCAACGATGTCGCAGATTCCAACCAAGACCGGCGCTGCTGCGGCTGTGGGTCTCGTCCTGCCCGAACTCAATGGCAAGCTCGACGGCTTCTCGATGCGTGTACCGACCATCAATGTGTCCGCCGTCGACCTGACCTTTGTCGCAGAACGCGAGACCAGTATCGACGAGATCAATGCGATCATGAAGGACGCGAGTGAAGGCTCCCTCAAGGGCGTCCTCGCATACAACGATGAGCCACTCGTATCGGTCGACTTTAACCATGATCCGGCATCGTCCACCTACGATGCAGGTCTCACCAAGGTCATGGAAGGCACTTTGGTCAAAGTCATCTCCTGGTATGACAACGAGTGGGGCTTCTCGTGTCGCATGCTCGACACGGCCGTCGCACTCATGAACGCGGAATAATTCGTTCGAGTCCAGTCGGGAGCCAGTATGCCTGTCATCAAAATGGCCGACGTTAGTCTGTCGGGCAAGCGGGTCCTTATTCGTGAGGACCTGAATGTCCCCGTTGCGGACGGGGTTGTTACGAGTGACGCACGTATTCAGGCGGCACTGCCGACAATTCGTGCGGCGCTGGACGCCGGTGCTGCGGTCATGCTGATGTCGCATCTCGGCAGGCCCACTGAGGGCGAGCCGGACAGCCAATATTCGCTGCGGCCTGTCGCCGATCATCTTTCAAAGTTGCTGGGCATCGAAGTGCCGCTCGTGAGCGACTGGATCGATGGTGTCGCCGTCGATCCGGGCAAGGTCGTCATGCTCGAAAACGTGCGATTTCTCTCTGGCGAAAAGGCCTGCGACGAATCCCTTGCGCGAAAAATGGCTGCGCTTTGCGATGTCTTCGTCATGGACGCGTTCGGCACAGCGCACCGGGCGCAGGCGAGCACCTACGGCGTCGCGGAATACGCCCCGGTGGCGTGCGCAGGCCCCTTGCTGGTAACAGAGTTAGAGGCGCTGGGCAAAGCGATGACTGATCCAGTTCGGCCTTTCGTCGCGGTTGTCGGTGGCTCGAAGGTATCGACCAAGATCACCGTGCTCAGCGCATTGTCGGAGCTGGTTGACAGTCTTATCGTTGGCGGCGGAATAGCAAATACCTTCATCGCGGCGGCGGGCCATAACGTTGGCAAATCGCTGCATGAGGCGGACATGCTCGACACGGCACGCGAACTGGCCGCGGCCACGGATGACCGCGCCGACATACCAGTTCCCAGTGATGTCGTAGTGGCAACGGAGTTTGCGGCTGACGCGGCTGCGGAGATCAAGTCCGTTGATGCGGTAAGCGGTGACGAATTGATTCTCGATATCGGCCCCGAGACGTCAAAGCGATTCGCGGAGATTCTGGCGCGCGCTGGCACGATTATCTGGAACGGTCCGGTCGGCGTGTTTGAATTCGATGCGTTTGGTGGCGGTACAAAAGTACTGGCGGAAGCGATAGCAAACAGCAGCGCGTTTTCGATAGCCGGCGGCGGTGACACGCTGGCCGCGATCGAAAAATATGGCGTCGCCGACGGGATTTCCTACATCTCGACAGGTGGCGGCGCATTCCTCGAGTTTGTCGAGGGCAAGACGCTGCCGGCCGTCGAAATACTGGAACGACGCGCCGCCCGATAGGCCTGCAGGCGGGATATTTGTCTCCCTCATGGCTCGCTGTGCTGCGCTTTACTTCGGTCGAAAAACATCCCGGCCACAGGCCCTACTGGGTCAAGCGGGGAACGGGCCGGTGATTGCCAGCGTCATGCCCGGATACTGGATGTTGACGAACAGGGTCTTTCCGTCCGGGGCGAAACAAACACCCGCGAGTTCGGAGTCAGAGTAGGGGTTGTCCGCCAGTTGGTACTGGCTGCCGTCGGGCCGGATGCCGACAAGACCGCAATGGCTCGACGTGTCTTCGCAAACGATCAAATCGCCCCAGGGCGCCATCGTCAGGTTGTCGGCATTGCGCAATATCGATTCGTCCGAGGATTCAGCGATCAAGGTCAGCTGTCCCGGAGACTCGATCTCACCGGGCTGTCCTTCATGACGGCTCGGCAGGTAGGAAAAGATCTGTCCCAGGCGCGCCGGGCCGCCAATCGTGCACGTAAATGCAAAACCGTCGCCGGCGGCGGCCAGTCCTTCCCCGCGGGCGAACGTAGCCGCGCCCATGAACTCGCCGCGCAGCCGCAGGTCGTTTTCAACCGGGTCGACATCGTCAAGATCTATCCATCGTGTCGCCATCGACTCGCCCGGAACGATGGTCGGTTCCTGCGACCAGTTGTGCGTCATCAACGATGGAAAACCATCAACTGCCAGGCACTGGAGTTGGCCGCCCTCGTGCAGCTTGCCGGGAACGTCGGGTATGTAGCGATAAAATAAGGAATGGTGCCGGTCTTCGGTCATATAGACGATGCCGGTCGCTGCGTGAACGGCGGCTGCCTCGTGCTCGAATCTGCCCATTGCCTTGATCGGCCGGGGCTCCACGAGACCGTCGGCACTTGCCGGAACTTCGAAGACATAACCATGGGGTTTCTCCCGCCGAACGATTCCTCGAAGAGTCCACGCACTGCCAGGCGACTCGAAGCATTCTTCGCAGCTGAGCCAGCTGCCCCAGGGCGTCGGCCCGCCGGCACAGTTTGTGTCGGTGCCGGCAAGACTCAGGTGCTGCCGCTCGGTCTGGCCGGTCTCCGGGTTGTAAACGCTTGTTGTGGTGCCGCCGGCACCGGGTGTCTTACCTTTTCCTTGGTCGTAGATCCGGTCTTTTACGGCTTTCGTGAGGGTCGAGTAGGTATCGGCGAACGCGGAATCGGCAAAACTTGACGGCGCAAGTTCATGGTTGCAGACCAGAATGATGCGGCCATCTTTTTGCGGGAATGCGGCCATGCCGTCATGTGCTCCTGGCACCCGCAGGCCATCACTCATCATTTCGCCGGCTCTGGATACGGTTTTGTAGTGGTAACCCTGCGGCAGATCCAGGATGCCGTTGGGGTCTGTACGAAGCGGCCCGACTTTGGCGTCCCCGGCGCGGCAGGGTGCTGACAGGGCAGGGCCCGAAGCCGCGATAGCGAGCAGTTGCAGAAAACGACGTCGATCCATGATTTACAGGTCCGCTCCGTAGATAGTCCCCAAGAATAGCGACTGAACGTGACAAGGTGAAGGCACCGGCTGGCATACATGACAGCGATATCGTTTCGCGTGTGCAATAATCGCCGCCATGCAAAAACGGACAAAGATAGTCGCGACGCTGGGTCCGGCGACCGACGACAAGAAAATTCTGCGCAAGATGATCCGGGCGGGTCTTGACGTTGCGCGCCTGAATTTCTCCCATGGCGACGCCGACGAGCATCGCCGGCGCGCAAAGCGCCTGCGCGCTGCGGCGACAAAATGTGGCCGTAACATCGGCGTTATGGGCGATCTGCAGGGGCCGAAGATTCGCGTCAGGCGTTTCAAAGATCACAGTGTCGAATTAGCGGATGGCGCGGCGTTCTTTCTCGACAGCACGCTCGGCTTTGAAGAAGGAACGCAGGAGGGCGTCGGCGTCGCGCTGGACACGCTGCACGAGGACGTAGCTGCCGGGGATGTCCTGTTATTGAATGATGGCCTGATCTCGCTCGAGGTGGATCGCGTCGACGGCACGCGTATTCACACGACGGTCATGAATGGCGGCATCCTGTCAGACCACAAGGGGATCAACAAAAAAGGCGGCGGGCTGTCCGCATCCGCGCTGACCGACATCGACCGACAGAACATCCGACTGGCCGCTGAACTCGAAATGGATTTCCTCGCGGTGTCTTTTGTCCGCAGCGCCGATGATGTCATCGAAGCGCGCCGCTTGTTTGAGGAGGCCGGCGGCAATGGCGTGATCGTCGCGAAAATCGAGCGGGCCGAGGCAGTTTTGAACATTGACGAAATCGTCGAAGCCGCCGACGTAATTATGGTGGCGCGCGGCGACCTCGGCGTTGAAATGGGCTACGCCGAATTGACGGGCATACAGAAACAGCTGATTCGCAAAACCCGCAAGGGCAGAAAAATCGTAATTACCGCGACACAGATGATGGAGTCGATGATTCAACATCCGATTCCGACGCGTGCCGAGGTATCCGATGTGTCAAACGCGGTCATGGATGGCACCGATGCCGTAATGCTGTCGGGTGAAACGGCTGTTGGAAAGTTTCCGGTCAAAGCGATCCGGGCGATGGCCGAAGTCTGTGTCGGTGCGGAAAAGTATCCGCTTGTCGCCGGTGCGACACGGCATCGAATGGGTGATTATTTTCAGCACGTCGATGAAGCCATCGCGATGGCAACCATGTACACGGCCAATCATCTGAACGTCACAGCGATCATCGCACTAACCGAGTCCGGCTCGACGACGCGCTGGTTGTCCCGAATTCGATCGGATATCCCGATCTATGCGTTCACACCTTATCCCGCCACGAGTCGGCGGGTCGCCCTGTACCGCGGCGTCTATCCGGTTGCGTTCGAGATCCAGCAAACGGATCGCGATCGGCTGTACGGCGACATGTTCGCGACGCTGCTGGCGAACAAGCTTGTCAAGGTTGGCGATCTCGTTATTTTGACGCGGGGCGATCTGCGCGGCGTGTCGGGCAGCACGAACTCAATGACGATTCTCGAGGTGCTCGATCGGTGAGACGCTGGTTTGTGCGCCTCGCTGGAGGCCTCGTTGTTGCTGCGGCCGTGGTCGCAGGGCTCGCATGGCTGACACTGCGCGGCAGTCTCCCCGATCTCGACGGTCAAGTCGCGGTCGACGGCCTTAGCGCCGGCGCAACGATCGAAAGGGACAGCGATGGCATCCCGACGATAACGGCGAATACGCGAGAAGATCTCGCATTTGCTACGGGGTTTGCGCACGGTCAGGATCGGTTTTTTCAAATGGACCTGATTCGGCGCCGCTCGGCCGGCGAGTTGTCGGAATTGTTCGGTGGCGTCGCGGTTGCAAGTGATAAACGGTTTCGCTTTCATCGCTTCCGGGCGCGCGCCGAGGCGGCGATGGCCGCCATGCCGGCAGTCGAGTCCGCGCTGCTGCGCCACTATGCCGATGGCGTCAATGCCGGGCTCAGAAGTCTTGCCGCAAAGCCATTCGAGTATTATCTGCTGCGCGTCGATCCCGAACCCTGGATGGCGGAGGATTCGGTGCTGGTCGTTTATACGATGTTCATTAATCTGACCGATGAACGCGCGACCAGGGACGTGCAGCGCGGGCTCGCGAATCGCATCCTGCCGCCGGAGACTTATGCATGGATGTATCCGCAGGGCACGCCCTGGGACGCGCCATTGATGGGGGAGGCGCGTCCGGTCGCCGCCGTGCCTTCGGCTGCGGTCATGTCGATACGCGATGTGCCTGATACTGCGCCGCCGTCGCGCGAGCTTGGCAAGCCCATGCTCAACGGCAGCAACAACTGGGCGGTCGGCGGTATGCTGACACCTTCGGGTCGTGCAATCGTATCGAACGACATGCATCTCGGCCTGCAGACGCCGAATATCTATTATCAGGCAAGGCTTGTCGTCACCGGCAGCGAGTCGCGCGACGTTACCGGCGTAACTTTGCCCGGTGCGCCTTTCATCGTTGCCGGCAGCAACACAATGATGGCCTGGGGTTATACGAACAGCTACGGCGACTGGTCGGACGCCGTGATATTACGTCCAGGAACGAGCCCTGATACCTACAAGACACCGGCTGGCGATCTGCCGTTTTCCGAGTTTACCGAGCGCATCAACGTCAAGCAGGCGGAGCCCGTCGAGATTAAGATACGCGAAACGATTTGGGGACCGGTGGACGAGAGCGCTGACCATCCTGATGGTGAAATTGCCGTCAGCTGGATTGCACACAAGATCGATGCCGTTAACCTGCGGATCGTCGACCTCGAAAACGCCGATTCGGTGTCGGCTGCACTGAATATCGCGAATGCGATGGGGATGCCACCACAAAATTTCGTTGTCGGCGATTCCGGCGGTAACGTCGCATGGACGATTACGGGAAAAATCCCCAAGAGAGGCGATTTTGATCCGATGTTGCCCGCGGACTGGAGCGAGTCTACAGGCTGGTCGGGCTGGGTTGCGGTTGAAGATTACCCGCGCATCGTCAATCCCGAGAGCGGGCGCATTTGGTCCGCGAACGCGCGCGTTGCGGATGGAAAGGCCCTGGACATAATTGGGGATGGTGGCTACGACCTCGGCGCCAGGGCGCGGCAAATTCGCGACGGACTATTCGCTACGGACACCTTCACGCCGGCTGACATGTTGGCCATTCAGATCGATGACCGGGCACTCTTTTTGGCGCGCTGGCAAGATTTGTTGGTCGACGTACTGGACGACGAGACCATTGCCGGAGACGCCCAACTCGCTGAGTATCGGCGCCTCACCGAACAATGGATTCCGCGTGCGGCGCCTGAATCGGTGGGTTACCGGCTCGTTCGTGCATTTCGGCTAGAGGTTCAGGCGCGCGCTTTTCATGCACTGATGGCCCCTGTGCGCAAAGCGTACGGAGACAACGTGAAGCTGCGAATAAGCAACCAGTTCGAAGCGCCCCTCTGGTCACTCGTAACCGAGCAGCCGGAGCACCTGCTGCCCGCCGATTATGATAGCTGGCACGACCTGATGGTTGCGGCCGTGCAGGAAAACATCCGTTTTTTCGAGGAGAATTTTGAGGGATCGCTCGCGGACCGGACCTGGGGCGAGCGCAATACGGCGACGATCCAGCATCCGCTCAGTCGCGCGCTGCCGATGCTCGCAGAGTATCTGGATATGCCACGGGAACCCTTGGCTGGAGACGTCGATCTGCCCAAGGCACAAGGCCCGAATTTCGGCGCGTCAGAACGGTTTTCGGTGTCACCTGGCGATGAGGCGAATAGTCTGATGCACATGCCGACGGGTCAAAGCGGGCACCCCTTGTCGGACTTTTACCGCCGCGGTCACGAAGACTGGGTGCGAGGCGAGCCCAGCCCGTTCCTGCCGGGTGCGACACAACATAAGCTGATCTTGTCGCCGGCCACGAACTAGGAGCGAGGATCGATCGATTTCCGGTAAGATGGGGATTGCATAATTACGACCGGATCGAAGCATGGCTGAGAGTAAATTCACTGGATCCAGCACCTATGTCGCGACCGACGACCTGATGATGGCCGTCAATGCGGCCGTCACGCTCGAGCGACCGATACTGGTAAAAGGCGAGCCTGGCACGGGAAAAACGCAGCTCGCGATCGAAGTTGCAAGCTCATTGGGCAAGCCGCTTTTCGAGTGGCATATAAAGTCGACCACCAAAGCACAGCAAGGGCTTTATGAATACGACGCGGTTGCGCGGTTGCGTGATTCGCAACTGGGCGATGACCGGGTGCATGACATCTCGAATTACATAGTTCGCGGCAAGGTGTGGGAAGCGTTCGAGTCCGACGAACAGCCTGTGCTCCTTATCGACGAAGTAGACAAAGCGGATATCGAGTTTCCGAATGACCTGCTGCGCGAGCTCGATCGAATGGAATTCTACGTCTATGAAACAAAGCGACTGATCAAAGCGGTGCATCGCCCCATCATCGTGATTACGAGCAACAATGAAAAAGAATTGCCGGATGCTTTTCTACGACGTTGCTTCTTTCACTACATCAAGTTCCCTGACAAAAACACGATGCAAAAAATCGTCGATGTGCATTTTCCCCAACTAAAGAAAAGCCTCCTGAGCGAGGCGCTTAACGCATTCTACAAAGTCCGTGACGTGCCGGGACTAAAGAAAAAACCATCGACATCCGAATTGTTGGATTGGATCAAATTACTGCTGGCCGAGGACATTCCACCCGAGGCGTTGCGAGCAGAGGATTCGCGTAAAGCAATTCCGCCGCTTTACGGCGCACTTTTGAAAAACGAGCAGGATGTACATCTTTTCGAGCAGCTCGTGTTTCTGGATCGCAGGGCAGGCTCGAACCAGCGGTAAATCACCATGTTGATCCCGTTTTTTTATCATCTTCGCGACGGCGGTATGAAAACGTCGATCACCGAGATGCTGACGCTGCTGGAAGCCCTCAAGAGAGGGGTGGCGGGACAAAGCGTAGACGATTTCTACTACGTGTCACGCGCCTGTCTCGTAAAAGACGAGTCAAAATTCGACCTTTTCGACCGCATCTTCGCCGCCTATTTTGACGGGGTGGAGGACTCTTTCGCGGATCTAGTGACCGAGCTACCCGATGAGTGGCTCAGACGGCAGGCTGAGCTCATGCTCAGTGAAGAAGAGCGCGCGCAAATTGAAGCGCTGGGTGGTTTCGAGGAATTGATGAAGGCTCTGCAGGAGCGACTCGAAGAACAGAAAGAGCGTCACGAAGGGGGCAGCCGATGGATTGGCACGGCCGGTACGTCACCGTTCGGCGCCTACGGCTACAACCCGGAGGGCGTGCGGATCGGGCAGCAGGGATCGCGGAATCGCAGCGCGGTGAAGGTCTGGGATAAGCGCGAGTACCGAAATCTGGATGACTCCGTCGAATTGGGTACGCGCAACATCAAGATCGCGTTGCGGCGTCTGAGAAAATTCGCGCGCGAGGGCGCGGCCGACCAGCTAGATCTTGAAGACACTATCGACAAGACAGCGCGCAACGCGGGGCTTCTTGATATCCGCATGGTTCCGGAGCGTCACAATGCGGTAAAGGTGCTGCTCTGCCTGGATATCGGTGGCTCTATGGATGACCACGTGCGCGTCTGTGAAGAGCTGTTCTCGGCGTCACGGAGCGAGTTCAAACATCTCGAGTATTTCTACTTTCACAATTTCATCTACGAAAGCCTGTGGAAGGATAATCGGCGACGCCTTGCCGAGCGCATCCCAACCGTTGATATCACGCACAAATATGGCGCCGATTACAAACTGATCTTCGTCGGTGATGCGACGATGAGTCCTTACGAAATCGTGTATTCAGGCGGTAGCGTTGAGCACTGGAATGAAGAGCCCGGGGCCGTGTGGATCAAGCGGCTTCTTAACACGTATCCCAAAGCGATCTGGATCAATCCGGAGCCGCAGGACCGCTGGGACTACACGCCGTCGGTCAAACTGACGCGGGACTTGATGGACGATCGCATGTATCCATTAACGCTTGCCGGTCTCGACGCAGGGATGAAAGCGCTGCACTGAGTCTGGCCCGGCTGCGCTACATCTCGGAGCTTGCTCCGAGTGCTTTCAAGTCCGCGAGTACCTGTTTCGAGTGCTTGTCGGGATCGACTTTTTCGTAATGCTTGGCAAGCGTACCGTCCGGACGGATCAGGAACGTCTGTCTTTTGGCCACCTTAATGCCGAGCATTCTTGTCTTGACGCCGTATGCATCCGCGGCCTGGCCTTCAGTATCTGCAAGCAGCGGGAAAGGCAAGTTGTGGTTCTCAGCAAATTTCTGATGGGACTCAACATCGTCAAGGCTCACGCCGAGGATCTGCGCGTTGATCTTTTTGAAGGCGAAAATATTGTCGCGAAACTCACAGGCTTCGGTGGTACACCCGGGCGTCTCGTCTTTCGGATAGAAGTACAGTACAACCCACTGATCACGATAGTCCTCGAGTGAATGCAGTTGGCCCGTCTGGTCCGGAAGCTCGAATTCGGGAGCGGGCTGACCGACCGAAAAGTGCCCGGACGCCGAGGCAGGCCCGCCGAGCGACAGAAAAGACAATAAAATCAAAGATGTTAACTTCATCAAGGTACCTCCTCGGGCGCACACTATAATACGCTTTCGTCTTCATCGGGCGCAATTTGACAGATCGTTATGACATGAGAAGTACGGCTAGCGCAGATCACAAGACAGCCCTGGTCCTGCCGGGTGGTGGAGCACGCGGCGCGTTTCAGGTCGGCGTACTCAAAGCGCTGGCGGAGTTGATGCCGAAAGGCAGCCCCAATCCGTTCGCCGTCATCAGCGGCACGTCGGCGGGAGCGATCAATTCGGTTGTGCTGGCCAGCAAGGCGAGGCGCTTCCGGGTCGCGGTTGCCGAACTCGATCGGGTGTGGGGAAATTTCCGTTCCGAACAGGTTTTTCGTACGGGCAACCTGACCATGCTCAAGAGCAGCCTGCACTGGCTTGCCGCGATCGTGCTGGGTGGATTTCTCGTTGGTACGCCGAAGTCCTTGCTCGACAATGCGCCGCTGCGCGCGCTCCTCAGCCGCAATATCCGCTTCCCGCGAATACAGGATTCGATCGCGAAGGGTCACATCGATGCCGTCGCCGTAACTGCGGCGAGCTATGCGTCCGCGCGCTCGACGTCGTTTTTTCAGGCCGCGCCGGGTCGTGGTGGCTGGTCCCGGACACGTCGCGTCGGAGTACGTGGCGATCTGCATCTGGATCATTTGATGGCGAGCATAGCGGTGCCGATGATCTTTCCACCGGTGCGGCTGGACGGCGGATATTTCGGCGACGGTGCGATGCGCCAGGCAACGCCGCTGAGCCCGGCGATCCATCTCGGGGCTGACAGGATTCTCGTCGTGGGCATTCGCGATGAAACAGCCGACAAAGTCCCGGGTCCAAATAAGCTGCAGCGGGCTCCGAGCTTTGCACAGATAGCCGGATACATGCTCGATACCTTGTTCATGGATGGCCTTTACTCGGACATCGAACGGATGACGCGCATCAACCAGTTAATCGACTCAGTGAGTCCGGAGCATCGCACGGGATTGCTGCAACGTATGCGGCCGATCGACACCATGCTGATTGTGCCGAGCAAGGATCTGCGTGTTATTGCTCATGAGCATCGCCGCGAGCTGCCGTTTGCGGTTCGAGGTCTGTTGCGCGGCATAGGCGGCCGTAGTTCGGGCGAGAATCGGCTGTTGAGCTTCCTGATGTTCGAAAAGAAGTATACGCGCGAGCTGATTGACCTCGGGTATCGGGATGCGATGAAAGTCAAAGACGAACTGATGGCCTTCGTGACCGGCGCCGACGTGCCAAGACTGTTCGCCCCGTCGTGGATCAAGAAGGACCTGAGCGCCTTCCACACGGACTAGCGCGTCCGGCCCAGGCTGACCTACAAGAGGAATGCAGCTCCGAGTCCGAGGAATGCTGCGTAGCCGATGACGTCGGTGACGGTCGTCAATACCACGCCGCCGGCGAGGGCCGGGTCGATCTGCATGCGCTTCAGGGTAAGCGGAATCGCAAAGCCGGCAAGGGCCGCAACAAACAGATTGATGACCATCGCGGCACCGATAACGCCGCCGATGCGCCAGTCGCCGAACCAAAGATAGGTGAATACGGCGACGACGACTGCCCAACCGATGCCGTTCAGGAGCCCTACCAAAAGTTCCTGGCGCAGAATTCGTCGCGCATTCGTGCGATCGATCTGGCCCAAAGCGATGGCCCGCGTAATAATGGTCAGGGACTGGCTCCCGGCAACGCCTCCCATGCTTGGCACAACAGGCATGAGAACAGCAAGCAGGACGATCTTGTCGACCGTCGTCTGAAAAATATCGACAACTGCCGCCGCAAGAAACGCAGTACAAAGATTCACGCCCAACCATAGCGCGCGGCGCGTTGCGCTCCTGACCACGGGCGCGAACATGTCGTCTTCTTCGTCGAGACCAGCAGCACTCATCAGGGAGTGCTCAGCCTCGTCGCGAATTACGTCGACGACATCGTCGATAGTGATGCGGCCCACAACCCGATAGTCGTCGTCGACGACCGGTGCCGATAGCAGGTCTCTGTGTTCGAATTCCCAGACTACCTGCGCCGAAGGTGTATGCGCCGGGATCGGCAGGATATCAGTCGACATCACAGCCGACACGAGCGTCTCGGCATCGTTCGTCAGCAGACGCGACAGGTACAACGCGCCGACATATTCGTCATCCCGGTCTACGACAAAAATCGAGTCCGTACCGTCCGGCATTTCCCTCCGCGCGCGCAGGTAACGGCAAACTACCTCCAGCGTCACGTCGGGACGAACCGTCACGATGTCGACGTTCATCAGGCCGCCGGCACTGTCCTCATCATAGGCGAGGACCTGCCGCAGCCGCTCCTCATCCTGGTCGTCGAGCGACTGCAGTACCTTCTGCGTGACGGTTTCCGGCAGGTCGATCAGCAGGTCGGCGAGGTCGTCCATCTCCATGCCTTCGGTTGCGGCAATGAGCTGTTCGGTCTTCATGCCCTTGATCAGGCCGTCGCGAACCTCGTCGGAAACCTCTACGAGGACGTCACCCTCGTCGTCCGAATTGACAATTTCCCAGAGAACGGCGCGCTCGCGGAGTGGCAGGGACTCGAGCAGGCGGGCGATCTCACCTGGATGCAGGCTATGCATCATCAGGCGCGCAGAGCGCATGCCACCACTGTCGAGCTGCTCGCGCAACAGCCGCAGGTTAGCCTGAGTGTGTTCTCTCGCTTCCATGGACGCCGGCCTCAGAAAGGTAGCCGGAGTTTAACCGTCTTAACCGCTACAAGCACGGCAAGACTGTGACTGCAGTCTTACGATTTGCCTATCGGATGGGTGGCAAGCTCGTTATGGCGAGTAAGGACAGGATCGTGAATGTCGCGCAGCGCCGCGGCGAGCTTGTTGGTCATGTGCACGGAACGGTGCTGGCCCCCGGTGCAACCGAGTGCAACGGTGAGATAGCCTCGCTGCACATCCTTGTATTCCGGAATCCAGCGCTTCAGGAACGCGAAAATGTCCTCGAACATCGCTACAAAGGGCGGCTGTGCGTCAAGAAACTCCACGACCTCCTGATCACGGCCTGTCAGGCCCCGAAGTTCCACGGTCCAGTAGGGATTCGGCAAGCATCGCAGGTCGAAAACGAAGTCTGCGTCGGCTGGAATGCCATGTTTGAAGCCAAATGACTCGATCAGAATCGACAAAGCGCTTGTTTCGCGCCGGTCGATGCGCTCTCGGATCGTGTCGGCCAATTCATAAATGCTGGTGCGCGATGTATCGATAATCAGATCCGCGGAATTAAGTACTTCAGACAGCATTTCGCGTTCGTTCGCAATAGCGGCGCGCAACGCGGTGCCATGTTCGGCGAGGGGGTGTCGCCGACGCGTCTCGCTATAGCGCTTGAGCAGGACGTCATCACTGGATTGCAGGAAGAGGAGTTCGGTCTGGATCTTCTGTTGGCGAAGTTCTTTAATTTGCTGCGGCAGCGCCTCCAGGTTCTGTGGACGATTACGCGCATCAACGCCGACCGCCAGCAGACTCGTGGAGCCTTCCTCTCCCGACCCGATCTCGTCAATTACGGATCTCAGCAAGGCGGCCGGCATGTTGTCGATGCAGTAGTAGCCAAGGTCTTCAAGCACATGCAGAGCTACGGACTTGCCCGATCCAGACAGACCGCTGACAATTATCAGGCGCACAGCGCCGCGTACAGTTCGCTGCTCGAGGTGGCGTCGCGCAACTTGGAGCGCAAGTCGCGATCGCCTAGCAGGTCGGCAATGCCAGAAATGTTGGCGTGATCCTCGTCATCTATCTCGGTAGGCACCAAAAGACCAAAGATCAAATCTACTGCCTCACCATCCGGCGAATCAAATTCAACGGCTTCACTGAGCTTGATAAGGGCGGCAACGCTGCTATCGAGGCCTTCAACCCGGCAATGCGGAAACGCGACACCTTGATCGAGACTCGTGCAGCCAAGTCGCTCGCGTTCAATCAAGCGCGCAACAATATCGTCACTCGATATACCAGGCAACGAACGGACCAACAGTTCGCTGAGTATTTCAAGGCAATGCTTCTTGCTGCGGGCATGTGCGTTACACAGAACGCTGTCTGGCCTGATCATTTGTTCGAGCAACATTTGGAATTAGCTCTAAGGAGAGTTGAGAGTCCCGTGCGGCGGCGAGCCACACGGGACGAGGGCGGATCAGTATTTTATCTTGCGTGCTTCCCTTGCACGGTGGTCGACAAGCTTTTCTTTGTATTTCCTTACCCGTCGATCCAGTTTATCCACCAGACCATCGATGGCGGCGTACATGTCTTCTTCGGTGTTATCAGCATAAATCGTACCACCATTCACTTTGATTGTGGCTTCTGCCTTATGCCGCAATTTTTCCACCGTGAGGATGCAGTTCACGTCAGACACCAGATCAAAATGACGCTCGATCTTTTCAATTTTGGACTCGACATAACCTCTAAGGGCATCGGTTACTTCGACATGATGGCCTGAAACATTCAGTTGCATAGTTGTCTCCCATACTTTTGGTGTCGTACGCGTCCGGCCCTCTGCATCCCCCGCGAAGATAGAACGGAACTCGTACGCTTGTCACGTGTTCAGATTACACTTCCAGTGGACCTCCTTCTGTGCGGTCAGCTACCTATTTCGAGTGTTTTCGTTTCGATATTCTCTGGTTACGCCGGGCGCTGCCTGCGGTCGCTCGACGATGCGATATTCATGGATTCACGGTACTTCGCCACGGTGCGTCTGGCAACCGAAATGCCTTCCTCGGCCAGCATTTTTGCGATCTTGCTATCGCTAAGCGGCTTTGCCGGATTCTCGGCGCCGATCAGTTTGCGGATTTTCGCACGCACCGACGTCGATGACTGGTCCTCGCCATCAATTGTTGACAGATGAGACGAGAAGAAATACTTGAATTCGAAAACGCCACGCGGCGTATGCATGTACTTGTTCGTGGTGACCCGCGAAATCGTCGATTCGTGCATACCGATCTCATCCGCAACGTCTCTGAGCACCATGGGCTTCATTGACTCGTCACCGTGTTCGAGAAACTCCGTTTGTCGAGTCACAATGCTGGTCGCCACTTTCATCAGAGTCTCGTTCCGAATCTCCAGGCTGCGAATCAGCCAGCGGGCTTCCTGCAACTGCGAGCGCAGTACGGCATGATCGCCGCTGCCGCGCAGCAGTCGGGCATATTGCTGATTCACAGAAAGCCGTGGCACCCCGGTAGGACTGATCTCGACCTGCCAGCGGTTGTCTATTTTCCGGACAAATACGTCGGGGATCACATATTCGGCGGCAGCCGGGCTGACTGCCAGGCCGGGCTTCGGGTTGCAGCTTTTGACGAGTGCCAGCGCGTCGTGAAGGTCCTCTTCGGAGGTTCGCAGTGTGCGCCGCAGCTCACCGTGCTCTCGGCTCGCGATCAGGTCGAGGTGACTTTTGGCAAGTTCAATTGCCAGCGGGAGTCCGGGCGTAGACGCGTCAAGCTGCTGCAACTGCAAGATGATGCATTCAGAAATTGTACGCGCGCCGACACCGACCGGGTCCAGGCGCTGGACTTTCTCGAGTGTCTCCTTGATCTCGTCCCCGGTAATCTCGGATTCGCTGTCGAGACTCGCGGCAATTTCCTCAAGGTCGGCGGTAAGGTAACCATCGTCATTGATCGAGTCGACAATTGCCTCGCCGATCACAATCTGCCGCGGTGAAAAGTGTTCCATCTCGAGTTGCCAGAGCAAGTGCTCTCGCAGCGTCTGGCCGGATTCGTCAGCGAACTCGGTGATCGGCCGACCTTCGCCATTCCAGCCACCATCCTGAATGCGCTCGGCGGACTGGGCTTGCCAGGTATCTTCGGCACGAATGGTCTCGACTTCAGCAGTGGTCTCGGCGCTCGTCTGCGGGGCGTCCGGCAGGTCTTCCATCTCGAGCATGATGTTTTCTTCAAGCGCCTCCTGAATCTGTGCATTGAGATCCAGAACCGGCAACTGCAAAAGCCTGATGGCTTGCTGCAGCTGCGGCGTCATCGTCAGCGTCTGTCCGAGTTTTAACTGTAGCGATGGTTTTAACATTAATTGGCGTGTGCCATAGAGGCGCGCATGCGGTTGACGTTTATATTGTGGTCAGTCTGCCTCAGAGTTTGAACTCCTGTCCGAGATACACTTCTCGTACGTGGTGATTTTCCAGTATTTCTTCCGGCGAGCCCGACGCAATCAGGCTCCCATCACTCAGTATATAGGCTCTTCCGCAAATTCCGAGCGTTTCCCGAACATTATGGTCAGTGATCAGGACGCCAATCTCGCGTTCGCACAAGTGCTTGATAATACGTTGAATATCGAGCACCGAAATCGGATCGACGCCGGCGAACGGTTCGTCAAGCAAAACAAACAATGGGCTTGCCGCAAGCGCCCGGGCGATCTCGACACGGCGACGTTCGCCACCCGACAGGCTAATGCCAAGGCTGGTCCGGACGTGACCGACATGCAGTTCGTCAAGCAGGGTTTCGAGTTCTTCCTCGCGACCAGCCTGGTCGAGGTCGTCACGGGTTTCCAGGATCGCAAGGACATTCTGTTCGACCGTCAGCTTGCGAAATATCGACGCCTCCTGAGGCAGGTAGCCGAGGCCGAGCTTGGCGCGACGATGCATCGGTTGCGCTGTCAGATCCTGACCGTCAAGTAGTATCGTGCCGCTGTCCGCGGAGATCAGCCCGACGATCATGTAGAACGCCGTGGTCTTGCCAGCACCATTGGGGCCGAGCAGCCCAACGACTTCGCCGCTTTTTATTTCCAATGACAGGCTCTTGACGACTTTGCGGAGTTTGAAGCTTTTGGAGATATCCTGGGCACTGAGGATGCTCATGGACCCCCGTCCTCCACGCCCGGGTCTTCATCGTTGCCCGAGCCTTCGGCGTCCGTGTCAGTTGCCGTCTCAGGGGTGACTGTGATCTTTACTTTCTTGTCGCCATCGGCCGAAGACTGAGCTTTGATGCTCTGCTCGTTTATGTTGTAAACGAGGAAGCTCGATGAAATCTGATTACCGCCCTCGGTAATGATCGCTTCTTCCGAGAACTCGACGACACCGGCATCGAAATCGTACTGCAGTTTTCCAGCCTCCGCATACGTGATCTCGTCGCTACCGAGACGACGCAGTTCGAAGGTGGCGGGCGACCCCTCGATCGCTGCGTGTCGAAGCCGCGTGTCGGTAAACGTCAGATCGGCAGACTCACATTCGATATGACCGGCGTCGACATCGATTATTACGTTGCCTGAGAAACGCCAGACACTATCCTTGAAATCCAGCTTACTGGCCCGGCCAATGTCAGCCTCGATGTTGGTATTACCCTGCGACAATCTCAGACCGCGAAACATCAACATCGAGCTCTTGCCGTCATAGTCGGTGGAGTCGGCGTCCAGCGAAATGGGTAGCCTCAGATCGCCAGCGGCCTGAGCGAAGACAAGGCAAGGCAACACAGACAGAATTGCGAGGCTACGGGCGGTCATCGTTGCTAAGGTTTTCATGGGGCGAACTTGCCGCTGACGTTCGACTTGAGTTCCACGCGGTTATCCTTGAGCGATGCTAGCATGCCCGTTGCAGTCAAACTGCGGGCACCGATTCGTATTTGCACGCGCGCGTCAGTCTCTGCGAGATAATTCTCGGGATCGAGTTCGAGATAACGGGTTCGAATTTCTGTGTCGTTGCCGGAGAATCCTTCGGCGCTGACTGCCCGGACGTGGCCCTGAAGCAATACACGTTGCTCGTTTTGGTTGATCGTTGCGGAATCCGCAATGACCGTCCACGGAACGGCGGTCTGCGGCGAATAGTTGATGCGCACATCGGTGAATGAAACCCGATTATCGTCCTGCTGTTCGGCTTGCGCAGCCTGAATTTCATAGAGAAGTTCGCCATCGGCGCCCGTGCCGAGAATTCTTGCTGATTTCAGATAGTAGCCGCGATGCGCTGCCTCGAGCGGAGGCGCATTGGCGTCGTCGCTGCGCCCCGTACGCGCAAGATACCAACTTGCCATTGCCCCGGCCGCGAGTAGCGCAAAAACAACGAGGTTGCGTGGACTGATCATCTACTCCGAGCCGTCATGCGCCGCCAGTATCAGATCACAGACTTCGCGCACTGCGCCGAAGCCACCCTTGGCAAGTGTCGTATGGTCACATTGCTCGCGCACAGCACTCACCGCGTTAGCCACCGCAAACGAGAAGCCGACATGTCGCAACAGCGGCAAGTCCGGAATATCGTCACCGACGAATGCGCACTCAGTCGCCGTAAGGCCAAGTTTTTTCGACAGTTGGTCCAGAGCTGAAACTTTGTCCGCGCAGCCCTGCAGCACGTGGGCGACGCCGAGTTCTGCCATCCGTCGCTCGACTGCGCCAGATCGCCGGCCGCTGATCACTGCGACGTTGATTCCGGCGCTGATCAGCAGGCGAATTCCGCAGCCGTCCTGCGTGTTGAATGCCTTCGACTCGACACCGTCGTCAGAGAGGTAAAAACGACCGTCCGTAAATACGCCGTCGACATCGAAGGCGGCGAGTCGAATCTGCCGCAAGCGGTTTGGGGTTTTCGAAACGTTCACATAATACCCGCGCGAAAAAGATCATGAATGTTCAGCGCGCCGACAAGGCAGCCATCTTCATCAGCAACCAGCAACGATGTGATCTTGTTGGTTTCCATCAAATGTACGGCTTCCGCAGCCAAAATGTCGCTGGTGGTAGTTTTGCAATTCTCATGCATGATCTCGCGCATCGGTGTGCCGTGGATATCCACTCCGGCATCAAGTGCCCGGCGCAGATCACCGTCCGTAAAAATGCCAAGTATCTTGTTTTGTTCATCAACTATCGCCGTCATGCCCAGGCCCTTTTCAGTCATTTCCATCAGGCCGTCCCTAAGTCGCACGTCTGGTTTGACCCTCGGTAAAGCATCCGCCGTGCGCATGACATCGGCAACGCGCATGAGCAGCCGCTTGCCAAGGCTGCCGCTGGGATGAGACATCGCGAAATCCTCAGCGGTGAAGCCGCGGATTTTCAGTAGCGCCACCGCAAGCGCATCGCCCATCGCGAGTGTGGCCGTGGTACTCGCTGTTGGCGCGAGATTCAGTGGACAGGCTTCTTCTGTGACGCTGACATCGAGGTGCACATCTGCGGCTTTGGCAAGCGTCGAATTCGTGTTGCCCGTCATTGACAGAAGTTTCGCGCCCATGCGCTTCACGCGTGGCAGAATCGTCACGATTTCATCAGTTTCGCCGGAATAGGAAACCGCCAGCAAGACGTCCTGGCCCGTGATCATACCCAGATCGCCGTGACTCGCCTCCGCGGGATGCATGAAGAAGGCTGGTGTGCCGGTACTGGCAAGCGTGGCGGCTATCTTGCTGCCGATATGCCCGGACTTGCCCATCCCGGTGACGACGATGCGGCCAGGCGTGTCGAGACACAGCTGACAGGCTGCGACGAAATCTGCGTCGAGCCGGGCGCGCAGGGATTCGACCGCGCGGGACTCGATGTCCAGCACCTCGCCGGCCAGCGCCAGCAGTTCGTCCGATTTCAGCTTCTGCGGCAATTGAGTGCCCGGGCCTTGGTCATCCAGGGATTGTAACGTTTTGCAGCACCACGTAGGAATCGTAAGCGATAAAAGCGATCACCAAAGCAGCGCCCTCAATCCTCGAAAGCTCGTTCTTGCCATCGTAGTCGTAGGTCATGGCGAAGAGCACCAGGGTGAAAGCGACCATCACGAAGATATGCAGCGATAGGACAGACGGCGCCAGGGCTGAAGGGGCGATCGTCGCGGCTACGCCGATAACCGCCAGTAAATTGAAGATATTCGAGCCGACGATATTGCCGATCGCCAGTCCGTACTCGCCTTTGAGCGCGCTGACCAGTGACACTGCAAGTTCGGGCAAGCTGGTACCCAATGCGACGAGCAGTATGCCGATAACTACTTCACTGATACCGAAAAAACGGGCGACTTCTATCGAGCCATCGACCAGCAGTTGCGCGCCAATGAGCAAAGAAACGAGACCGATCAATAGCCAGATGATGGCCATGCGCGTGGTCACGTCTGTAGGAATCTCGTCCTCATACTCCTTTTTGATCGGGTCACTCGGCGCGGATCGCATGCCCAGGCGGGCAAGCCAGATCATGACGATCACGAGTCCCGTCAGCATGACGACCCCGTCAATACGGCTCAGGTAGGAGTCGAGGAATAACGAAACCGTCAGCAGGGAAACAGCGAGCAGTGCAGGCATCTCGCGCCTCAGCGTGTCCGAGCGGAGCTGTATCGGCCGTACGATTGCAACGCAGCCAAGTACTAATCCGATATTGACGATGTTTGAGCCGATGGCGTTGCCAATGGCCAGCCCCGGCTCTCCACGAATCGACGCTACCACCGAAACAAGGATTTCGGGGGCTGAAGTCGCGAACGCGACAATGGTCAGGCCGATCAATATCGGTGCGACGCCCATATTGCGCGCCGCAGCGGCGGCCCCGTGCACGAAACGGTCGGCACCCCAGATCAGGAGTACGAGTCCGCCAACGACTTCGAGAGAATTACCGAGCATATGGTTAGATATGGGCCCTATTACGGCCGGCTATCATACACAATCGCCGTAGCGCATTGGGAAGCCCTGCGCTTTCCCGGTACACTGCGCGCCCCGGAGCTTTACGCAATACCTGATTAGCATGGATCCACTCGAGATAAGCGGCCTGATCCAGGCCGGATTCGACAACGCAACCGTCAAGGTCTTCAGTGACGATAACGCTCATTTCGAGGCGCTTGTGGTTGCCAGCGAATTTGAAGGCGTGCGGCCATTGGCACGGCACCAACTGGTGTATCGATGTCTTGGTGCGCTGGTGGGCAATGAGATCCATGCGCTCTCCATTCGGGCGTTAACGCCGGATGAGTGGCAGGCCCAAGCGGGCGGATAAGGCCATTGGATAAACTTCTCATTCAAGGCGGTGCGAGCCTGTCCGGAAAGGTCGCGATATCGGGGGCGAAGAACGCCGCTTTGCCGATTCTTGCAGGCACCTTGCTCGCGACCGAACCCGTGATCGTGCGCAATGTGCCGCACCTCAAGGATGTTACGACGACGCTTTCGCTGCTGCAGACGATGGGTGTGCAGATCACGGTGGATGACCAGCTGAATGTTGAGGTCGATGCGAGCCAGGTTGACCGGCGAGAGGCGCCGTACGAACTCGTCAAAACAATGCGCGCGTCTATCCTGGTGCTGGGGCCGCTCGTCGCCAGATTTGGCGAGGCGGACGTGTCACTGCCGGGTGGCTGCGCGATCGGGGCGAGGCCAGTGAATCTGCACGTCGCGGGACTTCAGTCGATGGGCGCGGATGTCGTCGTCGAAAACGGATTTATCAAGGCCCGCTCCGACCGGCTGCAAGGGGCGCACATCGTATTTGACACCGTAACGGTGACCGGCACGGAGAACTTGCTCATGGCCGCGGTTCTTGCCGACGGTGAGACTGTGCTCGAAAACGCTGCGCGCGAGCCGGAGGTGACGGACCTCGCGAACTTCCTCATTGGCATGGGTGCAAATATCGAAGGAGTGGGAACTGGCACGATCACGGTTCAGGGTGTCGACAGGCTCGGTGGAACAGACCATACGGTTTTGCCCGATCGCATCGAGACAGGAACCTATCTCGTGGCAGCCGCCATGACGGGCGGACACATAAAAGTGATGGACACGGCGCCCGATACGCTTGAGGCGGTGCTGATCAAGTTGCGCGAAGCCGGAGCGACCATAACCATCGGAGAAAACTGGATAGAAATTGACATGAGTGGCAGGCGACCGCATTCCGTCGACATACGAACGGCGCCGTTCCCGGCATTTCCCACTGACATGCAGGCCCAGTTCTGCGCGATGAACGCAGTCGCGGACGGCATCGGCACAATCACGGAAACGATTTTCGAGAACCGCTTTCAGCATGTGCTTGAGTTGCAAAGGATGGGTGCCGATATTCAGCTCGAAGGCAATACCGCGATTTGCACGGGAGTGAAGCAGTTGACCGCGGCGCCCGTTATGGCTACCGACCTGCGAGCATCGGCGAGCCTGGTGCTGGCGGCGCTCGCTGCCGAAGGCGAGACGCTCGTCGATCGCATCTACCATGTCGATCGTGGCTATGAGCGGATCGAAGAGAAGTTGCGTCAGCTTGGCGCAACAATTCGACGCGTTCCGTCCTAGTCCGGAGAACCCGGCCGTTCTGCCACGATAACGGTTGTGGTGAACCGCTCGCCATCTTTGATGCCAATCAGTTCGGCCTCGTCACCGGGGTTTGTACCGGCCACGAGTAAACGTGCCTGTCGGTCGGTGAAAATCGGCTCGCCATTGATCGCGATGATGACATCGCCGCGCGTCAGGTTGGCCGCGGCGACAGGGCCGCCCTCAAACACATCTCTGAGCAATATTCCGACGTTTCCTTCGATACCCATCGCGACCCTTTCTGCGCTTGTCAGGTTGTCGGGCGTGAACCCCATCCAGCCACGAATGACGCGACCATGCTTTTTGAGTTCCGCGACAACGCCGCGTACGAGATCGACAGGAATGGCAAAGCTGATTCCCTCGGTTCCCGAATCCTGTGCGAGTACAGCCGTATTTATTCCTACCAGTTCACCGTAGACATTGATCAAGGCGCCGCCCGAGTTGCCAGCGTTGATTGCCGCGTCGGTCTGAATAAAATTCTCGAACGTGGTCAGATTTAGCAGGCCGCGCCCGGTCGCGCTTACGATGCCCTGGGTCACGGACTGGCTAAGTTCATAGGGATTTCCGATTGCCAGCACGACGTCGCCAATTCGCAATTTTTCGGAGTTGCCAAGGCGAATAGCTGGCAGGGTCCCGAGGTCCACCTTTAGCAGAGCGAGATCGGTTTCAGCGTCGACGCCGACGATTTCCGGATTTGCAGACCGCCCGTCGGACAGCGTTACGAGAATCTCGGCCGCCTGTCCTACTACATGGTAGTTCGTGACGAGAAAGCCCTCTGGATCAATGATCACAGCGGAACCTACGCTCGACTCGACTCGAAATCGCGCTCGTTCGTCAGGTGACAGCCGGTATTCGACAAGACGTTTCGTAATAATACTGGCGACGGCAGGCGCACTGATATCAAAAGCATCCGCGTAGCTGGCCGGTGCGGCGTTGCGCGCACCGCCGATCGCGGGCAGCAGATCCGGCCGTATCAGCACGACAAGAAATGCAAGCGCCAATCCGACAACGATCGACTGCGCGACGAACAGCAATGCGGATTTCAAACCAGCCAAACTAAATTCCTTTTAGAATCATAGGTATAGGCGACTTGGCTAGCCAACTTCGGCGCGCGACGTGTATAATTCGCGACTGTTTAGCACGAAGCCCGCGGCCAGACGTCATCCTGACGCCAAACCAGGGCTGCTGCAAATCTAACAGTATCGATACAAAGAATAGAAACGCGCTGACAAAGAGGCCTCAAATCAATCCTTTTTTCAGCCGGGCGTATGGGAGTGCCTGATGAACGAAGACGACGTTGAACGCATCAATCGCAACAGACGTCATTTTCTTACGATAGCAACGGCCGTGACCGGCGTAGCCGGCGTTGGCCTTGCTGCGATTCCGTTTCTGTCGTCCCTGAAGCCGAGTGCGAGAGCACAGGCCTTGGGGGCACCGGTGGAAGTAGCGATCGGGTCGATGTTGCCGGGTGAGATGGTTCGAGTGCTTTGGCGTGGCAGGCTCGTTTTCGTTCTGCGGCGTACGCAGGAGATGCTGGCGCGTCTGCCCGATGATATTGGCTATCTGAAGGATCCGAACTCCGAGGTTGTCGAACAGCAGCCCGAATATGCGGCCAACGCAACCCGATCTGTGAAGCCAGAATTCCTGGTCATCGAGGGTTCGTGTACACACCTGGGCTGTGCACCGCTCGAAGATTTCGAGGTTCGACCGGCCGAGAGCTGGAACGGTGGCTTCTTCTGCCCATGCCACGGCTCGAGGTTCGATCTTGCCGGGCGGGTCCACAAAGGCGTCCCGGCGCCGACAAACCTGCGTGTTCCACCCTACAGATTCGTTCGGGATGACTTGATTCTCATCGGTCAGGACACGGGAGCGGCATAATGGCGAGAATCGAAGCAGAGGTCGGTAAACCTCAGGGCGGACTCGTGAAGTGGATCGATGATCGTTTCCCAATGACATCGACGCTCAAATATCACGTCACCGAGTACTACGCCTCGAAGAATTTCAACTTCTGGTACGTTTTCGGCGTATTGGCATTCGTCGTACTGGCAATCCAGCTGGTCACCGGCATTTTCCTGACGATGAATTACAAACCGGCCGCCGCCGACGCGTTTGCCTCTGTCGAATACATCATGAGAGATGTCGAGTGGGGCTGGCTGATACGGTATATGCACTCCACGGGCGCCTCGTTCTTTTTCATCGTCGTCTACCTGCACATGTTCCGCGCCATGCTGTATGGCTCATACAAGAAACCACGCGAGCTGATCTGGATTATCGGCATGCTGATTTTCCTGGTGCTGATGGCCGAAGCATTTGCCGGCTACCTGCTGCCGTGGGGCCAGATGTCGTACTGGGGCGCACAGGTCATCATCTCACTGTTCGGAGCGATACCTGGTATTGGTGAGAGTCTGGTGGAAATCATTCGCGGCGACTACTCGATTTCCGATATTACGCTGAATCGTTTCTTTGCACTGCACGTCATCGTGTTGCCACTTGCTTTGATTGGCTTGATTTTCGTTCACATCGTTGCGTTGCATGAAGTGGGATCGAACAACCCTGATGGTGTTGAGATCAAGCAGAACAAAGGTCCCGATGGTGTACCGCTGGACGGCATAGCCTTTCACCCGTACCACACCAGCAAAGACCTCGTCGCGATAATCATTTTCCTGATGATTTTTTCCGCGGTCGTTTTCTTCGCCCCGGATATGGGAGGCTACTTCCTCGAGCACGCAAACTTCGAACCGGCCAATTTGACGGCAACGCCCGAGCACATTGCGCCTGTCTGGTATTTCACACCGTTTTACGCAATTTTGCGTGCTGTTCCCGACAAGCTCTGGGGCTTCATACTGTTTGTGCTGGCCGTCTTGCTGCCGCTCTTCCTGCCGTGGCTGGACCGGGCACGAGTCAAGTCGATTCGCTATCGTGGCTGGATTTACAAATCAGCGCTGACCATATTCGTCGTGACTTTCATCACGCTAGGATGGTTGGGCACCATGCCCGCAGAAAATATCTACGTGATTGCGGCCCGGATTTTCTCGGCCATCTACTTCGCGTTCTTCCTGCTGATGCCTTATTACACGGCCATCGACAAGACGAAGCCGGTGCCGGACAGGGTGGTCTATCATGGATAAGGCAAAGGGGCGAAGCGTCGTGGTAGCGGCCATTTCACTGTTCATTGCTTTCGAGGCCTTCGCGGCTGGCGGCAGCGTTGAACTTGAGGCGTCGGACATCGACCCGGGAAATGTCGCCTCGCTGCAACGCGGCGCGAGGAACTTCATGAACTACTGCTCGGGTTGTCACTCGGCGCAGTACGTGCGCTATAACACGATTGGCAAGGACCTCGAACTGTCCGAAGAACAGCTCGTTGACAACCTCATGTTCAACGCCGAGAAGACCTTTGAGACCATTACGGTCTCGATGCCCGCCAAAAGCGCGGCGCGCTGGTTTGGCAATCCGCCTCCGGACCTGTCCCTGTTGGCCCGGTCCAAGGGTTCCGATTACATTTACAGTTTCCTGAAGGGCTTTTATCTGGATGCAGAGAGCCCGACCGGTGTCGATAACCATGTCTTGCAAGGCACGAGCATGCCGCACGTGCTGTGGGAATTGCAGGGCTACCAGCGCGTGAAGTTCGCGGAGCACACTGAGGACGGCGTCACGTCGCTAGAGTTTCAGGGCTTTGAAAAGGTCACGGCGGGTACTTTGGACGAAGAGGATTACGATGATTTTGTTCGCGACACCGTAAACTTCCTTGCGTACATTGCCGAACCGATTCGATCCGAACGCCGCAAACTGGGCGTTTGGGTGCTGATGTATCTCATCGTATTTCTCGTTATCGCGGCTATGTTGAAGAAACAAATCTGGAAGGACGTCAAGTGATGGCAGTAATCGCCAATAGACGCTCCGTAATGACACTGTTTTCGCGCCCGACTGACATTCACAGTCATCGGACACGGCTGGTCCTTGCTGAGAAGAATATCAATATCGAAATTTCGAACGTCCTCGGAGCCGATCTGCCCGAAGACCTGATGGACCTGAATCCGTACCACACGGTTCCGACTCTGGTCGATCGCGATCTGACACTCTATGACTCTCGCGTCATCATCGAATACCTCGATGAGCGTTTCCCGCACCCGCCGCTCATGCCTGTTGATCCGGTAATGCGTGCGCAATTCCGACTCGCGCTGTTTCGAATTGAAACGGACTGGTACTCGCTGGCCGAAGAGGCAGATGCCAGCGGCGATGGCAGGCTTAGCACGAAGTCGCGCAAGCTGCTGCGTGAGAGCATTCTGCAGAGCACTGAATTGTTCGGCGCGAGGCCGTATTTCCTTAGCGAGGAGTTCTCGCTGGTCGATTCGAGCATTGCGCCGATTCTTTGGCGCCTGCCGGTCTATGGCATTGAGCTTGGCAGTCAGGCGGAACCGATCGAGGCATACATGAAGCGCGTGTTTGCGCGGCGCTCGTTCCAACAGAGCCTCACCGAACTGGAACAGGAGATGAGACTGTAACGCTGCGTTATGTCACCAAACCTGCGACGTGCAAAAACAATGGTAAGCTACGCGCGGGGACTCGATTCCGAGAATAGTAAACGTTGAGCAATCCAAGCCGTTCAAAGAGACCGTATCTCATTCGTGCCATGCACGAATGGATGGGCGACAACGGACACACGCCCCATATCGTTGTTGACGCGTCCTTCGATGGTGTCAGCGTGCCGCCCGAGCATGTCAAGGATGGCAGGATCATTCTGAATATCAGTGAGACGGCGGCGCATAACCTCAAGCTGACCAACGATGCCGTGAGCTTTCGCGCGCGTTTTTCAGGCGTGCCATTTGACGTCTGGGTGCCAATGCGCTCGGTCCTTGGAATCTATGCCAGGGAGACGGGCCAGGGGATGATCTTCTCGCACGACTCGGATACCACCGAGCAAAAAGTCCGAAACGACGAGGTTGAGACGACGCGCTCGCGACCGCACCTGAAGGTCGTCAAATAATCCTGCATCCGAGTCACAACTTTGTTGACGGTGAGTAAGGCCGCGACAAAGACATTGCTTATCGGAAGTAAAGCGCAGCGCAGCGAACTCCCGTCAAGCGGGATCGAGACATGATGATAAGCAGTGTCGCCGTCGCGGCCTTACAGGCTTGAATCTGTTGGCCGGAATGCGTCCTTGATCCACTCGATCTTTTGTTCGCCACCAGCGTCGGCATCGATCGCGACGACGTCGAAACGAACAACGCTGTTCGCATAGTGCGCATTTCTCGCCAGGAACATTGCGGTTGTCCGGATGATCTTGCGCTGCTTGCGAATATCGACTGACAGACTGGCCCGGGCGAATCGGTTGCTTTTCCGATACCGGACTTCGATGATGACGAGGCAGTTGCCGTCACGCATGATCAAATCGATTTCACCAAGCCGGCAACGGAAGTTGCGCGCGATTTGTCTCAGTCCATTTTTTTGCAGGAATTCGTGCGCAAGCCGTTCGGCATCTGACCCTATAGTTCGCGCGTCGGGTCGTACCACGATTCATCATCCGCAGCATCGGGCGTCTGCAATTCAGGATCATTGCTGATGTCCTGAATCGGTCCGCCGGGGACGTCGATTTCAGGCAATGCAACGGGCTCACCACCCTGGAATTGGGCCCAGGCGAGGCGTCGACGCACACGACCGTCATGATCCAGGTAGAGTTTGCCGCTTGCGCCGTCGATCTCCTGCATCGGTCCGGTTCGCGCGGCGAACAATGCGGCTATAAGCTGGTAAGCGTCATATCCCATGGCATGCAGGCGGCCAAGCCGGCGTTCTTCGGGCCAGTATTCGTCGTATAGCGGTGGCAGTCTTGCTATCCAGCTTTGCGGCGCAACGATCCATGGCGTATCCGCAAACATTATGCCGTTCAGGTCCGAATTCGAGCGCCCGTCCAAAGCGTTGATCGACGATGTCGAATAGACGGGCAGGTCGCCCGAGTAGTGAAACTTGAGCTGGGATTTCAGGAGCCGGCCTGCCGGCGCATCGGCCGCGAGAAAGATCAATTCGGCATCTTGCCGGCGTCGCGGATCGAACTGTAACGGTCCACCGATGTTGGCGCGCAAGCGCTGATAGCGGCGCACACTGCCCGACAATCCCATCAAGTCTTCAATGGTATTGGAGAAATCCTGGTTGCCCGGCGTATACGTCCGATAGTCGAGCAAAGTACCGCCGAATGCTTCGAACTCCGTTGTGAAACTGCTCAATAATCGTCGTCCCCAGTCGTTATTGGGGACCAAGGCCACGGCTCTGCTATGGCCGTCGGCGCGCGCACGTTCTGCTGCAGACCTCGCTTCGTCTTCAGGAGCCAAGGCGAACTGGAACAGGCCCGGCGGAGCAAGCGCATCGTCGGGCAGATAATTCAGCGTAAGAACCGGCACCGGGACAAGAATGTCGTTCGCCAGTTCGACAACGCTTCTTCTGAGCAATGGGCCGATGACAAACTCGGCGCCGTCATCGACGGCCGCTGCGTACGCGGCACTGGCGCCACCCTCGTTGTTGACATCGTAAACGCGAACGATTTGCTCTTCATCGAGGCCGGTTGTCGTCGAAAAGTATGCGCCGAAAAAACCGTTCTGTATGGCATGTCCTGCGGGCGAAGTGCGGCCGGACAGGGGCAACAGCAGTGCGATCCGGCGAGGGTAATCGAGACTCAGTTGGTCGGGTAGTCGCAGTCTGTCGATGATTGCCATCGCCGGGTGCTGGGTATTTGCCTCGCGCCAGCGCACGGCGCCGTTCACCCAGCCAATCCCCTGTTGCCCGGTTGATGCTGCGAGCGAGCCGAGTTGCAGCCAGGCCTTGACCTCGGGATCCAAGGCCAACTCTGCGTTTGCACGAAGCACGGTTGCATCACTGGCGAGCAGTCCTTGCCAAAGACGCCACCGGTTCTGGCCGATACTGCGCCGGTCGCGGAGCCACAACTCGCGTTGCGTCATCAGCTCTACGGCACGAATCGGATCGCCTTTTTGAATCCAGGCATCAGCGCGCAGAGCCTCGACACGCAGGCGATGCCGTTCCGACAGCGGTTCGCGGCTCATTGGTTCGAGAATGCCGAGTGCGGTATCTGCTTCGCCGGCGTACAAAGACAGGGCCGCCGAGTTTGTGTTCCAAAGCCAGCGCAGTTCGGAACTGCCCGGTCTTGCGATGTCTCGAAACGCGTTGCGGGCACGTATCGCGTCACCAGCATCAAGCCACTGCTCGACGGCCAGCAGCGTCAGCCTGTCTCGCTCAACGCCTGCCGCGCCGGCCGCAAGGCCTATATAGATCCGCGCGGCGTCCTCATGTTGGTCGTTCTTCGATAGCCTCTCTGCCCGCGTCTCGCCAGGCTTGCCGCCAAAGCCGCCAATACCCGATGATCCACAACCCGCCAGAGTCAAAGTCAGCAGCAGCAGTGCGAGCAGGCTTGCCACGAGGCTTCTTTCACGGGCAGGATGTCTCGGGGATTTCGTCATACGTTTATGCATATCCAGGGATCAAGGTGCTCAATGAGCGGCACACTATTCGTTGTGGCAACGCCGATTGGCAACCTCGAGGACTTGACGCCCCGAGCTCGCCAGACGCTCGTGGCTGCGGACCTCATTGCCTGCGAGGATACCCGCCACACCGGGCGATTGCTATCGCATTTCGGCATCAAAACACGGCTTTTGGCGCTGCATGAACATAACGAGCAGGAACTCGCGGGCAGGATTATCGACGAGCTAACCTCAGGCAAATCAGTCGCGTTGGTCAGCGACGCGGGTACGCCCTTGCTAAGTGACCCGGGCTACCGCGTCGTGCTGGCTGCGCACCGTGCCGGCGTTCGCGTGTCGCCGATTCCAGGGTCGAGCGCCGTAACCGCAGCGCTATCGGTTGCGGGTCTGCCGACTGATCGCTTTTGCTTCGAGGGCTTCCTGCCGGCGAAGAAGAAAGCGCGCCGCGACGTTCTCGACAGTTTGGCGAGCGAGCCGCGCACAATAGTCTTCTATGAGTCTGTTCATCGCATAGAAGAATCTCTGGGCGATCTCGTTGCAGCATTCGGCGAAGACCGCCGCGCATTCCTGGGCCGTGAACTCACCAAACTGCATGAGCAATGTGTGCGGGCGTCGCTGGGTGAACTTCTTGAGCAATCGCGTGCCGGCACGATACCGGGCAAAGGCGAGTTCGTCATTGTCGTGAACGGTGCAACCGATTCCGGGACCTCGTCGCTGGATATCGACCGCCTGCTTCTCGAATTCTCAAAACTGTTGCCCGGCAAGGAGGTCGCCAAAGTCATGGCGCGAGCAACCGGGGAAAAGCGCAATGCGCTGTATCAACGACTGCTCGATTTGACCAAAGACCAAAGCGGCCGCTGATCTACAACCAGCGCCTGACAGATCGTGCGTGCGCTGCAATCGCGATGAGCACGAAACCTGTTGCGATGCGCGGCGGTCGGTACTCCAGCAGGTAGTACATATTCATCTTTATCGCCCTCATGTGAGTTTGCGCAACAACTCGGTGAGCGTTGCGTGCGTTTTCCTGAGCGCGTCATCCGACACTCGGTCGAACAATCTCTCGACGACTGCTGTCTCGCTGCGCCGCGTCGCTTCGCAAGTGTTTCTGCCGAGCGCGCTGAGGCGCGTCAGCCGCGACCGTTTGTGTTTTGGATTCTCGATGTTGCGTAGCAGGCCTCTCGCGACCAGCGCGTTCACGGTAACCTGCACATGCTGCCGCGAGACGTCATAGCGCCGCGCGATCTCCGGCACGGATAATTCGATGTCCGGATATAGAAATTCCATGACTGCGCGATCGGCCGCTGACAGTTCCGTGCCAGCAAGGTAGCGGTTGGACTCGGACGCCATCGCCCGAAAAAGGCGGCGAATCAGCCACGTGATCTGATAGGCCTGCTGGTTTCGCTCATCCACCATGGACCGTCTCCTAAATGACAACTTGATTGTCAGCATTCATATTGACAATTAAGTTGTCAAGTGCCATTTGCGTTAGAATTCGTATCGAGAAAGCAGGAGTCGGTCAGGCAATCGCTTCAGGCATCCGGTCTGGAGAGGAAAGTCCGGGCTCCTTCGGACGAGGCGCCAGGTAACGCCTGGGGGGCGCGAGCCCATGGAAAGTGCCACAGAAAATATACCGCCGACTCTCGAGCCGGTAAGGGTGAAAAGGTGCGGTAAGAGCGCACCGCGCGACTGGTAACAGATCGCGGCACGGTAAACCCCGCCTGGAGCAAGACCAAATAGGGGAGTAGCAGCCTGGCTGCGCCGCCGGTTCCGAGCGGACTCCCGGGTAGGTCGCTAGAGGCAGTCGGTGACGGCTGTCCCAGATGAATGGTTGTCGATGACAGAACCCGGCTTATTACCGGCTCCTGCTTTCTCACTCTTGCTCGACACGACCAAGCCTGAGCCCGCGCCTGCCAAGAACACGCTGACTGCCGGTAAAAGTCTATTACAATCAAATAGTTATTGACTTTTTGTTGAACGTTGCCGGATAATCTGCGCTACCCGCGCAAATCAGGACCCCGATCGCCCGAAAACTGCCTCTGTCGCCGTTTCGCGACCCGTTTTTCAGGTTGTGTCGAGCATTCACCTCTAAGCAACTGATTTACCTTGCGCCAGAGCTGCCACAATTTGCCCGAATTGGGCCATCTGAAAGGCCCTAAGTCCCTGTACAACAAGAACTAATTTACGGGGCTTATTGACGCTCCCAAGGCGCCGACCTTATAGTGTTGAAAAGTGGATAAAAGTGGGAGGAGATGGGCAGCCAGCCCGGAGTTCGCGCCAGAAGAGCGGAGCCGGGGCCGTCCGCAGTGTTGTGTTTCGAGGGGCCACCAAAGTCAGCTTGGACGCCAAAGGGCGTATGGCAATACCGACCCGATATCGGGAGCGGCTTGCCGCCCGCTGTGATGGCGCTTGTGTCGTAACAGTCGACAAAGACCACTGCCTGCTCATTTACCCGTTTCCGGATTGGGAAGAACTCGAACGCAAACTCGTACGACTACCCAGCATGAATAAAGTCGCACGGAACATCGTGCGAATCATGGTCGGCTATGCGACCGAAGTGGACATGGATGCGAACGGTCGAATTCTCGTTTCCCGCGAATTGAGGGATTTCGCCGCTCTCGACAAGCAGGCGATGTTGATTGGGCAGGGCAACAAATTTGAACTTTGGGACGAACAAACCTGGAACGAGAAACGGGATGCATGGCTCAACGAGGAAGACGACGGCGATTTGCCGCCCGATCTCGAGTCGATCTCGTTCTAGGTCGCAGTTCATCTCATGAGCAGCGACGCGCATGTGCCGGTGCTGCTGGGGCCAGTCCTTGAGGGACTGAACGTAAAACAAGACGGCTTGTACGTCGACGGGACATTCGGACGCGGGGGGCACAGCAGCGCCATATTGCAGCAATTGAATACTGACGGCCGGTTGATAGCCATCGACCGTGATCCGCAGGCGATTGCATCGGCGCCCGCCACGCTTAAAGAAGACCCGCGCTTTGAATTGATCAGGTGTGAAATTGCAGAACTGGCACAACGTATCGGAGAAAAAGGACTCGATGGTCAGGTCGACGGCTTGCTCCTCGACCTTGGCGTCTCGTCGCCACAATTGGATGAGGCCGAACGAGGCTTCAGTTTTCTTCGCGACGGACCGTTGGACATGCGCATGGACCCGGATGCAGGCGTCTCTGCCGCGCAATGGCTCAAATCCGTGGACGAAATGACGTTGGTCTCGATACTCAGAAAATATGGAGAAGAATCGCAAGCTCGCCGTATTGCGCGTGCGGTCGTGGCGACGCGGAAAACTACCGCAATAGAAACAACCAGGCAGCTGGCGGAAGTGGTTGCCTCCGTCGTGCCGCCGCATACCCGGAAGAAACACCCGGCGACCAAGACCTTTCAGGCGATTCGCATCTTCATCAACGACGAGCTCGCGCAGCTCGAAGCCGTGCTCGCACAGTCGATCGATTTGCTCGCAACAGGCGGTCGTCTCTGCGTGATCAGTTTTCACTCGCTTGAAGATCGAATCGTCAAGCGTTTTATTCGCGACGCTTCACGCGAGGCAGAGCAGTATCGTGGCATGCCCGTTGTGCCACAACAATTCCGACCGAAGCTCAAGCCGGTCGGTAAGGCGATCGTAGCAACAGCCGAGGAAATTACGGCGAACAGAAGGGCGCGCAGTGCGCATCTTCGAATAGCGGAGCGGGTGTGATGCAGTTAAGCCAGACGCGGCAGCCATTCATTCTCGTGATCGTGTTCGCGGCTGTGTGTGTCACGAGCGCGATGGCGCTGGTTTACACAAAGCACGAGTCACGCAAGTTGTTCGTAGAGCTCGAGGCGCTCACACGGGAGCGCGATGAGCTGAACATCGAGTGGGGCCAGTTGCAGATCGAGCAAAGCACCTGGTCCACACATGCCCGAATCGAACAGGTCGCGACGGACGACCTGTCTCTGGTACGGCCCGAAGCAACGGAAATTTTCGTCATTCAACGACCATGAAACGCGGCGCTGAGACAAAGCAACAAACCGCAAGGCGATTTGTCAGCAGAGTGACGCTGGTAAGCGTGTTCTTTGCCCTCGCAGCGTTTTCGCTGGTTGCGCGCGCGGTGCACCTGCAGGTTCTTAACAAGGACTTTCTGAATCAGCAGGCCGACACCCGGCATTTGCGTACCGAGCGAATTTCCGCACATCGTGGCACCATCACAGATCGGAACGGCGAGCCGCTGGCAATCAGCACGCCGGTCGACAGCGTGTGGGCGAACCCGAAGAAGCTGGCGCCCGCCGTCGACAAAGTGCCTCAACTCGCGCGCATCCTGGGCATAGAGTCACAACAACTGATGCGTCGCGTCACCCGCAGCATGGACAAGGAATTCCTGTACCTGAAGCGTCATCTCAGTCCTGAGCAGGCGCAGCAGGTTCTTGCCCTCAAGCTGCCCGGCGTCAATGTACAGCGCGAGTATCGACGCTATTACCCGGCAGGCGAAGTGACGGGGCACCTTGTCGGCTTTACGAATATCGATGACGATGGCCAGGAAGGGCTGGAACTCGCCTTTAATCACTGGCTGGCCGGTGAGTCTGGTGCAAAGCGCGTGCTCAAGGATCGTCTTGGCCGATCGGTTGAAAATGTCGAGAGTATTCGCCCACCGCACCACGGCAAAGACCTGCGCACGAGTATCGATCTCAGGGTGCAGTATCTGGCGTACAGGACGCTGAAGGCGGCCATTCAGTCATACAACGCCGAGTCCGGATCGATCGTCATACTCGACGTACAAACCGGCGAAGTGCTCGCGATCGTCAACCAGCCGACGTACAACCCGAACGACCGCTCGCAATATTCCGCCGAACGTTATCGCAATCGGGCGATTACCGATATCTTCGAACCGGGATCGAGTATCAAGCCGCTCATTGTCGCTGCGGCGCTCGAAAGCGGTGACTATCGCCCAAGCAGCATTATCGATACGGCACCCGGATACGTTGTCGTTGGTGCGAAGACGATTGAAGACAGCCGCAACCTGGGCCGTATTAGCCTGACGACGATACTTGCGCGTTCGAGTAACGTCGGCGTAACAAAACTCGCAATGTCACTGGAGCCAGATCAGCTTTGGAGCACGATGACGCATTTTGGTCTCGGCTCGCTGACATCCAGCGGATTTCCGGGAGAGTCCGCCGGACTGCTGACACACTATAACCACTGGCGGCCAATCAGCCAGGCAACACTGGCTTACGGTTACGGCGTCTCGGTCACACCGCTGCAACTGGCGCAGGCCTACTCGGTCATTGGCAGTAACGGGCTGCTGAGGCCCGTCTCCCTCGTCGCGCTGGATACCCCACGCGACGGCGATCGGATCTTGACGGAGAACTCGGCAGCTGCGGTGCGGCGCATGCTCGAAGAAGTTGTTCGCCCGGGTGGCACCGGCACCAAGGCCGCCGTTACCGGTTACCGTATTGCCGGCAAGACCGGCACTGCCTGGAAGTTCGCTGCGGGCGGGTACTCGGAAGACAAGTACATTTCAATTTTCGCCGGGCTGGCACCAGCCAGTGAGCCACGGCTCGCAGCGGTCGTCGTAATCGATGAGCCTGGCGGCGAGCTTTACTACGGCAGCGATGTTGCAGCTCCGGTTTTTGCCAACGTCATGTCTGAGTCGCTGCGCTTGCTTGCAGTACCGCCCGATGCACTGCCAGCGAGCGATCCCGGCAGCATCATGCAGGCAATGAGTCAATGAGCATGCCGGCGGAACATTTGACGACAACGAAAGACCTGAGCAACTTGCTGCGGGGGTTTGCGGATGCTCCGCCGCTCGAAATCTCAGGCATTGCCAGCGACAGTCGCGCTCTCAAGCCCGGGGACCTGTTTCTCGCCTGCGGTGGCGCCACCAGTCACGGTCTTGACTATGCCGCCGACGCAGTAACCGCCGGCGTGGCGGCGATTGCCTGGGATTCCTCCACAGCAGATGCGCCTGCGACCAGCCTGGGCGTGCCGATGGTTGCTGTGCCGGATCTCGCGCGGCACGTCGGGGAGATTGCCAATCGATTCTATGATTACCCGTCGAAAGCGATTCGTGTCGTGGGTGTTACGGGTACCAATGGCAAAACAACTGTCGCGTGGCTGATCGCACAGTGCTGCGAGCAACTCGACCTCAGCTGTGGATATATCGGCACGCTCGGTACGGGTATCGGCGAGATCGAGGGTGGAGAAGGAATGACGACACCGGGGGCTGTCGAACTGCACGGGCTCCTGGCGGAATTCAGAGATCGAGGCGCGGCTGGCGCTGCCATTGAAGTGTCGTCGCACGCACTCGCACAAAATCGCGTCGATGGCGTTGATTTCGACTCTGTGCTGTTCACAAACCTGAGTCGCGATCATCTCGACTATCACGGCGATATGCAGAGCTATGCAGAAACGAAGGCCAGGCTGTTTCTGCAGCACCGCGCGAAGCACCGCATCATCAATCTCGACTCGGAGTTCGGCACACAGCTTGCCAGCCAATGTGGTCAGGACGTTGTCACAGTTTCGACGAAATTCGATCGTGTCTCCAATGGCAGACCTTACGTTTTCGTGCGCTCTGTCGTCGCAATGAACAGCGGCGTCAAAGTCGGCATCAACACGGCCTGGGGCAACGGAGAATTCGTATTGCACATGCCGGGCGACTTTAATGTCGCCAACGCCGTTATCGTGCTCGCGCTGCTGCTAAAGCAAGGCGTGGCATTGGACAAGGCGTGCGACGTGTTATCGACAGTCAGCGCTCCGCCCGGGCGCATGCAGCGAGTCCCGGCGGTGAACGGTCTTCCGGCCGTGTATATCGACTATGCTCACACGCCGCAGGCGATTGACGTCGCGCTGCGGGCGCTAAAAGCGCACTGCAAAGGAACGCTATGGTGTGTTTTTGGTTGCGGTGGTGATCGTGATGCCGGTAAGCGGCCGCAAATGGGGAAGATGGCGGAGCGGCGTGCTGATCGGATTGTTGTCACCAGCGACAACCCACGTTATGAAGAGCCGACGGACATCATCGCCGCAATCGTAACGGGGCTGGGGAAACCGGATCGTGCCACGGTCATCGAGGATCGCGCAGCTGCGATAGCCTGGACTATCTGTCAGGCAGCCGCTGACGACGTTGTCCTCATCGCAGGCAAAGGTCATGAAAACTACCAGCTCGTCGGTGCAGAGCGACGCGATTTTTCCGACTTCGCTGCGGCGCAGGCAAATCTGAGAAAGCGCGCAGAGGCAGAAGCGTGAACGCGACGCTTTCATTTGCCGCTAATTCGATGCACGGCACGCTGCACGGCGAAGACTGCAGCTTCGACGGCGTCAGCACGGACACGCGGACACTGGAGCCCGGTCAGCTCTTTGTCGCGCTGTCAGGGCCGAATTTCGACGGCAACAAGTTTGTCAGCCATGCACAGGGAAAGGGTGCCGCAGGCGCTGTCGTCAATTCAATTACTAACATAGATATAGCACAGATTACCGTCGACGATACCAGGCTGGCGCTTGGGCAGCTCGGCGCAGCGTGGCGCAACGAGAAGTCGGCGACAGTCGTGGGCATCACGGGCAGTAATGGGAAAACGACGCTCAAGGAAATGACGGCCGCATGCCTGTCGACGGTCGCGCCGACGCTCGCAACGGAGGGTAATCTCAACAATGACATCGGCATGCCGCTGATGATGCTGCGTATCGATGATTCGCATCGCTTTGCGGTACTCGAAATGGGTGCGAATCATGCAGGCGAAATCGCTTACCTGACGTCGCTCGCGAAACCCGAGGTTGTTGCGATTACGAACGCGGCGGCCGCACATCTGGAAGGCTTCGGCTCGATAGAAGGCGTCGCGCATGCCAAGGCCGAGATTCTGCAAAATGAGGTGCGACCCGAAATTGCCGTGCTCAACGCTGACGATGAGTATTTCGAATACTGGATATCACTCGTCGAGGGCATCGACGTTCTGAGTTTCGGGCTCAGCGATCATGCGGATATTCGCGCTGAACATATCGAGACAGGCAAGGGCGAAACGCACTTCACGCTACACCTGCTCGATGCGACGATCGAGCTTACGTTGCCGCTGGCTGGCGCGCACAATGTGCGCAACGCCTGCGCCGCGGCGGCGATCGCGACAGCGCTGGATGTCCCTTCAGACAAAATCAAATCGGCTCTCGAAACAGTAAGCCCAATTGCCGGGCGCCTGCATCCTCTGCCGGGGCAAGGCGGCGCGACGCTGTATGACGATAGCTATAACGCGAATCCTCTGTCGGTTATCGCGGCAGCCGAGTTTCTCGCCTCGCTGCCCGGGGAAAGTCGCCTGGTACTCGGGGATATGTTCGAACTCGGAGAAGACGCCGCCCAGCTGCATCACGACGTTGGCAAGGCCGTTCATGACGCCGGTGTCGACAAACTCTTCACGTACGGCGAGCTGGCCGGCAACGCAGCCGAAGCCTTCGGCGACGGCGGATCGTCGTACGATTCTATTGACGCTTTGGTCAGCGACGCTTCGCGCGGACTGTCAGCGAAAGTCAGCGTGCTGGTAAAAGGCTCCCGCTCCATGCGCATGGAGCGTGTTGTCGATGCGCTGCGCGTCCCGGAGCAGTTGGGCAGGAGCGCCTGAACATGCTGCTCTATCTAACCGAATACCTCGCGCAATTCGAATCGGGCTTCAACGTCTTCAGCTATCTGACGCTGCGTGCGATTCTCGGCGCACTGACTGCTTTGGTCCTTTCATTCGTGATTGGCCCGCGCATGATCAAGAAACTCAGCGTCAATCAGGTCGGCCAGCCCGTGCGCGAGGAGGGCCCCGACACCCACCTGCTGAAGGCCGGCACGCCGACGATGGGGGGCGCGCTGATCCTGACCGCGATCGTCGTCAGCACCGTGCTTTGGGCCGACCTCGAAAACAGGTTTGTCTGGGTCGTGCTGTTTGTCACGCTGGCCTTTGGCGTTATCGGCTATGTCGACGATTACAAGAAGCTCGTGCTGCAAGACCCGGCAGGGATTTCGGCCCGACAGAAGCTGTTCTGGCAATCCTTTGCTGCGATCGTTGCCTCGATAGCGCTGTACCTGATTGCCAGGGACGATGGCA
This sequence comes from uncultured Gammaproteobacteria bacterium, assembly GCA_963711285.1. Taxonomy (GTDB): domain Bacteria; phylum Pseudomonadota; class Gammaproteobacteria; order Steroidobacterales; family Woeseiaceae; genus UBA1847. The sequence continues at coordinate 486,723 of CAVQDJ010000013.1, read as the reverse complement.
CGCTCGAGAGCGCAACGGCGCTGCTCATTCCGTATTTCAAGGATTTGAGCATTCCGCTGGGTATGTTGCAGCTTTTCGTCACGTACATCTTTATCGTCGGCTTCAGCAATGCCGTTAATCTTACCGACGGTCTCGACGGTCTGGCGATCATGCCGACCGTCCTCGTCGGCGGCGCACTCGGCGTCTTTGCGTACGTTACCGGCAATGTCAATTTCTCGGCTTACCTCGGAATTCCCTACGTAGCGGGCACGGGCGAAATCCTCGTTTTTTGCGCAGCGCTGGCCGGAGCCGGGCTGGGATTCCTGTGGTTCAACACATATCCCGCGCAGGTCTTTATGGGCGACATCGGCGCGCTGTCGCTGGGCGCGGCGCTCGGCGTCGTAGCCGTCGTCGTGCGGCAGGAAATCGTGCTGGCGATCATGGGCGGCGTATTCGTTGTCGAAACGTTGTCGGTAATCATTCAGGTCGCTTCATTCAAGCTGACCGGCAGGCGCGTGTTTCGAATGGCGCCATTGCACCATCACTTCGAGCTCAAGGGCTGGGCAGAGCCGAAGGTCATCGTCCGCTTTTGGATCATCACGGTCATCCTTGTGCTGATCGGCCTCGCGAGTCTGAAAATACGATGAGTGCGGTCAACAAAACCGCGGCGGCAAGCAAGGATCTCGTGTTCGGTCTGGGCGCGACAGGACTGTCCATCGCACGTTACCTGCGCCGCAACGAGGCCGACGCAACGTTCCTCGATAGCCGCGACGCTCCGCCTGGTATCGAGGAGCTTAAGGAAGTGTGGCCGGATGCCGACGTCATTCTCGGCAGCATGGAGCTGCCGAAGGACGTCGATCGGATCATTGTTTCTCCGGGCGTCGCGGACAATCACGAGCTGCTGCAAAAAGCGCGCAAGAAAAAAGTCGAGGTCGTTTCGGACATCGAGATGTTTGCACGTGAAGCCAAAGCCCCATTCGTTGCAGTGACGGGGTCGAACGGAAAAAGTACCGTGACAACTCTGATCTACCATATGTGCCGGGCTGCGGGCCGCAAGGTCCTGGCAGGCGGCAATCTGGGCGAGCCCGCGCTTGACCTGCTTGGGGAAGAGCAGCCTGATATCTATGTGCTCGAGCTGTCGAGTTTCCAGCTGCAGCGCACCGAGACGCTGCCCGCCGAAGTTGCCGTGTTGCTCAATGTTTCGCCCGATCACCTCGACTGGCATGCCGACGAAAACGAATACCGGCAGTCCAAATATCGTGTCTATCGCGAAGCTCGTGCAGCTGTCGTGAACCGTGCCGATGACAAGGCCGCGGAGCATGTGAAAGGCATCGACCGGGTCATCACCTTCGGGCTTGATGAGCCCGACGAAGGTCAGTATGGGGTGCGGCGCGAGGACGACGTCGTGTTTCTCGCACGCGGCGACATGCTGTTAATCGCGATAAACGATATGGCCATGGTCGGTTTGCACAATCAGGCCAACGCACTCGCTGCGCTCGCGACGGGCGAACTGCTCGGTCTCGAGATGCCTGCAATGTTGCAGGTAGTCAGCGAGTTTCCGGGTTTGCCGCATCGTATGCAGTTCGTGGCGCGCAGAGCGGCCGTGAACTATATCAATGATTCCAAAGCTACCAATGTCGCGGCAGCCGTTGCCTCGATCGGCTCGATCGATGGCACGGTGGTTCTCGTAGCCGGCGGTGACGGCAAAGGCGGTGACTTCAGCGACCTTGCGGCAGCTCTCGAGGGAAAACTTCGCGCCGCTGTGCTCATCGGCAAGGACGCTGAGGCCATCGCCGCCGCACTCGACACCGTGATGCCGGTGTACTTCGCGCAGGACATGGTCGATGCAGTGGGTCAGGCAGCCGCGTACGCCGAATCGGATGACACAGTGCTTCTCGCACCAGCTTGCGCGAGCCTTGATCAATACGCGAACTACGGTGCTCGCGGCGATGCGTTTTGCGACGCTGTGGAGGCGCTTCGCGAAATGACAGCAAGCAGCGCAACAATGCCATTCCCGGCGCGCCTGAAGACCGAGCTCAAGCTCGATCCCGTAATGTTGACGATCGTCCTGGCACTGCTGCTCGGTGGCTTCGTCATTCTGGCATCGGCATCGATTACGGTTTCCGATAACGCGACGGGCAACCCGTTCTTTTATGTCGAGCGCCAGCTGATCGCCGCGGTTATTGGTGCAGCGGCCGGTGTGTTTTGCCTGTTTATTCCGATGCGCGTTTGGCAAAGCCTGGGACCGCTTATGCTGCTGATCGGGCTGGCACTGTTGTGCCTCGTGCTCGTTCCCGGCATCGGTCATGAGGTTAATGGCAGCCGGCGCTGGGTCCGGTTTGGCATCATGAATTTGCAGGTATCGGAGCCTGCACGCTTGTGCCTGTTCATCTACCTCGCTGGCTACGTCGTGAGGCAACAGAAGGCGCTGCGCGAGCAGTTCGTCGGCTTTCTGCGCCCGATGCTCGTGCTGACTCTGGGTTGCTCGTTGCTGCTCGCCGAACCGGATTTCGGTGCGGCCATCGTCCTGCTCGCAACAGCACTTGTGATGTTGTTTGTGGCGGGCGCACGCATCCGCGATTTCCTGCTGTTCTTCGCGGCGGCGGTGCTGGCAATGATCGCACTTGCGCTAACGTCGCCTTATCGCATGAAGCGCCTCACCGGATTTCTGGATCCCTGGGCTGATCCTTTCGATTCGGGTTTCCAGCTGACGCAATCCCTAATCGCAATTGGTCGTGGAGAGTGGTTGGGTGTTGGGCTCGGCAGCGGCGTACAAAAACTCTTTTACTTGCCCGAGGCACACACCGATTTCGTGTTTGCCGTTTTTGCCGAGGAATTCGGGCTGCTCGGATCGGTTGTGCTTATCAGTTTGTTCATGGCACTACTCTGGCGCGTTTTCAAACTCGCGATGCGCGCAACCGATTCCGAGCGGTTCTTTGAAGCTTATCTGGCGATTGGTCTGGGGACCTGGCTCGGCCTGCAGGCGTTTATCAATGTCGGCGTAAACATGGGCTTGTTACCGACCAAGGGTCTGACATTGCCCCTGATCAGCTACGGTCGGAGCAGCCTGATCGTAACAATGATCGCGATTGGACTGCTGCTGCGGATTCATCACGAACTCGTGGTTGACGCGAAGCCGGTAAACCGCAAGCGGAGACGCAAACGATGAGCCGCCGCGGCGTGAACAGACCGATTCTTGTCATGGCCGGCGGCACCGGCGGACACGTCTATCCTGCGCTCGCGGTGGCGCGCGCCCTGGAAGCGCATGCGCAGGACATCGTCTGGCTCGGAACGCATCGTGGTCTCGAGTCGAGAGTCGTTCCGGCGGCCGGGATCGAAATCGAGTGGATCAGCGTGCAAAGGTCTGCGGCGCAAGGGCTTCGTCGCACTGCTCATTGCACCGTTTCAGCTGGCGTGGGCGCTGCTGCAGTCGCTCGGCGTCATTCTGCGTCGCCGTCCGGCTGCCGTGCTCGGCATGGGTGGCTTCGTTTCGGGGCCTGGCGGACTTGCCGCCTGGCTCACCCGTCGGCCGCTCGTTATTCACGAGCAGAATGCGGCCGCCGGCCTTACAAACCGTCTTCTGGCGCGTCTTGCCCGGGTTGTGCTGCAAGCCTTCCCGGGCAGTTTTAATTCTCATGTCAGCGCGGAGACCGTGGGTAACCCGGTTCGCGAGGACATCGCCGCAGTGGCCGACCCGGCCGATCGCTATAGCGGACGACAGGGGCCGTTGCGCTTGCTGGTTCTCGGTGGCAGCCAAGGTGCATTGGCACTTAACCAAACCGTTCCCGAGGCACTCGCGAAGCTGCCAGCGCACGAGCGCCCGGTCGTTCGCCATCAGTGCGGCAGCGCGACGCTGGATATCGCTCGGGCCGCCTATGACAAACATGGCGTCGAGGTTGAACTGGTGCCGTTCATAGAAGACATGGCATCGGTCTACGCCTGGGCCGATCTGGTTGTTTGTCGTGCCGGCGCGCTGACCGTCGCCGAACTTTGTGCCGTTGGTCTGCCAGCCTTGTTCGTTCCGTATCCCGGGGCCGTCGATGATCATCAGACAGCGAACGCTCGGCCAATGGCTGACGCCGGCGCCGCCGTCATCATCGATCAGAGTATGTTGACTGCGGATGTTCTCGCCGGGCAACTCAGAGAGTGGCTGTCCTCTCGCGAAAATTTACTGCACAGGGCCGAGAAAGCGCACGGGCTGGACAGGCCAAGCGCGCTCGCTCGCATCACTGAACTCTGTCTCCAGCAGGCGGGGGTCGCAACATGATCAAGCGGATGCGGCGAATTCACTGCGTGCACTTTGTGGGCATCGGCGGTTCGGGCATGTCCGGCATTGCGGAGGTCATGCTGAGCCTCGGTTATAAAGTGCAGGGCTCGGATCTCAAACCCAACAAACAAACACGGCGCCTTGAGAGCCAGGGCGCCACCGTCTTCATCGGCCACGCTGCGAAAAACATTGAGAACGCCGATGCCGTTGTCGTTTCCAGCGCGGTCGATGAAACCAATGCCGAGGTTGCTGCGGCACGCGAGCGGTTAATGCCCGTCGTGCAGCGCGCCGAAATGCTCGCGGAACTCATGCGGTTCCGCTATTCGATTGCCGTGGCTGGCACCCATGGCAAGACTACGACGACAAGTCTTGTCGCAAGCGTTCTGGCCGAGGGCGGGCTCGATCCGACGTTCGTCATCGGTGGCCGGCTCAAGAGCGCAGATGCCAATGCCCGGCTCGGGCAGGGCGATTACCTTGTCGCCGAAGCTGATGAAAGTGACGCTTCGTTCGTGCATTTGAAACCAATGCTCGCAGTCGTGACCAACATCGATGCCGACCATATGTCGACGTACGAGGGCGACATCGAGAAGCTGCGCACGGGCTTTGTCGAGTTTCTGCACAACCTGCCGTTCTATGGCCTCGCCGTCGTTTGCATTGACGATCCGGGTGTCAACGAGATCCTTGGCGCCATCGGGCGCTCCATCATTACCTACGGCGTCGATGAAGACGCCGATGTGCGTGCCGAGAATATCGAGTTTTCGGGAGGGCTGACGCGCTTTGACGTGGTTCGTCCGGCTGAACGTGAGCGATTGCACGTCTCGTTGCGGCTGCCGGGCATGCACAACGTTCGTAATGCCCTGGCGGCTATCGCGGTTGCTGACGAACTACAGATCGCCGACGAGGCTGTCGTCGACGCACTCAAGAATTTCGAAGGTATCGATCGTCGCTTCCAGAATCTCGGCGAAGTCGAAACCGTGGCGGGCAAAGTCATGCTGGTCGACGACTACGGTCACCATCCGACCGAGATTGCGGCAACGCTGTCGGCCGCGCGATCGGGCTGGCCGGAGCGCCGCGTCGTACTCATCTTCCAGCCGCACCGCTACACGCGAACACGGGACCTGATTGATGACTTCGCCACGGTGTTGTCGGAGGCCGACGTGGCGATTGTACTCGACGTCTACGCTGCGGGTGAGGCACCCATAGCTGGCGCCGACGGCAGGGCAATAACACGCGCGGTTCGAACCCGCGGTGCCGTCGAACCGGTCTTTGTCGAGACGCTCGATGAGCTGCAGCCGGTACTTGAAAGCGTGATCGAAGAAGGCGACATCGTGTTGACAATGGGTGCCGGGGACATCGGCGCTTATGCAGCAGGACTGCCCGATTTGTTGCGCAAAAAACCCAATTTAAAGGTGCACTCATGATGGCCGCCGAGCAGGCACAGGCGCGGGGTGAGCTGCGGTTGAATGAACCGATGAGCAAGCATACGTCATGGCGCATAGGCGGACCCGCGGAGAGCTTCTTTGTCCCCGCAAGCATCGATGACCTGTCGTTATTCTTGCGCGAGCTCGACTCGCCGGTGCCGGTGTTCTGGTTCGGCGTTGGCAGCAACCTGCTCGTGCGCGACGGCGGTATTCGCGGTGTCGTTATTTCTGCCGCGAGAATTCTGCAGGACCTCGAGAAGATCGATCAGTATAGGGTCAGGGCAGGAAGCGGGCTACCGTGCACCCAACTCGCACGGCAGTGCATTCGCTGGGGTCTTGGGCCTTCCGAGTTTTTCGCGGGGATCCCGGGCACGATCGGCGGCGCGCTCGCGATGAACGCCGGCGCCCATGGCGGGGAGACTTGGGAACGTGTCGAGTCGGTTCGCACGATTGACCGCGCCGGCGAGATTCATGAACGTACGCCAAGCGAGTATTCCATTGCCTACCGCAGCGTGACAGGTCCGAGCGATGAGTGGTTCATCGCAGCAACGCTTCGCTTCGATCCAGACATTACGCCAAGCATGGACTCGATGAAGACCATGCTGGAGCGTCGCAAAGCGACACAGCCGCTCGGTTTACCGAGTTGTGGTTCGGTGTTTCGCAATCCACCTGGCGATTTCGCCGCGCGCCTGATCGAGAGTGCCGGGCTAAAGGGCTATTCGATCGGTGGCGCTGAGGTGTCCGAGAAGCATGCGAACTTCATTATCAACAAAGACAATGCGTCCGCGATGGACGTCGAGGAACTGATTGAGCACGTTCGCCGGACCGTACTCGAAGTGCACGGTATCGAACTCGTGCACGAAGTTCGTATCGTTGGTGAGGAAGTCCAATGAGCCGCATCGCGACAGTGCGCGAGGAACGGATCGCGGTCGGTAGCGCCCATGAATTCGGTCGTGTTGCGGTCATGCTCGGTGGCAACTCTAACGAACGCGAAGTGTCTCTGGATACCGGCAGTGCCGTACTCAAAGCGCTGACTTCGCAGGGTGTCGATGCACTTGCCTGGGATCCTGCTGAAAAAAGCCTCGTTGAATTTGCGGCGGCCGGCTTTGACCGTGTGTGGGTTGCGTTGCATGGAACCGGTGGCGAAGACGGTTCGTTGCAGGGTGCATTGGAATGGCTCGAAATACCGTACACGGGTAGCGGCGTCATGGCGTCGGCGCTGGCGATGGACAAGATCCGCAGCAAGCATCTCTTCGAAGCTTGCGGGATACCGACACCGGACTACGCCGTCATTCGGCACCAGGCGGATGCCGTACTGGCCGCAGAGTCCCTCGGTTTTCCGTTGATTCTGAAGCCTGCCGCGGAAGGTTCCAGTGTTGGCATGTCGAAAGTATTTGATCATGACGACCTCGCTGAGGCGGTCGATCTGGCTCTGAGTTTTGGCGGTATCGCGCTCGCCGAGCGTTGCGTGATCGGCGCGGAGTACACGGTTGGCGTGTTGCAGGGCACGGCATTGCCGAGTATTCGCATCGAGACGCCACGTGTGTTCTACGACTATCGCGCCAAGTATGAATCGGATCGTACCGAGTACCACTGCCCGGGAACGGCGGATGCGGCAACCGAGGCAATGTACGCCGATCTCGCAATGGCCGCATTCCGCGAAGTGGGCTGTACGGGCTGGGGTCGTGTCGATTTCATGACCGGCGACGATCGTATGCCACAGGTGCTCGAGGTCAATACAGTGCCGGGTATGACAAGCCACAGCCTTGTACCGATGGCAGCCAGGCAGGCCGGCATAAGTTTTGAAGAACTTTGCTGGCGGATATTGGAGACGAGCGTCAGCGATGTGACTCGCTCCGCCGCAATCGAGGTGGCAGCCAATGACGCGTAAACAGGCTCGACGCAGAAAACAGAAAAAGGCAGCGCGATTCACGATGCCCAAGATCCGGGTCACGCATATCGTTACGCCACTCGTCGCCGCGGCAGCCATCGTCGGCACGTATCTGGGCAGTGCCAGCATGCTCGATCGTCCGATCCGCTCCATTGAAATAAACGGGCCGTTCCAGCGCGTCAGCGCGCTGCAGATCGAGGAAGCCATCGGCGATGACCTCGAGGACGGTTTTGTCAGCGCCGACCTGGACCGGATACAGCGTAGCATCGTCGAGCTTCCCTGGATTGACGAGGCAATGGTCGCGCGCCGCTGGCCATCCCGGCTGCGAATTACCGTAAGTGAGCAGGTACCGGCGGCAATCTGGCGTGAAAATGGGCTGCTCAACGTGCGTGGTGAGCTTTTTGTAACCGACGCACGGCACATTCCGGCGGAACTGCCCAGGCTCAGCGGGCCGGAGGATCGTGCGGCGGACGTTGCGCAACGTTACCTGGAGGTTCGTGATCGTCTGATACCCGTCGGACTTGATCTGCGGCGAGTGCACCTCGATCCGCGCGGCGCGTGGGAGATGACGTTGCACAACGGCGTGCAAGTGCGGCTCGGACGTCGCGAAGTCGATGCGCGGACCGAGCTATTTCTCGACGTCGTTGCCGACATCATTACCGGGCAGCCGAACGAGATCGAGTACGTCGACATGCGCTACAGCAATGGCTTCACGATCGGCTGGAACAACGGATCAAGATCGCCCGTCAAGGAACCGCAAACTGAAGCCGACGAAATGCTTGCACTGCGGAGTGCTCGCTGAATGACCAAGCGTGCAGACAAGAAACTGATCGTTGGGCTCGATATCGGAACGTCAAAAGTCGTTGCGATTGTCGGCGAAATCAACGACGAAGGCAGGATTGAGGTCGTCGGTATCGGGTCGCATCCATCTCGCGGCCTGAAGAAGGGCGTTGTCGTCAACATCGAATCGACCGTGCATTCGATTCAGCGTGCCGTTGAGGAAGCTGAGCTCATGGCCGGCTGCGACATTCACTCTGTTTACACGGGCATCGCCGGCAGCCATGTGCGCAGTCTTAACTCACACGGCATTGTCGCGATTCGAGACAAGGAGGTTAGCGCGAGTGATGTCGATCGTGTGATCGACGCGGCGCGAGCGGTCGCGATTCCGGCAGATCAGAAAATTCTGCACATCCTGCCGCAGGAATTTCTGATCGACAATCAGGAAGGAATTCGTGAGCCGATCGGCATGTCAGGCGTTCGCCTCGAAGCGAAAGTGCACATGGTGACCGGCGCCGAAAGCGCAGCGCAGAACATCGTCAAATGCGTGCAACGCTGCGGACTCGAAGTTGACGACATAGTTCTCGAACAGCTTGCGTCGAGCTACTCGGTATTGACCGACGACGAGAAAGAACTTGGATCGTGCATTGTCGATATCGGCGGTGGCACGACGGATCTCGCGGTTTTCCTCGGCGGAGCAATCCAGCACACGGCCGTTATTCCTATCGCAGGGGACCAGGTCACCAACGACATTGCTGTTTCAATGCGCACGCCGACGCAGTATGCCGAAGAAATCAAGATTAAATACGCCTGTGCACTGTCGCAACTTGCCAACCCCGACGAGACGATCGAGGTGCCGAGTGTCGGCGAGCGGCCACCGCGGCGCCTGGCGCGACAGACACTCGCGGAGATCGTAGAGCCCCGCTTTGAAGAACTGTTTGGCCTGATCCGTGATGAGTTGCGTCGATCAGGCTTCGAAGAGTTGATTGCGGCAGGCATCGTCATCACGGGCGGCAGCGCGAAGATGGAAGGCGCCGTCGAGTTGGCGGAAGAAGTGTTTCATATGCCAGTCCGGCTCGGGTCACCGCAATACGTGGAGGGACTAATGGACGTGATTCGTAACCCGATACACGCGACGGGTGTGGGTCTGCTCCTTTACGGCTATGAAAACCTGACGAGACGCAGCACGCGCGCCACGCCAATCAGCCACAACCTCAATGATGTGTGGGGTCGCATGAAAGCCTGGTTCAGCGGGCAGTTTTAGGAATCCTTGCGATGCACTGCGCGTTATTGGCGCATCGCAGGGTAAATGAGAATCGGGGAACAGAGAGTTCCCGATCAAGAGGTCAGAAGCGGAGGAAGTCTAAATGTTTGAATTAATGGATGCGCACAGCCAGACTGCGGTCATCAAGGTCATTGGCGTCGGCGGAGGTGGCGGCAATGCCGTTGCCCACATGGTCGATGCCGGGATCGAAGGTGTCGATTTTATTTGCGCCAATACCGACGCGCAGGCGCTGAAGAACGCGCGCGTGCGAACGGCGTTACAAATAGGTTGCAATATCACGAAAGGACTCGGTGCGGGCGCCGATCCTGATGTAGGTCGTCAGGCGGCGATGGAGGATCGCGATCGAATTCACGAGGTCATCGAAGGCGCCGACATGCTGTTCATCACGGCGGGTATGGGTGGTGGCACGGGCACCGGCGCAACACCCGTCGTCGCGCAGGTTGCCAAGGAACTCGGCATACTGACCGTGGCTGTCGTCACGAAACCATTCCAGATGGAAGGCAATAAGCGGATGGCGATCGCGGACCATGGTATCAGTGAACTCGGCAAACACGTCGATTCTCTGATCACGATTCCAAACGAAAAGCTGCTGGCCGTGCTCGGCGGCGAAACGACGTTGCTCGATGCGTTTCGTTCGGCGAACCAGGTGCTGCAAGGTGCCGTGCAGGGAATTGCCGAGCTGATCACGCGACCCGGCCTGATCAATGTCGATTTCGCCGACGTCAAAACCGTCATGGCCGAAATGGGCATGGCGATGATGGGTTCGGGAGAGTCGTCCGGCGAAGATCGTGCACGCGAAGCCGCCGAAGCAGCAATTTCGAGCCCGCTGCTTGAGGACATCAACCTTGCCGGCGCGAACGGCATTCTTGCCAACGTTACGGCCGGCATGGATCTGTCGATCGGGGAATTCCAGGAGGTCGGCAACACGATCAAGGAATTTGCGTCGGATGATGCGACCGTCGTCGTCGGCACGGTGATCGATCCGGACATGGCGGACCGGATTCGTGTAACCGTCGTGGCAACTGGCCTCGGTCACGCTGGCGCAAACGCGGAATCGCCGATGCGCATCGTGCGTCGTCCGGCCGCTGCGGCCGCCACGGAGCCCAACTATCACGGTCTCGACAAACCCACCGTGCAACGCAAGCGCGCAGTAGGTGACGGTCTCGAAGAGGCCGGGCTGCAGGAGGAACTGCTGGACATACCAGCGTTTCTGCGCCGCCAGGCTGACTGACGACAAGGACACCGTCAGAGTAATACCTCCGCTCGCCGGCCCGGATCATCCGGGCCGGCTTTCCACCTCCGCCGAGTTCGGCTGCCTCCTGGTCGCTGCGAACGACAATTTCGACCATTACCTGATCGAGTTTCTCTAAGAGACTGAATTCTTGACGTTTTTCCAATATGTGATAACCTTGCGCCCGGAAATTGAGGATACATAAACTCGTCCATGCTACGACAACGAACTCTGAAGACAGCGATCCGCGCGACCGGAGTCGGGCTGCACACCGGCGAGAAGGTCTATATGACGCTTCGTCCCGCCGCGGAAAACTCAGGAATTACCTTTCGACGCGTTGACCTCGATCATCCTGTGGATATCAAGGCCGATGCAAGGCTTGTTGGCGAGACCATGCTCGGGACCACGCTCGTGCAGGACGGCGTCAAGGTCGCAACGGTCGAGCACCTGATGTCGGCGCTTGCCGGGCTCGGCATCGACAATGTCCACGTTGACCTGTCAGCTCCCGAAGTGCCAATCATGGATGGCAGCGCCGGGCCGTTTGTCTTCTTGCTGCAGTCAGCTGGAATTGAGGAACAACAAGCTGCAAAACGCTTTATTCGCATCAAGCGCAAGGTGCGCGTGGAGGACGGTGAAAAGTGGGCTGAACTGCTGCCGTTCAACGGTTTCAAGGTCAGCTTCGAGGTGCATTTCAATCATCCGGTCTTCAACAAGCTGAAACAGGATGCGTCGATCGATTTTTCATCAACGTCGTTCCTGAAAGAAGTCAGTCGCGCCCGGACATTCTGTTTTCTGCGCGATGTCGAGGCGCTGCGTGAGCGCAACCTGACTCTGGGCGGCAGCATGGACAACGCGATCGTTCTCGACGACTATCGAATTCTTAACGAGGACGGACTTCGCTATGCGAACGAATTCGTCATTCATAAGATTCTCGACGCGATCGGTGACATCTATCTGCTCGGCCATTGCGTAATTGGCGAGTTCCGGGCCTACAAGTCCGGCCATGACCTCAATAACAAGCTGCTGCGAGCACTCCTGGAACAGGAATCGGCGTGGGATGAGGTGACCTTCGACGACTCGAGAAAGGCGCCAATCTCTTACGCAACACCTTCTTACGCCTGACTCCGATTGCTGCCCGATGTGCGGGGAGCGCGGTGGGAAAATGGTCAGCGGATGACGTGCAAAAGGGACCTTTTGGCCTGCCAATGACCGAAGAACTATTTCGACAGGACTCCTATCTGCAGAATTGCGATGCAACCGTCACTGGCGTAGTCGACGGCGGCGTGATTCTCGATCGTACAGTGTTCTACCCGCTCGGCGGCGGCCAGCCCGGCGACACCGGCAAGATGAGCTGGAGCGACGGCGGCGCCGCAATCGTCGATACGCGATATGGCAATGATGGCACGATCCGGCACGTACTCGAAGATGGCGAAGCGGGGCCTGCAGTCGGGGACATCGTGCAACTTGAGTTGAATTGGGATCGCCGTTACCGGCACATGCGCATGCACACGGCAATGCATCTGCTCGGTTCGGTTCTCAAATACGGCGTAACGGGCGGCAATATTTCAGCCGAGAAAAGCCGCCTCGATTTCGACATGGAAGACTCAGTGGACAAGGAAGCCGTTGCCGCTGCGCTTGAGGCGCTGGTAACGCAGAATCATGCAGTGAGTTGTCGCTGGATAAGCGATGAAGAACTCGATGCGCAGCCAGACCTGGTTCGGACGATGTCGGTCCAGCCGCCACGCGGCAAGGGCAGTATCCGCCTGCTTGAAATTGAAGGCGTCGATTTGCAGCCGTGCGGCGGCACACACCTGCGCAGTACGGGTGAGGTTGGCAAGATTCGTGTTGGCAAAGTCGAAAAGAAAGGCAAGCGGAACCGGCGCGTCAATATCCACCTGGACGATTAGTTTCGACTCACTCTAACCGTGCATGAGGTCGCGGCGGCACCTGATGCGCGGGCCGCTGCGATCAGGCGGTCAGCCTCAAAACGCAGCTTGGCGGCCCACGCCGGTGAACCGGCCAGTACCACCAGCTCGCCGTCATCGCGTATATTCGCGGCCTTGATGCTCGCGGCCGCATCCTCAGGCAGCGATTTTTGCAGTATCTGGACCAGCTCGCCCATATCCTGCGCATGCCGGATAATCTCGCCCAAGCCCCCGTTTTCATTGGGATTCAGCAGGTTTTGCAGGCGTTTTATGGACATAGAAATGTGACGCAGTTGGCGATTTTGGCCGATTTCGGGGGACTCAGGTCACCGTTCGGACTGGCCATATCTTGTATTAAAAACTGACATTATGCATATTGTGCGTCTCGACAAGGGCAAACCCGCTGAAAGGCGGGGGCGCAAAACCACCGGTCTAAGGGACTCGGTCCTAGGACAGCGGGGCTACCGAAGTGGACATTGAACGCAGGCTAACAACTATAAGCAAGTGCCAGAGATGGCCAATCGCCCGTTGTTCGGTGCACAAAGTTATTAAGAATAGCGAATCGATGCAAGCACATCCGAGGCGTATTCGATGAATGTAGTCATTTTCGGCAAGGGCTTTGGCAAGCCCAGGCAACTGAACCTGTCCGGCCTGTCGGCCTGGGCGGTTGCGGTCGTGTCTGCCGGTATTCTATCGGCGTTCGGTTTCGCGGGCGGTTTCTGGTACTCGAACGCCACAGGTTCCGGCGTCAGCAGCAATCGAAGTCGAGCAGCTGGCCGAGGAGCTGCAGCTGCAGCGCGAGAACATCGATTCAATTCGCCAGGGCAACGAGGACACTCTCGATGCGCTGGCCATACGCATTGCACAAATGAACGCCCGCATCATTCGCCTGGACGCGCTGGGCCGGCGACTGACTGATATGGCGGATCTCGAGGATGGCGAATTCGACTTCGACTCGGCGCCGGCTCTCGGTGGTCCTGAAGAGCCTGTGGCCGGCGGATCCAACGTCGCAATTCCCGAAATCGTCGAATCGATGCAGACGCTTAGCGATCAGCTCGATCGATCGTGAGGCGCAGCTTGGCGTCCTTGAAAGCGTTCTGATGGGCCAGAACCTCAAGGACCGCGTCTATCCGCAGGGCCGCCCGGTCAATTCGGGCTGGATCTCGTCGTATTTCGGCAAACGCACCGACCCGTTCACCGGCAAGCCTGCCAACCATACCGGCATCGACTTCGCTGGCAAGCTCGGGTGATCCGGTCGACGGCTGTTGCGGACGGTGTTGTCACCTGGTCGGCGGACCGTTATGGCTACGGCGTGATGGTCGAAATCAACCACGGCAATGGCTATTCGACCCGCTACGCCCACAACGCCGAAAATCTCGTCTTCGTTGGTGACGAGGTCAAGAAAGGCCAGGCCGTGGCACGGATGGGCGAGACCGGCCGTGCAACCGGGCCGAACCTACACTTCGAAGTGCTGAAGAATGGCCGCCGCGTCAATCCGGTCAATTTCATCCGCGAATCGTCCAAGTAGCCCGGTCCAGGGCCTCCGGCCTCCGGGCAACTTGTTATCCCGGAAATCACCCTAATCTGGTCTGTCGTATCCCGTTAGGATCTCTGTGCGACTACCTCAACTAGTGAGAAGGCGGCTAGTTCAGATAGAATAGCGGGCTTTGCGTGCCAGGGTTCGGTCGGGCACGATTGCTAATCTCTTGCAGGAGCCCACGTGGCCAAATTCTTGACCAATATCTTCGGCAGCCGCAATCAGCGGCTGCTGCGGCAGTATTCGAAAATCGTCAACAAGATCAATGCGCTCGAAGAGGGCGTGCAAAAGCTTGACGATGCTGCCCTGCGCGCGAAGACGGACGAATTCAGGCAACGCTATAAGGCCGGGGAGACGCTCGACGATCTGCTGCCGGAGGCTTTTGCGGTGGCCCGTGAAGCAGGCTGGAGGACTCTCGGTCTGCGCCCCTTCGATGTGCAGCTGATCGGTGGCATGGTGTTGCATGACGGCAATATCGCCGAGATGCGCACCGGCGAGGGTAAAACGCTCGTGGCGACCTTGCCGGCGTACCTCAACGCGATCAGCGATGACGGCGTGCATATTGTCACCGTCAACGAATACCTTGCACAACGTGACGCCGACTGGATGCGGCCGGTGTACGAGTTTCTGGGCCTGACAGTCGGGGTGTCCAAAGCCGGCCAGACGCAGGAAGAGAAACGCGCGGCTTATGGCAGCGACATCACCTACGCCACGAATAATGAATTGGGCTTCGACTACCTGCGTGACAATCTTGCGTTTTCGCTCGAGGACAAGGTTCAGCGCGACACGAATTTCGCCATAGTCGACGAAGTCGACTCGATTCTGATCGATGAGGCGCGCACACCTCTGATTATCTCCGGTCCTGCCGAGGCGAGCACCGATCTGTACGCCCAGATCAACAAACTGATGCCGAAACTCCGCGATCACCAGGAACCCGAAGAGCCGACCAATTACGATATCTTCGCCAAGCAAATCCGGCTCGTCGACGAAAGCGGAATGGCTGTCACCGTCGAACGCGAAGGTGGTGAGCGGTCAGACTTGATGACGATCGAAGAGGCGGTCGATATTGGTGATTCACGCGGCGCCGATGTCGTGCTGGTCGAGGACGGTAAGAAGGCCGCAGCCTGCAAACTGGTAAAGCGTGGTGACTACACGATCGACGAGAAGGCCAAGCAGGCCTATATGACCGAAGACGGTCATCAGAAAGTCGAGTCGTTGATGATGCGGGCCGGGCTGCTCGAAGAGGGCGAGAGCCTTTACGACGCGGCCAACATTCGTCTGTTACATCATTTGAATGCCGCTCTGAGAGCGCATGCGATATTCCAGAAGGACGTTGACTACATCGTCAAGGACGGTGAAGTCGTCATCGTGGACGAGTTTACGGGCCGCACAATGCCGGGTCGACGCTGGTCGGATGGCCTGCACCAGGCGATCGAAGCCAAAGAAGCCGTGTCGATCAAGAGTGAGAACCAGACCGTCGCGTCGATTACATTCCAGAACTACTTTCGCCTTTATAACAACCTGTCCGGAATGACGGGCACGGCTGATACCGAGGCTTTCGAATTCCAGCAAATTTACGGGCTCGAGGTTGTCGTTATCCCGACGCATCGGGACATGATTCGTGTTGATTCTCCGGATCTCGTCTATCTGACGCAGAATGACAAGTTCGAGGCGATCATCGAGGATATCTCCGACTGCCGCGACCGTGGTCAGCCCGTGCTGGTAGGCACGACATCGATCGAGACGTCCGAGCTGCTTTCGTCGCTCCTGAAGAAGCGCAAGGTCGATCACGAAGTACTCAATGCCAAGCAACACGAGCGTGAGGCTGTCGTCGTGCAGCACGCGGGGCGTCCGGGTGCGATCACGATTGCGACGAATATGGCGGGTCGTGGCACAGACATCGTGCTGGGCGGTAACCTCGACGCGGAACTGGCCGAAGCCGGCGAAGGCGCCGATCCGGAAGCAGTTCGCGCCGACTGGCAAGGGCGCCACAACGCGGTCATCGAGTCTGGTGGATTGCACATCGTTGGCACAGAGCGGCACGAGTCACGCCGAATCGACAATCAGCTCAGAGGACGCTCGGGACGTCAGGGTGACGCGGGATCGAGTCGTTTCTACCTGTCGATGGAGGATACGTTGATGCGTATCTTTGGGGACCCGGACCGCACTAAAGCGTTGTTGTCCCGCGCCGGCATGCGGGAGGGCGAGGCCATCGAGAGCAAGCTTCTGTCACGTCAGATCGAGCGCGCGCAGCGCAAGGTCGAGGCGCACAACTTCGATATTCGTAAGAATCTGCTTGAGTACGACGATGTTGCCAACGACCAGCGCAAAGTCGTCTATCACCAGCGCTCCGAGCTCATGGCGGCTGATGAGATCGAAGAGTCCGTCGCGGCGATACGCGAAGAGGTCATCGCGGCGACGGTGCAGACGCACATTCCGTCTGGCAGTCTCGAAGAACAATGGGACGTTGAGGGCTTGAGCCACGAACTCGAATCCGAGTACGGTCTGCGTCTCGACATCGAGCGCTGGATCCGCGAAGACAAAACGCTCAACGAGGACGGTATCCTCGAGCGCTGTATCGCGGAAAGCGACAAGGCTTACAAAGCCAAGGAAGAGTCGATCGGTAGTGAGCTGATGCGCAACGTCGAAAAGCAGGTCATGCTGCGGCAGCTCGACATGCATTGGAAAGAACATCTGGGCGCGATGGATCATCTGCGCCAGGGCATAGGTTTGCGATCGTATGCGCAGAAGAACCCCAAACAGGAGTACAAGCGCGAAGCCTTCGAAATGTTTGGTGCGATGCTGGAGCAGGTCAAGCACGACACGATCAGCATCCTGACGCGTATTCGAATTCAGGGTGAAGAAGACCTGGACGATTCGGCCGAGCGGCGTCGTGCCGCCGAGGCATTGAGGTACCAGCATGCGCAGGCTTCGGCGCTCGGTGGACCGGCTCCGCAGGGCCAACCGCAGCCCGGTCAGGGTCAGCAAGCTGCCGCCCCGCCTCCCGAACCGTTCAGGCGTGACGGCCGAAAAGTCGGGCGCAATGAACCGTGTCCATGCGGGTCCGGCAAGAAATACAAACAGTGCCATGGCAAACTGACTTGAGCACCTGTCGAGAATGAAGCACTACCACGTCGCGGCCGGCATTCTGCGCGATGCACAAGGGCGAATCCTGATCACCGAACGTCTCTGCGACGGCCCGTTTAATGGGCTCTGGGAATTTCCTGGCGGCAAGATCGACAATGGAGAAGACTCGACTGAGGCCCTCAAGCGCGAGCTGGCCGAGGAACTCGGCATCGACGTCACTGCCAGCAAGCCGTTCATGGACCTGCACCACGAGTATCCCGACCGCACCGTCGATCTCGAGTTCTTCCTGGTCACTGCCTGGCAAGGCGACCCCACCGGCCTCGAAGGCCAAGCGTCTTCGCTGGGTCACCACCGCCGAATCTCAATCGCTGACGTGCTGTTGCCGGCGGACGCGCCGGTCGTCGAGGCACTGCAGGCCTGTAATGCCTTCGGCCGCGAAGCTTGTCGAGGGAAGTAAAGCGCAGCTCCGCGAGACATGACCGAGACGAGCTTCCCGCCCGAATGGCGGAGTGCTTGCACGGTATCTAGCAGATGCTCAACTGAAACGGCACATCATGCCCGGTCTGCACAGCTCGGCTGTTGATAGTCGACCACTCGAGAAACCGCACCGTGAATCGATGCTGACTGCCGCTGATCTCGGGATAAAGTTTGCTGCCATCCGGAAGATTGATGCGCAATAAACGACAATGTGCATCCTTTTGCATGTTGTGCTGATACATGCCGTTGATCGCAAGCTTGTCCAGGGGTTGTGCACTCTCGCGAATCAGCCACAGTACCTCGCTGACGGCGTCGCACAGTGGCCGAATAGCGCCTAGCCAAATCGTCAGGTCTTCCTGACGCCGTTGGTGCGGCTGCCGCAACCAATGGCTGTATTCGGGCAAGTCGAATTCACAGGTGCCGCCAGGAATGGCGCTGCGATTCTTGATTGCGTTGAGGAAATCCGAGTCTTTTAGCGGCTGCAGATACTGAGTACCAATACCGTCGATTTGGGCACGACTGTCGATCAGATTGCGAATCAGCGCGTCGAGCCGCCGCGCATCCACTCCTGGCTGGCTCTGGAAGCGCTGCAATTCGTCCAGCTGATGGTCAAGCTCCTTGTGGACTTCACTGCGAACGTCGCCGCGCGACAGAATCGCCATGATCTCGAGCAGGCCCGCAATCGTGGCGCGCGATGCCCAACTGGTCTCGAGTTCGCTGTTGTAGAGCATCTGCTGATAGAGAAACTCGAGCCGCATGAAGGTCCGCATGCGCTCCGAAACAGGCTGTTCGTAATGCACCGGGCCGTTGCGGGCCGTGTGGGGCGCAATTTTTCCAGCAGGCTTAGCCATTGCCGTATTCTGCGCTACCGCACGGTGGCAGGCAAATGGGCTTTCGCAGTTGCAAGAGACACGAAAAGGACACTCGTCTCCCTCAATGTCTCGATCCCGCTTGACGGGAGCTCGCTGCGCTGCGCGTTACTTCGGTCGATAAATGTCCTGGTCGCGCCCTTTCAGCACGGCGTAGCGTTCGTGCAAAGCCGCGACCTGACGTCGTGTGTCGGCGAGGGCGCCGTCATTGGTGATGACGTCGTCGGCGATGGCCAGCCGCTCGTCGCGGCTGGTCTGGGCCGCGAGGATACGGCGTGCCTGCTCTTCCGACTCTGCGTCGCGTAGAAGCAGGCGCCGGATCTGGGTATCTGCATCGCAATCAACGACCAAAATCCGATCAACAAACGACATTAGGGACGATTCGACCAATAGTGGTACTGCGATGATCTGATACTCACCGCCAGCCTCATCAGCTTGACGTCTCGTTTCCGCCTGTATTCGGGGATGCAATATCGCTTCGAGTTCACGACGCGCGGCATCGTTGCTAAATACGAGTTGCCGCATCGAGTTGCGATCGAGCGTTCCGTCATTCCGGATCATCGACTCGCCGAAAGCTTGCCGAATCTCCTCGAGTGCCGGCTGCCCCGGAGTGACGACCTCACGCGCGATGACGTCGGTGTCGATAACGGCTGCGCCGAGTTCTCTGAACATGTCAGCGACAGTGGATTTACCGCTTGCGATACCGCCTGTCAGCCCGACGCGCAGCGGCTTTTCGTCATGCTTCATGGTCGCTGCCACTTACAGGAACAAATCCAGGTAAGCGGTTTCGATCGTTTCCCCGTAAAGCATCGTGATCCAGCCTGCGGCGGCAAGATAGGGGCCGAACGGAATGGGTAGCTGGCGGTCGCGGCCGCGGAATACGATCATCGAGATGCCAATGATGGCGCCGACCACGGCGGACATCAGAATAATTGTTGGCAAAGCCTGCCAGCCGAGCCAGGCGCCGAGTGCCGCCAGCAGCTTGAAATCGCCGTAGCCCATGCCTTCCTTGCCCGTGACCATCTTGAACAGCTGATAAACGCTCCACAGGCTCAGGTAGCCAGCCAGGGCACCGACAATCGCCCGTTGTGGCGCAACAAACAGCGTGTCGGCGCCCGCGAGCGGGTGCAGCAGGCTCATGACGAGGCCCACCCATAGCAGCGGAATTACGATCGAATCAGGAATGATCTGGTGATCGACGTCGATGAGACTGATCGCAACCAGGACAAAGGTCAGGGCGATGGCCATGAGCGCTTCCCAGCCGAAACCGAAATGCCAGGCGCATATGGCCGCCAGAGCAGCGGTCAACAGCTCGACCAGGGGATAACGAACCGAAATGGTTTTCTGGCAGTTCGCGCACTGGCCGCCAAGCAGCAAATAGCTCAGCACCGGAATGTTCTGCCAGGCTTGAATCGGCTTGCCACACGAGGGACAACGAGAACGCGGTACCACGAGATTGAAACGGCCGGCCGGGAGGTCTGGCGCCGGTTCACTCAGCAACTCCTCGCACTGTGCTCGCCAGTCGCGCTGCATCATGAGCGGCAGACGGTAAATGACCACGTTGAGGAAACTGCCGATCAATAGCGCAAACGCAAATATCACAGCAATGAAAACTGCAGGCGACTGACTGAAAAGTTCGGCCATTCGATTCCTCCGGCTTCGTGATCCTGGCGCAAAAGAAAACGGCGTCCCGAGTTTCCTCGGAACGCCGCATCAATGCAAACGCGTTTGCTGCTCGTTAAATGACCGAACCCATCTTGAAGATCGGCAGGTACATGGCAACAACCAGGCCGCCAACGAGAACGCCGAGAATCGACATGATCAGCGGCTCGAGCAAACTCGAGAGGTTGTCAACGGCATTGTCGACGTCCTCTTCATAAAAGTCCGCGACCTTGGACGACATATCATCGAGCGAGCCTGATTCCTCACCAACTGCGATCATCTGAATAACCATGTTGGGGAACAGGTCAGTGTTTTCCATCGCCTGCTGCAGGCGCTGCCCCGTTGCCACTTCGTCGCGCATCTTCAGGACGCCGACTTCGTAAACGATGTTGCCGGTGGCGCCGGATACCGATTCGAGAGCTTCGACGAGCGGCACGCCGGCGGCAAACATCGTGGACAGCGTTCGCGCATAGCGTGCGATGGCAGCTTTCTGCAGGATCGCGCCGATGACCGGAATCTTCAGCGACATGCGATCGAGCCAGTGGCGCATAGCGCGCGAACGCTTCTTGAAGTAAAAAAATGTGCCAAAGCCCGCACCGATCAAGATGGCGATATACCACCCTTTCGCCCGCACGAATACCGACAAGTCGATCACCATACGCGTGAACGTCGGCAAGTCTGCGCCGAAGCCCTTGAAAAGGTCTTCGAACGCGGGAATGACGAAAATCAAAAGAATCGTCGTGACGACAAACGCGACAACGAGAACCGCAGCCGGATATGTCAGAGCCTTCTTGATTTTCTTCTTCAGTGCCTCTGTCTTTTCCTTGTACGTTGCGATCTTTTCCAGCAAGGCCTCGAGAGCACCGGCCTGCTCGCCAGCTTCGACGAGGTTGATGAACAGGTCGTCAAAATACAGCGGGTGTTTGGCTAACGCCTCGGCGAGCGCACTGCCGCCCTCGACGTCGCCTTTGACCGCCATGATCAGCTTTTGCATCGCCGCGTTTTCGTGGCCCGTACCGACAATCTCGAACGACTGCACGAGCGGAATACCGGCAGCGAGCATCGTTGCCAGCTGGCGACTGAAAATGGCGATATCGCCCGGAGTGATTTTGCCGCCGCCGCTGAACAGACCCTTGCTCTGTTTCTTGATACGGGACGGTACAACGCCCTGTCGGCGCAAATCCGCACGTACGGCAGCCTCAGTGGCCGCCATGCTCTTGCCTTTGACCTTTTGGCCCTTTCTGTCCGTACCTTCCCAGACAAAAGGGACGCTACTCGCAACTGCTGATTCAGCCATGTCTCTTGTCCGTTAAACGAGGTGTAAACCTACTCAATTGTAACCCGATTGATCTCCTCAAGGCTGGTAACCCCTTCCTTGACTTTGTTCAATCCGGCACGTCGTAAATCGATAACCCCTTCTTTTGCCGCCTGGTCGGCGATCTGCATGGCGTTGCCGCCTTCCATTATTATTCGGCCCATGGCCTCGGACACTTCCATGACCTGGAAAATGCCGACGCGGCCCTTGTAGCCTTCGTTACAGCTCTTGCAGCCTTTCGGGCCGAAAATCGTCATACCCTTATCGAGGTCCTCCGCCTCGAAACCCTCTTTCTCGAGTGCTTCACGCGGAATGTCCCGGATTTCTTTGCAATTGTCGCAAAGACGCCGCGCCAGGCGCTGGGCGATGATCAGGCTGACCGACGTCGCGATCGCGTAGGGCTTGACGCCCATGTCGACGAGTCGCGTCAGGGTCCGCGGTGCGTCGTTGGTGTGCAGCGTCGAGAGCACAAGGTGACCTGTCTGGGCGGCCTTGATCGCAATCTCGGCCGTCTCGAGGTCACGAATCTCACCGACCATGATGATGTCGGGATCCTGGCGCAGGAAGGCTTTGAGCGATGACGCGAAGGTCAGACCGACCTTCGGATTGACGTTGACCTGGTTGATGCCCGGCAGGTTGATTTCCGCCGGATCCTCGGCGGTCGAGATATTGCGGTCGACGGTATTAAGAATGTTGAGGCCCGTGTACAGAGAGACCGTCTTACCCGAACCGGTTGGTCCGGTCACGAGAATCATGCCGTACGGTTTTGCGAGGTGCTTTTCATACATCAGCCGCTGATGATCGTCATAGCCGAGCATTTCAATGCCGAGCTTGGCGCTGGACGGGTCGAGAATACGCAGCACGATCTTCTCGCCGAACAAGGTGGGGCAGGTGTTGACACGAAAATCGATCGCCCGGTTCTTCGACAGGCGCATCTTGATGCGGCCGTCCTGTGGAACGCGCCGCTCGGCGATGTCCATGCGCGACATGACCTTCAGGCGCGCGCAGACCTTGTTCGCAAGCACCACCGGCGGTTGCGCAACCTCCGACAGCACGCCATCGAGACGGGTCCTGACGCGAAAAAACTTTTCGTAGGGTTCGAAGTGCACATCCGATGCGCCGCGCTTGATGGCATCCAGCAAGATCTTGTTGACGAATCGGACAACAGGCGCATCTTCGATGTCGTCGCGGTGAACATCTTCGGCTTCTTCATCTTCGCCGCTGATATCGAGATTCTCGAGATCGAAGTCATCGTCTTCGAGGTCGCCCATCGTCGTATCGACGGCCTCGATGGCCTTGACGATACGTTCTTCGAGTTTGTCCTGTTCGACGACAACCGGATCGATGCGCAGACTCGTCTGAAACTTGATGTCGTCGATCGCCTGCAGATTCGTGGGATCGGAGATACCCAGGAACAGTCGCTGGCCACGCTTGACCAGCGGCAGGACGCGATGCTTGTTGACGAGTTTCTGATCGACGGAGCGGACGACATCGAGATCGATCTCGATGGCGTCGAGATCGAGAAGCGGAACGCCGAATTCGTGGGATGCGGCAACGGCGATCGAGCGCGCATCTGCCAGGTCTTCGTTGACCAGGTACGCAACCAGCGGCACCTTCTCCGATTTGGCGGCATCAGTCGCCTCGAGGAGCTTCTCCTCGGAAACTATTCCGTCCTGCACAAGCCGTCGTGGCAAGCCCGCAAGATTGGATTGTGATGCTGTTACTGCCATACGTTCTAGAGCTGCCCAAGCGTTCCTTTGAGCATCACAGTCTCACTGATCTATGTCCTCGGATCAACTCGATTTTGTGCGGCGGGTTCACAGTTAGCGGATTTGATTAAGTCAAACGTCAAAAATTCGCTGAATCGGGCGATTCTGGCTATTGCTGGCGCTCTAGTTGCGGCAGCTGGAAGGCAGGTAGCGCGTGTCGACCGTTGGCAGGGCATGGGCTGCTGTGACGCCACCGCCGGTCAGTTCGACGGTTCCCGCGATGATGGCGCTGTGCCGCAGCGCCAGACGACACTGCTGGTGCCGGACGTGTAGGGCGTGACCGAGAGCGTCTGGCCGAATATGTCCTGGTGGGCATCATTGCCGAACGTAATGTCCACGCGGCCATTAACGACGTTGACCTCGCTGACATACTTTCCCTGACGTGTCGGCTGGCAATGGCGTTACATCCCGGCGGCGGCCCGGTCGGCGGGCGGTGATCCGGCCATGTTGTAGGCATCGACGATCGGCGCCTTGGCGCCCGCGGCCATGTTGATGCCTTCGGCGACCTGCGCCCGCACAGTATAGGTCTGGTAGGCGGACATGGCCATCGAGGCGAGAATGCCGATGATCGCGACGACGATCATCAACTCGATCAATGTAAAACCGGTGTTCCGATCTCTCATGATTTAAAACCGATGCCTGCCCGGGCGAAGCTCAGATCGCCCGCATGATACGGCATTTGATGGAAGGACTGTTGTCGACATCGTGGGGGCGTTGCTCACGATGTGACGCAGTTCACGATATTCCTGACGCACCGCGGTCGTGACGAAAAAAAGCCCCGGACAGGCCGGGGCTTTTTCGACTTCTTAGCTGGGCAATAAAGCCCAATTGAAATCTTACGGTCGGCAAGCAGCCGGAAGGTGCTTGGGTGCCAGATCAACGCTCGAGCATACCCAGACAACGCTGCCCGCGTTGGTGGTATCCGGCGTCAGAATCAGAGTATCTCCGTTGATAGCCGCGTTCACGTCACCGCCGTAGGTAACCTGGATTTCGCCGGCAATGCCGCTGCCGTCAGCACCAACACCAACCTGGGTCACGTACTTGCCAACAATCGCGGCGGCCGCTTCAAGACCGGCCTCAGTATTGTCCGCAGCGAGGTCACCGCTGTCCTGGTAGAACTCGGTGACTGCCGCTTTGGCACCACCCGACAGGTTCAGGCCTTCAGAAACCTGAGCGCGGATCGTGTAGTCCTGGTAAGCGGGAATGGCGATAGCCGCCAGAATACCGATAATCGCGACAACGATCATCAGTTCGATAAGCGTAAAACCTTGTTGCTTCTTCATTGCTCTTTTCTCCATGAAAATGAGTATTGTGACTAGACGGCATTCCTGCCCGTACTGTGTACAAAGCAAGCCTCGTGCCAAGACAAACGTGACGCGACTAACTCATTGTTATTATTTGAATTATCGTCAAAGGATACGCCGTTTACTGGCGCTGCCCCTGTCGCATTTCTCGAGCTGTTTGGTCACGATTTGTCACAAGCTGACAATTATTGTCAGTCGCGTCGGTGATGCAAGACGGTGCTTATGTCACTCGATACCCAGCTTCTTGATGCGGTAACGAAGCTGGCGAAATGTCAGGCCGAGCAGCTTCGCGGCAGCAGTCTTGTTGTATCGGGTTTTCTCGAGAGCCTCGATGATCGCCTGGCGCTGCACGTCCTCGACCTGATTGCCGAGGTCGGTGCTCGTGAACTTGGTCGAGCTATCCTGATTCTCAGCCGTAGTCTGCAGATTGAGGTCGGATGCCGAAATCGTGCCGCTCGTGCACAGCGTTACGGCGCGCTCGAGCAGGTTTTCGAGCTCGCGGACATTGCCCGGGAATGCGTAAGACAGCAGCGCTTCTTTGGCGCCCTCATGAAGTGTTATCTTCGAGCTGAGCTTGCCGAGTATGTGCTCGGCAAGCATCACGACATCGTCACCCCTGTCCCGCAATGCCGGGACCGGCAATTCAATGACATTGATGCGGTAGTAAAGGTCTTCTCGAAACTCCCCGGCGGCTACCATTTTCCCGAGTTTCTTGTGCGTTGCGGACAGTATCCTGGCGTTGGCCGGCTCCTCCTCTGAAGCGCCGACCGGACGAACGGTCTTCTCCTGAATCACGCGCAGCAACTTGACCTGCATCGCCAGCGGCAGATCGGCGATTTCATCGAGGAACAGGGTTCCGGCGTCGGCGCTCTGAACAAGACCGATTTTGTCGCTGACGGCGCCCGTGAAACTCCCTTTGCGATGGCCGAAGAACTCACTTTCCATGAGTTCTGCCGGAATGGCGCCGCAGTTCACGGGCACAAATGGACCATCTGCGCGCGGTCCGCTCTCATGTATCAAGCGCGCTACGAGTTCCTTGCCGGTCCCGGATTCACCGGATATGTGCACCGGTGCCTGTGACTGGGCGACCTTGTCGATCATTTCCCGCAATTCACGCATCGGCATCGAGTCGCCCTGCAAGCGCGATTGCTGCTCTCGGGACTTGTCCACCTTGAGCGCGGTCTCGACGATATTCCTCAGATTGTTGAGGTCCAGCGGTTTCGAAATAAAGTCGAATGCACCCAGCTTCAGCGCCTGCACGGCAGTCTCGACATTGCCGTGCGCCGTAATTACCGCCACCGGCACGTCTGCAGCGTTGGTCTGCATCCACCCGACGAGGTCGAGTCCGTCTCCGTCAGGCAGACGCATGTCGGTCAGACACAGGTCGAAGTGCTTGCTGCTAAGGAGCTGTTTGGCGCCGGCGACATCCGCTGCTGTTTCGGTCCGAATGTTCATGCGCCCGAGCGTCAGTGACAGCAGCTCGCAGATATCGGGTTCGTCATCAATGACAAGTGCTAGTGGTTCGCTCATGGCCTTATTCAGCTTCCCATCTTTCCGGATCGGCAAAGACGATACGGAAGATACTGCCGCCGCCAGGCCGGTCGATGTGCAGCAGAGTCGCGCGATTCAGTTCGCACAGTTCCCGTGAAATGTACAGGCCCAGCCCGGTACCGCCCGATCGCTCAGTGTAGAAGGGCTCGAACATCTTGTCGGCAGTGGATGCGTCGACGCCGAGGCCATGATCGAGAACCTCAACATACGGCCGACCCTGTCCTTGCATGCGATCCGCCTGTATTTCCACGAGTATGCCACCGGTCTCGCTCGCGTATTTGACGGCATTGTCGCAAAGATTCCAAAGCACCTGGCGCAGGTGTGACCTGTCCATCCTGACCTCGAGATCATCGGGCATTGCCACAATTGCGAGTTCACCTTCCTGGAGTTCAAGTGTGCGCGAAAATTCCTGCGCGAAATCTTCCAGCCACGGTTTCAGCAACAGGATTTCAGGACGGCTCAATTCGCGCCGTGACAGCTGCAGAACATTGTCGATGATGTGGCTAACGCGGCTGGAGTGCGATTCGATAATCTCAGTGAGCCTTTTGTCATCTTCGGTAAGGCCGATCGACTCGCGCAGCAGCTGTGCGGCATGGCTCATTGCGCCGACAGGGTTACGGATCTCGTGCGCGATACTGGCGCTCAGGCGGCCCAACGAAGCAAGCTTCGATTGTTGCACGCGCTCGTTCATAAGGCTCGCATCCTCGAGAAAAACAAGTACGGGTCCGCCACGTACACCGTCTTTGCCAAGTGGTGCCAGGTGTGCCGTGATGCGGACATTACTTCCTGATGTAATTACTGTGAATTCATGATGGGCAGACTTGCCAGGATCTTGGCGCCACTCTCGCAGGTAATCGTCAAGGGGCTCAAACACGCTGCGAAGCGGCAAACCGCGCACTGGCTGCGTCGCCCCGAGCAGCCGCATTGCCGAAGCATTGCTCAGCCGGATCCGGTCATCGGAGTCAATGACAACGATGCTCTCGCGCAGATGTTGCACGATATACTCGTTGAGTTCCGAGAGGTTCTGCAAGTCGACACCGCGCTGCCGTGCCAGCGCCTCGCTGGCATGAATACGCCGTGCCAGCGGTCTTGTTGCAAGCGACATTGCGAAAATGACAGCGCTCAAGATGCCCGCCGCCGGGTAGTTGGGCGCAGAACTCGCGCCACCAAGCTGAGAGAACACCTGTTCGCCGAGTATTGCGAACGTGGCCACGGCAGCCAGGACCGTTGGATACTGGATGGGAAGTACGAGGCTGCCGGCGCCGACAAAAACGATCAACAAGCCACCAAGTCCGCTCGAAATGCCGCCGCTGGCGTGCATCAAAATGACAATGGCGCCGATGTCGAAAAGCATTTGAGACGCTGCCTGGATACCGAGCGCGAGCCAGCGTCGCCGCAGCGCAATCGCGGCGAAAATGGCGAAAGTCAGATAGGCGGCTGCCGTGACCCAGAACAATGTCGGCGACTCGTCGCCGAATACACGTGGTTCGGCTCGCGCGAAGAAAAGCATAAGCAGGGCAATGGCGATCAACGCGCGTAAGGTGTTTAGCGTGCCGAGCACGCGCCACGTCAGGTCAGGCTCCTCGATCGCGCGCTGCAGCAATGCTTCGCGGCTTTGACGCATTGTCTGCCGGCCAAAGCCTTCCGTCGTCGCTCTATTCACCGGTGCCCTCTGCCCAAAATCGACTGCCTGTGATACGGGTTGCGCCGATTGTAGACGAAGGCTGGCCTCATTGCGGCCTAAATCCACTTTGCGTCGGCTCGAGCTTTGCTCCAGAATACGAGCGATTTTGTGCACCGTTGTGCACGTCACAGACTGCGCATCCGATGAATCTGCACGAGTACCAATCGAAACGGCTGTTTGCCAAATACGGCATTCCGGTGCCGCGGGGCATACCGGCGAAGAGCCCGAATGCGGCCCTCGACGCGGCCAAGGAGCTGGGCGGGGATTTCTGGGTTGTAAAGGCCCAGGTTCACGCCGGCGGGCGTGGCAAGGCGGGGGGCGTCAAGCTCGCGCGCACCCGGGACGAGGTTCACAAGTATGCTGAAGGCATGCTTGGCACGCAGCTGGTCACGCATCAGTCCGGTCCCGAGGGCTTGCCCGTCAACGTTGTCTACGTCGAAGAAGGATCCGAAATCGACCGCGAACTCTACCTGTCGATGCTCGTAGACCGGGAAGTCAGCCGCGTTGCGTTCATCGCCTCTGCGGCAGGCGGTATGGACATCGAGCAGGTTGCGGCCAAGACGCCGGAAAAGATTTTTTCTATAAACATCGCGCCCGATGCCGGGTTGCAGGACTATCAGGCGCGGCAACTCGCGTTCGGTCTGGAGCTCGACAAGGCGCAAATGCGTCAGTTCGGCGACTTGATCAAGAATATGTACACCCTCTATACCGAGACCGATGCGAGTCTCATTGAGGTTAATCCTCTAATTGTCACAAAGGGCGGTGACGTTGTCGCACTTGATGCAAAAATCAACATCGACAGTAATGCTTTGTACCGGCAGCAGAGGCTCGTAGAACTGCGTGACGTTACCCAGGAAGATGACAAGGAACGCGAGGCAGCGGCTCACGATCTGAATTACGTTTCGCTCGAAGGCGATATCGCGTGCATGGTCAATGGGGCCGGGCTCGCGATGGCGACGATGGATCTGATCAAACTGCATGGCGGTGAGCCGGCCAACTTCCTTGACGTGGGTGGTGGTGCGACCAAGGAACGCGTCGCCGAAGCATTCAAGCTGATTCTCTCGAATACGAACGTCACGGCGATACTGGTCAACATCTTCGGCGGTATTGTTCGCTGTGATCTTATCGCCGAGGGCATCATTGCAGCAGTCAAGGACGTTGGTGTCAGTGTCCCTGTCGTTGTTCGTCTGGAGGGCACGAATGTCGACAAAGGCCGCACGCTGCTCGCTAACAGCGGGCTCGACATTATTGCGGCCGAAGACCTCACCGATGCTGCCAGGAAGGTGGTCGCAGCAGCGGCCTGAAAGAGAGCCAACATGAGCATTCTCGTCGACAAAGACAGCAAAATAGTCTGCCAGGGAATTACCGGCAGCCAGGGGACATTCCACACCGAGCAGTGCATCGATTACGGCACGCAGGTGGTGGCCGGCGTAACGCCGGGCCGCGGAGGCGCCGAACATCTTGGCGTGCCCGTATTCGATACGATGCGTGAGGCGGTCGAACAGACCGGTGCTGATGTCAGCATGATTTTGGTGCCGCCGCCTTTCGCCGCCGATGCGATTCTCGAGGCGGCCGACTCCGGCGTGAAGCTCGTCGTCTGCATCACCGAGGGCATTCCGGTTCTCGACATGGTCAAGGTCAAGTCAGCCTTGCGTGACTACGACTGCCGTCTGATCGGCCCGAACTGCCCGGGCATCATTACTCCCGAGCAGTGCAAAATCGGGATCATGCCAGGCTTCATACATAAGCCAGGACGAATCGGCGTCGTTTCGAGATCGGGCACGTTGACGTACGAGGCCGTGTATCAAACGACGATCAACGACCTGGGCCAAACGACGTGTATCGGTATCGGCGGTGATCCGGTGCGCGGCATGAATTTCATCGATTGCCTCGAATTGTTCGAGGCGGATCCCGACACCGACGGGGTAATAATGGTTGGCGAGATCGGTGGCACGGACGAGGAAGCGGCAGCCGAGTTCATAAGATCGAACGTTTCCAAGCCCGTCGTCGCCTATATCGCCGGCGTTACGGCGCCGCCTGGGAAGCGCATGGGTCATGCTGGCGCCATCGTCGCGGGCGGCAAAGGCACCGCGGCAGACAAGTTCAAGGCACTGGACGCGGCTGGGGTAGCAACCGTGCGGTCGCCGGCTGAACTCGGCAGCAAAATGCTGGAGGTTCTCGATAGCTAATTTGAGCCGTGACGCGGCGGCGCACCGATGAACAATACAGTCAAAGTCGCCTTGGCGCAGATTGACCTCGCCGTTGGTGACGTTGCGGGCAATACGGCTAAAATTATCGAGTATGCCGTTCGGGCGCGCGATGAGATGCAGGCCGATCTGGCCGTCTTTCCGGAACTCAGTATTTGCGGCTATCCGCCAGAAGACCTCCTGTTTCACGCGGGATTGCGCACCAGAACCGAGCAGGCTGTGGCAGAGATTCGCGATTCGATCCGGGGCATTGCCGTGCTGATCGGTTTTCCCGAATACGCCGACGACCACATCTACAACAGTTGCGCGGTATTTTCCGGCGGTGAGACACTCTGCACATACCGCAAGCACTTGTTGCCGAACTACCGTGTGTTTGATGAGGAACGCTATTTCACGGCCGGCAAGAATGCTGCGGTATTCCGGCTGAAAGGAGTCCGGATTGGCCTGACGATCTGCGAAGATGTCTGGCAGCCCGGGCCGATCGCAGCAGCGCGCGCAGCCGGCGCTGAATGCATTATTACAATCAACGGTTCGCCTTACGAGCTGAATACGCAGCAACGGCGAGAAGACGCAGTGAGGCTCAGGGTCGCAGAATCGCGCATTCCCGTGCTGTACTTGAACATGGTCGGTGGTCAGGACGAACTCGTGTTCGACGGTGGCAGCTTCTTCATGGACGCCAACGGCGAGATTCGCGGTCGCGCACCTGCGTTCGACGAAGGCCTGCACGAAGTAGTCCTGTCGGCCAGTGCGTCCGGCATCGAGCCACGATCGGGTCCGATCGTCGCGCAGCTGTCGACTGAAGAAAGCGTTTATCGCGCGCTGATCAGCGGCACTCGAGACTACGTCGAAAAGCATGGTTTTTCGGGGGTTGTGATCGGCTTGTCAGGAGGAATTGACTCCGCGCTGGTGTTGGCGATAGCACACGACGCACTTGGGCAGGATCGTGTACGTGTCGTCATGATGCCGTTTCGTTACACGTCGACAATGAGCCAGGAGGATGCCGCCAAGCAGGCAGCCGCATTGGGCGTCCGCTACGATGTCATTCCAATTGCGCCGATCTATGACGCAACGCTGGTGCAGCTCGAAGCAGTTTTTGCAGGCCGCGACGAGGACGTGACCGAGGAAAACATACAGGCGCGGGTCCGCGGCATTCTGCTTATGGCAATCTCGAACAAGACAGGCACAATGCTTCTGACAACGGGCAACAAGAGTGAAATGGCTGTTGGTTATGCCACTCTGTACGGTGACATGGCCGGCGGATTCGCACCCATCAAGGACTGCAGCAAGACGCTTGTGTATCGACTTGCACGGTATCGAAACACGCTGGGTTCGGTCATCCCCGAGCGGGTTATTACGCGCGAACCGTCGGCGGAACTGCGTGCCGGGCAGAAGGACAGCGATTCGCTGCCCGCCTATGATGTTCTCGATCCGATCCTGGAAGCATTTATCGAAAAAGACCTCTCCGTCGATCAAATCACGGCACGTGGTTTCGACCGCGATACGGTGATCCGAATCCTGGAGATGGTGAGGCGCAACGAATACAAACGGCGCCAGGCGCCTCCTGGTATTCGTATCAGCAGCCGTGCCTTTGGTCGCGACTGGCGCTACCCGATCACATCGGGCTACCGATTTCCAGGCTAGCTCTCGCCGGGAAAATTCAGCTCGAGGACGCGCCTGGCATCAGCAGCAAGGTCGTCCATGCCGAGTTCTTTGTAGGCAGCCACCATGATCCGCAGCGACTCGGCGTTGCTTGCTGAGCCGTTGTATTCTTCAAGGGCGCTTTTTGCGCGACTCAAAGCCGCGACATAGGCGCCGCGACGCAGATAGTAGTCGGCGACATGATTTTCATAAGTAGCCAAACGATTTTTCAGATACACCATGCGCTGCTCGGCGTCCGGCGCATACGGGCTGGCCGGATATCGATCCACAAGGCGGCGCAGCGCTGAATATGACTCCGCCACTTCATTCGGCGGCCGCGTCGATACGTCTTTCTTGAAGCGACGCTCCAGAAAACCGGCCTCATCTTCGAAGTAGGCAAGTGCTTTGATGTAGAGCGCGTAGTCGACATTCGGATGGATCGGGTTCTCGCGCATGAAGGTGTCGGCCGCCTCGATCGCCTGTGCATCCTGACTGGCCTTGTAATACGCGTACATGAGTTCGAGCTGGATTTGCCGGCTTAGCTCACTGAAAGGATAGCGAGCCTGGATTGCCTCGAAAATCAGAATCCCGCGACGGTAGTTCCCGCGTTTGACTGACAGTCTTGCTTCCTCGTAGGCCTCCGTAATACTGTCGACGGATGTATCCTGCTCGTCGTTGCCGGCGCAACCGGCCGCCACGGCGATCGCGACCACAACGATAGCCAACCGCAGCATGTCGCGCGCGCGCAAAAGCAATATCCTGATGTCTTTTCCGATTTTCATACTGCGGTATTGTTCCGTTTGCGGTCTTTGCCGATGCTTTGGCCGAGCCCCGGGGCCGGCCAAGTCGGCGAGTATACCGTAGACTTGGCGTTACGATGAACGCGGACCCGACAACAAAGACGATTCCGGTTGAACTCGCTGGCCAGCGATTGGACCAGGCCCTGGCCAAGTTGTTTCCGGAATATTCGCGGAGCCGGCTCAAGGCCTGGCTGCTCGATGGCGCGATCAGTGTCGACGGCGTCAGCCCGCGTCCCAGGGATGCCGTGCAGGGCGGCGAGCAGGTCACGCTGCAGGCGGAGCCCATGATCACCGTAGCGGCGAAACCCGAGCCGATCGCCCTGGACGTTGTGCACGAGGATGATTCCCTCATCGTGATCAACAAACCGGCAGGACTGGTCGTGCATCCTGGCGCTGGCAACGCTGGCGGAACACTGCTGAACGGACTACTGCACCACGCGCCCCAACTCGAGGAGTTGCCGCGCGCCGGCATCATCCATCGTCTCGACAAGGACACCAGTGGCTTGCTGCTGATTGGCAAGACGCTGCCAGCGCATACGGCGCTTGTCCGCCTGCTGGCAAACCGGGATATCGCGCGTTTCTACGTGGCCGTGTGCAATGGGGTTTTGACCGGCGGCGGCCGGATCGACGCGCCGATCGGGCGACATCGTGTGGACCGCAAACGCATGAGTGTGCGCGACGGCGGCAAGCCGGCCATTACGCATTACACGGTGCTCGAGCGTTTCGCCGCACACACCTGCATAAGGGTAAAGCTCGAGACGGGCAGAACGCATCAAATACGGGTGCACTTTGCGCACCGCCGGCATGCATTGCTTGGAGATCCCGTGTACGGAGGGCGCCTGGCGCTGCCTGCAGGCGCGAGCGACGAACTTGTCGCGACGTTACGTGGTTTCCGGCGTCAGGCGCTGCACGCCACGAAGCTCGAGTTCGTACACCCCGGAAACAGCGAGGCGCTGAGTTTCGAGGTTGCGCCGCCGGCAGACTTCGAAAAGCTGCTGGACGTATTGCGCCGGGATGCCACATGACGACGGACTGGATTCGGGCGGACTGGCCTGCGCCCGGCGGCGTGGTTGCAGGCACAATACCGCGAGACAGTAATTTCGAGCTGCCCGCACAGCCGCAGTGGCTGAAACAGGTACACGGCGCTCGGGTGGTTCGCTATGGATCGGACGACTTCAGCGCCGGGCCGCCAGAAGCTGACGCAATTACTGCCGATTGTGCACCTGCCATTTGCGTTGTCCGCACAGCCGACTGTCTGCCGATTCTCCTGTGCTCGACCGACGGGACTGAGATTGCGGCCGTGCACGGCGGCTGGCGCGGCCTGGCTGCCGGCGTCATCGAACAGACACTGGCGGCAATGGCGACGCTGCCCGAGGATATTCTGGCCTGGCTCGGGCCGGCGATTTCCCAGCCTGCCTTCGAAGTTGGAGGGGAGGTAAGGGCAGCGTTTCTTGCGAGCAGCCCGGTTTCCGAGGAGGCTTTTGTGGCAAACGAACGTGGCCGCTGGCAGGCCGATCTCTACCTGATTGCAACGCAGCGTCTGGCCAGTATCGGCGTCGCCGGGATCTTTGGCGGCGGTCTGTGCACCTTCGCTGACGCGAAGCGCTTCTACTCGTACCGCCGTGATGGAGAGACCGGGCGGCTGTCCAGCTTCATTTTTCGGCCCAGCTAGGCAAAATCTCCCTTGAAAATGGCGAGCGCGCCGTCATTTCACTGTGAATGTTTACACCCGGGGCCGGGACTAAGGGGTTTCAATGCGTTTGGATAAACTGACCAGCAAATTCCAGTTGGCGCTCGCCGAGGCACAGTCGCTGGCTGTCGGCCAGGATCACCAGTTCATCGAGCCGGCACACGTGATGGTTGCGCTGCTCGATCAGCAGGGTGGCACTGTGCGCGGGTTGCTGACGAAATCGGGCGTAAACGTCAATCTGCTTCGTTCGCAGCTCGGTGACGCGGTTGATCGCCTGCCCAAGGTCGAGGGCGCCGGTGGTGATGTACACATCGGCAACGACCTGAGCAAACTGTTTAATCTCACGGACAAGCTTGCGCAAGAGCGCAACGACCAGTACATCTCGAGCGAACTATTCGTCCTGGCGGCAATGGACGCCAAGTCACCGCTGTTAGCGATTATGGAGCAGGCGGGAGGCGTACGTGGCGCGATCGAAAAGTCGATCGAGGACTTGCGTGGCGGGCAGCAGGTCAATGATCCGAATGCCGAGGACACGCGTCAGGCGCTCGAGAAGTACACGATTGATCTGACGGAGCGCGCCGAGCAGGGCAAGCTCGATCCGATTGTCGGTCGCGACGATGAGATTCGGCGCACGATCCAGATTCTGCAGCGTCGCACCAAGAATAATCCCGTGTTGATTGGCGAGCCCGGAGTCGGCAAGACTGCAATCATTGAGGGACTCGCGCAGCGCATCGTGAACAATGAGGTTCCCGAAGGACTGCGCGGCAAGCGGATATTGTCACTCGACATGGGCTCATTGATTGCCGGTGCCAAATTCCGCGGTGAGTTTGAGGAACGTCTCAAAGCCGTATTGAGCGATCTGTCGAAGCAGGAAGGTCAGATCATTCTGTTCATCGACGAACTGCATACAGTGGTTGGCGCCGGCAAGGCAGAAGGTTCGATGGACGCCGGCAATATGCTCAAGCCGGCGCTTGCGCGCGGCGAGCTGCACTGCGTCGGTGCGACGACGCTCGACGAATATCGCAAGTACCTCGAAAAAGACGCAGCGCTTGAGCGCCGTTTTCAAAAAGTGCTGATCGAAGAGCCGACGGTCGAGGACACGATCGCAATTCTGCGTGGACTCAAAGAGCGTTATGAGGTGCATCATGGTGTCGAAATCACGGATCGCGCCATCGTAGCTGCTGCGACGCTGTCGAATCGCTACATCAGCGACCGCCAGCTGCCCGACAAAGCGATCGACCTGATCGATGAAGCGGCCTCGCGCATTCGCATTGAGATCGACTCGAAACCCGAGGCGATGGATATACTCGAGCGGCGGATCATTCAACTCAAGATCGAACGTGAGGCACTCAAGAAAGAGTCCGACGACGCATCACGCAAGCGGCTCGAGGACATCGAGACGCAGCTCGGTGATCTCGAGAGGGAATTTGCCGATCTCGAGGAGGTGTGGAAGGCCGAAAAAGCTGCCATGCAGGGCGCCACACATATTAAGGAAGAGCTAGAGCGCGCGCGCCTGGAGCTGGAAACAGCTCATCGTGCAAACGACCTCGCGCGCATGTCGGAATTGCAGTACGGACGGATTCCCGAACTCGAGAAGCAGCTGGCAGAGGCCGTGCAGGCTGAAGGCAAGGAGACGACCTTGCTGCGTAATAACGTAACCGACGAGGAAGTTGCGGAGATCGTCTCCAAGTGGACCGGTATTCCGGTCTCCAAAATGCTCGAGGGCGAGAAGGACAAACTTCTGCAGATGGAATCCGAGGTGCAGAAGCGCGTTGTTGGTCAGGAAGAGGCCGTGAGGGTCGTTGCGAATGCGATTCGCCGTTCGCGTGCAGGCTTATCAGATCCGAGAAGGCCGATCGGCTCGTTCCTGTTTCTCGGGCCAACCGGCGTCGGCAAGACGGAGCTCACCAAAGCGCTCGCAAACTTCCTTTTCGATACCGACGATGCGATGGTGCGCCTCGATATGTCGGAGTTTATGGAAAAGCACTCTGTTGCCCGGCTAATTGGCGCCCCGCCCGGATACGTGGGCTACGAAGAAGGCGGTTACCTGACCGAGGCCGTTCGGCGCCGCCCATATTCGGTGATCCTGCTCGACGAGGTCGAGAAAGCGCATCCCGACGTGTTCAACGTGCTGCTGCAGGTGCTCGATGACGGACGGCTGACCGACGGTCAGGGTCGTACCGTCGATTTTCGTAACTCGGTCATTGTCATGACATCCAATCTCGGGTCGCAGATGATTCAGGAACTGGCGGGCGAGGAACAATACGACAAAATGAAGTCCGCCGTGATGGAGGTCGTCAGCACGCATTTTCGGCCGGAGTTCATCAATCGTGTCGATGACGTGGTTGTGTTCCACCCGCTGAGTCGCGAGCACATACGGCTCATCGTCGACATTCAGCTCGGCTACCTGCACGACCGTCTCGCTGATCGCGATATGCGAATCACGCTTTCGGAGGCTGCCCGGGACAAACTTGCTGAAGCCGGCTTCGATCCCGTCTACGGGGCGCGTCCGCTCAAACGTGCGATTCAGCAACAGGTTGAGAATCCCCTGGCGCAGGAGATACTCCAGGGCAAGTTCAAGCCGGGTGATGTCATCGAGGTTGGCGTCACTGATGATCGCCTCGATTTCCAGAATGCGGCATAGATAATTCGCCCGCAGGGCGGGCGACCACTATAATCCGCAAAACCCAAGGAGTTGCGTGCATGCCGATTTACGAGTATGCCTGTCAGGAATGTAATCACACGCTCGATGCGCTGCAGAAGATTGCGGACGCGCCACTCGTGGATTGCCCTGCGTGTGGCAAGCCCGGCCTGAAGCGGCTACTTTCCGCTCCGCGTTTTCGGCTGAAAGGTTCTGGCTGGTACGAAACAGACTTCAAAAAGGACAACCAGCGCAACCTGCACGGCGAATCGGCGCCGTCGAAGCCCAAAGACAAAGCGGCGACGGACAAGAGTGACGATAAGGCGAAACCAAAACCGTCGTCGGACAAAAAAGCGAGCAAGGCCTGACACCACTATGATGAAACGTCTCCGTCGTTATCTCGTCGCCGGACTGCTTGTGTGGTTGCCGCTGGGCATCACTATCTTCCTGTTCCGCGTGTTAATTGGTCTGATGGACAGGTCACTCAGATACGTGCCGGAGCGTTTTCAACCAGAGACGTGGCTCGGAGTATCGATTCCCGGGCTCGGCGCAATTCTGACGATCATTGTGCTGTTGGTGACCGGCCTGCTCGCTGCAAATATTGTTGGCCGCAAATTTATTGGTGGCTGGGAATCACTGATGGACCGGATTCCCGTTGCGCGATCGATCTACTCGGCGGCGAAGAATTTTGCTGAGATCGTGTTTTCCGATTCGGACAAGGCGTTTAGCAAGGTCCTGCTGGTCGAGTATCCTCGTAAAGGCATTTATTCCCTGACTTTTCAGACGGCCACCGACATAGGTGAGATTCAGGGCCGCACCGGTGAGGAAGTTGTTTGTTGCTTTGTGCCGACCACGCCGAATCCAACGTCGGGCTTCATCATAATCGTGCCCAAGAAAGATGCGATCGAACTGGACATGGAAGTGGACGAGGCCGTCAAACTGATTATGTCGCTCGGGGTGGTCGTCCCGACCTGGTCGAAGCAGCAGACGGCTGAGTTGCCGCTCAAAATGCCCGAGGATTAACCGCGGCCGGGATATTACTTATCTTCATGGCTCGCTGCGCTGCGCTTTACTTCCGATAAGCAATATCCCGGCCGCGGTTATTACGCCCGGCGCTCCGGCGGTTGTATATTCGTGGCTCAGGCCGTACCATTCCGCCTCTTTTTTGGGCCGGATTCTCGGAACTTACGATGCGCAGCCACTATTGCGGACAAGTTGATGAAACGCTGATCGGACAGGACGTTGAGGTCTGTGGCTGGGTGCACAGGCGTCGCGACCACGGCGGTGTCATCTTCATCGATTTGCGCGATCGTGAGGGGCTGTTGCAGGTCGTGTTCGACCCCGATCGGCCGGAAATTTTCGCCGAGGCCGAGCGCATTCGCGGAGAGTATGTTCTTGCGGTCAAAGGACGCGTACGAGAGCGTCCCGAGGGCACGATAAACCCGAACATGACGACCGGTCAGGTCGAAGTCCTGGCGCAGGAGCTGACCGTCCTGAATCGTTCGGAAACACCACCATTTCATCACGACGAGCAGGCCAACGAGGAACTGCGTCTGAAGTATCGCTACCTCGACCTGCGACGCGAGGATATGCTCAACAACCTGCGCCTGCGGCACAAAGTAACGATGGCGATGCGCGAGTTCCTTGACGGTGACGGCTTCGTCGACGTCGAGACACCGATGCTGACAAGGGCGACGCCTGAAGGTGCCCGGGATTACATCGTTCCCAGCCGCACGAATCCAGGCAAGTTCTTCGCATTGCCACAGTCGCCGCAGTTGTTTAAGCAGCTGTTGATGATGTCCGGTCTCGATCGCTACTACCAGATTGTGCGTTGCTTCCGTGACGAGGACCTGCGCGCCGATCGTCAGCCCGAATTCACTCAGCTCGATGTCGAAATGAGTTTTGTTGACGAGGCGGGCGTTACCGGAGAAATGGAAGGGCTCGTACGGCATCTGTTCAAGAGAGTGCTCGACGTCGACCTGCCGTCGCCGTTTCCACGCATCAGCTATGCGGACGCGATGCAGCGCTACGGTTCTGACAAGCCTGATCTTCGCATCGACCTGGAACTGATCGAAGTTTCCGACCTGATGGACTCGGTCGAATTCAAGGTTTTTGCCGGGCCGGCTGCCGATCCCGAAGGCCGTGTCGCTGCCTTGTGCCTGCCGAATGGCAACGAGCTGACGCGCAAGGCTATCGATGACTACACGGACTTCGTCAGGCGCTACGGCGCAAAGGGTCTCGCTTACATCAAGGTCAATGATGTTGACGCAGGTCGCGACGGGCTTCAGTCACCAATCATGAAGTTCCTTCCGGATGCCACGGTGAGCGGCATACTGGAACGCACCGGCGCGAAGACAGGTGATCTGATCTTCTTCGGGGCTGACAAGGCGCGCGTCGTTAATGACGCGCTCGGAGCGCTGCGCGTGAAGCTCGGAGAAGACCGCGGCCTGGTCGCCGAAGGCTGGGCACCGATCTGGGTCGTAGACTTCCCGATGTTCGAGCAGGATCCCAACACGAAGTCCTGGGACCCATTGCACCATCCGTTTACCGCTCCGGTCAACGACGATCCGGATGCCTTGCTTGCCGATCCCGCCAACGCTTTGTCCCGGGCTTATGATCTGGCCCTGAACGGACTTGAGCTTGGTGGCGGTTCGATTCGTATACATGATCAGCGCATGCAGTCGGCGGTTTTCCAGCTGCTCAATATCAGTGAGGAGCAGGCCGAAGAAAAGTTTGGTTTTTTGCTGCGCGCGCTCGAGTATGGTTGCCCGCCGCATGGCGGCATCGCGTTTGGCCTTGATCGCATTGTCATGCTGATGGCGGGCGCCGAAAGCATTCGCGACGTAATCGCATTCCCGAAGACGCAATCTGCGCAATGCCCGCTGACGAATGCGCCGGGCGTAGTCTCGGCCGAGCAGCTCAAGGAAGCCGGTATTCGTTTACGGGCGCCGCGCAGCGACTAGCAAAAAATTGTCTCGCCGTCCGGTCTCCGTCCTCGTCGTCGTTCACACCGACGACGGTCAGGTCTTATTGCTCCGGCGCGCGAAGCCATTTGATTTCTGGCAGTCGGTAACCGGCAGCCTGCATGAACGCGAATCTCATGCAGAAGCAGCCGCTCGCGAGTTATTCGAGGAAACCGGACTAACGGACGAGGGCCTGCTCACGTACTCTGGCGTCAGCCGGAAGTTCGTTATCGATCCTCGCTGGCGGCATCGCTTCGAACCCGGAGTCGTCGAGAATGTCGAATATGAATGGAGGTATCGTCTGCCCGACACACCGGATATCGTTCTGGACGCGGCCGAGCATTCCGAATCTTGCTGGCTGCCCGTTGATGAGGCGATTAATAAAGTATGGTCCTGGACGAACAAAGACGCTCTGCAGATGCTGAGGATCTGAGGTCGGTCAACAACGTCATCTGC
This sequence comes from uncultured Gammaproteobacteria bacterium, assembly GCA_963711285.1. GTDB lineage: Bacteria > Pseudomonadota > Gammaproteobacteria > Steroidobacterales > Woeseiaceae > UBA1847. The sequence goes on along the minus strand of CAVQDJ010000013.1, from coordinate 446,297 downwards.
ATTCACGGCATCTGGTCGCACAGCCTCGCATTGACCTTGATCAAGCGCAGGCTCCAGAAAGAGTACGGCATGAACGTGCTGCTCTTTAACTATCGCTCGGTACGCGGCACGCTCGATGAAAACGCCGCCGCACTCACTAAGTTTATTCGCGCGAAGGAACTGGACGCGACGCATATTCTCGGTCACAGCCTCGGCGGCGTCATCGCACTGCGCATGCTCGCGAACGATCCCGATGCCGTACCCGGACGCGTCGTGTGCATGGGGTCTCCGCTCACCGGGTCGCGGGCTGCCGCTTTTCTGAGTACGCAAGACTGGGGCGAGCGGATCCTGGGGCGCTCGCTGCCAGCCGGCGTCGTGCATGAGACCGCCAACGAGTGGGCCTCGCACGTTTGCCATGACCGTGACGTCGGCGTCATCGCCGGAACGGTGGGACTGGGCATGGGCCGGCTGGTCACGCGCTTCGATGGCGACAACGATGGCTCGGTCGCCGTGTCGCGAGACGCAGCTCGACGGCGCGAAAGACCATATCTGCATGCCGGTCAGCCATAAGACCATGCTGGTCTCGGCCGATGTGGCGGACCAGGTCGCGGCTTTTTTCAAGCGCGGCGAATTCCTGCGAGACGACTTGCAGGAACGGTTGCCTACAGATCTTTGAGTCTGTACAACGCTGCAAGCGCTTCGCGCGGCGTCATCGCGTCGGGGTCGAGCTTCGTCCAGCGCGTCGCGCAAGGCGTCGTCAATGTCGGGCTCCTCGGCCGTGAACGGCTAACTGGCCTTGGGGGCTATCCACATGAACCGCCTGCAGTGACTCGAGCGTCTTGAGGTAACTCTGTGCGCGGCGAATGACTTCTTTCGGCACGCCGGCGAGCGCCGCGACCTGCAAGCCATAACTCTGATTCGCCGGACCCGGTTTGACGGCGTGCAGGAATACGAGCTGACCGCGGTGTTCGGTGGCGTCGAGGTGCACGTTGCTGCAGGCGGGCAGCTCATTGGCGAGTGCGGTAAGTTCGAAATAGTGGGTGGCGAACAAGGTGAACGCCTGCGCGGTCTCGCCCATGTAATGCGCAGCGGCCCAGGCGAGCGAGAGACCATCGAATGTGCTCGTGCCGCGGCCGATCTCATCCATGAGTACGAGACTTTGTTCTGTGGCGTTGTGCAAAATCGTTGCGGTCTCGGTCATTTCCACCATAAAAGTCGATCGGCCACCCGCAAGATCATCCGATGCGCCAATGCGCGTAAAGATACGATCGATCAGGCCCGATGCGCAGACTTTCCGCCGGCACGAAGCTGCCGATGTGCGCGAGTATCGCGATCAGCGCCGTTTGCCGCATATAGGTCGACTTGCCGCCCATGTTCGGGCCCGTGATCACGAGCAAGCGTTGCGATGCATCGAGCAGACAGGTCGTTGGCGACGAACGGCGTCTCGATGACCTGTTCGACGACAAGATGACGGCCGCCCCTGATTTCGATGCAGGGCGTGTCGGCAATCTCTGGCTGCGACAGGGAGAGCGCGTCGGCGCGCTCCGCGAAACAGCTCAATACGTCGAGCTCCGCAAGACCGGCTGCCGTGAGCTGCAGTTCACCCAGCACCTCGTGAAGCTGGTCAAGCAACGCTTCGTAAAGGTGTTTCTCGCGCGCGAGTGCCCGTTCGCGCGCACCAAGAACCTTGTCTTCGAACGCTTTGAGTTCGGGCGTTATGTAGCGCTCGGCCGCCTTGAGCGTCTGCCGCCGCACGTACTCGACCGGTGCTTTGTCGGCCTGCGCTTTGCTTATTTCTATGTAGTACCCGTGCACCCGGTTATAGCCAAGCCTGAGTGTCGCAATCCCGGTACGTTCTTTCTCGCGCGCCTCGAGGTCGAGCAGGTACTGGTCGGCATTCGCGGCAATCGCGCGCAGCTCATCGAGCTCGTCGTCATAACCATCTGCAATAACGCCGCCGTCGCGAATCAGCATTGGCGGGTTATCGATAATCGATTTGCCCAGCAGCTCATGTTGCCGGCGATGTTCGCCAATCTGTTCATGCAACTCGGCGAGCAGCGGGGACTCGAGCTCGCGGATTTGCCGGCGAAGTTCGGGCAAGCGCGAGAGCGCTTCGGCGAGCTGACGAAGATCGCGCGGCCGGGCGGACCGCAGAGCCACGCGCGACAGGATGCGCTCGACATCACCGATGCCATTGATGCTCGCCTGCAGCGGGGTAACCGCTCCGGTCGTGAGCAGCGTCTCGACGACCTGGTAACGAGCGCGCAGGACGGTCGGGTCTCGGAGCGGCCGCTGGATCCAGCGGCGCAGCAGTCGTGACCCCATCGGGCTCTGACAACGATCCATAACGCCGGCGAGCGTGTGTTCGTGATGGCCGCTCAACGATTCTTCGAGTTCGAGATTTCGCCGCGTAGGGCCATCCATGATGACTGCGTCCTCACGCCGTTCTGCGACGATAGACTGCAGGTGCGGCAGCGCAGCTTTTTGTGTGTCCGTGACGTACTGCATAAGTGCGCCGGCGGCCGCGACGCCGCGTGAATAATCGTCACAGCCGAAGCCGCTCAGGTCGCGCGTACCAAACTGTGCGCAAAGCAGGCGCGTCGCGCTGTCGAGTTCGAAATGCCATGGCGGCCGCCGGGTCACTCGAATGCCGTCTCTAAAGGATTCGCCAAGTGTCTGGTCTTCGTCGACGATAATCTCGGCCGGCCGTAATCGCTCGAGCTCGCCGCGAGCGGCTTCGATATCCGGTACCTCGGTCAGCTGAAAGCGCCCGCCGGCAAGGTCCAGCCAGGCGATTCCGATCCGATCACCTTCGGCGAAGACCGATGCGACCAGGTTGTCGCGGCTTTCTGCGAGCAAAGCTTCGTCGGTCAGCGTGCCGGGCGTTACGATGCGCGTCACCTGTCGGTCGACGGGGCCCTTGCTCGTCGCCGGGTCACCCACCTGCTCACAGATTGCGACGGACTCGCCTTTGCGAACGAGTTTGGCGAGATAGCCCTCGACCGCGTGATAGGGCACGCCAGCCATCGGTATCGGATTGCCGCCCGACTTGCCACGCGACGTCAGCGTGATGTCGAGCAGCTTCGCCGCGCGCCTGGCATCGTCATAAAAGAGTTCGTAGAAGTCTCCCATGCGATAGAACACGAGCATATCCGGGTACTCGGCCTTGATGGCCAGGTACTGGCGCATCATCGGCGTGTGGATTGCTGTCGGCTCGCTGCTCATCGGTCAGGTGTCTAGCCGAGGTCAGGAAGTGCCTCGAGCACGAGGTGGTAATAGCTGATGATGCCGATCACCTTGCCGTTCTCGATGACCGGCGCGCGGCGAATGCCGAAGCGGTCGAAGAGCCGCGCGCAGTAGCGGATGTCCATTTCCGGATGCACGGAGATGACCGGCTTGGTCATGATTTCGAAGATGTTCACGCGCTCCGGCGCCTTGTCACGCGCGATGACCTGCTTGGCGATGTCGGACAAGGTCAGAATGCCGTATTCGTCTTTGTCCGATCGCTTCTCGACGATCAGGCTCGTAGCGAGCCCGTCTCGCATCAGCCGAAGCGCATCGAGGACGTTCTTGCGTCCATCTATCAAGGACACGTCGGTGCGCATGGCCTTGCGCACGGAAACCCAGTCGGGGTTGCTCATAGCTGTTCCTCCACCATCTCTACAATGTGTTCGGCCTGACTCAGTGCGCCGATCGCGTCTTCGACATCGATCTGGATAGCCAGACCGGTACCTGGTTCTTCATCGAACTCGCCGATCACGCCGATGTGCTCCAGTATCTCGCGGCTCAGATGTTTCTCGACGAGCAGCATGATTACGTCTCTTTGCGTGGTTAGGGTCAGGCCGAAGAAGCTCTTCGGCGCGTCGTAACCCTCGCCGCGGGCATTGTTCACGACGGTGCACCCCGTTGCGCCCGCCTCGCGGGCCGCCTTGAGCACGTCGTCGGTCTTCGAATCCTCCACGAAGACGATCAACAGTTTGAAATGCATCAGATTTCCTCCAAAATATCGGGATCGCCCCGATCGTCTTCCTTCTGTCGCCTCGCTTTGCGATGGCGACTCATTATGGCGCCAAGTTGCGCATACGCGAGCACCGAAATGATCGGGAACAGGCAGGTGAACGCGACCAGACCGAAGCCGTCCAGCAGCGGGCTTCTGCCCGGTATCGTCTCGGCGAGGCCCAGTCCAAGGGCCGTGATCAGTGGCACCGTGACCGTAGACGTAGTCACGCCGCCGGAATCGTAGGCGAGCGGAATGATGAGCTTGGGCGCCCAGATCGTCTGTACGACAACGACCAGGTAACCCACCATTATGAAGGTTTGCAACGGCAATCCGGCGATGATGCGGTAGGTACCGAGGCATACGCCGACCGCGGCGCCGATCGCAACGGCAACGCGCAAGCCCCACACATGGATGGCGCCACCCGACACCTCATGCGCTTTCATGGCAACGGCGAGCAGGGCCGGCTCCGCGATCGTCGTGGCGAAGCCGATGGACAGCGCGAAGGCGTAAACCCACAGGTAGGCGCCCCAGTGCCGGACGTTCGCGTCGCCAACCAGCGCCTCGGGCGCCGTGAGCTGCTCGGCCATCAGGCGGCCAACCGGAAACAGCGCCTGTTCCAGCCCGATCAGGAACAGGCCGAGACCGATAATGACGAAGCCGATGCCGACCAGCAGGCGACCGACATGCGGCAGCGGCTTGCGGATCACGAAGGCCTGGAACAGGAAAATAAAGAGCACGATCGGCAGGACGTCGGCGCCGGTTGCCATGACTGTGGCGATACTCGAGACGATCAGATCCACTGGATTATCCCGCCGTACAGCATGACAAATATCATCGGCGTCAACGACGCGAATGCGATCAGGCCGAAACCGTCGGTCATCGGATTGCGGTCGCGCAGCGACGACGCGAGCCCGACGCCCAGCGCCGTGACGAGCGGCACGGTGACCGTCGATGTCGTTACACCGCCCGAGTCGTAGGCGATGCCGACGATGTCTGCCGGCGCAATCGCCGTGATGGCGACGACCAGCGCGTAGCCCGAGATGATCATCAGCGGCAGCGACCAGCCGAGGAGGATGCGCAGTACGCCGAGGACAAGGGCCGTGCCGACGGACAGCGCCACCGTGATACGCAGCCCGAGCACGTAATTGCCACGTGCTTCCTCGGTGTCTTTTATCGCGCCGTCCGCCGCGGCTACAAGCGACGCCTCGTTCGCAATCGCCGTCAGGGCCGGCTCGGCGATTGTCGTGCCGAAGCCGAGAAAAAACGCGAAGGTGAGTAGCCAGAACACACTGCCCTTGCGCGCCAGCGCGATCGCGAGCGAATCGCCGATCGGGAACAAAGCAAGCTCGAGCCCATAAATAAAGAACGTGAGGCCTATGACGACGACAATGGCGCCAATGATCAGCCCGAAGAGGCCGTCCGGCGGCTGCCTGAGTACCAGGAACTGAAAAAACGCAATGACGATCACGATCGGCGAGAGATCGCGCATGCTGCGTTTCGTATGCGACCAGAAGATCCGCAGACTTTTTTTCATGATCGAGCGATCAGTGTGCCGGCGCGCATGTGTCTCCCGTATGCGTCGATTCGAGCTATCATGACTCGGGGCGATTGTTATTTCCGGGACTATGAAAATACTGCATGTCGAAACCGGGCGCCATCTTTATGGTGGACCGCAGCAGGTTGTGTACCTTGTTGCCGCGCTGATCGACCGCGGCCACGACTGCACGCTCGTTTGCCCGCCCGGATCAGGCGTCGATGCAGCGGCTCGCGCCGCCGGCATACCGGTTCGCAACCTTTTCTGCGCCGGCGATCTGGACCTGCCGTTCGCGTATCGGCTGACGCAATACCTGCAAACGGCGCGGCCCGATCTCGTGCACTGCCACAGCCGGCGCGGTGCGGACATGCTGGGCGGACTGGCCGCGAGCTTTGCCGATATTCCAGCCGTTGTTTCGAGACGCGTCGACAACACCGAGATGCGGCTCATGGCTGCGCTACGCTATCGGCCGTTCAGGAAGATTATCGCGATCTCCGAAGCCATAGCCCAGGTGCTCCGCGAGCACGATGTCGACGCTGACCGCATCGAAGTCATTCGCAGCGCCGTGGACACGCGGACAATTCTCGCTGCCCGCCGACCTGGCTGCATTCAGAGCCGAGTTCGGCATACCCGAGGGGGCGGTCGTGATCGCGGCGGCCGGGCAGCTGATTCCGCGCAAAGGGCATCGCTACCTGCTGCAGGCCGTTGCCGAAGTCTTGCACAGCCATCCAGGGATACGGCTGTTGATTTTTGGCGAGGGCTACCTCAACAACCAGCTTCGCGCGCAGGCGGCTTCTCTGGGTCTCGGCGAGGTCGCGCAGTTCGCGGGCTTTCGCGATGATCTCGATGATTTCATGAGCGTGTTTCGATATTTTTGCGCATCCGGCGCTGGCTGAGGGACTTGGTGTTGCAACGCTCAAGGCTGCCGCCGCGGGCGTGGCAGTTGTCGGCTTCGATGCCGGGGGGCTGGCCGAGGCCGTGAGCGATGGCGAAACCGGCATTCTCGTGCCCGCCGGGGATGTCGCAGCGCTTCGGGATGCGATCCTTAAGCTGATCGATCAGGAAGCGCTCAGAGCGCGTATGGGGGCCGCCGGCAGGGAACGGATGCAAAAATCGTTCTCGATCGATACGATGGTCGACAAGCATGTCGAACTTTACGAGTCCGTACTGAATGGCTGATCACGAATCGATCCACAAACTGGCTGCTGCGCTCGTTGCCGACCTGACCGAGTCCGGCAAGGCGATGTCGACCGCCGAGTCTTGCACGGGCGGGTGGGTCGCCAAGGCCGTGACGGACGTTCCGGGCAGTTCCGTGGTTTTTGGCTACGGCATCGTCTGCTATTCGAATGGCGCCAAGGAGTCGATGCTCGGCGTGAAAAATCAGACACTGGCCGAGCACGGATCTGTCAGCGAGCCGGTCGTCGAGGAAATGGCGGAGGGCGCATTGAACCTGAGTGGATCCGATATCGCGGTCGCGGTCAGCGGCATCGCGGGCCCGAGCGGTGGCACCGACGAAAAGCCGGTCGGCACGGTCTGGTTCGCCTGGGCTGTCAGAGACAGCGGCAAGGTCAGAACCGAGACCAGCCGCGAACATTTTGACGGTGACCGCGAACTCGTTCGCGAACTCACGGTCGCGCATGCAATACAGGGCGTTCTGGATCGGCTGTGAGCACGCGACGGCTGTTCTTCGCGTTGTGGCCGGATCACCGGCAGCGCGATCGAATGCGCGATTTCATTACGCCGGTGGCAAAGCTTGTCGAGGGCAGGGCGATTGATCGCCGCAACTGGCACGTCACACTGGTCTATATCGGTGAATTCCCCGAGGCGCGCATCGACGAATTGCACGAGATAAAAAAGGTCGTGACGGTCGAACCGTTTCGCCTGCGCTTTGACCGCCTCGAATTCTGGCCACGCCCGAAAATCGCGGCGCTGGTCCCGCCGACCGTGCCGCCCGAGCTGGAAAGCCTCGTAGAAGACCTCAAGGGTCAGGTGTTTGCGGCTGGCGTCAATCCGGAGTACCAGCGTGCTTATCGCCCGCATATCACGGCAGTCCGGAATGCGCGGACGTTCGAGACGCAGCGATTGGCGCAGACGGCCGTCCTCGAATGGTCGAGCTTCGAGCTCGTCGAGTCGGTTTCTGAGCCCGGTGGAGTGACATACCGCCCACTAGTCAAAGACTTCTGAGATTTTCTTCGCGTTTCTTCAAGTACTGCCCGGATAGTCGGGTCGGACTCTGCTGCCACGTCGTGGCCTTTATGGAATAATCGTCGTTTCCGCTTCTCGCGGCTCCGGCCGCTCTTACAGGATGACCTCAAACAATGGATGACAACCGCAAAAAAGCACTCGCCGCAGCCCTCGGACAAATCGAAAAGCAGTTCGGTAAAGGCTCGGTCATGCGTCTCGGCGACAACCCGATGTCCCGTGATATCGACGTGGTATCGACCGGATCGATCGGACTCGACGTTGCACTCGGGATCGGCGGTGTCCCGAAAGGACGCGTGGTTGAAATCTACGGTCCGGAGGCATCGGGCAAGACGACACTGACGCTCCAGATCGTTGCCGAAGCGCAGAAAATGGGCGGCACGGCCGCGTTCGTCGACGCGGAACACGCTTTGGATCCGACGTATGCCGAAGCGCTTGGTGTCAATGTCGACGAACTGCTCGTCTCACAACCGGATACTGGCGAGCAGGCGCTCGAAATCACCGACATGCTGGTCCGATCGGGCGCGGTCGACGTCGTTGTTGTCGATTCGGTCGCGGCATTGACGCCCAAAGCGGAGATCGAAGGCGAGATGGGTGATTCACACATGGGCCTGCAGGCACGGCTGATGTCGCAAGCGCTCAGGAAACTAACCGGCAACATCAAGCGTTCGAACGCGATGGTTGTCTTTATCAACCAGATCCGCATGAAGATTGGCGTCATGTTCGGCAGCCCGGAGACGACGACAGGCGGCAATGCGCTCAAATTCTACTCGTCGGTTCGTCTCGACATTCGCCGCATCGGCGCGATCAAGAAAGGCGACGAGGTCATCGGCAACCAGACGCGAGTCAAAGTCGTCAAGAACAAGGTGTCGCCGCCGTTCAAGATGGCTGAATTCGAAATTCTTTACGGCAAGGGAATCTCCCGCGAAGGCGAGATCATCGACCTCGGCGTGCAGCATGGCCTGATCGACAAAGCCGGTTCCTGGTACAGCTACGGCGACGATCGCATTGGCCAGGGCAAAGAGAACGTCCGCGATTATCTCAAGGCGAACCCCGAGACCGCGGCCGAGATCGAGGCGAATATTCGCGCGAAACTCCTGCCAGAAACGGTTGCCGCGCCTGTCGCAGACAAGGAAGAGGCCATCGCGAAGGAAGCCTGACCGATCGAAGACGATCGTTTCGAAGATCCTGTCGAAGCCCGCAAAAAGGCGATGGATTATCTCGCCCGGCGCGAGCACGGCCGCGCGGAGCTGTTCGACAAGCTGACCAGATTCGGTTTCGAAGTCCGGCGTCTCCGAGGACGCGATTGCGCAGCTCATCGAGGACGGCCTGCAAAGTGATCGGCGCTTCGTCGAAGCGTTCGTCGAGTCCCGCATCAATCAGGGCAAAGGACCCGCGCGAATTCGGGCGGAGCTTCGAGAGCGCGGACTCGATGACAGCCTGATCGACGAAGGCCTTGCCAACGCCGGGCAGGACTGGTGCGCACTGGCGCGGGAGGTTCGGCGTGAAGAAGTTCGGCTCGGACTGTCCGCGAGACTTCAAGGAAAAAGCACGCCAGATGCGCTTCCTGCAGGCCCGAGGGTTCGAGCAGGATCACATTCAGTCCGCTGTTTCGGCGATCGACGAATAAGCTTAGAATCCGCCTGATGAAGACCATGACGAGCAACGAGCTGCGCCAGGCGTTCCTGGACTACTTTCGCGACCACGACCACGAGGTCGTCGCGAGCTCTCCACTCGTGCCCGGCAACGACCCGACGCTGTTGTTCACCAATGCCGGCATGGTGCAGTTCAAGGATGTCTTCCTGGGCTCGGATAAGCGCAACTATGTTCGAGCAGCGACGTCGCAGCGCTGTGTTCGCGCGGGCGGCAAGCACAACGATCTCGAGAACGTTGGTTATACCGCGCGCCACCACACGTTTTTCGAGATGCTCGGCAACTTCAGTTTCGGCGACTATTTCAAACGTGACGCGATCAAATACGCTTGGGAGTTTCTGACTGAAACTCTCGGTCTGGAGCCGGAGCGGCTGTGGGTGACCGTCTTCGAAGAGGACGATGAGGCTGCCGACATCTGGCTCAAGGAGATGCAGATCGATCCCGGGCGCTTCTCGCGCATGGGTGAGAAAGACAATTACTGGTCGATGGGAGATACCGGGCCTTGCGGCCCGTGCACCGAGATATTCTATGATCACGGCCCCGGCGTCGAAGGCGGTCCGCCGGGTTCGCCCGACGAAGATGGCGATCGTTACGTCGAGATCTGGAACCTCGTCTTCATGCAGTTCGACCGTGCAGCCGATGGCGAGATGGTGCCGCTGCCGGAACCATCGGTCGACACGGGTATGGGCCTCGAGCGTATCGCGGCGGTCATGCAGGGCGTGCACAGTAACTATCAAATCGATCTGTTCGCACATGTCATCGAGGCCGCGGCGAAGCTGCTCGGCGTCAAAAACGACGGCTCGAGTTCGCTCAACGTTATCGCAGACCACATTCGCGCCTGCGCATTCCTGATTGCCGACGGCGTGCTGCCCGGTAACGAGGGCAGGGGCTACGTATTGCGGCGTATCATTCGCCGTGCGATTCGTCATGGCAAAAAACTTGGGCACGACGGTTTGTTCTTCCACAAACTCGTTGCGCCGCTCGTCAAAGAGATGGGCGGTGCCTATCCCGAGCTGAAAAAAGGCCAGGCGCATGTCGAAAAGGTGCTCAAGAAAGAGGAACAACGCTTTGCCGAGACGCTCGATTCGGGCATGGAAATTCTCGACGCAGCGATTGCCGGGCTAAAAGGCAAGGAAATTCCGGGCGACGTCGTCTTCAAGCTCTACGACACGTATGGATTTCCGGTTGATCTGACTTCGGATGTTGCCCGTGAGCGCGGACTAACGATTGATCAGGATGGCTTCGACGTTGCGATGGCCGGTCAACGCGGCATGGCGAAAGCAGCGAGCAAGTTCGGAAATGTCACTGTCCCTGTAGAGGGCGCCGAGATTGCGCTGAAAGGTGGCGCTGTATCCACCGAACTGAAGTTTTCGGGCTACGAGGGTACCGAGAGTTCAAGCGAGATCGTTGCGTTGTTTAACAATGGCAAGCCCGTCGACGAACTGCGTGTCGGTGATGACGGCGCCGTGATTTTGGCGTCGACACCGTTCTATGCCGAAAGCGGCGGCCAGATCGGCGATACGGGCACGCTAAAAGCCGGCGATCATTCGTTCACGGTCGTCGATACCAAAAAGAGCGGTAATGCCAACGTGCACTACGGCTCGGTGCAGGCCGGAGAGATCAGCGTCGGCGACGCGGTCGATGCACACGTGGACGCGAAACGTCGGCAGGCCATTCGCCTCAACCACTCTGCAACGCACCTGATGCATGCGGCATTGCGAGCAGTGCTGGGCGAGCATGTGCAGCAAAAAGGCTCGCTCGTTGCGCCGGACCGTTTACGGTTCGACTTCTCGCATTACGAAGGCGTCAGCGCTAAGCAGTTGCTGGAGATCGAAAATATCGTGAATGCGGAAATTCGTCGCAATGTCGCAGCCGATACGCAGCTCATGACTTACGACGATGCGATCGAGTCCGGTGCGATTGCGCTGTTTGGCGAAAAGTACGGTGACAAGGTGCGCGTCCTGAACTTCGGCGATTTCTCCGTCGAGCTCTGTGGCGGCACGCACGTCGAACGTACCGGCGATATCGGCGTATTCAAAATTACCTCAGAGGGCGGCGTCGCCTCCGGTGTGCGGCGCATCGAAGCCGTGACCGGGCAAGGGCGCGCTCGACTGGCTCGACGCAAGGCAGAGATCCCTGGACAGCATCGCCGGTCTGCTGCGCAGCCAGCCCGACAATGCATCCGTGAAAGTCGAGCAACTGCTGAAGCGCAACAAGGAACTCGAGAAGGAACTCGCCGCGGCCAAACAGGCCCTTGTGACGGGATCCGCCGTTGACCGCAGCGAGGATGTGCAGGAGATCGGCGGCATCAAAGTACTTGCGACACGCATCGACGGCGCCGACGCCAAGACACTGCGCGAAGCTGTCGATCGCTACAAGGACAAGTTGCAAAGCGCGATCGTGGTTCTGGGCTCGGTTGACGACGGTGTCGTTCGCCTGGCCGCGGGCGTGACCAAGAACAACACCGACCGCGTTCGCGCGGGCGACCTGATCAAGCCCATAGCGGAGCAAGTCGGCGGCAAGGGCGGCGGTCGGCCTGACTTTGCGCAGGCCGGCGGTAACAATCCGGACGCGCTCGATGCCGCACTCGGATCGGTTTCAGCCTGGGTTGCTGAGCACCTGGGCGCATAGGCCGAAAAGCAACACCCGGGTTCGCTTTCTCAGGATTCGGCCGTATGCGTGAGCTGCTTGATTTCGAACAACAGCTGCTGCATCGGCGCAGGCTTGCGAAAGCAGCGCGTAAAGCTGTCTTTCTGCGCGTCGGAGAGCTTTGAAGCAGTCAGTGCGACTATCGGCCCCGGGTAGTTCCGCTCTCGAAGTGCCGCAGCCGCATCGACACCGCTCATGCCGGGAACGTTAACATCCATCAGCACAATGTCGGGCTGGAACGTGACGGCTTTCGCGACTGCTTCGGTCCCCGATGACACGGTAACAATCGCGTAGCCCGCACGATGCAAATAGTGTTCGAGCAGCGCGAGCATGTCTTCATCGTCGTCACATAACAGGACCGTCTTTTGCTGCGTGGCATAAGACGCTTCGTCCGGTGGGGCCAATGCGTCGTCAGGCATGGCGTCCTTGGCGACAGCGACCGGCGCGTGCACGCTGACTGTGCATCCCTGGCCCGGCAAGGAGTCCAGTGAAATCTCGCCGCGCATGAGCTTGGCGAGCTGCAGCGTGATCGTCAATCCGAGGCCAGCGCCGGTACGCGTACCGACACGATCGGAACCACGCTCAAAGGCGCGAAAAACGCGTTCCTGATCCTTGGCGCTGATACCCGGCCCGGTGTCACTCACGGTGGCGACCAGCCGTCCATCGTTGTAGGTCACGTAAAGCCGGATGCTGCCTTCCTCTGTGAACTTCACGGCGTTGCCGAGCAGGTTGATCAGGATCTGCCGCAGACAGACATCGTCGGCGTGCACGTGACGTGGTACATCAGGATCGACAAGTGTTGCGAAAGACAGGCCCTTCTCCGCGGCAAGGGGCGCCATCATCGCAGCCACATCGTCGAGTAGTTGGAACAGGTCAAAGTTTCTTCTCCGCAACTGGACCTGGCCGGCGTCGAGACGGGCGTCGTCGAGAATTGCTTCAACCAGAGACGTCAGGTGACGAGCGCAACGTGCAATCGCCTCGACGCTTTTGTGCATCTCGGTAGGCCCGGAATCGGGCTCGAGCGCGAGATCGGCATAGTTGACGATCGAAGCCAGTGGCGTCCGAAACTCGTGTGACATCATCGCGATGAATCGGCTCTTACTCGCACTGCTGCGCTCGATGTCACGGCGGTGATGGTCGAGTTCGGCCTTGGCCTCGACGAGTTCCGCAATCAGATCCCGCTGCCGGGCAACGAGCTTTTGCTGACTCGCGTGCATGAGTCTCAGCTCATTCGAAGACTGCTGCCTTTCCTGCAGGAAGTCATGCGCCTGGCCCGCATCGAGGAGGATCACGTAGTGATGATTTTCGTGCGGGATCGTGAGCACATGAACGACCACGCCACTGCCCGTGGAGACGAAGTTGAGTCTCTGCGTTTTCTGTCCCAGCGTACCGAGCAGGTAGGGAGCGTATTCGAGCATGTCCGCGCCGACCGTGATGTCCGCCAGACCCGGCCAGTCCCGGTCGCCCCAGAAATCGATAAGACGATACTCGTTGTCGACCAAGAAACAGAATGGCCGCGACTCGGCGACAAAATCGCTTTGCAGATACTCAATGACCGACGTCGGCAAGCTCATTGCTGGTCTGCGATTGCCTGGTCCACAATATGCTCTGCGAGAAGAGTCAGCGCATCGTCGACTTTGACGCCGGTTTTGGCGCTGGTCAGGAAGACCGGGCCGAATTGCGCTTGCAGCCTTTCAATCCGTCGCTCGGAAACGTCCCACGCACTGGTCAGATCGTGTTTGTTCACAAGTAGAACCGCGGGCTTCACACCGTACTGTTCGAAAGATCGATCGCGAAGACTGGCCGCTGTTCCCAGCGTAAGCGGCCTTGTGCCGTCTGCCACGAACACATAACCCGACGCGCCGCGCAGGTATGCAAACTCAGTGTCGCCAAAGCGATCCGTGCCGGCGACATCCCAGAGAATGAGTTTTTGCTGCACGCCGCGCTGCGGCAGATCGATTTCCTTGGTATCGACTTTGACGCCGATAGTCGTCAGGTACTTTTCCGAAAACTGACTGTTGACAAATCGCTCGACGACGCTGGTTTTGCCAACTGCAAAATCACCGACGATGCAGACCTTGCTCGTGATCATCGTCATTGCGTCGTTGCTGTCTCGACACTTTCTAGCTCGATATCGACGCGCCGCAGCGACGGATCAACTTGTGAAGCGTCCGTTGCCCGTTCCGGGCCTGAGCGAGTGATTATTTCGCCGTCCCAGCCCAACTCCACCAGTGCCGACGCAATTGCCTCGGCGCGCCGCCGTGCGAGAAGGGCATTGGCCTCGGGGGTGCCAACCGGATCCGTGAATCCTGTCGCGATCAAATTCAGCCTGCTGCCCGATAATGCGAGGTCGGCAGCTGCCACCTCCAGCTGGTCAGCGTAGGCGGTCAGCGCTTCGGCACTCTGCGCGGTCAGCGTTGTTCCGGACAGGAAATAGAATGCCGGCGCCATTGAGCTCCCGAACGACTGCATCGAGTCGTTCCTGATCCACAACTGGCGCAGCCGCGGTTTCATCGACTCGCCCTTCGTCCACAACTGGCGCAGCCACAGCTTTCTCCTGCGGAGACATCGTGAATTCCACGTCGTCGATGCCTGCCAGCGTTTTATAAGCCAGCGCGACTTCTTCTCTCCAGTCGTCCGGCGCCGGGCCCGAGACAATGAGTCGCGAACCCTCGACAGTGAAGCTGACGCCTTCCGGTAATCCAAAGCGGTTGGCCGCTCGTCGAACAAGCAGCGCGGGATCCAGTGACTGAAAAGCCTGCATGTCCGCAACTATCTCGACATCCGATAGCCCGTTCGCCGCGGCAACGGCGGCAACGGTCGGTGCCAGCGGATCGCGCAGGCCGCTAACCAGAATCTTCTGCCGGTTCCAGCCGATGTTTGTGACGTAAAGCCCGGGTGTCTCGGCGAGCGCCGCATCGAGTTTGGCGACCTGCTGCGCATGCAGCCATCCCGTTACGGCAAAGTAGCCAATTGCGCCGGCGATCAGAAACAGAATCACCAATAGTGGCCATGACAGGCCTTTTCTCGCGGACCCCGTCTGCTGCTTTGCTTCGAGCCGCAAGCACGCGGCAAGCTCTTCTTCGACGTCGGGAACGGTTGCTGTGTTGCCGGAATAGGTGCGGATGGCGTCGCCATATCGAAAATGAATTCGCTCGAGGATGGCGCTGAGGTCCGCTCGCAGCGAACGGGGCGGCACGCCGCGAATAACGCAGACCAGCAGGGCGTGCGGACCGTGCACGGCCCACAGCGTGAACTCGCCCATATCCGCCGATTCGAGGCGGCCTGTACGGTCCGGCGAGAATGACTCTTTCACGAAGTCCTGAATTGCAGTGAACATCGCCGATACTGCATCACTGTCCTTAATTCTCGCCGCCTCATGTTGCGCATGCCCGACCAGCAGGCCGTTCTCACGGCTGATCAGGTAGGCCTGCTCGACGCGATACAGCAGTGTCTTTTGCACGACGAAGTCGCCGAACGGCACACCTGCGCGCCAGGCCTGCACCCGCCATGAAAGGCCCTTCGGTGTAAGGCTTTGTTCGAGGGCTTCGTTTATTTGCTGAGTAAACGTGCGCAGCGCGTGCATGATGGACTTGCGAATCGCCGGGCCCATAACCGGATAAAGTGCGTCGCCATAGGCCTGCGGGTCGCTGCGAAATTCTTGTTGGAGGCACTGTCCCACCGGCGCGCGCAGCGATTCGACGAGCTCGCCGCCTTTGCGATGGCTGGTGCTAACGGATTCTGGAAGAATGTCCGCTACGTCGGCGGAGCGCAATTCCCGGCTTTCGACTCGCTCCGAAATCGAGTCGAGTACCTGCTTCTCGGCGCCAAACAGCAAGTCCTTCAGTTTTTCGAGGTCACTCACGAGCTCTGGCCCGACCTTCAGCCTTTCGGCAACTTGAAGTCGTTCTTAAGCCGCAGCGCGACTTCAGATAGCAGGCCCGCAAGATCTTCGCGGGCGAGCATGGTATCGGCCAGCTCGCGCGTCCGGCTACCCAAGGCAGCGTTCAGTTGATCGCGAGTGTCGGTGATCAGGGCGACAAGTTCTTCATTCTGTTCGTGCATCGCATCGCGGAGTTCTTTCGTCTCCAATTCGATTCGATCCTCTACTTCGCCAAACCACGTCTCGACCTGCTGCGTCAGTTCTTTCAGGTCGCGTGTGCCGCTCTTGGCATCGGCAAGCCGGTCTTTTCGCTCGGCTTTCAATCTTTCGCCGAGTTTATCGACTTCTCGTTTGGCGTAGGTATCCAGGCGCTCGATTCGCTTGTCGAGCTCAGTGTCCTTACGAGCGATTTGTTGTGACAGCCGTTTTTCGAGGTCCGCAAAGCGTCCTTCGTAGTCGCGCATTTGGCCGCCGAACAATATTTCGCGGATCTTGTCGACATTGCCGTCGATCTCATCGCCGGCTGTCGTTCTTTTCGGACTCTGTTTTCTTGCCATTACGTTGTCTCCAGCTTACGGCTGTGATGCCAGGTCCTCGCTGTCATCAAGCCTTTCCATTCGATAGCCATGCTGATAAATCGCCGACAGTTTCCAACCGTTTTTTGCATTCAGCGACAGCTTTTTTCGCAAACGACTAATATGGGTGTCTACCGTTCGTGTCGATACGTCTTTGCTTTCAATTCCCCAGATTTCTCCGAGAATATGGTCGCGCGAAATCATCTTGCCGGCATTGCGAAACAAAAATGCGGCGAGTGAGAATTCCCGATTCGTCAGCGGGATATTTTCACCACGCAGCGATACCAGGCGCTTGTCAATGTTCATCTCATACGGTGCTGTATCCAATGCACTCGCGGTACTTGTTCTTCCTGCTACGCGACGCAGGATCGCGTTTACGCGCGCAACCAGTTCGTTTCTGCGCATCGGTTTCACGATATAGTCATCGGCGCCGGCTTCCAGCGCACGTACCACGTTCTTCTCCGCATCCTTGATCGTCGCGACGATGACCGGCGTGTTATCGCCAAATTCGTCGCGCAGCTTCTCGAGCGCCTCGATTCCGCTCATGTCCGGTAGCACCCAGTCCAGCAGGTACAAGTCGAAGCTTTCGCGACGCGCGGCACGCAAAAAGCTCCGCGCATCGGCAAAGTCGTAAACTCGGCAACCCGCATCCTGTAACCAGAGGCAAGCTATCTCCGCCTGATCCGGATCATCTTCAAGGATCGCGACTCGCAATTGTTCTCCCAGTTGTCGCCGTGCACCGCGCAAGGCTGCCGTTTAGTTGTCATGGCTTGGGGCAACCTGCGAGGCCATTATACCGCCTGACCGGGGCCGCTGGTTGTGCTGCTCGAGACCTTATGTAGCGCCGTTTGGCGGAAAGGCGCGCCAGTCGACTCAGATGACGGTGACCCTGGTCACAAAACGCTCCAGTTCGTCAACCAGAGTGCTGATTTGGTCCGCTTGCTCCGATTTAGCGGCCTGCTCGAGTTTTTCGCCCAGGGCCGACACTTCCTCCAGGCCGTACGCGGCGCCCGAGCCGAACAGGTTGTGTCCGGTTAGCTGAATACTGGAGAAGTCTTTTTCAGTGAGCGCAACACGCAGACGCTGGAGATCGGTCTTGCGGCGCTCGAGGTATTGATTGAGCAGCCGGCGGGCGAAGGGATCATCGACGTTGATCGGACAATCTGCATCGTGGTTCATGGTCTGATCAGGTACATCGCTATCGTAATCCTCTCAACCCGCGGCGCTCAATGAAAAGAGCGTCAAATTTGCTTTAGTCGCCCAGTCCCATCTTCTTCTTCAGATCATTCTCGAGATCTTCAGCTTCTTCCTTGGCGGCTTCGAGCATGTCGCCACCCTCTTCTTTGGCGGCTTCGAGCATGTCGCCGCCTTCGCTTTTGGCAGCATTCAGCATATCACTGCCTTCCTCTTTGGCAGCGTCCAGCATATCACCGCCTTCCTCTTCGGCAGCTTCAAGCATGTCACTGCTTCCAGCTTTGATTTCATTTGCAGTGTCGGCCGCCTCACTTTGTACGGCGTCGGCTTTGTCTGCAACGCCTGTCTCCGTGCCCGATGTCGAGTCGCCTCGATCGCCACAACCGCTCACTAGCAGCAATAATGCAAGCGGCAGGCCCAATGTAATTCTGTTCATAAAGTGTCTCCCTGTGATTCTTGTTGTACGGTTTTGTTTCTGTCTACTTATTCTTGCGGAGATTCGCCAGCCAATGCTCCATTTGTTTACCGGCCGCCTCGCGGCCACCGAGGCCGAAAGACAGGGCGAACGCAACAGCGACCGCGCCCAAAACCAGCCCGAATGCCAGATTGACGATGTCGTCCGCGATGCCCATCGCCCGCAGTCCCATCGCTAGGACCAATCCTAGAATCGCGGCTCGCAAAATGCCTGCTAACGGTGCCGCCTGGTCGCCGCTGACTTTGATGACCGCAGTGTGCGCGAGCCCGGCAAGCCAGAATCCTGCCATCAGGATAACGCCACCCAACAGGACTTGCCCCGTGAATTCGATCAGCGTTGATACGATTTCCGAGACCTGAACAAAGCCGAGTTGATTCGCGGCCTCCACGCTGGCAAACAAAATGATGAATACGCTTACGACTTTGCCAACAAATTTCGCCAGCGAGAAATTGCTCTCGGCGACCGTGGCCAGGCCGAATTTTGCCGGCAGGCTGTTGACCCCCAGTCCGTCTAGCAGACTGGCGATCAGACCAGAGATAAATTTGGCGAGGACAACGGCGATGCTCAGGATGATTACTGCGGCAAATATGTCAGGAATGGCTGCCATAAATGCGCCGAGCATCTCGGTTGCCGGAGCCGAGATTGCTTCTATCTGCAAGGTGTTGAGTGCCGCGACCAGTGCCGGAACGAAGACGAAGATGAAAACCAGCAAACCGGCGAGCTGTGACAGGCTGACCTTGCCGGTCAGCCCTGCTTTTTCGCCAAGGTTGTCGAAGCCGACAGCGCCAAGCAGATTCTGCACGAGGTCACGCAGGATCTTGGCTACGAACCAGCCGACAAGACCAATGAGACCTGCGGCGAAGATGTTCGGCAACATGGTGAGGATCTTGTCGACCATGCCCTGCACCGGAATCAGCAGGCCCTCCATCTGCAGCGTGCCCAGGATCGCGGGCAGGAATAACAGAATAATGAGCCAGTACAGCACGTCTCCGATGCTGTGGCTGACCGGTTTCATGTCAGCCTCTTTGCTGATTCTCTCGTCCAGAGTCGTCTTCGCCAGTGCTGCGCTTATTAGTCCTCGCGCCAGGCTGGCGAGTACCCAAGCGAGTATTGCGAGTACGGCGGCAGCGAGCAGACTCGGGCCGAATTCGAAGACTTTGGTAACGAGCGCCTGCAACGGCGCCGAGACGATTTCCAGATTCAGCACGTTGAAGAACGCGATCAGTACGAGGAACATGACCAGCCAGAATACGCCGCTCGCCCCCCACGCTTCGGCATTGACTTCGTTGTCAGTGCTGCTGGCGATACGCTCATTCAGACCTACTATCCTGAGTAGCCGACGTGTTCCAGCGCGTAGCAGAATCGCAATGAACCAGCCGACGACGAGGATACCGACTGCCCCGAGCAAGCTAGGCAAGGTGTTGCCGAGTGTGCCCTGTAGGTTTCAAACATCGATTCGAAATTCATGACCGCATTCCCCTTGATTAGAAGAACAGCGGCACGCTGAGGTGCCGCCGTCGACTTGCCCTGCGAAGCGGGTCTTAGTAAGTCACCTTCGGCGGCAGCTTGGCGGCCTGCGAGATCCAGTCCTGGATTACTTTGACGGACGGTGTCCGGCGTACAAGATTTTTGTCTTCATTGACTTGAGCCATCGTGTTCGCCAGGTTCACTGCATTACGATTCTTCAGTTCCTTGACTGTATCGACGCCCGCGCATTCGAGAAGCTCGGCATACTGGCTGGCGACACCGTTGATCCGAAAAAGGTCCGCCATGTTGACGCACTTCAGAACGCGAACCTCACTGATACCTGTTCTTTCCGACAAAGCACCACGTGCTTGCTTGCTGGCGCCAGCCTCGAGCAGGTCGTCGACTGTTCTGACACCGGCGGCGCGCAGCGCTTCGCCGAGTTTTGGGCCGATGCCCTCGATGCTTTCAATTGTCTTTGCCACGTTTTATCTCCAATAAGGTGTTTCGAGTTTGTCTGCTGCGCAGTGTAGAGCAGCAACGTTGATATCCATCTCACTGTCACAAATGTTCACAATCATCGTCATGACTGATGACATGATGATCTTCGAAATTCGAGTTCTACTTCAGGACAAACGTTACTTTGAGGTTGACGCGGTACTTGTCGACCTTGCCGTCCTTGACCGTCACCTTCATGTCCTTAACCCAGGCGCCTTCGATCTGGTCCAATGTCTTGTTTGCTTTATCGATGGCTTTATCGATTGCCGTCTTGAAGTCTTTTCCTGACTCGGACGTGATTTCTGTTATGCGTGCTACGCTCATGTCGTTCTCCTTTTTGTCGGGCGACCAGTGTCGTTCCAGCCGGATCGCAGGACAATCGACATCGGGTGAATGGCACAAATGTTTACAATTCGGCGCCGCCGGCTGTCAGGAACGTTGGTGCCGAGGGGCCAGTGAGAATTCGGGGAATTGCGAAAACAGCCGTTTTTTTTCGCCCATATGGGCATCTGGGCGCAAAATCGACTAGTATTACAACGGTTTAGGACGTACGACGCGTAACAAGAAAAGGGGCGGAGCCCCAAAAAAGGCAGGAGCAGGAAATCATGCTTATTCTGACGCGACGCGCTGGTGAGACGGTCATGATCGGGAACGATATTACGATCACCGTCCTGGGGGTCAAAGGGAATCAGGTACGCATCGGGATCAATGCCCCGAAGGACGTCGCTGTGCACCGCGAAGAGATCTACGAGCGAATTCAGAGCGAAAAAGCTTCGGGAGAGGGTGCAGAGGGCGGAGCGGGCGATTAGCGCCCAAAGGCTTTACCTCGAGTATCCCGATCAGTACTATGGCGCCCCCGGTCGATAGGCGGCGGGGACCACCCTATGGAGAGATGGCTGAGTGGTCGAAAGCGCTCCCCTGCTAAGGGAGTAAGGGCTAATACCCCTTCGAGGGTTCGAATCCCTCTCTCTCCGCCACAGCTTTTGCAAAAACAGACAATGCGCCCGTAGCTCAGCTGGATAGAGTACTCGGCTACGAACCGAGCGGTCGGGAGTTCGAATCTCTCCGGGCGCGCCAAAAAATATAGGGACCCATTTGGGTCCCTATTTTTTTGCGGCCGAAGAGATCGAACTATGCAGCCCAAAGGGCTGCGTTCGAGCCGAGGAGGGCGAAGCCCGACGACGCGCCGACCGGAGGGAGGCCATCTCTCCGGGCGCGCCAGAAAAGACAAGGGGTCTCTTCACGGGACCCCTTGATTTCCACATTACGGCTCAGAGCGAAAAGGCAGTGTCACCAGGGTGTACTTCCGATCGTATCCCATGTCGCACGTCCGTCAAACAGGCTAAACGCCATCCCGGTTACCGCGGCGCCTTCCAGCCCGACCTGGCTGGCGGGGACTTCCAGGCGCACCCATTGGCCGGTCGCCGGCAGGGGTCCCATGTAGCGCCGGCTGTCGGTGCCATTGGTGCCGACGTTGATCAGGTCGGCTCCCCAGTAAGCGTTGTGCACCCAGCTGCCGCCCGTATACCACGACAACATCAGCTCGCTCGGCGGATTGTCCGGGTCGAGATAAACATAGGCATACAAGGTGTCGCCCGTCTGGACCTGCAGGGGCGCCGTGGCACTGGTGAAGTAGTGCTGGTGGAACCCGGCAGCCAGTATCGATTGATGCGCCAGGCTGCCCGAATACGGCGGCGGCGCAGTGCTGACCCAGTTCCAGCTACCGAACTGCCTCGCCCCGGCAGGCAGGGCGTCGTCGATCCAGGCAACATCGCTGCTGTCGTTATCGGTGATCGTCAGCATGGCCTCAGGCACAGCACCCAGGGTCGCGCCGCTTGCGCCGCTCAGCGTCAGCACGATCGTTTCATTGCCTTCGATCAGTCCATCCTCGAGAACCGGCACGCTGAAGCTCTGGCTGTCTTCGCCGTCGGCGAAACTCAGGGTGCCATTCGTGGCGGTGTAGTCGGCGCCCGCCGACGCGCTACCATCGGCCGTCGCGTAGTCGACGGTGAAGCCACTACTGGCGCCCCCCGTGCGGCTGACCGTAATGCTCGCCGCTACGCCCGCTTCGCTGACACTGTAAGTGGCATCGCTGAAAGCCACTGTGGCAAGTGACGGAGTCGACGTGACTCCGGTCGTATCCCATGTCGCACGCCCGTCAAACAGGCTAAACGCCATCCCGGTTACCGCAGCGCCTTCCAGCCCGACCGGGCTGGCGGGGACTTCCAGACGCACCCACTGGCCGGTCGCCGGCAGCGGTCCCATGTAACGCCGGCTGTCGGTGCCATTGGTGCCGACGTGCGTGATCAGATCCGCTCCCCAGTAAGCACGGTGATCCCAGCTGCCGTTCGCATACCACGACAACATCAGCTCGCTCGGCGGATTGTCCGGGTCGAGATAAACATAGGCGTACAAGGTGTCGCCCGTTTGGACCTGTAAGGACGCCGTGGCATTGGTGAAGTAGTGCTGGTGGAACCCGGCAGCCAGTGTCGATTGATGCGCCAGGCCGCCCGAATACGGCGGCGGCGCAGTGCTGACCCAGTTCCAGCTACCGATAGGCGTCGCCCCGGCCGGCAGGGCGTCGTCGATCCAGGCAACATCGCTGCTGTCGTTATCGGTGATCGTCAGCATGGCCTCAGACACAGCACCCAGGAACGCGCCGCTTGCGCCGCTCAGCGTCAGCACAATCGTTTCATTGCCTTCGATCAGTCCATCCTCGAGAATCGGCACGCTGAAGGTCTGGCTGTCTTCGCCGTCGGCGAAACTCAAGGTGCCACTCGTGGCGGTGTAGTCGGCGCCCGCGGACGCGCTACCATCGGCCGTCGCGTAGTCGACCGTCACGCTCCCGCTAGTACTCCCGGTGCGGCTGACCGTAATGCTCGCCGCTCCATCCGCTTCGCTGACGCTGTAAGTCGCATCGCTGAAAGCCACCTCGGCAGCCGGCGGCGTCGACGTGACCCCGGTCGTATCCCATGTCGCACGGCCGTCAAACAGGCTGAACGCCATCCCGGTTATCGCGGCGCCTTCGAGCCCAACCGCACTGGCGGGGACTTCCAGACGCACCCACTGGCCGGTCGGCGGCAGTGGTCCCATGTAACGCCGGCTGTTGGTGCCATTGGTGCCCACGTGCGTGATCAGATCCGCTCCCCAGTAAGCACGGTGATCCCAACTGCCGTTCGCATACCACGACAGCATCAGCTCGCTCGGCGGATTGTCCGGGTCGAGATAAACATAGGCGTACAAGGTCTCGCCCGTCTGGACCTGTAAGAACGCCGTGGCACTGGTGAAGTAGTGCTGGTGGAACCCGGCAGCCAGTGTCGATTGATGCGCCAGGCCGCCCGAATACGGCGGCGGCGCAGTGCTGACCCAGTTCCAGCTGCCGAACTGCGTCGCCCCGGCCGGCAGGGCGTCGTCGATCCAGGCAACATCGCTGCTGTCGTTATCGGCGATCGTCAGCATGGCCTCAGACACAGCACCCAGGCTCGCCCCGCTTGCGCCGCTCAGCGTCAGCACAATCGTTTCATTGCCTTCGATCAGTCCATCCTCGAGAACCGGCACGCTGAAGGTCTGGCTGGCTTCGCCGTCGGCGAAACTCAGGGTGCCATTCACAGCGGTGTAGTCGGTGCCCGCCGACGCGCTACCATCGGCCGTCGCGTAGTCGACCATCACGCTCCCGCCAGTACTCCCCGTACGGCTGACCGTAATGCTCGCCGCTACACCCGCTTCGCTGACACTGTAGGTCGCATCGCTGAAAGCCACCTCGGCAGGCGGCGGCGTCGACGTGATCCCGGTCGTATCCCATGTCGCACGCCCGTCAAACAGGCTAAACGCCATCCCGGTTACCGCGGCGCCTTCCAGCCCGACCTGGCTGGCGGGGACTTCCAGACGCACCCACTGGCCGGTCGCCGGCAGAGGTCCCATGTAACGCCGGCTGTCGGTGCCATTGGTGCCGACGTTGATCAGGTCCGCTCCCCAGTAAGCGTTGTGCACCCAGCTGCCGCCCGTATACCACGACAACATCAGCTCGCTGGGCGGATTGTCCGGGTCGAGATAAACATAGGCGTACAAGGTGTCGCCCGTCTGGACCTGCAGGGCCACCGTGGCACCGGTGAAGTAATGCTGATGGAACCCGGCAGCCAGTGTCGATTGATGCGCCAGGCCGCCCGAATACGGCGGCGGCGCAGTGCTGACCCAGTTCCAGCTACCGAACTGCCTCGCCCCGGCCGGCAGGGCGTCGTCGATCCAGGCAACATCGCTGCTGTCGTTATCGGCGATCGTCAGTATGGCCTCAGGCACAGCACCCAGGGTCGCGCCGCTTGCGCCACTCAACGTCAGCGCAATCGTTTCATTGCCTTCGATCAGTGCATCCTCGAGAACCGGCACGCTGAAGCTCTGGCTGTCTTCGCCGTCGGCGAAACTCAGGGTGCCATTCGTGGCGGTGTAGTCGGCGCCCGCCGACGCGGTACCATCGGCCGTCGCGTAGTCGACGGTGAAGCCACTACTGGCGCCCCCCGTGCGGCTGACCGTAATGCTCGCTGCTACGCCTGCTTCGCTGACATTGTAAGCAGCATCGCTGAAAGTCACCCCGGCAAGTGCCGGCGTCGACGTGATCCCGGTCGTATCCCATGTCGCACGTCCGTCAAACAGGCTGAACGCCATCCCGGTTAACGCGGCGCCTTCCAGCCCGACCTGGCTGGCGGGGACTTCCAGACGCACCCACTGGCCGGTCGCCGGAAGGGGTCCCATGTAGCGCCGGCTGTCGGTGCCATTGGTGCCGACGTTGATCAGGTCGGCTCCCCAGTAAGCGTTGTGCACCCAGCTGCCGCCCGTATACCACGACAGCATCAGCTCGCTCGGCGGATTGTCCGGGTCGAGATAAACATAGGCATACAAGGTGTCGCCCGTCTGGACCTGCAGGGGCGCCGTGGCACTGGTGAAGTAATGCTGGTGGAACCCGGCAGCCAGGGTCGATTGATGCGCCAGGCCGCCCGAATACGGGGTCGGCGCAGTGCTGACCCAGGTCCAGCTACCGAACTGCCTCGCCCCGGCCGGCAGGGCGTCGTCGATCCAGGCAACATCGCTGCCGTCATTATCCGTGATCGTCAGTATGGCCTCAGGCACAGCGCCCAGGGTCGCGCCGCTTGCGCCGCTCAACGTCAGCACAATCGTTTCATTGCCTTCGATCAATCCGTCCTCGAGAACCGGCACGCTGAAGCTCTGGCTGTCTTCGCCGTCGGCGAAACTCAGGGTGCCACTCGTGGCGGTGTAGTCGGTGCCAGCGGCTGCGCTACCATCGGCCGTCGCGTAGTCGACGGTGAAGCCACTACTGGCGCCTCCCGTACGGTTGACCGTAATGTTCGCCGCTACACCCGCTTCGCTGACACTGTAAGTCGCATCGCTGAAAGTCACCCCGGCAAATATAGGAGTCGACGTGATCCCGGTCGTATCCCATGTCGCGCGCCCGTCAAACAGGCTGAACGCCATCCCGGTTATTGCGGCGCCTTCCAGCCCGACCTGGCTGGCGGGGACTTCCAGGCGCACCCATTGGCCGGTCGCCGGGAGTGGTCCCATGTAGCGCCGGCTGTCGGTGCCATTGGTGCCCACGTGCGTGATCAGATCCGCTCCCCAGTAAGCACGGTGATCCCAACTGCCGTTTGCATACCACGACAACATCAGCTCGCTCGGCGGATTGTCCGGGTCGAGATAAACATAGGCATACAACGTGTCGCCCGTTTGGACCTGTAAGAACGCCGTGGCATTGGTAAAGTAGTGCTGGTGGAACCCGGCAGCCAGGGTCGATTGATGCGCCAGGCCGCCCGAATACGGGGCCGGCGCAGTGCTGACCCAGTTCCAGCTACCGACTGGCGTCGCCCCGGCAGGCAGGGCGTCGTCGATCCAGGCAACATCGCTGCTGTCGTTATCCGTGATCGACAGCATGGCCTCAGGCACAGCACCCAGGATCGCGCCGCTTCCAGCGCTTAACGTCAGCACGATGGCTTCATTGCCTTCGATCAGTGCATCCTCGAGAACCGGCACGCTGAAGCTCTGGCTGTCTTCGCCGTCGGCGAAACTCAAGGTGCCACTCGTGGCGGTGTAGTCGGCGCCCGCCGACGCGCTAAGATCGGCCGTCGCGTAGTCGACGGTGAAGCTGGTACTGGCACCGCCCGTGCGGCTGACCGTAATGATTGCTGCTACACCCGCTTCGCTGACACTGTAAGTCGCATCGCTGAAAGCCACCTCGGCAGGCGGCGGCGGCTCGTTTGCACAGGTGTACACCCTGACATCATCCAGCACCCAGCCGAACGGTCCGCTGACAGAGCCGTCGGTGCTCGTATGCCAGCGGAAGCGGACGCTCTGGCCCTTCAGGATGCTGAGATCCAGGCGCGTGGAAACATAACCATGGCTTTCATCACCGAAGGCCGGGTGATTGGCATTGGGATTTGCCGGGTTATCGTGAATCGTTGCGTTGTAGGCCTGGCCACTTTCGATGAGTGGTCCGGCATCACTCCAGGTCACACCTGCGTCTATGCTGTATTCGAGGAAACCGCCGTCCCAATAGGCCAAGTCAAAGGTCTCGAAATCGAACGACGCCTCGAAGGCGAAGGAATGCTTGAAGTGAAGGTACGGCTTGGCGCTCGCGGGTAACGGCACGTCTACGTTCATCTCTGCCGTCGCGTCGGTACTGACGAAACTGTCGCGACCCCAGAGCATGAACTCACCGGAAGCCGCATAACCGAAGTCGTGAACCCACGCGGCGGTCGCGCTGCCGGAGACATTGACGAGGTTCCACTGGCTGGTGCCATTTTCGAGATCATCAAAAAAGAGATCGTCGGGGGGATCGCCGCCGATACATATGGGAGCGTCTGGATGAAAGTCTTGCGGGTCAGTGTCCATTTCCACCGCATCAATGGCGGCCTGGACGTTCAGGCAATCAACACTGGTGATACCGTCAATGCCTATGAGGTTCTGGCAGGCCTGGTTCAGCGCCGTGTGGAGATCCGCATAGTCCGAGCCGGACGTGAGCAGATTAGTCTGTACCTCGTAGTAAATGTCCGCGACCTTGCCAATTCCCAAACCGTTGACGGTGTAGCCGTTGAATATATCGCCATCGGTCATCAGGTAGGCGGCCTTGTTGTTGATGCCGCTGTTGAAGTGCACGCCACCGTTATCGCTCGAGGACGTGTAATAAAGAGGACTCGACATTTTGTCGGGATCGCCCATCGCGGGCGGATCGGCCATGTCACGAATGACACCGACGGAACTCGTGAGGTCTTCGCCGATCAGCCAGCGCACGGACGGGGAATCGTCGCCGCCGCTGTTGCTCAGATCGACGAACTCGCCCCAGATATCGGATAAAGATTCATTGATGGCACCGGATTCGTAGTAATACAACAGCTGCGAGGTATTTTCTGTGATGCCATGACTGAGTTCGTGACCCACCACGTCGTCCACGGCAAGTCCCGCGCAGTAAACCATCTGCGAACCGTTCCAGAAGGCATTGGGGCAGAGGTAGTCACTGTAGTGCACGGTCGAGATCAGGGTCTGCCCGGCGTCGTCCAGGCTGTCGCGGCCGTGTTCGTTAAAATAAAAATCATAGGTGTCACCGGCGAACACATGGGCGTTACGCGCCTCACTGTCCCCGGCCGCACAGCCGGGGTCGCTCTCGTCACAGACCAGCGTGCCGGGCAGGCTGCTGGTGTTATTTGCAGTGTACGTTTTTCGGTTCTTCGCCGGCTCGATCAGGTTGATGTGCAAGGTGATGCCAGCGGTCTTCGCATCGATGAACAGCTGCTCGCGTATGCTTTGAGGTTGCTGCTTGTTAGTCACCTCGATGCGCCAGGCAAGGCTCGCATCGCGGTCCCCGGGTTTCAGTATTTTGGGATCGACAATCCACAGCTCGGGCACGCTGGCCCGCAGCCGACCTTTCTGCACGTCGTACCACTTTGCGACTGTCTCCAGTGCCAACCTGCGCGCTTCGCCCCGATGGATGTCGGGCCGGACGTCAACATTCAGGTCGATGCTGATTTCTCCGCTCATGGAGATTACCCGGCGGTATACATCCAGGTTCACCAACAGCTCGCCGGTGAGAACGGGTATTCCTTTGTGAAGCTGGCGGTAGCGATGACGGGAGCCGCCACGGGGTTTGGTTTTTTCACCAACCGGCCGCATCTCCCGTTCCGGGCTGGTGAGCCCGAACATCGGGCCGAAGTGTTTGACGGCCGCCATGCCGGCGAAATCCGCGCGGGTCACTTCATTGACTGAGGGCACCGAGAGGGGCGCCTGGGGCCACGCGCCGATGAGGCGGACCGCACCCGTACGCGGGTGGGTTTTTATGCGAGCGTTTTGCGCCTTGAGGTCGGCGATCTGCTCGCTGAAGTCACTTGGGGGGGCAGCGTTGGCGTTGAATAACAGCAGGCCTGCCACGAATCCTACGAGTAGTCGGATCATTTCGTGTCCTCTCCTTACCGTATTATTCTTATTCCCTGTCTTTCTCGTAATTATTAATACCATATACCTATTTACTAACATAGGCGTCGTTTGCCTATAAATACGGACTTATGTTGCGTCAGGGGGGTACGTTCGGCCCGCATTCCAGTGAGGGCGCCGTACCCATCGCCTGAACGAACGTAACGGCTGGCATTTGGAGCGGCTTGGAATCGAAACTGTTGCGGCGTTCAGTCTTCGACCGGTAGTCCGCTGGGAACCGATATCGGCACGCCACCCTCGGTGGCTATGCTGCGCTCGTCGGTGAGCGCCATTAAAAAGGCGAGAAGTTCCTGAACCTGTGTGTCTGATAATTTGACGGGCGCGAGTTCGTTGCGGCGCGAGATGTCGAGTCGACGCACCCGGTTTTCCTGCACCAGGTAGTCGCGCCCATCGAGGTCGGGGCGCGACGGGAGCATCGCTGCGGGTGGCTTATAGCTTGCGAGTGATACAACAGGATCCAGGTGATGCCTAACCGAGGCTTCAAGGGTGTCGAAAGCACCGCTATGGCCCCAAGGCCCGGTATGCGCGACATTGCGCAGAGATGGCGTTCGGAATTGGTAGCGATTCGCGGGATTGCCGGTGACGATTTCACGGCCGAAATCGTCGTGGCCATCGAAACCATGGCCTTTGCCTGGTCCGATTTGCGGCATAGCGACGGCATGGAAGGCGTGATCAGTCTGCAATGCGCCGCTGTGGCACACGGCGCATCCTGCAGCGCCGTAAAACAGCGTGAACCCGCGCTGCTCGACAGCCGTCAAAGCGGAACTTTCGCCGCGCAAGTACGCATCGAATCGACTTTGATCCGCGCGCCACTCGACGGTCGTGAACGCCGCGATGGCATTGCCGACATCTGTTATCCGAATATCCGCAGAATTCTTGATGTGCGAATAAGCAGCCATCATCAGATCGACGTACTCGGGAATATCGCGAATACGTTGTTCCACGCGCTGCCAGGCTGCGTGGACATCCTCGACGGAAACCGCGTCTGCAATGTCGTTCTCTCCCGGATGGCCAGCCATTTCCTCGACGGAGGCCATGGGAAATAATGCCTGCGCGGCAAGCAGATTATCGAGACCGTCCGGAAGCGCGTCGCCGATCGGAGTCAGAAACCGGTCGGTGTCGTCCGGATCGATCTCCACACGGCCGTCGTGAAAAAACGCCCGAAACTCGCGTGCGCCGAGGTTGAAAAGTGGCTGCGCATTGCGTCCAACCCGCATCACGATTGCGGACACTCCTGCACCGGCATCGCGTTCCGAGCCCAGACCACTGCCACCTTCGCCAACAGAAACCGCCAGCCCGTCGCCCGTATTCTCGGCCGGGTGATGGCAGGTTGCACAGGAGATATTACGGTTGCCACTCAGTATCTTGTCGTAAAATAGCAAGCGCCCGAGTTGGACCTGTTGGCTATTCGGGCGACCATCGTAGTGAAAGTCGGAATCAACCAGTGGTTTGAAGTCTGCCGCGAAAACAGGTGTTACCGCCGCAAGCAACATGTATGCAACAAGCCTTGCGAACGGTCTTTGCCTGAGTCTGGTCCGTAACATTCTGCAATAATGCGAGAGTTTCATGACTTTCACAATACAGCGAGTTTCACATCTGTTAACCATGTTGGGCCCCATAATCGACGCTGAGAAAGGTGCGCAGCTTATCGCTGTGCTGCTGTTATGCTTGTCTGTCACGCCAGCGCCTGCAGAGCAGCTGACAGAGCGCGATCGGCAGGAAATCGAGTCATCGGCCGATGCTCTTGGCGCGCAAGGGCGGCGCGCCAATCCCTCCGCCCAACAAATCGAGTGGCGAAAAAAGGCCGGTGAAGTCGATCTTCAGATGTGGCCCGGCGAAATACGACTGCGTGAAATCCGACCGGTTCTCGATCGATTTTTCGGTGCGCTGCAGGGACAAGGTTTTGACGACCAACAGCTTACCTCACTGTTTGCCGATGACTTCCGCGGCACGGCCATTAATGAAGTGCAATTGCTGCGGACGGAAACCGGAGCGCTCGCCTGGTCGCGATGGCGAACCGGGGCCGAACCGGGTCTCGGTCGGGCGGCGTTTGCCAACAACTGGGAACAGCGCTTTCGACTTTATAGTTTCATATCCCGAACCGAGTACTACGTTGATCGCATGCAATCATTGGGTGACGGCGTGACCCAGCGACTTTCGATTCCATTTCGGGTAACGGGCAAGAGAGAAGCCGCCGGCTACGAGGACCAGGGGGAGATGTTCGTCGACGTGCGACGGCACGAAACCGGCAGACATTGGCAAATTGTGCGCCTGGATCTCAGGCGAATGGAGACGATTGAATCGCCAGCGTTCTTCGCGGCTACTGCGCTGATGCCGGCGCCACCGCCGCTGGACATGGCGGTCATGTCGTACGTCGATTATTTCGCTCAGGGCGTCTCGGTCGTCGATTTCGATGGCGACAGTGATCTGGATGTATTCGCCGCGACCCACCTCGGGATGCCCAAACTCTATCGCAACGACGGTCAGCGGCGATTCACAGAGGTCGCGGCGATACTGGGTTTCGACGGGATACGCGCGGCACGTAGCGCTTATTTTTTCGACTGGGATAACGACGGGGACCAGGACGCCCTCGTTCTTACGACGAACAGAATGCACTTGCTGGAATTTCGCGAAGGGTCGTTTCACGATGTCTCGAGAGGATCCGCATTCGATCGCATGTCGACAACGGGTCTGACCGGTGCAACGATCGCCGACTTCGACAACGACGGATTGCTCGACTTCTATGTGGCCAATTATGGCGATCTCAGCAACACGCCGGTGCTGGATTATTTTGACGGCCGGCGTGGCTTCAAGAACCAGTTGTTTCAGAACCGCGGCAACGGCGTCTTCGAAAGAGTCACCATTCCGGCAGGACTCGATGCAGACAACGCCCGCTGGAGCTTCGCTGCGATGTCCTTGGACCACGATGACGATGGTGACCAGGATTTGTACGTGGTTAACGACTACGGACCGAACCAGCTCTACAGCAATCGCGGCGACATGACGTTCGAGGATGTCACCGACGCCGCTGGCGTCAAAGACTTTGGCAATGGCATGGGGGCGAGCCTCGGAGATCTTAATGGCGACGGCCACGAAGATATTTACGTGTCGAACATGATCAGTCACGCAGGCAAACGAATTGCGAGCAGCGAAGAGTTCTCCGGCGATGCTGCGGCGCGCGAGGTGCTGCATCGCTTCGCCAAAGGCAACACTTTGTTACTCGGCGGGAAAGCGCAATTTGTCGAAACCGAGACACCGGTTCTGAGCGATGCCAAATGGGCCTGGGGTAGCGCATTATTCGACTATGATAACGACGGTGATCTCGACATCTATGTCGCGAACGGCATGTATTCGAATCTCAGTCGCAAAGACACGGATCCCGTCTTCTGGCGTCACCTGCTCGCGCCGATCAGCACAGGTGAGTCACCTGGCGGCTATGCATACGGCTATTTCGGCTATCTGGTACAACAGGAGTCGTATTCCTTCGCCGGCTATGAGCGAAATCGTCTGTTCCAGAATTTCGGCAATGGAACATTTCGCGATGTTGCGGGAACAACGGGCGCGGACCTGGTCCTCGACAGCCGCAGCATTGTCGCTGCCGATTTAGACAAAGATGGCGATCTCGACCTTGTTGTCGCAAACCGCAATGAACCGAAGCTTGTCGTTTTGTGGAACGAACTGCCGGAGACCGGACAGTTTGTTGACGTGGAGCTTATTGGCTCCGATTCGAACCGCAACGGTGTGGGCGCGCGAGTCGACGTTCAGTGCGGTAACGTCGCGCATCGGCGCACGTTGCAGGCTGGCTCGGGCTATCTTAGCCAGGGACCGCTCTCATTATGGTTTGGTGTGGGAGATTGCCGGGACGCGATCCGGATTCGAGTGCGCTGGCCTTCGGGAAGCACGTCTCTGCTGGATGACGTTCGGGCTGGCGCCCGCGTGCGTGTCACAGAGAATTGAAGCGGGCAGGCACCTGCGAAGCGCCAGCGGCCCCGGGTCGACTTCCGTCGTACGTCGACTGACGCTTATCGATAGCGCCATATGCGAAATGACGAGTCTGGATAGACTGGCGGCGATGACAGCAATCGTGATCACATTTGGCTTCAGGCGATCTGTTGGCCGCCTGCGTAAATAGTCAGCAACCCGATCGTATTATTGAAACCGTGCGCCAGCGCCGCGGGCCAGATACTGCCGCGGCCCAGAAGTGTCAGCCCGCCGTAGATCAAACCGTTGGTCACTGTGCCGGCAATTCCTGCCGGCCCCTGGTAGGCATGCACAAGCCCGAAGATCAGGGCCTGAGCGACCAGAGCGAATGCGAAAGCAACGCGACTGTCGCCCAGGGCGAATGCCACGCCGCGCATTAGCACGATTCGAAAGGCAAGCTCTTCGCCAAACGCCGCCACAGTCCAGCTGAACGCCAGCACGGCAATGAGCTGCGAAGTCGACCCCGTCACATCGGCAAATCGCGTCAGGTCACGCCCGGAACCAAAGACATGTTCCCAAAGAGGTTCCAGGATCAGGCCGCTGAGCTGCAGCAGTCCGACGCCGGCCGCCGCGAATGCAAGATACAGCAGCGGTCTTTGCGGTGGACCGAAGCCGAGACCTCGGAGCGGAATCCCGGCGCGTATGAAAAGAACCGCCGCGGCAATCGTAAGCCCGACATAGAGCGGCGTCGCGTAAGCCGACAGAGTGCCCGCGATCCCGGCGCTGCCCGACTGCAGCCGCAGCCAGGCGACGGCGATCAATCCGGCCGCAAAGCCGGCGACGAGCACGGAGGCTTTTCTGGCCATGCGCTGGTTTATTTGAGGGTGACGGCAGTGCCGCTGACACTGACCATCAGCATGCCGCCTCTCTCGCCGACCGTTTCGTAATCGATGTCGATGCCAACGATTGCATTGGCACGTAACTCTCGCGCTTTGTCAGTCATCTCCTCAAAAGCGATTTCGCGTGCTTTATTCAATTCCCGCTCATAGGCTGCCGAGCGCCCACCGACGATGTCGCGTATGCCCGCAAAGAAGTCCTTGAAGATGTTGGCGCCCAGGATGGCTTCGCCGGTCACTACGCCATGGTAGTCACTGATGGCTTTGCCTTCGATGCTGGGAGTGGTTGATTGAAGCATGCCTTTTCCTTTGCTGACCTGAAGAAAACCAAGGTTATCGCAAACTCCGCTTACAGGCCTGGAGGGGACCCGTTTCGACGGCCCGCTGGAATCGAAAATGTGCTCGCCTGCAGGCCCTTCCGTGGAAATGGCGCTGAAACTGACACGCAAATAGAGTATAATTACCGATCACCCGCGCACCCACGTAACCGTCCGCTTCCAGGCAGACACAGAGGCCTGTTCCCGTATGACTGCAGAAGACTATGAAATCGTATCCGTACGGCCAGCAGAGACTCCGCCTGATATGGAAGGCACGGGCTGGCATTGTTACGTCATCGGGCAGGGCACGAATATGATCCGCGGGTATCGCCAGGGAGACCTCAATGCCGTCACTACGGCCGTGGAGGAGATCGTCGTGCGACTGAACGAGCGCCGCTTCGGCAAACGTGGCCGCGTTCATCTGGATATGTCCGTGCGAAAGAAAGCAGGCGCCACGAAAAACTGACTGTCCGGCAAATTGCCGCACGCAGTCAGCGGCCGCCATCAGGAATGCCTTGCCAATAGCCCGCAGCAATTCCTTTCTTTCATCGGTTTCTCTGTTATAGTCCGCCGCGTCATGGCGCACATCGGTCTGCGCCTATCACTCCGCCCCGCGATTCTGCGGCACCCGGAGCTACTTTAAATTCCCAGCCTGGATCGAAGCCTTTGCGGCCAAGTGCCGCCATCGTGTCGGGCTGTTTCGGAGTAAGAAATCAGTGTTATTTAATCAACTCGGCCTGTCGGCCGAACTGTTGCGTGCGATCGATGAACAGGGTTACCAAGAGGCAACCCCGATCCAGCAGCAAGCTATTCCTCTAATTCTCGAAGGTCGCGATGTCCTTGCAGGCGCCCAGACGGGCACAGGCAAAACTGCGGGCTTCACGTTGCCGATGTTGCATCGACTGCAGCACAGCACCGTCAACCGGCGGCGCATACGTGCACTGGTCCTGACGCCCACCCGCGAGCTGGCCGCACAGGTCGGTGAGAGCGTGCGTGATTACGGTCGGCACCTGCCGTTTCGGACCGCCGTCATTTACGGTGGCGTCAGCATCAACACGCAAATTGCGAAGCTGAAGAAGGGCGTCGACGTGGTCGTTGCGACGCCAGGCCGATTGCTCGACCACATGCAACAAAGGACTATTGATCTCGGCGCCGTCGAATTTCTGGTGCTGGACGAAGCGGACCGCATGCTCGACATGGGCTTCATCCGCGATATCCGCAAGGTCATAAAAGCGTTACCTGACAAACGTCAGAACCTGCTGTTCTCCGCAACCTTTTCAGCTGAGATTCGTAGTCTGGCTTCCGGATTACTCAATGCACCAACCGAAATCCAGATTGCGGTCAATGGCAAACCGGCAGACGGCGTTAACCAAATCGTGTATCCGGTCGACCGGCAGCGCAAACGCGAACTCCTGTCACATCGCATCGGCGTGGAGAACTGGCGTCAGGTTCTCGTGTTTACGCGTACCAAACACGCCGCGAACCGTCTGGCAAAACAGCTTGACGCGGACGGTATCACGGCGACCGCAATCCACGGCAACAAGTCGCAGGCTGCGCGGATTCGCGCCCTGAATGAATTCAAATCGGGCAAGGTCAGAGTTCTGGTCGCAACCGATCTGGCTGCACGCGGACTCGATATCGAGCGCCTGCCACACGTCGTCAATTATGAATTGCCGCACGTGCCGGAGGATTATGTTCATCGTATTGGCCGCACCGCGCGTGCCGGTCATGAAGGGCATGCGATATCGCTGGTTTGTGTCGACGAGCACAGACTGCTGGCCGATATCGAAGGGCTGTTGCAAACGAAAATAAGCAAAGAAGTGATTCCGGGTTATGCGCCGGATCCGCGTATCAAAGCAGAACCAGTCTCGAAAGGTCGCTCGCAGCAGTCTTCCGGCAAGCGCAATGGCGGACAGAAAAAGCGCCACTCCGGTCCGCAAAAAAGCGCCGGAGGCGGGCAACGGCAATCGCCCGCACGCGCCAGGTACGCGAAGGGATCGCGCCAATCTGCGGCCCGTTCTCGGTAAATCTACGAATGCAATTCTGGTCTGCGATGCGTTAAACAGGGGGTATCTGGCACTCACGGATTAATCGTCCGCGGAGCAAACGATGTCACGCCGCAACCCCATCGAAGACCTCGCGCACCTGCGCCATGAATTTGGCGAGCATGGTGGCGTAAATATGTCCATCGAGGCGAGTTCGACTTTTACGGTCATGGATCCGCACACGATGCCCGAGATGTTCCAGGGCCGTAAAGGCCCCGAAAATGCCGGCTGCTATCTCTACGGCCGGCATTTCAATCCGACCGTCTACAATCTGGGCCGCCAGCTCGCGGCGCTCGAGGGTACGGATTCCGCGTACTGCACGGCGAGCGGCATGGGCGCGATTTCGGCCACTCTGATGGGGCTTTGCAAACACGGCGATCATATTGTCTCCTCAAACACGGTATATGGTGGAACGTATGCGCTTCTGCATGACTTTCTGCCCCGGACCACCGGCGTAACGACGCGCTTTGTCGATATCACTGACCTGGATGCCGTTCGGGCCGCCATCACGGATGAGACGCGCGTCGTCTTCACCGAAAGCGTGTCCAATCCAATGCTTCGCATTGCCGACATCCCGCGGCTTGCGGAAATCGCGCACAACGCGGGAATTCCGCTCGTCGTCGACAATACGTTCAGCCCGCTGATCCTGAGTCCGGCTGTGCTCGGTGCCGACGTCGTCGTGCACAGCATGACCAAATTCATCAGCGGCATGTCGGACGTCATCGCTGGCGCAGTTTGCGGCAGCCACGATTTCATCGAACAGCTCGTGGACCTGCACAGCGGCCCGCTAATGCTGCTCGGGCCGACAATGGACCCGAAGATCGCTGCAGAAATCAGCCTGCGGATACCGCATCTGCCGCTGCGCATGGCCGCTCACGGCGAGCGGGCGCTGGCGCTCGCCGAACGACTCGAGGCTGCAGGCGTAGACGTGTGCTATCCGGGCCTTGCCGGTCATCCGGATTGCGAGCTTTTCGACAGGCTGCGTTGTCCGGACTATGGCTATGGTGGCGTGCTTACGATCGACCTCGGCAACGAGGAGCGAGCGAATGAACTGATGGCGCTGCTGCAGAACAAATATCGCTTCGGCTTCATGGCGGTTAGCCTGGGCTATTTCGACACGCTGATGTCATGCTCGGGTTCGAGCACTTCGAGCGAGATGAGCGACGAAGACAAAGCCGCGGCTGGCATCAGTGCCGGGCTCATCCGCATGTCGATCGGTTACACGGGCACGCTCGAGCAGCGCTGGGGACAACTCCGGTCGGCATTGCAGGATATAGGCTGCATAGACGCAAACGCAAAAGTGGTCTGAGCGGAGTGTTTTTTTCTCGGGCGTGCATCCGGAGCGATGGCGATCGCATCTCTACTAATAGAGATCCTTCGAAAAACAGGAGAACGATATGGACGGTTTGGGTGCAGGTCTGGCGGCGCTGGCGTTTTGGGGCTTTCTTGCGGCCGTCGTCGTGGGAGGTATCTGGTACGGTCTTCGCGAAAGACAGGCGCAATTCGACACCCTGGCCCGCATGATTGAGAGCGGTCAGAAGATCGATGAGGCGCTCGTCGACAGAGTACTGGGCAGTGACAAACAATTTGATCGCAATCTGAAGGTTGGCGGCCTGATCGTATTATTTGCAGCGCCCGGTCTGGCAATCCTGGGCTGGTTTATCAGCAAGATAGCGGAAGAGGCGCTGTTCCCCTTACTCGGTGTTTCCGCACTGGCGGCTTTTGTCGGTGCCGGGCTTTTGGTGGCGTCAAAAGTCGCTGAACGCAGGTCCCGTATTGACGATGCCTCGGCACCTTATCGAACCACTGCGCGGTAATCTTGCCTTTGAAACCGGACAACTATTCCGCAAATCCGGAAATGTTGCTCGTCGGCCGCGCACGTACCGGCGATCGCAACGCGTTCGCGGAGCTTGTAAAAAGGCGCCAGGTCTGGATACGTAACCTGATGCGGCGTTGCTGTGGAGATGCCGTCCTGGCGGACGACCTGGCACAGCAGGTGTTCTTGCGGCGTGGCGGACTATTCCGCAATTGCAGCGCCCCAGCCGGTTTGCCGCCTGGCTGAAACGCACAGCGATCAATGTCTGGCTGCAGCATGCGCGCAAGAATGACCCTTTGAAGGTTGCCGATGAGTATGAAGTAACAACGCAGCCAAGCCGGGATGCGACGAGCATAGGGTTGGATCTTGATCGCACATTGGCAGCTTTGTCGGAAAAGGAGCGGCTGTGCATTGTCCTGTCGTATCACGAACGCATGACGCACGCAGAAATATCGGAATTCACGGGCCTGCCCATGGGCACGGTCAAGTCGCATATTCGACGCGGCACGCAGCGCTTGCAGCAGCTGTTGTCCGCTTACCTGGATTCACCTCCCGTGGAGGAACCAAATGACAACTGATCGCGATCCTTTACTGGAATCCTTGTTCGCCGCGGCCAGGCACGATCTGGCAGGTGACGAATTTGCCAACGATGTCATGTTGCGAATCGATAAACTGCGGAGAAGGGCGATTTTCGGCTGGATTTTCGTCGGCGTCGTAGGTGCCGCGATCGCTTTTGTGCTATCCGGGCCGATCGTGCATGCCGTCAATCTCGCGACCCAGATTCTGCCCGAGTCGCTGGTCGAACTGCATGATCGCCGGCTGGCCCAGGTCTTCGCGCCGGTGAACAGCATCGCGGGCGTTGTGGGGCTCGGGTTACTTGGGCTGCGAATGGCCTACCGAAAGATCTTCTCACCGAGATAGCGTTTTCATCGGTCTCGGTACGCGAATCTACGTAGCGCCCCGATCGTTGCGAAGTGCCATCATATTACGACGGAGAACCAAATCTTCAGTGAGGCACACGATGGACATGCCAACCAGACCAACAGAAAGCCTGGATCTCTTTGTAAATGCCAGACAACAGTTCGAACAGGCCCTGACCTGGATCGAGACTATCAAAGTCGGAATCATCGACTATCTGATTAATCCGAAACGCACACTTCACGTGCGCTTCCCTGTGAACATGGACGACGGATCGATACAGACATTTCACGGTTTTCGTGTTTTGCACAATCGGATACGAGGGCCCGGCAAGGGTGGCATCCGCTATCACCCGAACGTCACCGAGGCTGAAGTCTCGGCGCTTGCCGCGTTCATGACTTGGAAGACCGCTGTGGTCGACATTCCTTTTGGCGGTGGGAAAGGCGGTGTCATCTGCAATCCGAAAGAACTGAGTCGCAGCGAGCTGCGCCACATCACGCGGCGATTCGTTGCAGAACTTGGTGACAACATCGGCCCGCATACCGACATTCCGGCGCCCGATGTGTATACGGACGCGCAGACGATGGCGTGGATCTACGACACCTTTGATCTGATGCATCCCGGAGAAAACAACCTTGCCGTTGTCACCGGCAAGCCGCTTGAAATCGGTGGCTCGGTCGGTCGAGACGAGGCGACCGCGAGAGGCAGTTTGTACGCAACAGAGCAGCTGCTGAAACGCGGCGCGGTTTCCGGCCTGAAATCAGTCGATGGTGCCCGCGTTGCGGTACAGGGTTTCGGCAACGCCGGTTCCGTTGCGGCCCGCCTGTTTCATGAAGTCGGCGCGCGCATTGTGGCTGTCAGTGACTCCCGCGGCGCCATAAGCAATGACGGCGGACTCGATCCGAAGCAGGTCCTGGCGCACAAGGACAAGACGGGCAGTGTGGTCGGCTTCAAGGAGGCCACCGAAATCAGCAATGCGGAATTGCTGGCCCATGACTGCGACATTCTGATTCCCGCTGCGCTCGAGTGTCAGATTCGGGAGGACAACGCGGCCGAGGTCAAGGCAAAGCTGATCGTGGAAGACGCAAACGGTCCGCTGACAGCCGTGGCCGACAAAATTGTTCAAGAGAAAGGCATCGTGGTATTGCCAGACATAGTTGCCAATGCTGGCGGTGTCGTGGTCAGCTATTTCGAATGGGTGCAGAACCTCGAGAATCAGCAATGGGATATCGAAAAGGTTGACCGCAAGCTCAGGAAGAAAATGGTCCGCGCGGTCGATGACACGGTCGATCGTTGGACTGCCCTCGACAAGCGGCACCAACAAGGTCTTAACGGAAATCGTGTTGCGCCGACATTGCGTGACGCGGCGCTGGTTACCGCAATCGAGAGAATCGCGACGGTCGTGCTGCAGCGCGATATCTGGCCCTGAGCGCCGCGGTCGCCCTGCGTAAATTGCTACAGGACTGCTGACCGATGGCACTACGATACCGTTCTAGTAGGAAGGGCCCCTCTCGGGGCCCTTTTCGTATCGGTGCATAAGGAAGCTTTGTAAGTACTTTTGCTTTGCCTTACCCGCCTGGCGTGCAGACATAACGCCATTTGACGTTCTTGCCGGCCCCCCGGTTCCCTGCCTCCTGCAATGCCAGGCCGGCGCTCTCACACGCCTCGAGTGAGTCGAATTCGACACTCAGTGATGTACCCGATGTGTCGCCCGAGGTGATAAACCAGGCAATCAGAATTACTTTCATATCTATTCGTCCTAAGTCGATTCGAATGCAAACACGAGTTTAACTGGATTCGACTCTCTCGATGCCGCACACAGTTCTCAATTCAATACCCTGACGAGCTTTGGTTCGGCGATCCCGTCCAGCTGCGCGACGGGCGCCGTGGAGCCTTCGCTGCTCATTGCAACGGACGCGGGCTCTTGATCGCCCGGGGAGGCGTCCGATTCCGGGCAGCGGGCAAGCGTTACGAGTGCAAGGGCTGTGCACACAGCGAGCTCCAGGATTCTGATTCTTGGTGTCATTTTCCGTCCTCGGCATCAGCGTTCGCCAATGTCGTCGATTTCGGCGTGCAGACGCCGAAGCTTGCTGTACAATCCGGCCTTCGGAATTTCCAGTCACAACCAGAGAAAAGAGAAGAACAGTGAGCACATTTGAAAAGCAGCTTGAGATCGCCAGGACCCGACCGGGATTTATCGCGGCCCTCGACCAGAGTGGTGGCAGCACGCCGAAGGCCCTGGGCCTTTATGGCGTCACCGAAGACGCCTGGTCAAACGACGACGAGATGTATGGCGTCGTGCATGCGATGCGCAGCCGAATCATGACGAGCCCGGCATTTACGGGCGAGCGAATTCTCGGCGCTATATTGTTCGAAAATACGATGGACCGTGAAGTCGAAGGCCAGCCGACGGCCGGCTACCTGTGGAACGAGAGGAACATCCTGCCGTTCCTCAAGGTCGACAAAGGGCTTGCAGACGAGCAAGACGGCGCGCAGGTCATGAAACCGATGCCGGGTCTCGACGATCTCCTTGCACGGGCAAAAGCAAACGGCGTCTTTGGCACCAAAATGCGGTCCGTCATCAAACAGGCGAATGCGAAAGGAATCGATGCTGTCGTCAAGCAGCAGTTCGACATAGGCCGACAGATTATTGCTGCGGGTCTCGTGCCGATCATTGAACCGGAAGTCGACATTCACTGCCCCGACAAAGCTGCGGCCGAAGAGCTTCTGCATGCTGGCATCATGAGTGAACTCAACAGTCTTGGCTCTGACCAGATTGTGATGCTCAAGCTAACCTTGCCCGAGAAGGACAACCTGTACGCGGACTGTGTTGCACATCCCAACGTTGCACGAGTCGTCGCGCTTTCCGGTGGCTATGCACGCGAGGAGGCGAACGATCGCCTGTCGCGTCAAAACGGCATGGTTGCCAGCTTCTCACGCGCGCTGGCGGAGGGACTGAAGGCACAGCAGTCTGACGCAGAGTTCAACGCGATGCTGGATGCGTCAATCGCAAGTATCTTCGAGGCTTCAAACACTTAAGAAGCCGTTGGTTCTGCAATGACGACGTGGCATCGATGAGTAAAACGCTCGCTGATTTCCTGTCCGGATGCGAATCCATTGCTGTCCTGAGCGGCGCCGGCGTAAGTACGGCGTCCGGCATTCCGGACTACCGGGACCGCAACGGCGACTGGAAACCGGCGCAACCGATCCAGTACAGCGAATTCGTCAATAGCGCGAATTCCCGCAG
Source organism: uncultured Gammaproteobacteria bacterium (assembly GCA_963711285.1). GTDB lineage: Bacteria > Pseudomonadota > Gammaproteobacteria > Steroidobacterales > Woeseiaceae > UBA1847. The sequence continues at coordinate 404,544 of CAVQDJ010000013.1, read as the reverse complement.
GCGTTACTGGGCGCGGAGTTACGTTGGCTGGCAACGCTTCTCCGCGGCCCGGCCGAATGCAGCGCATCATGCTCTGGCGGATCTGGAAGCGACGGGTTTAGTCGACACGCTGATTACGCAGAACGTGGATCGGCTGCATCATGAAGCCGGTAGTCGTCGTGTCATCGAACTGCACGGTGACCTGAGCAAGGTTCGCTGTCTGAGCTGCGACAGGGCACACGGGCGCTCCGAGTATCAGCGGGATCTTCGCGACGCGAACCCCGGCTGGCGCGCAGACGCGTTTCGCTACACACCAGATGGTGATGCCGAACTCGCCGCCGACAGTCACCTGAGCTTCTCGGTTCCGGATTGCATCGAATGCGGTGGCATCGTCAAACCTGACGTCGTGATGTTTGGTGAAACCGTGCCGAAAGAGCGGGTACAAAATGCAAAGGATGCAATCGACCGGGTCGGCGCATTGCTCGTCGTTGGCTCCTCGCTGATGGTGTTTTCAGGATTTCGCTTCGCCCGACAGGCCTCTGAGCAACAAATACCCATCGCCATCGTCAATCAGGGGCGGACACGCGCAGACAACCTTGCTGCTCTCAAAGTTGATGCAGATTGCGGACGTGTTCTGAGTGAGGTGAGCTCGGCGATTTGAGCGCGGGCAGGCGTCAATCGCTCTCCGCCGTCACGATGCTCCCGGCCACATGTCGCGCTTTCTGCTGCCACGCGGTGGCATCAAGTGGACTTCCCCGAATGCTGTATTCGTGCATCGGAAAAAGAAAGCCCTTCGCCTTGGGGTTGATTCCGTAGCCGTAAGTTAGATGGGTGCGCGTCCTCTTTGTGTCGGGGTCGATTTCAAATACGGACACGCCGTCGAATTCAGCGCCGAGATTCATGATTCGGTCAATCGTCGCCGGGATATCGATAATCGACGTCGGCGCTGTGGATACCTGAAATTCAGCGTCGTCGCCGGGACGCTTGATAGCGAGAACCGGCATCGCCATCGCCACGGTCATTGCGTCGATGTCTGCAGCCTCGGCCTCACCGTTGCGCAGTGTTTCAACCGGCACCCAAGCCCCGTGATCACCCATTAGCACGATAAGACTCTCGTCATAAATACCGAGCTCCTTCATGCGCCGCAAAACATCAAGCACGGCCAGCAAACCACAGCGCGCCTGTTTCGTTACGTTTGCCCGACTCAACGAGTGCTGACCGTCATATTCACATTGCTCGCTACCGACGGTCGGCCGATGACTCAGCATTACATGAATCATCTTGTACACCGGCTTGTCTCGATTGACGGACATTTTCTCCGCAAGCTGTCGCAAGAACGCCAGGTCAGAAAAATATTGAAGCTGCAAATAGGATTCGGCGCGTATCCGCCCCTGAAATACCCACAGCTGGTCCCGATAGACTAACGCTTTGGCAAAATGTGGGACGACGCGGAACAGAGCCAGATCGATCAGCTTTGCCGCGTCGTTCAGCGTGTAGTCCCATGCCGAAACGTGGTCACCCGGAGTTATTCCGTATGAATGACTGAAATTACCGATTCCATAGACATTCGCGAGGCTGATCTGCGCCGCGATATCGACTTCATGGCCGGCTTTGAAAGCGGCATTGAGAATCGTGTTGCCTTGCAGCGCGCTACGAACAAAATCGTCCACGGGAATGTCATTGCGGTAGAGTTTTCCGCTGAGCAGCGCGGGCATGGTCAACTGTGTATACGGATAGACGCCGAGATGTTCGGCAAAAAACGTGAAACCACGCAGTTCGTCGTGCAGATTGCGATCCGGATAATTGTCGACGATCTCGGCGAAGATATCCGACTGAAAACCATCCATCACGATGTGCACGACATTGCTCGAACTCGAGAAACTGAACATCGCGTCGCGGGCGCGCGGGTCGATGTCGATAATGTCTGCGCCGCTTAGTTCGGCGGGGCCCGATATTATAGTCGCAGCCGAATTTACGGCCTGAATCGGCAATGTCGCGATAGCAGCAATGACCAGCACCGTGCCGATTCGCTTGTACGCAGTAATCGAAAGCGCCAGTATGATTATCCAGATAGAGAGGTCGAGCACGCCGCGCCAGTCGGCAGACATCCAGTCAATATTCCGGCCATCCAGGCTGCCATAATCCCAAAGCAGAATGTTGCCTTGCAGCCATACCAGTACCGCCACCGCTGAGAGTATGGCCTTGTAGCGGAGGGCGCCTTCGGCAGTCATTATGAAGCCGAGTAACCCTGCACCAATAGACAGGAGGAGCAAGTACGGCGCGTAGACAAGCAAGAGCTTGCCGAATGGTGCTACGAACTCATCGCTGTTGCCGGCATAAATAGACAGGACCGCGAAACACCCGATCGTCAGGAGTGAGATCGCGGCGAGCGCGGCAGGCTGAAGTCCCTGCTGTACAAGACGTGTCGCGCTAGGCACGATCAAACCAATACAGTTTGCGACCGCCTGACGAAACCTGTTCACTGCGCACGATCCGGGCAGCGTTGCCGAGGAGGGTTTCGAAAGTTTTGCTGTCGTAGTCGTCGAACAAATCCTCGCGAAGTTGTAGCAGACGCTGCACCATCGGGTCTGATTTCGGCACAAACTCCAGGACGCCTTGTGGCGCCATTGCTGTCAGCCAGCCGATGACCTGCTCGAGCGGGAGATTTTTGGCGATTGCCAGATGGTGCACGAGCGCCAGCGCGAGCACGGCATCACCTTTTGCCCGAGTCTGAAACCCCTGCCTCTCCGCCTGCAGCCAACCCTGGTTTGGGCTCGGATTTGCTGCATCCAGATGCAGCGGCAGGAAAGAAAGCCCTTTCTGCTCGGCACGCCTGAATGCGGTTTCGAGAGCGTCATAGTCAAAATCAAAGCCGATCGCGAGCTTTGCGCCATTTTCCAGCGCCAACGCGGAGTAGTCACCGGTATTGCAGCCGATATCGAGGATGACGTCGGGGGCGACGCGGCTTACGAAGTCCGCAACAAAAGCACGTTTATTGTCGGCTTCCTCGCTCGCATAGCTATTGTCTTGAGCGTAGTCAGCCCATAAGGTCTTGCGATCTTTTCTCGGCTCAAGCTTGCCGATCCAGCGGTGCAAGCCATGGATTATTTGCTCGAATCCGATTCGCGGCAATCGTCTGGACTTTATTTTGTCGATGGACTTGCCGGCACCTACGGATGAGCGCTGCAATCGCGCTTGCAGAAATACGTTTGTAAACACATTCCAGGACAACCGGCTATGCCACGGAAGTACCCTTGATGTCGCTTCGGCCGAAATACCTTCGATCGAGCCGCGGTACCATGCGTTGTGCGCGATGTCGGCGGCTGACCGCAGCAATAAGGGATTGACAAATTGTTCGCAGAACTGTCGATGTCCCGCCCAGTACTCGCCATCGACATACGGCCGGAATGAGAGACTGTCGATGAATATGGGCTCTGGCCCGGTGAACTGAACGTTATAAGCTGTCGCATCGGTCAGCGTGACGTTTTTTTGTAATGCTATTTGCTGAATTTCGAGATGCAGTAATGCCGCCTTCTTCAATCCTGCGAAAGACCATTCATAGGGGTAAGAGATAAACGGCAATCTTGGATGTTCGAGAACATACACGGCTCGTTCGCCGTTGTGCCCAAGAACTGACTTGTCAACGACAGTCTCGGCAACCAGCTTGCCGCTACCGATCAATTCATCAATCAGGCCTGATGACCGGACCGTGTCGAAGTCCGGCGCGGCAATCGGCATGATTGTTCGATACACACGGCCGTTTGCGTGAAAAATCTGACCTCTTGGATCTCGAAATGAACCGGTTTCAGCAAGGACTTGCGTCATCGACGAGTCATTTCAGACATCGGGCTCCTGCCCGACTTTCTGGCTTTTCTCGCGTTTCTGGTCCTGCGAGTTGCCCGTCAGGTTCGCCACAAAGGATTTGAAACGGTGCCAGTACAGCCGCAACATGCCCATCGCCACAGCAATGCCGGCAAGGATGCTCTGCAAAATAATGCTGCCCGTGCCCGGATCAAGGTACGCATAAGCGGGCGACGCAAAGGTGAGAGACGCGCCGATAAGAATCAGCGCGCGTATTCTGAATTGTGGATCGACAGGTTCCATTCGTCGCCTCCTTCTGCGTCGCGACTGTATTACCCAAGCTGAGCAACAAGTGCCAATAATAGCGTCTAACGCAGTGCCAGGCAGGAGAAACAGTGTGACCTGATCCACACTTTGCCGCTCACGCGCTCAGGTCGCGGCGGCGAGCGCCTGATCGATGTCTTCTAATATGTCGTCGATGTGTTCGATGCCGATCGATAGTCTGACCAGGTCTTCGCTGACGCCGGATGCTTCAAGTTCTTCTGCTGCCAGCTGTCGGTGGGTTGTCGAGGCCGGATGACACGCCAGTGACTTGGCATCGCCGATATTGACGAGGCGTGTGATCAACTGCAGCGCATCGATAAACTTGGTGCCCGCCTCGATGCCACCTTTGATACCGAAGCTCAGAATCGCCGAAGCTCGGCCACCCATGTACTTGTCAGCAAGCGCCTTGTGCGGGCTGTCCGGTAGCGCCGCATAACGCACCCACTCGACCTGCTTTTGCTGCTGCAAATGTTCGGCCACGACGAGTGCGTTGTCGCACATCCTGTCCATGCGCAGCGGCAACGTTTCGATGCCCTGCAGGGCCAGGAAGCTGGTCATCGGTGCGATAGCCGCACCCATGTTGCGCAGCGGCACGACTCGGGCACGGCCAATGTAAGCCGCTTCGCCGAGGGCTTCCGTGTAGACGACGCCGTGGTAGGACACATCCGGCTCATTGAGGCGCCGGAAGCGGTCCTTGTTCGCGACCCAGTCGAACTTGCCCGAGTCGATCAGCGCCCCGCCAATGATCGTGCCGTGTCCACCCATGTACTTGGTCAACGAATGCACGATGATGTCGCAGCCCCATTTGAATGGGTTGTTCAGGTACGGGCTCGGTACCGTGTTGTCCACGATGACGGGCACGCCATGGGCGTGTGCCATTTCGGCCAATGGTTCCAGGTCGACGACATTACCTGCCGGGTTGCCGAGGGACTCGCAGTAGATCGCCTTGGTTCGATCGTCGATCAATGCCGCCATACCGTCGATGTCGTCGGGGGCTGCGAAACGTGCCTCGATACCAATCTGTGGAAACGTGTGCGCGAACAGATTGTACGTTCCGCCATACAGCGTCGACGTCGTGACGAAGTTGTCGCCGGCTTCAGCAATCGTCAGCAGTGAATAGGTCGTCGCGGCCTGACCGGACGATAATCCCAAACCGGCAAGTCCGCCTTCCATCGCGGACACACGCTGTTCCAGTACCGCCGTCGTCGGGTTCATGATGCGCGAATAGATGTTCCCCTCGACTTTGAGATTGAACAGGTCTGCACCATGCTGTGTATTGTCGAAAGCGTACGCGGTCGTCTGGTAAATAGGGACGGCCACCGCCTTTGTGGTCGGATCCGGTTCGTATCCAGCATGAACTGCGAGAGTTTCGATTTTCATTGTTCTTTTTCCTTGATTGACGGGGATGAAACAGGCTTTCTCATATAGAGGTTGAAGCTACCGCGAATTTGTTGCTTAGATCAACCGAAAAACATGAACTCGAAAAGACGGCCCAGCATGAAATAGGCATGCGACGGGTCCTTCGCCGATTCTCTGAGGCGTTCCAGGTACTGTCGGTCCAGCCATTGGCCGTTCTTCACCACAGCCACCGGTTCCCGCAGACTGCCGATATCAGTCATTGGGTTGTTCCGTGTCACCACCAGGTCGGCGATCTTGCCGACTTCGATGCTGCCGAGCGTCTTGTCGACACGAAGCGCTTTCGCCGCGTTGACCGTGGCCATCTTCAATATCGCGCTTGCAGGCAAACCGGCTTGCAGCAGGAGCGCAATCTCATCGTGTGTCGATAAACCCGTGCTCGCGTAAATTATGCCACTGTCCGAACCCAATATGAGATTGACACCGGTTTCATGCAAAACCCGCGTTATGTATTGAAAATAGGCGTTGCGCTTTTCCAGGCTGTCGTGAAGTTTGTCGCCCGCATTCAACCAGCGGGAGACAGACGTACGTTCTTCAACGAACCTCATGAAGGGATTCAGATATCCCAACGGCAGTTCGTCTACAAATGTTTGCTTGTCGCGGGCTATCTGTGTCAGGTGATCAAAAATCATGAGTGTCGGCGTTACCGTGGCGTTCATATCCTTAAGCTCCACGGCAATCGCAAGCACAGCATCATCGTCGTACTTGAAGTCCAACGGCCCCTGAAAAATGTCTTCAATGTGCTCCAGGGTCACCATCGGAGTCGCGAGTCGATAGTCGGCGCTCACGACCGCGTAAGGAACATGCCCGGCCACCGGGAAGTCCAGCTTTGCCGCCTCGTCGATGATGGCGGCATAGACCTGCGGTTCCAGGCGCGTGTATACCTTGACGAAATCCCAGCCCGCATCATGGTATTCCCGAACCATCTCTCTGGCGATATCGGGGTCGGTGACCAATTTGTGGGCCATCGGATTTCCGTTCTTGCCGCCATTTATGATCGGGGTCGCTGTAATCAGATTGCTACCCAGCCAGCGGCCATCCCTCAGTTCACGCCGCCAGCGAAGATGCATCGGATAGCCGCCCATATTTCTTACGGTGGTTACGCCATAGGCCAGGCTCAACACAAGATACTTGCGATCAAAGGCATGCACATGGGCGTCAATCAGACCTGGCGTCACGTAAGTGCCGTTGCCGTCAATTAATCGATAGTCACTGCCTGTTGGACTGCCGGACAGGCGAATTTCCTCGATCCGTCCATCGCGAACGAGAAGTTGCCGGTTCATTAGAATCTGATCGCCGATCATGGTGACCAGATGCACGTTATCTAGTGCCAGCGCTTGCCGGTTGTCGGCAGCGATAAGGTCGTCGGGCATCTCCCAGCGCGCCAACGGGATGGCTGCGGCGGATACCAGTAAAAGGACGAGTAGCAGAATCGCGAGGTACTTGCCCAGCTTCTTAATGAGCCGAACTGGCTGCACAGCAGCTATTCGCCTACGGCCTGAAACTGATACATCGCTTCGACGATCTGTGACAGTGGTTCGCCGTAGCGGCCAAACCATTTTTGATAGATGCGCCGAATTCTTACGTCACGGAAAAGCGACGCCAGGGCCCTGTCCGCCACGAGGCGGAATTCCGTGTCGCCACGGGGAATCATCATTGCATAGGGCTCGAAAGATAGCGCGGTGCGGGTCAGGGCGTATTCGTTTTTCGCATTTTCATTCCTGAACACCTGACCAATCAGCATCGCCCGGTCGGATGCATAGCCATCAACCTTACCATTATTAAGCAGTCTCATGCCTTCGTCATGGGAACTGATCAATTTGAGTTTGGTATTGAAATCGTTAACCTCGATGGCGCGCCGCATCACGTCCTCGGTCGTTGTGCCACTCAAAACAGCAATTTTTTTCTTGTCCAGGTCGTCAACAGTGCCGATCGAATCGGTTTTGCGGGACAAGACCGCGCTTCCGGTAATAAAAGTCATCAACGTGAAATCGACCCGCTCCCTTCTTGAGAGAGTGACTGTTGACGCCCCGCATTCGATGTCGATAGCGCCGCTTTCAATCGCGCTCATTCGTTCTTCCATCGAAACCAAGGGTGTAAATACGATATCGACTTTCTCGAGTTCCAGTTCGTCGCGAACCGCTGAGGCAATATGGCGGCAGAGATCGATCGAGTATCCAACCGCTTTTCCTTCGCCGTCCAGGAAAGAGAGCGGCGGCGCGTCAGGCACGAAGCCAACGCGCAGTTCGCCGGTTTCCGCGACGCGTTTGAGCGTATCGGCGTGGTTGTCGGCGTTCGCGAAGCTGAGCGACAGGGCAAGACAGACGGCAAGCAAGACTCGCATGGGTAATCTCCAGGTTCGGCTAACGACGGTCACAAGAGGCCTACAGTACCATGGCGTGGAGCCGTGCCAAATAACGGCCGTGCTGTGCTTGTGGCATAGCGAAAGGGCTCATCAGTGGCAATATTTTTTTTGGAACCCGCGTATAGTTGGGCCAAATCAGGAGGAAATACATGTTAGTGCACCAGGATGTCGTCGCCGAGATTTCGCGTTTGCCGGATGGTCCGCAGATTGGCGCATTCTTCGACTTCGATGGAACCGTAATATCCGGCTACTCTGCCTTCGCATTTATCGAGGAACAGGTAAAGCGCGGCCATCTCTCGCCACGCGAGCTCGTCGAGCTGCTGGGTGCGATGGCCAGCTTCGGTCTGGGCAAAATGGGCTTCTCGGGCATGATGCTGGCGATGAGCCAGTTTCTGCGGGGTATTCGCGAAGACAGTTACGCGGCATTCGGGAACGAGTTGTTCGAGTCGCATATTGCGCGCTCGATATATCCGGAGTCGCGAGCACTGGTGCAGGCGCATCTGCGTAAGGGTCACACAGTGGCCATTATCTCATCGGCGACGCCGTACCAGGTGGAGCCTGCCGCGCGAGACCTGGATATCGAGCATGTACTTTGCACGCGCCTCGAAGTCGAGAATGGCATGTTCACCGGCGCGGTCGTGCGGCCGACCTGTTTCGGTCCGGGCAAGGTCCATGCCGCCGAGTCGCTTGTCGGACAGTTCGGCGTCGATCTTGAACAAAGCTTCTTCTATACCGACAGTGACGACGACATCGAACTGCTCGAACGGGTCGGGAATCCGCGGCCCCTGAATCCAAACAACAAACTATTAGCGATCGCCGAGCGGCGCGGCTGGCCTGTACGCAGATTCGGCAGCCGGGGCGAAACGCACGTCGGCGACTGGATTCGTTCTTTAATGATGCCGGCGACCCTGGTTGGCTCCTTCTTTGCCGGCCTGCCTATATGGGCGCTCACGGGTTCCAAGCGCGATGCTTTGAATTTCTCAGTGTCGCTGTTTGCGGATACAGCGAGCGCACTAATTCGACTCAACCTGAAAATCAAAGGTGAGCATCACCTTTGGTCACATCGGCCTGCCGTGTTCATATTTAACCATCAAAGCAACGTCGATCTGGTCATTGTGGCGCGTCTGTTGCGGCGCGATATTACCGGTGTCGGCAAGCGCGAGATTCGCGATATGCCGGTTATAGGCCGCGTTATGGAAGCAGCCGGTGTTGTTTTGATCGACCGCAAGAATTCGGCGAGCGCGATCGAGGCAATGACTCCGCTTGTCGATGCGATGCGGGTCGAGGGTAAGTCAGTTTGTATGTCGCCGGAAGGAACTCGTGCGACTACGCCCAAGCTTGCGCCATTCAAGAAAGGTGCATTCCATCTGGCCATGCAGGCCGGCGTGCCGATCGTACCGATCATTATCCACAATTCGGGCGATGTGCAGCCCAAAGGCGATCTTCTCTACCACCCGGGAACTGTCCAGGTGGAGGTGCTACCGCCGATTGACACCGGCAAGTGGTCGGAAAGCACGATCGACGAGCATATCGCTGATGTGCGAAACAAATACCTGCACGTCCTGGATCAGGACAATCATCCGAACGTCGTTAAAATCTCGAAGGAACGACCCGCTGCCAAGTCGAAAACCCGGGCCAAGCGGAAGACGCGCCGGGCTTCGCCGCGCGGCGATTCCGCTCTAAAGTCGGAGTAGCTGCTGATGCAACAATTGAATCCGCAAGACGCTCAGTTCCTTTACATGGAATCGGATGACAGTCTGACCCACGTAACGTCGATCGTGATTCTCGACCCGACGACAGTCCCTGACGGCGAACCCGTGCGCTTCAAGGAAATACTGGCGCATGTCGAAGGGCGCATACACATGAGCCCTCTTTGCCGGCGCAAACTCGTGCGGGTGCCGATGGAGCTGGATTTTCCCTACTGGGTGGACGACGACAGGTTCGATCTCGAAAACCACGTCACTCATGGCCGTTTGCCGGAGCCCGGAGACTGGCGACAGTTTTGCATTCACATGGCGCGTTATCACTCACGTCCGCTCGATATGCAAAGACCGCTATGGGAGATGTATGTCGTTGAGGGCCTGGATAATATCGGCTGGCTGCCTAAAGGCAGCTATGCGATTGCGACCAAAATTCACCATGCGGCGGTGGACGGTTCGTCGATCATGGAGTTCTTCAGTGCGATGGCCGACATCGACAACAAAGGTACACCTGCAGTGTCGTTGAATCAGGCCAGGCTCAGTCGCTGTCCGCAGCCGAGCTTGCTGGATATGGCTGTGCGAGCCGGCTGGCATACAATTCGCTCACCGATCAGCGTTATCGATGGCGTCATGCGCGCGGCACCTGGGCTGTACCGCATGGCACAGAGCGCCCTGAGGTCTCAGCGCGAACACAGGAACCGGGTACCGGATACGCGTTTCAACTGCACCGCGTCCCCCCACAAGATGTTCGACGCGACAGCGTTTCCACTGGAGACGCTAAAAACTGTGCGAAAAGCCGTGCCGGGAAGCACGATAAACGATGTAGTGCTTGCGGTTTGCAGCGGCGCGTTGCGCAAGTACCTGCTGCACCACGACGAACTGCCGGACGATTCTCTGATCGCCTGGGTACCAATTAATGCCCGGGTAGGTGGCATTTCGGATCGGGACCGTCCGGGTAACAATCTGACTTCGATGACGTCACCCATCTTCACGGATGTGGAAGACCCCATTGACCGTCTGCAGTGCATACAGCGCGCCACGCAACGAAGCAAGGAAACGAAAGCCGGCGTATCTGCCCGCATCATGACCGATCTGAGTAAACACGTTCCGGCTGCCACTCAGGTCATGGCCGGGCGACTCGTGCTGAACGCAGGTCTCGCAGCTCGCATGTGCAACCTGTTCATCTCGAACGTGCCGGGGCCGCAGGTGCCCTTGTATATGAACGGCGCGAAGCAGGTCGCAACGTATGGACTGGCGCCGCTGATCGAAGGCATGGGTCTGTTCATTGCCACGCCCAGCTACAACGGCCAGATTACTTTCGGCGTTACATCTACTCGCGAAGCCATGCCCGATATCCGCTTTTTTGTGACCTGTATTGAAAAGGCGATGGACGAGCTGAAGCGTGCCGCGAAACCAGCCAGGCAGCGCGATAGCGCTTAGCTCCAGGAGATTGGATTAACTCGCGCGACGTGTAGCGGTGGCGCCCACCTGCGGCAACCGGCGGTCGATGTTTCCCAGAATCTGGTCGAGCGCACGACTGATTTCAGTTTGTAAGCGTATCTGCTCGATTTTCGGCCAGGTCGCTTTTTCGCCCAACGCGATCAGCTCGATGACTTCCTCGACAGAGCGATGCGCAAGCCATTTAAGCGGATTGAAGAATCGTCGATCGGGCAAGATATTGATGTCACCGACGTAGTCCTGATTGATGATGCCCAGCGCCACGTTTGTAAGCCGACTGACCGCAGGGCTCAGAGACAGCGGTTTCTCAAGCAACGATGCACCGGCATTGATCCATTCGCGGGTCGTTACCTTGGCTGTATGCTTCAGCGTCGACAAAACACTCTTCTCGCCCTCGGTATCCGTCACGAACGGAAAAACGTGTGGATTGACCTGACTGACAATAAAGTGATTAACGCCGTAGACGCGGGCCAGCCGTTTGGCGGGCAAGTCATCACTCAACGAGCCGTCAACCCATTTACGCGCGGGCAGGTACGCCTGACGCTTGCCTCGATCATTCTTTGCGGCGAGCGTGACGGGAGGGAAGAACCCGGGAATTGCGGCCGATGCCATCACTGCTTCGCGAATAAATACGTTGGGAGTTGTGATTGCATTGAGCAGACGAGACGTCTGGTGTTTTTCCGCCGCGGCTATCGACACATTGAGGTGCCGGCCTGTCAGTTCATAGGCTTCGAGAAACGTCAGATCCGGAATCAAACGCTCGAGAACTTCCTGTACTTCCTCAACCTTGGCGATCTCCGGCCTAATCGCCGAGAGATGGCTGAGCAGCCCCTGGTCGCGCTCGATTTCGTGCACGAGATTCTCGGGCTCGAAAATCTCTTCCAGGCCCTTGTCCGCGTGTGAGCTGACAAGAGCGCCAACGAGTGCGCCACCACTGCTGCCGGACAGCACCGCAGGCAGTAGACCATGCCTCCACAAGGTTTTCGTTACGCCGACATGAAAGAATAACAACGAACCGGCGCCGCTCATCATCAGTGCCGAGCAGCCATTGCAATGCCGCGCGCGGCGGAAAAAATCCAGGCGTTCGTCAAACAGTAAATCGTCCGGTGCGGCGTCCGCGATCAGTCTCAGAGCCGCGACGACTTCGTTGACGTAATCGGCGATCAATTTCTTGGTGCCGAATTTCGCTTTGCCATGCAGCCGGGGGTGTCCCATGCCGTCGATATTGCCGTGCACACCTTCGTTGAGTGCAAACAGAACCCCCGCGACGTCGCCCTTGGCTCTTAGCCTGCGCAGTTTCCGCAGCCTTTTGCGAATGGACTCATAATCGAAATGTTTGGATTCATCCGATTTCTTCCACGTTTCGACACCGCTGGCCTTGTCATGGGCGATGGCAGCTTCCTTGCCACTCGTCGTAACTCGTGGCGGCGTCCATGGCCGCTTGCAGACGCTTTGTAGCTGAAAAAATCATATCGTCATATTGGTTTACAGAGCTTCAGTATGCCTAGCGTACACCTAAAGTAATTTGGGATCGAGACGTTGTTTTTCAATGGCTTACGCACGCCTTACGTGCGGTATTTTCAACTCCTCGGCTCCAGAATAAAGCGCATCGCCTCCTCAACGCTTGCCACCGGGTGAACGAACGCCAGGTCGTCTTCGCTGATCATGCCTTTTTTCAGCATCGTCTCTCGTGCAAATTTGCGTAGATCGGTCCAAAAATCCCCGCCAAGACCAACGATCGGAAAACGATCGAGCTTTCCTGTTTGTATTAACGTTGCCACCTCAAAAGCTTCGTCCATCGTGCCGAAACCACCTGGCATGACCACGAACGCGGACGAGTACTTGACCAACATCACTTTGCGCACAAAAAAATGTTCGAATTCGATGAACTTGTCGAGATAAGGATTGGGTTCCTGTTCCGATGGCAGCCGAATGTTGCAGCCCAGACTCAGGCCGCCGGCCTCCCTGGCTCCCTGGTTGGCGGCCTGCATCAGACCCGGACCGCCGCCAGTCATGACGGCATAGCCGGCCTTTGCGAGCGCCGCCCCCATTTTACGGGCAAGACTGAAATACTCATGGTCCTCGGCAAAGCGCGCAGAGCCGAAAACCGTGACGCAGGGCTGGTCGAAATCGAAACTCTCGAAACCGTGCAGGAACTCGAGAAAAATCTTCACGGCACTTTCGAGATCTGCTCCGCGACTGCGACGGCCTTTCAGGAACAGCCTTTCCGCACCCTCGATTTTACCAAGCAGGGAATATGCCGATTTGCTGTCTGAAGCTTCGGACATGCGTGGTCCTGAAAGAAACGGCAGTTACAAGCACTAGAATTATTTTGGCACTGATGCCGCTGCGGCGGCAATCCGGTATCAGGGGCCAGGGATTACGGGTTTTACCCAATAGTTATTCGACCACTAAACGGGGAAAATAAGTTCGCTGGGGCAGTATCGATAAACGCCGTCTGCCGCATCGAACGATCCAGCGGGCCGGTTCCCCCAACGCAAAAAACCTATTGAGCGCTTGTTCTGATGACGTCGTCGTGCGACATTCTTCAAAATGTCAAGCAACGAGCAACAACGCGGTGATAATCAGACGGCAACACGATTTAGGCGTCGAGGAGGCCAAACGCCGGGTCGATAAAGTCGCCGAAGAGATTGGTGGCCGGCTGAATCTCAGATCGACCTGGGATGGTGATCACCTGCGCGTGAAAGGCATTGGCGTAAACGGTCGAATCATTGTCGACGCGCAAAGCGTCGAGGTGCATGTCAGGCTGGGTATTGCGATGTCGATGATGCGTGAGCCAATCAGGTCCGCCATCGAAGAGTCAATAGACCACTACATTGACTGATTCGTCGGGCTGTCGCCCGTAACGGTCAGGCCACTTTTTTCTTCACTGCCTTTTTTCTTGGCTACGCGCTTCTTGCCTGTTTTCTTGCTGCCTGGGCGCTTTTTGGCTACCGACTTTTTGGCAGTTGTTCTCTTGGCCGCTTTCTTCCTGGCTACCGGTTTTTTCGCGGCTTTCTTCTTCGCCGCTTTCTTCTTGCCGGCCTTATTCGCGGTCCCCTGTTTCTTCGACAGCTCGCGCTGAATGACGGCCATCGCCCGGTCCAGGCGCAGAGCGTGCGTCAGGTGTTTGCGGGCGTTCGTCAAGTCATCCATCACAGGTACAAGGTCCTTACGCAATTGCGCGGCGTCGTTCTTGGCCGCGTCGACCATTTTGTCCAGTTTACGGATATGTTTTCTGAGTTCTCGCTTGGCTTTTGTCGCGGTCGTGTTTGCGAGTCGCTCAGTTTTCTTTTGCAGCTGCTCCCGGTTTCTCTTTGCGCGTGCATTTGCGCGAGCGATTTCCGTGCGCAGCCGCTTGCGCTGGCGTTCCAGCTCTTTGGTAGCACGCTTCGCGGATGTCAGAAATTGTTTCTTCGTCTGTTGCAGGGTCTTCTCAAGATCGGATAGTTCTTTGCTCACAATCGCGCCCTTTCAAAAAAATTAATTTTGCCGACAAACATTAACAGGAATCTTTCCGCACGGCGTAAGTATAGTCAAAGCAAAAGCAAAGGGCCCCGGAGGGGCCCTTACTGGTCGGACTGAATATAAGTTCTTGCGCCGAATCGTGGCCTTCTAGCGCAGCGCGCCGTCCGTAATCCATTGCCGGATTTCGTCGATATCCGACTGCGGCAGGGGAGCGCCAGGCGGCATCGACAGACCCACGATTCCAACCGCGTTCTCCAGCTTCTGGATCAGATAGCTGTTGTCGGGGTCCATCATGACGACCAGTGTGGCTCCGGCCTGTTGCTGGCTGGGCATGCCAACCAGCTGTACATGGCTGGTATCGGCATCGGACAAGTTTAGACCGCCCGCCTGAATGCCAGCCGAGTGGCATCCCGCTGTGGCGCATGTGGGCGTGAAAACGACCGCTTGAATCTGATCCAGAGTCGGTCCGATCACAACGGGCGTAGTGAGAGTGAACTGTGCCGCGAAATCACCACCGGCGATTCCGTCGCCGGACGGCAATGCGGCGGCGAACTCACCGTCCAGCGCATTCGCGTCGAGGTCCATGATCACGGAGTTGCCGTCTCCCAAGAGGCTCACCCTGTAGGTATCATCGGCGAGCGCGACGCCAGTCAGATCGAAAACGGCGCTCGCCGGATTCGCGCCGGGAACCGATATCGACGCGGCCGTTATGACTACCTCATTGCCGTCGCCAAACGTCTGGTCACCGCCGCTTGCCTGGAGGATGAATGTGTTTGCGTTCACGGTCGCGGCGTCCACGTCGCGATCGAAGCCGGCGACGATCTGTGGCGGTGCCGCCATCAGGGCTGCGCCCGGTACCGGCGACAATGACGCTACCCGAACGGGACTGCTGGGCTGCACCGTGTCGTCGATCGCGCCGTCCGAAATCCACTGGCGAATGACGTCAATGTCTACTTGCGCAAGCGGCCCGATTGGCGGCATTTGCCCACCGCTCGCGCCGGGCCCCTCGAGCTTCTGAATGAGGTAGCTGTCGTCCGGATTGCCAGGATCGACGCGCTGAGTTCCGGCGTCCTGCGTACTCGCGATCCCGACGAGCATCGCATAGCTGTTCGCCGCTTCCAGATTGAGATTCGCGGCGCCTGCTCCTGAGTGGCAATTGGCGGTCGCACACGTCGGCGTGAACACATTTGCCTGAATCTCCGAAAAGTTCGGACCAAAGTTCGCGCCCGGTGGTGGTGGCGGCGGCTGTGGCGGTGGCGGTGAGTTATTGTTAAAACGGTCGACGGCGTCATCATAGGAACCGATGTTGCAAGCGACCAGTGATCCTGCCATTACAAGCAGGGCCAATGTCGTCCGAATAGAAAGAATCGATGGTATTTTCATTATGCGCTTCGCTGACAGGAATGCTGCAATGCCGACGTATAAAAAGATCCTTGATGGTATCGCCTGCGGGCATTCAAATCGTGACGCCGATCACAGTACTGTATTCCGCGTCGCTCGTGCAGTGTCGCAAATCGGCTACAGCATCGTGGCGCTCGTTTTCGGTGCCGCACATGTCATGGCCGAACCGCTATTCGATGACGGTGCCGTACTCGACGTCACGCTGACAGGTCCCATCGGGAGCTTGTCCGACGATAAAGAAAATAATGGTGAACTTGCGTTTGTTCTCGATGCGGAGGGCGTAAGGCATCAGATTGACGTCAGGTTGCGCGGCCAGAGCCGTTTGAGAACTTGCGACTTTGCGCCATTGCGACTTGACTTTCGCACGTCCGAAACAGCCGAAACGATATTTGCTGGGCAAGACAAACTCAAGCTTGTAACCCACTGTCGTCATAACGATCAGGGCGAACAGGACCTGCTGGAGGAGTACGCAGCGTATCGGATATTCAATGTGCTGACCGACGCGAGCTATCGCGTGCGTTTGCTACGTATCAACTACGCGGACACCGACGGCCAACTTAACGCGAAGTCAGAGTTGCGATATGCCTTCCTGGTCGAACCCGCCAAACAACTGGCCGGGAGAATCGGCGCAACCCAGGTCAATCTGCGAGGTCTGCCGAAACGGCGACACGATGTTGGAAGCGCAGCGCTGATCTATGTATTTCAGTATCTGATTGGGAATACCGACTGGGGTTTCGTCCGGGCCGACTCCGACGATTCGTGCTGCCACAATGGCGATTTGTATGAACGCGATTCCCGTGTGCTGGTCGTGCCGTACGATTTCGATTTGTCCGGTCTGGTGAATGCCCGGTATGCGTTTCCGGACCCGTCGCTTCGGATCGACAGGGTCAGGCAGCGCTTATATCGTGGCCTGTGCACCGACCGTGAGGTACTGCAGACAGCGCTGCGCAAGATCAAGTCGAACGAGGCCGGGATCTTGGCCGTGCTGCAGGACACTCCGGGACTCTCGGAAAAGGGTCTCGACAATGCGACAAACTTCCTGAAGGCGTTCTTCGAAAAAGCGGAAGACGAAAAAAAGCTGTTGCGTTTATTCGAACGCGACTGCCTCTAGCACCGTTCCTGCGTGTCAGACTGACATCGTCGACTGTTCGGCGCCCGTTTCAAGCGCGTCGGGCGATACTTCCGCATAGTGGCTGAAATCCATCGAGAAACTTCCATCACCGCCCGTCAGCGATTTCAATCGCGAATGGTAATGCTGCAGCTCTTTGAGCGGCGCCTGGCCCGAAACCACGATGCGATCGTCGGGACGCGCCTCGGTGCCGCTCACCATGCCGCGCATTGACGAAAGGTCCCCCGTTACGCCGCCGGCACATCGGCTTGGTACTGTAATTGTGACGTCGACAACGGGTTCCAGGACGATCGGCGATGCTTTCGCGATAGCATCGAGAAACGCTTTCTTGCCGGCCTGCACAAACGCGATTTCCTTGGAGTCGACAGCGTGATATTTGCCGTCATATACCGTCACTCTGATGTCCTGCATCGGGTAGCCGTGGATCGCTCCGGAATCCATCACCTGTCGCACGCCGGTTTCAACAGCCGGAATATATTGTGACGGTATCGAGCCGCCGACAACGGCGCTTGCGAATTCAAAACCTGTGCCCGATGGTAGTGGCTCAACTCGCAGGTATACCTCGCCGAATTGGCCGGCGCCGCCGGTCTGCTTCTTGTGTCTGTGGTGGCCTTCCGCGGGAGCCGTGATGGTCTCGCGATAAGCGATCGAGGGCAGGGACGTGAGCACTTCCAGATTGTATCGATCGGCAATCTGCTCGAGCACGGTGCGCAGGTGCAATTCACCATGTCCGCGAAGCACAATCTCATTCAACGCCGCAATGTGGTCCAGAATGAGCGAGGGGTCCTCGGCCTCGACCGCATGTAACGCATCAGACGTTCTCTGCGCGTCGGAGTCTTTCGCCGGTTTGATGGCCAGTCCGTACATCGGACGCGGCAGTTGTATGGACTTAAGGTGAAAGTGATCCTCATCATGCGAGTCGTGAAGCACGGCATCGTAGTGCACTTCATCAACGCGCGGGATGGCGCAAATATCCCCGGGCACACCCACCTGAATCTTGTGATGTTCGGCGCCGTTAAGCTTAAGTAACTGGTTAACCTTGATCGGTTTTCGCGCGTCGCCGACAAAAAGCTGATTGCCGGGTCTGATAGTCCCCTGATGGATGCGAAAAACGCCCAGACGGCCTTTGAACGGGTCGATATTAACCATGAACACATGCGCGATCGCGTGCGCATCCGGATCGGGATTGATGACGACTTCCTCGACGTCCTCACCTTCACCCTTGAGAAACAGCGGTGGATTGCCTTCCATTGGGTTCGGCATCAGGCGTTCGAATACTTCGAGTAGCTCCGGTATCCCGGCTCCGGTTCGGGCGGACACAAAACAGATGGGTATAAGGTGGCCTTCACGCAGTGATTGCTCAAACGGGTCGTGCAGCTGCTCTGGCTCGAGTTCCTGCCCCTGCTCGAGATACACTTCCATTAGCTCTTCATCGACCTCTACGACCTGGTCAACGATCTCTACGTGAGCAGTATCGGCCGATGAGAATTCAGTTTCGGCACCGTCTGGCTGGAAGAAGCAGTCCACGACGCCGTCACCGTCGGCGGCCGGCAGATTCATAGGCAAGCACTCTTGCCCGAATGTGGAGCGAATTTCATTCACGAGTGACCTGAGATCCACGTCCTCGGCATCGATTTTGTTGACGATGATCATTCGGCAGAGTCGCTGTTTTTTCGCCGCGTCCATCATGCGCCGCGCGACCATCTCGATCCCTTCCTGCGCATTGATTACAACGGCAGCTGTTTCTGCAGCAGGAATTACCGACAAAGCGCGGCCATAGAAGTCCCGGTACCCCGGCGTGTCGATCAGATTGACGTGGATACCCTTGTGGTCGAAATGACAAACCGACGAAAACTGCGAGTGGCCCAGCTCCCGCTCGCGTTTGGTGAAATCCGACACGGTATCGCCTTTGTCAACAGAACCGCATTCGGCAATAGCGCCGCCAGCGTGAAGAAGAGCCTCGACGAGCTGGGTTTTTCCGGCGTTACTCGGCCCGACCAGACACACGTTGCGAATGTCAGCAGAACTATAGGCCATTTGTTTGTCCCTCGAGATTATTGTTTTTTGCAAGGATAGCGCAACCGCTGCGATCGGTCACATTTCGCGCGCAACCGCGCACATAAAGAGCTCGGTAAAAGAGCGTCTGCATGGCCGGATACCAATCAGGCATAGTGCGGGTACACGGGCTGATACATATACTCGTGAATTTCCGCAAGTATGTCGTCGGGTCGCTTTTTGTCCGTCAGGCCCTGGTCATACACCAGTTGCGCGACGTCACGTGCAATAATTGCCGAGACTTTGCGGATGTCTGACAGCGGTGGGTAGACGCGGCCCCGTTCGAGATCCGCATCGGTAACCTGATTGGCCAGTGAGTGCGCCGCAGCCAGGAACATCTCGTCAGTCACTGTCCGGGCGCCGCTAATAATTGCGCCCAAACCCACCCCGGGGAAGATATATGCATTATTGCCCTGTCCGGGTACATACGTCTGATTGTTGAGTTTGACCGGATCGAACGGACTGCCGCTGGCAAATATCGCGCGCCCATTGCTCCACGTATAGGCCTGCTCCGCCGTGCACTCTGCGTTCGAGGTCGGGTTCGATAGCGCGAAAATGATTGGTCTCTCGTTGATGGCCGTCATGGCCTCTACGACCTCTTTTGTGAATCGTGCGGGTTGACCCGAAAGGCCAAGAATTGCAGTCGGTCTCACTACATTGACGGCTTCCAGAAAGTCATCGATGTGCGGATGCTCATGCGCGTAAGGTTTCTTATGCGCGGCCATCGACGCCCGATCCGACACCAACAGGCCCTTAGAGTCCATGAACCAGCATTGTTTGCGAGCCTGTTCTGTGGAAACGCCTTCTTCTGCCAACGCTGCGACAAACGTATCTGCGATTCCAATTCCGGCTTCGCCGGCGCCGAGAAAAAGTATCTTCTGTTCGGACAATTTACCGCCCGTAATGCGCAGCGCCCCGATGAGTCCGGACACAGCGACCGCGCCGGTTCCCTGAATATCGTCATCGAACAGGCACACCTCGTCGCGATACTGCTCGAGCAGCCGGAACGCATTGACGTTGCCAAAGTCCTCGAGCTGAATGAGCACGCCGGGGAACGCTTCCTTCGCGGCATCGATAAACTCTGCAATCAGCTCATCGTATTTCTCGCCGCGAACGCGACGGCACTCGAGTCCGTTGTAAAGAGGATCGTCCAGCAACGTCTCGTTGTTGGTCCCTACATCGAGCATCACCGGCATGCAGTGGGTTGGATGAATGCCCGAGCAGGCGGTGTAAAGAGCCAGTTTACCAATCGGAATACCCATGCCGCCGGCGCCGAGGTCGCCGAGGCCCAGAATCCGTTCGCCGTCTGTAACAACGATAATTCTGACCTGCTTGTGCGGCCAGTTCTGCATGTACTCTCTGATGTGGCCGCGGTCCTGCAATGACACGTAAAAACCCCTTGGGGTCCGAAAGATGTGTTGAAATTCCTGGCACGCCTTGCCCACGGTCGGCGTGTAGATCAACGGCATCATTTCCTCAATGTTGTGCATCACGACGCGATAGAAGAGGGTCTCATTGCGGTCCTGCAGCGCGACCAGGTAGAGATAGCGCTCCAGGTCGGTCGGCTTGGCGCGGATATTCCCCAGGACGCGCAGTTCCTGTTCGGCCGGCGAGTGCACACGCGGTGGCAGCAGCCCGCGTAGTTTCAGATGGTCGCGCTCGGCGTCCGTATAGGCAGTGCCTTTGTTGCGCACCGGGTCATGGAGGATTTTTACGCCGCGGTATAGCTCGGATGGCGCCTGATCGTTCACCGACTTTTCCTTAGTTTCTGGGGCCCTACAGATGAAAATACGACCGTTTTGACCGGGTTCATATGCCGGATTTCACCTAGGTCGAAACGGGCCTCCACGGTGGCGTCCGGAGCCAGCTGGATTCGGTTATGCGAGGGGCTAGACAGGGTAATCGGCGATTTCGGATGCCAGCCCTGTTTTGAGGGTATCGAGGTAGGGCTCAAAGTTGCGCCATTGCTCGAGCGCTCCCTTGTAGATCGGCTGTCTCACCTGCTCGGAACTCGGTGTGCGGACCGAGCGATCGGTCTTGTAAAAGTTCAGGCACGCCTCCTCGAAAGGCACGTCCAGAAACTCGAGGATTCGCCGCACCTGGCCGTCCGGATCGGCAACGACATGCTCGTAGTGCACGCGCAGTACCTTTCCGGGCAGGACCTTATCCCAATGCCGCATAAGTGCCACGTAGGATTTGTAATAACGAGCAATGTCCTCGAGTGCGTAGCTAAACTCCTGGCCGTCGGCGAACAGCTGTTTGAACCCGCTGAAACAACAGGCCATCGGATGGCGCCGCGCATCGATGATTTTGGCGTTAGGGAGCATCAGGTGGATCAGGCCGACGTGCATGAAATTATTCGGCATCTTGTCGACGAATCTCGGCGCGCCCTTGCGATGTATCGCGGTGTCTTCGATATACGCATCGGCCAATTTCGTGAAGTGCTCATCGTTAAGGTCACTCAGAATTTTCGGGTAGTTGGCCTCCTGCGTCATGAGACGACGACCATTCAGCCGATGTGCGGTTGCGATGATGTTGGGCAGTTCCATCGTGCCGTCGATCTCTGAGTGCGAGGCCAGAATCTGCTCGAGCAGAGTCGAGCCCGCGCGCGGCAGGCCGACCACGAATATCGGGTCCGCATAATCGCCGCCGAACCCGTCCTTGTCCCGAAACAATTCCTCAATGCAGATGTCTATCTGGCGCTGCATCGCGAGTTCGAGCTGCTCCGGGTCATAGCGTAAGCCGCTTTTCCTGAGTTCGTTGCCACGCGCATACCAGCGAAACGACTCTTCAAACTGCTCGCGATCCTCGAGCGCTTTGCCGAGCGCGAAACACAAGTGAAATCGATCGTCGAGCGGCGTGTCGGGCCGCTCGAACTGAGTCTGCATCTCTGCAATTTCGCTGTCGATGAAGCGGTAAGTCTTCAGATTGGCCAGACTCCAGTAGGCGTCGCCGAAGTTTCTCCTCGCGCGATAAGCGCCGCGGTAGGATTCGATACCCTCGTCGACGCGGCCGACGGTTTTCAGCGCGTGCCCACGGGCCAGGAACGTTTGTTCGAAATCCGGATGTGCTTCAATAACCCGGTCGTAGACCGCCAGAGCCTCATCGAAGTTGCCGATGGCGACGCTCTGGTTCGCGAAGGTCAGGTCAAAAACGTAATTGTCCGGATGGGTGTCTCTGAGGATGATCGCCTGCTCGAGGGCCTTTTGGAACTTCTGCCGTTTGTGCAGGACCGCCACATAGTCGAGCCTGGCGAGCCAGTAATCGGGATTGAGTTCGACGCAGCTCTCCAGCAGGAATTCTGCGTCGTCATAGACAAGCAGTTTCATGCCCAGCATCGCGAGTAGCCGCATTGCCTCGACGTGATGAGGCGTCTTTTGCAGAAAATCCCGACAGAGACTCTCCGCCCTGAAGAGCTTGTTCTCCTCAATGAGGCTCGTGACAGTGACTAGTTCCGGTGGAAGTTTCGAGAGCCGCTCGAACTCGGTATCTGCAAGCGCAAATTTCCGCGGATCATTCTGCAGTTTATGAATCGTGGCCAGCTCCCGCCACGACGCGACCAGTGCGCGGTTGAGTTTGACCGCACGCTGGTAAGCCTCGAGGGCGCTGGCCAGGTCGCCGAGTTTCTTGTAGTTGTGACCGGCCTCCTGAAAGGACCGTGCATGATTCGGCGCTACAGCATTGAGTTGCTTGAGTGTCTGTAACGCGTCTGATTGCTGGCCGAGGTAGCGTTGCGTAACGGCCATGCAGTAGAGCGCGTCGACATTTCCGGGGTCGACGACGAGCTCTTGCCGCGCCTGCTCGAGAGCTTCCTGAAGTTTTCCCGCCTGCAGCAGCTGCTGCGCGTCCATAGTGCCGTCAGGCACTAGAAATCATAGGAAACACGGACGCCCCAGGTTCGCGGGCGATTCGTCGTTATGCGCAGGTCCGTGTCCAGCGAGTTGATGAACAACTCCGCTCGCTCGTCGGTCAGGTTTTCTGCAAATAACTCCACGCCCCAGTTGTCCGCGCTGACACCGATCGCACCATCCAGCGTATCGTAAGAATCCTGCTTGAAGCGATTGGAGACGACGATAGAACTGAACTGATCGTCTGTGTGCGCAACCACGAGCTGTGCGTGAGCGTTCTTGTCACCCACTTCCCACTGGTAACGCGCGCTGAGGTTGTACTGCAGCTCCGGCGCCAGCGCCAGGTCGGACCCTTCGCCCGCGATAGCCGTTACGTTGGCCGGGACCCGCACCATTTCCGTTGAATTGAATGTCCACGCCGCAGCCAGCGTTAGATTGTCTGTTGGCAGCCAGGTCAGGTCGCCTTCGAAACCCTTGATTTCGGCATCCGCCGCATTCGCCGTAAACGTCAGGACGGATATCGTGAAATCCGTTATGCCGACCTGCACGCCGTCCCAGTCGATCTGATAAACGGAGCCATTAAAACGCACCGTGCCGTCGGCCAACGTGGTCTTCCACCCGGCCTCGATGTTGGTCACCTCATCGCTGACATAGGTGTTCGGTACCGGCGGGCCGGTCCGGTTGAAGCCACCAGGACGAAAGCCCTCCGAATAGGTCGCAAAAAACAGCAGGTCATCGTTGGGTTGGAAGGAAATGCTGCCTTTGATGATCGTGTCGTCTTCCTTGAGTGGCAAATCGTCGGCAAAAATCACGTCATAACTTCTGCCGCCATCGCCATCATCTGCTGCAGTACACGGGGCCGGGGCGGCCGGGCAAAGTGTGGCGAAGTTGGAAGAGCCCACGAGACTCGTCTCTATGTCGTAGTACCGCGCACCGACGGTCAGCGCCAGCGAATCGGTGACGTTGAACGTGACCTCGCCAAACGCGGCAAACTGCTCTTCGTCGCGGATCGCGTCGTTCATGAACGTTATGCCCTGGGCGCGAGGATTCGGATTGAATATCGTCGATTGCGAATGCGGCGAATTCGGTGCGAAAGCCCCGACGGACCCGGCAACATAGAAGTTGGTGTCGACCTTTGTCTGAATGTCATCGAGGAACACGCCGGCGACGAACGCGACTTTCTCGCCTTCGGCATACGACACTCGCAGCTCGTGCGTGGTGCGCTCGTTTTCGATATGCGCGATCGTACCCTGCGTCGGGTCGCCGCAGGTCCCGTATACACCGTAAGCGGCGTAATTGGCGTAATCGCAGATGTAATAGGCGCCGTAGGCGCCGACCTGCGTATAACCGCTGTAATCGAAGCTGTTATTCACTTCGCGATCGAGGAACGAACCCGCGTAGACAAGATCGAGCGCGCCCAGCCGACCGTTTAAGGTCAGTGAAAACTGACTGAATTCATCGTCCAGGAAGTCGGGGAAGAAACGCTCCACTTTCAGGTCGCCGACAACACGGCTGCCCGCCGATTCAGGGCTGAGGTCGGCGATGGACGGCGGTGAATGGTCGAAGACTCCGTCGACATCCAGCGACTGTGTCATGAACTGCGGAATGAGCTCCCAATTGTCATTGAGCGCGATCTTTGCGCTGATGCGCGCGCCGCGATACACCGCATCGTTAAAATCCTTTTCTACAAAAGCGATGTTGTTAACGACGGTATTCGGCGACCCGGCCGGATAACCCACATCGGTCGGTTCGTACGCATTTTCGCCGAATACGTTGTCGATATAGCCGCCTTCAACCGCGTTGTAAAAGACGCCGCGAATCGCGAACTTGTCGTCGACGAGCGGAATGTTTACGAATGCTTCGACACTATTGCTGGGCTCGCCGTGGCTCGTCATCGAGTAACTGGCATCGAATCCCGCCTGAAACTCGTTGTAAACAGGCTTGTTGGTAATCAAGCGGATCGTGCCGGCCTGCGAACTGGCGCCGAACAACGTGCCCTGCGGGCCTGGCAGCACCTCGACCCGCGCAATGTCGGCCGTATACAGGTCCAGGTTGCGGCCGCCCGAGCTGACGGGCTGCTCATCCAGATAAAGCGCGACGTTGGGCACCGGCGCACCGATTTCGATCGATGTCTGGTCCGACGAGTCCGTCGCCATACCGCGAATAAAAATGGATGACTGGCCGGGTCCGCGGCCTGCAGAGTTTACATTCGGCAGATAGCGAATGTAGTCGTCGAAGTTGGCGATATTGAGTTCATCGAGCTTTTCTTCGCCCAGAGCCTGTATCGCTATCGGCGTGTCCTGGAGGCCCGTTTCACGTTTAGTGGCCGTGACAGTGATTTCTTCAAACTCGGCCAATGCCGGCGCCGATGCCAGACCTGTGGAAGTCGCCAGAGCCAGGCAGACGGCCCGGTTGATTTCGGATTTCCTGAACATGGCATTCCCCCTTAGCCGAGCAGATCGCACAATATTAGTAGTTTCCGTCGCCTATTGCATCAGGTTCGAACGTTTCTCGTTGTGGCGAGGTATGGCGGGGTCACGCCGCGCGCGATAGTATGCTTGAGGTACAGTGGATTCGGCGGCCGGGTAACGAGAGGTGGCAGGCAGCATGACGAACGAAGCAAATCTGATTCTACAGTCGAGCATGGGCTCGGAGCTGTCACAGGAAGAGGCCGATGCGCTCGGCAACATCATGAGCATGAGTGAACTCGCGGATGGCGATTTTCTGATTAATGAAGGCATGACGGACGATTCGCTGCACATTCTGCTGGCCGGCAAGCTCGAGGTAGTGAAGCATGCCGGCGCCGACGAGACGGTTAGCCTCGCGGTGTTGAGAGACGGCGACCTTGCGGGCGAACTCAGCTTCATCGATGGCGCGACGCACACGGTCGGCCTGCGGGCGCTCTGTAACTGCCAGGTGCTCAGCCTTGCGCGCAAGGACTTCGAAGCCGTAATCGATCAGAATCCGCAGCTGGTCTACAAGGTGATGCGCGCGGTCGCACGCTCTTCCCATCGCATCGTGCACCGCATGAATCATCAGTTCATCGAACTCAATAATTACATCTTCAAGCAACACGGCCGGTACTGAGCCGGGTTCTGCATTTGGCACTGGCACCTTCCAGCGATCAAGAACATACCTGGTCATCGGGATGGACGTTTATCCTCGCGGCCGTGGGTGCAGCCGTTGGTCTCGGCAATATCTGGAAATTTCCATACGTCGTAGGCGTCAGTGGCGGCGGCGCGTTTGTGATCGTCTATCTGGTTTGCGTAGTCTTTGTCGCGGTCCCGATCCTGATCGCTGAGCTCTGGATTGGACGCCGCGGTCATCACAGTCCCCCAATTGCAATGGGCGATGTTGCGGTTGCCGCTGGCCGCTCCAGAGTCTGGTCCGTTGTCGGCTGGATGGGACTGCTCGTCGGCTACCTGATTGCCACGTACTACAGCGTGATTGCGGGTTGGACGCTGGCCTACATTGTCAAAGCCGGCGCTGGTTTCGGCGGCGCAGACCCTGCCGCCGTGTCCCAGCAATTTGATGCACTGCTGGCAGATCCTGCCGCGATGACGCTCTGGCATACCGTATTCATTATCGTCGCGCTTTTCATTGTAGGCCGCGGACTGCATGGTGGTATCGAAACTGCCGTCAAGTTCCTGATGCCTGCGCTTTTCACAATGCTGCTCGTCATGATCGGCTATGCGGCAATTGAGGGCGACTTCGCAGCGGCTGCCGATTTCCTGTTCAGCATCGATTTCAGCAAGATCGACGGCCCCGCGGTGCTGACTGCGATTGGGCAGGCATTTTTCTCCATTGGGGTCGCGATGGGGCTGATGATGGCATATGGGGCCTACGTGCCGAAGCAGGTATCGCTGACGAAGTCCGCGCTCATTATCGCCGGAGCAGACACTCTTGTGGCCTTGCTTGCCGGTTTGATGATCTTCCCGCTCGTCTTTGCTAACGGACTGGATCCGGCCTCGGGACCCGGGCTGATCTTCCGCACGTTGCCAACCGCCTTTGCCGGCATGAGCGGCGGTGCCGTATTTGGCGCGTTGTTCTTTTTGCTGTTGGCTTTTGCGGCGGTTACGTCGATCATCGCGATCATCGAACCAATCGTCGCCTACGCCGAGGACAAATGGGGAATGCGGCGGCGCAACGGCTGTATGTTATTCGGATTCCTCGCCTGGGCGATCGGGCTTGCGACGGTGTTCTCCTTCAATATCTGGTCGCACCTGCGGCCGCTGGGGGCTATCGAGACGTTTGCCAACATTAATATTTACGGCCTGATCGACTATTTCACAGCCAATCTCCTGATGCCGCTCGGCGGAATTCTGATCGCACTGTTCGTTGGGTGGCGTATCAACCCTGTCGTATTGGCCGACGAGCTTTCGTTCGGCAGCGCGATACTGTTCAGAGCGTGGTTATGGATGATCCGGGTGGTCGCGCCGCTCGCGATTCTCGGCATTCTGTGGAGCAGCCTGTAATGTGGTGCTGCTGGCCCGGCTAGCAATGTCGCCTAGTGCTGCTCGGTCGCACCGTACTTCTTGAAGTGCAGCTCCTTGGCCTGGCCGATCCAGTCATCCTGCTCCATACGGCCTTTGAATTCTTTGAGCTGCATATTGACGCGTGCAACGTCGGACGGACCGAATGAGGCAATCTGCCGGAAGCTGAATATGCCAAGGTCGTTCAGCGTCTGTTGAAACACTTTGCCGATGCCGACGATCTCTGTCAGGTCGTCGACGTCCTGTTCGGCAGGTTTTTGTCCATTGGTTGCCTTTGCAGCCTTCTGCTTTTCTGAAATCCTTAACGCTTCATCATGTTGCTGCGCCATTTCGGTAAAGCTCTTTTCGACGTCGTCGAGCTTCATGCGCAGAGTTTCGGAACGCTTATCGGAGTTATCCGCTTGCTCGCGGTATCGCTGGGCATCCCTTTCGTACTGCTTGCGGCTGTTCTCCATCGACCGGAGACAGTGTGCCAGCTCCTTGTTCTGAATCTTGAGCTCGTCGAATTCTGCAACGTCGCGCCGCAACGCCTCGATTTCCTGCTTCGTTCGCGTGGCTTCGTGCCTGAGCTCGGCATTTTCCGCCTCCAGTTCGATGACGTTCTGCTCAAGCGCGTCCAGGTTGTCGAGTCGGGTCTGCGCCGACGCCAGCATTTTATTGACCGATTCGTTTTCAGATCTTGCTGATTGCAGAAGATTTGCCAGAGACTCGTGCTCAAGCTTCGCGTCCTCGATCTTCGCTTCGAGCGTCTTGCGTTTGTCCAGCGCTTTAGAAAGTTCACCCTTGTAGAACTCGCCCGCTTTGACGAATTCTGCTTCGAGTCCGGCTACCTGCTGTTTTGCCGCATTAAACGCCTGGTGACTCGCATTGAATTTGTTTTTCAACTCGTCGCGTTCGGCGCTAAGCGCGAACACATCCTTGGACAGCGATTTTATTTTTTCGGTGGCGGACTCGAGTCCGGTGCGCATCTTGGAGGCGGCCAGTTCGTGCTTGTGGACTACAGCCTGCTGCGCCTCTATCGACGCTCTGAGTTTGGAATTCTCGGAGTTGAAGCGATCCCTTTGACGCGCGGCGTCGTCAAACTTGATGTGCCACTTATCATTGAGCTTTTCGAGGCTGTGCTTGCTGCCGGCACCCCGGATGACCCAGCCGATCACGGCTCCGAGCACCGCGGTGGCGGTCAGGTAAAGGCCGAGTTGAAGGATGGGGTCGGTCATTATCCGGTTGAGTATGGCCGACAGGCGCATTATGGAATATGACGGATCGCACGAAAATGGCTTCTATGCGATGCAAAATGCGGAATGCATCACACTTTTATCGGCGTATCGATCTGAGCAGCGATTTCCAGGTTCGCTTGATCGTGCGGGAAATCCGCTCGATCAAAAGCGGCTGATAGTATCTGGCGTCTTCCGGGGACATGCTATTGAAGTCCCGGTTGTACTTGTGTTTCAGCCACGCGTTGAAGTCGTGCTGATGAGAAAAGCTGTGCCGGAAGCGATTAAACGGGTGCAAGCCGGGTTTCCGATAAACGGAAACACCAAAATCGATAAGGCAGGGGCGCGAGTCGTGCGTGACGAGAATATTATCTTTGCGCTTCAGGTCGCCGTGGGCCACGCCACGCTCGTGTATTGCCTCGATTATCGTGTGCATCTCCGCGAAAAAAGCGTCGCGGTCACTGATTGTGGTTTGTCTCATGGTTTGAGCATCAACATGTTCGAGTACGAGGTGGCGGTCGAGGAAGAATCCGTAACAGCGCGGGATACCGCTGATTCCTTCCAGGTGGCGATAGATGTCGTACTCGCGTCGCAGCATCGAGCGGTTGAGCCAGGCCAGGATGCCCCTGCCGGCAGCTGATTTCACAAGAATCTTGTGGCCACCTGCGTGGCCCGTGTGAATATTGCCCTGGTAGCCGCGGCCCTTGAGGCGCTCGCCTTCTCTCAAGCAGGCAAGAATGTCGGAATCCGTGATACCGGCTTCGTTCACAACCTGGTGTAGATAAAAACGAAGCACGCAAGCAGGAACACAGCGATAACCGGCTCGAGGTTTCTGCTCATGCTGGTCTTGAACGACCAGTGGCCGCCGAGGGTTCGCTCGCGACTGCCGAATGCAGGCACAAGTGCCGGAGTGTTTTTCGCAAACGCCTGCCACTCATCGCCGAATATTGCGGACAGTTTACGGTCTTCGTATTCTATGGCCGTCGGGTAGTAGAACAGCAAAAATGCGGTTGCGACAACGAAGGTCCACCACACTCCGGATGCTCCGGCGAACGCGTAAACAACGAGTATGTTGCCTGTGTATAAGGGATGCCTGACCAGCGCGTAGGGCCCGTTTGTCGCAAGCTGTTCGTTTTTCAGAATGAACCCAGAAGCCCACATCCGGATCGCAACTCCGATCACGACAATTGCTGACGTCAAATATAGTGCCCAGGGTATGGGCTTTGCGACAACGACAAATAATACCGACAGGAGCAGTCCGAGCACCTGACGAGAGGCCTCGTGGTAGCGCATCTCTCTGATTATGCGGGGCAGGCCAGAAAGAGTTGGTAGCGGTGCGGTTCGTTTGGACATCTGGGTTCCAGTGTTCGTGAATGGACGTTGCGGCAGGCTTATCGAGCTGACGGTGCCAATTGCGACATTTTATTTTCCGCCGAATAGCAGTGCCGACTCCCTATCTTATCGCGAAAGCCAGCGCTAGCGAACTATTGCGAAGCCGACGCCGGACACTGACAGATACCATTCCAATAGACTATGCTCGGGCAACCGTAAGCAAATGGACAGGTATGAGTCAGAACATCATTATCATGGGTGCCGCCGGACGAGATTTTCACGTCTTCAACTGCTGTTATCGGGACCAGGCGCAGTTCGACGTTATTGCGTTCACGGCCACGCAGATACCGCACATCGAGGAACGTGGCTTTCCAGCCGCACTTGCCGGCCAGGCGTATCCGCAGGGCATTCCCATTTACCCTGAGGAGGAACTCGACACGCTACTCAGCGAGCACGATATCGATGAAGTCGTGTTCGCTTATTCCGACGTGCATCTCGACTATGTCGATGTGCGTCGCAAGCGAGTCGAGTCTCAAGGGGTGCGGTTTTCACTGTTCGATGTCGACGCAACGATGTTGCCGTCGGCGAAACCGGTCATCGCGATTACGGCAGTCAGGACGGGCTGCGGCAAAAGCCAGGTTTCGCGGCGCATCACCGACATACTGAAAGACATGGGCAAAAGAACCGTAGCCATCCGGCACCCGATGCCCTATGGCGATCTGGCGAAGCAAGCCGTGCAGCGCTTTGCGACTTACGACGACCTCGAGCGTCACGAATGCACGATCGAAGAGCGGGAAGAGTACGAGCCGCACATAAAAAACGGTGTGGTTGTGTATGCCGGGGCCGACTATGCGGCGATTCTGGCGCAGGCGGAGCAGGAAGCGGACGTCATCGTCTGGGATGGCGGAAACAACGACACGCCGTTTTATAAGCCCGATCTCTGGATTACGGTCGCCGATCCTTATCGCCCGGGGCATGAACTCGAATATTTTCCGGGCACCGAGAATTTCGCGCGTGCCGACCTGATCCTGATCAACAAGGTCGCCCATGCGGCCAAAAAGGATATTGAGACGATCGAAGCCAACGCGAAATCCGTGAATCCCGATGCAACGATCGTGCGTCGCGAATCGACGTTAGACGTGCCGCAGCCGGAACTGATTGCGGGCAAGCGCGTGCTGGTCATCGAAGACGGGCCGACGACAACGCACGGAGGCATGCCGTTCGGGGCCGGTGTGGTAGCGGCCAGGCTCCACGGGGCAGCGGAAATCGTCGACCCGAGGCCGTGGGCGGTGGGCGAAATTGCGGACACCTTCGAGCAGTATCCAAACGTCGGCGCTCTGCTGCCAGCCATGGGCTACGGCGGGGCGCAGATTCGTGATCTGGAAGCGACGGTCAATGCCGTCGACTGCGACCTGGTCCTGGTAGCGACGCCGATCGACCTGACGCGACTCATCGACATCGAAAAACCACACATGCATATCGGCTATCGCCTCGCTGCCGTGGACGGGGCGTTGACCGAAGCCGTACGTCGAACAGTCTCACCATAGGGTAATGTTATGAAAGCCATTGTCGGGTTCGGATTTTTTCTGCTCTTTCTCGCCGGTATCGCGTTCGTCTCGCTCCAGGGTCGGCAAATGGCGCAGCAGAACATGCCGGGCGGCGGCGCAGCTATGACCGGCAAGAATTGGCGGCCCATAGTCGTGGGTGCCCAGCCCATGCCCGATGACGGCGGCATGTTTGTTCAATTTGCGGTTGATGGCAGCATACAGGGGAACGGCGGCTGCAATTCGTTCTCTGGCTCTCTCGAAAAATCGGAGTCTGGCGTAACAGTCGGCCCGCTCCGTGCAACCCGGATGGCCTGCGCTGAACAGGTCATGCAGCGCGAGACCGCACTCATTGCGGCGTTGCAGGATGCAAAGCAGTTCGAAATCGGCGGCGACCGGCTGCAGTTGCTGGACGGCGATCGAACATTGCTTGCGGAATTCGTTGCCGTGGAACAGTGAAGTTGTCGATGGATTGTCTCCCCTTGATGCAAAGGGGTCGCGTTGCGACTCTATTGCTGGTGCTACTCGCACCGTTCCCGATTTACGCGCAAGACAACGCACTGGGTCTTGAGCTGACGCCTTTTGGCGCTTATAGATTCGGCGGTACTTTTAGCGTCGAGGAATCTTCAGAGTCCTATGAACTCCAGGATTCGTCGAGTTTCGGTCTGATTGTCAACTGGCGACATTCGCCGGACACAACCTGGGAAATACTGTACTCGAAGCAACAAAGCGAAGCCGAGTTCAGCTCCGCAACCGTGAATGACTCGCTTGTCGATATTGACCTGCAGGTCTTGCAGCTTGGGGGCACCTATCAGTTCGAGGGCGAAAAGGCTCGGCCGTATTTGGCTGCGACACTTGGTGGCACGCATGCAAGCGCCCGTTCCAGGGGCTCCAATAGCGACACATTCTTGTCGGGCTCGATTGGCGTTGGTGTACTGATCAGCCCGAATTCGCGCGTCGGTCTGCGCCTCGAGGCGCGTGCTTACGGAACCTTGACCCGTTCGAGTACGGATCTGTTGTGCCAGACCGGTCCCGTCAGCAGCGGTTGCGCTGTCCGCATCGAGGGTGACTTGTTGTCACAAGTCGAGACGTTCGCGGGCGTCGTGTTTCGATTCTAGCGCCGTCCACGAAATGCCTGACGTTGCGCACGATATTGTACTGTTTGATGGCGTCTGCAATCTCTGCGAAAGCACGGTGCGGTTCATTATCAGGCGCGATCGCGCTGCGAATTTTCGCTTTTGTCCATTGCAATCTGACGTAGCAAAAATGCTCCTTAAAAAACACGATTTCTCAGACGATGCTCTGGACTCGGTATTGTTGTTGTCGAATGGCGTGGTGCACCGAAAATCGCGCGCCGCGTTACGCATTGCGAGAAAACTCGACGGCGCCTGGCCAGTGTTCTTCTATCTGTTCCACTGGTTGCCGGCGCTTGTTGCCGACCCTGTTTACGACTTCATAGGCAACCGCCGCTACAAGTGGTTCGGCATGAAGAGACGTCTGCTGGATTCCCGATGCGGAACTGCAGCAGCGTTTCATCGGCGACTGAACGTCACGACGTCATGCAGACGGCAGTGCGTCGACGAAAGCTTCCATCCTGCGCTGCGTCTTTGCGTCCGGCAGTTCGCCGTAAGCCGCGCCGATATTGTCGAGCATGTGCTTGGCTTTACTTGTTGCCGGCGTCACGCAGGTACTGGCCGGGTGCGCAGCCGCATATTTGATGAAAAACCTGCCCCAGGAATCTGCGCCGAAATCCCGTGCCCAATCGGGTACTTCCAGGCCTGCGACTCGCTTCCAGAGCCGGGTGCGGCCGAACGCCACATAGATGAGGACTGCGATGCCCAGATCCTGGGCCAGCGGCAGAATTCTCTCTGCCGACACGCGATTATCCACCGCGTAGTCGACGCCGATAAAATCCAGCGGGTAGTCACGCATCGCTTTCTCGAGGTCCGGATAGCGGCTCTGACGCGTCGACGTTGTACCGATGTAACGAATCCGGCCGTCCTGTTTGAGTTCCCTGATGATGCCCATCTGTGTGGGCAAGTCGGCGAGATTGTGCACCTGAATCAGGTCGATTGGGTCCTTGCCGATGCGCTCGAACGAACGCTCGAGCTGCGCTCTGGCTGCGGCCGGCTCGGCGCTGCCGCCGCCGCGAGGCACGACATTGACTTTGGTTGCCCAGAATATCTTGTTGCTCATGCCGAGATCGCGTGCGATCCGCCCTGAGACCTCCTCCGATGCGCCGTACGAGGGTGCTGTATCGAGCACGGTACCGCCGTTCTCAACCAGGGTTTCGATAACGCGGGCAAGTGCTGTGACATCCTCGCTTTGTGCAACAGAGCGAAACGTCGCCGAACTTCCGAGACCGACAATCGGCAATCTTTCTCCGGTCTTCGGGATCGCGCGAGTGATCAGATCGCCCTGATCAAAGGCATGCAGGAGCCCTGCCGGCAATGCGCAGGCGGCGCCGAGCATGGCGGAATGTTTCAGGTATTCGCGGCGTGTCAGCATATTGCAGCTCCTGTAGGAGTTGAGCAGATTACGAATATCCAGCCAGCGACACGATAGCAAATAAGGAGCGATCCGGCGCGGCCCGTGCCGGCCTGGACGGGTTCCGAAGACTGTGCCTCGGTATTCACTTATGGATCACGTGAGTGAATA
The DNA here is from genome assembly GCA_963711285.1 of uncultured Gammaproteobacteria bacterium. GTDB lineage: Bacteria > Pseudomonadota > Gammaproteobacteria > Steroidobacterales > Woeseiaceae > UBA1847. Next base: position 370,359 of record CAVQDJ010000013.1, on the reverse strand, counting down.
CTGTAGCGTCGATCTCGGGTGCGAAATTACGCGTACAAATCAACGATATGCTTGTGTTAACTGCTGTTGGGGCCCTCGGCGGGCTCACGTTGCTTCTTGCCACTGGCCTGGTCGTGGCAAACCGCACACTGTATGTCGAGGAAGACCCGCGGTTCGATGAGGTAGAGGACATGCTGCCGCACACGAACTGCGGCGCATGCGGCTATCCGGGCTGCCGCGCCTTTGCCGAGGCGCTCGTTGGCGGCGACGCATTGCCCGGCAAGTGCACGGTGTCGAGTAACGATGATCGTGCAGCGATCGCGGCGTATCTTGGCGTCGATGTCGGCGCGGAGGAGGCCCGGGTGGCAAGGCTGGCGTGTGCCGGCGGCACGAACGTCGCGCGCAACCACGCGCGGTACACCGGGCATCAGACGTGCCGCTCAGCCGCGATGGTGGCTGGCGGCGGCAAAGGCTGCTTCTGGGGTTGCCTGGGATTAGGCGACTGCGAGCGCATCTGTGATTTTGACGCGATCACGATGGACCGGCATGCGTTGCCCGTCGTGAACGAAGAGCTGTGTACTGCCTGTAACGATTGTGTCGAGGTGTGTCCAAAAGAACTGTTCAGCCTCCATCCGGTGAGTCACCGCCTCTGGGTCGCGTGCAAGAATCTCGAGTTCGGCGATGACATACTCGAGGACTGTGAAGTAGGGTGCACCGCCTGCGGCCGTTGCGCTAAAGACGCCCCCGGACTGATCAGCATGCAGGACAACCTGGCCGTCGTCGACTACGCGAGGGCGCACAGTACACGGGTTCCGATCGAACGCTGCCCGACCGGCGCGATCGTGTGGATCGAGGAAGATGGTCGAGTGATCAAAGGTGACGAGGCCCGGCCAACGCTGCGCCATTCCTCGTTGCCCGTATTCGCCAACCTGAGTAATAACGGATAGATAACAGAAGAGAAGTGTCGATGAGCAAGTCGAAGCAAACAGTCAAGTACCCGGGCAAGCCTGGAGCGATGGATGGCAATACTGCGGTCATCCTTTGTGAACGTGAGGCGAGCGACGCGGCTGGCGCGTATCCGATCACTCCGTCGACACAAATGGGCGAGTACTGGGCGGAAGCGGCGGCGGCAGGCCACGTCAACGTGTCGGGCCGGCCGCTGATTTTCGTCGAGCCCGAGGGTGAACACGCCGCTGCGGCAGTGACGGCCGGCATGTCGATGACAGGGCTCAGGGCGGCGAACTTCTCATCGGGGCAGGGCATTGCCTATATGCATGAGTCCCTGTATGCCGCTGCGGGCAAGCGGCTGCCTTACGTACTCAACATCGGTGCCCGCGCGATGACCAAGTCCACACTCAACGTGCATGCCGGGCACGACGACTATCACTGTATCGATGACACGGGCTTCTTCCAGCTGTTCGCGAGCGATGCACAGGGCGCGGCGGACCTCAATATCATCACGCATCGCATCGCAGAACTCGCCCTGACACCGGGCGCGATCGCGCAGGATGGTTTCCTGACGACGCACCTGATCGAGTCGATCAACGTTCCCGAGCGTGAGCTCATTGCCGAATACCTCGGCCGTCCCGAAGACATCATCGACACACCGACGCCGGCACAACGCATCATTTACGGAGATACACGCCGGCGCATTCCGGAGCTCTGGGACGTCGACAACCCGGTCATGTCGGGCCTGGTCGAGAACCAGGACGCCTACATGCAAAGCGTCGCCGCGCAGCGGCCGTTCTTCTTCGACCACGTGCAGTCGCTGACCGATCAGGCGCTCGAGGAATTCGCGGTGCTGACGGGCCGCCGCTATGAGCGGGTTATGGGCTACCGCCTCGACGATGCCGACTACCTCATCGTCGGTCAGGGCAGCGTCATACCGAGCGCCGAGGTTGTCGCCGATTACCTGCGCAAGACGCGCAAGCTCAAAGTCGGCGTTGTCAACGTGACGATGTTCAGACCGTTCCCGGCCGATTATCTGGCGCGCATTCTGAAAGGCCGGAAGGGCGTCGTCGTGCTGGAGCGGCTCGACCAGCCGTTGGCGAGTGACTTGCCGCTCATGCGAGAGATTCGCGGCACCATCAGCAAGTGCCTCGAGAACGGCCGCGACAAGAAACAAATGCCGTATCCGGAGCTCGAGCGATACACGCGTCTCGACGACGCACCACCGCTGTATTCGGGGTCGTTCGGCATGGGCAGCCGTGATCTGCAGCCCGAGGGCCTGATCGGCGCGGTCGAGAACATGCTGCCGGATGGCGACAAGAAAAAGCTCTTCTACCTGTCGATCGACTTCATCCGCGACAAGGCTTTCACGCCGAAGCAGGAGATTTACCAGCAGACGATCGAGGACTCTTATCCGCAATGTGCGCGGCCTCGCGGTGCGCGGCAGCGAGAACCCGAACCTGATGCCTGAGGGCAGCATCACCGTGCGCCTGCATTCGATCGGCGGCTGGGGTGCGATTACGACGGGCAAGAACCTTGCGATGACGCTCTATGACATGCTGGGTTTCCACATCAAAGCGAACCCGAAGTATGGCTCGGAGAAGAAAGGTCAGCCGACGACGTTTCTATCTGTCAGCCGCGCCGGAACCGATCAAGGTCAACTGCGAATACTTCTACGTCGATGTCGTGCTTTCACCCGATCCGAATGTATTCCACCATACGAACGCGCTCGCGGGCCTGAAAGAAGGCGGCGTTTTCATAATCCAGAGCGATCTCGGCGATGCCGACAAGGTCTGGGAGTCTATCCCGATCGCGTTCCAGCAGATCATCGTCGAGAAGAACATTCGCGTGTTTTACCTCGATGCGTTTCGCATCGCGCGCGACGAAGCGACTGATGCGGATCTGCAGTTGCGCATGCAGGGTGTCGCCTTTCAGGGCGCGTTCTTCGCCGCGTCGCCGGTGCTCGAGCAAAAGGGACTCAGCGATGCAGAACTTCTAAAAGCGATCCGCGACCAGCTGCAGTACAAATTCGGCGACAAGGGCGCGCGAGTCGTCGAAGACAATGTGCGTGTCGTCAGGCGCGGTTTCGACGAGGCGAAGGAAATCACCGAGAAACCGTTCACGCTCAAGAATGGCGGTACCTCGGCCGTGCCGCCGGAGCCGGCCCTGCCCATCATGGTCAAGCGCTTGCCGCAGAGTGAGGCGCCGGCAACGGACATACATCGTTTCTGGGAGCAAACCGGCAACTTCTATGCCCGCGGCATGGGGTCGGACAACCTGACCGACCCGTTTATCGGTCTCGGGATAATGCCCGCCGTATCGTCGCTGTTCCGCGATATGACCGGGATTCGTTTCGAACATCCCGAGTTCATTCCCGAGAACTGCACGGGTTGCGGCGACTGCTACACGATATGCCCGGACACGGCCATTCCGGGGCTCGTCAATGAGGTTGGCCAGGTACTCGATACGGTCGTCAAGCGCGTCAAGAAGCACGGCAACGATGTAGAGCATCTGCCGCGCGCCGTGCGGCAAATGGAGCGTCATTTGCGCAGCGAAATGAACCTGGCGAGCGAGACCGATTCCGTTGCGGGCCTCATCGAGCATGCGATCAAGAAGACCATCGCTGACAGTGACGACAAGGATCGCGACGCTTTGAAAAAGGAGTTCGAATTATTCTCGGACGAGCTCGATGGCTTCCAGTTTGCGCTGACGCGGCCGTACTACACGCTGCCGGAGAAGAAGCAGGCGGGCGACGGCGGCTTGCTGTCGATTACGATCGACCCGTATACCTGCAAAGGCTGCATGGAGTGCGTCAAAGTCTGTGACGACGACGCGTTGCGGCCCGTGACGCAGACAGCTGACACGGTCAAGCAGCTGCGCGAGCACTGGGACTTCTGGCTCGATCTGCCGAACACGCCGAAGAAGTACATTCGTGTCGACAACCTCGAGGAGAAAATCGGTGCCCTTGAGACCCTCCTGCTCGACAAGGACAACTACATGGCGTTCGCGAGCGGTGACGGCGCCTGCCTGGGTTGCTCCGAGAAGACCGTCATGCATTTGTTCGTTGCAACCAACGAGGCGCTGATGCAGCCGCGTATCGCGAAGCATGTTGCACATATCGAGGACCTGATCCAGCGGCTGAAGCAGCAGGTGCAGGCGAAGCTAGTCGGCGAGATCGATCTGAGTGACAGCGAAGAGATTGCGAGAGTTGTCGCGGGTATCGGCGATAAAGACGTAACGCTTGCGGGCATCGCGGATCGTATCGAGCACGACAAGGGGTCGAAGCCGATCGATCCGGCGTGGCTCAAGCGCATGACCGGCCTGATCGGTCAACTCGAGACGCTCAAATGGCGTTATACCGGCGGCACGACCGGCCAGGGCAGGTCCCGTATGGGCATGCTCAATGCGACAGGCTGCACATCCGTCTGGGGCAGCACCTATCCATTCAACCCGTACCCGTTCCCGTGGGCCAATCACCTGTTCCAGGATACGGCCTCGCTCGCGATGGGCGTGTTTGAAGGCCACATGACGAAAATGGCGGACGGTTTCAAAGCGATTCGTATCGCCGAACTCGAGCTCAAAGGCGAGTACAAACCGTCCGTGCACGACGAATTCTTTACCTATTTCGACTGGGAGGAATTCAGCGACGAGGAGTTCAACCTGTGTCCACCGGTCGTTGCGGTTGGTGGCGACGGCGCGATGTACGACATCGGGTTCCAGAACCTCTCACGCCTGATGATGTCGGGCAAACCCGTCAAGGTGCTCGTTGTTGATACGCAGGTCTATTCGAATACTGGCGGTCAGGCCTGCACGTCCGGCTTTATCGGCCAGGTGTCGGATATGGCGCAGTACGGCAAAGCCATCAAGGGCAAGGAAGAACCGCGCAAGGAGATCGGCCTCGTCGGCATGGCGCATCGCACGACCTATGTCCTGCAAGGTGCGGTCTCGAACGCGAGTCATATGATCGAAGGCTTCATCGACGGACTGATGACGCGGCGACCCGCGCTCTTCAATCTGTACACGTCTTGCCAGCCGGAACACGGTATTGGCGACGACATGGGCGAGGAGCAGGCACGGCTCGCGGTCGAATCACGCGCGTACCCACTGTTCACATACGATCCGGACAAAGGCGTGACGGCAGCCGAGTGCTTCGACCTGTCCGGTAATCCAGCAATGGACGACGTGTGGCCGACCTACACGCTGACCTATAAGGATGGTGCCCGCGAGGCCACCATGGAATTGCCGATGACGTTCGCCGACTTCGCAATGACGGAGGTGCGCTTCCGCAAGCAGTTCCGGAATGCGCCGCCGGACACGTGGAACGAGAAAATGGTGCCGCTGCACGAGTTCCTCGAAATGGACGACGACGACCGTGAAGGGCGCTTCCCGTTTATCTGGACGGTCGATCGCAAGAACCAGTTAAGCCGCCTGCTCGTAGCGGAGCCCATGGTGCTCTCGTGCGAGGATCGGCGCGATTTCTGGATCATGCTCAAAGCGCTTGCCGGCGTTAAAAAGAAAGAGCAGCCGGTCGAGGATATCGAAAACCGGATCCGTCAGGAGGTTGTAACAAAGATCGCGCAGGGCCTGGCCCGGTTTGCAAGCAATGGCGGCGCCGGGACGCCCTCAATGGGTGATGTGCTGGCGACGGCCGCGCAGCCGGCCGAAGTTCTGGCGGCCGAGCCCGCGGCGCAGGCGAAGCCGGCAGCAGAAGGCGACTACATGGCGCCGTGGATCGATACCGACGAATGCACGGCCTGCGACGAATGCATCAAGATCAACTCGGCGATGTTCGAGTACAACGAGAGACAAGAAGGCGATCATTACCAACCCGGACGCCGGTCCTTACAGCGATCTCGTCAAATCCGCCGAGAAATGCACAGCGCAGGTCATTCATCCCGGGCTGCCGCGTGATCGCTCTGCGAGCGGCATCGACAAGTGGATGGCGCGCGGCAAGAAGTTCAACTAGGCCGTCGTTGTGAACTTGTTGCACCGTTATCCAACTTTCAGTCACGGCGTGCACCCGCCGGAGTCCAAAACGGATACGTGTACGCGCGAAATCCGGCAATTCGATTTCGCACCGGTGCTGCTGATCCCGCTGTCGCAACACATCGGTGCGCCTTCGGTCGCGGTCGTGCGCGAAGGGCAGGAGGTCGCAGCGCGGGCAGGTGCTCGCCGAGGCTGACGGTTTCGTCTCGGTGCCTCAGCATGCGCCGGCGTCAGGCGTTGTGCGGCGCATCGGGCTCATGCCGAGCATCACCGGCAAAATGGCGAAGGGTATTTATCTGGAGCCGTATCCCGGGTCGTCGCAGGAGGTCGCCGAAGGCGAGCCGTGCAATCTGGACACGGCAAGCGCAGATGACATCATTGCGGCGGTGCAGTCGGCCGGCATCGTCGGCCTTGGCGGCGCGGCGTTTCCGACGCACGTCAAGCTGAAGCCTCCTGAAGGCAAAACGGTCGAAACGCTGATCGTAAACGGCATCGAATGCGAGCCGTACCTGACGACCGATCATCGGGTGATGCTCGAACAGACAGCGCACATCTACATGGGCATTCGCTACCTGCTAAAAGCAACCGGTGCGGAGCACGCAATCATCGGCGTCGAGGCCAACAAACTCGATGCCGCCGAGACGCTGCGTGCGGCGGCGCCTGACGATATCGCCGTCACGACTGAAGTCGTCGACGTAAAGTACCCGCAGGGCGCCGAGAAAATGTTGATCACGGCATTGCTTGGCAAGGAGGTGCCGTCGGGCGGACTGCCGGCAGATGTCGGCGTGGCCACGGTCAATGTTGCGACGACTGCCGAGATCGGCCGGCTGCTGCCGCACGGTCGCGGCATCCAGGAGCGCGTCGTCACGATCACGGGACCGGCCATCGGGCGCAAAGGAAATTACCGAATTCCGATTGGCACGCCGCTGCGCTTTGCGCTCGAGCAGGTTGCCGTGAGCGATGACGTTAGCCGCGTTTTCCTCGGCGGGCCGATGATGGGGCAGGCACTCTCGAGCCTCGACATCCCGATTACGAAGGGAACCTCTGGATTTGTCGCGTTCACAGAAGCGCAGACCGGCATCAAGGAGCAGGAGTATCCGTGCATTCGCTGTGCATATTGCGTCGACGCCTGCCCGATCTTCCTCAACCCGTCACAAATGGCGCTGCTTGCCAAGAGCGGCGAGTATGAACGCATGGCGGATGACTACAATCTAATGGATTGTTTCGAGTGCGGTGCGTGCTCGTACGTCTGTCCGTCTCATATTCCGCTCGTACAGCGATTCCGCATCTCCAAAGCTATCGTTCGCGAAAGACAGGTCGCCTGATGTCCGCGACTAACAAAACGCTCGAGATCGCCACATCGCCGCACATCGCGAGCGGCGCCAGTGTCGACGTCATCATGCGCAACGTTGTGTATGCCTTGTTGCCGGTCTGCGCTTTCGCTGTCTACGTGTTCGGCCTGACGGCCCTGATAACGCTTACGGCGGCAACGCTGAGCTGCCTCCTGACCGAGCACCTGCTGTGCCGTTGGCGCGGCGAAGCGTCGACGATCGGCGACTGGTCGGTAGCAATCACCGGCATTCTGTATGGACTGACGTTGCCGCCGGGCCTGCCGGTCTGGATGGTCGTCCTGGGCGGCGTCGTCGGTGTCGGTGTCGGTAAATACCTGTTTGGCGGCCTGGGCTATAACGCCTTTAATCCGGCGCTCATCGGTCGCGCGTTTCTGCAGGGAGCATTTCCGGTCTCGATGACGACCTGGTTTCCCTCGTTGGGTGCCGAACGCTTCACGGCCATTCCATCCTCGACGTTCACGTTTCCGTTCGCTACGCCGGTTTACGACTCGATCAGCGGCGCGACGCCGCTTGCAGCGATGAAGTTCGACGGTGACATCACGGCCACGACAGATCTGGTCATGGGATTGACCAGCGGATCGACCGGAGAAACGAGCGCCGTGCTGATTCTTGTTGGTGGCCTCTATCTGATCGCGCGAAAAATGATGAACTGGCGCATACCGGCCGCAATCCTGGCCACCGTGTTCGCCCTGAGCGGTGGTTTGCATCTGATCGATCCGGGTACCTATCCCAGCGCGTTATTCATGCTGTTTGCCGGCGGCCTGATGCTGGGTGCGGTCTTCATGGCGACCGACATGGTTGCCTCGCCGATGACAAGCCTTGGCTGTGTGCTCTACGGCGTGCTGATAGGCGCTCTGGTAGTAGTAATTCGGCTCTGGGGCGGCATGCCCGAGGGTGTGATGTACGCCATCCTGCTCGCAAACGCGGTATCGCCGCATATCGACAATATGGTGCGGCCCCGCGTCTATGGCACGGCAGGGCGGAGCGCACCGTGAACGTAGCGCACGCAACGCCGACATGGCCGATGTACCGGACGCTGGTCGGCATCGGCATGCTGTGCGGCTTGATGATTGCCGTAACGTTTCAGGGCACGCGGCCGGTTATCGAGCGCAACCGGGCCGAGGCATTGGAACGTGCGGTTTTCGCCGTGTTGCCGGCGGCAAGCGTGCGCGAGACGTTTGCCCTGACGCCGGACGGTCAATTCGTGCCGGATACCGATGCAACGGGGCAACGCGTGCACGCGGGATTCGATGCTGACGGGCAGTTGGTCGGTGTCGCGATAGAAGCCGCCGGCATGGGGTATGCCGATACGATCACGGTGCTCTACGGCTACTCACCGCAGCAGGAAGCCGTTGTCGGCATCCGCGTGCTGACCAGCAAGGAGACACCGGGACTCGGTGACAAGATCGAAAAGGATGCAGCATTTCTCGAGAACTTCGTCGCGCTCGATGTTCGTCTCGATGCGGCCGGCACATCATTACAGCATCGAATCGAGACAGTGAAGCAGGGAAAGAAGACAGAGCCCTGGCAAATAGACGGCATCACGGGAGCGACGATCTCATCCGTTGCGATCGGCGACATCCTTGCAAAGAGCGCCGAGCGCTGGGTGCCGGTGATCAACGAGCAGCTCGATCGGCTGAGCGCGGGAGGGCAAGATGACGGCACGTAATCGGCAGCCCGTCATGGCAACCGATGAATTCATCAAGGGACTGTGGCGCGAAAACCCGGTCTTCGTGCAGGTACTCGGCATGTGCCCGGTGCTGGCCGTGAGCAATACGGCGTTAAATGCGCTTGCGATGGGGCTCGCAACGACGTTCGTGATGCTGATGTCGAACCTGTTCGTATCCACCCTGCGCAACTTCATTCCAAAGCAAGTGCGCATCGCGACTTACATTCTGATCATCGCGACGTTTGTGACGATCGTCGACTACGCCATCGAAGCGATCAGTCTCGACCTGCACAAGTCGCTTGGCGCGTTTATCTCATTGATCGTCGTCAACTGTCTGATACTCGGACGAGCCGAGGCTTTCGCTTCCAAGAACCGTGTCGGCCACGCGGTGCTCGATGCGCTCGGCATGGGCGTGGGCTTCACGCTTGCGCTGCTGTGCCTTGGCGGTGTTCGTGAGGTGCTCGGCGAAGGAGCACTGTTCGGAGTTGCGCTGTTCCCGGATGGATTCGAGCCGTGGATCGTCATGATCTTGCCGAGCGGCGGATTCTTTACGCTCGCTGGGTGGCTGCTGCTGATCAACTATCATGAAACAGCGTAGAGAGGCGAACGCCGCTGGTGCGCAGGAGTTGACAGGATGAACGAGCAGTCTCTTTGGTCGATCTTTGTCAACGCCGCACTCGTGAACAACTTCGTGTTGGCTTACTTCCTCGGAATCTGCCCGTTTCTCGGCGTGTCGGCCAAGGTCGCCACAGCAACGCGAATGGGTGGTGCCGTGATGTTCGTCATGCTCGTCAGCTCTATATGCGCGTATGCGATCCATCGTGTGCTGATCGCGATAGGTGTCCCCTTTCTCGAACTGATCGCATTTATCGCCGTTATTGCGTCGACGGTCCAGCTTGTCGAGATGTTCATCAAGAAGATCAGCCCGGTGCTGTTCCGGGCGCTGGGCATATTCTTGCCACTGATTACGACGAATTGCGCGATCCTCGGTCTGGCGCTATTCCAGACCAACAAGGGTTACGGTTTCCTGCAGGCAATTGTCTATGCACTTGGCGCCGGCGCCGGGTTCACACTGGCGCTGGTATTGATGGCCGGTATCCGCGAGAAGCTCGAGTTAGCGACGATGCCGGACCTTGTTACGAGCACCGCGAGTGCAATAATTGTCGCCGGTATCCTGTCACTGACATTCATGGGTTTTGCAGGCCTCGGAGCGTAGCGATGATGTCCAGCTTTTTGCTTGCCATACTGCTGCCGCCGATCCTGCTGATTGCATGGGTTGCGGTGCAAAACCTGTGGCGCAAGGAGTTTGGCTCGTCGCCCGATGAGACGGACGTACTCGCCATGCGCGGTACCTGCGGTCGATGTGGATGCGCGAGTCCCTGTAAACGCGATGACGGGCAAAGCAGAATGCAAACGAGGAGATCCTGACCATGAAACTCGACGACTACAGTAAGGAGAAAAAATTCGAGGCAACGGTGCTCGCCAGTGAGCGCATCACGCCGGAAGCTACCGACGTCGAAATTCGTGAACTCATGCTCGAGGTCGATAGGGCGGACTTCGATTATGCCGCAGGACAAAGCATTGGCGTGGTGACACCTGGCCCGCACGATCTTAGTCATGAATTCCATTTCCGCCTTTACAGTGTTGCTGACACACCGTCACGTTCTGAGGCTGGTAAGCCGCGTATCACGATCGCCGTGCGACGCGTCACCTACATCGATGACTACAGCGGCGAGCGATACGATGGCACGAGCTCGAATTATCTTTGCGATCTCAAGCAAGGCGACCAGCTGATCATCACGGGGCCTTACGGCTACGCCTTCGCGGTGCCGGATGACAAGGACGCCAACCTTATTCTGATCGGAGCGGGAACAGGCATTGCGCCGTTCCGCGCCTTCGTAAAGCACATCTACCACGACGTGAAGGATTGGCGGGGGAAAGTACGGCTTTTCTATGGCGCGCATACCGGGCTCGAGCTTTTTTATATGAACGAGCACCGTGACGACTTCGAGCAGTACTACGACGAAGATACCTTTGAAGCGTTCAGTGCGCTGTCACCGCGGCCCAACTGGGCCGACCCGATCGCCTGGGACTATGCCCTCGAGGGTCGTTCGGAAGAAATTCTCGAAATGCTCGACGATCCCAAGACTTACGTCTACGTTGCCGGCCTGGCGGACGTCCGCGACGAACTGGATGAGGTCTTCTCGCGGATGATCGGTTCCGGTGAACGCTGGCAGCAGCGTCGCGCCGAGCTGGTTGCGGGAGGTCGATGGACCGAGCTGCTGTACTGAGCGAGCTTTGGCGCATTCAGCCAAGGTGGTTCCGCGGGCAGAGTTAGCAATCTACTTCAACAAGAACGCTCAAGTTGTCGGTATACGGAAAGGTCGCATTGCGACATTTTTCTGTTTCAGTCGAAAGCGTTGACTTCCTCGCTGGCCAGACTAAGTTAAATCCTGAGGCGAAAGCCTCACGCGCCAACAAGTTCGCTTGTTGACAACCGCCCTGCTGAAAGAGGTCCGAGCCTCAACAAGTGTCGGGGGCGGCGGACGCGAAAGGCGGAACCTGGGAAATGCAGAAAGCGAAAGCTGGCTGTGTGAACCAAAGGAATGCCCGGCAGACCTCGGAAGGAAGCCACGGCGTTACGCCAAAGGTAGCCCGATACAAAGAGCGCAGTCGGGTCTTGACATGAAAGCTGGCCGAAAGGCGGGTGGACAAGGAAAGAGTCGGCAACGCGACAAGAGCAGAACTACCAACGCGTCCTCTAAACGGAAAGCGGCCCCGGAGTCAAACCCGGGGCCGTTTTTTTTTGCTACTCTGAGACACCGAATCAAGGCGCCGGAGTTACATAATGGACACTGCTTGGATACAGGTTTTTGTGCTGACTATCGCAGAATGCGTTGCACCAGCCGGTAAAACCGTTTGTCAGGAACGCGAATTCGATCTGCAGTTTGTAACACGAGCGGACTGCGAATACGCATTGGAGCAACTCGTAACGCTGAAAAACGAGTCCGCCAATGTGATTGTTGACCGGAACAAGTCACGCTGTGCTCCATCGGCACGGCAGCGTGACGTTTTTGAGAGTCTCGACGCGGTCAACGCTGCCACAGAGGACAAGCAAGGGTGGCGGGACCCGTCCGTAGCCCAATCATCCTCCTCCCCCTCGAAAGTGTCACATCAGGAAAGGCTCGAGGAATTGCCCGATTGCGAGGATGCCGGCGGTGAAGTCCCATGCAAAAAGGGTGGGATCATCGTCGAGACGGCGACACCCGGAGATTCGGTGGAAGTCTGGCGTCGCGATCAGTAACGCAGCGGAGACAAGCTACAGAACATACGGAATCACCGCCCGGCGGGCGTCTACTCCTTGAGGTGGTAGGTCCAGCGTCCGTAGACGTACATGCCGGCTGCGGCAACGATGCCTACCGAGCCCATTATGTACCAGGCGACGCCGACGTTATTGGCCGCGTAGAGCTGGGCCGTCAGGAACTCGCCGCTCTGACCCGAAACCTCGATCAGTTTCTGAAACGCCTCACCGATGGGCACGGCGTCGACGTCGGCCTGCGTCATGCCCGAGTCGAGCAACTCGTCTCGAGCAATTGTGTCCTTGGCGCCGAACCGGCCATACAGGTATTGGCCGAAGAAGCCTTCGAAGGACCAGCCGATGCCGAGAGGTAACTGGCTGAAGCCGAGATACATTGCTTTCTTTTGATCGGGTGCAATGTTGCCGAGGTACTCCGAGCTCTTGGGGCTCGAGAGCATCTCGCCGATAGAGAAGCTGACGATCGCGAGTACCACGATCCAGACGTAGTTGAAACCACCAAACACCATGAGCGTGCCAGCCGCGAGGAACGTGCCGAGGGCCATCGAGTTCGTGGCCCGCATCAGAGCGCTCCAGCCGGCGACGATGAAACAGACGAACATGATCAGCATCGCGTTTAGGTTCACAAGACCTTCGGGCTGAATGCGCTGTCCGTCCTGCGTCATGCCGAAAAAGAAGATCCAGAATCGATTTGACGTGCCGTCCTCGCCGAACATGTGCCGGACCATGACGGATGTGTCGACCCAGTCCCGGAAGTACAACGGCGCGACGTCCCAGAAGGCGTAAAGCATGAACCAGAATCCCGAGAACAACACCATGTACCAGATCAATACGGGACGCAGCAGCTCCCGCAGGCTGTCACGCCACAGGCTGGTTTCCTCGATCTCTCCCGATTTGACTTTGGCGCGGTGCGCGAGCCGCTCTTCCTTGTCGACTTCCTTGTACGTCAGCAGCAGAAAGAAATTCAGAGAGATGATCGCGGCACACGCATAGAATACATACGCCCATTCCAGTTGACGCAGCTGCGCCGCGATCAGTGGACCGATAAAGCCGCCAATGTTGACAGTCTGATAGAACACGCCCCAGGCAATTGAGCTGTTCTGCCGGCTCGTGGATTTGACGATAGTGGCCTGAATGCCGGGCTTGAATATGCCGGTGCCGAAGGCGAGCACGACCGCGCCGGCCATGAATCCCCAGAACGTCGGGAACCAGGCCATGATCAGATAGCCGAGAATCTTGAAGATCGTCGAGGCAAAGATCGTCTCTTTGTAACCGACGCGATCCGATATGCCGCCGGTTACAACCGGGACAAACGACTGCACAAACGCCCAAACTGTAAATATGATACCTACGGCCGCGCCCGTGAGGCCGAGGCCGCCGTTGGATTTGGCATCGGTTGCATACAGGCTCGATACCTGGCGCACGCCGTAATACGCGAGGCGCTCGACCATTTCCATGCCGCCGCAGATCCAGAAGACGTATGACAGGCTGCCCAATGCCGCCCAGATGCCGAGCTGCTTGACATCTTTGACCGTCGTCGAGTGGGTAGCGAGATCGGGGTTTGCCATCGTCAGTCCTTTATCGTTTTTCTTGTCTGCCGCGATTCTAGCAGGGTATGCGGCAGAACTATTTCTGGCGAAATCGGACTAAACCGAGCAGGGAGCAGAGTCTGAGAGAGCGTGCATGAGAAAGTCGCTGTATGTGTTGCTGTTGCTGGTATTCCTGAGCGCGTGCGGCGGCGGCAACAACAACACGCCACCAGATAACAATCCGCCGGTCGGCGGGCCGACACCGGCCGAGCAGCTCGCCGCCGACCTGCAGGGCCTGACGCTCGACGTTTTTTACGAAAATTCTTTCGCGGCTATGATCACGCGCTCGCCTGAAACCATCGTCTGGCAGTCACTCGAAAGCATCTATCCCCTTGCGTCGGTGACCCTCGACGATCTGTCCGACAACTACCGCCGTGACACGTTTGCGATGTACCGGGTCGTGCTGGATGCGCTGCGAACTTATGACCGCTCGGCACTGGATGCCGAGGGCCGGTTGAATTACGACGTATACGAATGGTACCTGCAGGACGTCGTCGATCAGCTCGAATTCATCTATTACGATTTTGTCGCAACGTATTCGATTTTCGGCACGCAGGAAGACACACGGCAACTGTTCACCGAAGTGCACCCGCTTGCGACTCTGCAGGATGCGGAGAACTACATCACGCGTCTGAATCTCGTGGAACAGAAGTTCGCCCAGCTAAATGACCACCTGGAACTGCAACGTCAGAACGGCATCGTCGAACCCGCGCTGTCGATGCAGGTCGCGATTAATCAGGTTTCGACAATTGCGCTGGGCAGCACCTCGTCAAATCCGTATTACACAAATTTCGTAGCCAAGACTGCAGCTATTCCGGGGCTCACCGATGCAGAACGATCGGATCTGGAGAATCAGGCGTTTGCCGCTGTGGATGGTAGCGTGAAGCGAGCGTATCAGCAGCTGCGCTCGACACTGCAAAACTTGCTGAACAACGCGCCGCCGTCGATCGGTGTTGCTCAGTATCCTCGTGGCGGCGCCTACTACACACACAAGTTGCGGCATCATACGACGACAGACCTGACGGCAGCCGACATCCACCAACTGGGCCTGGCTGAACTCGCGCGCATCCAGGCTGAAATGCGGCTGATTTTCGATCAGCTCGGTTATCCGCAGAACGAAAATCTGGAGCAGCTTTTCGCGCGGGTGGCAGCGGATGGCGGCATCATCCCTGCAGCGAGCGTTTTGTCGACGTACGAAGGCATCATTGATCTTGCCGAGCAAGGAGTCGACGCAGCGTTTGATATTTTTCCGTCGGCCGATGTGGTCGTAATTCCGGACGATTTTGGCGGCTACTATATCGGACCGTCCTTCGACGGCACCCGTCCCGGCGCGTTCTATGCTGGCACGAGCACGGATCAACCCTGGTTCCAGATGCGCTCGCTGGCGTATCACGAGGCAGTGCCCGGGCATCACACGCAGATCGCGATTGCGATGGAACAAGATGTGCCAGCATTTCGCAAAGGCGCCCGGTTTACGGCATTCGTCGAAGGCTGGGCGTTGTATGCAGAGCGACTCGCCTGGGAACTCGGCTGGCATGAGAACGACCCGTATTCGAACCTTGGCCGCTTGCAATATGAAGCTCTGCGGGCGGCGCGGCTGGTCATGGACACCGGGATCCACAACCTGGGCTGGTCGTTTGACGAAGCTGTGCAGTTCAACCGGGACGCTATCGGCTGGTCACTCGGGGCGTCGCAAGGTGCTGCGGCACGTTACAGTGTCTGGCCGGGTCAGGCGACCGCGTATATGATCGGTATGCTACAAATCCTCGACGCACGGCAGCGCGCGATGAACGAACTCGGGGGCAAGTTCGATATCAAGGCGTTCCATCGTGCCGTGTTGTCCAGCGGTGCGGTACCGCTGGCGTTGCTTGACACAGTCGTCGATCGCTATATCGCTGACACGCTGGCAATGCCATAGTAGGAAAATGATCAAAACAGAACGAAGCGCATGGCTCAGGTGCATGATACTGGGTCTGGCGCTATCGACAGCGAGCCTGTGCATGGCTGAGCAAAACCCATCCGATAATCACGACGACCTGATTGATCTGCACGCAGACTGGCGCAAGTTTGAGCGTCCACCAATGCTGCATGGCGCGCCCGACTATACGGTGGCGACTTTCACGGCCCGACATCCGGATTTCGAGCGACTCTACGCGCGCTTGCAGGCATTTGACGTCTCAACGTGGCCAGTCGGACAACAGGTCGACTGGCATATCGTCCGGGCCGAAATGAATGGCTACGACTTCAATCAGCGCGTCCTGATGCCCTGGGCCCGGGATCCTGCGTTCTACCAGTCGATATGGCTCTACAAAAGCGACGTGCCTGCGCATGAAGGGCCCACGCATCACGCCGTCACGGAGCTGTGGACCTACGAGTTTCCGTTGTCCGAATCCGAAGAGCAGCGGCTGATCTCAGATTTGACAGTCATCCCGCCGCTGATGCAGCAGGCACAGCAAAACCTGACGGGCAATGCCCTCGAGCTGTGGGTTGCCGGCATCCGGAACATCCGAGACCAAAGCCGTGATCTCGCTGAACTTATGGCCCGAGTAGAGGACGCGGCGGGTCCTGATCTGATTAGCGCGATCACCGACGCACGATCCGCAACCGACGAACTCGTGGTATGGCTCGAGCACGAGGCGCCGGCTAAAACGGGCCCGTCCGGTATCGGCAAAGAGAACTACAGCTGGTACGCACAGAACGTGCACCTCGTGCCATTGACCTGGGACGACGAGGTGCGCCTCCTGAAGCGCGAGCTGGACCGTGCCTGGTCCTCGCTGAAGCTCGAGGAACACCGCAATCGCAAGCTGCCGCAGCTGATCGCCGCATCGACTCCCGAAGAGTACGCGGCGCTTGCAGACCGATCGGCGAAGCGCCTCATCGAATTTCTGCGCGACGAAGATATCGTCACGGTCGAGGATTACTTCGAGCCGGCGCTTCGCGAGCAGCTGGGCGAGTTCGTGCCTGAAGACAAACGAAATTTTTTCTGGATCGCTGCCCATTACGATCCGACGCCGCTGTATACCCACTTTTATCACTGGTTCGAGCTCGCCCGGATGGAGCGCGAACCACACCCGAGCCCGATCCGGCAGGGCGCCGTCCTTTACAATATCTTCGACAGCCGTAACGAGGGTACGGCGACCGGCGTCGAGGAGATGTTCATGCACGCGGGCTTGTACGACGACAAGCCACGCGTCCGCGAGCTAGTCTGGATCATGCTTGCGCAGCGCGCCGCGCGCGGCCTCGGTTCTCTCTATGCACATGCCAACGAGATGACGATGGAGGAGGCGGGCTCGGTGCACATGGAATGGACGCCGCGCGGCTGGATGAAGACCGAAAAAGAGCTGCTCAAGTTCGAGCAGCACCTGTATCTGCGCCAGCCCGGTTATGGCACGAGCTATGTAACGGGCAAGTACCTGCTTGAGAGAACGCTGGCCGATTACAGCAAACAGCTCGAGGAACGTGGCGATGAATTTCGTCTCAAGGATTTCTTCGATCAGCTAAACGCGATCGATAGCATTCCGATCGCCCTGGGTCGCTGGCAAATGACCGGTCTCGACGACGAGATCGGGAAATAGAGTTGTCGAATAGTAAAGAGGGCCCGGCGGGGCCCTCTTTGATTGGCTATGCGCTATCGTCGTCGGAGCCACCTGGCGGATTACCGCGTTTTCCATGGCCCCCGTGTCCGGGATGCCGGGCGCCGCGTTCGGCACGCTTCTCGCGCATCGCCTGGCGTTCTTCCTCGGACATATTTTCGTAGCGTTCACGCATCGCCGCTTTGCGTTCTTGCCTTTTCGCTCTGTGCTGCTCGCGAGCCGCTGCGCGCTCTTCCTCGGACATATTGTCGTGGCGTTCACGCATCGCCGCTCTGCGTTCCTGCTTTTTCGCTCTGTGCTGGTCACGAGCCGCCGCACGTTCCTCCTCGGACATGCTCTCCCACTGCTCACGCCGGGCCTGTCGTGCTGCCTCGCGCTCCTCGGCGCTCATCGCACGCGGTTCCGGAGCCGGAGCCTCCTGCGCGGCGGCAGTGCCCATCGCGAGAAGGGCCGCAGCGCCGGTCGCGATAAGGGCCGCGGCGGCTAGTTTCAGGAAATATCTGGATTGGCGCATGGTCAGGACTCCTTAATTGTCATGGAATACTAGTACAACGTTTCCGAAGCCGACAGGTTGACAATCCAGTTGCGCGATCGTACGAGTATTGCGCCCACGTTACTGAATATGCTTTTTCGACTATAGTGCACCGCAGTCGCCTGGGAGACTTCCACAGTGATCGAGAACATGACGCGCTGCAAGAACTGCGGCTCCCGGCTCACGGGCCCGTTTTGTTCCGAGTGCGGGCAAAAAAATGTTGATCTCGAGCGACCGTTACGCACGCTCGTCCGTGAAATCGTCGAAGAGACTTTCGATCTCGACGGACGCGCCTGGCGTACCGTAAAGGCCCTGTTTCGTCATCCTGGATTGTTGACTCGTGAGTTCCTCGCCGGCAAAAGAAGAATCTACACATCGCCGCTGCGGCTTTACCTGTTCATCAGCGTCGCATTCTTTATCCTGATGGCATGGGTGGCCAGCCAGGGAGTACTGCTAGAGCAAGGCCAGGCGTCGGAAGCCGACGCGGCGGGGCAGGCGCGGTTCATGTCGGACGATTTGCCGCGATTGATGTTCGTGCTGTTGCCGGTGTTCGCACTGCTTCTGAAGATTCTTTTTTTTCGCCGCTTATACTTCGATCACCTGATCTTTTCGCTGCATCTGCACAGCGCTGCGTATGTCGTGCTTGCTCTTATGATTCCGATTGAAAATGCAGCCGTTACCTACTGGCCGGCTTTTGCGGTGCAGGTAGTCCTTCTCTCTTATCTTGCTATTTACATCACAGTGTCGCTGCGACGCGTTTACACGACGACGTGGATTGCTGCGGCCGTCAGAACCGTGGCAATTTTGTTCGGCTACATGGTGATCGTTTCGGGCCTGATAGAGGCTACGAGCAGTTTCCAGATAATCTCCGATTGATGTTGCCGCTAAATCCGCTCGTCTACTTCGAACTCATTCTCTCAATGATATCGTGACGCAAACCAGCTCAGGCTGAAAAATCAGCGACCTCAAAGTTGGCGAGGGCACCATCACCATCGACAATCGTCGCGGCAATCGACGCTGTCTCCGGCAATATCTGCTGCACATAAAAGTGTGCGAGTTTGCGTTTGATATCGTAGAAAGCCCCGTCCTTGCCGCGAATCGTCACGAAGATTTGCGACCAAAAACAGGCGATGATCGTCAGTCCGAACAGACGCAGGTATTGAGTCGCAGCACCTCGCATCGCCGCATCGTTTGACTCGGCCTTGTCCTGCACCCATTGCGTCGTATCAATAAGCCGCTGCAGCGCAGTCGCAACAGGACCAATAATGGTGGCGACGTCTTCGTCGTTCTCGTGCTCTTTCAGGAACGCTTGCCAGCCGGCCAGGAATCGACCCGCGAATTCGCCGGTCTTGCCGCTTAGCTTGCGTGCGACCAGGTCGAGCGCCTGCACTTCGTTCGTGCCCTCATAGATCGGTGCAATGCGAGCATCGCGGACCAGCTGTTCCATGCCGTGCTCGCGAATATAGCCGTGGCCTCCATAAATTTGCTGCGCGGACAAGGTACTGGTTACGCCAAGATCGCTGAAAAACGCTTTGATTACGGGTGTTAGCAACGCAACCGTATTTTCGGCATCGGCAACAGCTGTATCGTCTGCAGACTTTTCCATGATGTCCACATGCAACGACGTAAACACCGAGAGTGCCCGCGCCCCTTCGACCTGTGATCGAATGGTGAGCAATTGCCGCTTCATTTCAGGCTGGTAGATTATCGGATCTGCCGGCTTGCTCTCGTCGGGGCGTGGCGCAGGCGCTTTGCTCTGCGTCCGCTCCTGTGCGTAAGCGAGCGCATTCTGATACGCGATTTCCGCCATTCCCAGGCCTTGCAGGCCGACAGTTATGCGTTCGATATTCATCATCTTGAACATCGCCGCCAGGCCGCGGTTTTCTTCGCCGATCAGGTAGGCGGTCGCGTCGTCGAAGTTCAGCGTGCAGGTCGCCGATGCGCGAATTCCCATCTTGTGTTCGATCGATGCCGTGTGAACCTGGTTGCGCTCGCCTAAGGAACCATCATCGTTTACCAGCACCTTGGGAACGAGAAAGAGGCTGATGCCTCGAGTCCCGGCTGGCGCGCCATCGATGCGGGCAATGACGAGATGCAGAATATTCTCGGTGAGGTCATGATCGCCCGAGGTAATGAAAATCTTCGTGCCGCTAAGCTTGTAGGTGCCATCGCCTGCGGGTACGGCCTTGGTATTCAAGAGGCCGAGATCCGTGCCGCAGTGCGCTTCAGTCAGGCACATCGTGCCGGACCAGACGCCTTCTACCAGCTTCGGCAGATACTTTTCGCGAATCTTGTCCGATGCGGCGTGGTCGATCAGATGATAGGCGCCTCGACTGAGTTCTGCGTAGAGCTTGAAGGCGACGTTTGTTCCGCCGATCATTTCGTCGATGAGATTCTGCAAGAGTTTTGGCAAGCCCTGGCCACCATGATCGGGATTGGCGTCGATGCCGGTCCAGCCGTTCTCGATGAACTGTGTATAAGCCTCTTTGAAGCCCGGCGGCGTGCGCACTGTGCCGTTTTCATATTGAGCGGCATACTCATCGCCCTCACGATTTATGGTCAGCAGTTCCGTGCTGGCGAACTTGCCGGCTTCTTCGAGTATGGCCTCTAGCAGGTCGGCATCGAATTCCTCGTAGCCAGGAAGGCAAGTCACCCGGTCCAAGCCAATGATCTCATTGACGAGGAACAGCATGTCTTTGATGGGGGCGTTGTAGATCATATTTATGTCTCAGTTTCGTAACGGGCTGCCGTGTTCGAGCATGAGCTCGATCCGGGCTCGAGTCTCATCGGTCTCGCCCAGCGTTGTAAACGCATTGCGTTCGAGCCCGATAAGGTCATTTTCTGTCAGCTCAGTGCCGGCATCAATATCGCCGCCGGTAACGATCATGGCAATTTGAGCGCCGGTAGTTACGTCATGAGGCGTCAGGTGGCCTTTTTCAAGCGCCTTTTGCAGCCACTTGCGCGACGTCATGGCCTGGCATCGCGAGCGGCGTTCGCGAGCTGTCCTGCAATACCGAGGCCTATCGTCCCGGTATCAATTACGGCGGCGCGATTGATTTCATACATTGTTTGATAATCAGACCTGCTCGAGCGCGGTGCTCAGCGCACTGATCAAATCGTCGGTGTCTTCGAGGCCGACCGACGCGCGCACGAGCCCGTCGATAATGCCGACGCGGGCACGCTCGGCCGGCTCGACGTCGGCGTGCGTCATCGTGACCGGGTGCGTAATCAACGACTCGACCGAACCGAGATTCTCGGCCAGCGTCCAGAGCTCGATGTTGTCCATCAATTTCTTGCCGGCAGCAAGCCCGCCTTTGACCTCGAACCAGAGCATCGCGCCGTAGCCCGACGCCTGTCGGCCCGACAGCTCGTGCTGCGCGAAGGACTTGAGACCCGGGTAGGCGACCTGTTCGACTTTGGGATGGGCTTCGAGGAATTCCGCGATGGCCATCGCACTGGCTGACTGCGCATCCATGCGGACTGACAATGTCTTGCAACCCTGCAGCGTCAGCCAGGCTACCTGCGGCGACATAATGGTGCCGGTGCTGTTCTGTATGAACCGCACAGCTTCGGCATGTTCGTTGGTTTTGCTGATCACGGCGCCGCCAACCGTGGCATTGTGGCCATCCATGTATTTCGTCGTGCTGTGAATCGATACGTCGGCGCCGAGCTCCAAAGGTAACTGGTAGTAGGGTGTCAGAAAGGTGTTGTCGACCGCGTGCACCGCACGAATCCTCTTCGCAATCTCCGAGATTGCGGCGATGTCTGAACACTTCATCGTCGGATTAGCGGGCGTCTCGGTCAGTATCATCTTTGTGTTTTCGCGTACCGACGCGGCAACATCGTCAGGATTCGACGTGTCGGCAAACGTGTAGTCGATGCCGAACTTGCTCAGGACCTTGGTGCTCAGCCGATACGTGCCGCCATAGGCGACGTCAGAAACGATGGCGTGCGCTCCGGCTTCCAGGAACGCCAGCATTGTGGCAAGCACTGCGCTCATGCCCGTGCCGAAGCAGGCGCAGTCGACGCCTCCCTCGAGGTCGGCGAGTTTGAGTTCCAGAGCTTTGACGGTCGGGTTGCCCGAGCGCGAGTAAGTAAACCCCTTGCTCAGGTACTCGTCCACCGACGGCTGCACGTATGTGGTGGACTGGTAGATCGGCGTAAGAATCGAGCCCGTCGTCGGATCCGGCGTCACGCCGGCATGTATCTGCCTGGTTCTGAAGCCCATGGTTGTTGTTCCCTTGTCGAGAGTTATCGTAATTGTAACGGGTCGTTGGGGTCGACGCCCGGCATGAACTGTTGCTTGCGGTCGAGGTTCGTGAGCTGATACACGAGCCCGAGCCAATTATTGACGATTGCTTTACCCGTGTCGCCCCAGGTGTTGTCGCAGTGCGGCCGGAGCTCCTGTTCCGGGAACTCGGGCGCGTCATCGCCGCCGGCTTCCTTTATTTTCGCGATGTAGGCGGCAGCGATCTCCTCACCTTGCCGGGTCAGAAAATTCTCTGGAATGCGCGGCAGTTTGTCGCGCGCGCCGTTCAGATACCGGTTCGCTTCACGCTTGAATTCTTTCAACAGGCTGACCGCGCCGTACTCCGGGTGCCCCTGAAAATAGATGACCCGGAACTGGTCGGGGCTCACGGCAAGGTGCACCCCGACCTCTTCGCTTTCTGCCAGGACCGAACAGCCTGCAGCCTCGAACTGTTCTCTCGATACGTCATTGAAGCGCGAATGCGGCGCGTCGAAGCGCGTGTTGACGTCGCGCAGGACCGGGTGGTCGGATCGTGTAACTTTGTGGCTGTAAACGCCCCACTGCTTCTGCGGCAGGTGGCGTCGGTCGATGCCGTGATAGTGCTTGACGAGCGCATGTGTCGCGAGGCAAGAGCAAAATACGGACGCGACATTGTTTTCTGCCCAGTGCGCGATGTTGATTAGCGGTTCCCAGAACGCTTCCTGGTCGAGCGACGGATTGATGACGTTCGCGCCCGTAATGATCAGCGCATCGAGCCCTTTCTCGGCAAGCGCCTCGAACTCGAAGTAATAGCGGCGAATATGCTCCAGGGCTTTCTCGCCGCGAGGTAGCTCGGGCAGCGAGAACGGATAGACGAAAAATTGTGCGATCGGATTACTACTGCCCACGAGGTGGATGAACTGGCGCTCGGTCGCGGTAAGAGCTGCGTCGGGCATCATGTTCAAGAAACCAATATGCAGCTCGCGGATGTCCTGGTGCTGCGCGCGGTCCAGCGATAGCACGACGTTGCCGTCATCCCGCAGTCTTTGAAACGTTGGCAACTCGTTGTGTGCGACCAAAGGCATAGTCGCGTGATTCTAAGTGATCCATGCCTTGGGCACGAGGCCTAAGGCTGGTCCGATCGGCCAATCCGCTATCGCCCGGGGCTGCCCCAACGGCTATCCGAGTGTCAGGAAAACCCTATGCGACCGGCGACCATTTCGACCGGTTTTTCGCGCTTTTCCCGTCTAAGAATTTGCAAGAGGACAAGAAGTGGCCGATCGCGGCTGCATTAGCTACTAACCGTTGAGAGCGGGAGGAAATACCATGAACAAGAAAAGAGTAATGTCAACCACAGTGTTGGCCGCAGCAATTACCGCGCTGGTCGGCGGTGCTGCAGGCGTCGCCAACGCGACCGAGCCGTGTGGAGACTTCGGCGAGTGCAAGGCGCTCGTGGAAATCAATGCCGTCGGACGGAGATATCGGTTTTCACTTCCTGATGGACGGCGATGCCCTGATTTATGGTGCGTTGTTCAATCCAGCACACCGCAAGATTTTCACCTACTACCCGAGGCGTGAGCTGCGACGGCAAACGTCGACAGAGCTGTTCCAGGAGAGTGCCGAGCCGCCCTGCAATCCAGAGGAAGCCGAGGAGGGTGACGATGTTGTGACGCTCAGGCAATTCACCGACGCTGGAACGACAGGGAATTACTACTTCTTCGGTATCAACTCTGACTGGGAGGCGCAATTGGGTGAGTCCGAACTGACGTTCGATCTGCCAGCCGCTCCGGCCGACGTGGAGTACGAGTCCGAAGAAGATGACGAGGGTGACATCGAAGGTGAGATCTCGTGGGAGCCGGGCGACGATCTTGGCGAATGCTCCGACGGCTCGACGATGTTGACGACGGAGTATCACACCGAAGACGTGCCGGTGCGATCTGGGAGGTCGTGCTCGAAGTTGATGTCGATACGAAGAGGAAGAGGACCCAGAAGACTTACTGCCGTGCCAACGCGAAGTACGTAGTGCGGATTCCCGGCGATACCGAACCCGAAGAGATGGCAGACTCGAAGTCGAAGTGCCTGACGACTTCCTCGAGACGCTGCCGGAGAATACGCCGGCCAAGGTCGAAGTCGGCGCCATTGGGTTTGACGACAATGCGACCTTCGCCGAAGAAGACGACATCTGCCTCAACGACGACGGATCCGGAAGGTACTGTAGGTCCCAACCCCGACGACGAAGAAGGCGGTGACGAGCCTGAGATGGCATTGCTCAACGGCTGCGGCTTCGTAGTTGAAGAAGAAACGATTGATGACGACTAACCGCAACACGCGGTTCAAGCTGTGGGCGGGGCTGCTGATTCTCAGCAGTCTCGCTCCGCTCGTTGTCGTGGCGGATGAAAACACGAGTGAGTTGCAGATTGCGGTTGACGAAGGTCTCGTCAGCCTGACGGTCCGCGACGTGCCATTGCAGGACGTTGTACAAGAAATCGCCGTGCAGCTTGAGCTGCGGCTCGTACAGCACGTCACTCTCGACCGGCTCGTCAGCATCGATATCGAACGGCAACCCCTGCCGGAGGTGCTCGACGACATCCTCGAGGGTGAGAGCTACCAGCTCTACCGGCCATGGTCGAGAGCGAGATTGATGCGGACGCCGGTGAACCGATACCCGGTTCGCTCTGGATCTTTTCGGAAGGTTCCGCGCTCGCACCCGCAGCAACAGCTTACTTCGAGGTCGTGATGCTGGAAGGCGAAGTCGGCGAGAAGAAAGAGGCGATCCTCAACCTGGGCCGGCTCGGGACGCCCGACGCCGTGCAGGCCCTGAGTCTGGCGCTCGGCGACGAAGACGCACGCGTCCGTAAAGCGGCCCTGGAAGCACTCTCGCAATATTGGTGGTGACGAAGCGCTGGCCGCTATCGCGAGCGCATGGATTCACGACGACCCGCGCGCACGCGCTGATGCCACGTATGCAATGGCCATGGTCGACGGATACTCGTCTATCGAGTACCTGAATCTGGCATTGCAAGACGAGAACCCGATGGTCAGGGCAGCGGCGATCGATTCGCTGGGTGATATTGGCGACGAACGGTCCATTGCCGTGATTCAACAGGCGCTGCAGGACAAGGACCTGACCGTGCGAGAGCGCGCGCTGGAAGTCATCAACGAGTTCAATGATGACGCCGCGTTCCGGGCCCTGTTTCCACCCGAGTAGGCTACGCGAAGGACGTCGGTCCTGCGCCGGCCTGTTCTTACTGGCGGTAGTAAACGAGTTTTTCTTCTCTTAAGTCTTCGCCGCTGCGCATGACGATATAGCCGTGCATTGTGTTTTCATCAATTCGGTAAAAACTGAGCCCGGAAAAATGCACGGCGTCGTCGTCCGCTTTGACAAAGCGAAATCGCACGTAGTCTTCCTTGTCTTCCCATGACGTGAAATCGGCACTGAAGTGTTTGACCTTCAGGCTCAGGCTGCCTTCCTCCTCGACGAGCAAAACAAGCTCGTAGAAAGCGACGCCCTCATCGCCGAGTAATTTGTAAAAGCCGATCATCGAGCCGGCAGACGGCGGATTCCAGGCTCTCCTCGAACGTGCCGCCGAACGCCTCGCCTGCCCAGTTGCCGACGAGCCACGACACGTCATCGAGTGTCGCTGGCGGACGATCATCAGGATTGTCCAGTTTGAACGTGTGTTCGGTGCGCTGCGATTGCGCGAACGCAATGTCGGCCAATGCCGACAGGAGAAACAGCAGCAAAATAGAAAAGACACAATTAGTACGAGATGTCATGGCGGCGCTCCTACAATGCTGTGCGGGACAAGTTCTCAGTTTCCCGTTCCTGCACTGGTCGGCAACAGCATAAAGGTCTATGGTACGCCGAACAAATGTCACTGGAGTGTGTCATGAAGGCCATGCTTGGGTTTTTGATGCTGACGCTTCCGATGCTCTGTGTTGCGGACGTCGTTGTGCCGGTCGATTCTGTTGAAAGCTACGTCAATATCCGCAAGTCGCCAGAGGCTGGTACCGAAGTGGTTGGCCGCTTGCAGAAAGGCGTTCCGTTGAAGCTCGTGGAGACCGTCCCGGGCTGGAACGAGGTTGCGCTCGGTGATGGCGAGACCGGTTTTGTGAGTGCGGACTGGTCCACGGTCATCGTGGATGAGGTGGTCGAAGAGGTCGCCGAGACTGTCGAGGCTGTCGTTGAGGCCGTCGAAGATGCTGGAGCAGCGCCCGAACCGGTCGCGGAGACAGCGGCAGCACCGGAAGCGGCGCCCGAACCTACGGTGGAGGCAGCCGAGGAACTCGCAGCCGAGCCCGTCGTCGAAACGGTGCCAGAACCTGAAGCCGAACCAGAGCCAGAACCGGTCGTCGAGATTGCCGAAGCGCCCAAAGACATTAGCGCCAAGGTCGGCGCGACAGGTCCTGCGGGTCCTTCCGGTCCTGCAGGGCCATCCGGACCTCAGGGTCCACCGGGCCCGCCAGGGCCCACCGGACCACCCGGACCACCCGGACCAGCAGGCCCAGCTGGAAGTGGCGGATCATCGGATGCCTCCGCAGCGAGTTCAATCGAGGGTACGCCGAACTTCCTGGTCAGATTCAAAGAGCCGTTAGTCGGGACCAACTCGCAGATTTTCGATAATGGCAACCAGGTCGGCATCGGTACGACCGAACCCAAGCAGCGGCTCGAGGTCAACGGCAATATTCAGATTCATGAACAAAACAGCAGCGTCGCGGGATTGATGATTACCCAGTCGTCGGGCGAGACCGGTTACATCATGCACAATCGTGCGAGCACGCTGACGATCGGTGCCGGATCCGTGGACCGGATGACGATCGACAGGCAGGGGAACGTCGGCATCGGTGTGATACGGCCAGCGCACCCTCTCGAAATGGCAAGCGGCGCCCATGCCTCCGCAGGTGGTGTCTGGACGAACAGCTCGTCACGCGAGAAAAAAGAAAACATCGCGGAGCTGACTGTCGAGGAGGCGCTCGCAGCGTTAGCTGAACTGCAGCCGGTGCGGTTTAACTACAAAAGTGATGGGCAGGAAACCTACGTCGGATTCATCGCCGAAGACGTTCCGGAGCTCGTCGCAACCGGTGATCGGCAAGGTTTGAGCGCGATGGATATTGTGGCCGTGCTTACCAGGGCCATGCAGGCGCAGCAGCAACGGATTGAGGATCTCGAGCTGCGTCTGAAGACACAGCTCGAAGGGGAACACAGAGACTGACGAAGTATGCTGATCGCCGGAACACAGCATTGCGATTAAAGAACTGTTATCGAACGAGTGACTTTCGGCAGCTGGCAAAACAACGTCTGCCGTCGCCGATATTTCATTACATCGACGGCGGCGCGGACGACGAGGTAACGCTCGCACGTAATACAGGCGCTTTTGAATCGGTCGACCTCGTGCCCAATGTGCTCGCCGGGATTGGTGACATAGACATGTCTGTGTCCGTGCTTGGGCAGCGGCTGCAAATGCCACTGTTTTTTTCGCCAACCGCAATGCAGCGTTTATTTCACCACGAAGGCGAATTTGCGATCGCCCGGGCTGCCGCGAAGTACGGCACGATGTTTGGCGTGTCGACGATTGGCACGCGAAGCATCGAGGAGCTTGGCGCATTCAACGATGCCGCGAAACTGTTTCAGATATACGTCCACACCGACCCGGGCCTGACTACTGAACTGATCGCGCGCTGCAAGGCCGCAAAATTCAATGCGTTGGCGCTGACCGTCGATACGATCGTAGCCGGCAATCGCGAACGCGACTACATCACCGGCATGACGACGCCGCCGAAACTGACGCCACGCAGTCTCTTGAGTTTTGCTACGCACCCAGGCTGGACATTCAATTACGCGCTCAGGAAGAAGTTCGACCTGCCGAATATTTCGCAGTCTGTGGACTCAGGTTCAAGGACGCAGTCCTCGGTCATCGACTACATAAATACGCAGATGAAACGGACGATCGACTGGGACGATGCCGCGTCGATGATCGAAGAGTGGGGCGGCCCGTTCGCCATAAAGGGCGTGATGTCGGTCGACGATGCGAAGCGCTGCGTCGAAGTGGGTGCGAGCGCGATCATGATTTCCAATCACGGCGGCCGGCAGCTCGACGGGTCTCGCTCACCATTCGACCAGCTAACCGCGATTCTCGATGCGGTTGGTGGTGACATCGAAGTCATTGTCGACGGCGGGATTCGGCGCGGTACACACGTTCTGAAAGCTCTGGCGATGGGTGCCACTGCGTGTTCAGGAGGACGCATGTATCTGTATGCACTCGCAGGAGCCGGGGCTGCAGGTGTTGACCGGGCAATCGGCTTGCTGCGTGACGAAATCGAGCGCGACATGCTGCTGATGGGCTGCCCGTCCGTAACGAAACTGAAGCCGTCAATGCTCGCCGCACGTCGCTGATTAGCGACAGGACTTGATGTTAAATGACGCCACAATCGTCATCTTATGACGATATAGTAAGTGCGCTTGGCTTTGGGTTTTGCAGCATGACGAAATCACACGCGTCAATCGGAATGACGAAACTGCACACTATGGGTGCGTGCACACTCGTGTGTGCGCTGCTCCTGGCGAGCTGTGGCGGCGGCGGTTCGAAATCCAACAACAATCAGAATCCGCCGCCGGGAAATCCGCCACCGACGGTCGGACTCGACGTTCGTCCGAGCAATGCGACCTGCGTCGCACCGGCACGCGGCGCAGGCGGCGCTCAAGTCGACATCGTCGACGCGTTTCCGAATCTGCAAGGTATTTCGCAGCCCGTGAAGGTGCTCGTCGAACCGGTCGCGAATCCGCGCTGGTTCGTTCTGCGGAAGACGGGCCAGCTCGTTGTCTTCGATCCGGACAACGCCAACATCCCTGCAACATTCCTGGACCTGAGTGGACCGCCGCTGCGCACGGCGTCGGAGGGCGGCCTGCTCGGCATGGCGTTCCATCCGGACTATCCGGGTGTGCCTGAGATCTTTCCTGTACTACACGATCAACGGGCCGGTCACTGAAATGCGTTCGGTCATATCGAGATTTATTCTCGACGACGTTCAGTCGCCAGGCGCCGGCACGGTCGAGCAGGTCATACTCGAGGTCGATCAATTTGCGAGCAACCACAACGGCGGCGACATTTCATTCGGTGTCCCGCCGGATCGATCTCTGTACATCGGCCTTGGCGACGGCGGAGGCGGCGGTGATCCGCAGGAGACGGGCCAGGACACGACGCGCCTGCTCGGCTCGATGCTGCGCATCGACGTGATCGGTACGGGCGCGGACTACAACATCCCGGCAACGAACCCGTTCAGCGCGAATCCCAACAAGTGCGAGCCCGGGACGAACGCGGCCAATTGTCCGGAGATCTACGCCTGGGGCCTCCGAAATCCCTGGCGCTGGAGCTTCGATCCGCTGACCGATGTCTTGTGGCTCGGGGACGTCGGCCAAGGTGCCCGTGAAGAGATCGACCAGATCGTGGTCGGCGGTAACTACGGCTGGGATTGCCGCGAGGGGACAATCGCTCATTCTGCCACCTTAGGCTGCGTGGGTCCGGTGATCGATCCGGTCATCGATTACCCGCGTTCCGACGGTCGGTCTGTCACCGGCGGATTCGTCTATCGTGGTGCGGACATCCCAGGGCTTGTCGGGCGCTACGTATTTGCGGATTTCGCATCTGGACGAATCTGGGCGCTACAGGATGACGGGCAGGGCGGCTACAGCAAAGAAGAGCTGCTCAATACGTCAACGGGACCCTCGTCTTTCGGCGTAGACCAGGACGGCGAACTCTATTTCACGGATTTCAACACCGGCCGCATCATGCAGTTCGTGCCGGGTGGCGGCGTGGTCGATCCGGTGCCGGATTCGTTGTTGGCTTCAGGTTGCGTCGATCCGACCAATGTCACTCAGCCATACGCCGGTCTCGTGCCATACGACATCAACGCGCGCTTCTGGTCCGATGGTGCCGACAAGGATCGTTACATCGGACTGCCGAATGGTACGACGATCTCGATCAACGCGGAGGATGACTGGGACTTCCCGCCTGGCACGGTGATCGTGAAAAATTTCCGCCTCAATGGCAGCCTGATCGAAACGCGACACCTGATGCGTCATCCCGATGGCGGTTGGGCCGGCTATACCTACGAGTGGAATGCGACCGAGACTGAAGCCACGCGCGTGCGCGGCGGCAAGATCGAGACGATCCAGGGCCAGGACTGGGTATTCCCGGACGAGGCCGAGTGCCTGCAGTGCCACACGACCGTGGCGGGCGTCGCGCTGGGTCCCGAGACGTCTCAGCTCAACAAGGACTTCACCTACCCGTCGACCGGTCGCACGCACAATCAGCTCGAGACGCTCGATCAGATAGTCATGTTCTCGTCACCGTTGCCGGGCGACGTCGCGACATTGCCGATGATGCCGGATCCAACGGATACCGGGGCCGACCTCGGCGATCGTGCTCGCGCTTACCTGCACACGAACTGTGCAGCGTGTCATCAACCGGGCGGGCCGACGCCGACCGATCTCGACCTGCGCTACACGACCGCGCTGGCCAACATGAATGCCTGCGGCGTAGCGCCTGACGCGGGTGATGTCGGCATCGCGATGCCGTTGATCATTGCGCCCGGCGAGTCCGGTCGTTCAACGCTCGTCGCGCGCGTGAACCGCGCGACGCTGATGGCATGCCGCCGCTCGGCTCGACGATTGTCGATGATGACGGCGTGGCGTTGCTCACCGCCTGGGTTAACGGTCTGGCCAACTGCAACTGATTCGTCGCAAATCTGTGACGGTAATCAATGGTTTCCTGGTTCCGACGGCCCATACTTCCGGGCAATGGAGGACACATGAAAAAGTTGCTGCTAATCATCGCGCTGAGTTTTGGCCTTAGCCTGACGGCGGGAGCGGATGTCTGGAAGTGGGTGGACGCCAACGGCAAGACCCACTTCGTCGATACGATGACGCCGATTTATACGTGGGTGGACGATTTCGGCAAAACACACTACGGCGACACGCCCGATCATGAAGATGCCGTTTCTGTCGAACTCGTGTGGCATTCATCCGGGCCGTTGGCAGAATCCGGAGAAGGCGGCAGTAAAACCTACCCGGATGAGACGGACACACAGCGCGCGGAACGCGAGAAACTATGCAAGACGGCGACCGATGTCTACGCGTCCTATCTCAACGCGCCACAGTTGTATCGCACCGGTCCTGACGGCGAGCGTGAATATCTCAGCGAAGCAGAGACGGCCGCCACGATCAAGGATACGCTGGCGAAAAAGGAAGACTACTGTCGCTAGAAGCTCCGCTTTGACTCCAGAAGAATCTGCGCGCTGTCAATAGAGGAATCGCCGTTCAAGGGAAAGGCGATGTCGATATGCACCATGCTCCGCGAGCCCGTGCGAGTTCCTGCAAGACGCAGACCGAAACCAACATCGCTTAACCATCCGAGACTCTCGCCGCCGAGCGGATTGTCACCCCACATGCGGCCCGCGTCCGCGAATACTGCGCCGCCGACCCTGAAGAGCCGGAACGGATACCAGTCGGTGAAGTAACGCTGCTCCAGCGTTAGCAGAACCTTCGATTCCCCCGACTGATAACGCAGGGGATAGCCGCGCAACCCGGTGTCACCCCCCAGTTCAACTGGATTATCGAGGTCGAGGTTGTGGCCAATAGTTGCCGAAAGTGTTGCGAACAGCGTACGTTTTTCAGTCTGCTGCCTGTAATAACGCGCGTTGAGACTGAATTGGGAGTTCGCCGAATCGCCGCTCTCGAACCGACCGCTCGCTTCAGCTGACAGCAGCAGCACCGATTCAGAAAGCTTGCCGAATGAACGGCCCGCGCTGAGGGAATAGAGCAATGCATCCCGGTCAGCGCCATAACTCTCGTCGGACCAACCCAGCGTCGCCGAGAATCGCGTGCCGGTCAGAAAATCCTCGGTCCTCTCTATCTGGTCGCGATTGTGGGTGGTTTCAAAGCGATCTTCGAGTATCTCGATACCGACGTAGGGATAGACCAGCTTGCGGTCCGCTGGAATTGCTGCTGGCAGTGTCGAATCGATTACATCCGAAAACTGGTTGTCGTCGTGCACGAAGCCCGCCGTATAGCGCCGTACCCAACTGCCGCGAAGTCCTGCCGACCAGCCGCCGAAGCCGGAGTAGTAGTTCCGCTCGTGGCGATATTCGGCCGCCTTTTCACCGAGTTGATAGAGCGTATCTTCCCGATCTTCGTCGAGAAATCTGCCCCCGGCCGCCCAGCGTGTGTCCAGTGCGAAAAATGGCCGGACGATCGAGATCAGATTCGAATCCCCGTCCGAATTGTCAGCGGTACGAAAGCGCATGGATAGCCAATTGCGTCCGACATTATTGTCGCGATACTCAAATAACGTCGAATCACGATCGACATCACTGGATTTCACGAAGATCACCTGCTGGCCACGGCCGAACAGGTTCAGTTCTTCGAGGTTGACGGACGTTTTGTTTTCGCCGCCACTGCGCGAATACGATATACCCGGTTTCAGCGTCCAGACTTCGCGCGTCTTGACGTGCAGATCGACAGTCCCGTCCTTATGATTCTTCGGCGTTATTGAAACATCATAAAAGTAACTGTTCCTGCGCAGGATGCGTGCCGTTTCATCGGCAAGCCGCTTCGAGTACAGGTCACCCGGCTTGAACAGCAACTGCTTTTCAATAACAGAGTCTTTGGTGATGATATGCAGGCGATTCGCCAGCCTGTAGACAGCATTGTTTTCCTTCGGATTAGACAGATCGAAGACGTCCTGCTTTTCGAGCACCACTTTGCCTATGACGACCTGCTCGGCTTCGAGCCGAGCCTCGTCGAGTTGTGCGGCAGTTTCTTCCGCGTCCGACACGCCGCTCATAAGCCCCATGAGCATCAGCATGGTTGCAGGAGAAATTATCGGTGTTCGTTGGATCACGATTTGACGCTTCTTAGGTCAGGGTAAATCAGTATAATCGCCCAATTGTGGAATCTTAGTGACACGGTATGCAAAACGAGCTGATTAATGAAGGGCTGACCCTGATGCTTGCGGGCATGGGCACGGTATTCGTGTTCCTGACTACGCTCGTCATCATGATGACCTTGATGTCTAGGCTTGTTTTGCGATTTCAATCATCTGAGGATGCGCACGGTCCGAGCGAGGATGAAGTCGCTGCGATCACCGCGGCGCTTGCCCGGCACCGGCAAAAATAGACGAATACGGAGGGCGAAGCCCCAACATGAGCGATAAGAACCCCCTGGGCATAACGGAATTGGTATTGCGCGATGGCAGCCAGAGCCTGCTCGCGACGCGTATGCGTATCGAGGACATGCTGCCGATCGCGGACAAGCTCGATCGGGTGGGATTCTGGTCCATTGAGAGTTGGGGTGGCGCAACGTTCGATGCCTGTATCCGCTTTCTCGGCGAAGACCCCTGGGAGCGAATCCGCCGCCTCAAAGAAGCCATGCCGAATACACCGCAACAGATGCTGTTTCGCGGGCAAAATATACTCGGCTATCGTCACTATGCTGACGACCTTGTGGAGAAGTTCGTCGAACGTTGCGCCGTCAACGGCGTTGACGTGTTTCGCATCTTCGACGCGCTGAACGACATGCGCAATCTGGAGACTGCCGTAAAAGCGACACTGGCGGTCGGTAAGCATGCGCAAGGGACGATGTCGTATACGGTCAGCCCGGTGCATACGATCGACCTGTGGGTCGATCTTGGCCGCAGGATCGAGGACATGGGGGCGCATTCGATTTGCATCAAGGATATGGCGGGCCTGCTGAATCCCTATATCGCGTTCGAGCTCGTAAGCCGCCTCAAGGCGTCCGTCGATATTCCGATTCACATGCATTGTCATGCAACCACTGGCATGTCGACTGCAGCCTGTATCAAGGCGGCGGAGGCCGGTATCGACCGTGTGGATACGGCAATCTCGTCGATGAGCATGACGTACGGCCATTCGCCGACCGAAGCGCTCGTCGCCATTCTCGACGAGACTGACCGCGCAACCGGACTCGATCTGCGTCTGCTCGAGGAAATCGCCGCGTATTTTCGCGAGGTACGCAAGAAATATGCGCAGTTCGAGGGCGGATTGCGCGGTGTCGATTCGCGAATCCTCATCGCGCAGGTGCCTGGCGGCATGCTGACGAATCTCGAGAGTCAGCTCCGTGAACAAAATGCCGGCGACAAGCTCGATGCGGTGCTCGAGGAAATTCCGCGTGTGCGCAAAGATCTCGGCATGCTGCCACTCGTTACACCGACGTCGCAAATCGTTGGCACGCAGGCCGTGATCAATGTGTTGTCGGGAGATCGTTATGCGACGATCTCGAAAGAAACCGCGGGTGTTCTGAAAGGTGAGTACGGTGCAACTCCGGCGCCCGTCAATGCCGAGCTGCAGGCACGCGTGCTGGAGGGTGCAGATCCGATCACCTGCAGGCCTGCCGACCTGCTCGAACCCGAAGTCGACAAGCAGACTGAAGAGTTGGCCAAAATCGCGATTGAAAAGAAAATTCGCCTCGCCGACGACGTCATCGACGACGTGCTTACCTACGCGTTGTTCCCGCAAATGGGCATTCGCTTCCTGCAGAATCGCGATAATCCCGATGCATTCGAGCCGCCCCCCGATGCTGCCGCCGCGGCCGCGGCCGCGCCGCCAAGTAGCGTCCAGACAGCGGCGTCCGTTTATTCTGTTCGTGTGAACGGCAAGACGTACACGGTCGAGGTTGCAGAGGGCGGTCAGTTGTCGGACGTGCGTCCGGCCACGTCTGCCGTGGCGACAACGTCAGGTGACGCGTCGGGGGACGCCGTCAAGGCTGTTCTGGCCGGCAATATATTCAAAGTACACGTCTCGGCAGGGGATGTCGTCAGCAAGGGGGATCCGCTACTGGTCGTGGAGGCCATGAAAATGGAAACGCTGGTCGTCGCGCCGAAGGCTGGCGCCGTGACGCAGGTTTGCGTCGCCGAGGGCGATGTCGTCGCCGTCGGTGATACGCTCGTCGCGATCGACTGACTTATGGATCTGATCGAGCAAATCTGGCAGGGCTCGGGACTTTACCAGATGACCGGCGGGCAGGCCGCGATGCTCGGTATTTGTTTGCTGCTGCTGTACCTCGGCATCGTGCGCAAATTCGAGCCGCTGTTGCTCGTAACGATCGGGTTTGGTGGCTTACTGTCGAATATTCCCGGTGTCGACATCGCGACTGGCGACGGGCTCTTGCATCTGTTTTATGTACAGGGCATCGAGACTGGCGCATTTCCGCTAATTATTTTCATGGGCGTGGGCGCGCTGACCGATTTTGGTCCGCTGCTCGCCAATCCGAGAACGCTGTTTCTGGGTGCCGCCGCCCAGTTCGGCATTTTTGCAACCCTGCTCGGCGCGCTCGGCCTGACTGCAATCGGCGTTATGGATTTCTCGGTGCGTGAAGCCGCCGCGATTGGCATCATCGGCGGCGCCGATGGGCCTACCGCGATTTATGTCGCCGGGAAACTGGCACCGAATCTGCTTGGCGCGATTGCCGTGGCCGCTTATTCATACATGGCTCTCGTGCCGTTGATTCAACCGCCGATTATGAGGGCCCTCACGACCGAGGCCGAGCGCAAGATTGAAATGGTGCAACTCAGGGAAGTTTCCAAGGCAGAGCGCATCGTCTTTCCGCTCGTATTGTTGCTGCTCGTAGCCCTGCTTTTACCGTCGGCAGCACCGCTGATAGGCATGCTCGCGTTCGGCAACCTGATGCGCGAATGCGGCGTCGTCGATCGCCTCTCCCATACGACGCAGAACGCATTGATCAATATCGTTACGATCTTTCTGGGTCTGGCGGTCGGTTCGAAACTCAGCGCCGAACAGTTTCTCGTGCCGAGCACGCTCGGGATTTTGCTGCTCGGCATCGTTGCTTTCGCAATCGGCACCGCAAGCGGCGTATTGATGGGCAAGCTGTTGAACGCCGTCTCGAAACAGCCCATCAATCCGCTGATCGGCGCAGCCGGCGTATCGGCGGTACCAATGGCGGCACGCGTTGCCAACAAAGTCGGACTGGATGCGAACCCTCACAATATTCTCCTGATGCACGCCATGGGGCCGAACGTGGCGGGAGTAATCGGATCGGCTGTTGCCGCCGGCATCATGATCATGTTCACGTCGTGACTCACGGCAGGTTGACGCCGGCCAACCTGGGTCTCGCCGGCTTCCTGATCGTGCTACTACTGGCGTGGCTATGCTACGCGCCTTCGTTCAGCGGTGATTTCCAGCTTGATGACATTGCTCACCTGGCCGCACTGACGCAGGTCGAGGACGCCCAATCGCTGGCTGATTATGTGCTGGCAGGATCGAACAGCCCTCTGGGCCGACCCCTTGCGATGCTGACTTTCGGCCTTCAGGAAAACGAATTTGATGCTGGTGCAAGCGCTTTTCTGCGTATCAACGTGCTGATTCATTTGCTGAATGCGATGCTGTTGGCCTGGTGCCTGTACCAGTTGGCCATGACGCAGGGCTTGGCTAGCGAAAAGGCGATTCTGGTAGCAACAAGTGCCGCAAGTCTTTGGCTCTTGCTGCCCCTAAACGCGACGGCATCGCTCCTGGTTGTGCAACGCATGACTACTCTCAGCGCGATGTTTACACTGGCGGGACTCGGCGGTTACCTCGCAATCCGAAATAACATCGCGATGCAGCCGCGCAGTGCGATCATTGCGATGACGGCAATGCTCGCACTGTCTACCTTGCTGGCTACACTTAGTAAAGAGTCCGGCATGTTGCTGCTGACGTTCGTGTTAGTGCTCGAGTCAACATTGCTGCGGCGACCGGATCGCATCGCACAACGACACTGGCGCTTTTGGAAGTCTATTGTGCTCGTATTGCCGAGCGTGGCCATTCTCCTATACCTGGCAAGTCGCGCGTCTTATCCGGAGTGGATGCAGGAACGCCGGGATTTCAATGGCTGGCAACGCCTGCTAACCGAATCAGAAATTCTTTGGTTATATCTGAAACGGGCCGCGATCGGTTTGCCTGGTCAACTAGGGATTTTTCAGTCTGAGTTTCCGATAGCCCGGTCCGTGCTGGAAGTGAAAGCACTGATTGCCGCTTCGGCCTGGCTTATCCTGGCGACTGCGGCGATCGCCTGGCGGCGCAGCCGGCCATTATTCGCGTTTGCGGTGCTGTGGTTTCTGGCCGGGCACCTGGTCGAATCAACCGTATTGCCGCTCGAACTCTATTTCGAACACCGCAATTATTTGCCGATAATCGGGCCGATATTCGCACTCTGCGTCTTGATGTTTTCTCGCACGAATACGGTAGCGCGGGCCGCCGTGGTCGTGATTCCGGTAATTCTAATCATCAATGCCTATTTCCTTTATGTTTTTGCCTCCATGTGGGGCGAGCCTTCGTCTGCCGCGCGTTACTGGGCGCTGCGGTATCCCGATTCGGTCCGTGCGGTCACAAGCCTTGCCAGTTACCAATTGACCGAAGAAGGGCCGCAGCGCACGATTGAGACATTGCGCCGCTTTGCCGGCGAGTACCCTGAGCACGCCTATCTACGGGTTCCGGAATTGAATCTGATTTGCCAGTACGCCCCGGAGGCGGAGCTGGCACCGCTCGTTACCGACATCGAACATGCCCTTGCCAATGTCACGTTCACCTACACCGCTGGCTCGATGTTGTCGCAGTTGTTTTCGACTTCGATACAGGGCCGATGTGAAATGGGCCCGGACAGCGTAAAGCGACTGGCGGCAGCGCTGCAACAAAATGCTCGTTATGTGAACGATCCGTATTACAGCCAGTTCCATCATAAACTATTGGCAGGTATTGCCCGCTATGAAGACGATCAGGCAAATGCGCTTGCGCATCTGCGAACGGCGATTTCGTATTGGCATACTCCGGAGCTAAATATGATGATGGTGACTGCCCTTGCCGGCGCCGGCGACTTTAAGGGTGCCGACGACTTCATCAACAGTGCTATGCTAGACAAGCCCTTGAATCCGCTGAAGGCTTTAGCATGGCAGCGGGGTCTGGACAAGTTGCGGGCGTATGTTCGGCAACTTGAGCAGCGGACCAGGCACGATCAGGCTGACGACGTTAAACAACGCACGGAGACAAACGAGGAATGAGCCAGAGGCCTAATGACGTTAGCCTTTCTATCGTAATACTAGCGAAAAATGAGGTCGCAACAATCGCTGGTCTTGTTGCATCCGCGTGCGAGGAGTATCCGGACGCGGAAGTCATTGTGGTCGATGACGGCTCAACCGATGACACGGCGGAAGCGGCTGCCAAAGCGGGCGCAATCCTGGTGCAGCATCCTGAAAGCCTTGGCAATGGCGCTGCCGTAAAAAGCGGGGCACGTGCCGCAACGGGAGAGATTCTGGCGCTGATGGACGGCGACGGCCAGCACGATCCGCGCGAGTTCAAGAAACTGCTTGGCAAGCTCGACAATGGTTATGCTATGGCAGTTGGCGCCCGCGATTCGGGATCTCACGCGAACTTTGGCAGGCTGTTTGCCAATGGTCTTTACAACGAACTCGCATCACTACTGTCGGGTCGGCGTATTTCGGATCTGACTTCGGGGTTTCGTGTGGCGCGAGCGAAACTGTTCAAAGAGTTTCTGTACCTGTTGCCAAACGGCTTTTCCTATCCCACGACCATTACGATGGCGTTTATGCGCTCGGGATACCCTGTGTGTTTTGAAGTGGTCAGCGTTGCCC
Source organism: uncultured Gammaproteobacteria bacterium (assembly GCA_963711285.1). Lineage (GTDB taxonomy): Bacteria > Pseudomonadota > Gammaproteobacteria > Steroidobacterales > Woeseiaceae > UBA1847. The sequence goes on along the minus strand of CAVQDJ010000013.1, from coordinate 331,512 downwards.
GTCGTGAAGGTAGCAGTCATATTCGGCCAATCCGCGATGGAATTCGTTTTCTCGTGATCATCTTCAAGATTGCGACACTGTATGCACCGCTGAAGATCTTTCTGCCGATCAGCGGTTTGTTTCTGGTAACTGGATTGGGATGGTACGCCTACACCTATTTTGCCATGGCCCGGTTCACCAACATGAGCCTGCTGCTTTGCAGTGCCTCAGTAATCGTTTTTCTAATCGGTTTAATTTCTGAACAGATAACGGCGTTGACATACAGCAAAGCCTGACCATGCCGTATGCCTATCGCATGAGCTCGGCCAACGCTTAACAAAATGCATGTCACAATAATAACGACGTCGTATCCCGGCGATGTTCCGGGCAGCGAAGCTGCGGGGAGTTTCGTTGCGGACTTTGCCCAGCAACTTGCGGCCGACGTGAAGGTTACGGTCATAGCCGCAGGCTCAGCCGCGTCGCAATCGCGCGACGGCAATGTTGACGTTATTCGATTTGCAGTGCCGCGCGCGCCACTTTCGTTACTCAGGCCGTTCAATCCGGCGGACTGGCCAGCTATTGTCAGAACGATGCGAAGCGGCAGACAAGCTCTGGAAAGGTCTTTACGGGATGAGAGGCCCGACTACCTGTTCGCCCTTTGGGCACTGCCATCCGGTCACTGGGCCGCGTCCGCTGCACGTCAGCACAATATTCCGTTCGGGGTATGGGTGCTGGGCAGCGACATCTGGAGCCTCGGCCGGCTGCCTTTCGTGCGCTCAAGAATAGCTGGTATCTTGCGAGCTGCGAATCAGTGTTTTGCAGACGGGCTGGAGCTGGCGGAAGACGCTGAGCGATTGTCCGGCCGCGAGTGTCAGTTTCTTGCGAGCACGCGACTGCTGCCGCAACCGGTCAAAGTTGACCGCGCCGGGTCCGCACCATACAAGCTGGCTTTTCTTGGCCGTTGGCATTTGCACAAAGGTATCGACGTTTTTCTTGACGCGTTGCAACAATTGTCCGATCAGGACTGGTCAAAAATAGCGGCGGTGCGAATTTTCGGCGGCGGTCCATTGCACGACGAGGTTCATCTGGCCGCAGCGAAACTGCGGGAACAGAATCGACCCGTTGAACTGGGCGGTTACCTCGGCAAGCAACGCGCCGCGGATCTGATCGCCTGGGCAGACTATCTGGTACTACCGTCAAGAATCGAGAGTATTCCGGTAATTTTCTCCGACGCCGTTCAGCTGCGCACGCCAATCATCGCAACGCCCGTGGGCGATTTGCCGCGGCTACACGACGATTATCGTTTTGGCATTCTTGCCAAGGCGGCAACGCCGGAGGCGCTTGCGCAAGCTTTGCATGAGGCGTTGTGCAGCGATGCCACGGTGTTTCGTGACGGACTCGAGGCCGCGGCGGCAGATTTCGATATGCCACGCAACGCAAGTCATTTTCTTAACGAAATCCGGAGCTCGGCCTGATGAGTGGGGTAATCCTTCAGGCCACGCCGCCTGCCGACTGGGCTGCGCGGTGTGCGAGCAGGGAATTCGTGTTTCACAGCAGTCAATGGACCGGGCTGCTCGAAGCCAGCTTCAACGTCAAGACCCATTATGTCCTGGATACGGCAGGGCAGTGCGGTGCCGCGGTCTCCTCATTTCCGGCAGGCCCGTTCCGTATCGGTTATTGGGGTTTCCCTTTCGGTGGCAGCGTAGGCGGTGCGCCTCTTGTGCAGACGCATTTTGATGAATTGCGCGCATGCGGCTCAGATCTCCTGCCGACCGCTATCCGCATTCCCGTCAGCGCCTTTGATAATCCCGTCGATCTGGCATTCAAATGCGTTCGCACGCCGGAGACCGCCATAGCAGATCTGAGCACCTGGACGCTGGGTTTGGCTTCGGAGAATCATCGCCGCGATATCAAGAAGGCAATCAGATCCGGTCTGACGAGCGAGGACGCCTCACGGACGGAGGACGGTGCGACGATCTACGGGATTTACCAGGATACGGTCAAGCGGCATCGTGGCGGTCTGCGTTACAACAAATCGTATTTCACGAAGCTGATCGAACTTGCGCAATCCGATCCTCGTGTGCGTGTCCGGCTTGCTCGTCTGGACGGAGAAATCGCAGGTTTTGTCGTTGCCATACGGCATGGCTCTGTCGCCTGCTATTTGCACGGTGGGTTGCGTCTTCAGTTTCGCCAATACAGGCCGTCGGCATTGCTGCTAAGTGAAGCTATAGCATGGGCGCAAGGTTGCGGTTGCGAACGTTTCAATTTCATGTCTTCTCCAGCCGATCAGCACTCCCTTATCCGCTATAAAGAAAAATGGGGCGCAGAGACGAGAGAACATCGCACTTACACCATACCGATACGCAGCTCATATCCATTTTTCAGGGTCGCGGAACAGCTATATCGGGTGCTGCGCTAATTTGTGGCCGGGATGGAATCGAATGACTCGGAGAAGTGTTCTACAATTACGCCGCTCCGGCCCTGCTTGTATGCGTAATTTTCGAGTGCCATGACTGACCACACAGCGCCTTTTGCAAGAAACTCTGCGAGTCCAGTCGCGCGCGTGATTGATCGGCTGCTCGAACTGCTGCCGTTGCGCCTGGCAAAACTCGGCGCGCAGAACCTTCGTTGTGAACGTGGCGTCACGGTAAAAACACCCTCGCGATTGTTTCTCGGAAAGGGCGTGACGTTGCAACGACGAGCCTTGCTGCACTGTGGAGGAAAATCCTGGTGTGATTATGGCGGCGAGATATCTCTCGGAGACCATGTTCTGGTGGGCCCGAATTGCGTCCTTTACGGGGCAGGGATTATTCGTATCGGTGATTTCACGCACCTGGGACCTGGGTCGATGGTCATCACGCAATCCGGAGTCGTAGATGATGAAAGTCGATTCAGCGTTACGCCGGAGAGAATTCACGAACCCGTTGAGATTGGCAAAGGCGTTTGGATTGGCGCTGGAGCGGTACTCGTTGGTGGCACCCGGCTAGGCGACGGTTGTACGGTTAGTCCGAACAGCGTGGTTAGTGGGGAGTATGGACCTGGAACGACTTTGGTCGGTAATCCAGCCCGTGTTGCCCGCGTGCACAGCGCTGACTAGGCGGCATCCGCATGTCTGAACATTCCGCGGTCGATGCTCTGCTAAATGAAATCATCGGTATCAATCCGCTGCAGTCGAGTTTCATCCAGTCGTCCGTCGATGGCGCGACGGCTGCGGAACTGCAGCATCTGAACGAGTACCTGCGTTTTTGTGAACGCAAGTCACTGGACATTCCCTATCTGGCCGGATGCTATGACGTGATCGTTAAGGACACATTGCGCGAACAACTGTTCTTTCAGCGTCACAATCGTTATCGATATTCCACCTTCGCCGAAGTCGCCGACTCGGTCTACTTCGACGACGACTACATGAGCAAATATATGCACGGTCTGGCGATCACCGCCTGGCTTTGGCCGAATCATCGCGAAATGCACCGCTACTTCGCCGATTCCGTTCCCAGTGAAAAGCAAGGCACCTATCTCGAGATCGGGCCAGGACATGGGGTGTACATGATGACGGCAATGAATCTGTCTCGATACGAGCGATTCGAGGGAGTTGACCTCAGTCCGACCAGCGTGGCGATGACAACGGACTTGTTGAAGTCGCGAGATGTGCCACGTGGTGTGCAATTCGAAATATACTGCAGCGATTTTCTCGAAGACAATCTGCACCAGCCCAGTTACGATGCGATCGTGATGGGCGAGGTTCTCGAGCACGTCGAACAACCGCTCGATTTCCTGCAGAAAATCCGTGATCTGGCGGCGGACGACGCCTTTATTTTCATTACGACACCGATCAATGCACCGGCTATTGATCATATTTATCTGTTTGAGTCCTATGAGGTGATCGAGTCGCTGGTTAGGGAATCGGGATTGTCAGTGCGCGATTCGAAGCTGATCCCGTACCCCGGCCAATCTGTTGCAGAGTCGCTTGATCAGCGCCTGCCAATCAACGTAGCGCTGGTACTCGGGAAATGAGTCGTTTGAGCATAGACCTGAAATTTCACCACTTTGGCCTTGCAACGCGGGACGCTGAAGAAACGCGGCGCATGCTCACTTTGCTTGGATATGAACTGGCCGAGCCGATCTTCGATCCGTTGCAAAACGTCAATCTGATCTGGTGCGAGCAACCTTCGATGCCCGCCATCGAAGTCGTCTATCCGTCAGACACGCCTGGGCCGCTCGATTCCTATCTGGCGGAGTTTCCGCAGCTGGTCTACCACCTGTGCTATGTCGCACCGGATATTCAAATTGCGGCAGACGAGATCAAATCCGCTGGCCAGAGGCTGTTGACCGTTGTGGCCCCGAAGCCGGCCGTCCTATTCGGCGGCAGGGAGGTGGCTTTTTATCTGGCTAAAGGTCTCGGCTTGATCGAGATACTCGAAGAGAAATGAATTTCCCGCGATGAGTGATAACGCCCTCTTGCCTGAAGAAGCGCTGCAACGCATCGACACGCTCGTCGCCGCGATCGATCGGGCCGAAGCGGCAGGAATCGAATGCACCGACTCGATCGGAATCCATTTACTGAAGAATTTCACGATAGAGCCTATTGAGCCATACCTGAAGTTTCATTTCCTGCGCGAAGCAATTGAGCCCGGCATCAGTCACGGTGGCTACGACACCGTTGTTCAGGAAGCTCTTGATCCGGAATCGGAACTTCGCGTTGGATCGCCAGACATGGTCGTACTCGCGCTCGAACTGACATTGCTGGACCCGGAATATGGCAGCTACGGCTGGACGGCGGATCATGCCATCGAACGCTTGCAGGAAATGTATGACGCCCTGCGCCAGAACACGTCGTCCCTGGTTGTTATCAACACGATGTTGTCGCCGTTCCTGTCTCTCGAGGGTGTGACCACAACAAAACGCCGCGCCGTTCATGAGGTGGCTCGAGTCAATGACTGCGTCTGGGAATATGCCAATTCACACAAGGGTCGCTTTGTCGTTGCAGATTGGGAGCGCCTGCTGCGACTGACAGGCAAGGACAACGCGATCGATCAAAGATTCTGGCGCACGTCGCTGGCGCCGTTCAAGGGAGCGTTTCTCGATCTTCTCGCGCGCGAGATTGTCAAAGTGGGTCGCGCGCTCAAGGGCAAGGCGAAGAAATGCCTGATCCTCGATTGTGACGACACGCTCTGGGGCGGGGTGATCGGAGAGGACGGTATCAATAATGTGAAGCTTGGGCCGGTCGAATGGCCGGAAAGGGCCTTCTATGAATTTCAGCGCAACGTTCTCGCGCTGCATGAACGCGGAGTGCTTATTGCGATATGCAGTAAGAACAACGCGGAAGAAGTCTGGGAGCTCATGCAGGATCAACCGCATTGCCTGGTTCAACGGTCGCACCTCGCAGCGTGGCGTATCAATTGGGACGACAAGGCAGGTAACATTGTGGCGCTAAGCGCGGAGCTGAATCTTCCGCTGGACAGCTTTGTATTCGTGGACGACAGTCCACGTGAGTGCCAGCGGGTGCGTGAAGCGCTGCCGCAGGTAACGGTGCTTCAGGTGCCGGATCCGCTATATGAATACCCGAGTCTGCTACTACAGGACGGCTTGTTCGACACGGTCAGTGTCAGTGATGAAGACAGAAATCGTGCTGCGCTTTATCGCGAGCAGGCGGAGCGTGAGCGCGACCGCAGTATTCATGTCGACGTCGATGGGTATCTGGCATCGCTGCATCAGACCATGAGCTTTTGGGAGGCCGGCGAAAAAGACCGCCCACGCATCGCGCAGCTGACGCAGAAGACAAATCAGTTCAACCTGACGACGCGACGGTATTCCGAGGGTCAGATCGAGGCATTCATGCAAGACGATGATGCTGCGGTTCTGGCAATGTCAGTCTGTGACCGCTACGGCGAAATGGGCACGACGGGTGTGCTCATCGCGCGACGCAGCGACGAGGGCGCGCACATAGACAGTTTGTTGCTCAGTTGCCGCATCCTGGGACGGAAGCTCGAGATGGCTTTCGTTGACCAGTGCCTGCTCTACCTCGAGACCCGGTGGGGCATAAGCAACTGGCATTCGGAGTATTTCCCGAGCAAAAAGAATGCTCAGGTTGCGGATTTTTGGGAACGGGTCGGTTTTTCCCTGCTCGAAGAGACAGATAGGATGAAATCCTACAGCATGGCGGCGGGCCAGCGCTGCAGCGGCTATAGCCACGTAGTGTCTATCGTAGAGGCAAAGACTGATGCAAGATCGAATTAAGGCTGTAATGGCACAGATATTCAACGTCGAAGTCAGTTCGATTTCGGAGGCGAGTTCGCCCCAAGAAATCGAGCGCTGGGACTCGCTCCGACACATGCAGCTGATCTTGGCAATCGAAGACGAGTTTGGCGTCACTTTTTCGGATGACGACATACCGAATCTGCTCACGCTGCGTGCGATCGAAGACACTGTAGGTCAATTAGCGGCTTAGAAGCGCATGAACATGCGACGCTACAGCACAGTTTTGATCGTCATCGCGCTAGCAGTAGCAGTCGTATTCGTTTACACGGCGCGCAATGAGCTTGTCGCGGCAGTCAGTAACGCCTCGGTGCTTTTCCTCGGACTGCTTTATGTCGCAACACTGACGCAAAACATTGTTTTGTGGCTCGTATTTCACGCCAGCGCGGGCGCTGGAGACGCGTATCTGCAAACAGCCAGAATGCATTTCGGCGGCCAGGTCGCGAAGTACCTGCCCGGCAAGGTCTGGGCAATCGTGTATCAGGCGACACTGAAATCCGACGGTATGCCAGTGGGTCATATCTTGCAGGGAAATATCGTTATTTATGTGCTTGGAGTACTCAGCGTGGTCTTCGCATGCACGGCGCTATTGCTTTATCCGCTGTCGATACTACTTGCCGCACTGGTCCTTGGAATTGGCGGAATTCTGTCGGCTTACTTTATGTCCAGCGATCACCTCTATCGGCATATTCAGCGATTCAGTCGGCTGTCTCCCAGATTCGAGCTGACTGCAACGGTCCCGGCGACGGACTTTTCGATCGTGACTCGCGTCGTCGTTTATCTGCTGTTGCTGGCTTCGTACGTTCTTTCAAATGTCTTTCTGCTGTATGCATTTTTCGATTTCGGGATACATGAGGTGCTGCGGTTAACCGCGTTTCTCGGAATTGCGTGGCTGGTCGGAGTTGTTGTTGCTGTCAGTCCCGCGGGAATCGGTGTCCGGGAAGCAGTGTTTGTCGCTATTGGCTACGTCAACGATGCAAGCAGCTTCGAGCTGTACGCAGGTATCGCGGTCGTAGCGCGCGCTATCCAGATTCTGCAGGATCTGCTATCAGCGTTTCTCGTGCCCGCGGCTGTCGGGCTTGGTTACAAGAAAGATGAAGCTCGGGCTTAAGAAGCCCAGCATTTTCAACAGTCCCAGTGGTACAGGACGAAATAGCCGCCAGACATTTCCAGGTTGTGACCCTGCTGCACGGTGCTTGATCAGCTGCGGCACCGCATCAAGTACCTCGAAGATCCCGAGCCAGCGCTTGAGCCTCCAGTAGGTCGTGGAGTACGCATCGAGTATTTTGTCCGGCGCGAATGTCTTCAGCATGGCTAGCGCCCACCGCCTGGGAATCCAGTGTATGAACGGCCAATGCACGTGCGGCTCAATCGGATACAGAAGATTCGGTCCGGCGAAGTAGCAGACGCCGCCGGGCTTGAGTATGCGGTGAATTTGCGCGATCAGCATTTCCGGCGATGGCACGTGTTCATATACCTGATTGCAAATCACGATATCGATCGAGTTGTCGGCAAAGCTCAGAGATTCGACCGACTCGGCGCTGAACCTGAGATTGGGACAATCGGCCGAGAAATCCTGCCATCGTTCCCAGGGCTCTGGATCAATTCCGCATACCTCCCTGAAACTTGGCGCCAGGTGAAAGCTGATGCCACCGCTTCCGCATCCGATATCCACACAGGACAAGGTCTTGAGATCCAGGTCGGTCAGGAGGTTCAGACACTCCAGGATGTTGCGCGCCTTTTGATCGCGGTCCTCGGCGCCCCAATGTGGATCCGTTGCTGCCGCTTCGGCTGTGATGTCAGCGCTCACGTTGCGAGGATCGCGGCGACCGTTTCGATGATCCGATCAACATCGGAATCCTCGAGTTTGGGGCCCAACGGCAGACTGACCGTCGTGTCTCCAAACGCCGTGGCAACCGGATACTCGTCAGGATGCCAGCCAAACCTGCTTTGATAGTGTGCTTGTTGCGCAAGGCTTCTGTAATGCACCCCGACCCCGATGCCGGCAGCACTCATGCGGCCGATGAATTCGTCGCGCGAGATGCCGCAATCGCGTTCATCGATCGTCAATGTATACAGGTGGTAGGCATGACGCATGTGCTTTTCAGGCTGTGCCGGACAACCCGGCGCCATTTTTGCGAACGCCTGTTGGTAGTTATTCCAAATCTCCTGCCGACGCAGCCAGTTCTGTTCTATGCGACGCAGCTGGTGTATACCGAGCGCGGCCTGCAAGTCCATCATGTTGTATTTGAAGCCGGCTTCGACAACGTCATAATGCTTGTATCCATCATCGCCGAAACGCCGCCAGGCATCCTTGCTCATGCCATGCAAAGCCAGGATCTTGATGCGATCAATGCGGTCTGATGATTGCGCCAACACCATTCCGCCTTCACCAGTTACTACATTTTTTGTGACGTAAAAACTGAAACAGCCAAAATCGCCAAAAGTGCCGGCATGCTGGCCGCGCCAGAGCGTTTCTATCGCATGCGCGCAGTCTTCGATCACGATGAGATCGTGCTTTGCGGAAATCGCCACGATCTCATCCATGTCGCAGGGCCGGCCCGCAAAATGCACAGGCAGGATGGCGCGGGTCCGTGACGAAATGCGCTGCTGCAGCTGTTTTGTGTCGATGTTGAGCGTTACCGGATCGATATCTACGAGTACCGGCTTGGCGCCAGCATGAATAATAGCGTTCGCCGTCGCGCAAAACGTCATCGCAGTGGTAATGACTTCGTCACCAGGGTCGAGATCCGCAGCGATCAAGCTGACATGCAAGGCCGCCGTACACGAATTGACGGCTGCAACCTGATCCTGCCCTACGGATTTGAGGGCTGCGAATTCTCTTTCGAACTGCGCAACCCTGGGGCCCGTGCCTATCCAGCCCGACTCCAGCGTGGCAACGACTTCGTCGATTTCGTCGCGTTGAATATCTGGCGCCCCAAAAACGATGAACGGCAATTCTTCGTCAGTTGCCATTGCGTGCTACTCAGGCAACAGACTTAGCAAGTAGTCGCCGTACCCGCTTTTTGCCAGAGGTTTTGCAATGGCTTCGAGGTCTGCAGCTGAAATGAAATTCATGTGGTATGCGATCTCCTCCGGACAGCAGATCTTGAACCCCTGACGTTCCTCGATAGTCTCGACGAAATTAGAGGCTGCGAGCAACGACGACTGAGTGCCGGTATCCAGCCAGGCCGTGCCTCGACCGAGCGCCTCGACATGAAGTTCCCCTCGATCGAGATAGATCTGGTTCAGATCGGTGATTTCTGTTTCACCGCGAGCGGACGGTTTGAGTGTCCTGGCGATCTCGGTGACTCGGGAGTCGTAAAAGTACAGGCCCGTAACCGCGAATCGTGACTTGGGGCTGGCAGGCTTTTCCGCGAGACTAACGGCATATTCGTTTGCGTCGAGTTCGACGACGCCGTAGCGCTGTGGGTCTTTTACGGCATACGCGAAGATCGTTGCACCACTGTCACGTGCGGTGGCTCGAGCAAGTTTTGGCTGCAAGTCCGTGCCATAGAAAATATTGTCGCCGAGGATCAGAGCGCAAGGATCCCCATTGATAAAGTCTTCCGCGATTAAAAATGCCTGCGGCAAGCCGTCCGGGGACTTCTGTATCTCATACGACAAGGAAATGCCTAGTTTCGATCCGTCGCCGAGTAAACTCTCGAATCGAGGGGTGTCCTGTGGCGTCGAGATAATCAGAATGTCGCGTATCCCGGCCAGCATCAGTATTGACAGCGGGTAGTAGACCATGGGCTTGTCGTAAACCGGCAGAAGCTGCTTCGAAAGCACCTGCGTCATCGGATAAAGACGCATTCCTGAGCCGCCGGCAAGTATGATCCCCTTCATTCTGCCAATGTTCTCCTGGAGTAATTCAGGTCCAGCCACTGTCGATATTGTCCGCTCGTGACTTCATCGAGCCAGGCCTGGTTGTCGAGATACCAATTAACGGTTTTCCGAATGCCGGTTGCAAAAGTCTCTTGTGGTTGCCAACCGGTTTCCTTCTCGATCTTTGTTGTCGCGAGTGCGTAGCGCCGATCGTGGCCCGGCCTGTCCGCGACGAATTCGATTAGCCCGCGATGTGGCTGGTTCGTGTCGGCTGGGACGCATTCGTCCAGCTGCGCGCAAATCTGCTCGACGACATGAATATTGCTCATCTCACAGTTCCCGGCGATATTGTATACCTCACCGGGCCGGCCATCGCGAAGAATGCTGCGCAAAGCCGCACAGTGATCGCTGACATAGAGCCAGTCGCGAATGTTCTTGCCGTCCCCATAGACGGGTAGCGGCATACCCTGGGCACCGTTGACGGTCACCAGCGGTATCAGCTTCTCCGGAAACTGATATGGCCCATAATTATTAGTGCACTGCGTGGTTATCGCCGGCAGGCCATAGGTATGGAAATAGGACCGCACGAGATGATCGGCGGCCGCCTTTGACGCCGAATACGGACTGTTCGGCGCATGGCGGCTCGATTCACTGCATGGTGGGTCGTCGGGGCCTAACGACCCGAACACTTCATCAGTCGAGACATTGATCAGTCTGAACTGCTCGCGCTCCGATGTGGGCAAGGACTGCCAGTATTCCAGCGCAGCGGCCAGCAGCCGAAACGTGCCGACGATATTGGTCTGTATGAAGTCTTCTGGCCCATGGATCGACCGATCGACATGAGTCTCCGCAGCAAAGTGCACGATTGCCCGCGGTCGATGTTCGGACAGAAGCGCGGCGATGCAGTTCTGATCCACAACATCGCCACGTACGAAAACGTGGCTCGTGTTTTTCGCTACGGACTGCAGATTACGGAGATTGCCGGCATACGTGAGCTTGTCGAGATTAATGACCGGTTCATCGCTTGCAGCGAGCCAGTCGCGCACGAAGTTCGCGCCGATAAAACCGGCTCCGCCGGTGACAAGTAACGTCAAGTCGCTAATCTCCCAAAGCGCTATCGCTTGAAATGATCCTCAAGCACCTGCGCAACGCAGCTCGTCAGGCGTTTGCCGGTTTCGATGTGCAGGAATTCGTTCGGTCCGTGGGCATTGGATTTCGGGCCGAGCAGTCCCGTGATCAGGAACTGCGCGTCCGGGAACTTCTCGCCAAGCATGCCCATGAACGGAATCGTCCCACCGGTACCCATGTACATCGAGGGTTTGCCGAAGAACGCTTCGGAGGCTTTGTTCATCGACGCTTCGAGCCAGTCAGCGACGGGCGGTGCGTCCCAGCCAGCCATTGTCGACTCCACCTCGAACTCCGTTTTGCACAATGGCGGCGTATCGGCATTGAGAACCTCGCTGACTGCGGATGCCGCAAGGTCGGCATTGCAGGTGGGCGGCAAGCGGAATGACAGCTTCAGGGTATTGAATGGCAGCTGCACGTTGCCGGCATCGACAAGCGCGGGCAGGCCGTCGGCGCCCGTGATGCTCAGCGTCGGTCGCCAGGTATTGTTCAACAACAGCTCATCGTTAGTCTCACTGGGCGACGGGGAATCCACGGCCCACGGATATTTCTTATACGCGGAGTCGCCCAGCGTAACGGCGGCCTTCTTGGCCTGTGCGATGCGTTCTGCCGGAATGTCGACATGCAGTGCGTCCAACGTAACGCGGCCGGTCTCCTCGTCTTCGATCCGGCTGAGTAAATGACGCAGAATGCGGAAGCTCGACGGCACGACGCCGCTTGCGGAACCGGAGTGTACGCCTTCCGTCAGTACGTCCGCGCGTAGCGTGCCGGTCAGATTGCCGCGCAACGATGTTGTGCACCAGAGTTGATCGTAATTACCGCATTCAGCATCGAGACATACCACCAGGCTCGGCGAGCCGATTCGGTCTTCGAGCATGTCGATGTAATAGGGTAAATCGAAGCTGCCGCTTTCCTCGCAGCCCTCGATGATGACGATACAGTGCGCATGCGGGACGCCTTGTTCCTGCAGTGCCCTGATCGCTGTCAAAGAGCCGAAGGTCGCGTAGCCATCGTCGGCACCGCCGCGGCCATAGAGCTTGCCGTCCTTGATCGTGGGCGTCCATGGATCGAGATCTTCGTCCCAGCCGCTGAACTCGGGCTGCTTGTCGTAATGTCCATACAACAACACGACATCGTCAGACGCGCCGGGAATGTCGATAAACAGTATCGGTGTGCGGCCTTCGATGCGCACGATCTCGATTTGCATGCCTTTGATCGGCTGTTGCTTCGACCAGACCTCGAGCATTTGCACGGCTTTTTCCATGTGGCCATGTTTCTCCCAGTCCGGATCGAAGCTCGGCGACTTGTTCGGGATCTTGATGTACTCGCTGATTTCGGGAACGATCGACGTGTCCCACATACCGTTGACGAATTCGGCTGTTTTACTGGTATCCATGCGTACTTGCCTTTTGCTTGCGTATGTTCAGAAGGAGCTTAGCGAACGGTAAAGGGTCTGCGTCATCTTCTCGGTTGTAATGAATCCCCAGTTCCATGTCTCGTGATAGTCGGAGAGCGGGTTTGCGGCAAGCACTTCTTCTTCCGACTTGCCCTCGAGAACGAGCGCTTCCACGCGCGATTGGGCATCTACCAGCATGTCGACGGCCGCTTGCAGATCCGCTTTGCTGGCGAGCGGGCCGTGACCCGGAATGATCATCGTTTCATCATCCGCTAATTCGATAATGTGACGTTGTCCGGCGATAAAGCCGGCCACGCTGCCGCCGCTGTCGAGATCTATGAACGGAAACATGTAATTGAAGTGCAGGTCGCCGGCGTCAATGACGTTGACATCACGGAAGTGGATAACCGCGTCACCGTCCGTATGCGCAGCCGCAACGTGAAAAACGTGAGCTTCGTGTCCGTTGACGTAAAAAGTGACCGCATCCGCAAAAGTGACGACCGGCAAGCCGCCCGGACCGCCTGCGTCATCAGTTTTCTCGACAAGCCGTTTGCGCAGATTGTCGTGCGCGACAATCAATGCACCGTTTTCTGCCAGCGCATTGTTAGATCCCACATGATCGCCATGTACGTGCGTGTTGACCACGAAATCAACAGGCCGCCCGGCTAACTCCTGCACCGTTTCCATCAGGTTGGCCGTAATCGGTGCCATGCCATCATCGACGAGCAAGACGTGTTCGTCGCCGACCAGCAGCCCCATATTGGAGCTGAATCCGTCTGCGCCTTCGAGCATGTAGATGCCAGGAACAACCTCGGTCGACTTGATGGTCGTCGCGAATTGCTGGGCGTGGGCGCCGGCAGCCAGCGCCAGCGCCAGCAATAATAGCGGCAGCGTGCCTTTGTTCATCGTATGGCTCCTGTTTTTATTGATTACTGGGAAACGAAAACTGCGCTTTCTCACGCACGCCGCCAGACGGCCAGCGCTGGGTGATTGTCTTGCGGCGCGTATAGAAGCGTACACTGTCAGGACCATAGGCGTACAGGTCGCCGAACAATGAACGCTTCCAGCCCCCAAAGCTGTGCAGCGCCACGGGTACCGGCAGAGGTACGTTGATGCCAACCATGCCGACCTGAATGTTGTCTGCGAAATACCGCGCTGCCTCTCCGTCGCGCGTGAAGATGCACGTGCCGTTGCCGTATTCGTGACTGTCGATCAGCTGCATTGCCTGCTCTTGTGACTCGGCACGTACGACGCACAGCACCGGGCCGAAGATTTCTTCCTGATAGATGCGCATATCCTGCGTCACCCGGTCGAACAGGCAGGCACCGAGAAAGAACCCGTCCTCATGGCCATCGACAACAAGATTGCGGCCGTCGACGACCAGATCGGCGCCTTCTTCTACGCCGAGGTCGACAAAACCCCTCACCTTCGCATGATGAGCCTCTGTGATCAGCGGACCCATGTTGTTGCTCGTGTCCGTGCCGGCGCCAACTTTGAGGCCTTCGAGTTCCGTCTTGAGCTTGCTAACCACCTCATCGGCGGTCTCGTCACCGACGCACACCGCGACCGAGATCGCCATGCAGCGCTCACCGCAGGACCCATAGGCCGCGCCCATGAGCGCGTTGACCGCATTGTCGATATCCGCATCGGGCATCACGACGGCGTGATTCTTCGCGCCGCCCAGGGCCTGCACGCGTTTGCCGTTTTTCGTACCCGTGGCGTAGATATACTCCGCGATCGGTGTCGAACCAACAAAGCTGACAGCTTGCACGCGCGAGTCTTCGAGCAGCGTGTCCACTGCTTCCTTGTCGCCGTTGACCACGTTGTAAACGCCGTCGGGCAAGCCGGCCTCTTTGAACAGGTGTGCTACGAGCATCGGTGCGCTCGGGTCTTTTTCAGATGGTTTCAGTACAAACGTATTACCGCAGGCGATAGCCATCGGGAACATCCACATCGGCACCATCGCGGGGAAGTTAAACGGGGTAATGCCGGCAACAACCCCCAGCGGCTGAAACTCGGACCAGCTGTCGATATCAGGCCCGACGTTCTTGCTGTATTCACCCTTCAGCAATTCGGCAATACCGCATGCATAGTCGACAACCTCCACACCGCGCGTGAATTCACCCATCGCATCGTCGAGCACTTTGCCGTGTTCGTTCGTTAGCGCTGCTACGATCTCGTCTGCGTGTTCTTCGAGCAGCTGTTTGAATCGAAACATGACCTTTGCGCGCTTCGCGGGCGGCGTATTGCGCCATGCCGGAAACGCCGAAGCGGCGGCGGCGATCGCATCTTCCACGGTGCTTTTCGATGCCATTGCCACGTGTTTCGTTATTTGGCCGGTCGCCGGGTTCGTCACGGGCAACGGGCGATTATCGTCCGCCACGTCTCTGCCGGCGATAAAGTGTCCGACGACATTTGCCGTGTTGACGTTTTCTGCGGGTCTTGCGTTCATGATGTCTCCAGGGTCAGACGGTTCAGTCGACTGCGTCGATCACGCGACGAATGACCTCGAAGGAGCGCTGCATTTCGTCGACGTCCGAATTCAGGAATGGTGAGAATTGTAATACGTCCATGCCGTTGCGGACGACAAGATGCTCGTCCCAAAAGCACTTCTTGTGAATCTCGAGCCCGCGCGCTCCTGGCGCGTCGGGTCGTGATGCAAGTTCGATGGCACCCATCAGTCCGAAATTGCGCACGTCGACCACTTTGTCGTGATCCGCGAAGGAGTGCAGAATGTCCTCGAAGGTCTGCTCCAGGGATGCCGCCTGCTCGAATGTGCCTTCTTCTTCGTAGACGTCCATAACCGCAAGTCCGGCGGCAGCCGCGACCGGATGACCGGAGTAGGTGTAGCCGTGGAACAGTTCAATCATGTGCGGGGGCCCCTGCATGAATGCGTCATATATATGGTCGCGCACAATGACCGCTCCCATCGGAATGACGCCATTCGTCAGACCTTTGGCGGTAGTAATGATGTCGGGTTTGACGCCGAATCGCTCCGCGGCGAAAGCTCTGCCCACGCGACCGAACGCCGTGATGACCTCGTCAAAGATCAGCAGGATTCCATGCCGGTCACAGATTTCGCGCAATTTTTCGAGGTAACCGACAGGAGGCGGGATAATGCCCGCAGACCCGGCGACCGGCTCGACGATGAGGGCCGCGATGTTGCTGCCATCGTGGAGCCCTGCGAGTCGCTCGAGATCGTCAGCCAAATGCGTGCCCCATTCGGGCAGCCCGCGGCTGAATGCATTGTGTTCGAGGTCCAGCGTATGCCGTAGGTGATCAACGCCAGGAATCAGATTCGGGCTGAAGACTTTGCGATTCGGCACGATACCGCCGACCGACATGCCGCCAAAGTTGACGCCGTGGTAACCCTTTTCCCGGCCAATCAAGCGCGTGCGGTTGCCTTCTCCGCGTGCGCGGTGATACGCGAGCGCAATTTTGAGCGCCGTGTCGACCGACTCGGAACCCGAGTTGGTGAAGAAACAGTTCGAGAAGCCCTCGGGTGCCATCTCGACGACTCGCTCGGCGAGCGCGAAGGCTTTGTCGTTGCTGACCTGGAAGCCGATACAGTAATCGAGTTCGGCAACCTGACGCTGCACGGCTGCAACGATTTTAGGATGACAATGGCCCAAGCCGCAGGTCCAGAGACCCGAGAACGTATCGTAGAGGCGGGTTCCATCGGGGGTGGTGTAGTAATGCCCTGACGCACCGCTAATGATGCGCGGCTTGGTCCTGAAATCGCGGTTCGCCGTAAACGGCATCCAGTAGGCATCGATATGGCTGGCAGCGGCACTCATTGCAGGGTAGCTCCGGTCATCTTGAGCGAGACTAACAGTGTAATGTCGATGAGCTATGTTAAACAATCAGTTATTTGGCAGATTGTAAGCTATTGATTATTAAGCAATCAGACGTCAGAATGTTCATCTTAGTAAACACAAATCGAGGCTCTGAACATGGACCAGGAAATCGGCCAACGACTGAAGGAAATCCGTACGCGGCTCGGCATGTCGCAACGGCACCTGGCTCGGATTTCCGGGGTCGCAAATGCGACGATTTCGCAAATCGAGGCGGGGCGGTTGAACCCGACCGTCAGCATGCTGAAAAGGGTGCTCGACGGCATTCCGCTGAGCCTGAGCGAGTTCTTTGTCGATGATTTCGAAATCGCAGACCGCATGTTCTTTCGCGCTGAAGAACTAACCGAGATCGCCGACGGCGGCGTCTCTTTCCTGCAGGTGGGAACGAACTTGCGCGACAAGGCCATTCAGTTGCTCAAGGAGTGCTACCAGCCCGGGGCCGGAACCGGCAGGCACGCGATGACCCACGAAGGCGAGGAGTGCGGCATCGTTCTCAGCGGCCGGCTGGAGGTAACCGTCGCTGAGCAAACCGCTGTGCTGCGGGCCGGCGACGCCTACTATTTCAAAAGCGACCAACCGCACCGGTTCCGCAATCCGGGCAGCGAGCCCTGCGAACTCATCACGGCCTGCAGCCCGCCGAGTTTCTGAGAGATTCGTTGCCGGGGGTGGCCAATGCGCGGCATTTGATGCAAAGTATTGCTCCGGTGTTTTTAATCCAGATTAGAATTTTTCATGGCACAGTTTGGCACGATTTTTGGCGATTATTTCGCAATCGCCCGTTATACAGACGGCACCTGGCAGCGGCCTGAAATTACACGGGTCGCTCCGATCCCGCTGCATCCCGCCGCACACGTATTTCACTACGCGAGCACCTGCTTCGAGGGCTTCAAGGCATATCGCTGGGACGACGGTAAAGCGCGGATCTTTCGGCTGCACGATCACGTCGCGCGCATGCAGAAGAGCGCGGCGTCGCTACGCATGCCGATACCGGATGCGAACCTGCTTGCGGGTATGGTGGTCGACGTTGTCGCGAAGAACATCAAGGATATTCCGGCGCCACCGAGTTCCCTTTACTTGCGGCCAACGCTTATCGGCACGCTCGAAAATATCGGCGCGGCTGCATCGCCGTCGACTGAAGCGATTCTGTTTGTGCTGCCGTCTCCGGTCGGTGATTACTTCGAGGGTGGGGCGCGACCGCTCAAGCTGCTTGTCGAAGAACAGAAGGCACGAACAACCGAGCAGCTCGGCAGCACCAAGACCGGCGGCAACTACGCGGCCGCGCTTGGTCCGACACTGGACGCGAAAGAAAAATACGGCGTCGATCAGGTTCTGTTCTGTCCTGGTGGGGATGTGCAGGAAACCGGCGCGGCAAATTTCATGCTGATCAGCGATGAAGAGATCATTACCAAAGCCCTCGACAGCTCTTTTCTGCACGGTATCACTCGCGATTCGATTCTGCGCCTCGGCGAAGACCTGGGATATGAGGTCAACGAAAGAAACTTCACCGTCGATGAGTTATTAAAGGCAGTTACGACTCATGAGGCGGCTCTGTCCGGTACGGCTGCCTCACTGGCTCCTGTCGGTTGTCTGGTGCGTAAAGGTAAGGAAGTCAGTGTGATGGACGGCAAGCCCGGACCGAACGCCGAGAGACTGCGCACAGCGCTGCAGAACATCCAGTGTGGTGCCGCGCCCGACACTCACAACTGGCTGACAGAAATCGCCTAGCTCCGGTTGCTAGATTGCTCTTGAGAAGCGGTCATTGCTTTGCCGGTCGGTGATGTAACGATCGAAGATCATCGCAATATTGCGTAGCAGTAGTCGCCCCTTGGGCTTTATTCGTATGCCTTCTGCACTCACATCGATCAGTTCATCGTCGACCAACGGCTGAAGTCGGTCGAGTTCCGCCGCGAAATACTCCCGGAATTCAACCTCGTGGGCCACGTCGAAGTCGTCGAACAACAGTTGGTCGTAACACATCAAAGACTGAATCACGTCGGCACGCACGCGGTCATCGTCGTCTACAGCGATGCCCTTGCGAACTGGAAGTCTGCCGTCCTCGAGCAGCTTCTCGTATTCCATGGTCGTGACCGCGTTTTGGGAGTACACATTGCCGATACTACTGATCGAACTGACACCAACGCCAACCAGGTCGCACTGACGATGTGTCGAATAGCCCTGAAAGTTGCGCTGCAGTGAACCGTCACGACGGGCTGTAACGAGTTCATCCTCGGGCAGCGCGAAATGGTCCATGCCGATATAGATATAGCCCGCTTTTGCGAGGCGGTGAATCGTTCGGTCGAGTATCTCCAGCTTGGTCTCCGGCGCCGGAATGTCGTCCGCATTGATCATTCGCTGGCCTTTGAAGCGCTGCGGAAGATGCGCGTAGTTGTATACGGCAAGCCGGTCTGGTCGCATCTGTATTACGGTATCGAGCGTCCTGTCGAAGCTGGCAACAGTCTGATGCGGCAGTCCGTAAATCAGGTCGAACGATATCGACTTGAAGCCGGCGTCCCTCGAGGCGTTCAACAGCGACGATACCTGGGCAATCGATTGCTTGCGGTTGACAGCCTCCTGCACAACACGGTCGAAGTCCTGGACACCAAGGCTGAGGCGGTTGAAACCCAGTTCCGTCAGTAGGCGGATGCCATCGTCATCGACCGTGCGCGGGTCGACTTCAATTGAGAATTGCCGATCGTCACTCTTGTCGAACTGGAACGCGCTGCCGAGTTTTTGCATCAGGCCTCGAAGTTGCTGTTCGTCAAGATACGTGGGCGTGCCGCCGCCAAAGTGCAGCTGCTCGACGAGCCGCGAGCGGTCGAACAACTCAGCCTGCATATCAATCTCGCGATACAGGTTTTGCAAATACTTGCTGACTCGAGCCTGGTTGTGGGTGACGATCTTGTTGCAGCCGCAGTAGTAACAAAGCGAATGGCAGAATGGAATGTGAACGTACAGGGACAGCGGAACGCCACTGGCATTGCTGGCCAGCGCATTCTGCCGGTAGCCCTCTTCGGTGAGGCTGTTGCTGAACTGCAGCGCGGTAGGATACGACGTATACCGCGGACCACGCCCGTCATAGCGACGGATCAGGTCGAGGTCAAAACAGACCGACTCGTCGACAGACACTCTATTTGAATCAGCTGACATGCTTAGATACTCATCCAATATCATACCGCTTCACATGGGTATTTTCCGCAGACTATGCACCAGATACAGCACAGTGGTGAATAGGAGCATTGCGACGGCCTGGTGGCTTGCGGCCAGGACTATCGGCACGCTGAGCAGCAATGTCGATATGCCCAGCGCAACCTGCAATACGGCTGCCAGCAGCATTGCATTTGCTGCTGGCAGCGCCCGCGGCGGTAGTGCAGCGCTGCGGGCGCGCAGCCAATAAATGACGATGATCACAAATGTCGTGATCGCCAGAAGACGGTGGTTGAACTGCACGGTCGTCATGTTATCGAACAGGTTTCGCCAGGCTGGCTCGAGAGCGAGCAACCCGGGAGGTATCAAACTGGAGCCCATCATCGGAAACGTGTTGTAAATCTCGCCAGCATGCAGGCCGGCGACGAAGCCGCCCGAAATTATCGTTGTCGATATCAGGCACCCCAGCAGTACGGATCGGCCATACCAGGAATGACGCTTACCACCGGGCTGCGGATAGAGTAACGACAAAGCAACCCAGAGCATGTAGGCGTAGATCAGAAACGCGGCAACAAGATGTGCGGTCAGTCGGTATTGACTCACGTGCGGATTGTCGACGAGACCGCTCTTGACCATGTACCAGCCCAGCACGCCCTGCAGGCCGCCGAGCGCAAACATCAGAAAATACTTCGGCCATTCGCGTTTCGTTATGTAGCCCGCGATAAGGAAATACAAGAACGGTATCGCAAATACCAGTCCTATTGTTCGTCCCAATAAGCGATGCAGATACTCGAGCCAGAAAATTCCCTTGAAGTCGTGCAAATTCATATGCGAGTTTATTTTCTGGAATTCGGGCGACAGCTGATACATTTCGAAAGTGCGCTGCCACTCAGCCTCGCCAAGAGGCGGCAGCCAGCCCATTATGGGACGCCAATCAACCATTGAGAGTCCCGAGCCTGTCAGTCTTGTCACGCCGCCAAGAACGACCATTATGAAGACGAGCGCACAGCAGATGAGCAGCCATATAGCTACCTGCCGGTTGTGCGTACCTGGGGAAAAGTCGTCGGCCATCGATCGGGTAGTCCGGTAACTGTCAAACGAGGCGAGCAATCTTAGCAGCACTGGCACACAAGATCGCCAGCAATGCTTAGGTATATTCCCCAGTGTTGCCAGGCCACCGATACGGCTAGTGTAGTCGGCGAAAAGTACTGCACTCGGCCTCGGTTTGGCGATGTCATAACCCCCACGAGCCGTCGAGGCCTGATGAGTCGGGCGGGCATCATGCCCGCCCTTTTTCTTGCAGCGCATGCCGAGGAAAGAACTCGAAATTGCGCAATTTCATTGCGAATCCCGGTCATCGCGAGCCGCCGAGCACTGTCTGCTGCAGCGCAAAATGCGACAAAAGCTGCTGAAATTAACGAGCCCGATGAGTCTGTAATCTGAAGCGGCGCTCGGCGCCTCGCGAATCGCGAGCCTTGCTTCGCGAATACTAGTATTATTTGGGGTGCGGGCTCGAAAAGAGCAGGCGACTAAACCGCTTTCGGGCGGCGTTTTTGTTACGAGGTAAATATGTCAGGCGAAAGAGTTACAGGAACCGTCAAATGGTTCAACGATGATAAGGGATTTGGATTCATCGAGCGCGAAGGTGGTCAGGACGTGTTCGTCCACCACAGCGCGATCCAGATGGAGGGGTTCAAGACCCTTAAAGAGGGTCAGAAAGTTTCGATGGAAGTGACGCAAGGTCAGAAAGGCCCGCAAGCCGAAAACGTTATGGCTGACTAGTTGCTGCCGGACCGGTCGCCGCAATGCGATCGGTCAAGTCAAAGCTTCTATTTTTGATGCCTGCGTTGCGGGCTGTAATTGCATGCGTCTGCATGTTCGACTGCTCGTGTCCGGCAGCATATTCTTGTTGGCCGCTAAACAAAGTCGTTGATTCCGTCATAGACGAGCTTTAGGCCCACCGCGAACAGCAGCACGTAAACAAACGCGAAGAAAAAACGGTCGCTTACACGTTTGTGCAGCCAGGCCCCGATCAGTACGCCGACCGGCGCAAGAATGACGAGTGCTGCCGAGGTCGCGAGATTGTCGGTATCCAGTTGGCCAAGCCATGTGTAGGGAACGAGCTTGACGTAGTTGACGACCGCAAAGAACACGATGGTCGTGGCGGCGAAATCGGTTCGATTGAGCGGTCGACGCAGCAGATACATGCTGATCGGCGGACCACCCGAATGTGCGACGAAACTCGTGAATCCTGCCACCGAGCCGCCGAACACTCCATACGAACGCGGGTAATAGCGCAAGTCCGCGCTGTCTGATCGTTGCTTGTTGATCCAGAAATGCAGCGTGAAAGTGATCGCGACGGCACCAACGATCAGTTTCACTGTCGAGGCGCTCATATAGCCGAAGAGCAGCGTGCCGGCGAGTATGCCGACAAGCGATGCGGGAAGCAGAATTCGCAGTTCGGGCCAGATCCATTTGCCGCGGAACTTCCACAACGCAACGAGATCCATAACACACAGTATGGGCAGCAGGATTGCAGCAGCCTGAACAGGAGACACAACGAGAGCCATCAGCGGAACTGCCGCTGTCCCCAAGCCACCGCCGAAGCCGCCTTTGGAAATCCCGAACAGCAGCACCGCCGGTATGGCGACAGCATAAAACGACGGGTCCGTTATCACTGCCCCTCCTGCAACGAAATTCGTGATTTAATAGAGCGCTGATAATAAAGAAAATAAACCGTGAAACTCAGAATTCGTGACAATTCGGTTCGACTGCGATTGACGCAGGGCGAGGTGGCAACGCTTCGCGATACGGGCATCGTGAGTGCTCGCACGGGATTTCCGGGCGGGCGCGATTTTCAGTATGCGGTGGAAAGCAGTCCGGCCAATGTCAGTGTCGGGGCTTTCTTTTCCGAAAATGTCATGACGGTGCGCCTTCCCGAGACGATCGTGCTTGCCTGGGCGTCGACGGAGCAGGTTTCGATCGATGGCGAACAGCAGCTCGAAGACGGCGAACAGGTGCAAATTCTCGTCGAAAAGGACTTCACGTGCCTCGCGCCGCGCGAGGGTGAAGACGAGTCGGACATGTACCCGCACCCGCAATTGGCCGCCGATGATTAAGGATGCCTGATGTCGGTTCCGCGTTATGCGAGATTCGAGCCAGAGACCCTGGCTTTTCTCGACGAGCTTTCGGCGAATAATAATCGCGAATGGTTCAAGCAGAACAAGAGCCACTACGAGGAGCAGGTGCTCGACGTGGCGCTGCGATTCATTCAGTCGATGCACGACCCCTTGCACGAGATCGCACCGCATTTTGTCGCCCAGGCAACGCGCATGGGCGGATCATTGATGCGCGTGTATCGCGACACGCGGTTCTCGAAGAACAAGTTGCCGTACAAGACCAACATTGGTATCCAGTTTCGCCATGAGCAGGCAAAAAACGTGCACGCACCGGGGTATTACGTGCACATCGATCCTGAACAGGTTTTCATCGGCGTCGGGATGTGGCGCCCCGAGTCGGATCCACTGCGCAGCATACGCGAACGTATGGCTGCCAGGCCGGCTGAGTGGAAGCGTGCATCGCGCGACAAGACTTTTCGGCGGCACTTCGAGCTCGGCGGCGAATCGCTGACGCGACCGCCACGCGGCTTCGATAAGGACCATGAGCTGATCGACGACATCAGGCGCAAGAGTTTCATGGGCGTGAAGAACCTGGACAGAGACGACTGCCTGAGCCCGCAGTTCCAGCGCAAGGTCGAGACCGCCTTCAAAGCCGCAACGCCGTTCATGCGATTTCTTTGTAAGTCTGTGGGCGTTCCCTTCTAGCTCATAGTAAGAACGATTTTGCCCATATGCCGACTGCTCTCCATCAGGGTATGTGCGGCCGCGGCATCTTCCAGTGCAAACGTCGAATCGATGACCGGCTTGACCTGGCCGGATTCAAGCAGCGGTAGCACGTGCTCCTGCAGGCTGCTCGCAATTGATGTTTTTTCTGCGATCGTTTGCGGCCGCAATGTCGATCCGGTGATTGTCAGGCGCCTTCCCAATACCACGCGCATATTCAGTTCGGCAGTCGGGCCTTGCAGGAACGCAATGATTGAGTAGCGGCCATCGAGCGCCATGCTGTCGAGATTCTTCTGCATGTAAGGTCCGGCCACCATGTCCAGCAACACGTCGACACCGCGCCGGTCAGTGAAGTCTCTGACAACCTGCTGCCAATCCTCGTCCCGATAGTTGATTGCCTTGTCAGCGCCGAGGTCCTCGCAGAAACGACATTTGTCATCGGTTCCGGCGGTCGTAATGACCGTGCAACCAAATGCTTTGGCAAGCTGAATCGCAGTTGTGCCAATGCCGCTAGATCCACCGTGCACGAGAAAGGTCTCGCCAGCACTCAGATTGCAGCGCATGAAAACGTTGTACCAGACCGTGAAGTATGTCTCCGGGACCGCCGCCGCCGAAATCGGCGTGAGTGTACCCGGAACGGGAAGGCAGTGGCCTTCGTTGACCCGGCAAAACTCGGCGTATCCACCGCCATGAGTCAGCGCCATCACGGTGTCGCCGAGCGCCCAACGCGTTGTGCCTGGCCCCGCCGCAACAACTTCGCCGGCAATTTCGAGGCCGGGCAGAGGGCTCGCATCGGCCGGCACCCGATACAGCCCTCGTCGCTGCAGAGTGTCGGGGCGATTGACGCCAGCCGCGTGCACTTTGACCAAGACCTCTTCCTCGCGAGGCGTTGGCGTCGCGACAGTGGTGATCTTCAGCACCGCGGGCGGCCCGGGTTCGGCGATCGAGATGGCGCGCATGGTTTCGGGAATTTCACTCATGGACAGGCGACACGTTATGTGGATACTGGCGTGGCATCAATAGCAACTGGCCTCACCATGTCCGACAACGCGATCCTCTGGAGCCCTGGAGATGAGCAGAAGCGCTCGACTGCGATGCACCGCTTCATGCGGCAGCACGGCTTTGATGGCTATGACGAGCTGTATCAATGGTCGATCGATGATTCGGCAGCGTTCTGGGAGGCACTTTGCACGTTTTGCGAGGTTCGCTTCGACAAACCGCCTGATACCACCTTATCGCGGCCGGACAATATCATGGACGCGGGCTGGTTCGCCGGCAGCGAACTGAATTTTGCGGCGCATCTGCTGCGCGAAGACGGCGGGCGTGCGGCGCTCATCTTTTGTGGCGAGGACGGCTGTCGGCGCGAACTTAGTTTCGACGAGCTGCGGCAGTCGGTCGCCGACGTGGCCGCCGGACTGCGCGATGCAGGGGTGGTCAAGGGCGATCGTGTTGCCGGGTTCTTGCCCAACTGTCCGGAGGCGATCATTGCGATGCTCGCGGCATCGAGTCTCGGCGCGATCTGGTCCTCATGCTCGCCGGATTTTGGCATCAACGGCGTGGTTGATCGCTTCGGCCAGATCGAGCCGAAAGTGCTCTTCGCGACCAGTGGCTATAACTACAACGGTAAGCATATTGACTCATTGCCGGTGGTCTCAGGCATGGTTGAGGCGATACCAAGTATTTCGACGACCGTAATCGTAGATTTTCTTGACGGCGGTGGTGGAAATATTGCGACCGGTAACGCCGTCGCATGGGATGCTTTTCTACGTGCCGGCGCAGAACTCGATTTCCAGCCCGTCGAATTCAATCATCCGCTGTACATCATGTACTCGTCCGGTACGACCGGAGTACCAAAGTGCATCGTGCATGGGCACGGAGGCACGTTGCTGCAGCACTTGAAAGAGCATGTGCTGCACACCGACATCTCCGCGGCTGACCGATTGTTTTATTTCACCACCTGCGGCTGGATGATGTGGAACTGGCTTGCCAGTGGCCTCGCATCGGGCGCGACGCTGGTTCTGTACGATGGCTCGCCGTTTTTCGACGATGGTCACGTGTTGTGGAAGATGGCGGAGCGAGAGCGCATTACCGTATTTGGCACCAGTGCCAAATACCTGTCGGCGCTGCAGAAGGCCGGTGTTCGGCCGCGTGACAGCTATAGGCTGTCAGAACTGCGAGCCGTTTTGTCGACGGGTTCGCCGCTGGCGCCCGAGAGCTTTGACTACGTGTACGACGCGATCGGCGCCGACCTGCAGCTCGCATCGATAGCGGGTGGTACGGATCTTCTGAGTTGCTTCGCAATTGGCAACCCGGTACTGCCGGTACGCCGCGGCGAGCTGCAGTGCCGCGGGCTCGGCATGGCCGTGCAGATATTCGACGAGTCCGGTCGCGCCGTGGTTGAACAGCATGGCGAGCTCGTTTGCACGCAACCATTCCCGTCGGCACCGGTGTGCTTCTGGAACGACACGGACAATGCGCGTTACCGGGCCGCCTATTTCGAGCGCTTTCCAGGAGTCTGGGCGCATGGCGACTTTGCCGAGCTGACACGAAACGGCGGTTTGATCATTCACGGACGTTCGGATGCGGTCCTGAATCCGGGCGGCGTGCGTATCGGCACCGCCGAGATTTACCGGCAGGTCGAGAAGCTCGATGAAGTGGTCGAGAGCATCGCGATAGGGCAGAACTGGGAGGATGACGTGCGCGTCGTGCTGTTCGTTGTCCTGCGTCCCGATGTCGAGCTCGATGACGAACTACGCGCGCGTATTCGTAGGGTTATCCGCAGCAATACAACGCCGCGCCATGTTCCTGCCAAAATCATTGCGGTAAGCGACATCCCACGCACGAAAAGCGGCAAAATCGTCGAACTTGCAGTACGCTCCATCGTGCATGGAGACACCGTCAAGAACAAAGAGGCCCTTGCAAATCCGCAAGCACTCGAGAACTTCCGTAACATTGCGGAGCTCGGCGAAGCATAGGACGAATGATTGATAGCGGATCGCGATATCCTGGGCATCGAAGTCAGCCGCGGCCGCGTGCTGCCCGAGTGGATCGATGTCAACAAGCACATGAACGTCGCTTACTACGTGCTCGCGTTCGACCAGGGTGTCGACTCATTGTGGGAGCGCTTTGGAATCACTGAGGAGCACATCCGGGAAATGAACAGCTCCACATTCGCGGTCGAGTCCCACGTGATCTACCGCCGCGAACTGAAACTCGACGATCCGTTCATTGTGACGGCGCAGATTCTGGCTTACGACGAAAAACGCATCCACCAGTTCCAGCGCTTGTATCATGCAGAGGAGCTCTTCCTCGCAGCGACAGCTGAGTGGATGAATCTCCACGTCGATCTGGCCACGAGGCGAGTTGCACCATGGCCCAATACGATTCTGGATGACATCGGCCGGGTCGCTACGGCGCAGGGTGACTGTACGTATCCGAAGGAGGCGGGAAGACAAATGCTTGTGGCGAGACCAATCTTCAGTGCTGGCGGGGCGCGAGCATGAGCCGGCAACTACTACTTGCGATCGACCAGGGTACGAGCAGCAGTCGTACAGTGATTTACGATAGTGCGGTTACGGTTATCGGCAGCGCGCAGCAGGAATTTCCGCAAATCTACCCACAGCCGGGTTGGGTCGAACATGATCCCGAGGCAATCTGGCGATCGGTGCAGGACGTTACGCGAAAGGCGATGCAGGATGTCGGCGCGACCGCGGCTGACATTGCCGCGATCGGCATCACCAATCAGCGCGAGACCACGCTGATCTGGGATCGCCAAAGTGGGGCATGTATTCACAATGCGATCGTGTGGCAGGACCGGCGCACGGCGAGCTATTGCGAACGGCTCAAGGCCGACGGTGCCGAGTCGCTCGTCAGCCAGAAGACAGGCCTGAAACTGGATCCCTATTTCTCGGCAACGAAGATCGCCTGGATGCTGGACAACGTTCAGGGAGCTCGCGAGCGCGCTGCCAATGGTGAACTCGCGTTTGGCACCGTGGATTCTTTCTTACTGTGGCGCTTGACCGGGGGCCGGGTTCACGCAACCGATGCCAGCAACGCATCGCGAACAATGCTGTTCGATATTCATACACAGAAATGGGACGACGAGTTGCTGCGGCTCTTCGACGTTCCCCACGAACTGCTGCCAACGGTTCTAGACTGTGCGGCCGATTTCGGCGTAAGCGATGATGAGACTCTGGGCGGTGCCGTTCCGATTTGCGGCATCGCCGGCGATCAGCAAGCTGCGCTGATCGGCCAGGCCGGTTTTGAGAAAGGCACGACCAAGAGCACCTACGGGACCGGTTGTTTCGTCATCGCCAATACGGGCGCTAAAGCGCTTACATCAGGCAATCAGTTGCTGACCACCGTCGCAAGCCGAATCAACGGCAAGGTAACCTACGGCCTGGAGGGCAGCGTGTTTGTCGCTGGATCTGCCATGCAGTGGTTGCGGGACGAGTTGGGCATAATCGACTCGGCGCCGGAGTCGGAGGCCATTGCGAAAGCGACCGGCATTGTCGACGATGTGTATGTCGTTCCGGCTTTCGCGGGTCTGGGTGCGCCGTACTGGGACCCACACGCGCGCGGCGCGATACTCGGCCTGAGCCGGGGCAGCGGGCGCAACGAGATCGTTACGGCAACACTGCAGGCTATTGCTTTTCAAACACGGGACCTTATTGATGCGATGGCGGATGACGGTGTTGCGCCGTCTATTATTCGAGTCGACGGTGGCATGGTGGCAAATGGCTGGTTTCTTCAGTTTCTCGCCGATGTCCTCGGCATCCCGGTTGAGCGCCCTCTGAATGTCGAGTCGACCGCACTCGGCGCGGCGTATCTTGCAGGCTTGCAGAGCGGCGTCATCGAGTCGGTCGCTCAGCTGTCCGGATTGTGGCAGCGAGACGCGCTGTTCGAACCGGAGATGTCGGCGGACAGGCGCGAACAGCTATTGGCGGGATGGAG
The DNA here is from genome assembly GCA_963711285.1 of uncultured Gammaproteobacteria bacterium. Lineage (GTDB taxonomy): Bacteria > Pseudomonadota > Gammaproteobacteria > Steroidobacterales > Woeseiaceae > UBA1847. The sequence continues at coordinate 303,136 of CAVQDJ010000013.1, read as the reverse complement.
CAAGGCCGTCGCGCGGGTCAGAACGGGCGGGTAGGATGCTCAGGGCCAGACAAAAAATCGACAAGTACCGGATTCTCGGGCGCATCGCATCGGGGCCGCTGGCAGATGTGTATCGGGCTTTCGACACCATTCAGAAGACGCGCGTGGCGCTCAAGATTCCGAAGTCCGGCGACTGCCACCGGGGAAGAGGAGTTCTTGCACGAGGTGCAGGTTGCGACCAGGCTCAAACACCCGAATATTCTGTCAGTACTCAACGCGACCTATATCGACAAGCATTTCGTTATCGCGATGGAGCTTGGTGACGAATCGCTCGCCGACCGTATCGAGCGACGCATCTCGACGGCACGCGCGATGGATCTTGCTGGCCAGGGGCTGGCCGCGTTGGCGCATGCGCACGAGCACAGGATTATCCACTGCGACATCAAACCCGAAAACTTTATATTGTTCCCGGGAAACCAGCTCAAACTGGGCGATTTCGGTTTCGCCAAACTCAGCCTGCGCACGCTCAAAGCGTCCGGCTCGGGGACAATCGACTACATCGCGCCCGAGCAGGCGATGGGCCGGCCGAAGTTTCAATCCGACGTGTTTTCGATGGGCTTGGTTCTCTACCGCCTGTTTTCGGGGAAGCTGCCCGAATGGCCGTTTACCTGGCCGATGGCCGGGCACAAGCAGTTGCTGGCAAGAGTGCGGCCCGAGTTTGCCGAGATGCTGCGAAAAGCGATTCAGCTCGATCCGGCGAAGCGCTTCAAGGACGCGACACAAATGCAGGCCGCATTTGAACGCCTGGGCAGCCACTCGCGCCGACAGAAGCGTGCGAGATCGAAAAACGGTAGCCGCGGCGGGTCGTTGTGGCGGCAATTGCAGTGGCGCGAATTTCAGAGAAAGTATCGTAAGGTTTTGCATACCGGGCATCATTGCCGGCGCTGCGAGGGTCCGGTTGCGGAAAGTATGCAGGCCTGCCCCTGGTGTGGATTTGATAACCCCGCGAGAGGATCGGAGTCCTCGCTGCCGTCCAGTTGTCCGCGCTGCGAGCGCGGCGTCAAGAACGACTGGGACTACTGTCCGTGGTGTTATGGACCGGGATTTGTTGAGGAGACAACGCGTCGCTATCCGGACAAGCGCTACAAGGCCAATTGCAGCAATAAACGATGTCGCGAGCCGCTTATGCCATTTATGCGCTATTGTCCACGGTGCCGAACCAAGGTTAGGCGGCCCTGGAAAATAGCGGGCAGCAGGCACGCCTGCAAAGCTTGTAACTGGGGCATTGCGAAAGAGTTCTGGAACTACTGCGCTTGGTGTCGCGAACCGGTGCGACATGAGTAAGCCCGATTCACTTAAGGTCCCGGATGCCAAATCTTCCAGATGACATATTGCTGTTAGATGGTGCTGAAACGCCGGATCAGCGTCATGCGGACGTCGGCGGCGGTACCGTTGTGGCCTATACGTGTCGGGCGCCGGACAAAGACACGGAAAATGAGGACACGGTCGCGGTCATTCCCTACGGCCCGGAGGCGGCCGTTCTGATCGTTGCCGACGGCGCTGGAGGATTGCCTGCCGGCAAGCGGGCGTCGCTTGTCGCCGCGACAACGCTGATCGAGTCTTTGCAGGTTGCGATGGCCGAAACGATGCTGCTGCGCACCGCGATTCTGAACGGCATCGAGGCGGCAAACGCCGCGGTGCAGGACCTTGGCAACGGCTCGGCGACGACGTTCACGGTCGTGACAATTGAGGGTTTGACAGTCCGCGCTTACCAAATTGGCGATTCGGAGGCCATCGTCGTCGGCCAGCGCGGTCGAATCACGCTGCAAACGACGGCGCATTCGCCGACGGGCTTTGCAGTCGAGGCCGGTTTTCTCGATCAAAGAGCAGCGCTGCATCACGCCGAGCGGCATCTTGTATCCAATTTTCTCGGCACGGCGGATATGCGTATCGATATTGGCGCCGAAGTTAAGCTCAAACCGCGCGACACGATTCTGCTGGCGAGCGATGGACTGATGGATAATGTACATGTTGACGAGATCGTCGAGAGGGTTCGCAAAGGTCCGCTGGATGCAGCGACGGAACGGGTAATTACTCTTGCCAATCGTCGCATGACGGACGCATCGTCTTCACAACCGAGCAAACCGGATGACTTGTCTTTGATTCTGTTCCGCAAACCTTACCGGCTGCCTGCACGAAGACCAGCACAAACGCAATAGAATCAATTACTTGCCCTTCTGAATCGCACGCTATCGAAATATGCACAACTGTGATCAGAGGTGTTGATCAGGCAGCAGCGGCGTATTATCGTCGACAACGAACACGCAGCTGCGGACAGGGCGCGTAGCGACGGTGATTCCGATGGAACTCCGGCACGTATTTGCTGCTCCAATCCCTTAGCAGTCCTCGCGACGAGAGGGTCCGAACATTATGAGACAAGGTCGATCAGCTATTTCAGTCCACAGCTTGATTAAACCGCTCCTGCTGGTTGTTTTTGCGGTGCTCGCGACGAGCGCATGCAAAGAGCAGGCTTCTGTATCTACAAGCGGCGGCATACCGACTCCGCCGAGCGGCGGTATGCCCGCGCCTCCGGGCGGGCCACCGGCGCCACCGTCGCCTCCAGGCGGTTCCAGCGGTGGTTCGAGCGGTCCCAGCGGCGGTATGCCACCGCCGCCGCCCCCTGGCGGTGGCGCCGATGGAGGCGGGTCCCAGGGCGGCGGCATGCCGCAAGGCTCTGAAGGACCGAGCGGCAGTTCCAGCGGCTCTTCCGGTGCGGAAGGATCGAGCGGTGAAGTTGGCAGTTTCCCGGGTGGCGGCGAAGAGTCTGAAGGCGTTCCGCCTCCGCCAAGTTCGAGTGGCGGCGCCGCGGGTGAAGACGGCACCGGATCGGGTGATGCGGGTGGCGAAAGCGGCGACTCGAGTGAGCCCAGTGACTGGGAAGATGAAAACGCCGGCGAGAGCGAGTGCGGCGATACCGGATCGCTGCCGGGCGGCGTCGGTGGCATGGGCCAGGATGGCGAATGTATTGGAGGCGGTGCGTCTGCCAGTGAAGAGTCCAGCGAGTCCGCTGCTGGCGGCGGCGGCGGCGCCGAAGGCAGTGTGCAGGGCACAGGCGGTGCCGGCAGCGTCGGCGAGTTTCCTGACGAAAGTGCCGCCGAACGCGCCGAACGTCTCGGCCGCGAACTCGAAAAGTCCATCGGTGGTTTTGACGAAGTGCTGCAGGAAGAGCAGCGCGAGGTCGCTTCAGTAGGCCGTAGCACCGAAGGTTTTGGCGGCGGCATGCCTGGCGACGGCGCTGGCGATGGCGGAATCAGCCTCGGCGAACAGGGTGCGAACGCTGGCAATCCGGTTTCGGTCGCAAACTCCAGTATTCCTCGAGAATCGCCGATAGATGCCATGTCGGAGCAGGAAATTCGTGAACGCACGCCGGAAGACATTCCGATCATGGTCGACGACGATATTATTGCCCGGCAATTGCGCGAGGCTGCGCTGGCCGAGAACGACCCGGCGCTGCGCGAGCGGCTATGGGAAGAGTACCGGAAATACAGTGGCAGGTAGCCACAGATGGCGTAGATTCAGGCGCAGATACATTTGTTGCAGGAAAACGATTTGACAATGACGACACGGATATCCTTGTTGTTGGCTGCGCTCTGCGTTGCAGCGTCAGGGTGCGCGGTTAACGAGGTGATCACGGCCGAAGAGACCAAATTGATCGTCGCGGATACGCCGCCAGACGAGGCAATGCTGCTCGATATCGGCGTCGTCGAGTTCATAGGCGGCATGGACGCTGAAAACGATCCGGAGAAGTCCGGAATCTACGAGGAAATCCGCTCTGCCGAAGTTCGCTATCTGCCATACCATTTGAAGACTACGTTGCAGGGCACTGGCCACTGGGGCGCCGTGCGGGTCATTCCTTCGCGCAGTGCTTTTACCGACGTCGTTATCAGCGGCGAAATCGAAGAATCCGATGGCGAATTTATTGAACTAAAGATTACTGTCGATGATTCGCGCGGCCAGCACTGGTATCAGAAGACCTACAGTACGCAGACGGGTATTTCCTCATACTCGGAGAATCGCGATCGCCGCATGGACCCGTATCAAAAAGTCTTCAACGACATTGCCAATGACCTTAAGGATTATGTGGACGCCCTCCCGTCGGAGTCGATAGATGAGGTACGCCAGGTTACCGAACTGAAGTTCTTTGCTGACATGTCGCCCAGCGTGTACGGGGAGCATCTGAACATCGATGAAGAAGGCAAAGCCACCATCGTGCGTCTGCCGGCGGATAATGACCCGTCGGTCGATCGACTAAGACAAATTCGCGAACGCGATCGACTCGTTGTCGACACTCTCAACGAGCACTACGCCAACTTCTATTACGGCATCGCAATTCCGTACCACTCGTGGCGAAAGACTGCGCGCGAGGAGTCAATTAACTACCGTCAGGTCAAGCGGTCGGCCGCGCTGCAAACGCTTATGGGAGCAGTGGTCATCGCGGGAGCGCTGGCTGTTGACTCGAACAGCTCGAGTTACTCCAAAAGACAGATACAAAGCAGTCTGCAAAACATCGCGATTGGAGAGGGTTTTGATGCAGTGATGTCGGGCATCTCGCGCCGCAATGAGGCAGGCATGCATCGTGAGTCGATCAAAGAGTTGTCCGAGTCTTTTGGCGCGGAAGCAGCGCCAATGGTTGTCACAGTGGAGGGCGAGACGCGTCGTCTGACCGGCACCGCCGCCGCGCAATACGAAAGCTGGCGTAGATTGCTCAAGGAGATCTACGAAGCTGAGACAGGATTCGTGGAGACAGCCGACTCTGTTGACCCGGGTCCGGTGCGTATCGCCGAACCGACGGGATAAGCGATCGCTGATTGATGCAGGTCCCCCAGACAGGAATTGAGCTTGCTGGCCGCTACACGCTCGTCAAAAAGCTCGGAGCCGGTGGTGCCGCCGAAACGTGGCTCGCCACGGATCGGCTGACACGCGCAGCTGTTGCGCTGAAGATACTCGTCAGCGACAAAGTCACCGCAGCAGACTTCCACAAGGAATGGCAAACCAGTATTCGCCTGATGCACGCGCACATCGTGCGTGTATTCGAGTTCAACGACGATCCCGAAAACCTGTTCTACAGCCTGCAGTTCGTCGACGGGCCCGACATCAGCGTGCTGTCAGGCGCGCCGCTGCGGCATGTCTTACCACCCATTGCACTGCTTGCAGATGCGTTGCGTTATGCGCACGGCAAAGGCGTGGTGCACCGTGATGTGAAGGCAAGCAATGTCCTGCTCGACCATAATGGCGCGCCGTATCTGATTGACTTCGGTGTCGCGTCCGATGAAGGCGCAAAAGCCAGCGGAGGATCACTGATCGCGGCGAGTCCGCAGACACTTGCCGGAGCGACGCCGCAGCCATCCGACGACATCTTCGCGCTTGGCGGATTGATTTTTGAGCTTGTCAGTGGCCGGTCACCGTATTCCTCGGCGTCCACGGCTGAGGCCATTCAGCATGTCACGCCACCGCCACTGGTCACGGCTGACGGGTCGAAAGTGCCGACGGCCGTCGCAGAGCTTGTTGCGAGTATGCTCGAAAAGGACCCGCTTGCGCGCCCCGATGCCGAGACGGTCGCCGCCACGCTCGAGTCCGCGGGATTCGCTGGCGCACCGGCACCGGCAAGTTATGCGGGTGAGGGTCTGCTGCAGAGCGATGAGATCATCGAGGTCAGCGACACGAATCGGCCGCAGACAAAACACTCAGCGGCTGCCAGGGTGGCCACAAAGCCGGTCCGTTCCGGAATCAGCCCGCGGACGCTTGGTATCAGTCTTGTCGTGCTCCTGGCGATTCTGTTTGGTGTTATCTTTTTTCTGCCGGGCACCGTACCGAATGACGATCCCGTTGTGACCCAGGGCGTTAGTGAAGAGCCCGTCGAAGCTGAAGCACAGAAACAGAAGGATAGGCGGGTAGGCTTTACTGAAAACATCGACGATCTGAGCGGGCGCGACGCGCGAGTCAGAGCGCGTGCGGAGACGGAAGTTGTACTTGGCGAACTGCTGTCAATGATGGAAACACTGGAAAGACGCGCCGTGCAACGCTGGGGCGGATTGCAGTTCAAGAAAGCACAGGCAGTCTACGCGGAGGGAGATGCGGCGTATCTTGCACGAGACTATGACATCGCAAGCGAGAAATACGGCGCGGCAATTGCGATTCTCGAACCGCTGCTCGACGAGGTTGACAAGGTATTTGCGGCCACATTTGCTGATGCGAAGGCCGCGCTGGAGAACGCGGATGCGGTGGAAGCTTTAAGATTGTTTGAACTGGCGGTTGCGATCAGCCCAAGTCATGCGCCAGCGCAAGCGGGATACGCCCGCGCAAAAAATCTAGAGACGGTTCTCTCGTTGACTGACCAGGGTTTTGAATTTGAGAAGAACCTGGAGCTCGAGGCTGCTCGAGAGAGCTTTGCGCAGGCGGTGGAGATGGATCCCGAATGGGAGCCAGCACGAACCGGCCTTGAAAGAGTGCTGGCGACCATCAGGCAAATGGAGTTTGATCAGCGTATGACTGAAGGTCTGACAGCGGTGAGCGAGCGCGATTATCCTGGCGCGCGAGCAGCGTTTCGCATGGCGCAGAAACTCAAACCTGAGTCGCGCGAGCCAGCTGACGGGCTGTTGCAGGTTGATCAGGGAATTCGACTGGACCGCATAGGCGCTCTTGAGCGCCAGGCTCAGCGCGAGGAGCAGGCCGAAAAATGGGAGACGGCCGTCGATACCTATCAAAGTGTTCTCGAGATCGACGGCAATCTGCTGTTCGCCAAGGAGGGGCTCGATCGCGCGCGACAGATGTCGGCGCTGCATGCACAGCTCGATGAGTACATTGCCGACCCGGACAGTCTGAGTGCACCGGCCACGATGAGCAGGGCGACACGGCTTGTCGTCGACATCACGCGCATGCCAACCCTCGGTCCACGCCTTTCAGGGCAACGTGATGAGCTGTCGCGCCTTCTGAAGCGCGCTGCAACACCCTTAACCGTGCAGCTGGTTTCGGACAACGCCACCGATGTCTCGATCTACAAAGTCGGTAAACTTGGCAGCTTCGCGACACGTGAACTCGATCTCAGGCCCGGAACGTATGTGGCCGTGGGCAGCCGGCCGGGCTATCGCGATGTGCGTCTCGAGTTTCGTGTGGCTCCGGAAATCGACCTGCAGCCGATAGTCGTTCGCTGCGAGGAAGCGATTTGAGTTTCGATCATCTGTATGTAAGAGACGTAGAAGGCGAGCGACGCATTGATGCGGACCGCCTGCCTCTGCGCGTTGGCACTGGCACTGACTGCGAGCTGCGGCTGCCGGGTCCCGGTGGCGGGCCGGTCATGCTGCTCGACTTGCTCGACGGCGCACCGTTCGTGCAGCCAGTCGGGCGTGATGCGACGATGCAAATCAACGGCGAGCCGCTCGTCGCAAGCACTCGCCTGAATGATCAGGATGAACTCCGGTTCTTTGGTAGCCGCATCCGCGTGTCCGCGACAGACGAACGACTGACCCTGAACGTACAACTCGAAGACAGCGCCTATGTCACGCAGCCGCCGCGGCTGGCCGAAGGTGCCCCAGAGTCTGCAGACGAAGCGATCGCCCCGACCGCGTTCCGGCGCGCCGCTGACACGCATGCGGCTGCTGAAACAACGCACCGCAGTCCGCTCAAAGCCATAATCGGCATCGCAATTGCGCTACTGGTCATCACGTCATACCTGTTGTTCAGTTCGGCATCGATTCAGTTCGACGTGATGCCGGATGAGCCGGACGACATCGCGATATCGGGCGGTTGGTTTCGCCTGCCTATTGGTGACCGGGTGCTGCTGCGTAGCGGCGAATACACGGTTACGGTAGAGAAGCAGGGCTATTACGACGTCAGCCAGACCTTTAGCGTCGGTGACGAATCGAGCAAGACGATAGAGATCAGAATGCGCCGATTGCCCGGAAGACTCACGGTCCTCACGGACTCAGCCGTGGAGGCGATCGTATCGATCGACAGTAATACTGTTGGCAAGACACCTTTCGGTCCGGTAGAACTGCAGCCGGGCGAGCACACTGTCAGCGTGCGCGCTGATCGCTATCTCCCTTTTGCGGATGTCATAAACATACCCGGGCTCGGGCAGCTGGAGGAAATGCATGTTCAGCTCGTGCGCCGCTGGTCAAATGTCGCTGTCACTTCGGAACCAGCCGGTGCGACAATATTTTCCGGTGAGCAGCGCATTGGCGAAACTCCCGCGACAGTGGAGCTTCTCGAAGGCACGCATCAGATCACTGTGGTTCGGGAAGGATTCAAAGCCTGGGATGGCACAGTGGTCGCAATCCCGAATATCGATCAGGCGCTGCCGCTTGTTCAACTCGAACCGGCCAACGCCAGGTTGCTCGTGAACTCGGTTCCTCGCGCAGCGAACGTGACGGTAGATGGTCGCTACCGCGGTCAGTCGCCGATCACGCTGGCTTTATCGCCGGACGTCGACTACGAGATCGGCCTGTCGAAAGCAGGCTACGGCGCAACGAGCCGCAAGATTCGACTGCAGGCCGCCGCGAGCGAGTCGATTACGGTCGACCTGTCCGCGCGCGCTGGTTCGATCACAGTGAATGTGCAGCCTGCCGATGCAACCGTGTACGTCGATGGGCGCGCCCGCGGCAGTGGATCCATGACCGTCCGGCTAAGCTCGGCACCGCACCGCATTGAAGTTCGCAAGACTGGCTATCAAACCTGGTCACGTTTGATCACGCCGCGTCCAGGCTATCCGCAAACCGTCAGCGCACGGCTGCGCTCGCTGGCTGCTATCGAGCAGGAGAAAGTCGAGGTTTCGGTAAAAACGGCCGGCAATCAGGTCATGCGTCGTATCGAGCCCGGAACCTTCAGGCTGGGCTCATCACGTGCCGAGCAGGGACGGCGTGCGAATGAGGTGCTCGTACCGGTGACGCTGACGCGACCTTTCCTGATCGGCGTCAACGAGGTTACAAACAGCGAGTTTGCGGAGTTCCGGCCGGGCCACGATTCTGGCAGCGATATTCATCCGTCGATGGCGGGTGGCAGCAACCCGGTTGCGAACGTCTCCTGGTCAGACGCCGCGGAGTATTGCAACTGGCTCAGTGCGAGAGAGGGGCTGAAGCCGGCCTACGAGGAAAAGTTTGGCGAGTGGGTCCTTATACGTCCGCTGACCAACGGCTACCGGCTGCCAACGGAAGCCGAGTGGACCTGGGCCATACGCTACGAGGGCAGCGCCGGCGCGAAGAAGTTCTCCTGGGGAACAGAGATGCCGCCAAAGCGGGATAGCGGCAATTTCGCGGACAAGTCAGCAGTTGACCTCGTGCCAACGATTCTGCCGCGATACGACGACGGTTTCGCCTCGACCGCACCGGTTGGTCAGTTCACAGCCAGTGCGATCGGTATTTATGATGGCGCCGGCAACGTTGCCGAATGGGTGAACGATTTCTACACGGTGCCGACACCGGGTATGACCACCCCGATCGTCGATCCGCTGGGTCCAACGACAGGGACCAGTCACGTCATACGCGGATCCAGCTGGCGGCATGCGGGAATCCTGGAGCTGCGCCAAAGCTATCGCGATTCCGGAATGGCCGCCCGGTCAGACGTCGGATTCCGCATTGCCAGAACCGTGAATTGAAATTTCATGAGACAATCGCCCGTCGAACGGGTCTAAAACCACTAGACCTTTTTCACCAAGGGCCTGTCGTGCAGCATTTATTCATAATCCTGTTAGTCAGCTTGTTTCTCACTGTTTCGGCTGTGGCGCAGGAAGACGAATCCGAGTCGGACGAGATCCCGGTATCGCAGGAAGACGCCGAGGGCGAAGCTGAAGAAGTCGTCGCTGCAGAAGAGCCAGAGGATGAAATAGATGAAACCGGGCTCGACGAGCAGGGCTTTAGAAATGAAGACAATGACTTCCGGCCGAGCGAGGATATCCCCGCCGATCAGTCGATTCCGTTTCCAACCGACATCTAGCCTGAAAAGACACTATGAATAAAAAGAACATACCCGTTGAATTTGTATTTCAGCTCTTCGCGCTGATTATCGCGATAATCATCGTGCACGCGTTCTATGTCTCAGTGGTTCGCCCGAACGCGGCACAGATCATGGCAGAGCAGGACGCCGCGGCAGCTGTCGACCCGGATTACGTGCGCGAACGGCGCGTCTCTGTACTGATCAAGGACTGGGAGCAGGAGGCGTGTATCATTCTCGGCCTCTGGGCGTTGTCGATCATGGGCTACAAGACGGTGCAGATTCTCGCCGAGCGACGTCTGCTGGACGTGGATCTCGTGCCTGTCGCCGAGGGCATGCGAATACTGCCGGAGGACACGCGCGAGTTTGCGCGCCAGCTACAGGCGTTGCCGGATGAAACTCAGCGGATGCTGCTGCCGCGCGCTTTACTGAACGCGCTGCGACGGTTCAGCACGACGCGCAGTGTCCAGGACGTATCGAGCAGCACACGCGACATTTATGAGTCGGAGGCCGATCGCCTCGAGTCGGAGTTGTCGATGATTCGCTACATCTCCTGGGCGATTCCCTCGATCGGCTTCATCGGCACCGTGCGCGGCATCGGCGAAGCACTCGCGCAGGCTGACAAAGCTGTGCAGGGCGACATCGCCGGTGTCACGCAGAGCCTTGGTGTCGCGTTCAACTCTACGTTCATCGCGCTTCTGATAAGCATCTTCCTGATGTTTCTCGTGCACCAGTTGCAGCTGCTCCAGGAACGGCTCGTGTTCGACGGCGAGACACTACTGCAATGACAAACTCATCCGGCATATGAAGGCGGACTAGTCAGAGGACGATTGCCAACGTGGGTCTTCTCGCAGTACATATCAACGACGCCGGCATCTCGGTACTGGATGAAAGCAAGATTCTGTATCGGGAGCCCGGCTACGCGCTGCTCGATGAGGAAACCCTGACGACGGGAAGCGCGGCGTTTGCGCAAGCCAGGGTCAAACCGCGGCAAATACAGCACCGGTTCTGGTCAAATCTGCAAACAACGCCGCTGCCGGATCGCCGTTTTCAACACCTGAGCGCAGCGGATCTGGTTAGCCGACAGCTGGAGCAGATCTGGAAGAACGTCGCCGGTGCTGACGACAAAGTCGTCATTGCGGTGCCGGCGTACATGGGTACCGGGAATCTTGGCTTGCTGCTGGGGATTGCTGCCGAGCTGAATATCCCGGTGGCTGCGATGGTCGATGCAGCTGTCGCAGCAACGCGGCGCGAGTATAAGGGTGCAGTGCCCGTGCACGTCGACCTGAGCTTGCATTCGACTATCCTGACACGAATATCCCAGGCCGGGCAGGCACAGGCGGACAGGTCATCCGTAGTCGATGACTGCGGTCTGAACGCACTTCACGATGCCTGGATAGCCTTGATCGCCGAAGCGTTTGTGCAGCAATCCCGCTTCGATCCGCTGCACACGGCCGAAACCGAGCAGATGCTGCAAGATCGGCTGCAGAGTTGGCTTGCGGCGGCTACGACTGACAACAAGGTGGTGCTGGATATTGAGTACCGCGGCATTACCCACCGCGCCGAAGTCGAGGCGCTCGAACTCGTCGCCGCGGCAGCGCCGGCATACCATCGGATCGTCAGCAATCTTCGCGCGCTGTACCGGGCCGACGAGACGCCGGCGCTGCAGTTGTCAGACCGAGCTGCGCGGATGCCCGGCCTGGCCGACATACTGAGTGCCCGCGTTGGCGGCGATTTGTTTCTTCAGGAGCCCGGAGCGACGGCTCGCGGTTTGCTGTCGCGGTGCCGCGATATGCAGTCCAGTGATGAACACGTCAGCCTTATCCGGCAACTGCCCTGGGACCAGGCACCGATAGAGGTGAAGCATGCGGCTGCAGTCAGTTACAAGGGTCAGCCGACGCACGTGCTGTTTGATAACACCGCATACCAGATCGATACAACGCCGCTTACGCTGGGGTCGCAGCATGCGGACGGCGATCGCGATATCGAGTTGCAACAGGACATGCCGGGCGTTTCGCGCCGGCACTGCTCTTTGCAGCAAGAAAATGGCCAGTGCATCGTGCGCGACTACAGCCGCTATGGCACGTTTCTCAATGGTCACCGCATCGACGGCTCGGCGGTGCTGCAGACTGGTGACCTGATCCGGCTTGGTACGCCCGGGTTACGAGCTGCGGCTGATTACGACGGAGATTGATCGATGGCGCGTAAGCGACGGCCATTTGAAGTATTCAGCATGTCGTTCCTGGACTGTATGAGTTGCGGGTTTGGCGCGGTCATCCTGTTTTTCATGATCATCAACGCCCAGGTCAGGGAAACCACCGAGCAGGATCCGACGGACCTGATGGCGGAGACCCGCAAGATAGAAGTCGAGATCCTCGAAGGTCGCAAGAATCTCGTGCTGGCGAAGAACACGATGGAGGACCTCAAATCCGAAACGGACACCGCAGAAGGGCAGATTACGCAGATAATCGCGTTTGATCGAGGAGCTGCGTGCCGAGCTGGCGCAATACGATTCGGAAACGCTTGCCGAGATCGAGCGTATCGAGAAACTGCAGACCGACATCGAGTCGCTCGAAGAAGAAGTCAAGCGCTTGCTCGCACTCGCCGCGGAAGATGATGCTGAAGGCAACAAGCTGCGCGAATTCAAAGGCGAGGGCGACCGCCAATACCTGACCGGCCTCAAACTCGGTGGCAGACGCACGCTGATCCTCGTTGACCGTTCTGCGAGCATGCTCGACGACACGATCGTGAACATCATACGGCGCCGCAACATGTCGCTGGACGACAAGCTGCGAGCGGTTAAATGGCGCCAGGTCGTCGCCAGCGTCGACTGGTTGACGGCGCAGTTCCTGCCCGGTAGCGAGTTTCAGATTTACATGTTCAATAACGATGCTGAACCCGTAATCAAGGGCAGCGACGGAGTCTGGTTGAAGGCCGACGACGGCACCCAGCTCGATGAGGCGATTCGGGTGCTGCGGCGAACCGCGCCGGAAAACGGCACGAATATGAAGGCTGCCTGGGAAGTCGCGTCGCAACTCACACCGGCCCCGGACAACATTATTCTGCTCGTTGACGGCCTGCCGACAATGGACGAAACAACGTCGAGTCGGAGAACCGTCAGCGGGCGTGAGCGTTACCGCATGCACTTCAATGCCTTGCGTGAACTGCCGAGCGGTATTCCGGTCAATGTCTTTCTCTATCCGCTCGAAGGTGACTACGAGGCACCGATCGTTTACTGGGTGCTGGCATATCGAACAGGCGGTTCATTTATCAGCGTCAGCAAGGACTGGCCGTAGACATGAGGTGGTATTCGACATGAAGCGGAAGCAGCGCCGAAACGTTGAAGCGTTCAGCCTGTCGTTTCTCGACTGCATTTGTTGCGGTTTCGGCGCGATCATTCTGCTGCTCGTTCTCAGCAAGATCTACGAGCCTGTGATTATCGAGAAAACTCAGGACGACCTCGAACAGTTGATCGCGCTGTTGCAGCAAGAGCTGTTCGACATTCGCGGCGAAACGTCTGTTATCGATCGCGAACTGGAGGATGTCCGCGAGCAGGCTTTGACGAGCGAGCTGCGCCTTGCGCGCCTGCAGGGAGAGCTCAACACAGTACAGGGCCAATATGCGGCGACCCAGCAGGAATCCGAGGCGACGCTCGATGAGGGTGCGTTACGCGTCACCAAACAGCGGCTCTCCGAAGAGATGCGCCGCCTGGCGCCTTACTATCGCTCAGCCAAAGAGGATGCCGTCGCCGGGATTCCGGTCGACAGCGAATACGTGATCTTCCTGATCGATACGTCCGGCAGTATGCAGCGGTTCAACTGGGACCGTGCGATCGAGAAGCTGACGGAAACGCTGGACGTCTATCCCCAGGTCAAGGGCATTCAGATCATGAATGACAATGGTAGCTACATGTTCAAGCAATATGCCGGCAAATGGATTCCCGATACGCCGGGGCGCCGCCAGGCGATTATCAATACGATGCGCACGTGGCGGCCTTTCAGTGACAGTAATCCTGTCGACGGAATTATCTACGCGATCAGTACATACTGGTCACCGGACAAAAAGATCAGCATTTACGTGTTTGGCGATGAATTCAGTGGACGCTCGGTGGAGACCGTCATTCGGCAGGTCGATACCGTCAACCGCGAGGACGAGAACGGCAACCGCATGGTCCGGATTCATGCCGTTGGATTTCCGTTCTTTTTCGAGCCCGGGCGGAATATGTCCGACACCACACGTCGCTATGCGCAGCTCATGCGCATTCTCTGTGAGAGAAATGGAGGCACCTTCGTCGCGCTGTCGGACCCGAATCGCACTTAGCAGTCGCCATAATTCACCACAATTGATCGCTGGCTCTCCATGATGCTGGCCGTCCGGCAGCGGTTTTCTGCCTTGTAATGACCTCCATCGATGATTGACACACGATGGAGGACATACCAATGCGATACACCCTGGCAATAACCCTGGCGATATCCCTTGCCACAGCATCCCCCGCGTTCGCAAAAGCGGCTTCCAAACAAGAGAACATCGGCGTCGGCACAGGCGCGGTCGTTGGCGCGTTGGCAGGAGGCCCGGTCGGCTTCGTTATCGGTGCGGCGATCGGTGCCAAAGTAGGCGACAAGATGCACAGAAAGACCGAAACCATCGAAGTTCTCAACGGCTCGCTGGACCGCTCACGCGATAAAGTTACCGTACTCGAGAACGATGTTCGCGCGCTCAATTCTGACATGGACACGCTCAGCGTCGAACTCGAACGGTTCCGCACCATTGACAGACCGAAGCTGATCAACCTGATGCAGGCCGGCATTTCGATGGATCTGCTGTTCCGCACTGATGAATACGTGCTCGCCGATACTACCGGAGGCCGGCTTGCGGAGCTTGCCGGCGGTCTGGCATCGATGCCTGACATTCGGCTAGAACTGGACGGCTTTGCCGACGAACGTGGCGACGCAAAATATAATCTTGAACTCTCGAGAAAACGCGTCGAGTTCGTTCGCGATCAGCTGATCTCTGCTGGCGTCAGCGCGTCACGGATACACATCAATGCGCATGGTGAAGCACCGGCCCAGGACCAGTCCGCAGACAGCTATGCGCTTGAGCGCCGCGTGAGCCTGAAGTTGTTCATAGACGACGAGCAGCCTGCCTACGACAACCAGCCTTTGGCGTCGAACCCCTGATATTGCCGAACTTCCCCTGACTCGTTTCGAGTCTCTTGATCGCCGGCTCCTCGGGGCCGGCTTTTTTTGGTTATAGTTGGTCCCTATGGATGAACTCGTTACACGGCACTGCAAGCCCTGCGAGGGCGGCGTCGAGCCGCTGCGGCCGGATCAGGCCCGGGAACTGCTGCAGGCACTGCACGAAAACTGGAACCTCAGTGAGGACGGTCTCGAAATCTCGCGGCGATTCGAGTTTCCGGCCTACAGTCGCACACTTGGATTTGCCAACGCAGTTGCCTGGATCGCGATCAGCGAAGGGCACCATCCGGTCTTGACAGTCAGCTACGGCAGCTGCGACGTGAGTTACACAACGCATGCCATTGACGGCCTGTCGGACAACGATTTCATCTGTGCCGCGAAGATCGACCGCCTGATTCCCGAGGCCGACAACGCTTGATCGACACGGTCGTTATTGCGGACATCGAGGCTGCGGCCAAAAGACTGGACGGTATCGTTGTTGAAACGCCGCTGTTGCAGAACGTCGAACTCGATCGCATTGCCGGCGGCAAGGTACTCATCAAGCCCGAGTGCTTCCAGAGCATTGGTTCCTTCAAGATTCGTGGCGCCTACAACCTGCTCAGCCAGCTGACTCCGCAGCAGGCGAAGCGGGGCGTCGTTGCCTGGTCCTCGGGCAATCACGCACAGGGTGTCGCGCTGGCGGGCAAACTGCTTGGCATCCACACAGCCATTGTGATGCCCGAGGATGCACCGCAAGCCAAACTGGAGAATACGCGCAGCCTTGGCGGCGAGGTCATTACTTACGAACGCTATGGCGGCGACCGGGAGGCTATCGCCCGCAAGATCGCGGCCGACCGCGGTGCCGAGCTCGTGCCATCATTTGATCATCCGCACATCATTGCCGGACAGGGAACGGTCGGCCTGGAGATCGCCGAGCAGTCGCAACGCCTGGGGGGCGCGGCAGACCAGGTGTTGATCTGCTGCGGCGGTGGCGGACTCACGTCCGGCAGCGCGGTAGCGCTGAAAGCGCGTCTCGCCGATGTTTCGATTTACGCCGTCGAGCCCGAAGGTTTTGACGACACAACGCGTTCATTGCGGGCCGGGCGGCGGGTCAGCGTCGATCCGACGGCACGTTCTATCTGCGACGCGCTGCTTACAGAATCGCCGGGCAAGATCACGTTCGAAATCATGCAGCGTCTCGTCGACGGAGGGCTGGTCGTGTCGGAAGAGGAAGTCAAAGCGGCTATGCGCTTCGCATTTCGAAATCTGAAAATCGTCGTCGAGCCGGGCGGCGCAGTTGCGTTGGCGGCAGTCCTTTCAGGCAAAGTGGATACTGCCGGCAAGACGACGGCGATTGTGATTTCTGGTGGTAATGTCGACGCGGAGTTGTTCGCGTCAATTCAGACAGAGCGGACCTGAGGTTTGCGCAGCATCGAGACACGCGAGAATGGTTGACGACGCATACCTGTAATATGCAGCGCTCGCTTGCGGCGTGCCTCCCAGCCATCCAGCCAGGTAACAATCTTCTCGATTTGCTCAACATCTGCGCGAACACGACTCGGCTGCATCTCGTGCAGGCCAACGCCGTTCTCAGCCGCGTGCACGAAATTCTGGCTGTCGCGCAGCACTGCGACAATCGGGATGCCGAGAGAGTCAAGAAAGCGCATGAGGCGGCCGAGGCTCCTGGTGTTCTTGCGCGTGCGATTCGCAATGACTGCAAGTTTGCCCTCGTTGCGATTGACCTTGGCAACCAGCAACAGATCTGCGATGCATTTCGATGCCGCATCGATATCCATTGAAGACGGCAGAACCGGCACGAGAATGCTCGACGCGTCTCGTGTCAGTTCCCGAAGGTCGTCATGCGAAATGCTGGCCGGTGAGTCGACGATGAGATTGACCGTGTCATCGGGCACTCGCAGTTGCCAGCTTCTGGTCGCCTGCATCGACTTCTTGTACGCGGCAATGCCGTGAATAGCCGGCAGCTCGTTCGAGCGACGCTTGAGCCAGGCAGTCGTCGAACCCTGCGGATCGTAGTCCATGATGGCGGGTTGCGGGCCGCGGCGCGCGTAACAGGCGGCAATATTCGTGGCCAGAGTAGACTTGCCGCATCCTCCTTTGGGATTGAGGATGACGATCTTGTTGAGATTGTCCCGTTTCGGCGTGATCAGCATGGCCCCTACAATGTCCTGCAAATCGGCCCGGCAGTCCTTGCTCCAGTTCACATAATACCAGAGTGGTGTCTGCGGGTGGGTTAGCCTCGCTAGCCGGCAGTCAGCCGACTGTTAAGGACTCGCCAGTTCCGCCCAGGTCGTCATTATTGTGTCGTCGACTGTGCCGTCACCGTCGGAGTCGATCTCAATTCGAACATCGACGTTGTTTATCGCAACAAGAAGCGCGCTACTGCCACCACCGTCGATAAGCAGCTCGCCCGTGTTCGGATAGTCGTTACCAAAGCCCTCGAACATGACTGGCGTCGAATAAGCAACTACACCCGACAACTGCGAGCTGTCGAGCATGCCTGAGGCGATCATCGTGTAGGGCGCCGGATCAAGACCCGCATCAATCGTCTGCGCCGAGGAGTAAGCCGACAGCGTTTCGGTCGCGCCGTTGGTATCCGTCGTCATCGAGTTGCCGCTTGCCGAGGCTTCAACGTACGGTGCCAGCATACTGTTCAGCGTCGCCGTTCCATCACCATTGGCCATAGATACGTCAATAGCCGTCGCCACCTGAAAGTTGACCAGATCCATGGTCATCGTAAGGGCGTAAGCCCCGGTGATGAGGTCGCCCGTGAACGCGTCGACAACGAAATCGAGCGTGCCGTCTATTATTTCGCCCACGCCGTCGTCGCAGTTGTCGTAGTCGGCGATAACCGTATCTCCGGCAGTCAGGGTTAGTGGATTGGCCAGATCACCCGAGATAGTCAATGATCCTGAAACCACGCAGGGCAGTTGGGTCGGCCCGAATGGAATGTTTTGCACCAACGACGAAATCGCACCCTTGAGCTGTGTACCAGCGTCAGGTTTTGAAAAGTTGCTGCCGCCGTTTCCGGTTAGTCCCGAGCTTCCGACAAGGTCAGCGATGTCGCCGCTCGTAATCACAGACTGATAGGCCACCTTGGATGCCTGCTTCGCATTACTCGACGTAATGCCGAAGTCCTCATTCGGCGGCGGGGTGTTGCCACCGCCGCTATTGCCACTGCCACCGCAAGCGGCGACGAGAATCAGTGGAAGCAAGGTACAGGCGGACGTGCGCTTCATAATCGGTCTCCAGGGCTTGGCGGCGAAGAGCTGTGCTCGCCATTACAAACGGAGTCTACGCGCCGGCGGATAGCGCGGCGTGACTGGTCTCACACATCTCGGATCGTCAGATTATGTCCAATGCGAACGGGTGTGCAGGAAATGGCGCGCCTCGCGCAACCAGGTGCAGGTCTCGCAATTGCACGACCTGGAGTGGCTGGTTCTGGTTCGCAGATATTCTTCGGCAGTCTGCAGCGCGTCAACGAGTTGTTCGACAGAACATGCGTCGGTCGAAGGCGAACGCTCTTGATTGAGCCACTGACAGGCCTCACCGAACTCGCAGTTCGTGCAGTTCGTCGAATTCTCGTCGAACTGACCAGCGAAGTTGCAATACGTGAAATCGACATCACGTTCAATTAGCAGGCGCGGGAACTCGAGTAGCTCGGACAGATGGCCTGTAATCGTGCGGGAGAATGTTGGAGTCAGAGTTGTCATTGTGGCGTCACAGCCGGTCAGAACATCTCGCTCGGGTCAGGTTGATCGTCAGCGGGTTTGCTGCGGCTCTTGATGAATTCGCCCGTAATCATCTTGTCATAGCTTAGCCCAGGGCCGACCATCGGGTAAACGCCTGCATCGGGGTCTATGATGACCTCAAGAAATGCAGGACCATCGAATTCCATAAATTCTTTGACAATTTTCTGCAGGTCATCGTTCCTGTCGAGCTTTTTCGCGAATTTGAATCCGTCTGCCTCGGCGGCCTTGACGAAGTCCTTGCTGTGCAGTGACTTGTCACTGCCCGACATCCGGCTGTCGTAGTAAAGCTTCTGCCACTGCCGCACCATGCCGTCGCCGTAGTTATTGAGCACAACGACTTTGATGGGCAGCTTGTAGGTTGTAGCCGTCTCCAACTCGCCAATGTTCATTCGAATGCTCGCGTCGCCGTCAATATCAACAACAATGCGGTCAGGTCTTGCGAACTGTGCGCCAATGGCTGCGGGCAATCCGAAACCCATCGTGCCCATGCTGCCAGATGTGAGCCAGAGCCTCGGTTCACGATAGTCAAAATACTGTGCAGCCCACATCTGATGTTGGCCGACGCCCGTGGAAATGATCGCTTCACCTTTCGCGTGCCGATTGATTTCCTCGATAACGGCGTAAGGCTGTATCAAATCGCTGTTGCGATCGTAGTTCAGGCAGTACTCTTTTTTGAGATGAGCAATTTCCTCGTGCCAGCTCGAATAGTCCTTGCTGAACTCTATGCGCCTGCCGTAATCGAGCAGATCACTCAAATCGCGGGCGAGCATTCCAATGTGATGCCAGCTGGCGCGTCTGACCTTGCCGATCTCAGCAATGTCGACATCGAAATGGGCGATGTTTTTCGCCCTGGGGGCGAAGCCGTCGGGATCACCAGCGACGCGGTCGTCGAATCGTGCACCAACGGTGATCAGGAAGTCGCAGTCCTCGACAGCGTAGTTGGCAGAAGCGATGCCGTGCATACCGAGCATGTGCAGCGCGAGCCGGTGCGTCGTGTCACTGGCGCCCAGTGCCATGAGTGTCGTTGTGACCGGTATGCCGTACTCATTGGCAAATCGGCGCAGAGGTTTGGCCGCGTTTGCGTTGATAACGCCGCCGCCGGCGTAGATCAACGGCCGCTCTGACTGCGCGAGCATTTTGTAGAACCGCTCGCTCAAGTCGTCGCCCAGATGGTTTTCTGTGACAGCCTTCAGGCGTCTGTGATAACCGACCAGCGGCAGCTCACCCTGGCCTCTGAAGTCGCCTTCCCAGTTCTGAATGTCCTTCGGAATGTCGACGACGACCGGGCCCGGCCGACCGGTTCGTGCCAGTTCGAAGGCACTGCGCATGGTTGCCTCGAGCTTATTCGCATCGGTAACGAGGAAGATGTGTTTTGCGACCGCGCCCATGATGGCCGAGACCGGAGCTTCCTGGAATGCGTCGGTGCCAATCGCTGCAGTCGGGACCTGCCCGCAGATCACGACGATCGGCACCGAATCGGCCATGCAGTCGCGAACCGGCGTCACCGTGTTCGTCGCACCCGGGCCGGAAGTCACCATGACGACGCCGACTTTGCCGCTTGCCCGCGCATAACCCGACGCCATAAATCCGGCACCCTGTTCGTTAGCGGGCACGATCAGCGGCATTGCGGCCTTGCCGGCATCCGTCTTGTGGGTATCGTTGTAGCGAAAGACGGCGTCGTAGGTCGGCAGGATCGCGCCACCGCTGTAGCCGAAGATCGTGTCGACGCCTTCGTCAGCCAGCACCTGCACGACCATATCGGCGCCAGTCATACGCGTGCCCGCGAGCGGATGCCCGTTGCTTTGCCTGCTTGTGGCCTGTTCGTTCACAATGCCGTCGTGCGTTACGTAAGTTACGGATTTTCCGCGAGTGTTTACTAATTCTTGGTGCATTGCAATACTCGATCAACTGGGCCACCATCCGCGAATACGAGGCCGAGCTGGTCTCACTCGAATGAATTGAGCTAGATGCCATGCGACACGCAATATCAGTCCTCTTGCAGAATGAAGTTGGTGCGCTGACGCGCATGACCGGGATGTTTTCTTCACGTGGCTACAATATTGATACGCTCAATGTTGCACCAACCGACGATCCAACGGTTTCTCGCGTAACGATCGTGGTTTCGGGCTCCGATGCGGCGATCGAACAACTCAATTCGCAGCTCGCAAAGCTGGTCGATGTCGTCAACATCCATGACATGACGCTCGGTGATCACTTCGAGCGGGAGCTGGCTATCGTCAAGCTGAAGCTGACGACGGGCGGTCTTGCCAAGGCACTCGCGTTTGCGAAAAAACACGGTGCGGATATCCTCGATGAGGCACAGGTCAGCTGTACGATCCAGCTTACAGGTCGCGTCGGCGAAATTGACGCATTTGTCGCGGAGGCTGGCGAGATCGGCGAGCTCTCGGCCGTGGCTCGAAGTGGCAGCGTCGCGGTGTCGAAGGGAGAGGTGACGCTGTCGTCGTTTGACGCACACCATCATCTGTCTGCGTAGCTGATGTCGGGGTTCGTGCTATCCGAGTACCGCCGCCTGGTCATTAAAGTCGGCTCATCGCTGTTGATTGGCGACGATGGACATGTACATCGTGGCTGGCTGGAAGGATTGGCCGAGGACATTGCAACATTGCAGGGCGGCGGCCACGAAGTCCTGATCGTTTCATCCGGTGCAATTGCGATTGGCAGTACTGTTCTGAACATTAATAAGAGCCGGGCACGACTTGAAGAGCTTCAGGCGGCAGCGGCAGCTGGACAAGTACAGCTCGTGCATGCGTACCAGGAGGCCCTGGGCGTGAACGGTATCGCGGCCGCGCAGGTCCTGTTGACACCGGAAGACACTGAGAATCGGCGCCGTTTTCTGAATGCCCGCGGAACGCTGCTAAAACTTCTCGAGCACTCTGTTGTACCGATCGTTAACGAGAACGACACCGTAGCGACCGAGGAGATCCGCTACGGGGACAACGACCGCCTCGCTGCGCGTGTCGCACAGCTGGTTATGGCTGACGCACTCATCTTGTTGTCCGATGTCGATGGGCTGTACACGGCCGATCCCGGCAGTGACGCCACTGCCAAACACATTCCAGAGGTCCGCAAGATAAGCGAAGACATTGTCGGCATGGCCGGCGAAACGCGTTCCGATATCGGTAGCGGCGGCATGGCAACAAAAGTGCAGGCTGCGCGTATCGCGACGCATGCCGGGTGTTCAACCGTTGTCACGAGCGGCACAGTCGACCGACCGCTCGAGACATTGGCTGCCGGCGGCCGTTGTACCGTATTTCGCGCCGAGGGCACGCCCGCGGCCGCCCGCAAGCAGTGGCTTGCAGGTGTCCTTGAGGTGCGCGGCGAGCTCCGACTCGATGACGGTGCTGCCAGCGCACTCAACGATGGCAAGAGCCTGCTGCCCGTTGGCGTCGTGGAAGTCGTCGGCAATTTTCGGCGTGGTGACGTCGTCACTTTGGTAAATAGCTCGGGAAACGAACTCGGCCGCGGCCTTGCCGAATATTCGGATGATGAAGCTGTGCTCATCATCGGGTGCCACTCTGAACAAATTGAGGAGCGGCTGGGTTACCGTGGTCGTTCGGTCATGGTGCATCGCGACGAATTGGTGTTATTCGAAAATGATTGCTGACACGATGATTGCAATGGGCGTGGCCGCGCGCCGTGCGGCAGCCACGCTGGCGATGACGGGCAACGAAGATCGCAATGACGCGCTACTCGCGGCGGCCAACGCAATCCGCAAGCGTGGCCATGAGATTCTTGCGGCTAATTCAGCCGACATGGGCGAGGCCAGGGAGCGCGGTCTGAGCTCGGCGTTGCTCGACCGGCTAATGCTCGATGCCGAGCGTATCGAAGGTATGGCTTCCGGTATCGAGGCCGTGGCCGGCCTTGCGGATCCGCTGGGCCGCGTGATTGCGGAGTGGGACCGGCCCAACGGCCTGTCAATACAGCGCATAACCGTTCCGCTGGGCGTGATCGGCATCATTTACGAAAGCCGGCCCAATGTGACCGCCGATGCGGCTGCTCTTTGCCTGAAGTCGGGCAATGCGTCCATCCTGCGCGGTGGCTCCGAAAGCTTCCACTCGAGCCACGCGATCTACCAGTGCCTGCGCGAAGGCCTCTCCACGGCCGGCGTCGATGCGGATGCTGTGCAGATGGTGGCGACAACGGATCGCGACGCCGTGGGTTACCTGCTGTCATCGATGGGCCAGTGGCTCGATGTTGTCGTGCCGCGTGGTGGCAAGAGCCTGATCAAGCGGGTGCAGGAAGAGGCGCGAGTGCCGGTCATTGGACATCTCGAAGGAATATGCCACGTCTATTTGCACGAAGCCGCCGACCCGGACATGGCGCGTGACATCGTGCTGAACGCGAAGATGCGTCGTACCGGGATCTGCGGTGCCGCAGAAACTGTGCTTGTCGATCGTGCCGCGGCCGAACGCGTGCTTCCTGTAGTGGCGGTCGCGCTCGGTGACGCGGGCTGCGAGATTCGCGGCGATGATGAGGTGCGTGCAATCGTACCGTCGGCATTAGCGGCAACGGAGGACGACTGGTCGACCGAGTATCTTGATGCGGTCATTTCGATTCGGGTCGTCGACGATATCGATCAGGCAGTTCGGCACATCGCGCAGTATGGTTCCGGACACACCGAGAGCATCGTCACGGACGACGCTGCGGCAGCCGAGCGTTTTCTCGGCAACGTTGATAGCGCGATCGTCTTGCATAACGCGTCGACGCAATTCGCTGACGGCGGCGAATTCGGCATGGGCGCAGAAATCGGCATCGCAACGGGTCGCATACACGCACGAGGTCCCGTTGGCGCGGACCAACTTACGAGCTACAAGTACGTCGTTCGCGGCAGCGGGCAAACCCGACCCTGATGCGAACCGATGCTGTGCCATTCGACGTTGCCGTCATCGGCGCGGGCATCAACGGCGCTGGTATTGCGCGTGACGCGGCCCTCAGGGGTCTGCGCGTCATCGTTCTCGATCAGAATGACATCTGCAGCGCCACGTCATGGATATCCAGCCGCCTGATTCACGGCGGTCTCCGCTATCTTGAATACGGCGAGTTACCGCTGGTTCACGAATCGCTTCGCGAGAGAATAACCTTGCGCAAGATCGCGCCACATCTCGTCACGCCAATCCGGATTTTTATTCCGATCTATGAGTCGGCGAAGCGCGGCCCGCTTCTGATCCGGCTCGGAATGATCGTTTACGACCTGCTATCTGTGGGCAAGACCGTGCCGGGCCATGACATGCTGAGTCGCACCGAGGCCATCGACAGTGCGCCGGGCCTCAAGAAAGACGGGCTTCGCGGCGCTGCGCGGTATTACGATGCGCAGGTGACTTTTGCAGAGCGGCTCGTACTCGAGAATCTTCTCGCGGCGCGTTCGGCCGGCGCCGAGATTTGTACGTACAGCAAAGTGACACGCATCAACATCGAAAACGATTCCGTTGCGTCGCTCGAGTATCGGGACGCTCTGACCGGAGAGTCATGTGAAGTCGCAGTCAAAATTGTAATCAACGCGGCGGGGCCCTGGGTCGATCAGGTTTTGAGCATGACCGGCACAGCGACAAAACGGCTGATCGGGGGAACAAAGGGTAGCCACATCATTGTCGGCAAGTTCGACGGTGCGCCAGAGGATGCCTGCTACGTCGAGGCGGTCAGCGACGGCCGGCCGTTCTTCATTATTCCGTGGAATGGTCTTTACCTGATCGGCACGACGGACATTCGCTATGATGGGGACCTCGCCGAGATCCGGGCCAGTCGGGCCGAAGTCGATTACCTGCTGGCGGAGACAAACCGTGTCTTTCCGGAGGCGAATCTCGACGCGAATGATATTCACTATGCCTACGCGGGCGTGCGACCGCTGCCGCGTCGTGAGAAGGGCCCGGAGTCTTCAATCACGCGGCGCCATATCATCAAGAAGAACAAAAAAATTGCTGCCGGTCTCATATCGATCATCGGCGGCAAGCTGACCACGTATCGCAACCTGGCCGAGCAAACGATCGATCGTCTCGGCAAAATGCTGGACCGCAAACTACCGGAGTGTCGAACTCAGGACACGCGGCTGCCGGGCGCATACCGACTTGATGAGGCCCGTGAGTCGCTGCAGGATCTGGACGGCTTATCTGACGCTGGAGTCGAGCGCCTGCTCAGCATATACGGGGGGCGCGCCGTCGATTTGCTCGACCTTGCGCGCGCGGTGCCGTCACTGCGGAAGACGATTGATTCGGCACACAGAGTGCTGGCCGCCGAGGTGGTGTTTGTTATTCGTGAAGAGTTGCCGCGGACACTGATCGATATTGTGTATCGCAGGCTGATGCTCGGGCTCGACGCGGACCAGGGCAGGCCGCTCTACGAAATGGTTGCCGCGATTGCAGCCAACGAATTTGGCTGGAGCGATGCCGAACGGCACGCACAGATCGAAGCTCTGCACGCTTACAGCGACTCTTTGGGTGCATAGCGAATCTCGACGAATAACTCGCGTCCACGGCCCGGAAAATATCGAAAATTGCCAAACGCGTAGTCGGCACGGTCGGCGATATCCCGATCGGCAATGTTATTGAGTCTCAGCACAACGTCGAGTGTTGGGGACAGCCGCACGCCGCCACGCAGGTTTGCGATTGCATGTCCCGGATAGCGAAACTGGTTTTCGGCGTCGACGTAGTATTTGCCGATCGCTGTCCACTGCAGCCCGATGTTAAGAGTATCGCTCGGCTCATACCGGAGTTCGGCGCTGCCGAGCCAGCGGGGAGCTGTGTCGATATCCTGCCCCGAAACAAACGTCTCGCCGCGCAGCGCAACAGCGTCGAAATCGTAGGTGTGGCGGCCATAACTCGCATCGATATCCAGGAACCAGTCGGCGCCCAACTGCCAGTCGGCGGCAAGCTCTATGCCGAGGTGCTTGCTGCGCGCGCCGGTTACATTGAAACCGTCGGCATCGCGGAAGACGCTGCCGCGCTTCTGCATCGCGAATAGGGCGACATCGAGCGATAGCGCTTTTCGGGCACTGCGAACACCGACCTCGAACGCATCCAGTCGCTCCGAACCCAGGTCCGCAACCTGCTGGCCGCTCTGCAGTCGATAGAGCTCGGTCGCCTGCGGTGCGCGGAATCCGCGCGAAAGCGTCGTGAAGACACTGGCCGATTCACTGAGCCTGTAGCCCAGGGACAACTTGGGAGCAAGATTCGTAAAGCTGTCACTGCGATCTGCAGGTCGCGAATACAAGCACCCGCCAAAGCCGCACTCGGTGCCATCATCGCGCGTGTTACCGGTCAGCATGAGGTTGTCATAGTCGTACCGCAGGTAGTCAACGCGCAGTCCTGCACCGAAAGTCACGCTCTCGCTGAGCTGAAAGTCGCTCTGCACGTAGGTTGCGACGCCGCGGCTGCTAACGTCGTAGTCGTAATGGTCGCCCTCCGGTCGCGTCGCTATCAGAAATGCAGACCCGTCGGTCGGACCGTCCTGCGATTGCCTGAGGAACATATCTGACCATTCGACATCGACGCCAACTATCGTCTGGCTGTGCTCGCCGCCGTGCCGGGCTGTCGCGATGACGCCCGCACTGACATGGCCGTTTTCCTCAAGCGGCTGGCCCGGCAGGAAGTGCTGCAGAAAACGCATGTCCGTGTGTCGCACATACGGACGTACGTCGAGGTCGAAGCGCTCCATTCGCCGGGTCCAGATGGCATACAGCCGCTGGCTCGAAGCATTCCGAAACGCCTCAGGGTTCGGGTTGCTGCGATTGATTGCAGGGTCCTTGTAGGCATCTTCTCCGAGTATGAAGCCAGCTGTTTCCTGGTCCAGATCGCTTGCAGAGAATCCGACAGTGAAACCGCCATCCTGCAACTGCCAGGCGCGTTTTAAATGCACCTTTCCCTGCCGGTAGCCGGAATCATCGCGAAAACCGCCGTCGTCGGCGTAAACGGCTGAGCCAAGCCAGGATGATTCCGTATCGAAAGGCACAGCGCCACGGAAGCGGACGAAATTATTGGCACCGACTTCGAGCGCGACGAGAGGGTTTCTGGCAGAACCCGGCATTGGCATCAGCACGTTGACGATGCCGTGCAGGGCATTCGATCCGTAAAGCGCGTTGCCAGGGCCGCGAATCACTTCAACAGAGTGCGCCTGCTCGGCATTTATCTCGAACAAAGAATTGACGTTGCAGAAACCCGCCGGTCGCGTGGGTATCCCGTCCTCGAGAAACAGGAACGCGCCGCAGGAGCCGCCACCGGTAAGCACAGGCGAGCGAATCGCCGTGAGGTGCTCCTGACCGCTGCCGCGGCTAAGCCATACTCCCGAGACACGGGTCAGGAGTTCATGAATGTGCTGGTGTTGAACATCGGCTATCGTCGCGCCATCCAGCCGGTCAATATTTCCGGCGTGCAAAAGCCGCGGTTCCTGGCGGCGTTGGCTCGTGACCACGAGCTCGCTGATCGGCTGGTCGTCGCTGCTCTCTGCGGCAGCTGGCAGCCCGATAATTATCAGCGTCGCCAGGCACAGATTGTTGTAGCTTTGTCGAAATCTTGGTCGCATGCAGCCTCCGGGCAAGCGCGCCATTATAATCGCCGCAGGTCAGATCGTCCCCGAGAAAAAGAGTTGCCGATGAGAATTCGAACTGTTTTACAGAGATTGCACTGTGCGCTCGCGCTAATCCTGATGTTAGCGAGCACTTTGTCCCATGCTGAGAGGCCGCGAATAGGGCTCGTATTGGGCGGTGGCGGCGCCCGTGGCGCGGCGCATATTGGCGTGCTGCGAGAACTCGAACGCCAACGTGTGCCGATCGATGCCATTGCAGGCACGAGCATGGGTGCAATTGTGGGCGGGCTGTACGCATCCGGAATGAGTACTGACGAGCTCGAAGAGGTTGTAGCCACCCTGGATTGGGCCGACGCGCTGTCTGACAAAGCGTCGCGCACGGACCTGAGCTTCAGGCGTAAACAGGACGATGCGCAGTACCCGATCAATTTCGAGCTGGGAATTCGCGACAGCGAGTTGTTGTTACCCATGGGGGTCGTCGAGGGCCAGAAGCTGGACCTGATACTGCGTGAACTGATGCTTGGCGTTTCGCATATTGCTGATTTCGACGATTTGCCGATACCGTTTCGCGCGATCGCGACGGATATTGAGCGAGGCGAAGCCTATGTGATGGGGGAGGGTGACCTTGCGAAGGCGATTCGCGCGAGCATGTCAGTGCCTGGTGTTTTCGCGCCGCTGCGTCTTGGCGATCGTTTGCTGGTGGATGGTGGCATCGTCGGCAATCTGCCTATTGATGTTGTGCGGCAAATGGACGTCGATATTGTGATCGCGGTCGACGTCGAATTTCCTTTGTACGCGGCAGATGAACTTAGATCTGCATTGACGATTTCGGAACAGATGCTCACGATCCTGATTCGCAAGGAGACGCTGCGCCAAATCGATACGCTGGCCGACAACGATATTCTCATTCGACCTGAACTGGGGACTTTTGCTTCCAGTGATTTTGCTCATATCGCTCAGACGATCGAACCCGGAGTGCGCGCGACGGCGTCCGAATCGCATAGACTGGAGCAACTATCGGTCTCTGAACGGGAGTTTGCGGACCACCTGGCTCGACGCGCCAGCGAGCCCGATGCAGGTGGCAAGCTCGCATTCGTTCGCGTCACGCACGACGGTCGGGTATCGCCCGCAATACTCGAGTCACGTCTTGAGGTCGAGGTGGGCGACCGGATCAACAGCGAGCAGCTCGCAGCCGATGCGGATCGCCTGTTTGGCCTGGGCCTTTATGAGCAGGTCAGTTACGAACTCGTCGAGGAAAATGGGGCCACGGGGGTCGAGTTCTCGGCGCGTGCCAAGAGCTGGGGACCAAATATTCTCCAGTTTGCGGTATCGCTCGAAAACGATTTTGAGGGCGCCACGGCCTTCGATCTCGGGACGCGCCTGACGATGACGGGGCTCAACCCGCACGGTGGGGAATGGCAAACAGACCTGCAGCTCGGCACGTCCCCGGCGCTGTTCTCGGAGTTCTACCAGCCATTTGGCGCTGCTTCGCAATTCTTCGTCGCGCCAAGAGTCGACCTGCGGCAATACAACATCAACGCCTTTGCCGCAGATAGCGTCATCGCGCGCTACCGCATATCGGAATCCGAGCTCGGACTCGATCTTGGCGCCGAGATTGGATCGTCTGGCGAATTTCGCATCGGCAGTTATTACGGAACCGGCAGGGGGAGGGTAAAAGTTGGTGATCCATCGATTCCGAATGTCAAGTTCGATACCGGGGGCATTCTGAGCCGTCTGCGTTTCGATACTCGTGACGATGCGCGGTTTCCCCGGCGCGGCATTCGCGCGGACCTGAGCTGGAGGCAGTCACTGCCAGGGCTGGGAGCCGACGAGCGTTTCAATTCGTTGCAGGCGGATATCGACGCCACCTTGAGCCGCGGCAAGAGCAGTTTGCAGCTCGGGCTAAGTTACGCGACGACCATCGGTGCCGAAGATTCGATCGAGAACTTCTTCCCGTTGGGTGGTTTCCTGCGGCTTTCGGGGCTGGAGCGTGGCGAGATCAGCGGTCCGCATGCGGCACTGGCCAGGCTGGTCTACTATCGTCGTGTCGGCGATTCGGCAGGGGGCCTGTTCGATGTACCGATCTATTTTGGTGTCTCTGCCGAAGCCGGCAATGTCTGGGAGTCGCGCTCGGACATCAGATTCGATACGGCGCGCTTCAACGGCAGTGTCTTTGCCGGGCTCGACACGATAATCGGGCCCGTGTATCTCGCTGCTGGATTTGCAGAGGGCGGCCGCTCCAATTTCTACCTGTTTTTCGGCGCCCCGCCGCGCTAGTGGCGCAGATGCAAAGTCGGACCAGGCCTAGCGGACAATCTTTTCCAGCACCTGCGTTGGACTATCCGTGTTGCGGTAATAGCCGTGGCGAATGGCCATTTGCTCGAACGCACTGTCGCGGTCTGCCTCGCTCGGATACCAGTGCAGTCTTTCCCAATCCTCGCCGAGGATCTTTCGCATCGTGTCGCCCTTTGGCAAGGTCACACGGATTCCGTAGCGGCGCTCGGCGCCGACAATAGTGGGATCGACGAGGTTGTGTTGATGACAGTAGTCCATGGCGCGGCAGTATACAGAAACTTCAGCCGCGATCGCCACGGTCCGCCGCGCCTTCGCGATCTTCCCAGCCGAGAAGCCGCCGTGTAATAAACATATACGCCGGTTTCAGCGTCGACATATAGACACGCGAGGCGCGCGAGGGGTTTGCAAGAATGCCGAGTTCGCGTCGGCTCAGTTGCTGCGGGCAATAGCTTCTCTTGTGCTTGAGCAGGTGCCGAATGTCTTCGTAGGCCAGTAGCCGAAACAGGCTGCCGCGCCGCGGCGCGAACCACGCGAGCTGAAAGTCAATGAACGCGGGTGAGCCATCGTCGCGTACCAGCAGGTTCGGCTCTTTCGCCAGATCGTTGTGGACGATGCCGAGCCGATGCAACTGGCGAAGCAGCCTGGACGCAGCCTTGAAGTATCCTGGATCGCTCGGCCTCGCGCGGTGCATAGGCGTACCAGGCAGAAAGCTGCGCGTCAGACAATCCCCTTCGACCGTTACAAGATGCGGCACCCCGTCCAGGTCGCCCAGCGCCGCCAGAACCGCTGCTTCGCGACGCATCAGGCGACGCGCGAGCCATCGTACCCATCCGCTCGCCGCACCCGAATCACGTACGATACGCGATTCGTCACCCGCGCCAATCCTCCGGATTTCGCCGAACAAGTCCTTTTTGAGCAGCCGCGATTCAGCCATTGTGGGAGAATACAGCAGCGTGCTGCCCTGGGATTATGGATGACCGGAAATTCCGACGAAAACTCGACTGACGAAGAACGCGTCAAACTCGACTCAACTGGCGAATTCTTCAGCGTCGGTGCGCCGCTGCACGCTGTTCGTGCCGGTTACGTGCGTCGTGGCGCCGACGATGTCCTGTACGAGACACTGGTCGCCGGGCGCTTCGCACACGTCATCGCGCCTGACCGCAGTGGCAAGTCCAGCCTGATTGCAGCAACGGCAGCACGACTCGAAAACAATGGCTTCAAAGTCGCGATACTGGATCTGGAGCAGATCGGCGATCGCGATGCCGGCACTGATGCCGGCCGCTGGTACTACAGCGTCGCATACAGGCTGCTGCGCCAGCTGCGAATTCGTATCGATCTGCAGTCATGGTGGCAGGACAAGTCGATCCTGAGCAATCGCCAACGCCTGGTCGAATTCTATTCGGAAATCATTCTGCAGCAACGTGCAAGAGCGCATTGTCGTATTTGTCGACGAAATCCAGTGTATTGCAGATTTATCGTATGCCGATCAATTGCTCGCGAGCATTCGCGCCGCGCACAATGCGCGCGCCACGGATCCGGAATTTTCGCGACTTACTTTTGTGTTGCTTGGCGAATGTGATCCGCTGAGTTTGATCGATGAGCCGGAGCTATCGCCGTTCAATATCACGCAGCCGATTGCCTTGGGCAATTTTTCGCGCGCCGACCTCGACCTGTTTGCCACCGAGCTGAACCTCGATACCGTCCAGGCAACGGCCGCCTTGGATCGCGTTTACTACTGGACGGCTGGCCACCCCTATTTGTCACAAAAACTCGCGCGTGCGATATCACGTGAACAGCTGTCCGACGAAATCGCAGAAAATGTCGATCGCATCGCCTTGCAGCAGCTGGCAGGGCGGGCAGCGCTGCACAGCGAACCGCATATGAGTCATATCCACCGCGAGTTGGTCAAAGACCAGAAGCGGCGCGAGCCGTTACTAAACTTGTACGGGCGCATTCGTAAAGGTATCGAAGTTTCGGCTGATCTCGGCTCACCCATGCAACGCCGACTGATCGCGGTCGGGCTCCTCGCGATCGATGAGGAAGGGAATCTAAAGGTTCGCAACCGCCTTTACGAGGCAGTATTTACTGCACGTTGGGCGAACGAGAACCTGCCAACGCATTGGCGTACGCCGGCAATCGCGGCCCTGGTGATATTGGGCATCATCGCATTGCCATTCTGGTACACACAGCTACTGCCGAAGGGATACGTCAGGATACTGACATCCGACACCGTGGCGCTGGAGTCGGCGGAGGACGCGTATATCAACCTCCGCTCTTTTCCGGGACACGTGGAGTCGGCAGATAATGTGTATCGCAGCTTTCTGCTGCGTCGTGCCAAGACCGCGACCAGCGCGGAACAAATTGCAGTTATTGCGAACATGGCTGCAGAATTGCCCGACGCCGAGCGGTTTCCGGATGAACTGCGCGCCAGCTTCTGGGACATGCGAGTTGACGATGCGTCACGTGCGG
Source organism: uncultured Gammaproteobacteria bacterium (assembly GCA_963711285.1). Taxonomy (GTDB): domain Bacteria; phylum Pseudomonadota; class Gammaproteobacteria; order Steroidobacterales; family Woeseiaceae; genus UBA1847. Next base: position 270,930 of record CAVQDJ010000013.1, on the reverse strand, counting down.
AGCGTCGTGACGATGCGTTGCTCGCATCGCTCGAGTCGCTTGTGCTGTCGACCCCGCGACGGCGTAATCGTTCGGCGATGCTGCTTGGCGATGACTACCCCTTGCTTCTCGCCAGCCTCGCGGATGATGGAAGGGGCGACGTCGTATTCAATCCTGAAAGCTTGCTGCTAACCGAAACGCGCGCGGCTGAAGTACTCCAATGGTCGCTTGAACCACAAGGTCTGCAGCTTCGTGAAAACTGGACCATAACGGCCCTCGAGGTATCACCGCTCGTGCGCCGTGTGGTTGTCGACCAGGAGGGAGAAGTCAGTCGCATCGGCTTAACGATCAATCTGAGCCATACCCGGGCCAGCGATCTGCGCATCAAGGTCATTGCGCCTTCAGGTCGTGCCGTAGAGGTGAATCCAAATGTCGGCCTTGCCTCATCCAATGAAGATCTGCGAATTCCTGCAGCGCAGCTGCGCGAACTCGTTGGCGAGCCGCTCAACGGCACCTGGAGTTTGAGTGTCCGTGACGAGGAGCTCGGCGTTGCAGGTCGGCTGGTCGGCTGGAATCTCAACCTGAACTCGCAGGGGCTTGTCGAAGATTTTCAGCGAGGGCTGAATATTCCGGATCCGGTCGAACGCGACACGGACAATCTGTGGTTCAGTGACGACGGTCGGTTCGCGGTAGCTCGGGCAACGCAAAGCGACAGTGCCAGGGTTTGGGATCTCTCCTTTGCCAAGCCTGTGCGAGCTGTTGCTGTGAATGAGCTCGAGCAGCTTATCGGTCTGAGCGCCGGCGCGAGGCAACTCGTGACGGCGACGCAGGATTCTGTCCATCTCTGGGACACGGCGACCGGTGATCGCGTTGCGACACTGGAGGTCGGTGCTGCAAGTGCGTCATCGCTGCTCACTGCAGATGGCACGCATCTCTTCGTACAACGTCGCAGCGACAGTGACACGACGTTCGAGCTTTGGTCGCTTGATACTGTCTCCATCGACGCGACACTGGAAATCGCTGGCACACCGGCGCTCGTTTCGCTGGATTCTGGCGGTAACCGAATAGCAATTGCGGACTATGACCGGGCCGTACGCGTGTGGAATTTTCGCGATGGAAAGCTGATCGCGCAGATTGATCTTGGAGCGCAGCCCAGCGAAATTAGCCTCGCAACCGGTGGGCAGGTCCTGGGTGCCGTGTATGGTGCGGAAGGCTCATCATTGTGGCGCATCGATCGCCCGACGCAGCCGCTGCTGGAGGAGTTTGGTGCGGGCCGGTGGCAGCTGAGTTTTTCACCATCCGGAACCAAAGTGCTTGTCGGCAGGCCGGCCAAGGGGTACCAGGTCTATGACAGCCTGGACGGTCGACTGCTCGGACCCCGCCTCGGATCGGGGGGCGCAAGCGATAAAGCAAGCCCGCTGGCGTTCAGTGCAGATGAACAGATCGTCGTTACGGGCGGCATGAACAGTGCGGCCAGATTCTGGCGCGCGCCAGTTCGGCCGGCGCAAAATGACGCGAGTGACCTTATTTCGAGCCCGACGATCTGGCCGCCGTCCGGCGACGCGGTCGCCGTGTCGACTCCTGATGCAGCGTCGATCATCATTGGTGATCAGCGTGGCAATGTGCATATGGTATCGGCTGACAAAGGCAAACAGGCGCTCGCGCTAAAGAGCCAGGACGTCAGTTTCTTCGGTCACAGCGTCGATGTGCGACATCTGACTGTCAGCGCAGATGGCAAGCTTGCGGCAAGTGCAGCGGACGACAACACAATACGAGTCTGGAATACAGCAGATGGTCTGCCGAATTCATATATTGTCGACATTGAAGGCGACCCGATCGAAAGACTCGCGTTCTCGCCCGACGCGGATTTGCTCAGCGTTCTCAATGGCAACAGCGTCGAAATCGTCGATGTGGTTTCGGGTGAGTTACTCGCGCGTTTCGATTTGGGGGAACTGCACAAGAGCCTGACGTTCGCTGACAGTGGTCACCTGTATGTCGGTAGTGAATCAGGCGCATTGCGCGTGATAACCCGTGAGGCGTCGGACAGCTGGGCGGTGCAAACGCTGTGGCAGAGTGACCTGGCCATTCGGTGGCTGGAAGCATCGCCGCGCTCACAGATTCTGATTCTGGTTGATCAAAACAACCTGGCCCAGCAGTTCAGCCTTGCTGAAGGTCGTATCGGCGAGATGGTCCTGCAATTACCGGACTCGGTGGAGGAGGTGACTTTTGCTCCTGGAGGACACCGCGTCCTGTTTCGCACGTCGAACTGGATTCATCGCGTCAGCTCCTCTGTGGCTGGTCTGGTCTGGATCGATGCAATACTTGCTCCGAAGGCGCTCGACAATGCGCGCATGGTCTTCGGTGGTCCTGTGGCGAAGGACGGTGCGGCGCTTGGCAACCGTCTCTTGCTGCCGATCGCAGGTGATGGATTCGTACAACTTGCCGATTTGAGATTCACGAATTCGCAAGGCCCGAGCCTGTTTGGCAGCAGGGACCGGCTGATCGAAGAGTGGAACCGAAAACTCGCGCGCGCGCAGCCGCTTCCGGATGGGGATTGACGAACCACAAATGCGGCTCATGATTATCGATCGTCGCCGCGCAATGTCCTGACAAGCAGTTCGAGCCTCGCGGCAGTAACGTCTCTCGCGGGCACTGGTTCCCCGACCGTGATCGGAACTCGTGCAAAAACGCGCCCGGGCACTGTACGAATACCACCGCCCTTGCGGCGACTGAACCAGCTGCCCCATAGTCTTCCCAAAGCGACAGGCACAACCGGGACGGCACGGCGCGCAATGATTTTCTCGATTCCTGGCCGGAATCGCTGCACTTTGCCATCGCGCGTAATGCCGCCCTCCGGAAAAATACAGACGATATTGCCGGCCGCCAGTTCCTCATCAACGCGGTCGAACGCTTCGTTCATCAGCTGCTCGTCTTCCCTTGCGCCTGCGATCGGAATAGCCCGCATGTTCTCGAAGAAGAACCGCAGTAACGGAATCTGGAAAATTCGGTAATACATGACAAAGCGCATTGGCCGCCGTATCGATGCGGACAGCAATAAAGGATCCATATAGCTGACATGATTGCAGACGACGACGGCAGGTCCTTTTTCCGGGACGTTTTCAACGCCGGTGGGCCGAATTCGGTAAAACACGTTGATCAGTATCCATACCAGGAATCGCATCAGGAACTCGGGCAAGAGCGAGTAGATATAGATGGCGACTGCGATGTTAAGTGCTGCCAGAATCAGGAATAGTTCGGGAATCGAAAATCCCAGGTTCAGAATGACTATGGACAACACTGATGCCACAACCATAAAGACTGCGTTAATGATGTTGTTCGCTGCGATGATGCGCGATAAGTGCTGGCGCTTGGATCGTCTTTGTATGAGTGCGTAAAGTGGCACGCTATAAAAGCCGCCGAAAGCGCCGAGCAAACTCAGGTCCAGAAGAATACGCCAACTTCCATCGCGTACGAGGAACTCACCGATCGAAACCACTGGCTGAGCGTTGCCTGCGGGCTGCGCGAAATACAAGTCAATGGCGAACAGGCTGAGTCCGATCGAACCGAACGGGACGAGACCCAGTTCGATACGGTGGCCCGACATCCGCTCACATAGCAGCGAGCCAATACCGACACCTATGGCAAACGCGACGAGCAGGCTCGTGGTGACCACCTCGTTCCCATTGAGGATGTCCAGCGTGTATGCCGGCACCTGCAAAGTCATCGCGGAGCCAAAAAACCAGAACCACGAGACGCCGAGTATTGACAAGAACACGCTTCGCTCTTCGCGGGCAAAGCCGACAATGCGCCACGTTTCCCTCCAGGCGTTAAGGCTGACTCTTAACTCAGGATCGACTGCTCGTGTCATCGGTATCTGGCGGCTTGCGAGGTAGCCGAACAATGCGAATCCGACGAGGCAAGCCGACAACAAAGTCTGATTCAGCGGATCGATCGCTACGGTCAGCCCACCAATGATCAGGCCGAGAATAATGGCGACATACGTTCCGGCTTCGACGAGGGCATTGCCGCCTACCAGCTCAGAGGGCACGAGTTGCTGCGGCAGGTAGGCGTACTTGACGGGGCCAAACAACGTCGATTGACAGCCCATCAGAAAAAGCACGAAGAGTAGCAGCGAGTAGCTTTGTGTGAGCAGGGCGACCGCAGCGATCAGCATGAGCCCGATCTCGAGCAGTTTTATGCGCCGCATGAGCATGGACTTCTCATATTTGTCGGCCAGCTGGCCTGCGGTCGCCGAGAAGAGGAAGAACGGCAGTATGAAGAGCGCTCCGGCGGTATTGGCGAGCTGGCTGTGATTCATGCCGAGTACAAGAACACCCTGAAACGTGATCAGGATCACGAGACCGTTGCGAAAAACGTTGTCGTTAAGGGCGCCGAGGAACTGCGTGAGGAAGAATGGAGCGAAACGGCGTTGGCCGAGTAGCGAAAACTGGCTCGATTCTGTCACGTCAATCGCGGTCCTTGGTCCTGGCCGCGTCACTATAGCCCGTTACCGTCGAATTCGCGCCGAAAACTGCGAACTCGCGCCATTTCACATATTGACAGCGGTGCTATGATGCGGAACTGCAGGGCGCTGAAAACTATACCATTTAATCAATTCTAGGATTGGCGACGACGAAAGATGAAGAACCGTGTGTCATTACTGCTGTGCGGAATCGCGATTGCTGCGGGCTGCGCCAAGGAGTCACCGCCGCGAACGGTTACCGAGTTCATCGACAATCCGATGATGCTCGAGGCTGTGATGGTCCGCTGCGCCCAGAATCGGAACGAGTCTCGCTATGATGCCGAATGCGTCAATGCGCGCCAGGCCGCTTCGATCATGGAGGCGAAGGAGGAGCGACAGCGGCGCGACGCATTCGAGGCGCAGTCGGACAAGAAGCGCCAGGCCTTGCGACGCACGCAGCGGGCCGCAGCGGAGGCCCGCCGCCGCGCGTCGGAAGCTGAGCGCATGCGCAAAGAAGCCGAATACCTTGCCCAGTTTGGCGAACTGCCGGCCCCACCGGATGGCTCGACCGATGCGGTTGAGCCGGCCGCAAATGCACCGACAGTGGTCATGCCTGATCCGGTCGAAGCGGCAAGTGAAACACGGACGACGGTCGAGTCACTGCCCCCGTCCGACGGCGGCAATGCGCCCATTGCCGAGTCGCAACCGCCGAGCAGCGACCTTGACGCAATTCGCGAAGAATTGCGCAAACGCAACGCGGAAACCGGCAACTAGCTCGGCAATACCTAAGTCGAATCCGGCATCGTCCGCACGTGCAGATCGCGCTGCGGAAACGGTATTGCTATGTTGTTTTCGTCGAATGCCTTATACACCGAGCATCCCAGTTCATGCCGAAGTCGTCCGCGGTCGACAGGTTGCTCAATCCAGCATAACAACTCAAAATCAAGACTCGATTCGCCGAATTGGCGAAATCTGACGCGTGGCGCAGGGTTGCCGCAAACCTCGGCGTGATCCGTGGCAACTTTTTCGAGTGTCGCTATGACGTGATCGATGTCTGAACCATACGCAACGCCCACAGCGATCCGAATGCGGTGCCTTGCGGACGGGCCGCCCGCCTCATTAGTGATCATGCTGTTGCCCATGATGCCGTTCGGGACCGTGATCTCGACGTCGTCGCGGGTCAGGATGCGAGTGCTGCGCAGCCCAATATGCGTCACGACGCCGCGTTCGCCGGATTCGAGGATGATGTAGTCGCCGTTCTTGTACGGTGCGTCCATAACAATGGACACGCCAGCGAACAGGTTCGACAACGTGTCACGAGCCGCAAAGCTCAGCGCCAGACCGACGATACCGGCCGATGCGACCCAGGCTGTGACATTGATTTTCCAGGCAAGAAAGACAAAATAGATTGCCATCGCGAACAGAACGACCTTGATGACGTTCTGTATGAGAGGAAGAATTCCGTTCTGCACCAGTCGGTTTTTGCGAATTCGCTGTGCCGTATCGATCAGGATGTCGGTCAGATGGCGGAGCATGTTGTACCAAATGACGACAGCGATTGTCTTCAGAGCGCCCAGCGTTATGAATTCGGGCGAACTCGGTAGTTCCAGGCGTTGCGTAGCAAGACCCAGGCCCAGTAATACAAATGACAGGAAGATCGGTCGGTGCAGCAGGCCGACGATACGATCGTCTACGTCGTTTTTCGAGCGGCTGACCAACTTGCCGATGGCTCTCGAGATGATCCAGTCTGCAGCTTTGCCGATCGCAATGAAAACCACCGCGATAACCAGCGCCTGAAGGTAAATATTCGGGCCGATCAAACCGGCCAGTTCCTGAAGCTGTTGGATCGTTTCGTTCAACGGGTACTGGCGAGTCGCTTAGTAGTTCGGATCGTATTCGTCTTCGTCTTCGTCTTCGTCGGAGTCTGGCATACCGAACGTCCGCACATTAGCGGGTTCTTCGTCCATCATGCGCGGAGCGGTTGTTGTACCTGCCTGCATACCCGGCTTCGTCGGCAGCCTGGCGGTCTGCGCCGTCAGAATTTGTACGAATTCATTCGCGATGTTCGGCGCGATATTGGGCGAGCTGACGAATATCTTTTCTGGCGTCATGCTGGTCGACCCATAAAACGATGCATTCGCTTTGCGGTCCATTGTGACGCCGGCACCCTCGAACGCGACGCCGGCAAACAACCCGCGGCTGCGCGAATAGGAAACAACCTCGGCCTGAAACTGAATATCGGTTGCAATAGACGCCTGACGACCGACTGGTCCGGCCGCAATCGAAGCATCCGCACCCAGAGTCAGTTTGCCATTAGCGATATTCTCGACGCCCTTGCGTGTTCTGAACACGAGAATGACATCTGTCGATTGCGCACCAGCCTGCCAGCCGATGCTGCCACCTGTCATTGTGACAAAGGCAGGATTGCTCCAGGAATTGTCGTCCTGACGCACGACAATAATGCCTCGTCCGCGGCGGGCCCCAATGCCGAAGCCGACCTTGACGACATTCGGGATGACCGCAACGGCGTAGGCTCTCGAAAGCAGGGCCGGCGGAATGGCCTGCTCAGGGATCCGCAGTAACTGGTCGAGAACGTCAGCTGCGTCGCCGACGCGGCGTTCTTCCCGGGTCGCGGCGGCTGCCGGAATTGCCAGGAAAAGCCCCAATACGACCAGGACTGCCATACGTGATTTGTCGCTCAATTTATCGCTCATGATTGAATAGAGAGGGAATTGCAATGGGAGTTCAATAATACGCGAATTCGAGCCGCGGCTCAGCCATAACGCCGCGTGCTATCTCTCTATCAGAATCGGCGGCAACGGGCAGTCAAGGCTCGCACAGATCGCCCGTATCAGCTCTGCCTCGGCCACGCTCAGCGTCTTGTCTGACATGACGACCGCCGTGACAGCCTTCAGCAGCATCTGCTTACCGTCGCCGTTGAGCGAAAGTAGCATTTCGAGGCTTCTGTCGAGCACGGCGACCGAGTACTTGTGGTCGGCCTCGTAGGCGAAATCGCGGCCCCATTTGCCGAAGACAGAGATACCAGCAGCATAAGCGCGCCTGCGCTCTGCATCATCCGTGTGGCCATGCCTCGCAATGACACGCAGAAGGTCTGCGGCCGCCCGGCGCACGGGTTCGCGTGCCACACGACGACGTTTCTGGCGACCCGAGGGGTCGTTCGCCTGGCCGAGATTGCTTACGAGAATTCGGTAAAAGCAGTATTCGTAAAGATCAATTTCGCCATCGACTTCAATCAGACGCCCGGCGAGATCGATCAAGTAGCTTAACTGCGGTGCGGGTCGGAGCTTCAGCGCAGGGAAGGCTATTCCCATCAGCGGCAGCCGATATTCTGCGCCGGTGTTCGAGATCTCCTCGTAGTACTGGCGAATCAGCTGCGTTCGTTCGCGTCCGAGCTGTTCCTCGGCCAGCTTGAGTTGGCGTTCAGTCGCACGACCGCTGCTATCCAGGATCAGTGCGACGACCAGCAGGTAGGCCAGCTCGTGTGAATGCGCTGCGTCGTAAAGCAGTTCGGGAACCGATCGTCGCACGTGTAAGGCGAATGCGACATGCTCGTTTTCGGGATCGCCCACCATGTCGTTTATCGATTCAGACAATGCGGCGGCGGATCCGCCCGCAAGCGCAGTCGTTACTCCTTCGTGCGCCGCAGAAAAAGCTGCGCCATCCTCTACTGGACTACGCAATCGCGTGTCGACATCCGGGTAGTCACTTGCCTTGAAATTTGGGTCGAGTGCCTGAATGCGCTCGGTCAACGGCGGGTGCGTTGCGAACATGCCGCTCAGCTTTGCGCCTGTACCAAACAGCATATGGCTGACTTCCTCAGGGTCCGTTGCACGCAGCAGCGAGCCGCCGCTGTAGCCGCCAATCTTCTTGAGCGCATTGGCGAGACCTTCCGTCTGGCGCGTGAACTGCACGGCGGATGCGTCCGCGAGGTACTCACGCTGCCGTGATACGCTGGCCTTGATTGCTCGCGCGAAGAACACGCCTATCGCGCCAAGCACGGTTAGCCCGAGACCAATCACGAGAATAACCGGCGCGCCTTTGCCGCGGCGACTCGAGACAATGCTCGCATGGCGTCCGCCGCGCAGGATCGTGCGGCCCATCAGCCCGAGTACCATGATGCCGAATAGCACGCCCATCAAACGAATATTTAGCCGCATGTCGCCATTGAGAATGTGGCTGAACTCATGGCCAATAACGCCTTGCAGTTCATTGCGGTCGAGCAGTTCGAGCGTGCCCCGTGTGACCGCGATAGCGGCGTCTCCGGGTGCGTAGCCTGCCGCAAACGCGTTGATGCCGTGCTCCTGTTCGAGCACATAAATGTCGGGCACAGGCATACCCGATGCGATGGCCATCTCTTCAACGACATTACGCAGTCTGCGCCGCAAGGGGTCGCGCACATCCGACGGCACCAGGGTTCCCCCCATTTCGACCGCAACGCGGCCGCCCCCGGAAGACAGGGCCGCTGTCTTGTAGGCCGTCGCGCCCAGAATAAACAGCGATGTGAGTATGGCGGTAGCGATCAATATTGGCGCTTGCCGTTCGAGAAAATCAGAGGCGGTCACGGTGTAGCCAGCTTCCGTGAAATTGAACAGCGCGACGCCAACGATGAGCGTGACGCCAAGCACAATCAGGATCGTAGCGAGCACATAAACGAAGACCAGCCGCCGCGTTGTGCGGCGGGCCTGATCCTGAGCATCAAAAAAATTCAACGTGGCTCCGATCGCTCGGGCAGGCGTCAGGGGCTAGGTAAACGAAACCTCGGGCACATCCCGCTTCTCTTCCGCGTCGATTTCGAGAAAACTCGCCAGCTCGAATCTGAAGAATCCTGCGATTACATTGTTCGGGAAATTTTGCGCCGAGTTATTGTATTGCAAGACTGAATCGTTGAAGGCCTGGCGTGAGAACGCAACCTTGTTTTCAGTGGTTGCGAGCTCTTCCTGAAGTTGCATCATGTTTTGATTTGCCTTGAGATCAGGATAAGCTTCCGAAAGGGCAAACAGCCGACCAAGTGCGCCGGCCAGGGCACCTTCTGACGCACCGAGTTTCTTAATTGCCTCCGCGTTTGACGGGTCTGCCTTGGCGGCCTCGAGACTGGATGATGCGGCATTGCGCGCGGTGATGACGGCTTCGAGCGTCTCACGCTCGTGTTTGATGTAACCTTTGACCGCTTCAACGAGGTTTGGAATCAGGTCATAGCGACGGGTGAGCTGTACGTCGATCTGAGCAAAAGCGTTCTTGACGCGGTTGCGCCCGTTGATCAACCGGTTGTAAATACCGATGCCCCAGAACACAATCGCGGCAAGAATGCCGAGGAATATCAGGAATGCAATCACTGGCCCGCTCCTTGTCGAAAACTCGAATCTGGAAGCATAACGCTCGCACACATCCAGTACTAGGAATGGTGGCGATCTTTGCGATTTCAATCCCTGTGCAGGCCGAGTGGTTTGGGGACGCAAGGCCGCTGATGGGCACCCAGGTCAGCGTACTACTGTGGCACGACGACCCGGCAATTGGCGAGCAGCTCGTTGACGAAGTCTTTGGGGAGGCCGAGCGTATCAATCAGCTCATGAGCACCTACATCGAGGACAGCCGCATATCCGAGATCAATCGTCGCGCGGCGGAAGAGCCCGTGGTCGCAGGTGACGAACTTTTTCAGATAATTCGCCGTTCGCTCGACATATCAGTGCTGACGCTTGGAGCTTTCGACATCACCTACGACAGCGTCGGGCAGCATTATGACTTTCGCAAACGCCAGCGACCGGACGCCGCGACGGTAGAGGCCGAGCGCCAGCACATCGACTACGGGTTCGTGGATCTCAACCAGGCGGCAGGTACGGTCAGCTTTCGGGAAAACGGTGTACGCATAAATCTCGGTGGTATTGCGAAAGGCTACGTCGTGGAACGCGGTGTCGATATCTTACGCATGCGTGGGATTCAGAACGCGATCGTGACGGCTGGAGGCGATTCGCGGTTGCTGGGTGATCGCAGAGGCCAGCCCTGGATGGTTGGCATACGCGACCCGCGAAATGACGGCCAGGTAGCCATTTCGGTGCCGCTCGAGAATGAGGCCATCTCCACGTCGGGGGATTACGAGCGCTACTTTGAAGAAGGCGATGTTCGCTACCACCACATCATTCAGCCGAGTACCGGCACTCCGGCAAGCGGCGTGCACAGTGCGACCGTGTTCGGCCCGGATGCCGTCATTACCGATGCGCTGTCGACGTCGGTGTTCGTCATGGGTGTCGACAAAGGACTACGGCTGATCGCGACGCTACCCGATTACGAGAGCATCGTGATTGACGATGCCGGCCAAATCTACTACTCCGACGGGTTGCAACAGCCCGAAGCACAATCCTTCGAGACACCACCGACCGACGAATAATTTCGCAATCACCACGCTCCCGAGTGTCGCGAAAAAACCATCGGAATGTCGCTGAAGAGAGACGGATATTCACTTTAAATTCAGCCAAGTAGCTCTATCATAGAGTATCTGCTGTCGGCCCTTGAAGAGGTGCCGACAAGGGCCAGAACAAAGCGCCGACGGCGGCCATACAATTTCTGGAGTATTAATCGATTTAACGTAATCCGGGACGATTTCGGAGCGATGTCGTCTCACGTGGCAGTGAAAAATCGCGGTTTCGATGCGATTCGATGAATTCGCGGGTGGCAGTTATGTTGAGACAAGACCGGCCATTTGTGACCGTCATCACGGCCTAAACACGGCTCGGGCTGTCACCATTCGGTGTCTAGTTCCGCCATCTCAGGGCGTGGATGGAACCTGGCTGAAAACACAAGGAAAGAGATGATGAAGATTAGGAACTTCTTGGTGGGTCTCGCGTTCAGCGTATTTGCAGCAACGAGTCTGGCATCGTCAGGCCTGGAGGGTCGACCGGCACCGGATTTCGCGCTTAAGAGTTCCTCGGGTGAAAACCTGAGACTGTCAGAACATCGCGGCGAAGTTGTCATGGTCAATTTCTGGGCGACCTGGTGCGGACCCTGTCGGCAGGAAATGCCGCTCCTGGACGAATTGTATTCGCGCTATCAGCGCGTGGGTTTCAGCCTTCTTGGTGTCAACATCGATGACAACTCGAGCAAGGCAATGAACATGATCTCTGAGCTCGGTGTCACCTTTCCGGTGCTGTTCGACTCTCGAAAGGAGGTCAGCAAGCTCTATAACGTCGAGGCGATGCCCGTCACGGTGCTCATCGATCGTGAGGGTACGGTCCGGTATGTACATCACGGCTACAAGCCCGGCTATGAAGAGAAATATCTCGACCAAATTCGATCTTTGCTAAGGGAGTAACCGGGGCGCCCCGGTCCGCAGGAGAGTAATGGTGACAAAACGATTTCTAATCAGCCTCTTCGTCAGCGTATTGCTGGCTCTCGGTACTGCATCGATGGCTCAGGAGACTGCGCCGATGGAAGCCGAGGCTCAATCGCGCAATGAGTTTCGCAGCCTTGACGAGAATGTGCAGGATCTGAAGAAAGAGGTCCTCGATCTCAACCGCGACTTGTTCCTGCTCGAAGAGGAGCTGCTTTTTCCGGCCAACTCGCAGGTCGCGTTCTTCATATCGATGGACGTCGGTGAGTACTTCGAGCTCGATTCGATCAACCTGAAGATCGATGGCAAAGAGGTCGCCAATTACCTCTACACCGAGCGCGAAGTCGGTGCGCTGGTCCGCGGCGGCGTGCATCGCGTGCACATGGCCAACCTCAAGACGGGCGACCACGAGTTGATCGCAGTTTTCACGGGTAAGGGACCGCATACGCGGGACTATCGGCGCGGCGCAACGGTTTCGTTCAATAAGGGAATCGGCGCGAAGTACATGGAACTCGAGATAACCGACCGCGTGAAAAAGCAACAACCGGAATTTGAAATCAAGGAATGGGAGTGATCCTTGCGGCAACGCCTCACTATTGTTGTCGCACTGTGGCTTTGTTTTTCGTCAGCAGTGCAACCGGCCCAAGCGGCTAAAGACGGTCCCGATCCGATCGTCGTAGAGGACCCGCACTATGGCGAGGTCCTTTTCTACTTCTATCAGGAAGATTATTTTCCGGCGATCGTGCGCCTGTTGGCAGCGCAGGACAAATGGCGCCTCGGTGCGCAACCCGAAGAGACTGTTCAATCTGGCGACGCCAGAGACTCCGGCCAATTTGAGCACGCCGAACAAGCTGAACTGCTGCTAGGTGGTTTGTTCCTGTCCTACGGTCATCATCTCGAGGCCGCGAGAATCTTCGAAAGGCTGCTGGCTGATAATGTTGATCCCGAGATTCGTAACCGGACCTGGTTCTTTCTTGCCAAGATCTGGCTGCAACGCGGCTACCTCGATGAAGCGCAGAATGCTTTGTCAAACTTGAGCGAAGACCTGCCGAAAAATCTGTGGCGAGAAGCACAAATGCTGCAGTCCCAGATCTTTATCAATAGCGGTCAGTATGATCGGGCCATAGCGCTGTTGCAGGACTGGAAAGGGAAGACCGAGTGGTCAAGCTACGCGAAATTTAACCTGGGCGTAGCGCTGGTCCGCAGCGGCCACGTCGAAGCCGCGGCAGAAATTCTCGAAGAACTTGGCGATCTGAATCCCTTTAACGAGGAGCTGACATCGCTGCGCGACAAGGCTAATCTCGCGCTTGGGTATTCGTTGCTGCAGGACGGTCAGCCTCTCGCAGCCAAAGCGCCGCTGCAGCGCGTCAGGCTCGAAGGACCGTTCTCGAACAAAGCGCTGCTTGGCGTGGGCTGGGCGGACGCCGAGGTCGAGAATTATCGCCGCGCACTGGTACCGTGGATGGAGCTTCGCGGTCGCGACCTGCTGGACTCCGCGGTGCAGGAGTCCATGCTGGCGATCCCGTACGCCATGGCGAAACTGGATTCGATCAGCCAGGCAGCCGATCATTATCTGAATGCCATCGAGGCATTTTACGAAGAGACAAATCGCATTGATCGTACAATCGGTTTTATCGAGTCCGGCGAGGTATTCGAGGAATTTCTCGCTGATGATCCTCTCGATAGCACGGGCTGGTACTGGCGGCTTGAAGAATTGCCGGAAGGTCCCGAAGGGCGTTACCTCTATCACCTGCTGGCGACGCACGAATTCCAGGAAGGCCTGAAAAACTACCGTGACCTGCATTACCTGCACGAAAACCTGGATCGGTGGCAAGAGAATGTCGGGGTCTACGCTAACATGCTCGAAACCCGTCTCCAGGCTTACGAAGAACGTTTGCCGAGGGTCGAGGCGGCCCTGGCCAGAGCCGATCTCGACGGAATGGTCGACCGCAAGCTCGAGTTCGATTCTCTGCTCAACGACATCGAGCAGAGCAGTGACTGGCTCGCTCTTGCAAACAAGCAAGAATTCGAAATGTGGGGAGAGATTACTGGGCTCGAGAATACACCGGCGCTCTCCGCGAACATACCCGAAGCCGAGGAGGTGCGGGACAAGATTCTGTTGCTGAAGGGCGTCCTGCAATGGCAGCTCGAACGCGATTTTCCCGACCGCATTTGGCGTCTGCGGCGTGACGTTCGCAAGACCGGCGAAGCACTTGTCGAGACGCAACGTGCGCGTCGAAAGATCGACGACACAATGCGCAACGAACCGCTGCGCTTCGAAGATCTGAGCTCTCGCGTCTATGGACTGGGGCCACGCATCGACGGCATGAAGCTCAGCGTCGCGAACGTGCTGCAAGAGCAGGGCGACTTCCTGAAGTCGATCGCTGTTGGTGAACTTCAGGCGCAAAAACAACGCCTCGACGTCTACACAGTGCAGGCGCGCTTTGCGCTGGCGGCTATTTACGATCGTGCTGCGACGACGGTAAGCGAGGCGTCGCAATGAATTGGCGCCACGTTGGCCTTTTGCTGCTGGCTGCACTGTTGGCGTTTGCACCGGTCCAGGGCGCATCTGTCAAGAAGAAAGATACGATCAAAAGCCTTGAAAAAAAGGATGTCGAGATTCGCCGTGGCAATGTGATCGTCAACAGCACGGGACTCGCGCGCGACAACTATCGTGCGTTTCTCGATCTTGTCTCCGATGATCCGGAACTGCGCGCGGAAGCGATGCGCCGTCTCGGTGACCTCGAACTGGACGCCTCCGAAGCCGAACAACTCACGGCGAACATCGATTCGCTTAATCATTCAAGCTTCAACAACGCCGTGCAGCTCTATCAGCAGTTGCTGGAGGCGTATCCTGACTACCGGCGTAACGACACGGTCCTGTATCAGCTGGCACGTGCCTATGAGATGGGCGGTCGCAATGACGACTCACTCACGGTCCTGAATGAGCTGATCGGCAAGTTTCCGGATACGCTGCTGATCGACGAAGTCCAATTCCGTCGTGGCGAGATGCTCTTCTTGCGCAGGAGCTACAACGAAGCAGAACAGGCGTATCAGGACGTCGTCAAGTATGGCGAAGAGTCGCGATTCTACGAGCAAGCGCTCTACAAACTCGGCTGGTCACAGTTCAAGCTCGCCTGGCACGAGGACAGCCTCGAGCCGTTTTTTGAGTTGCTCGATCGCAAGATCAGAAACATCGAGTTGCAGGAAGGCGAAAATCGGCTCGAGCAGCTGAGCCGCGCGAATCAGGAACTCGTTGAAGACACGTTTCGCGTGTTGAGCATCAGTTTCTCGTATATGGAAGGTTCGAAGAGCATCGATAACTTTCTTGATAAGCGCGAACATCCTGACTACAGCTACGTCATCTATATGAACCTCGGCGACCTGTATCTCGAGAAAGAGCGCTTTGTCGATGCCGCAGAAACCTACGAGGCTTTTGTCGTACAGGACCCGTTCCATCCCAAGTCACCGCTGCTGCAGGTCGAGGTAATCGAGGCATACAAGCGCGGTGGTTTCCCGAGTCTCGTGCTTGAGGGCAAGAAAGGCTTCGTCGAACGCTATGGCATGGACGGCGAATTCTGGTTGCGCAATCCACCGGAGGAAAACACGGCGGTCGCGGCGCACCTCAAAGCTAATCTGAATGATCTTGCACAGTACTATCACGCCGAGGCGCAGCGTGACGGCAAGCAAAGTGACTATCGCGAGGCCGCACAGTACTACCGCAAGTACCTTGCGTATTTCCCGGGTGAGGCGGACAGCGCGAATACCAATTTCTTGCTGGCCGAAATACTGTTCGAGAGCAAGCAATTCGGTGAAGCTACTGAAGAGTACGAGCGTACGGCCTACAGTTATCCGGTACACAAGCGCTCGGCGGAAGCCGCATACGCAGCTATCCTGTCGTATCGCGAACACGAACAGACGCTTGCCGGCAGCGCAAAGTCCGAGTGGCATAAGCAATATCTTGATAGCGGCCTCAAGTTCGCCGATACCTATCCTGAGCATCCCGAGTCCGGAGCGGTGCTGACGACCGTTGCGGAAGACCTTTTCGCGCAGAGCGAATTCGACCTGGCGATCGCCGTCGGTCAGGCCGTTGTGGCCAAGCAGCCGCCGGTCGAGCCGGCACTTGCGCGGACTGCGTGGACCGTGATCGCACACTCGCAATTCGATTTGCTGCGCTTCGCCGAAGCCGAGAGCGCCTATTACAGGCTGCGGACATTTACGCCGGCTGATGACCAGGAGTCGAGCCAGGAGATCAAGGACCGCATCGCGTCATCGATCTACCGGCAGGGTGAAATGGCGCGCAATGCCGGCGATCTCGAGACGGCGGTTACGCATTTCATGCGCCTCGGACAAGCCGTTCCCGATTCTGATATTCGCATAACGGCCGAGTACGACGCCGCTGCGGCGCTGATCAATCTCGAGGCCTGGGACCGTGCGACGGGAGTGCTCGAACAATTTCGCAGGAACTATCCGGACAGCGAGTTTGCGGGCGACGTGACGCAAAAGCTGGCGGTGACCTATCTGAATTCGGGCCGCGCGGACGAGGCGGCGGGCGAATTCGAACGTATCGCGGTAACCGAGTCGAGCACAGACGATGTGCGACGAGAAGCGCTGTGGAAGGCCGCAGACCTTTACAAAGGCGCCGGCAGCATGAGCAGCGAACAGCGAGTGCTGGGAGACATTATCGCGCGGTACCCGAATCCCTTGTCCGAATCGATTGAAGCCCGTTATCAGGCTGCTCGAAATCTCGCGTTCGGTGGGCGACGAGGCCGCAGTCACAGCGCGTCTCCAGGAGATCATTCGCGTTGACGCGACTGCGGGTGCACAGCGGTCGGATCGAACCCGGTTCCTGGCCGCCAAAGCCTCGCTCGAATTGGCCGAGCCGGTGCTCAGGCGGTTCACCGTGGTCAAGCTGAGCCAGCCCCTGGCAGAGAGCATGAAGCTCAAGCGTTCGCTCATGGAAGACGTCATCGAGGTCTACACCAAAGCGGCAGATTACGGCGTTGCGGAAGTGACGACGGCCGCGACCTTCCGTCTCGGTGAGGTCTACGAACAGTTCAGCTCCGACCTGATGAGTTCGGAACGACCTGCTGAACTCGATGAGGCGGCGCTCGAGCAATACGAACTGTTACTTGAAGAACAGATGTTCCCGTTCGAAGAGAAGGCTATCGACCTTTACAAGGCGAACGCTGATCGGGCGCCCGATGGCGTGTATGACGAATGGGTGAGAAAGAGTTTTGAACGGCTCGCCGGCCTGATGCCGGCGCGTTACGCGAAAGTGGAGCGCAGTGAAGATGTGGTTACAGCGCTATATTGATATTTCGATACGGCTGTTGGTTCCGACAGCGATCCTGATCGTTGCGGGTTGCGCGTCGTCCGGGCCGAAACCAGTCCCAGGCAGTGAGGCCAAATCCCGGCCTGTCGCAGGTTCGGCGCAGGAGGCGGCACCCGAGATTCCGGCACAGGCTCGAACGATGTTCGAGCAGGCTGCGGCCGTCATGGCGTCCGGCGATTTTCTCGACGCCGAGCTGCGGCTCAAGGAATTCTTGCTGCGATATCCAAATTTCCCGGGTGCGCACGTCAATCTCGCGATCATTCACTCGCAGAACGGTAATGAAGCGGCTGCGCAGGCAGCCATAAACTCGGCATTGGCGCTCGATCCCGATCATGCCGCTGCATTGAACCAGCAGGGCATGCTACTTCGCAGAAATGGCAAATTTATTGAAGCAGAAGCCGCTTATTTGAAGGCCGTCACAGCGTCGCCTGATTATGCCTTGGCACACTACAACCTGGGTGTTCTGAATGAACTGTATTTGCAGCGCCTGGATGTTGCGCTGCAACATTTCGAGAGATATCAGGAATTGGCGGGCAACGACAAACAGGTTGAAAAGTGGATTGTGGATCTGAAACGTCGCGTGGCGGCGAATCAGCGAACGGCAAACGTGGCGGAATGACGGACATGAGTACTCGAATGATTCACCGTATTCGGCCCCCGATTCATGCTGGCCATGTTGTTGGCGGCGTTTGCCACTTTTGCTCAGGAAGAAGAGGAGGCGTTTGAACCCGCTGTTGATACTTCGGGCGATATTGGGCCGGCCGTCGATACGTCGGCAGCTATTGCCAGTGAGCGAGAGGAAATGGAGCCGAGCAGTACCGTCAGCGGTGCTTGCGGCCGACGTAACGAGGCAGCAGACGGGCGCCAAGTGATGGACAGACTGGAGCTTGGGCGCACGGAGATAACGGGTAACCAGGAATTGCCGAAGGTGCTGTACATCGTGCCGTGGAAAAAGTCCGATCCTGGTGAACTGATGGGACGGCCAGTAAACACTTTGCTGGATGAGGTGTTGGCACCGCTCGATCGAGAGGAATTTGTACGACAGGTTGATTACTACGGTGACCTGTACGAAGACGAACAAGAGTAGTAGCTCGCCCCAGCGGGCGATTTGTAACACGGCCGCGGCCGAGAATGATTGATCTTTAGAGGAGCAAGACAATGGGCACAATTGTGCGTTTTTTTCAGGATGGTGGTCCATTCATGTACCCGATCCTGTTCGTATTCGCATTCGGCGTCGCGATCGCAATCGAGCGCTGGATGTATTTGACACTGTCGGGCGCGAGCAATCGCTCTTTGTGGAAGAAGATCGTCCCGTACCTGAAGGCCGGCAACTTCCAGGAAGCGGCTCAGCTAACGTCCAAGTCGAAGGCGGCTATCGGCTCGATTCTGACCTACGGCCTGTATCGTGTGAAATCTGCGCGCCGCCGCGACGATATCGAAAAAGCGATGGAAGAAAGCCTGATGGAGGTCATGCCGCGGCTTGAAAAGCGTACGCATTATCTCGCGACTTTGGCGAACATCGCGACACTGCTTGGACTGCTCGGAACGATTATCGGTCTGATCAACGCGTTCACCGCGGTATCCAATGCCAACCCGGCCGATAAAGCGGACATGCTGTCTGCTTCTATCTCGGTTGCGATGAACACGACGGCGTTCGGCCTGATGGCCGCCATTCCGCTGCTGCTAGTTCACGCGCTGCTGCAGACGAAGACGAATCAGCTCGTCGACAGCCTCGAGATGGCAAGCGTCAAGTTTCTGAATGCTGTCACCGAACGCCAGTTGAAGACTGCCGGAGCCTAAGCATGATTCGCAGCCGTAAACGCGGTCGTCACTTTAACCATGCGACGGCCGAACTCAATATCACGGCATTTATGAACCTGATGGTCATTCTGGTTCCGTTCCTGCTGATAACAGCGGTGTTCTCGCGTTTGGCGATTCTACAATTGAATTTGCCAGGCTCCTCTACCGAGGCCGTAAATCCGCAGGACCAGACATTTCAACTGGAAGTCACCGTGCGCTCGAACAAAATCGAGATCGGTGACCGAAATCAGGGAGCTCTGGGCATCTACCCGAATACCGTTGATGGCTACGATTACGATGCCGTTAGCGAGAAGCTTGCCGTCATCAAGAAAGGCTATCCGACAAAGACGGATGCAGCCATTCTCCTCGAGTCGGACATACCGTACGACGTGCTGGTGCAGGTCATGGACCGCGTGCGCGTGAGCGTGACGGTCGAGGAGAAACAGATCGTTCGAACAGACTTGTTCCCGGATATTTCGATCGGCGATGCGCCAGTCCGCGACGGAGGTGCCTGAGCAATGGTCAAGTCGGGTCGCGCAAAACGAATGGAGAAGCACCACAAGCGCCATGGTGCGGGAACGCTGAATCTCGTGTCGCTGATGGACATCTTCACGATTCTGGTTTTCTTTCTGCTCGTCAACTCATCGGACGTCGAGGTGTTGCCAAACGCAAAGGACTTGCAGCTGCCGGAGTCTATCGCTGAAGACAAGGCGAAAGAAACCGTGGTCATTTTGATTAGCGATTCCGACATCATCGTTCAGGGTGTGCCCGTTGCGAAGGTCGACCAGGTGTTGCGGTCCAAGGGCAACGACATACCGGCGCTGCGCGAGGCGTTGAAGTCACAGAATGACCGCGTATTGCGGCGGGAAGCACAAGACGATATTGCGGGTCGTGAAGTCACGATCATGGGTGACAAAGACATTCCATACAGGCTGCTGAAGAAGGTAATGGCGACCTGTACGGCCTCGGACTACGGTCAGATTTCGCTGGCAGTGCTGCAAAAGAGCTCCGAAGAGCTCGATGATTTGCAGGCTGCGCGTTAATCGGGACAGGGATAGAGTTTAGGAGTCTCGGCATTGGATTTACCGTTCTATAGAGAGTACGAACTGCCATGGACTGCAGGTTCAGGTCAGGAAAGGAAATATCAGCGCCTTTTAGGCATTGTGTTCCTTGTGACGCTGGCGCTGAGCATCGTCTGGCCGTTTATCCCTACGCCCGAGCGCGACCCCAACGCGGTGGAGGAGATTCCGCCGCGTATTGCGAAGCTATTGCTCGAGCAAAAGCCGCCACCACCGCCGCCGCCGAAGCCGAAGGAGCCTGAACCAGAGCCCGAGCCAGAGGCGGAGCCGGAGAAGGTCGTGGAAAACGAGCCAGAGCCTGAGCCCGAGCCGATTCCCGAACCTGAACCCGTGCCCGATCAGGCGGAAATCGCACGCGAACAGGCGCAGGCAGCATTCATGCCGTTCGCGGAAGATCTTGCCGACCTGGTCGACCAGGACCTACTTGAAACGGTTGCGGACAATCGCCCGTTATCAGCATCTGTCGGCGAAGCTGCGCGCAATGAGCGATCGATGATCACGTCAAAGGTTGGTGCCGCATCCGGCGGAATCAATACGGCGAACATGAGCCGCAATACGGGCGGAACAGGAATTGCCGGCCGCTCGACCACGAAGGTCGATAGTCCGGTTGCAGGGATCGCTCCTGCGGGCGGCGCGCGTCGCACTGGCACGAGCGGCAAGGCTTCGCGATCACGTGAAGAGATCGAACTCGTGTTCGACAAAAACAAAGGCGCGATCTTCGCGCTTTACAATCGTGCCCTGCGCAGTGATCCGTCACTCGAAGGCAAACTTGTTCTGCGCCTGACCATTGCGCCGAACGGCGCCGTGACGTTCTGCGAAGTGGTTTCCAGTGAACTCGGAGATGCAGAACTGGAGCGCAAGCTCGTACAGCGCATCAAGCTGTTCCGCTTCGAAGCGAAGGACGTAGAGCCGATCACGACGACCAAGCCGATCGACTTCTTCCCAGCATAAGCATCTTGTAAAGCCCGCGGCCGTGACATTTATCAGCGTCATGGCTCGCGTTGCTGCGCTTTACCTCCGCTGACAAACATCCCGGCCGCGGGCCATTCAATACTCGTCCATGCGACGGACCCGGTCTTGTGCATGTGCAGGCTCCTGGATCGACCAGCTTTGCAACGGACGCCATGTGATCTTATGCTGCGGGTTACGAATACTTCTGGGAAGAATCGAATGAAAAAGCAGTTGTTGCGAGCGCTGTTCGTACCGCTGGCGTTGCTCGTAGTTACGCCGGTTTTCGCGGATCCGGCGGTTGAGCGGCTCGTTGAACAAACCGGCATAGAGCTGAGTGATACGGCGATGCGGGACCGTCCCGGCTGGCGGGAGCCGCGTAAAATCATCGTGCGCGACGTTTTGGGTTTCTACTCGCAAGTGGCTGGCACGGTGCCGGTCGTGGAACTCGTGAGTGCGCGAACAGAAGAAGAAGCTCTCGTGCACGCCGCCGATGCTGATGCGATCATCGGCTTTTGTTCTGAGCGACTGGTGGCAGCTGCGCCAAAAGTCATGTGGATTCAGATATTTGCCGCCGGTGCCGAGCGATGTCTTGGAGCCGGCCGAGTTGCGTCAGGAGACATCGTATTGACCAATATGCAAAAGATGTCGTCACCGGTCATAGCGGAGCACGTTACGGCAATGGTCCTGGCTCTGGCGCGTGGTCTGGGGTCATTCAGCAAAGCGATGCCAGACGGTGAGTGGCGGCGAGGTTCGGACACGACGGCCGGTATGCAGTCAATTGGCGGCAAGACCGCGCTTGTACTCGGTCTCGGCGGAATCGGCCTGCAAGCTGCAAGGCGACTCGCGGCTCTGGATATGAAGATCATCGCGACGCGTCGCAGTTCCCGCGAGGGACCGAAGTTTGTCGACTATGTCGGTCTTTCGAGCGAGCGCCTGGAACTTGCGGCGCAGGCCGACTTCATTGTCAACGCTCTGCCACTGACGGCCGAGACAAACGGGATACTCGATGCCGAGTTCTTTGCCGCCGCGAAGCGCGGCGCGCATTTCATCAATGTTGGGCGCGGCAAGACTGTCGTGACCAGTGACCTCGTCGCAGCACTCGAAAGCGGTCAGCTCGCCGGAGCGGCGCTGGACGTAACCGACCCCGAGCCGCTGCCGGTCGACCATCCGCTTTGGCAAATGGCTAACGTTATTATTACGCCACACGTGGCGGGCCGGGGCGGTAACTTCATCAGGCACAGCATTCTGGCGAGGGAGAACTTGCGGCGATTCGTTGCAGGTGAAGCGTTGTACAACGTGGTAATTGCGGAGCGCGGCTATTGAGAGGATTCGCGCAGCCTGTCTATCGGCACGTTCTGTAGCGCTTCGCGCGCAGCTCGCGCAGTCGAGACTCGAAGCGCTCACCTTGAGCGCGTGTGTAACCGGATCGCATCTTTGATTCGATCGTGCGAATCTTCTCCTTGAGGGCTGCGCACTCCGCCTTATCGCATTTGTTATGGGCGACGGCAGGTGACTGGATCACAAGCAACAGCGACAGAAGGGGCATCCATGCGGGTGGCTTCATCGATTTCTCCGTAGAGGAGGCATTGTGAAGGGGCGCCGAAACAGACGGGAGCCGCCAATTCAGGCAAAGCATCCAAAAAAGAGCATTGCGCCGTCCATCGGTTTTGCGCCGGTTGCCCGGTCGGACGCGCGTATTCTTATCCTCGGAAGTTTACCCGGGCAACGCTCGTTGCGTGCCGGTCAGTATTACGCGCATCCGCAGAACGCATTCTGGACAATCATGCAGGAAATCACGGGTGTCACCGGGTCATACGAGCAGCGTTGCGTAGCGCTGCTCGAGCACGGTATTGCGCTGTGGGACGTTCTTGCAGCATCGGTTCGTCCCGGTAGTATGGACTCTGACATCGATATCGAAAGTGCAAAGGTCAATGACTTCAAAAAGTTCTTTCTGGCACACCGCGGTATTGAGATGGTCGGCTTCAACGGCAAGAAAGCGGCGCAGATATTCCAGCGATTCGTCGTGCCTGACGACCCTGGCTGGCCAAAGCACTTTGAGACCCTGCCGTCGACGAGTCCGGCTTTTGCGTCGATGGCTGTCGCAGAAAAACTCGCGAAGTGGCGCAGTATCATTACATAACAAAGACAGGAGAAGATAATGATCGGTTACGTGACATTAGGCACAAACGCGTTCGACGAAGCGGCCAGGTTCTACGATGAGTTATTTGCCTCGATTGGCGCAGGCCGGGCGATGGAGGGCGATACATTCATCGCCTGGTCGACCAAGCCGGCCGCGCCCGCGGTATCGATAATCAAGCCGTTCAATAAGGAGGCGGCAACGGTCGGTAACGGAGTAATGGTCGCGATCGCAATGGATGCGCCGGAAAAGGTCGACGCATTTCATGCCAAAGCGATAGAACTCGGCGGCGTTGACGAAGGTGCGCCAGGCCCTCGTTTCGGAAACTTTTACGCGGGCTACTTTCGCGATCTGGACGGCAACAAGCTGAACGCGTTCTGCATCACGCAAGGTACCGGTTAGGCCAAGCGGTGCCGATGACGGACTTGCCTAGAGCGCACCGTCGCCGGTTTCGCCAGTACGGATTCGCCAGACTTGGTGAAGATTGGTGACGAAGATCTTGCCGTCGCCAACTTTGCCGGTCTTGGCGCTCTCGATGATGGCCTCGACGGTGCGTTCGACCAGGTCATCAGAGACCGCGACCTCGATTTTGGCTTTGGGTAGAAAATCGACCACATACTCGGCGCCACGGTAGAGTTCCGTATGGCCGCGTTGCCGGCCAAACCCCTTGACCTCGCTGACGGTCATTCCCTGAATGCCTACCTCGCTCAACGCGTTGCGGACATCATCCAGGCGAAACGGCTTAACAATAGCGGTGACGAGCTTCATCCTGACTCTCTCTGTATGGCTGGCGTGCCTGAGTCGTCTATGCTAGCAATACACACACTGTAAGTGTACAAAGAAAAAACCGTAACTGGTTGGCATCAATGACGACCTCAGCTGCGATTCTAAAAGAGCCCGAAGGACTGCGTTACTATGGAGCAGCCACGGCGTACGTGGTCGTCGGCTATGCGCTTGGTGTCGCCGGGCTCTTTCCGTCTTCGTGGATTGTCAATCTGTTGGCGACGCTGCTGCTTGCCCATTCCATGACGATTGCCGCGTATTTGATTCACGAGTGCGGTCACAATCTGGTCTTTCAGCGCAGTCATAACAATGCGCGCCTCGGCAGGTTCATGAGCTGGATCTGTGGCGCGGCGTACGGCACCTACGAGGATATGCGCTACAAGCACTTTCGGCACCATGTCGATAATGACGATGTCGTCTGGTTTGATTATGAGGAATACTTCAAAAAGCACCCGGCGCTGTTACGGGTTACGCGGCTATTGGAGTGGTGCTACATTCCGGCGCACGATCTGATCATGCATTTCATCATGGTCTTTACCTCATTCGTAATTCCACAGAGGCGGGACCAACGGGTCCGTAACGTCACGGTGATCCTGATTCGCGGCGGTATTTTTGCCGCGCTGCTGATCTTTCTTGCCGAAAGTGGCGCTGCTGTATGCGATCGCGTACATGCTGATGATGCACGTGCTGCGTTTTATGGACTCGCTGCAGCACGACTATCCCTACCACGCGACGTTATTCGACTACGAGCCGGCTCCACACAAGGGCGATCACGATTGGGAGCAGGAACACACGTTCAGCGTGCCATTATCTTTGCGCTTTCCTCGTCTGAACTGGCTGACGCTCAATTTCGGTTATCACAACGCGCATCATTCGAACATGAACGTCCCGTGGTATCGATTAGCTGCGCTACACGAGGAGCTCACGGGTGGCGATCCTCGAAGAGTCATACCGCTGTCCTCCCAGCTCAGGCTTTACCATCGTAATCGCGTGCTGCGCGTGTGTAATCCACGGCCCGAGGACTATCCCGAGGGCGTGGACTATCTGCGCAGCGCACGCGCTGGAGCGGGACCGATAGGCGGCAACGCCGCGTCGTTCCTGACATCTTTCTAGTCAATCAGCGGAATATCGGGTGGAGGGTTCGAAATGAGTGGTTCCGATGAAGTAGGCAAGATCGGCTGGATCGATATGACGGTCGACGATGCACCCGGTGTGCGCGACTTCTACAAGGCCGTCGTTGGCTGGGAAACCGACGACGTCGACATGGGTGGCTACAGCGACTACGTCATGAAGATGCCGTCGTCCGGCGACGGAGTTGCGGGCGTTTGTCACGCGCGCGGCAGTAACGCCGACCTGCCGCCCGGGTGGATGATTTACATTATCGTCGCCGACGTCGAAAAAAGCGCCGCCGCGTGTACCGCCAATGGAGGCAAGGTCGTCGTCGAGCCTCGAGGACTTGCGGGCGGCCAATTTTGCGTCGTGGAGGACCCGGGCGGATCGACAGCGGCCCTGTACCAGCCTTGAACTAAGGTAGCGGGGCAGAATCGCGCCATTCCGCGAGTAGTCGCAGCACCTTGTTGCCATTGTCGTAGCTGAATGCGAAATTTCCCTGCGCATCGAAAAGAGCAGCAAAGCGATCCGGTGCATTGGCTTTCGCCCACGTTGCGAAGGACGCCATTGCGGCGCCAAGCGCGGACATCGACTCCGCAGAAGGAATTGCGGCTATCGAGTAGATTCTGCCGTCTGTGTCGATCGCGAAGCGGGCTTCCGGGAAGAAAATCGAATCAATCCCGGCGGTTGTCAGCCATTTGTTCGTTTCGGTGATCTGGCACACAACGGATTCGCCGTCGACGCCGCATTCTTCAATTTCGAGGCGTGTCTGAAGCGCAATATCGTATTCATGAATACGAGCAATGGCCGCGTGCCCGGTGACGGTGCCGATCGGCCCAAAATCCAGCACTGCGTCCTCGGCGAACAGTGCCAGCGTCTGTTCGGTGTCGTGGGCATTCTTGTGAATCTCGTAAGTCTCAATGATGCGCAGGCTATCCCGGTCCGATGTGCAGGATGAGGCCAGAAAGACGATAATTGCGGCTGAGACGAAACGCATTCATTTCCTCACAAGTGGAACTCAAACGTGCCCAGGGGCTACCGCAGTATATCCGGTTCGGACCGATGACAAGGACGACCGGGTGAGAACGCGATTCGATGCGCCCGAGTGGCAACGCGCAGTTGCAGCTCTAATTCGCAGCGGGGACGCCCGCGCGACCTGTAATGCGCTCGTCAACGCGATCGGACTCGTGGTCAATCATGAGGGCACCTGCCTGTTGGCATTTCACACGGACGCGCCGCCGGATGTCATTCACCACACGCTCGAACCTGCCGGCGCCAAGCATTATCTGGATCGCTACCTGGCGGGGCCCTATCTGCTGGATCCGTTGTACCAGCTCGCATTGCGCGACGATAAGCCTTCATTGTGCCGGTTTCGCGACCAGACGCCCGATCGGTTTCGCTCGAGCGAGTACTATCGGCAATACTGCGAGCGCACGCATTTGCTGGATGAAATGGACTTTCTGCTCGATGTGTCGGACCGTAGCACCCTGGCTCTGGTCGTCGGACGTCGGCAGAAAATGTTCGTCAAATCGGAACTCGACCGGCTGCGCCTGATCGAGGATATCGTCCACGCGGCCATGCGCAATATCTGGGAGCGCTGCGCAGAGGGGCAGCGCGGCAGCGAGCGCGATGGCGGGCTGCATCGTCGTTTGACGCGGTGCTTCGAAAACTTTGGTGAAGCGCTGTTGACGGACAGGGAGCGTGAGATCACGCAGCTGTTGCTGCGCGGGCATTCGGTCAAATCAGTCGCACGTGAGCTGAAGATCGCGCCCGGCACGGTCATGGTGCATAAGCGCAATCTGTTCGCGAAGCTCGGCATCACATCGCAATTCGAGCTGTTCTCGCGGCTAATCGATGATTTGTCCAGGTCCTGATACCTGCCTTATGGTATTCAACTGGACTTGCCAGTTGCGACAATCAACGCTCCGTTTTTTCAGGCTGTAAGAATTATGTTGGATTTTGATTTTGGGCTCGGTGAGGACATCGACCTGCTGCGCGAGACCGTGAATGCATTTGCCAACGACAGGATTGCGCCGCGCGCCGCCGACATTGACGCTGCTAACGAGTTTCCTCGCGATTTGTGGCCCGAACTCGGCGAACTGGGGCTTCTCGGTATCACGGTCGAAGAAGACTATGGCGGCACCGGCCTCGGTTATCTCGCACACGTCGTCGCGATGGAGGAAATCAGCAGGGCCTCGGCGTCGATCGGCCTGTCGTACGGCGCGCATTCCAATCTGTGCGTCAACCAGCTGCGCCGCTGGGGCAGCGAGGAACAGAAGGCCCAGTTTCTGCCGCGGCTCGTGTCCGGCGAACACCTCGGTGCGCTGGCGATGAGCGAGACCGGCGCAGGCTCGGATGTCATGGGCATGCGCACGACGGCCGTGCGCGACGGCGACGACTATGTTCTGAACGGCTCGAAGATGTGGATCACGAATGCGCCGCAGGCGGACGTGTTGATCATCTATGCGGTCACCGACCCCGATAACAGCCGACTGAGTGCGTTTGTTGTCGAGCGCGGTACGCCCGGCCTGTCGACGCCGCAGAAACTCGACAAGCTGGGCATGCGCGGCTCGGACACGAGCGAAGTATTGCTCGAGGACTGTCGCGTACCTGCCGCAAATCTGCTCGCGGCCGAGGGCCAGGGCGCGTCGATCCTGATGAGCGGGCTCGACTACGAGCGCGTGGTGCTGGCTGGCGGCCCGCTGGGCATCATGCGCTCTTGCATGGACATCGTGTTGCCGTATGTCCATGACCGCAAGCAGTTTGGCCAGGCGATTGGCGAGTTTCAGCTGATGCAGGGCAAAATCGCCGACATGTACACGACAATGAACAGCTGTCGCGCCTATGTATACGCGGTGGCACAGGCTGCCGATCGCGAGCAAACTACCCGTTTTGACGCAGCAGGCTGTATTCTGATTGCTGCAGAGAAAGCGACGTGGATGGCATGCGAGGCGATTCAGGCCCTCGGCGGCAACGGTTATATCAACGAGTATCCGGCTGGCCGCCTGCTTCGCGATGCCAAGCTCTACGAAATCGGTGCAGGTACGAGCGAGATACGGCGTATGCTGATTGGCCGCGAGTTATTTAATGCCAGTAATTGAAACCAAGATCGATCGGGATTCGGAGGACTTTCAACAGAATTCGGCCGCGAACATGGCGCTGGCCGAGAACCTCCGCGAGCTCAGCGAGCAAATCATGACCGGCGGGTCGGCGCGCTCACGTGAGCGGCATCTCGTGCGCGGAAAACTGTTGCCGCGTGATCGAATCGAAACGCTGATCGACGACGGCTCGACGTTTCTCGAGATTGGCAGGCTGGCGGCGTATCAAGTGTACGATGACGACGTGCCGGCGGCGGGCCTTATCGCCGGAATAGGCCGTGTCAACGATGTCGAGTGCATGATCGTAGCAAACGATGCGACGGTAAAAGGCGGCACCTACTATCCGCTCACGGTCAAGAAACACCTTCGTGCGCAGGAGATCGCCGAACAAAACCATCTGCCCTGCATCTATCTCGTCGATTCGGGCGGGGCATTTCTGCCGCGCCAGGACGAGGTGTTTCCGGACCGCGATCACTTTGGCCGGATTTTCTATAACCAGGCGCGGATGTCCGCAAAAGGCATTCCCCAGATCGCCGTCGTCATGGGGTCCTGCACGGCAGGCGGCGCATATGTTCCTGCGATGTGCGACGAGGCGATTATCGTACGTAATCAGGGAACGATTTTTCTCGGCGGGCCGCCGCTTGTCAAAGCGGCAACCGGAGAGATCGTCGACGCTGAATCGCTCGGTGGAGGCAGCGTGCATTCGCGAATCTCGGGCGTCACGGATTATCTGGCCGACGATGACGCACATGCGCTGACGATCGCGCGCGAAATCGTCTCGAATCTCAATGTGTCGAAGCGCGTCGACCTCAAACTTCGAGAAGCTGCCGATCCTGAGTATCCGGCCGGCGACCTCTATGGCATCGTGTCACGCGAATATCGCTTTCCATACGATGTGCGCGAAGTAGTCGCCCGTCTCGTAGACGGTTCCGAGTTTCAGGAGTTCAAGAAGCTCTATGGTTCGACACTCGTTTGTGGTTTTGCCCATATCGATGGCTTCCCGGTCGGTATCGTCGCGAACAACGGCATTTTGTTCATGGAGTCGGCGCAAAAGGGCGCGCACTTCATTCAGCTGTGTAATCGCCGCGGCATACCACTCGTATTTATGCAGAACATAACCGGTTTCATGGTTGGCAAACGCGTCGAACATGCTGGCATAGCAAAAGAAGGCGCCAAGATGGTCAATGCAGTGGCGACCGCCACCGTGCCAAAGTTCACTGTGGTTATTGGTGGTTCTTTCGGCGCCGGCAACTACGCGATGTGCGGCCGCGCCTATAACCCGCGCATGCTCTGGATGTGGCCGAACGCACGCATCTCGGTGATGGGCGGTGAGCAGGCGGCCCTCGTTTTGTCGACGGTCAAGCGTGAAGGACTCGAGACTCGCGGCGAGGAATGGTCCGAAGAAGAGCAAGGGGAGTTCGAGTCTGCCATTCGAGACAAGTACGAGGCCCAGGGGCATCCCTACTATGCGAGTGCGCGGCTCTGGGACGACGGTGTGATCGACCCGGTCGATACACGTCAAATATTGTCCCTCGGACTTTCCGCGGCGATGAATCGGCCGCGCGACGACGAAACACCGTTCGGTATTTTCAGAATGTAGCTCCCTGATAATGGTCGCTCATGCGGTATGATGCATGTCCGGTTTTTGAGAGCGACTAAACATGTCAACACTGGCAGGGAAGACGTTGTTCGTCACGGGCGGCAGTCGTGGCATCGGTCTTGCGATCGCGAAACGTGCGGCGCAGGACGGAGCGAATATCATTATCGCAGCCAAAACCGCCGAACCGCATCCGAAGCTGCCCGGTACGATTCACACGGCGGCGGCCGAGGTCGAGGAGGCCGGTGGCCAGGCGTTGCCGATCGTGTGCGACATCCGCGATGACGAGGCGGTCAAGTCTGCAGTCGAGCGCGGCGCGGATCGTTTTGGCGGCATTGATATCGTTATCAACAATGCCAGTGCCATCGCACTGCGCGGCACGGAGCAGATCACCATGCAACGCTTTGACCTGATGCACCAGGTCAATGCGCGCGGCACGTTTCTGGTGTCCAAAACCTGCCTTCCCTGGCTCCTCAAAGCCGAAAACCCGCACATTCTCGCGTTGTCGCCGCCACTCAACATGCTCGAAAAGTGGTTCGCGCCGCACGTTGCCTATTCGATGGCCAAATACGGCATGAGCATGTGCGTGCTCGGCATGGCCGGGGAATTTCGCGAACAGGGAATCGCTGTCAACGCGCTCTGGCCCAGAACGGCGATTGCGACGGCGGCGGTGAACATGCTCGGAGGGGATGAAATGATGCGCCATTCGCGCAAACCCGAGATCATGGCGGACGCTGCGCACGCGATCGTGACCAGACCGAGTCGCGAGTTCACCGGCAATTTCTGCATTGACGACGATGTCGTCGAAGCAGCAGGAGTCACCGACCTACACTTCGTATTCCGTCGATCCTGCCGTGCAGCCCATGCCCGACTTTTTTGTCGAGCCGCGGAGCAGTTGAGGCAGATATCGATGACTAGTCGGGAAGAACAGAACACGGGAACCCGTGACGTACGCAAGGCGCATCTGTTCGATGTTTCGCAGCTCGAGGCGTACATGTCCTCGCATGTGGAAAGCTTTCGCGGGCCGCTCAAAGTCAGTCAGTTCAAAGGTGGGCAGTCGAATCCGACCTACCTGCTGCAGGCAGAATCTGGAAAATACGTGCTGCGTCGCAAACCGCCCGGCAAGCTGCTCAAATCCGCACACGCGGTCGATCGCGAGTACCGCATTATCAGCGCGCTGTATGCCGCCGATTTCCCGGTGCCGCGACCGTATGTGCTATGCGAAGACGACGAGATCATCGGTACGATGTTTTTCATCATGGAGTTCGTCGATGGCCGAATCTTCTGGGATCTCGATTTACCCAGCGCGACTGCTGCAGGCCGGGCGGCGCTGTATGACAACGTCAACGAAACGATCGCCAGGCTGCACAGCTTCGACTATGAAGCGCTCGGTCTGGGCGACTACGGCAAGCCAGGCAATTACTTCGCGCGGCAAATTTCGCGCTGGACAGGTCAGTATCGTGCATCAGAGACGGCGCCGGTCAAGTCGATGGATGCCCTGATGGAATGGTTGCCTGAGAACATTCCGGATGACGAATCGGCGGCCGTTGTCCACGGAGACTATCGTCTCGATAACATGATCGTGCATCCCACCGAACCCAGGGTCATCGCGGTACTCGACTGGGAACTCTCGACGATCGGCCATCCACTCGCCGATTTCACGTACCACCTGATGGCGTGGCAGATGCCGGAGATCGGTATCGGTTCGACAGGTCTTTTGGACAAAGACCTGGCAGCGCTGGGCATACCAGACGAAGAAACCTATACCAAGCTGTACTGCAAACGCACAGGACGTACCGAAGGCATCGCAAACCGCAATTTTTACTCCGCCTTCAACTTCTTCCGGCTGGCCGCTATCTTGCAAGGCATTGCGGGACGCGTCCGCGACGGCACGGCGGCGAGTGCTCATGCGGAACATGCCGTAAGAGCGGTATTACCGCTTGCGGACATCGGTTGGCAGTACGCAGCGCGCAAGTGATCTACAGGCACTGATAAACGATGGCACTGAATTACGATGCGCTGATGGCAAGGTCGGATGACGACATACAGCTGAGCTACGCTGATGTCGAGACAATGCTATATGCCCAAAGCATAGGCCTCGGACGCGATCCATTGAATGCCAAAGAACTGCCATATGTCTACGAGCAGGGGCGCCCGTTACGTACGGTTCCATCAATGGCGAGCGTTCTCGTGCCCGACATGTTTCCACCGGATCTCGGCTGGGACTTTACGCAAGTGCTGCACGCCGAACAGCGGCTGCACCTGCATCGCCCTCTGCCGGCTGCGGCCGAGCTCTTTGTGAACAAACGCATTGTCGATGTTTTCGATCGCGGGCCGAAACACGGCGCAATGATCCTGTTCGAGGCCGAGGGGCGGCTGGCAAAGGACGATTCGGCATTGTTTTCCCTGGGCATGACCGTCATCGCGCGCGGCGACGGTGGTTTCGGCGGCCACGCCGGGTCAGGCCCGGCGCCACACCGCGCGCCGCGCCGCGATCCTGACCTTAGCTGCGCCAGCAGTACACGCGTCGACCAGGCATTGCTGTTTCGATTGAATGGCGATCGTAATCCGCTGCATGCTGATCCCGCGACAGCCATCGCGGCGGGTTTCCAGGTTCCGATACTGCACGGTTTATGCACCTATGGCATCGCATGCCATGCAATCTTGCAGACTATATGTGATTACGACCACACGCTGATCGAGGAATTCGACGCGCGCTTCTCGTCGCCTGTGATGCCCGGTGATACGATCAGGACGGACATGTGGCAGGACGGCAATATCGTGTCGTTTCGATGCACCGCGGCAGAGCGCGATGCGCTCGTACTGCGTAACGGCAAATGTATATTGGCGACTTAGTTGGATAGGACTCATGAGCAAACCGGTAAGAATTTCGATCGATAGTCACATCGCGCAAGTTACGCTGAACCGACCTGACAAGGCCAACGCAATCAATCTCGAAATGTTCGATGCTCTCGGTGAGGCCGGGGAGCAACTGGCATCTGATCGATCCGTCCGCGCAGTGATCCTGCATGGCGCGGGCGAGAATTTTTGCGCCGGCCTCGATGTCGACATTTTTCGGCACGGCGAGCAAATCGTCGACGCGCAGACAATGGCGCCTGTCGAGCCGTCACGCGCCAACCGATTTCAGCGCGCAGCCTATGTCTGGCGCGAACTACCGATGCCTGTCATTTGCGCAATAACCGGGGTCGCCTTCGGCGGGGGCTTGCAAATTGCGCTCGGCGCTGACCTTCGCTATGCAACACCCGATTCGCGTTTCTCGATAATGGAGATTAAATGGGGTCTGATTCCGGACATGGCGATCAGCACGACCTTGCGCGACATTCTGCCGGTTGACCGCGTCAAGGAACTCGCCTGGTCGGGTAGGCCTTTGGCAGGAGTGGAAGCGCTCGGCTTGGGCCTGGTTACCGCACTGCATGAGGATCCGCTTACAGCGGCAAAGCAAACGGCGGAAGAGATCTGCGGCAAGTCTCCCGACGCAATCCGTGCCATGAAACGGCTGTTCAATTCGGGCTGGCAGTTGCCCGAGGCCGAGGCACTGGCGCTGGAGGCCGAACTGCAAATGGGCGTTTTCGGCCGTCAGAATCAGCGGGAGGCCATCGCCGCAAATGTGGAAAAACGGGCGCCGGATTTCAAAGACTGAGCGAGTTGGTTACGATTGGAACTAGCACCTTACTGGCACGGTCCAATCCCTTAGTTGTATGTTGTCCTTGTGGTGAATAATTTGCTGAAGACGCTGACAGTACTTCTGACGTACCTGGTATGCCTGCAGCCCTGGCTCGCAAATGCTCAGGAAACGAGTACATTTCCGGCGATTCCACTCGATTCCCGAACTCTGCGGACTCAGTTTCAGGCGGACAAGGTCTATGAGCGGACCGATTACAAGCGTGCCTTCTTCATCTACCGCAACGAACTCGCCCCAATCGGCGATAAGTACGCCCAGTATATGGTTGGCTTCATGTACCTTGCAGGAAAAGGCGTATCCGAAGATCGGGTTGCTGCGTCGGCCTGGTATCGCCTGGCGGCGGAGCGCGGCACAAGAGAATTTGTCGGCGCCCGAGACGCGTTGATGGCGACTCTTGATGCCGGGCAGGGGGCTCGCTCGGATCAGCTGTTCCTTGAGCTGCGCAAGAATTACGGTGACCTGGCGGTACTGGTGAGAACGCTCCGCAGAGATTACGCCGAACTCCACGATCGTACCGGATCGCGGCTATCCTCGGACACCAGCCCGGTGACCGTCATCAATCCGAGCCGGCCCAGTGCTTCGCAATCGGGAACCGGGTACTACGATCAGATTGAGCGGCGCATCAAAGCGCGGCTCGATTACATCGCCCGGCATACGCAAATCGAGATCATTGATGTCGAAGTAGATACAGTCGACCTGGACTCCATCGAAGCGCAGGTCAGCGCCTATCTCAACACTTTGGATTAGCGACTTCCGGCAGCCAGTCCTCGCGAAAGGATTTCGGGAAACTCCGCAATTGTCTGCCGCGCTATGACGTCGTCACCGTGATACCACTTCGGGATCCAGTTGATTGAACCCATGATTGCGTTGCCGGTCATGCGCACGTCGCAAGTATGGATGCTGCCGTCGGCTATGCCGCGCTCGAGTATTTTCTCAAACGTCAGGCTGTGCCGTCTCGAGAGCTCGAGGACTTCGTCGCGATGTTCAGGCTTCAGCGACGGAATCTCACTCATAATTGCGATCGGCCCGCGATCGCCGACCATGATCTCGATGTGGTAGCGCAGGTAGCGCCGCACCTGTTCGAGCCCGCTGCCGCCGCCGGCCACTGCCCGCTCCATCGCCTCGCGCCCGACGTCGGCCGCGCGCACGTAGCACAGATACACGAGTTCTTCCTTGTTACGCACGTAGTAGTAGAGGGCAGGATCGGTCAGGCTGAGCATGTTGGCGACGTCCTTCAGTGACGTACCGCTATAGCCTTTTTGATTGAAACAATGCGCGGCGGCTTTGAGGACGCGATCGCGCTGCGCCTCAAAGCGGGTTTCATCGGGATTTCGGGCCATAATTGATCCATTCTGACGAGCGCCGTGTGTGCACTCTGCACTTGAGATTTGCTCGAATCTGCATTATTTTAATCTAGATTAAAATTTTTTCAAGCATAAAACTGATTGATTTATAAGGAAATTCCGTCAAAGAGGCGGCTCTTTCCGCCGTGTTTCGCTCGGAGAATCAGAGTAGATGAGTACCGCAGCCAGCGATCTGCCGCGTAAACCCAGGGCCCGCGTACAGGCGCCATTGCGTTTTGTTACGGCTGCCTCGCTGTTCGACGGCCACGATGCGGCAATCAACATCATGCGACGCCTGATCCAGGCACAGGGTGCCGAGGTCATTCACCTTGGCCACAATCGCAGTGTCGACGACATCGTCCGCGCGGCTATCCAGGAGGATGCCGACGGCATTGCCGTGAGCTCCTACCAGGGCGGTCACATCGAGTTCTTCCGCTACATGATTGATCGCCTGCGCGAGCTCGGCGCTCC
Source organism: uncultured Gammaproteobacteria bacterium (assembly GCA_963711285.1). GTDB lineage: Bacteria > Pseudomonadota > Gammaproteobacteria > Steroidobacterales > Woeseiaceae > UBA1847. Next base: position 235,740 of record CAVQDJ010000013.1, on the reverse strand, counting down.
GCACATCAAGGTATTCGGTGGCGGTGGCGGCACGATTACGCCGCAAGAAATCGAAGGCCTGATGGAATATGGCGTCGAGCGCATCTATCACCCGCACGACGGCATGGAACTCGGCCTCGAGGACATGATTCGGGACCTCGTGGCGCGGACCGAAGCCGGGCGTCGCGATACTGTACCGCCGGACGTCGGTCAGCGCCGCGACACATCACCGACATTGCCGCGATGATCTCGGCGATCGAAGAGGGCGCATTCGATGACGCCCAGCTGGCAGCGTTGCGCAAGGAATGGCAGGTGAAAGCGGGCAAGGTGCCGGTCATTGGCATTACGGGTACCGGCGGTGCAGGCAAGAGCAGCGTGACCGACGAGATGCTGAATCGCTTCCTGGCCATGCTTCCCCGATATGCGCATCGCCGTGCTGGCAGTCGATCCGACGCGCCGTCGCACAGGTGGCGCGTTGCTCGGTGACCGAATTCGTATGAACACGCTGCGCTCCGAGCAGATATTCATGCGCTCGATCGCGACACGCCGGCAGCACCTGGCCACGAGTGAAATGCTCGGGGACCACATCCTGTTCCTCAAGTCACTCGGCTTCGACCTGGTCATCGTCGAAACGGCGGGCATCGGTCAGAGCGACAGCGAAATTGTCGACCTCGTCGATTTCTCGGTCTATGTCATGACGAGTGACTACGGTGCGGCGAGTCAGCTCGAGAAAATCGACATGCTCGATTTCGCCGACCTGATCGTGCTCAACAAATACGACAAGCGCGGCGCCGAAGACGCGCTGAGAGATATCCGCAAGCAGTGGAAGCGCAATCACGCGGCTTTCGATACCGCAGATGAGGACATTCCTGTCTACCCGACGATCGCAAGTCAGTTTAACGATCCGGGTATCAGCTACATGTTCTCCGAGCTATGTCGGCGCGTTATCGACAAAGTTGGTCTCGAGAAAGACAGGTGGACCCCGGACATCGATACCTCGATCAGGGAGCCGCGTGCAACCGCGATGATCCCGGGCGCACGTATCCGCTATTTGGCAGAAATTGCCGAGCAGGGGCGAGAAATAAACAGCGCAATCGACACACAGGCCGAAATTGCGAGCCGTTTGCAGCATCTCTACGAGGCGCTCAGGTCGATAGAAGACCCGCGACTTCCGGAGAAACTGGCCGCATACCATGCCGACGCACTGACCGAAGGCGACGATCGCAGTCTGCTGGTATTACGACAGCGCTACCAGGAAGCGCTGGCTGAATTAACGCCAGAGTCGGTCCGATTGCTCGAGGAATGGCCCGCGCGCAGGGAACGCGTGCGCTCGGAAACGTACAGCTACACTGTGCGCGGCCGTGAAATCACGGGCAACAATTATCGCGAAAGCCTCAGTCACCAGAGGATTCCAAAAGTGGCGGCGCCCGATTTCAGGGACTGGGGTGAACTGCTCAGTTTCCTGTCGAAAGAAAACCTGCCCGGCGGGTATCCCTATACGGGAGGCGTTTATCCGTATCGCCGGCTCGGCGAGGACCCGACGCGCATGTTCGCAGGCGAGGGCACGCCCGAGCGCACAAACCGTCGGTTTCATTATCTCTCGCTCGGCCAGGACGCTGCGCGCCTGTCGACAGCATTCGATTCGGTGACCTTGTACGGCGAAAACCCGCACGAGCGGCCTGACATCTACGGGAAGGTCGGCAACTCGGGGGTCTCTATTGCAAGCGTCGATGACATGAAGAAGCTGTACTCGGGCTTCGATTTGTGTGCGCCGACGACATCGGTATCGATGACGATCAACGGACCAGCGCCGATGATCCTCGCTTTTTTCATGAACAGCGCTATCGATCAGCAGGTCGAAAAGCATCTGCGCGAGACTGCTCAATGGGAGGCGGCGCAGAAAAAGATCGACAAGTATTTCGCTGGGCGCGAGCGTCCACGTTACGTCGGCGAGTTGCCTCCGGGCAACGATGGCCTCGGCCTGGGTCTACTCGGGATTTCAGGTGACAAGGTCGTCGACGCCAAGACCTATGCCCGCATCCGCAAAGAGACGCTGGCGAACGTTCGCGGCACGGTCCAGGCCGACATCCTCAAGGAAGATCAGGCACAAAACACCTGCATATTTTCAACCGAATTCGCAATGAAGATGATGGGCGACGTGCAGCAGTACTTCATCGATAACAACGTTCGCAACTACTACAGCATTTCGATCAGCGGCTACCACATAGCCGAAGCGGGCGCGAATCCGATCAGCCAGCTCGCGTTTACGCTGGCGAACGGCTTCACGATCGTCGAGTACTATCTCGCACGTGGCATGGCTATCGATGACTTCGCACCGAACCTGAGTTTCTTTTTCTCGAACGGCATGGATCCCGAATACACGGTCATTGGCCGTGTGGCGCGTCGAATATGGGCCCGCGCGATGCGCGAGCGCTATGGCGCAAGCGCGCGATCGCAAATGCTCAAGTACCACATTCAGACATCGGGCCGCAGCCTGCATGCGCAGGAAATCAGTTTCAATGACATCCGTACGACCTTGCAGGCACTGTACGCCCTGTTCGACAACTGCAACAGCCTGCACACGAACGCGTTCGATGAGGCAATCACGACGCCGACCGAACAGTCGGTGCGCCGCGCTGTGGCGATTCAGATGATCATATCGCGCGAGCTGGGCCTGAATTTCTGTGAGAACCCCTGGCAGGGTTCGTTCATCATCAACGAGCTCACCGATCTCGTCGAAGAAGCCGTGTATCAGGAGTTCGAGCGTATCTCGGATCGCGGCGGCGTGCTGGGCGCTATGGATACGATGTATCAGCGCGGCAAGATCCAGGAAGAGAGCCTCTATTACGAAAGCAAGAAGCACGACGGTTCGCTGCCTTTGATCGGCGTGAATACGTTCTTGCCGAAAGAGGGGCAGGAGGACGAGGTGCACGAGCAGGAACTGATTCGCTCGAGCGAGGGTGAAAAAAACGATCAGATTCGTCACGTCAGGACATTTGAAAAGGCCCATAGCGATGAAAGCGCAGCGGCGCTTGCAAGTTTGCAGGCTGTTGCCCGCGAACGCGGCAACGTGTTCGCGGAACTTATGGAGACGGTCAAGTCCAGTTCACTCGGGCGGATATCGAATGCGCTATATCACGTCGGCGGCGAGTACCGCCGCAATATGTAGGTTAAGGAGCCCTTGATGAGCGATCTCGTCAACTATGAACAGGATGGAGCGATCGCCCTGATTACGATCAATCGGCCCGATGCGATGAACGCATTTACGACCGAACTTTCTCTTGCGCTACAGCTGGCGCTCGAGAATGCACACAATGACGATTCTGTTCGGGTTGTCGTTCTGACTGGCGAGGGCCGCAGCTTCAGCGCAGGCGCCGACCTCAAGAGCGGGTTCGAGGGCAGGCCCGTATCCGGAAAACTCCAGTACGAATATCGGCCGGTGTTGGTCGCCATTGCGACCATGCCCAAGCCGGTGATTGCGGCGATTCCAGGCTCCGCCGCCGGAATCGGCATGTCGACAGCGCTGTACTGCGATCTCGTCATCATGGCTGACAACGCGTTCCTGCTGTCGCCGTTTACGACGATATCCCTCGTTCCGGACGGGGGCCTGAACTGGATTCTCGTCCGCCAACTCGGTTATCACCGCGCGTACCAGCTGAGCGTCGAGTCCGAGCGCATTCCAGCCGATCGCTGCGTTGAACTGGGCCTCGCAAACAAAGCGGTCCCAGCTGATGAGCTGCAGGTCGCGGCACTCGACTGGGCCAGGAAGCTCGCAAAACGCGCGCCGCTCTCGCTGGCAGCGACGAAAAAAGTCATGCGCTTCGCGACGGACAACAACTGGGCCAGTTCATTCGACCTCGAAGCGGAGCTGCAGCAAAAGCTCGCCGGAAGCGAGGATAATCGCGAAGGCGTAAAAGCGTTTTTTGAGAAGCGTGAAGCAAACTTCAAAGGCAAGTAACGATGGACAGAAATATATTTGAAGAAGAACACGAGATGTTCCGCGATGCAGCGCGAAATTTCATGATCAATGAGATTCAGCCGCATGCCGACGATTGGAACGAGCAGGAAATTGTCGATCGGGAAGCGTTTCTGAAAGCGGGCGCGCAGGGCCTGCTGTGTATGTGGGCCGATGAAAAGTACGGTGGCGCCGGGGTCTCGGATTTCCGTTACGAACAAATCCTGATCGAGGAAAACGCCAAATACGGTGACGTCGGTTTTTTCATGTTTTTGCACAGTCGTCTTGTCGGACCCTATATTGGTGAGCTCGGCACCGAAGAGCAAAAGGTGCGCTGGCTGCCAAAATGCGTGTCGGGTGAGAACGTTCTTGCTATCGCGATGACAGAACCAGGCGCTGGCAGTGATGTTTCTGCTATTCGCACCAAGGCAGAGGACAAGGGCGATCATTATCTGCTGAACGGCTCAAAGATCTATATCTCGAACGGCATCCTCGCCGATCTCGTCATCGTCGCTGCAAAGACGGATCCGAATAGCAGTCACGGACTGAGTCTGCTCGTTGTGGAGCGCGGAATGGAGGGCTTCGAGCGCGGCAGAAACCTGAAAAAAATGGGTATGCACAGCCAGGATACAGCTGAGCTGTTCTTCAATAATGTGAAGGTGCCAAAAGAGAACCTGCTCGGGCAGGCGAACCGCGGTTTTTATCATCTGATGCACTTCCTGGCGGAAGAACGTCTGCTCAGTGCGGTCGGTTCCCTGGCGAACGCAGAGGCGGCATTTGCCGTCACGCTTGAATATGCGAGTGAACGTACGGCGTTCGGACGTAAGATTGCCGACTTCCAGGTAAACCGTTTCAAATTTGCAGATATGCGCACCGAGATGGATGTTGCACATGCATTCGTCGATCGCTGTGTGATGGTGCACAACGAGGGCAAACTCACGGCCGAAGATGCGGCGAAAGCCAAGCTGTTTGCGACGGAGCTGGAAGATCGCGTAACCGATCACTGTGTGCAGTTGCACGGCGGCGCCGGCTACATGGACGAATACCCGGTCAGCCGCATGTACACGGCGGCAAGGGTCTCGCGAATTTATGCGGGCAGCTCCGAAATTATGCGCGAGATCATTGCCCGATCAATTGGTCTCGATCCGCGCGGGCAACAAAAGAAAGCGCAGCAGAACGCAGCCTGAATATGCGCGCTGCCTTCATCGGGCTTGGCGTCATGGGTTATCCCATGGCCGGCTTTCTTGAAAAAAACGGCCACGATGTCGTTGTCCACAACCGAACCGCGACAAAAGCGGACTCGTGGTGCAATGCATTCAACGGCTCGTCAGCTGCTACGCCGGCCGAAGCGGCAACCGGGGCCGATTTCACTTTCACCTGCGTTGGTGATGATGACGATGTTCGCGATGTCGTTCTTGGTAATGACGGCGTGCTGGCAGGTGCTCCGACGGGATCGATAATCGTCGACCATACGACCGCCTCAGCGACACTGGCTCGGGAAATCCACGCCACTGCAGCCGCAAAGAAAATCGGCTTTCTCGACGCACCGTTGTCTGGAGGCCAGGCCGGCGCCGAGAATGGTCAGCTGACGATCATGGTCGGCGGCGACGAAGATACATTTGAGCGCGCTGCCCCGATGATGGACTGCTACGCGAAAGCGATCACGTTGATTGGACCCGTCGGCAGCGGTCAGTTGGCAAAAATGGTCAATCAGATATGCATTGCGGGCATCGTGCAGGGCTTGTCCGAAGGGCTGCATTTTGCCAAACGGGCCGGCCTCGACGCTGCGAAAGTAATCGATGCGATCTCGAAAGGTGCGGCGCAAAGCTGGCAAATGGAGAACCGCTGGGAAACGATGCTCAATAATGAGTTCGAGTTCGGCTTTGCGGTTGACTGGATGCGCAAGGATCTCGCGATTGCGCTGGATCAAGCAAAACGAAACGGTGCGAATCTCGAATTAACCGAACTCGTCGATCGTTTCTATGCGGAGGTTCAGGAACTCGGCGGCAAACGCTGGGACACGTCCAGTCTGATTGCCCGCCTTGAGCGGCCCTGATGGGCCCGCTGCGGGGATTCAAAATAATCGAAATCGCCGGGATCGGCCCGGGCCAGTTTTGCGGCATGCTGCTCGCCGACATGGGCGCACAGCTCATTCGCATCGACAGACCCGGCGAAGCGGACCTCGGAGTTGCAATACCCGCTGAATACAACCTTATGAATCGCAGTCGGCCCACGATCGTCGTGGATCTCAAGTCAGAAGACGGCGCCAACCTCGTGCTGCGGCTCTGCGAAGACGCCGACGCAATTTTCGAAGGGTTCCGGCCGGGCGTTATGGAAAAGTTGGGGCTGGGCCCATCTGCATGCATGGCCCGCAACGAACGCCTCGTGTATGGCCGCATGACAGGTTACGGTCAGGAAGGCCCGCTCGCCGATTCCGTTGGCCACGACACCAACTACATCGCACTGGCCGGCGCACTGCACAGCATCGGCAATGCCGACAGTCCACCTCCGGTTCCATTGAATCTGATTGGTGATCTTGGCGGCGGCGGCGCCGTATCTCGCCCTGGGTTTGCTGGCTGCGATGCTCGAAGCCGGCAAGTCTGGCAAAGGCCAGGTTGTCGACGCGGCCATGGTCGACGGCGTCGCGTCAATGTTGACGCCGTTCTACGGCCTTGATGGCTGCCGGAATGTGGCACGATAAACGGCAGAGCAATCTGCTTGACGGTGGCGCGCCGTTCGTCAAGGTCTACGAGACGAGCGACAAAAGATTCATTGCGGTTTGCGCAATTGAGCGCCGTTTTTACAAGGCCCTGCTGCAGGCTCTGGATATCAGCGACATAGATCCCGAGGACCAGTACAACACGGCAAGCTGGGCAGAGCATGAGGCGATCTTCGGCAGAATCTTCAAGTCGAGGACCCGCGATGAATGGAGTGACCTGCTTGAAGGTACCGATGCCTGCGCGGTGCCGGTCCTGTCGTTAACCGAAGCGCCGGGGCACCCGCACAACGTGGCGCGAGGCACATTCGTGACCAAAGACGATGTCCTGCAGCCCGGACCGGCGCCACGATTCTCGAGGACACTGTCGGAGATTCGGCACGGACCTGCAAAAGCTGGCGGCGATTTTCGGCAGATACTTACTGACTGGGGTCTTGCTGAAGAGGATATTCCACCGTATGTCTGATTGTTGGCTTAGTCCTGCTGGCGACTCGAGACCAATAAATCGATCAAGGAACTCCGATGCAAGTACCACTACTTGTCGATGATTTTTTGCAGCGACCGGCTACCATCTACCCTGGGAAAACGGCCATCGTTGATGGCGACTTGCGCTTCACTTACGCGGAGTTTGCTGCGCGCGTCAATCGGCTGTCGCATGCGTTGCTCAGCCTTGGGCTCAAGCAGGGTGACCGCGTCTGCATACTGAGCCCGAACTCGCACTTTTTTCTCGAGAGCTTTTATGCCACGAGTCAGGTCGGAATTATTCTCGTGCCACTGAACTATCGGCTGATCCCGGAAGAGCACGAGTACATCATCAATCATGCGGGCGTGAAGGCCGTGCTGGTCGACTATCAGTACGTGGAGATAGTGGACGCGATTCGCGACCAGTTATCCAAGGTCGAGCACTGGATCGTTGCCGCCTACGAGCCAGGCGACTATCCGGGCTGGACGGATTGGAACTCGATGATTGCTGACGCATCCGCCCGCGCGCCCGCGCGCCCGGAGCGCGACGAGAATGATGTTGTCTCGATCAACTACACGTCGGGCACGACGGCGCGGCCTAAAGGCGTGATGATGACGCACCGCAACGAATACATAAACGCTTACAGCCTGATTGCGCATCTGCGCGTTGCACACGAGGACGTCGAGCTGTGGACGCTCCCGATGTTCCACTGCAACGGCTGGGGCGGCGTCTATGCTCTAACAGGTATGGGAGGCACGCATGTAGTCCTGCGAACGATCGATGCTGAGACAATTTTCGATCTCATTGCTAATGAAAAAGTCACTTTCGCGTGCATGGCGCCGGCGGTCCTGCGCGCAATCCTCGACTACCCGGGCAAAGACAATCACGACATAACGACAAAGCCGCGGTTTACCATCGCAGGGGCGCCGCCCCCAGCCGCGTTTATCAAACGCCTGGAAGAGGAGCTCGGTTGGTGTTTCCTGCAACTTTACGGCCTGACCGAGACCGCTCCGTTCCTGACATCGTCTCAGGTCGACTTCGGCACCGAAAAGCACGACTACACGCGACGCTCTCGCGCCGGTGTGCCGGGGCTTGGAGTCGATCTGCAGTTGCTTGACGACGATGGCAACGTAGTGCCCAAAGACAGTGAGTCGATCGGCGAAATTTGCGCGCGCTCCAACGTGGTGTGCAACGGCTACTGGGAACAGCCCGACGAGACGAACAAGGCGATCTACGACGGCTATTTCCATACTGGCGATCTGGCCGTATGGGATGCAGTCAGCAATATTCACATCGTTGATCGCAAAAAGGACGTCATCATTTCGGGTGGCGAGAACATAAGCTCCCCGGACATCGAGGACGTGCTGTACCGCCATGACGCGGTGCTCGAATGTGCGGTGATCGGTGTACCGGACGAGAAGTGGGGCGAGACGCCGAAGGCACTTGTCGTGCTGCGCGAAGGCGCGCAAGCGAACGAAGCCGAGCTGATCGGGTTCTGCCGCGACAACATGGCACACTTCAAGTGTCCGACATCGGTCGAGTTTATTGCCGAATTGCCACGCACTACGACCGGGAAACTGCAGAAGTTCAAGCTCCGCGACCAGTACTGGAAAGAGCAGCGGCGGGTGCAAGGCTGATATAATCAGCCAAACAGGGGTGGCCTTAGAGCCTGAGATCCAGACGGGAACCCTTAGAACCTGAACCGGGTAATGCCGGCGTAGGAAGGGAATGATGAGTCGACTTAGAAAATTGCGGCATACAACCGCAGTAACCATAGTTTTCCTGTTGCCAATCTCATGCTGGTCGGCGGAGACGCTTGATGAGATCGTCGTCACTGCGGACTTCCGCGGGCGCAGCGCCAGCGATGTCCCCTCAAGCATCACGATTCTCGGTAGCGAGGAAATCGAGAGCATGGCGGTGCAGCACTTTGAAGAACTCATCAACGCCATTCCGAATCTCAACTGGTCGGGCGACGGCCACCGTGCGCGATACTTTCAGATTCGCGGTGTCGGTGAACTCGAGCAATACCAGGGCGCGCCGAACCCGTCGGTCGGTTTCTTGATTGACGACATCGACTTCAGCGGCATAGGTACGGTCGCGACGCTGTTCGATATGCAGCAGGTCGAGGTGCTGCGCGGACCGCAAGGGACGCGCTACGGCGCGAATGCGCTGGCCGGGCTGATCTACATGCGAAGTGCCGAGCCAACTGCTGAATTCGATGGTCGCGCAGAGCTAACCGTCGGCGACGACGACACATTGCCGGCGGTTTCGCAGTGGGCGGAGGACTGAGTAGTGATGAGAGCGTGATGTATCGGCTGAGCGCACACCATCATCGAAGCAACGGTTTTCGTGACAATCCGTATCTCGATCGCGACGATACGAACGGGCGCGAGGAGACCACGGTGCGCGGCCGCCTGCGCTGGCTCGTTAACCGCGACTGGCAGGCCGACTTCGCCGCCGTATTTGCTGACGTCAACAACGGCTACGACGCATTTGCGCTCGAAAACGGTTACACGACGCTATCGGACAAACCCGGCAAAGACGCACAGGAGAGCGTCGGAGCTTCACTGAGGATCGAGTACACAGGACTCAATAACGCGACATTGACTTCAATAACGGCGTTTGCCGACTCGGATATTGAATTCAGCTACGACGCAGACTGGGGCAATGAAGAAAGCTGGGCGCCGTTCACCTACGACTACGTATCCATCAATGATCGTAAGCGTGCGACGCTGAGTCAGGAATTCCGGCTTGTGGCGGATCAATGGTTGTTCGGCATCTACGCGCTTAACCTCAAAGAGGACCTGGTCACGTTGAATCAGGGCGACTACTTCGATCCATTCTTCGATTTTGCGGACAGCCTCGATGATCTGTTCGGCAGCGATTTCGAAGCGACGAATGTCGCTGCCTTCGGGCAGTACGATTACATGGTCGGTGCCACGAATACGATCAGCCTGGGTCTGCGGCTTGAACGCCGCACTACGAGCTATAAGGACACGGCGGGGCTGTCCGCAGATCCTGCGGAATCGATGTGGGGCGGTGAACTCAGCTTCAGCCACGAGTTCTCGAATTCGGTGGCCGGCTTTGTCAGCTTGTCGAAGGGTTATAAAGCAGGTGGCTTCAATCTGGGGGTCGTACCCGACGATCGCCGCGTATTCGGTGCTGAGGAGCTGCAGAGTCTCGAGGCCGGCATCAAGTCAGTACTATTGGATAGTCGCTTGCAGCTCAATGCGTCCGTTTTCGCGAGCCGCCGAAATGACCAGCAGGTAAGAACATCGCTGCAGCTGGTTCCCGGGGATCCCGCGTCGTTCGTCTTTTTTACTGATAACGTCGGCGAAGGCGAGTCGCTGGGTTTCGAGGCCGATCTGAGCTGGCGCCCTGACGAGGCCTGGATGTTGTACGCGAACATCGGGCTGCTGGACACAACCCTCGACAGCGGCCGTGGGCAGGCCCACGCGCCGGATTACACGCTGGCATTTGGTGGCAGCTATCGTCGTCCGAACGGCGTTTTTGCGCGAATCGATGTTATTGCAAAGGACGAATTCTTCTTCGATGTCAGCCACGACGAGAAATCGGAGGCCTACGAACTCGTCAATGCGCGCGTCGGCTATGAGGCTGACAGGTGGTCGGTGCAGTTGTGGGCGCGCAATGTGCTCGATGAAGACTACGCAGTTCGCGGTTTTTACTTCGGTAATGAGCCACCTGATTTTCCGAATACGTTGTACACGCGGCTCGGCGACCCCCGTCAGCTCGGCGTAACCTTCGCGATGGACTTCTGACCGGCCAATTGATGCAGGGACTATCTATTGCAATTCAGGAGCAGGCCCAGGCGCTTTCTCCGCTTGAGATCATCGCCGTCGTGACGGCGCTGATGTATCTGGTGCTCGCGATCCGGCAAAACATTTGGTGTTGGCTTTTCGCCGGCACCAGCACCGCGATCTACATCTATCTTTTCCTGGATGCCAGGCTTTACATGCAGTCTGTGCTCAATGCGTTTTATCTGGTAATGGCAGTCTACGGCTGGACCGTATGGCGTGCAGGGCAGACGGAGGACAAAGAACTGCCGGTCGTGAGCTGGCCACTTGCGACGCACGGCTACGCGATCCTGGCGATAGTGCTCGTTGCGCTTATGAATGGCTACCTGCTGGACTCACGGACCGATGCCGAACACGCTTACGCCGATGCTTTGATCGCTTGGGCAGCAATCTGGACTACCTTTCTCGTCGCGAGAAAGGTGCTTGAGAACTGGTGGTACTGGCTTGTAATCGATATCGCGTCGATCTTTATTTACTGGTCGCGCGACCTGCAGCTAACGTCTATGCTGTTTGCTGTCTATGTTGTCATGATTCCGTTCGGTCTCATCAGCTGGACGCGTTCGCGGCGAGAGGCCCGGGCATGAGCGTGCGAAACACACCCGAGTCCGTACTGACGACCATTCCCGGTTGGGAACAAGCGAGCAGCAAACAGTTATCGGGTGGATTGACTAACCGCACATACCTCGTTGACCGGGGTGACTTGCGCGCCGTGCTCAAGATCGATGATGGCCCTCGGTCCGCGCCGTACAACAGCCGTGACCAGGAGGCGCAGGTGCAGACCACAGCCGCGAACAGCGGGCTTGCGAATCCGGTGCTTGTAGCGCAAGACAACATCTACATGACGGAATACCTGGAGGGAGAAGTCTGGACGGACGATTCGCTTCGCGATGACACAAATCTGGTCCAGCTTGCATGGGCACTCCGCAAGCTGCATTCATTACCGCTAACAGGCCGCAGCTTTGACGCGCGGACTGCGGCCCGAAGCTACGCTGCGAAAATCGCGCCGGCTGACGCCGACCTGACACGTGATTGCCTGCAACTTATTGACTCGATGCCGCGCCTGCAAAACGTCTGCTGCTGCCATAACGATCTGGTCGTTGGCAATATCATTGCGGCGCCGGATATTCGTTTCCTCGACTGGGAGTATGCTTGCGACAATGATCCGTTTTTTGATCTGGCCACGGTCGTGGCGCACCATCGGATGCCGCCGGAGCGGGCGACGATTCTGTTGAATGCTTACTTCGACGGTGACGGCAGCCGTTGGCAGCACCATCTGGACACTATGGTGCGTTTCTATAATGCATTGCTGTGGTTGTGGCTGAAGTCGCGATAGCGATAGAGGGCCGCGGACTTACCAGGAATTGCGAAGTTCTCGTAGCTTCAGGAATACGGTTCGCGCGTCGGGACTGTCGCCGATTTCCGGGAAGTCTTCGCGCAGACGTGCAATCACCGAGGGGCTGTCGAGGCGGAAGAACGTATTGATCTCACGCTCCTGGGCCAGAGTGGTTACGAGCGCGTCGTTTGGATCCTGATTCTCGTACCTCGACAACATCTCCTGTGCCATGCTGTTATCTGGCTCACGATCCATCGTGAACTGCAGATTATTGATTAGATAGTCATGGCCGGGATAGATCTGCGTATCGTCAGGCAGCTTTTCCAGCTGCTGATGAAACGTGTCATAGAGCTCACTCGGGTGACCCCCGTTATGGCAATTACCCGCACCGGCATTGAAAAGGGTGTCACCGCTGAACAGCGCCGGATGATCGGTTTTCGATAGCAGGCAGATATGGCACATCGTGTGGCCCGGCGTATCGAGACACTCCAGATCGACGGTCTTGCCCACCTTGATGATATCTCCCGCAGCAACACCGCGACTCATGTTCGGAATGCGGCCCTTGGCGTTGGCGTGCGCGATGATAGTTGCGCCGGTAGCCTCGACCATGCCTTTGTTGCCGCCGGTGTGGTCGCCATGTTCGTGCGTATTCAGAATCTGGGTGATCGTCCAACCGAGCTTATCAGCAGCGGCGAGGCACTTGCCGTAGTCGAGCGGATCGATTGCGAGCGCATCACCCGTTTCCGGACACGCGATCAGATAATTGAAATTGCGATACGCGTTGCCGGTCCAGACCTGTTCAACAATCATTGTGCACCTCCCGCCTGGAATACGCGTTTGCCGCCGACCCAGGTCTCGAGGACCTGAATGTCGTCAATCTCGGACGCCGGTATATCAAAATAGTCACGGTCAATCAAAATGAAGTCCGCCCATTTTCCTGGCTCGAGGCTGCCGCGGCTGGCGTCCTGATGCGCGGCATAGGCTGCGGCCAGCGTGAACGAGTGCAGCGCCTCGGCCCGGGTCAGCGCCTGGTCGGCATACCAGCCGCCTTCGGGCACGCCGCCGCGGCTCTGGCGGGTGACCGCAGCGTAGAGACCGTGCCAGGGGTTCGCCAGTTCAACCGGAAAATCCGAGCCGCTCGCAATTACGGCGCCAGACTCGAGCAATCGACGCCATGCGTAACCACCTTTGATACGCTCGGCGCCGACTCGGTCCTCAGCCATGTTCATGTCACTGGTTGCGTGCGTCGGTTGCATTGATGCGATGACGCCGAGCTCGGCAAATCGCGGTAGATCGGCAGGCGCGATTATTTGCGCATGTTCAATTCGATTGCGCAGCGGCGAAGGCTTGCCACCCTGCACCGCGTCGAAGGCATCCAGCGCCATGCGGTTGCCGAGATCGCCGATCGCATGAATTCCGACCTGGAATCCCATGTCGTTGGCTTTTTGCGTGAACGCGGTCAATTCATCCAACGTGAAGAATGGCAGACCGCGGTTCTCGACATCGTCAGAGTACGGCTCGATCAGCGCTGCACCGCGACTGCCGAGTGCGCCGTCGGCGTATAGTTTGACCGCGGCAATGTCGAGTTTCCCATTGCCGTAGCCTCGAAGCGGTTTCGCCATCGCATCGAGATTTTCGCCGGCATCACTCAGCATCGCGTGGATGCGCATGCCGAGTTCACCATCGTCGGCCATCGACATGTACACCTCAGCTTCACGAATACTGATGCCGGCGTCGTGCACGCCGGTTATCCCGAGTGACAGCAGGTAAGCGGTGGCTTCGAGATACGCCTCGCGGATATCGTCCTTGTCGGGCGCCGGAACATGCTGTGCGATCAGTGCCATTGCCTTGTCGATCAGGATCCCTGTGGCCTTGCCGGACCCGTCGCGCACGATTTTGCCGCCAATCGGGTCGGGCGTGTCATCGTCTATGCCCGCTATTTCTATGGCCTTGCTGTTTGCCCAGCCCGCATGGCCGTCGATGCGCCGCAGCCAGACCGGCCGATCGCTAACCACGCGGTCAATGTCGGCCGCCCGCGGAAATTCCCTGACCGGCCACAGGACCTGGTTCCAGCCCCGGCCCTGGATCCAACTTGAGTGTGGTACGGACGCCGAATACTCGGCTATTTGTCGGAGAGCCTCACGGAGTGAAGGTGATCCTGTCAAATCGAGACTGACCGCCAGAAACCCAAGTCCATAAACATGCGCGTGCGCGTCGGTAAGACCTGGAAGCAGCGTCCGACCCTTGCCATCAATACGAATGGCGTCATGGTGCTTCTCGAGCAGCGATTCATCACCGATGGCCGCAACTCTGCCATCGTCAGATACCGCGAGAGCGCTGAACTCATGGAGGCCCGTGTGCGTCAGCGTGTAGCCCTTAATGTTGTGCAAGACCATGTCTGCCCTTGCTGTGGCCACGGCTGCTAGCAGCAAGATGCCGACCTGTTTTACCCAAACTGCCGTCTTCATATTCATACCTCGATCCGTTGCCACTTGCGGCCGCGCCACATCGTGAAGAACAGCCACGACTGCAATGTTCGCGTAACTCCCTGCCAGACCCAGACGCCCAGAAGACCGTAGCCAAGGACCGGTCCGATGACGAACGCGAACGGCAGGAACAGGAGCCACTGCGTAGCGATGCTGATAAACATGACGCGGCGCGCGTCTCCCGCGCCCAGCATACCGTGCATGAAGGAGAATCCTATCGCTTCGATCGGCATCGTGAGGCCCATTATGCGCATCGGCCAGCGCGCCAGTTCGCGCGTTGAATCTTCGTGTATGAAAATGGATGATACAAGGTCGGGCACGAGCCACATCGGCAGACCCAGTACCGTTAATAGCACGACCGTGACTTTGGCCACGTCAAACGCCCATCGATACGCATCCTCGGGCTCGCGTTTGCCCAGCGCCTGTCCCACCAGGGTCGCGCATGCGAGGCCCATGCCGAGTCCCGGCAGAATAGCGAACAACAATACCGTTACGAGCACATTTGCGGCGGCGAGTTCCGGCGTGCCGATTCTGCCGATGATCCAAAACATCGCCACCAGGCCGGCGGCAAAGAACAGCTGCTGCAGACCTGCCGGGATCGATACCCTGATCAGTGAGGCCGTTTCTGTGCGCGTGGCGAGGCAGCGCAGAAAGCCATCCTTGCGCACGTGTTTCAGGCCAAGGTAGAAGTAAATCGTCGTGCCCACGCCCATCGATATGGCGCTCGCGATGCCGGCGCCTGTGACGCCCAGCGCCGGTGCGCCGAATTTGCCGAAAATCAAAACATAGTTCAGCACGATGTTCGTGGCGTGCATTAATATCAGGGTAGTCATATAGAGACGCGACAGGTCCAGAGCGTTCCAGTAGCCACGAAACGCGAAATTCATGCCCACGAACACGATCGCCCCGAGGCGCCATTCGATGTACGGCACGCCGCGCTCGATGACAGCCGGATCGGAATTAAGGAACGGGTAGACGGGTTCGGCGAGTTGTATCAGCACCAGTGAAAACACAGGCGCCACGATCAGGACAAGCACCAGCGCCGCGTTGAGAATGGCGGCGGCGCGTTCGGGATTGCCCTCACCCTTGCGGCGCGCAGCGCTGGTTTGCACGCCGGTCGAAATTCCGAGGATTAACGCCTGGCACATGAACACCACGAATCCGCCAAGTCCGACGGCGGCCAGCGCGGCATCGCCAAGGAAACCGACCATCGCCGTGTCCACGATATTGAGCAGATTCTGCGAAACCATGCCGCCGATAATCGGCAGAGCCAGGCTAAAGATGCGATTACGCCGCAGATGGTCCATGATTAATTGTTGCACGATTACCACAAAGGGCCAAACTAACGGCGACTTCGCCGCCAATCCCGCCTAAAGAATTGACAAATCGTGGTATTTCTGCGACCTTCAGTCGTATAAAGCGTAGCCTTTCAGCAACAACAAGGCCGCGCTACGAACAGCAAGACACCTTCAGGTACGGCTTGGCGGGGGACTCAGGGGGCCAGGAACCACGTGCTAACGTTGGTCAAGAGGCGGTTTCGAAAGAAACCGCCTTTTTTATTGTCGCGCTGTCGCACTAAAGTTCGGCCATCCAGGCGGCGAGCGCCGCTGCGATCTCCGCGGCCGAGTCTTCCTGTATGAAGTGGATACCGGCTACCGTCACCTCGGTCTGATTGGGAAAGCCGCGGCAGAATTCGCGCTGCGGCCCCGTCAATATCGCGCCCGGTTCGGCGTTGATAAACAACTTCGGAATCGGCGAGTTTGTGAGCCACTCGCTGTATGCCGCGACGATGTCGTGTACGTCTTCGGGCTCACCCTCGATCGGAATCTGCCGCGGCCAGCTAAGTGTCGGCCGCCGGTCCTCGCCCGGCCGCACGAACGGCCGCCGGTAAACATCCATTTCTTTGGTGCTGAGTTCGCGGATAATCGATCCCGGTAATACGCGCTCGACGAAAAGATTCTTCTCGAGAATCATCTGTTCTCCAGCTTCGGAGCGAAACGCCTTGAATATGTCTCTGGCGTTATCGGGCCAGGCGGCCCAAGTCATCGGACATACAATACTTTCCATGTACGCAATGCCTTTGACCTTGTCGGCATGCTGGTGGCCCCAATCGAAACCGAGCGCCGATCCCCAGTCGTGAACGACAAGAGTCACGTTGTCGCGAATGCCAAGCGCCTCCCAAGCCGAAAACAGGAAATCGCGATGCTCGGTATAGCGGTAGCGTTCCGAACCCGACGGCTCGAGCTTGTCCGAGTCGCCCATGCCGATCAGATCAACGGCGACACAGCGGCCGTAATCGGCAAGCGCGGGCATGATATTTCGCCATAAATAGGACGACGTCGGATTGCCGTGCTGAAACACGATGGGATCGCCTTCACCCATCTCCACATAGGCCATGCGATGGCCGCGGACCTCAATAAATCGCTTTTTATGTTCGTCTGTCGGGTTCATGGCGGTCCTCGGGGCTATTGGTGGCGATTATGCTCTGATAGATTGGTGACCCACAACAAGAATGACTTTCAGGCGGTGTAATGCATCTCGACAAGCGAATGGCCTATTGGCGCGCCAATCTGAATCTCGTCGGAATTTGTCTCGCGATCTGGTTTGTCTGTTCCTTTGGCTTCGGTGTGCTGTTTGTCGAGCAAATGAACCGCATCAGGATCGGCGGATTCCAACTCGGATTCTGGTTCGCGCAGCAGGGCTCGATCTACATATTCGTCGCGCTGATCTTCTTCTATGCCTGGCGCATGAACCGCATCGACAAAAAATTCGATGTGCACGAAGACTGAGCAGAGACGATGAGTCTTCAGGGGCTAACGTATTTCGTCGTCGGGTTCAGCTTTGCGCTGTATATCGGCATCGCGATCTGGTCGCGCGCACATAATACGGGTGACTTCTACATCGCAGGCAAGGGCGTATCTCCGATCGCCAATGGCATGGCGACAGCGGCCGACTGGATGAGTGCCGCCTCGTTCATATCGATGGCCGGACTGATCGCGTTTCTCGGCTACGACGGTTCCGTATACCTGATGGGCTGGACCGGCGGCTACGTGCTGCTGGCGCTGCTGCTCGCACCCTATCTGCGGAAGTTCGGCAAATTCACGGTGCCGGAATTTATCGCCGAGCGCTACTACTCGAAGACGGCGCGCATCGTTGCTGTTATCTGCCTGATTTTCATCTCATTTACCTACGTCGCGGGCCAGATGCGCGGTGTCGGTATCGTCTTTTCCCGCTTTCTCGAGGTCGAAGTAACGGTCGGGCTGCTAATCGGCATGGGCGTCGTGTTCGTCTACGCGGTGCTCGGCGGCATGAAAGGCATCACCTACACACAGGTCGCGCAGTACTGCGTCCTGATTTTCGCCTACACAGTGCCGGCGGTTTTTATTGCGATTCAGATCACGGGAAATCCGATTCCGCAGCTCGCATTCGGCGGCGACGTCGCTGGCAGCGGCACGGCCCTGCTCGACAAGCTCGACGACATCGTCACATCGCTCGGCTTCAACCAGTACACATCCGGGACGAAGAGCAGAATCGACGTGTTTTGCATTACGCTGGCTCTGATGGTCGGCACGGCGGGCTTGCCGCACGTGATCGTGCGGTTTTTCACAGTGCCGAAGGTGCGCGACGCACGTTTCTCGGCCGGATACGCACTGCTGTTTATTGCAATTCTCTACACGACAGCGCCGGCCGTCGGCTCGATGGCGCGCTACAACCTGATCGAGACGATTCAGCCCGGCGAGATCGGCAGCGCCGTGGGCAATCTCGCCTACGACGATCGGCCCGACTGGTTCGACACCTGGGAACAGACGGGTCTGGTCAGGTTTGACGACAAGAACGGTGACGGGCGAATTCAGTATTACAACGACGCCAATGCGGATTTCGCACCGCAAGCAGCCGAATACGGCTGGCAGGGCAACGAGCTCAGCGTCGATCGCGACATCATGGTGCTGGCGAATCCCGAGATCGCCGGCCTGCCGAACTGGGTGATTGCGCTGGTCGCAGCGGGCGGCATCGCCGCCGCGCTGTCGACAGCGGCGGGTTTGCTGCTCGTGATCTCAGCCGCCGTGTCGCACGATCTGATCAAGGGCATTTTTGTGCCACATATCTCGGAGAAGCGCGAGCTGCTGGCCGGTCGTATCGCCGCGGCGTTCGCGATCATGGTGGCGGGCTACCTCGGCTTCGACCCGCCGGGCTGGGTAGCGCAGGTCGTCGCATTCGCATTCGGACTCGCGGCGGCCTCACTGTTCCCGGTCATACTGCTTGGCATCTTTTTCAAACGCGTCAACAAACAGGGCGCGATCGCCGGCATGCTGACCGGCTTGCTGTTCACCTACGGCTACATCGAATACTTCAAAGGGCTGTTCCTGAAATGGGCGGGTTCGCCGTGGGGCGAAAACGTCGCCGAACACTGGCTGTTCGGCATATCGCCGGAAGGCATCGGTGTTGTCGGCATGTGCCTGAACTTTATCGTAGCGATCACGGTCAGCCATCTGACGGCGCCGCCGCCCGAGCACATTCAGCACATGGTCGAGCACATTCGCGTGCCGCGGCATTTTGACGAGGACCACGCATGAAAATTTGCCGATCCGTTCTTCTAACGACTGCTGTAATGTTTTTCACGGCAGGCATCGCAGCGGCGGAACTTTCGCGCCGAAGAACAGCGCATGGCCGACTGGATTGACGCGCACGCAGAAGACGCAATCGCGCTGCTGGCCGAGACCGTGAATATCGGCAGCGGCACGATGAATCACGAAGGCGTCCGCGAAGTTGGCCGCGTCATGCGGCGCGAGCTCGATGCGCTGGGGCTCGAGACCGAGTGGATCGATATGCCGCCCGAGATGAATCGGGCAGGGCACCTGTTCGGCCGCAAAGACGGCGAGGGTACGAGGATTCTGCTGATCGGGCACCTGGATACCGTCTTCGAAGCCGATGATGAGTTCCAGTCCTTCTTGCGCGAGGGCGATATTGCACGAGGGCCGGGCGTGGACGACATGAAATCGGGCAACGTCGTGATCGTCTATGCCTTAAAGGCCCTGCGGGAAATCGGCGCGCTCGAGGACATTCCCGTCGTCGTCGCGTACACGGGCGATGAGGAAAAAACGGGCGCACCGCTGTCGATATCGCGCAGAGATCTGATCGAGGCCGGGCAGTGGGCCGACGTCGCGTTCGGTTTTGAGGCGGCCATCACGCGTGATGGTTTTGACTGGTCTACGATATCGAGGCGCAGCTCGAGTGGCTGGACTCTCGAAGTAAGCGGCAAACAGGCGCACTCCTCGGGAGTTTTCAGCGAGGAGGTCGGTGCCGGTGCCATCTTCGAAGCGGCACGCATACTCGACGCGTTCTACAACGAGGTTCGCGGCGACGAATTCCTGACCTTTAACGCCGGGACGATTCAGGGCGGGACCAACGTTGAATACGATGCGCAGCAGAACCGCGGTACGACATTTGGCAAGACCAACATCGTGCCCCGCAAGGTCATCGTACAGGGCGGCATGCGTACGATTTCGGTCGAGCAGCTCGAACGCACAAGAGAGAAAATGCGCGCAATAGTCGCGAACAGCCATCCGCAGACGTCCGCGACGATCAAGTTCCGGGATGGCTATCCGCCTATGGCTCCTACGGTTGGCAATCGCCGGCTGGAAAAGAAACTGTCCGAGGTCAACGAAGCACTTGGTCGCGGGCCGATGCGCACACTCGATCCGTTGCAGCGCGGCGCCGCCGATATCTCATTTGTTGCGCCGTACACGGATGGACTCGCGGGCCTCGGCGCAATCGGTGAGGGCGGACATACGCCGGACGAATGGGTAGACCTCACCTCCCTGCCGCTTGCGATCAAGCGTGCGGCGATTCTGATATACAGGCTCGGAGCGGTGGCGCAACCGTAGTACAGTACGCGGGCGATGAGTCACGTACACGACAACAGCAACATGCGCCGGGTCATTACTGCCCTCGTGCTGACCGGCACATTCATGATCGTCGAGGTCGTCGGCGGAATCATTTCCGGGTCTCTGGCCCTGCTTGCCGATGCAGGCCACATGCTTACCGACACGATGGCACTGGCGCTCGCGGCCGTTGCATTTCATGTCAGCAAGCGTCCCGGAGATCATAAACTGACCTATGGCTACCAGCGCTTCCAGATCCTTGCCGCGTTTGTCAACGGTTTGAGCCTGTTGTTTATCGTTGGCTGGATTCTGTTCGAGGCCGTGCAGCGATTCATCATGCCGCCAGAAGTCATGGGGCAAACAATGCTGGTCGTTGCATCTGCCGGACTGGTCGTCAATATTCTTGCCTTTCTGGTTTTACACGGTGGTGACAAGGACAACCTGAATATTCGCGGTGCGGCTTTGCACGTCGCGGGCGATTTGCTCGGCTCGGTTGCGGCGATCGTTGCGGCAGTCGTTATTATCTTCACGGGCTGGATGACGATCGACCCGATATTGTCAGTTGCCGTTGCGATTCTGATTCTGAAAAGTGCGTGGACGCTCGTCAAGCGCAGTGCACATGTGCTGCTCGAGGGAGCGCCCGAGTGGCTCAATGTGGAGACGATGCAGGCCAGCATCGTGTCGCAGGTTCCTGAGGTGGCCAGCGTGCATCACGTGCATATCTGGGGGCTGACGCCTCAGGATCTGATGATGACGATGCACGTGCGGGTAAATTGCGAGATTGATAATCCGACGACGTTGATACGCAAGATCAAATCATTGATGCAGGACGAATACGGTATCGGCCACTCAACGATCGAACTGGAAACCGAAGACTGCGCGGATCATTGATCCGTGGGTTTGACGTAGCCGATATACGGCAGCGTCCGGTCGTGCTCTGCGTAGTCGAGCCCGTAGCCAACGACCCATTCGTCGCCAATGCCGAAGCCGACGTAGTCGATCGCCAGATCAACCTCGACGCGTTCCGCCTTGTGCAGCAGGGTGCACGTTCGGATCGAGGCCGGGCCGTGGGACTTCAGAATTCGCATCAGATAAACCAGCGTGTGCCCGGTATCGACGATGTCTTCGATGATGAGCACATGCCGCCCTTCTATATTGCCGCGCACATCCATGACGAGGCGCACGGCGCCACTCTGCACACTGCCGCTGTCGTAACTTGATACGGCGATAAATTCAATCGTGCGGGGGATAGTCAGCTGCCGTGACAGGTCCGCTAAAAAAATGAACGCACCCTTGAGCACGCCGATTAGAACAACGTCGCCTTTGTCGGCGTAGTCACTGGATATCTGTTCGGCAAGTTCGCTGACTCGTTTTTGAATGTCGGCTTCTGAGATCAGTACGGGCGGCAGGCTCACGATATCTTCTCGGGGCTTGGGTATGCCCGGCAGCATAGGATATCCGGAAGGTGGATGCCAGACGCGAATGCGGTAAGGTACGCGTTCGATGAAACGTTCAATCGCAATTGCGGGCAATATGGGCTCGGGCAAGTCGACGCTTGTCGAATTCTTGTCCCGAACCTACGGCGTCACGCCATTCTACGAGCCAAACGACGAAAATCCCTATCTCGCCGATTTCTACAAGGACATGAAGCGCTGGGCGTTTCAATCACAGCTCTACTTTTTGAGCAACAAGTTTCGGCTGCATCAGGAACTCGACCGGCAGCCCGGTGTCGTCGCACTGGACCGAACAATTTTTGAGGATGCGGAGATCTTTGCGACTGCCCTGCATCAGATGCGCAAGATCTCCAAGCGCGACTGGGCAACGTACCAGGGATTCTACGGTGCGATTCTGGACGCCATTCGTCCGCCTGATCTGATGATCTATTTGCGCTGCTCGATGCGAACCCTTCGCCAGCGAATTCGGTTGCGCGGCAGAAGAATGGAACAGGACGTGCCGCTTGCGTATCTCAAGCGTCTGGAGCGCCTTTATGACAGCTGGATCGACTCCTATCGGATGAGCGATGTGCTGGTGCTAGAGACTGACGAGCTGGACTATATTCACGATCTCGTCCATCGCCTCGATGTCATGCAGCGCATAGAGGCCGTACTGCCTGACGAGATCGGTCGACCTGCGTGTTAATTGCGAGGCACGTCACGCTTTTGACATATGCGTAGAATCCACTATTGCAATTACTAATGCGAATCATTATCATTTAGTCCATTATCAGGAAAGTGCCGGAAAAACCGACAGTTAGGCAAAAATCGGCGATTCGGCGCAGCAAGGGCAGGCACGAAATGGACGGCAACGGAAAAACGCTCGCATCTTTGAAACGCGGCCAGAAAGGGGTCATTTCGTTCGTCGATGCGACAGACCCGCAGGTGCAGCGCCTGATGGTCCTCGGCCTCGTCGAAGGCGCATTAGTCGAACAAGCAGGCTGCGCCCTGGGCGGCGATCCAATGGAGTTTCGGTTTTTCGGTTGCGGTATTTCGCTCCGGCGGGAGCAGGCCATGAGCTTTTCCGTCTCGTCTCACGAGTCCGGTGTCTAAAGCAGCCGAAACCCGCATACCCTTATCAGACATTTCCGTTAGCCGGCAGCCCCGAGCCAGCATTGCGGTTGTCGGTGGTCCGAATTCCGGCAAGAGCACACTCTTTAACCGCCTGACCGGCCTGCGACAACGTATTGGCAACTACCCCGGGGTCACTGTCGAGCGGCACGTCGGTACGCTGAAGACCGATGGTAATATTATCGAGCTGGTCGATCTGCCGGGTACGCACGGCCTGAGCGCACATTCCTTCGAAGAACAAATTGCGATAAACGTGATCTTCGGCCGCATGGAAGGAACGCAGCCGCCTGACGCGATTCTCGCAGTCGTCGACGCGACCAATTTGTATCAGGGACTTTTTCTGGTTCAACAGCTGCTTGAGCTAGAGCGGCCGGTGGTCGTCGCGCTAACAATGTTCGACGTTGCCGAAAGCAGCGGACTCAACATTGATGTCGCGGCTCTGTCGGCGCACCTGAGCGGGATCCCGATCTGTCCGGTGGTTGCGACGACCGGCAGAGGAATTAATGAGCTACGCAACGTGCTCGTCGGTCTCGCCGATCAGCCACCGCCGGCGCCGGCCGAGTCATGGCCGGAGTTGTCGGCCGCCGCAGAGCAGCTGACGTGTCTGGCAACCGTGCCCTTGCGCCGCGCTGAAATCGAGCGCTTGTTGATCGATGGAGCAGCTGGCGCCAATCGGCATGTGCTCGAATGCCTGGGTGCCAACGCTGCGGCCGAGATCGAGCGGCAACGCGAGAAGTTATTCGGTTTCGATCCGCCACTCGCAAAAGAAGCACGCGTGCGCTATGGCTGGGTCCGCAAGGTTCTCGATGAGGTGCAGCAGACGGTCCCGCCGTTCTACTCCTGGCGCACGCGGCTCACGGAATGGATCAACCGGCCTGTCCCCGGGACAATCGGGCTTTTTCTGGTAATGGCGATCGTGTTTCAGGCTGTTTTCGCCTGGGCGACGCCGATAATGGACTTGATCGATGACGCGACCATGGTCCTCGGGTCCGTTGTCGCGGCACGTCTCGGTGATGGTGCGTTTGCCAGTCTGGTTGCGGACGGGGTCATAGCCGGCGTTGGCAGCGTCATTATCTTTCTGCCACAGATCCTGATCCTGTTCTTGTTCATCATTTTGCTCGAAGATTCCGGCTACCTGGCGCGTGCAGCCTACCTGATGGATCGCGCGATGCGGTCGGTCGGGCTTTCCGGGCAGTCGATCATCCCGATGATATCGAGTTTCGCCTGCGCGGTGCCCGGCATCATGGCGACGCGTGTGATCCCGAACCGCCGCGATCGCATCGCGACGATTATCGCCGCGCCTTTCATGACCTGTTCGGCGAGACTCCCGGTTTATGCACTCCTCATCGCGGCCTTTGTTCCGGCGCGGGATGTCGGGCTTCTCAATCTGCAGGGACTCGTGTTGTTCGGCCTCTACATGTTCGGCATCATCGCGGGAATTCTGACCGCACTGCTGATTCGCAAGACGGCGCTGCGTGGACCGAAGCCGCCCTTCGCCCTGATGTTGCCCGAATTCAGGCGGCCCAATATTCAAACGGTGCTCATTCAACTGCTGGGCCGGGCCAAGGTTTTCCTGTATCGGGCGGGCACCGTGATATTTTCGGTCGCGGTCGTCGTTTGGGCGCTCGCCTACTATCCGCGTGCGACCGATATCGATCCGATGTTGACCGATAATCAGGCGTCCGCCGCGCAGCTCGAGCAGAGCTGGCTCGGGCGCGCGGGCAAGTTTGTCGAGCCGGCATTCGAGCCACTGGGCTGGGACTGGCGGGTGTCGTCGGCCGTTATTGCGGGCTTTCCGGCACGTGAGGTCGTTATCGCGGTTCTCGGCACGGTCTATGCGGTCGGCGACGAGGCGGATGAGGCCACGTTGTCGCAGAGGCTGAAATCGGCAACCTGGCCGGATGGCAGACTGGTCTTTACGTTCCCGATGGTCATCGGGCTGCTGATTTTTTATGCATGCTGTCTGCAATGCGCCGCCACGCTCGCTGTGATAAAGCGCGAAACAAACAGCTGGCGATGGCCAGTCTTCGCGTGGCTGTATATGACGTCGATTGGCTATGTCGGGGCATTGCTGGCGTATCAGCTGTTATAAAGCGGCGATTCTCTTCACAGCTTCGGTCAACGTAGCGTCGTCTTTGGCGAAACAAAAACGCAGGCGCGTGCCCGTGAACGCTTGCTCACAGAACACCGATAGCGGAATCGATGCCACGCCGATTTCTCGCGTCCATCGTTTCGCCAGGTCGACGTCGGGCTCGTCAGTGATTTCGCCGTAGTCGACGATCTGAAAAAAAGTGCTCCTGGCGGGCTCGAAGCGAAACTTCGTGTCCTCGAGCTGTCTGCAAAAGTGGTCGCGCTTCTGCTGGTAAAAGGCCGATAGCCGCTCGCAGAATCCGGCGTCGCTCTGCAGGAAATCAGCTAACCCATGCTGCATTGGCGTGCTCACGGCGAAGGTCGTGAACTGATGAACCTTGCGAAACTCGGCCGTCAGGTCCGCAGGCGCCAGGCAGTATCCGACTTTCCAGCCGGTCGCATGAAAGGTCTTGCCAAAGGAGCACACCACGAAGCTGCGCTGCCAAAGCTCGTCATGGCTGGCAAGACTGCGATGCATTTCACCATCGAACACAATGTGCTCGTAAACTTCGTCCGACAGGATGTAGGCTCGGGAATCACGAACGATGTCCGCGAGACGATCGAGATCCGCGGCCGACAGGATGGCCCCGGTAGGGTTGTGCGGAAAGTTGATGATGACGAGGCGCGTCTTGTCGCTGAGCGCGTCCTCGAACCGTTGCCAGTCGATGCCGAAGTCCGCACCGTTTGCCGAGATACGAAGCGGCACGTGTATTGTGATTCCGCCAGCAAGGGTTACTGCCGGTTCGTACGAGTCGTACGCCGGGTCGAAGACGATCACCTCGTCGCCTGGCCTGACGATCGCCTGAATCGTGCTGAACAAGCCCTCGGTGGCGCCCGAGCAGATCGTAACCTCGGAAGTCGCGTCGACATTCCTGTTTTGCAAACGTGCGGTCTTCGCAGCGATCGCCTGACGCAGCTCTGCAATACCGGACATCGGCGCGTACTGATTGGCGCCGTGCTTGAGATGCCAGCTGATTCGGTCAGTCAGTTCGTCCGGCGGATCGAAGCTCGGGAAACCCTGCGCCAGGTTGATGGCCTTGCAATCTGCTGCAAGCTGACTCATGACCGTGAAGATGGTCGTGCCGACGTCGGGCAGTTTGCTGGTAATGGTCGGTTCCATGGCGTGTCGATTGACCATCTAGGGTCGCATCGCCTCTTTGACGTAGCGTTTGATAACGGCCGGTTTGATGTCTTTGGCTGATGTCATGCGCCACTGGCGCAGGTCTTTGGTCTTGCCTGGCTGGGCGTTAATAAGCACGCCCTGTTTGTCCTTGAGCGCAGCGTGTTGTTGCTGATGAAGTCGTCGACCGTCCTAAATCTTTTCATTGCCCCATCCAGGAGACGTAGGATCCAGAGGGCGGTAGCCGGGTTCCCCTGCAGGTGCTGAAAACGCGCGAGAACATCGAGGCCCATCTGCCTGAGTATATCAATGATCGCCTGTCGGCGAACTTTGTACAGGCCCATTGGAACGACACATACACGGGGCGCAAGCTTCAAGTGTAATTTCTGATATCACTATCCAACGTCAATATTTAGATGCACAATTAGGGAGGGAATCATGCCCGCCCTTTTTTTGAGGATCTGGATCGTGGCTAAAACGCCCTACAATCTCCTGTCGTTAGTGGTAGCCGTCGCGATACTCGCTAGCGGTTGCTCGAAACCTGCGCCGTTGTCGATCGAACAACTCCGATCAAGGAACCACGCTTCCTCACTCGAATTCGTACGTGATCTTGACGATGGTCCTACGTTTAGCGCCTATCTGATGTCCTATCAAACCGCGGGACTAAATGTGCACGTGATGATCGCCGTCCCGGACCATCCTGCACCGAGAGCTGGTTTCCCGGTCGTCATCGCAAATCATGGCGATGTTCCGGACCCGGCGCGCTACGGCATCGCAGCGGACGGCACCGATTCCCGGCCTGGTGACTACTATCGCTCGGTTCCCGAGTTGTATACCTCTCGGGGTTTCCTTGTCGTAATGCCCGACTATCGCGGGCATAACGATTCCGACGGTATCGAATATACAAACAGCAGGGGCGCGGTGGCCTACTATGCCGAAGACGTTCTTGCTCTAATCTCCGCGCTGGGCGATGTTGAACAAGCAGATCTCGATAACGTGTTCATGTGGGGTCACTCAATGGGCGGCCCGGTTTCGATGCGTGTACTGCTGGCCACCGACGTCATCAAAGGCGCAACCTTCTGGTCCACGATGAATGTCGATGATCTGCAGGAATACTTTGGCGATCTCGAGCCACCATTGATGATTCAGCATTCAGTTGGCGATCAGAGGACACCAGCCTCAAACTCAAAAGCCCTGGCCGACGCACTCCGGTCGGTAGACCATCCCTACACATTCCACAGCTACCGGGGTGCCGACCACTATTTCGAGGGCGAAACGCGGAAACGTGCGGCTGACCGCGATGCTGAGTTCTTTCGCTCGTTGCTACGCGAGGACTAACCGCGGCAGAGCTGTTGCTGACCCGGCGTTTCCCGTGCGCACTTGCCGCGGTCGCGCTCGGTTTTCAGAGCACGCGCATACCATTCGTATTCGTCGAGGAACTTAATGACCCGTTCATTATAGGCTTCGTCAACGGCCTTGCCGTCTTCGTCGAATGCTTTCCAGACCTGCGACACCGGAAATGCGCTCGGAATGGCTGGCGAGCCGAGTTCGGCCATGATGCCGCGCATATTGACCAACCCACGGACGCCTGCAAACGGACCGCCTGAGTAAGTGACGATCGCGCTGGGCTTGTACAGGTACTCGCTCTGGTAATGATCGAGAAGGTTCTTGAGTGCTGGTGGAATGCTGTGATTGTATTCGCCGGACAGGATGACGAAACCGTCTGCAGCCGCAAGAATATCGGCCACGGCCTGCATCGCCGCGGGCGCGCTGCCGGCATCGTATTCCTTGTGCATCAGATCAAGGAAGGGCAGTTCATATTCGGCGGTATCGACGAGCGTCACATCGTGCTGCCGCTCTTCGAGTTTGCGCGTAATAAAACGCGCGGCTTTGATGCCTTGGCGGCCGCGTCGGGCGCTGCCATATATCACGGCGGTTCTCAGGTTCACTAGAAATCTCCCGGTCAAAGGCCTTTCACAACGCGCACACCGCCACGCATCCGGAACCGCCGCGCGCGGTGCGCTTGCCTAATGCAAGTTAGTCAGGCGGCGCAGTACACAGAGACCCTACCAGCGCCTGGTCCAGCCGTTGTAAATATACAGCACCAAACCGTCGTGATCTGAAGCGCGCAACGAAGTTGTATCGTCGTTAATCAAATCGACGGCCGCGTCCGCGTTGCCTCGCGCATACTGCATACCCCGCACGCGCAGGTCCAGCGACTTGCTCGTCAACGCATGGTCCAGCGTTTGCGCATTGCCCTGGAACACGAACGAGTAACGATCCTCTTCGGGCAAGGACATCAACTGGTTCATAAGATTTGGATCGACGAGGTCGACGCCCGACAATACGCTCTCGGCGGGATCGAAATCGCCCCGGATATGGCCAACTGTATCGACGTATCCGTCCGTAAATTCGAAGGCGTTAAAGTCGCCCACGACAACGAGGTTGGTCTTATGACCACTGCTTTGAATATCCTGCACTTTCTCTGCAATGGATTGCGCCTGCTCGAATCGTTTGAGCTGAACTCGCTCGGTTTCGATGCTACTCAGCGATCTGTTGTGCACGACCATGACGTTGATCGGCATGAATCCTGACCAGCCTTTGAGAACAAGTGGCGGCCGATCGTGCAACAGGTCGAGCTCGCCATTCTCGGGGTTCACGTAGGTTTCGTCCACGCCAAGCTGCTCGACACTCCACACCCAGACACGCCACTTACGAACCAGGAAGCCGACGTCGATGCTACCGATGTCGTTGCCTTCGACCAGGTAAGCGCGATACTTCGCCCATGGATTGACGGCGTTGATAGCGTTTGCAAGATCTTCCAGAACCTTGAGGCTCTCCACTTCCTGAACGCCGATAATATCCGGCGACTTCATACCGTCGACGATGTAGTGTGCGAACTTGTTCAGGCGGCGCTGATATTCCTCGCCCGAAACGACGAAATCGTCGGTCTCTTCGCCGAACGCATTGGCGCCCGGTGGATCATCGACATCATCGAACAGCCGAAACAGATTCAGGCTGCCAACCGAGGTCTCGAGCAAGCGCTTTCGTCGAACAGAGCTCGGAAAGTCGCCTTCGTCGACCGTAAGGCTCGTGGCCCACAGTTCGTAGTCGCCGAATTCGAAACCGATCACGCCTGTCGCGGAGAACGAAGAGCCGGCCGGAATGACCTGATTTGGGAGTCCGAGTTTGTCGGGGTCCAATTCGAATACTTCAGGGTTGCCGTCCCAGACGGGCAGGCCGGCCATCCCCGGGAACTCGAGCCCGGTCTCGCGGAATGTCCGTTCCGCTGCGGCCGTAATGAAAACCTCGGCAACCGGGTCGCTGCCGAAGCGCTGGTTGGGTCCCGTGACCGAGCCGTTCACGATCTCGACGAGCATGCCTTCATAGCACTCGAATTCGATTGCACACGACGGGTTCGCCGGATCCGGGCTGGGCGTCGCGGCGTCGAACGTCACAGGCGTCGGTAACGTAAGTCCCGCACTCGTTACGGTCACCGTCGGGTCGTTCGAGAACTCGGTATAGCCGAAAAACTCGACGATTTCCCCGGTAACATCAACGAGATCACCTACAGCGACAGTTGGCGCGCTGCCGGTGAACACAAAGATGCCGTCGGATGTATCGACATCACCGTCGCTGCGGTAATCCGGAGTCTGCATCGTAAAGCCTGTGGCGGCTACGGCAGTTACAATATTGCCTTCAGTAATCACAGCCTGATCGACGTACGGTGACGCACTGCCCGCGCCCTGAATCTCGAAGATCTCGAAAGTCCCGACAGGCAACTTCGGGCAGCCATCGAATCGTGAGCCATCGACTCGCGTGCCGGGCGAGTAAAGCGTACCGCCGGAACCAAAAGCCAGCGTGTGCTTGACGAGCGTTGGTCCGAAAATATCCGGATCGCGTGTCAGGGACTGGTTGTCTCCACCTTCGCCGCCATAGCCCGCTGAAATAACGTCCTCGACGCCATTGTTAAGCGTGACAGTGTCGCCGCCGTTATTCAGTCCCAGCGAGCCTTCGGATGCGCTCTGCACCGTGGTACCGCCGAAGCTGCCAGTCGGAGTGCCACCGCCGAACACGACGATTGCGCATTGCGACGGAATGACGGAGCCGGCCGGGAAGGTATGTCGCACGCTGAAGCCGTCGGCTAATGTCCAACCAGAAATATCGAGGGGCGCCGGCGTGACGTTGACGATTTCGACGAATTCGTCTTCGCCCGAGTCACGAGTACCGTCATTGTTTGCGTCACCGCTTAGATCGGTAGCTGGATCGGCGTGAAGTTCATTAATAATGACCGGCGGCACCGGATCCGGACAGCTGCTCGCATCAGCCGAGTTTGCTTTGCCTGGCGTTGTGCATCGCAGACTCAGGTCGACGTTGTTCTGATTTGTGTCTACCCCGTCCGGGAATCGCGAGATGCTGACGAACTCGATCGCGCCGGAAT
Source organism: uncultured Gammaproteobacteria bacterium (assembly GCA_963711285.1). Lineage (GTDB taxonomy): Bacteria > Pseudomonadota > Gammaproteobacteria > Steroidobacterales > Woeseiaceae > UBA1847. Next base: position 204,856 of record CAVQDJ010000013.1, on the reverse strand, counting down.
CGGCGAGTCCGACGCCGCTCATTTCAACGACAGACAGAACATCGCCCTCGTAACTGACCGCGTCAATGACGACGCCACCGAAGAATATTGCGACCGCATCCGGTGCGCCGTTTTGAATAAGGTTGCTGTCAGGGCTGACGTCGAGATCGCAGTTCGGCGTGTTGAAGGGGTCGCCGCAGATGACGAAGTATTCACCCGGACCGAGAGCACCGGGTGGCAGGTTAATCGTGTTGTAAGTGCTGCCATTACTGCCATTGATCAACTGCACAGAGACGCCGCTAAGGTCGACGTCGGCCAGCCCAACGTTTTTGAGTTCGATGAACTCGGCGGTGTCCGTGCTGGGTTGATCGTAGTCGATCTCGTTGATCACGAGCGTAATGTCGGTCGGATCGCCGCCACCTGTGTCAGGGCAGGCATCCTCGCCTCCCGCAGTGCCGTCACCGAAGGTCTGACCGGTATTCACCTCACAAAAAGTGCTCGGTCCTGCAGGCGCCCAGACGAAGTCACCGTATGTCGTTCCGCTGCCGGTCAGCTGCAGAGACTCGCCGGCTGCCGTGCTACTCGACTCCGAGACGCCGATATCCGTACTCGCCAGTCCGTTTGCCGGCCCATCCGATGCGACAAACGAGCCTTCGTAACTCAGGAACTGCACGACCGCACTCGATGCGTCGACCAGCGCGATGCCATCGGGCGCACCGTTCTGAATGCCATTTGTCGGGTAGGTCTCGAATACGGTGCCAAGACCGCCTTGCTGATTGGGGATCAGGCCGGACAGGGCGCGTGTGTCGTACACAACGCCGGAACTGCCGTTGTAAAGGACGATGGACCAGCCGTTCAGATCGGTACCGGCCGTGCCTGCGAGTTCGATCGCTTCGTCGACATCGGTACTGGAATTGTCGTAATGAATTTCGTTAATAAAGACATCTGCTTCCGCGGGCTGCACAAATCCGAGTGCGATAGCTGTGACAAAAGCGGCGCGTAGCCGGGCAACGTAATGAGACATGCTGAATTTCCTTGCAGAATTATCGGTCAACGATGGGTTTTTGTTGCTTGTTATTGATTTCTTGTTCGTATCCTAACTTTAGCTGATCCACGTGTTGCTTGCGTGCCAGCCTTATGTCAAGTGAGCTACTTCAGCAGTTCGTGATCCGCAGGCAGTTCGTGGGTGACCCACATCGCCAGCCGATGCCGAATCTTCGGCAGCGTGTCCTGGCCGGTCGGCAGCGGCGGGATTCTCTTGTCATGGATCAGCAATCGATAGGCGTATTCGATTTTGAGGTCTTGCGAATCGGTCGCCTCAAATTCGACGATGCCGCGCTTCACCGCATCCTCCATGATCATGTCCAGTGCCGCTTTCAGGAGCGCTTTCTCATTCTTTAGTTTCTTCGCCATTTCGCGATCATAGTACAATTCCGGATCGTTGTTGGGCGGATTCTAATGGGCGATATGTCTGAGCTCGCGATACTCGCGATCGCAATGCTGGCTACCGGTATCGCCGGTGGCGTGATCGCCGGACTGCTCGGGGTGGGCGGCGGCATCGTCATTGTTCCCGTCCTCGAGTTCGTGCTCGAGCTGCTCGGTGTCTCTGCCGACATTCGCATGCACGTGGCGGTCGCCACCTCGCTCGCCGTAATCGTTCCGACGTCGATATCGTCGGCACGCGCGCACCACTTGCGCGGTGCGGTCGATATCGATCTGGCGAAACGGTGGGCGCCCTTCATCGTTGTCGGCGCAGCAATCGGCATAGTTATCGCGAGCCGGGTGGGTGGCCCGGTATTGACGGGGGTATTCGGCGCCGTTGCGCTGCTCGTGGCGATCAAGATGGTATTGCCACTTGACCAGCGAACGCTCGCAGCCGAAGTGCCGCGCGGCCCGGCAACGGCGCTCATTCCGACGACGATCGGTACGATCTCCACGATGATGGGGATTGGCGGTGGCTCGATGACCGTTCCGGTTCTGACATTGATGAGCGAGCCGATTCACAAAGCGGTCGGAACTTCGGCGCTGTTCGGACTGGTAATCGCCATTCCCGGAGCGATCGGCTTTGTCTACGCGGGTTGGGGCAATGAACTCTTGCCTGCCGGAAGTCTTGGTTTCGTCAACATGATCGGGTTCGCGTTTATTGCGCCTGCCACGGTTCTGGCTGCACCACTCGGCGCACGACTCGCCCATGCGCTGAGTCGACGCCACCTGAGCCTGCTGTTCGGCCTTTTCCTGCTGCTGATCTCCGTCCGGATGATCTGGCAGACGATCAACCCCTAGCCACGTCGATCAACACGAATGCCAGTATCGCGGGCGCGATAAAGCGAACGATGATCAGCCAGGCCCGGTACATGAGTGAATTCTTGCCGTCGAATAGTTCGTCACGGCTGAACTGCTTCTTCACTAGCCAGCCTGCGAACACGGCGACCATTATGCCGCCGATCGGCATCAACACGCTCGTGACGAGGTAAATGAACACTTCGAAGAAACGCTTGCCCTCAAAAATCGAAATCGCGCCCAGTGGATGAAAATCGGACAGCACGCTGAACGACAGCGCAGCAAAAAGGCCAAGCACGAAACTGATTGATCCGGCGAGAAGTGCAGCGGAACGCCGCGACAATTTCGTCGCGTCCCTGAGCCAGGAAACCGGCGCCTCGAGCATCCCGATCGACGACGTGAGTGCTGCAAAAAACAGCAACACGAAAAACACGGTACCAAAAACCAGACCGCCCGGAATCTGACCGAAAGCGAACGGCAAGGTCATAAACACGAGCCCTTCACCTGCGCCGGGCTCCAGGCCGTAGGCGAAGATGATCGGGAAAATCGCCAGGCCCGCGAGCAGCGCCACGGCCGTATCGGCGCCGACGACGATCGCAGAGGCGCCCGGCAATTTCGTGCTGCGCTCTATATAGGCGCCATACGCCATCATGTTGGTGATGCCGACGCTGACTGAGAAAAAGGCCTGGCCAAAGGCCCGGAGCACGACCTGACTGTCGACCTTGCTGAAATCGGGTGCAAAGAGGAAATTGACGGCACGCGCGAAGTCGCCGACAACCGCTGCGTATATGACCATCGCGACCAGCATCAGAAAGAGGGTGGGCATCATGAACTTTACGGCTTTCTCAATGCCAGCCTGCAGGCCGCGAGCCGATATCAGTACGGTCGCCGCAAAGAAAGCCGTGAACCACGGCAGCAAAGATCCCGGCTCGCCATTCAAGCGATCGAAGATCAGCTGCGACTGCTGCACATCGATCTGATGCAATTGCCCGGTAGCCATCTTGTAGGCATAAGCCATCGTCCAGCCGCCAACAACGCCATAAAACGCGAGCGCAATGATGGCGCCACCACCGCCGAGCACCACGCCCATCCAGCGCCAGTTTCCTGAGTGTCCGGACTCTTTGGCCACGGCCGCAATTGCCGCCGGCGGCCCCGCGGCGCCGCGCCGGCCGATCAGGAGTTCCGCCATCAACACGGGCAGGGCAAGAACGACAACAGCAGCGAGATAGATCAGGACGAACGCACCGCCGCCGCTGACTCCGGCCGTGTACGGGAACAGCCAGATATTGCCGAGTCCTACGGCGCAGCCGACCGCAGCCATGATGAAGGTGAACTTCGAGGACCAATGCATGCCGCCCGTTGTCGTCATGGTGTGTTCTCCCTAGGTGACCGCCGCACGCACCTGGTATCGCGCCTCTTTCCAGGATTGTTTGTCGAGAATGTCGTGAAGCCTGTCGACGGCATCCCACACGTCGACATAGCGTATATACAGTGGCGCGAAGCCGAAACGCACGTTGGCCGGCGCCCGGTAGTCGCAGATGACGCCGCTGTCATGTAATGCACGGACGATCGGGTAGCCGTCCTCGTTGCGGAAGGACACCTGGCTGCCACGCTGCGTCGCGTCACGCGGACTGACGAGGTCGAAGCCGAACGCGCCGCAACGTTCTTCGACCAATTCGATGAACAGGTCAGTCATGCGCATGGACTTCTCGCGAATCGCGTTGATGTCGGCGCGCAGCATGATGTCGATGCCGATCTCGGCCATCGACAGGCTTGCCGTTGCTTGCGTGCCGGTCAGCATCTGGCGTATGTCGCGCGCTGGCCGGTAGTCTCGCTCGAAGTCGAACGGCGCGGCATGGCCGTACCATCCCGTAAGCGGCTGCGTGTATTTGCCGTGATGCCGTTCGGCCGCAAACAGAAGCGCCGGAGCGCCTGGCCCGCCGTTGATGTATTTGTACGTGCAGCCAGCCGCGAAATCGACGTTGCAAGCGTTGAGATCCACGGGCATCGCCCCGGCGCTGTGGCAAAGGTCCCAAACCGCTGCGGCACCAACCGCCTGTGCCTTTTCAGTCAATGCCGCCATATCGTGGATGCGCCCGGTCTTGTAATGCACCTGCGTTATGCAGATCGCCGCGACGTCCTCGTCGATCGCATCCATCAGGTCGTCCGCTTCCGCGAAACGAATCGAATAACCTTTGTCGAGTTCTTCGATCAGCCCCTGAACCATATAGTTGTTGGTCGGGAAATTGCTGCCTTCCATGACAATCACACGACGCTGCGGCTGCATCTGTAGTGCCGCGGCGACAACTTTGTAAAGATTGATTCCGGTTGCGTCGGTCAGCACAACTTCGTTCGGCTTGGCGCCGACAAGAGGTGCGATTTTGCGACCGAGCGTCGACGGCAACTCGTACCATCCGGCCGTGTTCATGCTGCCGATCAGGCCTTCCGCCCATTCGTGCTCGACAACCCGTTTCGCGCGCTCTGCTGCGGCCAGCGGCATCGCGCCCAACGAGTTTCCATTCAGGTAAATGACGCCCTCGGGCAGGAAGAATTCTTCGCGAAAGCCGGCCAGCGGGTCAGATTGGTCCAGGGCTTCCAGCTCGGTTCGTGTTTTTGTGGTCATATTTTCGTGTTGAGACCGCCATTTGGCGGGCTTTACCTTACAATAGGACGGCCCATGCCGCACGACATAAAAAATTACATTGCCGGCGAGTTTGTTACGTCAACGTCCCGGTTCGATGATGTCAATCCGGTTGACGGATCGCTGGTTGGCGTTGTCCACGAGGCGGATCGAGCGATCGTGGACCAGGCTGTTCAGGCGGCGCGCGAAGCGCTAAACGGATCCTGGAGTTCTTTTTCTGCGGCGGAGCGTGCGGCCTTGCTGCACAAGGTTGCCGACGGCATCGAGGCGCGCTTCGACGATTTCGTTAGCGCCGAAATTGCGGATACGGGCAAACCCCTGACCCAGGCACGCACACTCGACATTCCGCGCGGCGCGGCCAATTTCCGATTCTTCGCAGATCTGGTCAGCACCTCAGGTACCGAGTGCTTCGAGATGAGCACGCCTGATGGCGCGGGCGCGCTGAATTACTCGGTACAAAAGCCATTGGGAGTGATCGGCGTCATCTCGCCGTGGAACCTGCCGTTCCTGCTGTTGACGTGGAAGTTGGCGCCGGCAATGGCGGCGGGCAATACGATCATCGCCAAGCCGTCTGAAGAAACACCGGCCAGTGCAGCGCTGCTCGCGGAGGTCATGCACGAAGTCGGCATTCCGCCCGGGGTGTTCAATCTTGTCCATGGATTCGGCCCCGGTTCCGCTGGCGAATTCCTGACTTCGCACCGGGGCGTGGACGCGATCACGTTTACCGGGGAATCGGCGACAGGAAGCGCAATCATGCGTGCGGCTGCGGACAACGTAAAAGCGCTGTCTTTCGAACTCGGTGGCAAGAACGCGGCGATCATCTTCGAGGATGCGGATCTGGATCAGGCAATCGATGGCACGGTGCGATCGGTTTTCTCCAACTGTGGCCAGGTCTGCCTGTGCTCTGAGCGTGTTTACGTTCACGAGTCGATTTTTGACGAATTTGTCGCGCGCCTGAAGGATCGTGCGGAAGCGCTGCGCATGGGCCGTCCTGAGGATGAGCAAACAGAGATCGGTCCGCTGGTGTCCAAAAGCCATCGCGACAAAGTGCTGTCCTATTATGCGCTCGCGCGCGAAGAGGGTGCCGACATCGTTACGGGTGGCAGCATCCCGAACTTCGGCGATGAGCGGGACAACGGGTCCTGGATCGAGCCGACAATTCTGACTGGCTTGCCGGAGTCGGCACGCTGTGTCCGCGAAGAGATATTCGGACCGGTCTGTCACGTCGCGCCGTTTGCGTCAGAGGAACAGGCGGTCGCGATGGCGAATGACAGCGCCTATGGTCTCGCAGGCGCCGTCTGGACGACGAATCTGTCGCGCGCGCATCGCGTCGCCCGCCAGATCGAAGCCGGAATCGTATGGGTGAATACCTGGTATCTGCGTGACCTGCGTACGCCGTTCGGTGGCGTGAAGTTGTCCGGAATCGGTCGCGAGGGCGGCATTCACTCGCTCGCTTTCTACTCCGAACCGACGAACATTTGTATCAAGCTATGACAAAACCAACGGCAAAGGTAGTGCAGGGCAAAGCGAAGCCGCGCGGCCGCTTTCCACATATCAAACGCGCGGGCGGCTTCTTGTTTGTGTCCGGAACGAGTTCACGGCGGCCCGACGACACGTTCGAGGGCGTTACAGTAGACGAACTGGGGAATACACAACTTGATATCCGCGCGCAGACCCGCGCCGTGATTGAAAACATCAAAGATATCCTCAACAGTGTCGGTGCCGGCCTCGATGATGTTGTCGATGTCACATCGTTTCTCGTGAATATGCAGGACTTCGAAGGCTACAACTCGGTCTATGGCGAGTACTTCGATTACGACGGGCCGACGCGGACCACGGTCGCGGTGCATCAGCTTCCGCACCCGCATTTGCTGATCGAGATAAAAGTCACGGCCCATAAACCCGAAACCGAGGCGGCACCATCATGACTTTGAACCGCCACCCGACTTTGGCGCCCTTTAACCTGCAGGGCTGGATCGACGAGCACCGACACCTGTTGAAGCCGCCCGTGGCGAATCGCCTGTTGCACGATGATGCGGGGATGATCGTCATGATCGTCGGCGGGCCGAATACGCGCATGGACTTTCACGACGATCCGGTCGAAGAGTGGTTTTACCAGATCGAGGGCGACATGATTCTGAAGATCGCGGCCGACGGCGACATCTACGACGTGCCGATCTGCGAAGGGGAGGTCTTCATGCTGCCGCCGCACGTGCGGCATGCGCCGCAGCGGCCGCAGGAGGGTTCGATCGGCCTCGTTGTCGAATCGCCGCGCATGCTCGGCATGAAGGATGGCTTCGAATGGTACTGCTTCGATTGCAAGCAACGCGTGCACCGTGCAGAGGTCTCGCTGACCGACCCGAGCGGCATCGTCGAGGAACTGCCGAGGATCTTCGACGCGTTCGACAAAGATGTGGACGCACGGACCTGCCCGAACTGCGGCACCGTGCACCCGGGTAAAGGGGCGCCGCCGGAGGGTTGGGTGCAGCTATGAGTCCCGTCATCGACATACACTCGCATTTCCTGCCCGAGCAATGGCCGGATCTTGCGGAGCGCTTCGGCACGCCGGACTGGCCGTGGATGCGGCACACCGAAGCAGGCAAAGCGATGCTGATGGTTGGCGACAAGGACTTTCGCCCCGTCTACGATGCGTGCTGGAGCGCTAGCCGGCGCCTCGAGGAGATGGATCGCGACGGCATTGACCTGCAGGTGATCAGCGCGACGCCAATTCTGTTTGCGTATGGCAGACCGGTCGATCATGCAGCGGACTGCGCGCAGCTGTTTAACGACTTGTCGCTGGAAATTTGCGAAGAAGGCCAGGGCCGGCTGTTATCACTCTGCCAGGTGCCGCTGCAGGACACCGACGCGGCTTGCAGGACGTTGAGCCGGGCCATGCGGGAAGGACATATCGGCGTGCAGATCGGCAACCACGTCGACGAGCGCAATCTCGACGACGAGGGCTTGATTACGTTTCTGCAGCACTGCGCTGACGAGGGAGCCGCAGTCCTCGTGCATCCATGGGACATGCTGGGCCCGGAACGCACCGCAAAATACATGATGGCGTGGACGGTTGGCATGCCGGCCGAGACGCAACTCGGTATCGTATCGATGATCCTCGGTGGCGCATTCGACAAGCTTCCTGAAAAACTCAGGCTATGCTTCGCGCACGGCGGCGGCAGTTTCGCGTTCTTGCTTGGCAGACTCGACAATGCATGGCGACGACGCGATATCGTACGCGGCAAGTCGAAGAACCTGCCATCGAGTTACCTGCGCCGCTTCTACGTTGACTCCGCGGTTTTCGATCCGACCGCGCTGCGCTTCCTTGCTGATGTCATGGGCGAGGACCGTGTCATGCTCGGCTCGGACTATCCTTTTCCCCTCGGTGAGGAACGCGTTGGCGAACTCATTCGCAATGCGTCGGGCTTCGATGATGCAGCGAAAGCCCAGTTACTCGGTGGCAACGCGCTCGAGTTTCTGAATATTCCGTCCGGTCAGTTCGCGTCGGCGTAGCGATCTTACGCCGTGCCGCGCATGGTCGGCCGTGATACGCCAACCGTGAGTTTTTCGCCGAGAACTTCACGACGAAAACGGAACAACTCCGCCGGGCGGCCCCGGCCGATGGCGCTGGTTCTGCCGACCGGCTCGACGAGGTCGGCGTTGGTCACAAGGCGACGGAAATTCTGTTTGTGCAGTTTGACGCCGCCGAGTGCTTCCGCAACGCGCTGTAATTGCAGCAACGTGAATTCGCCCGGCAGCAATTCGAAGACGACCGGCCGGTAGGTCAATTTGCCACGCAGCCGGCCGAGCGCCGTCGCGAGGATACGCCGGTGATCGGATGCGAGCGGCAAGCCCGTCACGTCGGTCGAAATGTCTGTTGTCGCGTCGACAGCCGCGATCCTATTGCGGCCTGCAGCGGCGGCGTCACGCTGCGCCTCGGCCACAAGGCCGGCTTCGTACAAAAGTTCGTATCGCTCTAGCGCGAGGACGAGATCGAGGTTTGAGGCGTCTGCCTGCCCGAACGTCACGTTGACTCTCTCATGCCGTTGCTTCCGGTTGCGCTGGTCCTTCGGTTGCCTCGCCCAGCGTTGCAAAGCCGGCTCGAGCGTATCGCGCATGACATCAGGACGCCCGGAGCGCCAGTCTTCCCAGGGCAAAAAGCTGTACCACTCACGCCACTCGGCATCGGTTACTCCAACCTCGTCTTCGTGAGTCAGTGCGATATAGGCCACTGACACGACTCTCGGCCCGCCTTCAATCTCGCGCGGATCACGATTGCGATTGCCGAACGTGTACAGCTGCTCGACGTAGTAGAGGTCCAGTCCCGTCTGCGCTTCCACCCAGCCACGGAGCCCATTCTCGAGGCTGTCATGATGAACGGGGTCGAAAGGACCACTTGGCAGACCGAGGCCACGGAAGTCCGATTGCTCGCCAGTTTGATTGACGAGCAGGACTCTGGGCATGTCATCGGTGACTGCAACAATCACGGCGGTCAGGTTGATGATCATGTTGTTGCGGTTATCGGCCATTGACACACTTTATGCTCTCTGAGAGTATAATGAAATATGCTCCTGAAGAGCATAATAGTTTCGCGGGTAAGTAGTTCCTTTGTGGTCCGCCGGACCAGGTGATTTATGATTTCGAATCAAGAACTTACTCAGGATCTCGCCAGGGTGGCGCCGCTCTATGAGCGCGTGAAATCCGTGATTCCCGACGTCGAGTGGCCCGTCCATGCGCCCTACGTTGCCGCAATCAATGATCTGAAGAAGGAGCGCAACGCCGTCATTCTTGCGCACAACTACCAGACGCCGGAGATCTATCACTGCGTCGCGGACATCACGGGCGATTCGCTCGCGCTGGCGCGAAAAGCTGTGGAGACGGATGCCGACGTTATCGTTCTGGCCGGCGTCCACTTCATGGCGGAAACGGCCAAGCTGTTGAATCCCGACAAAACCGTGCTGATTCCCGATGTCCGGGCAGGGTGTTCGCTGGCCGAGTCCATCACCGCAGGTGACGTTCGGCGGCTGCGGCAGAGATATCCGGGTGTCCCGGTCGTCACCTATGTCAACACGTCGGCGGCAGTGAAGGCCGAGTGCGACATTTGCTGCACCTCGGGCAATGCCGTTGAGATAGTCGAGTCGCTCGGCACCGACCGCGTCATTTTTGTTCCGGACGAATACCTCGCGTCCTACGTGGCCAAACAAACGGACGTCGAGATCATTCCCTGGCAGGGCCATTGTGAAGTACATGAACGCTTCACGGCTGCCGAACTCGAAGACTTTCGTGCCGGGCATGCAGCCCTGACGATCATTGCGCACCCGGAATGTCCGCCGGATGTGCTCGATGCGGCCGACTTCGTTGGCTCGACCGCGCAAATGCAGAATTTTGTCGTTACCAAGCGTCCGCCGAAAGTGCTCATGGTCACCGAGTGTTCGATGAGCGATAACGTCGCGGCTGATATCGATGACGTCGAATTCATCCGGCCATGCAACCTGTGTCCGCACATGAAGCGCATCACGCTTGCGAATATCCATGAATCGCTCAAAACGCTCGAGCCTCGCGTCGAGATCGATCCGGTCGTCGCGGACAGGGCGCGCGAAGCGGTGGAGCGCATGCTGGCGATCGGAGGCTGACGATGCGCCGCGCAACCGACACCATGATGCCCGTTGAGCACGACGACATTATCGTTGTGGGTTCGGGCATCGGCGGTCTGGTCTGTGCGCTGTCGCTTGCGCCGCGGTCCGTCACATTGATTACGAAGACGCCGAAGCTGCAGGGCGGCTCGAGTTTGTGGGCGCAGGGCGGCATTGCCGCCGCGGTCGGTCCCGACGATTCGCCACAAGCGCATGCGGCGGACACGCTGTCGGCCGGTGCCGGCCTGAGCGATCCGGAGCGTGCGCGGGAGCTGACCGACGAAGGCGCCGCGAGCCTGGACTGGCTCGTTCGCGAGGGCATACCTTTCGATCGCGACATTCATGGCGATCTCGCGCTCGCGAGGGAAGCCGCCCATCAATTTCCTCGCGTGGTTCACGCAGGCGGCGACACGACAGGCCATGTGCTGGTTAATTCGCTGATCGACCGCGTCGCGGGCGTGCCGTCGGTCAAGGTTCTCGAGGATACGCTTGCGTATGACCTGGTCGTCGAGAAAGGTCGTGTCCAGGGTCTCATCACATTCAGTCGGGAAAACGGCTGGGTATTTCACAAAGCACCGCAGGTCGTGCTTGCGACCGGCGGCATAGGCATGGCCTGGTGGCGCACGACCAATCCCGTCGAGGCGACGGGTGACGGTCTTGCGATGGCGGCTCGCGCCGGAGCCAGACTGACGAACCTCGAGTTCGTGCAGTTTCATCCGACGGCACTGGCGGTCGAAACACGCAACGGCGCCAGTTTGCCGCTCCTGACAGAGGCACTGCGCGGCGCCGGCGCGCTGCTGCTCGACGAGCAGGGCGAACGCTTCATGTTGTCTGAGCACCCGGCCGCGGAGCTGGCGCCCCGCGATGTCGTTGCACGCAGTATCGAGAAACGGACCGGTACCGGACAGAGCGTGTATCTGGACCTGCGGCCGGTCCTTTCCAGTTCCCGCCGGAAATCGTTCCCGACAGCGATTCAGACTGCGACCGACGCGGGTTTCGATCCGTACAAGGAGGCGCTGCCAATCGCGCCTGCGGCCCACTACCACATGGGCGGCATCGAGGTCGACGAGGTCGGACGAACGTCGATAAACGGTTTGTGGGCCTGCGGCGAGGTTGCAACGACAGGCATTCACGGCGCGAATCGGCTCGCCAGTAATTCCTTACTGGAAGCATTGGTCTGGGCGCGCCGCGTCGCATGCCAGCTCGCCGATGTGCCGGTGCGGCAGGGCGCTGGCGCGAACAGCATTCCGCCACTGCCACACGTTGCCGCTGTTGATTCGGCGATATTACAAGAGCAGATCGACAAAACGAGAAAGATCATGTCGCGCCATGTCGGCATAGTGCGCAGCGGCGACGATCTGGGTGCGGCGTACGACGAGCTGTCGGCAATCGACCAGCAGCTCGATGATCTGATCGATGCAGCATCGCCAGCGCAGCAAGACGGCATCAGGCAATGGGCCGAGGCGCGCAACCTGATTCTGGTCGCCCGTCTCGTGACCTTTGCGGCACTGCGGCGCGAGGAAAGCCGCGGTGCTCACTATCGCGACGATTATCCACGGCCGCGGCCTGAATGGCGCCGGCAGCAGTCGATGACGGTGGATACGCTAGTCGAAGCGCATTGAAAGATCGATGGCGCGGACGTTTTTGGTCAAAGCGCCGACCGAGATGTAATCGACACCGGTCGCCGCGACGGTGGCAATCTGATCGATAGTCAGGCCACCGGATGCCTCGAGTTCGGCAGGCGGATCGCCCTCGGTGCGATTGATCGCGACCGCCTGTTCGAGCAGCTCCAGCGAAAAGTTGTCGAGTAACAGGCGCTCCGCCTTCGCGCCAAGCGCTTCGCGCAGTTCATCGATCGACTCAACCTCGATTTCAACGGGCATATCAGGATGTATTCGTCGCGACGCGTCGATAGCCTGGCCGATGCCGCCGGCACTCATGATGTGGTTTTCCTTGATCAGGATCGCATCGAACAACCCAAAGCGATGATTGACTCCGCCACCACAGTGCACCGCGTACTTCTGCGCGTGGCGAAGACCGGGAATCGTTTTGCGCGTGTCGAGAATGCGGCAGGCCGTTCCAGCAACCGCCTGCACATATTCAGCCGTTACGGTCGCCGTCGCCGAGAGCATCTGCAGGAAATTCAGTGCCGTGCGCTCGGTGGTCAGAATCGACCGGGCAGGGCCACGCAGCTTACAGATGACGTCGCCTGCCGCGGCGCTATCGCCGTCGTACCGGCGCCAATCGATACGAATTTCCGGATCGACCTGCTGACAAACTTCGTCGACCCAGGGTCGGCCCGCCATCGTCATCGATTCCCGCGTGATGATCGTGGCGTTGATTGTCTGTCGTGGCCGGAATGAGCTGCGCCGTCAGGTCACCGTCGCCCAGGTCCTCACGCAGCGCGCGGGCAACGTTGTCCCGGATCTCGGCGAATAGATTTGCGTCTGTTTGCATGATTGCCGGCGTATTCGGAGTACGACGTAGTCTAGCAGCAAGCGCTGCCGGATCGACGGCTTTGCGGGAGCACGGTGCGTAACGTAAAGTTGCCGGAATGAAACGATTCCTGCTGTCGGTACTCCTGATCCTGTTGGCTGACCTGCCGAGCGGCGCGCAGGAGCAGCCCGAGGGCAGCGCGTTTGACGCAGCCTGGAATGCGTACCTCAGCGCCAGGCAGTCCGGCAAGGCGCGTGAACTCGTCGTTGCTGCCAAAGACGTTCCTGAGTATTGCCGAGCAGTCGTTTGGGCAAGACGACGAGCGGTTGCCGGCGCTGATGTCGAATTACGGCATGGCGCTCCTGAAAGTCCGCAGGAAAGAAGCCGCGATCAAAGTCCTCGAACAGTCTGTCGAACTCGCCGAAGCTATACATGGTCGAGAGTCGGCGAAAATGATTCCACTTTTGGCGAACTATGCGGACTCGCAGGCAGAAACCAGAAATTCGTCCGCGCAGCTCCGGCAGTACAAGCGCGCACTGAGTCTGTCGAAGCAGCATCACGGCAGGGACAGCGTCGAGTATGCGGCGCTCGCGCTCCGCGCCGGCATAAAAATACTCGAGCTGTCAAAGACGCAGTCGGGAAAGATATACCTGAGGTATGCCCGAGAGATCTACTCGGCGGAGCTGGGTGAAGACAGCCAGAAAGCGGGTCTGGCGGCATTCTATCTTGGCAAGACAGAAATGGCCGCGCGCAACTTCAAGACTGCGACAAGTCATTTTCTCACCGCGTTGCAGGGCTTCGATTCAGGTGACGCCGACGACAAGAAATATGAGTTAACTGCGCGCGCATTTCTTGTCAAAGCCTATGAACAACGCGGCATGTCTGACGAAGCGACAGAACACTGTGTGGCGATTGGCGCCGACAGCATGATGAGTCCCGATCAGGACTATCAGCCGCTGTTTCGCATGGTGCCGGTGTACCCGAGGGACATGCGGTCGAGTCGCACAGAGGGCTTTGTCGATATTCGATTTACCGTGGACGAGAACGGATTCGTCAAGAACCCCGTAGTAGTACAAAGTACCAACGAGTCATTCGAACAGGCCGCGCTCGACGCTATTCAGCGATTCCGCTATGCGCCCCGCTTCGAGGACGGCAAAGCTGTTGCGGTCGATGGGGTCAAGACGCGAGCCGGCTTCAGGATCAGGAAGTAAACTCCGATTCTGTGACGGATTATGTATCGCTGCGGGCGGCATTGCCGGACAATTCTGCACTAATTCAACGATTTGCCGGACCAGATCATGAAGAATTTCCTTATTTGGGCAGTCCTGGTGGCTGTCGTCGGCTACGGCGGCGCCAAGCTGTATCTGCACAGTGAAGTCAGTGACGCCATGGACATGATGGTGCTCATGCTGTCGCCGTACGCCGAGGTGGAGTACGACGGCGTCGGCTCGACGTTGACCGGGGAACTGACGGTCGACGGCGTACGGGTTCGCGTCGACGGTTTTGCGGACGACCTCTACATCGAGCGCATCGGCATTGACACGCCGAGCTTCTTCTCGCTGCTGGAACTCAACGATATTTCGAAGCTGCAGTCCAATGGAATGCCGGAGTATATGGGCTTCCTTATTGAAGGACTCCGGATTCCGGCTAACGCCGACTACTATCAGCAGTTCTATGACTTCTCGCTGCAGGCGCGCGGCATCACGGATGCGTCCGGCCCCGCTGTTGAATGTACCGGCAGGTATGGCTTCTCACCGACGGCGCTCGCAGCGCTTGGCTACGAAGAACAGGTCATGGACATGCTGATGACCATACGCGATGAAGAGTCCCGCTTTTCTTTCGACATGAACGTCAGCATGGACGAGATGTGGGATATGGATGTCAATGTTTCGCTGGCCGGTAACATCACGAACGAGATGGCGAAAGGCGCGATGTACCGGCCGAAGCTGCGAGACATGCGAGTGGAGTACACGGACAAATCGCTGAATCAACGCGTCACGAGATACTGCGGTGAACTCGGCTTGTCGGCAGCGGATACGCTCAAAGCACAAATCGATTCCTTCAAGTTCGTCGGCGAGAGCAACGGCATCGAATTCGACGAGTACATGCTGGATCCATACAAAGAGTTTTTGTCGGGAAAATCAACGCTGGTTGTTACCGCAAAACCGAGCGAACCCATCGCGTTCTCACAGATCGACCTTTACAAGCCAAGCGACGTCCCCGCGCTGTTGAACCTCGCTGCTATCGCCCGATAACCACGATTCACAGGGTATGATCTGTCGCACGACAGATCATGCGGGTGAGTCGTTCGATGACAGCCGAAAAAACTCAGCTGATCCGTGGCATCGGCATGATCGGTGGCGCGCTGCTCGTGCTCAACGGGATGGTCGGCGCCGGAATATTCGCGCTGCCGTCTGTCATTGCGGAGCGGGCCGGCGTCCTGAGTCCCTGGCTATTCCTCGGTGCCGGACTACTCATCATCATGATCGTCCTGACGCTCGCCGAGCTGTCGAGCTATTTCACCGAATCCGGGGGTCCGGCACTGTATGCGACACGCGCATTCGGTCCGCTTGCCGGGTTCGGTACGGGCTGGCTGTACTACGTGAGCCGCGCGTCGGCAATTGCGGCGAACTCGCACGTGATGGCCAAGTACCTCGGCGCGCTCTGGGCCTGGTTCGATACCGGGGCCGGCCACGCCGTAGTCATCGTTGTCGTCTGTGGAGCGTTGACGCTCGTCAACGTGATCGGCGTAAAAGGAGGCGTACGCACACTCGCTTTTTTTACTTTCTTTAAACTGATTCCTCTCCTTATTCTGATCCTGCTCGGCTTGCAGTACGTGACTCCAGGCACTCTGTTTCCCGACAATTTGCCGACGGTTGATGATCTCGGCGGCACAACATTGCTGTTGATTTATGCCTTTGTCGGCTTCGAGTCAGTTCTTATAACCGCGGGTGAAACAGAAAAGCCGCGGGCGACGATACCGAGCGCTCTGGTTCGAACCGTAATCGCAACCGGTATCTTTTACTTTCTTATCTCACTCGTCTATGTCGCCGTGCTGCCGGCTGACCTCAATGACGGGACGCTGGTCGATGTCGGACGCCAGCTGGCCGGGCCGGCCGGTGCCATCGTGATCACGCTGACAGCCGTGTTTTCCATTGGCGGAAACCTGTCCAGTACGATGCTGGCCGTGCCGCGGCTGACTTTGTCGTTGGCGGAGAATCGTCTTTTGCCACAGTGGTTCGGCAGGATTCATTCCCGGTACTACTCGCCGGCGAACTCGATCATTTTTCTGGGCAGTCTCTCCGCACTGCTCGCGCTGTCAGGGTCGTTTGTCCGCCTTGCAATCGCTTCCTCGCTGACCCGGCTTATCACCTATGCCGTGTGCATCGCGGCGTTGCCCGTCATCAAGAAACGGGCTGACTCCGAGGCACGGCAGCGCGCCTTCAATCTAAAAGGTGGCTATACGATTCCGGTCATTGCGCTCGGACTTTGCGTATGGATGGCTTCACATTCGTCGGCCGAGTCGTGGAAGTTTGTCGCAGCCCTGCTAGCCGCGGGCCTGCTGCTTTACGGGATCGAAAAACTAAGCGTTAACAGGGCGGGGCGCATGAAATCCTGAGCTAAGCGGAAACGCTGAGCGGAAACTGCGCCTGGGCCCAGGCGACGATGCCACCGTCCATCGATTTGACGTTTCTATAGCCCATTTCTTCGGCAGTTTTTGCGGCGAGAGCCGAACGACCTCCGGTCCCGCAATAGAGAATAATCGCCTGTTCTTCCTGGGGAACATTCTGGTTCGCACGCGCGCGATCGACAGCTGCATGCAGATCGAATTCCAGCAGTCCACGCGGAAGGTGTATCGCACCCGGAAGGCAGGCTCTTTGGAATTCAGCGGGTTCGCGGATGTCGATGAATAGGGTGTCCTGGTTCAGGCACTCGTGGGCGTCTCTCACCGAGCATTCCGTTATCGTCGCTTTCGCTTTTGCGACCAGGTCGGATGGATTTACTAACATGGGGCCATGCTCCGGCGACTGAGTGTTTCAGTCGGGTAGTCGGGTTGGTGGGGCATACGGATTCGGCGGCATCAGATCAGGCGGTATTGCACCGCGTCTGCGATCCGCCTGCGGCGGGTAGTACTCCGCGAGGTAAGCAATGATCCTTGATTCCGTATCCGGATCGAACTGCCATAAATTCTGTTTTTTCTGCATCCAGCGAATCATGTTCAGCCACTGTGCCGCCGATCCGCTCTGCTGCGTGATCAACTTCGGCGAGTGACATGCCACGCAGTTATTGCGCACGAGTTCCCAGTCGCCGGCCATCTTCAATCCGGTGAAGGCGTCAAGTTCAGGCTCCTCTGCAGCAGCAATGGCAGCTGACGCCGCGACGGCCAGGAAGAAGAGGAGAACTTTGCGACAGCGCGACATCAGGCGACCTGTACCGCGATGCGATGGCACGCGTTATTCAGGTAGCCTTTCGGGTTCCATCCTGGCAGCACCATCGGCTGTGCCCGGCCAGTGCTGTCGGTCGCTCGCGCCCAGACCTCGTAGTATCCTGGCTGCGGGAATTCGACCGACGCGTTCCAATGCTGCCACGCGAGACGATTGACGGGTGCTTTCAGCTTCGCTTTATGCCAGGTCGCGCCGAAATCGATCGACACCTGTACCTTCGTGACTTCCAGGTCGCCTGCCCAGGCATGACCTCTGACCGCGAACTTCTCGCCGAGCGAATGCTCGACCCCCGATCTGGGGAAGGTAATCAGCGACTTGACGGGCATCGACTCGATAATGCACATCTCGTCTTCGGGTACCACGCTCCCGGGTGCCACTGATTTGCACGGTACGCGATACGAGGTGCCGGTCATCTTCGGGCCGTCATGCACCTGGTTGCGCACAACAATTTTCCTGAGCCACTTGCCGCATACCGAACCCGGCCAGCCGGCGCAGACGAGGCGCAGCGGGTAACCGTTCATCAACGGTATGTCCTCGCCATTCATGGCCCACGCGATGAGCGTCTCGTCTTCCAGTGCTTTGGCCACCGGCACGCCACGCGAGATAGGCGCTTTGCTCGTATCGCCGCTGGCATGAGTGTCGGCACCGTAGTAGGCGACGTAAACTGCGTCGTCTTTGACGCCTACGTCCTTGAGTACGTCTTTGAGACGTACGCCGGTCCACGTCGGGCAACCGACAGCGCCAACGGACCACTGGTTGCCTGACGCCGGCGGCACAAACTCACTGCGGCCGTTGCCGCCGCACTCGAGCTGCAACTGATACGTGTAGTGTTTGAATCTTCCTTTGAGCTCGGTGAGGTTGAACGTCATCGAGCGAGCCGCAGATTCTCCGCCGATCTCGAGCGTCCATGCTTCGGGATCGATCGTGCTCATGACAGGTGGCGTGCCGTTGTTTCGGACGAACAGATATTTCGCCGGCGTTACGTCGTCGTCAAGCAGGTGTGCCGGGGTCTCGGCATTGACCGGCCGGTCATTCAAAATGATCAGTCCTTCTTTGCCCGGGATTTCGAATGGTGTGTTCGACTGGGCGATGGCGGCCGGTATCAAACCGCGCGGCATCAGATGAGCAAAGGGAATCGAAGCGCCGACCGCGGCCGACATTGCAATTAAACCGCTGTTGGTCAGAAAGCCGCGTCGCGTAATCGCGTCGCTCTTTCGACCCCAAACCAACTCGTCCGCTACCACTGGATCTTTTGCGTACAGTGCGTGAATTCCAAGTTTTTTATCTGACACCGGAATGCTCCGTCTGATGTGAAAACGATTGTGCGGCAGCCGACCTCAATAGAGCAGGGTGATCAGCGTTGCGCTGACACCGCCGACGAGCAGCGCAGAAAACAGACCGACGCCGAGCGGCTTCAGTCCAATGTGCACGAGGCCCTTGATGCTGGTGCCGAGCCCGACAGCGGCCATCGCGACAGCCAGGCAGATTTCCGCTGTTTCTTTCGTGTAGGAAACGACCATCTTCCATTGCTCGGGTTGCAGGAATCCGAACGCGAGATCACCCGTGTCACCAACCGTCCGCAACAGGCTCATCAGCGCGAAACCCACAACGAACAGCGGAATCATTGTCCACCACTTGGGCGCTTCTCCGACTTCGGCAGACTTGCGGTGATAGATAATGCTCATCAGCGGGATGACGACCAGCATGCCGAGATTCCTGACCAGCTTGGTGACCGTGGCCACATCCAGCGCCTGCGGATCGTCGTAATACTGCTGATAAACCAGACCGGCGCCGGCAACCTGCGCGGTCTCGTGGACTGAGGTACCGAGAAACAGGCCGCTCGCGAACGGGTCGCCCGCAAACATCCAGTGTGCTGCGAACGGGTAGACCAGCATCGCAATGACGCCGAACATCGTAATGCAGGCAACCGAGTAGCTGACCTCGTCATCTTTGGCCCCGATGGCAGGCGCCGTCGCGACGATAGCCGTCGCGCCGCAGATGCTTGTGCCGACCGCGATCAGCGTGCCGAGCCTGCCGGACAGGCCGAGCTTGCGGCTGAAGTAAGTAACAAGCAACAGTGCTGCGGTCACGGCACCGATAATGACGGGCAAACTCTGCAAGCCGATCGCCCCCGCCTCTGCAAGGCTCAGCCGGATGCCCAGGAGCACGATGCCGAGCCGCAGAATGCGCACCAGGCCGAAGCGAATTCCTGGCTGGAACGACGCTGGCAGGTTCACTGTGTTACGGATCAGGATGCCCAAGAGGATCGCCATCATGATCGCGCTGATGGGGCTCTTCGGCAGCCCCATCCATTTGACGCCAATCAGCTCCGAGAGGAACTGACCGCCAATCGCCAGCATGAAAGCGAGAATCAGACCCGGGAGAATGGCCATAAAAAGGCTGTCTGCTTTAGATTATTGACTGATCCAACTAAGCCGCAGTGTGTTTGATCAGGAATCGATAGATCGAGTCGTCGACCGAATGCTCCATCAGCTCGTTACCCGTCTGCCGGCAAAATGCTTCGAAGTCCGCAACAGATCCGGGATCGGTTGCAAGAATCTCGAGAATACCGCCGGACGGAACTTCCTTGAGTGCCTTTTTGGCTTTGAGTATAGGTAACGGGCAATTGAGCCCTTTCGCGTCAAGTGTATGGTCGGCCATTTCCTGTAGCTCCGATTTTGTACCGTGTTTTCTGTCCTGTAGCAGGACTCAGATGAAAAGATTGATGTCGGACTGCGTCGCGCACTCGATATAGGTCGCTGCGCCACCAAGCTCCGGACCTTCGATCATGTCGTCGAGCGAATATTCGAACAGGTCCATCGTCATCTGGCAGGCAATCATGCGCACATCGGCTTCGATCGCGAGCTCGCGGAGATCTTCAATGGATGCGACCCCCTTTTTGTTCATCAGGTTCTTCATCATCTTCGAACAGGCCGCATCGACGCCCGGAATCGCGGTCAACAGGTTCGGCAGACCCATGTGCGCGCCCATCATCGGCATCTTCATCGCCGGATTGCCGGCGGCAGTAAGCTTAAGGTCAAGCTTCTTTAGCAGCAGCGGCAGTCCATAGAACGTGAAGAACATCGTGACGGGCAATCCCATCGCCGCGGCAGTGGTTGCGAGGATGAATGGCGGGTAGGCCCAGTCAAGGCTACCTTTAGTAACAATGATCGACATGCTCTTGGTTTCGGGAGCGGCGACCGGCGCTGCACTCACGGCGTCTTGAACGACTTGCGCTTCACTGGACATTGGATATCACCTCGTCTGATTAAAACCGTGTGGCTCCGCAGGACATATTAGAATATCAGAATTGTCTTTATTAGGGGAATAGAATATTCTCGCCGAACGCAGCTGCCTGCGGAATTTTCTCTATCGGTCCTGTCTGTATGCATACTCCACAACAGGAAAACAGTCCAAAAACCGCGCCTGCTGTGATGCCTGATCACCGCTCGCCGGCGGCGAGCCCCGCCACATCGCGGCCATTGTTCATCGGCAGCGAGGTCTTCCGACGAGCGGCGTTCGGCGACAACCATCCACTCAAGATCGTTCGTCATTCCGCGGTGCTCGATCTTGTGCGAATACTCGGCTGGCTGGCCGATGACGACTTTCGCACAAGCGCGCCCGCGACCGTCGAGTCAACTCACTGAATTTCATGATCGAGCCTATGTCGAGGCGCTTCAATACGCAGATTCCACGGGGCATGTCGATCCGAATATCCGCTGCCGCTCTATCGCATCGGTACGCTGGAGAATCCGCTGTTTTCGCGGGCTTGTTCGAGCGCGCTGCCATGACCGTCGGTGGTTCGATCATGGCGGCAGAACTCGCCTGCAAAGGTCATGTCGTGTTTCATCCGTCCGGAGGTACGCATCACGGTCGTCCGGATCGGGCGAGCGGCTTCTGCTATTTCAATGATCCGGTATTTTGCGATCCGGACATTCCTGACAACTGGGCCGCCAACGCGTACTGTACGTTGACCTGGACGCGCACCATGGTGACGGCGTGGAAGACGCATTTGTTGACGAGCCTCGCGTGATGACCGTATCGATTCATGAGCAGGATCGCTGGCCATACAGCGGCGCCGCCGACAATCGGCGAAACGGCGGCGCCCGCAACCTGCCGGTGCCGAAGGGATTCAACGACAGCGAGCTTGACTACCTCGTGCAAAATGCGGTGCTGCCGCTGGCCCGGGATTTTTCGCCCGAGGCGCTGGTCATTTGTTGCGGCGCCGACTGCCTTGCCGGCGATCCGCTGTCAGGCATGATGCTGAGCAATGGCGCATTGTGGTGTGCCGTGCAGGAACTCATCTCGCTGCAACAGCCAACCGTCGTTCTCGGCGGTGGCGGCTACAACCCGTGGACCGTCGCGCGCTACTGGGCCGGCCTCTGGGGAACGCTGACCGGACAGGAGTTGCCCGAGACCTTGCCGCAGGAGGCCGTGGATCTGCTGAGTGCCATGGAGTGCGACCTGATCGACGAGGAAGACATCGAGGACGAATGGTTGACGCGCCTGGTGGATTCTCCCTATGACGGCCCGGTCCGCGACGCGATAAGATCCCTTGCAGCTACGGTCGTGAGGGCATAGCGCATGTGGTTAGAGGCGCTGGCGGACATTGAAGATCTCGAGGACGCTGAGTTCGACGCAGCCCTGGTCCGGCAATTCGAAACCACGGCGACCGGCAAAGAACCCCGTCCGATCCGTTTCTCCACGCCGACGTTCAAAGAGTACGAAACCTCCGAGCTGAGTAGCTGCGGCAAGAACAGCTTCCCGGCGTTTTCGATTACGGCGGGGGCGTGCGGCCTGAATTGCGATCACTGTCAAAAGAAAATCCTCGAGCCGATGATTCCGGCAACGAACCCGATGATGCTTGACGAGCAGGTACGTCACTTGATCGATTCACAGGGACTCAACGGATTCCTGCTCTCGGGCGGATCCAACAAACGCAATGAAATCAAATACGATCGTTACCTGCCCGTCATCGAACAACTCAAGCGTGACTTCCCGGAGCTGAAGATCGCCGTACACAGTGCTTTGATGAAAGAGCGACAGGCACAGGACATGGAGTCGGCTGGCGTCGATACGGTCATGATGGACGTCATCGGGGCCGAGGAAACCATTCGCGAGGTCTACAAGCTGGACCGGCCGGTGGCCGATTTCGAAGCAACGCTCGAGGCTCTGTGCTCGACGTCGATGGAGGTAACGCCGCACATCGTTATCGGTCTGCACTACGGGCAGATTCTCGGCGAAGCCAATGCGCTGGATATCGTCAGCCGTTATCCGGTAACCGCGCTGGTACTCGTCGTCATCATGCCGTTCTATGCGAAGCCGGGCACTTTCGTAACGCCGGGGACCTCGGACGTTGGCAGGATCTTCGGCGAGGCACGCGGGCGGCTGCCTGACAAGCAGGTGTTGCTCGGCTGCGCACGGCCACCGGGTATGCACAAACGCATCACGGACGCCTACGCCATCATGGCGGGCCTCGACGGGATCGCGTTTCCTGCGGATGGGGCGATCAGCGTTGCGCACACCATAGGGCGACCGTTCGAACAGGCGCATTCCTGCTGTTCGATCAAACTTGGCAGTGATTTCAAAGGTTCGCTTGCGCGCTCCTGCGCGGCGTGATCCGGGACGGTGTAATGGGCTGTATCGAACACAAATCTAGCGTCACACAGGCGAAGACCGAATCGGGTATGGATCACAACCCCTTCGACATCATGGCGCCGCGCCTGCCGGAAAAGACGCCTGTCGATCGCAGGAACGGCAAACATGTCAAAGCGAATGACATTCCGCCGCAAGGCGTGTACCTGCCGAACAACAACTACCTTGCGCCGCACATGAAGTCGCCGGAATACGTGCAGCTGTCGAACGCGGCCGCGATCACGCTGGGCATCATGGGCGGCCGCATGTATCGCTGCGAATGCACGCGCTGTCTGAACCTGCTGCTGACGTATCCGGAGGGCTGCCGTGCGAACTGTGCCTATTGCGGCCTTGCGCGGCATCGCGAAGCGGATCGAGACTATGCGGACCGCAATTTCATTCGCGTCGACTGGCCGGCCGTGCCGATGGCCGAAATCGTCGATATCGTCGCCAATGATCCTGAAAATAGTCCATTCCATCGCATGTGTATCTCGATGATCACCCATCCACGCTCGGAGGCGGACACGTTCACGGTGCTGCAGCAGTGGACGGACCGCATCGATCCAGACGCCATTCCGGTTTCGATTCTGTCGAATCCGACCACGATGTCGCGAGAGGACGTGCAAAGAACGAAGGACCTTGGCGCGGACATATTTACGGTGGCGTTGGATGCGGCCACGCCCGAGGTGTTCGACCGCACCCGTGGCAAAGGCGTGCAGTCGCCGCACAAGTGGTCGAAGTATTGGGAAATTATGCTGGAAGCGAAAGACATCTTCGGACCGCAGAAATTCGGTGCGCACATCATTGTCGGTATGGGCGAAACCGAGTACGACGTACTAAAGCTCGTACAGGAGATCGTTGACCTGGGCGGCCACAGTCATATGTTCTGTTTCTTTCCGGAACAGGGCTCGTTGATGGATCACCTGCCCGCAACTCCGCGCGACCAGTGGCGCCGCGTGCAGCTCGCGCGCTATCTGATCGATTATCGCGATGTGCGTGTAGAACAGATGCGCTTCGATGAACAGGGTCGCGTGAGCGCTTACGGGATTCCCGATGCGGAGCTGTCCGACATCATTGAAGAAGGTATCGCGTTTCGTACCTCCGGTTGCCCTGGCAAGTTTCAGGATGATATCTCGGCCTGCGATCGTCCCTACGGTGATTCGCCGCCAAGTGATATCGCGAGCTTTCCGTTTCAGCCGGTAAAAAAAGACATCAGGAAGATTCGCAGGCAGCTGGACATCCCGGTGCGCGTCGAATAGGCGCCGGCCCTGCCAAAGATGCCAGATCCTTTTCGAATAATTGATACCGGTGTCCGCGAAGGGCGCTCAAATATCGCTTTCGACGCGGCGTTGATCGAAGAGCGCCAGGCAAACCACGTACCCGACACGATTCGCTTTTTGCGTTTCCCGCCGACCGCTTTGATCGGACGACACCAGGACCTGAGCCGGGAAATAAATCTCGAGTATTGCCGGCAAAACGGTGTCGGCACGGTCAGACGCATCACCGGAGGCGGCGCGATTTACCTGGATGAAGGGCAGCTCGGGTGGGAGCTGGTTTTTCATCGCAAGTCGCTTGGTCTTGCGGCGCTCCCTGACCTGGCACGCGAGATATGCAATGCGGCGGCCAAGGGTATGAGCGAACTGGGCATCGACGCGCGCTTTCGTCCCCGCAACGACATCGAAGTTGATGGCCGCAAGATCAGCGGCACCGGTGGGTTCTTCGACGGCGACGTGCTTATCTATCAGGGGACCGTACTCGTCGACATGAATCCGCAGCGGATGGTCGCCGCGCTAAACGTTCCCGAGAGCAAGCTGGCCAAGCGCAGGCTCGACTCCGCCGCGGAGCGTGTCGTGACGCTCAAGGAGCTGCTCGGCGACGAACTGCCGGACCTCGACACGATCAAGCGGTCGCTAATCAAAGGATTCACAGAGAGTCTCGGCATCAGCGCCGCAGCGGGCGATATCACGGAAACCGAAGAAGCGCTCGCGAAAAAGTACTTCCTCGAAGAAATCGGCACGGACGATTTCGTCGCCGAGATCGACAATCCGGGTGATCGGCCCGAGGTCCTTGCTGGCAGCCATACGGGTCCCGGCGGCACGATCGATTCTTTCGTCAAGCTGGAAGGCCCGACGAAGAGAATCCTGCAGAGGGTATTGATCAGCGGCGATTTCTTTGTCACGCCGCCGCGCATCGTTTTCGACCTCGAAGCGCACCTGACGGGCACGCGGATCGATGAAGTCAACGCCGGCATCGAGCAGTTCTTTGCGTCGAACGACATCGACATGCTCAGCGTCACGCCGGCGGATTTCCAGGCGTCGATAGCAGCCGCGCTCGGAGCGGGAGGCCAGCATGTCTGAGTGCAGCCCCGACGCGTTCGCGATGGCCGGCAGCACCGAGACGCCGATGAATGTCGTGGCCGTCATCCAGCACACGTCGGGCGAATATCTCGGGCTGATGGAAGACCATCTCGAGGGTCGCCGCATACGTTTTCAGTACTTTCGTCCGTTTGCCAGAGGCGGCAAGCTCCCGGTCGCCGACTTGCCGGCCGACGCGCTGATACTGCTCGGCGGCGGGCCATGGGGCGCTGCGGGAACGCGCGATTTGCCGACTCTCAGTGAGGAAATCGCCCTGACCGAAGCGAGACTCGCGGAGGGTACGCCGGTCATCGGCATTGGTCTTGGCGCGCAGATACTCGCGATCGCCGCAGGCGGCAGCGTGCAATCGACCGAGCTTACATTCGAATGCGGAGCCGCGACGCGGATAGTCGACGATGCGCTGAACGGATTCCTGCCGGAGAAGTTTGCACAGGTCGTCTACATGCGCGACTGGCCCGTGCCGCCGGATAGCGCGAAGATCCTGGCCACGGATCGCGCGGGCCGTCCCGCGTTATTTCAGGTTGCTAACAATGCTTATGGCTTCGCGGGGCATCCCGGGATTAAGCTCGGCATGGTCGAAGATCTGATCATGGAATTCGAGGAAGTGCCCGACACGGCGTCTGCCGAACTCGAGAATCTGCGGGCCCTGCAGCCGCAGATCGAGGATGAGCTCGTGCCGATCATGACCGGGCTCGTGCAGTGCACGGCCCTGATGTCATCACCCAAGGCGGCGGCCCGGGCTGCGCAGGAATTGGATGAACCAGTAATTTAGGATATGCTAATGTGCTGTTGGACGATCCGGCGGTTTGCGGATCGGCTAACGCCGAAGGAAGAGGCCAATGGCTGAAAAACTCATCATCGTGATGGCGAACACCGACCCGCGAAACGGCGAGGAACTCGGTGCGCCGATATTCCAGGCGACCGTCGCGGCGGCGATGGATTACGACGTCGATGTCATCTGTACCGCGACCTCCGGCCGCCTGATGAAAAAGGGCGTTGCCGAGGAACTCTTCGTCAAGGAAGGCTCGCCGAAGTCCGTCTACAGTTTCATACAGGATGCCCACGAAGCGGGCGTCAAGTTCTTCTGTTGCTCGCCGAACCTGGATCTGTTCGACATGACCGTGGACGACCTGATCCCCGAGTGCGAAGGCATCGTCGGTGGGGCTCATCTGATCGAACAGGTCATGGAAGAAGACTGCAGAGTCATGACCTACTAGGAAGCCGTCTATGTCGCATTCGTCCACTTCTCGCATTCAGGAATATATCGGCGATCCGGTTTCCGACAAGCCGCCGGTCGAACGCGAACAGCTCGAAGAGATATTTCAGGACATTCAGGCGGATCTTCGCTACGACCACGAACTCAATGGCTGTCTGAACTGCGGCATCTGCACCGCGACCTGTCCGGCCGCACATTACTACGACTTCAGCCCGCGCGAGATCGTCCAGCTGCTCTGGACCGAGAATCTCGAAGGCATCTACGATGCGATGCAGGAAAAGATCTGGTCCTGTGCCCAGTGCTACACCTGTGCCGCGCGCTGTCCGTTCGGCAATTCGCCGGGCGGCCTGATCATGCTGATGCGCGAGACGGCGATCAAGCACGGCATGGAATCGGCGAAGAACGTGTTGCGCCCGTTCAGCCGCGTCATGCTGAAACTCATTTCAACCGGCAACCAGCTGTCGCCGGACATGATCACCCCGGATGGTTTTGCTGACTGGGGTCCGAACGTTTCGAAAGTCGATGCGCCGCTGGAGACTTTGCGTAAGGCCATTCCAATGCCGACGCTGCATACGACGAAAACGGCGTGGGAAGTGAATCTGAAGACATCGGTCGAGCTGTACACGATCTGGGAAGAAACCGGCGTGCTCGACAGCCTTGAAATAATCGACGAGAACCTGTTCGACGTTATCAGCGACATCATGGATGAGAAGCGCGATGACTACGAGGACTGGCTCGACGAGCAGGACGACTAGGAGACAGATAATGGCGACAGGAAATGGTGGGGATCGTTTCACTGGTCATGGTTCCGAATGGACCGATGCGAATCTGAGCAAGGAAGATGCTCACGTCGCGACCGTTTGGGTTGACCAGATCATCAACCGACGCTCGATGCTGACCAACAAGGACCGCGTCGAAGACGTGCGCGACGCCATGTGGGAACTGGAGAAAGATGGCGAAATTGTCGTCCATCGGGTCACCGATCAGCACAAGCCGGTTACCGTCAAGACGCTTTATGGTTGGGATAAGCGCATCCCGACGACGCAGCTCTGGCACCACAAATCCTGCGGGCAATGCGGCAACATCCCCGGCTATCCGGCGTCGCTGCTCTGGCTAATGAATGAGATGGACATCGAATATCTCGACGAGACCGATCAGACGTCCTGCACGGCCTGGAACTATCACGGTTCGGGCATCGGCAACATCGAAAGCCTGGCCGCCGTTTTCCTGCGCAATTTCCATCAGGCCTATGTTTCGGCGAAAGCACAGGGTCTGCCCGACGGCTATTTCTTTCCGCTCGTTCACTGTGGCACCTCGTTCGGCAATTACAAGGAAGTTCGCGGTTACCTGATGATGTCCGCGAAGCTGCGCGAAAGCGTCAAAAAGATTCTCGGCAAGCTGGGCCGACTGGTTGACGGCAAATTACTGATACCCGAAGAGGTCGTGCATTACTCCGAATGGCTGCACGTGATGCGCGATGAGATCAAGAAACATCAGATCATTGAATGCGATCACATTCGGGCCACGGTTCATCCGGCTTGTCATGTCTACAAGATGGTGCCCGAGGATGCGATCTACGATGACAGTGTCCTCGATGGCAACAGGGTCGCGGTTACGACCGGACTGCTCGAAACGCTCGGCACGCAGGTCATCGACTACTCGACCTGGTACGACTGCTGTGGCTTCGGCTTCAGGCACATTATTTCCGAGCGCGAATTCACGCGTTCGTTTGCCATCGATCGCAAAATTCGGGTCGCCATCGAGGAAGCGCAGGCAGACATGATGGTCGGCCACGACACGGGCTGTATCACGACGCTGGACAAGAACCAGTGGATCGGTGCGGCTGCCGGCAAGCCTGTGAGCCTGCCGATTCTCGCGGACTGTCAGTTCGCAGCACTGGTTTGCGGCGCGCACCCTTACAAAATCGTGCAGTCACACTGGCATGCGTCCGCAACTGAGACGCTGATGGAGAAACTGGGTATCGACTGGCAAGCCAAGAAAGCCGAGTTCGAGGCCTATCTGAAGGACGTTGAAGCGGGCAGGGGCGAGACTCTGTATGACCCGAGGAAGATGATCACGTCGGGACCCGGCTTCAAGCAAATCGAGCGGTAGCAATGACTAAACCAATTTTAATCGTAGGTGGCGGACCGGCTGGTCTGGCTGCAGCACACAGCCTGGGCACGGTGGGCCGATCGAGCATTCTGATTGAAAAAGAAGACAAGCTCGGCGGTGCCCCGATACTGTCCGGCTATGCGAAGCTGGTGCCGACCGGCGAATGGGCCAAAGATGCGATCGGCGGCATGGTCGCGCGCGTCGAGGGCGACAGCAACGTCAAGGTCTTGACGGGAACCACGGTTACGGAATTTGATGGCAGCCCCGGAAATTTCACGGCAAAGTTTTCCAACGGAGAAAGCGCGCAGGTAGAAGCGGCGATACTCTGTAGTGGCTTCACGCACTTCGATTCCGTCAATAAGCCGGAATGGGGCTTCGGCACGTTCGAGGATGTCGTGACGACGACCCAGGTCGAGCAAATGATCTCTTCGGGCAACGGCGTCCGTTGTCCGTCAGACGGCCGCAAACCACAGCGCGTCGCGATTCTGTTGTGCGTCGGTTCGAGGGACCGGCAGATTGGCAGAGAGTGGTGTTCCAAAATCTGTTGCACGGTCTCGTCGAATCTGGCGATGGAGATTCGCGAAGAAATCCCGGATTGCCACGTCTATATCTACTACATGGATATCCGCACGTTTGGTCTGTATGAAACCAAGTATTACTGGCGCAGCCAGGAAGAGTTCAAGGTCAAGTACATCAAGGCGCGCATTGCCGAGGTGACCTCCGACGGCGAGAAGCTCATCGTCAAAGGTGAAGACACGCTGGTCAAACGGCCGATCACGATTCCGTTCGACATGGTTGTGCATGCCATCGGCATGGACCCGAACGTCGATAATCCGGATATCTCCTCGACTTTTGGCGTTGAACTTGAGCCGAACGGCTTCGTCGACCGCGCGAACACCTATGGTGTGATGGGGGCGACATCACGCCCGGGAGTTTACGTCGCCGGCGCCGCGACCGGCCCCGAGACCATCGACGACTCGATAGCACAGGGACATGCAGCTGCGATGGCCGTCTTGTCGGGCATGCATGAGCCGGTCGAAAAGACCGCGTAGGGATCGCCACCCGCCATGTCGCTGTTGTCCGCACTAAGACCGACCGAAATCGAACGGCCCGTGCTCGATCTGTCAGGCGACGGGCTGCGCGCGATACTGAATCTGATGATTGCAGGCAGTGAAGATCACGGTGGTATCGAGCGATACGTCGATGCTGTCAAGCTCAAGAGTGCGATGTTTCAGCAAGCGCTTGCCGGCAATGCGATTGACGATCTCGAGGTGGAAACGTTCAAGGGACTGTGCACGTTCATGGCAACGGTGCGACGCAGGATCGGCAACTGGCTCAATGAAGAGTCGTTCGCTGATATGCGAGATGGACTCAAGGCGCTGTTTGCTGAGGATGACAATGTCGACGCGCGCATCGACGCTTTTTGTGCGAACGCTTTCCGAACGACAAACAGCATCGCTGGGTCAGGGACCTGGCGACCGAGATGTTGCACAACACGGATCCGGAACGCATACCGCTCATGAATCGATGGGTCTGGGACGCGCGGGCGAATACGGGTGTTATCAGAGAGATATGGCACGGTGACAATGTCGATCACATCAAAATCCCGGTTGGTGATGGTTATGGCACCTACCTGATGCTGCGCGAGGAGCTAAGTCAGTTCCTGAGCGATGAGGGCGTGTTTCGTGACGTGCTGCAATATGTCGACATTCTGTGCGCCCAGGTCTATGCGCAGTACATCTGCGAGCAGGGCGGCAGTTATCTGCGCACTGATTTTTCCGCGCCCGAGGATCCGATGCAGCACACGCGGCGCTTGCTGGGGCTTGATGGCGTACAGCCGGGTAACGGCAAGACGCGTCTCAAATCGATCGACGGCGAGGCGTTCGTGCTCGACGACTCCAACCTACTGGACCAGGCGAAAAACTAAATGCCCATTCATGAAAAATCACTGATCCGCCCCGAGAACCTCACGACTCACGACGAGTTGGTCATCGATGGCGTCGACGTATCGGGCCACTGGAGCACCTTCATCGAGCCACGAGTTGTAACGGATTACAACGAAGCGCTGGAAGAAGAAATATCCGCTCTACCCGGAGGCGAATTTATTCATCGCTGCTGGCAGTGCGGTTCATGCACGAACTCGTGCACGGTGAATGCGATCAATGAGGACTTCAATCCGCGTTACTGGATCTACCTGATCCGCATGGGCATGGAATCGGAGTTGTTGCGTGACAAAGACATCATCTGGCAGTGCGTGTCGTGTAACAAATGCACGTATGCCTGCCCGCGCGACGTGTTTCCCGAGGGCGTTATGAAAGCGACTTCGCACTGGCTCGAGCGCAAGGGCCACACGCCCAAATCGCCATCGATGCATTTCGATGAAGTTTTCACCGAGCAGATTCTGAAGACCGGCAAGATCGAGGAAAGCCGTACGATCCGCCGCTTTTTCAGCCGCACCAAACAAGGTCTGTTTCAGGGCTGGATGATCGAGATGGTCAAGCAATTGCTTAAGCATTTGCCAATAGGTCTGTTGACGCGCATGGGTCTGGCCACGTTCATTGCGCCGCGCACCAAAGACTGGTCGCGAGCCGGCAGCGCGATGCAGGAATATATCGACGAACAGCACGAAAAGCAGGAGCAGGCGCTGACCCTGGCGCAATTGGTCGAAGTCGCCCGAGAGGACGCGGCAGCATAGGAACAAGATGACGACAAAAGACAAATACAAGAAGGTTGCCTATTACCCGGGCTGTGCGCTCGAAGGCACCGGGCATGCCTACAACCGCTCGACTAAAGCCGTCGGCAAGAAGCTCGGGCTCGATCTGGTCGAGGTCGAGAACTGGAACTGCTGCGGAGCGATGGAAGTGAAGAATGTCGATCCCAAGCTGCAGACCTACCTGTCGTCACGCGTTATGTCGGTCGCGGCTAACGAGATGGACATGGACGTGGTCATGGCGCCGTGCAACGGCTGCTATCACAACCTTAAGAAAGCCGAGTACGACCTCAAAAATGATGCAGAGTCGGCAGAGGTGGTGGACAGGCTGTCGAAAAAGGCCGGCCACAAAACCTATGAATCGGGACAGGTGGAGACGATACACGCGCTCGACTGGATCAAAGACGCGATCGGCGAAGACGGGCTTGCCGAGCGCGTCAAGAACTCGCTAAGCGGCATCAAAGTGGCGAATTATTACGGC
This sequence comes from uncultured Gammaproteobacteria bacterium, assembly GCA_963711285.1. Taxonomy (GTDB): domain Bacteria; phylum Pseudomonadota; class Gammaproteobacteria; order Steroidobacterales; family Woeseiaceae; genus UBA1847. Next base: position 172,917 of record CAVQDJ010000013.1, on the reverse strand, counting down.
TGCATGTACACACGGCCGCGGCACATCTTTCCCGAGAAAGACGCCGGGCCCGGAAGTGAGTCGACGTCGAAGCCGCACTTCATGGACGATCTGCTCGCGGCAGCAGGCGCCGAAAACGTCGAGTTTCCGTTGAAGACGGCCTGCTGCGGCGGCGCGCACACGCTGTCGGACAGCGACACCTCCACGAAACTGGTGCTGAATATCCTCAAAGCGGCAAAGCTGGCCGGTGCCGACGTTATCGCCACGGAATGCCCGACCTGCCACACCGGCCTCGAGATGCACCAGATACGGGCCGAGAAGACGCTCGGCGAAACGGTCGAGATCAAGGTCCTGTACTTCACACAGCTGCTCGGCATGGCGCTGGGGCTGAAACCCAGGAAAGTCGGCGTGCACGAGAACATCTCCGACTCGATGCGGTTCCTCAAGGAAAAAGGTTTGGCATGAGGCCGCTCGCAGACATCGAGTCCGGCATCGCGGCTGTTAGTGCCGAGCCGGATCTGCAGGACGCCCTGGACGAATTGCTGCGGCTCAGTGAAGAGGTCGTCGAGCACTGGATTACGGCGCGCGGCGAGATCCCTACCAATGAGACTCGAGAAGGATTTCGGCTGCTGGCGCTGCATCGCCAGGGTGCCAAAGGCGACCCGAGTTTCAACGCCTGCCGCGAAACCTGCCGCGAGATTGTGTACCACTACAACCTGTTGAAAATGCAGCCAGCGTCTGCGGAAACTACGCATCGTCTGGAAATGATGAAGATGATATCCAGTCACCTGTATTTGTTCATCAGCGGCAAAATGCAGGTTGCCGAATTGGGGGATTTTTGCTGTTCCTCGAAACCGATACGGTTGGCGCCTGATGTTGTCCCCGAAATCACGAAGGAGGCATAGCGATGCCAGTTGTACGTGGCTGTAACCTGCCAGACGAGCTTCTCTACGACGTCGACAACCACATCTGGTTCACGGAACTGGGTGACGGAACGGTAAAGCTCGGCATGACGGCCGTGGCGACCGCAATGGCGGGCAAACTGGTTGCCTATACGCCCAAGCGCGTTGGTCGTTCGGTCAGAGCCGGTAAGTCCTGCGGCACGCTGGAGTCCGGCAAGTGGGTGGGTCCGGCAAAGTCGGCGGCCGGCGGTGAAGTCGTCGCCGTGAACGACGAGCTGGTCAACAACCCGAGCCTCGCAAACGATGATCCCTATGATGCGGGGTGGCTCGCGATCCTGAAGCCTGACGAATGGGATGCCGTTGTTGGTTCACTCGTAAAGGGCGCCGACGTGACCGCAGCTTATGAAGCCAAGATGGATTCCGAAGGCTTCGGCGGTTGCGCCTGATATCCCTGTGCGCAAGGATGATTTATGAACGCATCCAGTGACCCCATCGCCCCGGACGATTTTGCGCGAGCTCACGGAGTTGCACGATATGGCAGCCAATGCCTGCGAGCTGCTCAAGGCCATGGCCAATGAATGGCGCCTGATGATCCTGTGCCAGTTGGCCGAAGGGGAGAAATCAGTCAGCGAACTGCAGAGCCTGCTGGGACTGAGCCAGTCGGCGCTGTCACAACATCTGGCGATACTGCGGCGCGAGAAGATCGTCCGCTCACGAAAACATGCACAGTCCGTCATCTATTCACTGACTGGCGATGAAGCAACCAAGGTAATGGAATCGTTGCACGAGGTTTTTTGCGGCGCAACGGCTTCAGAGGAGTAATACCATGAAGAAGAGAAGCAGAAATGTCACAGCTTTGCTGTCGGCATTTGGCTTGCTTGTACTGAGCGCTGCGGCAATGGCCACGAATGGCTATTTCACGCACGGTGTTGGTACAGAGTCGAAAGGCATGGCTGGCACCGGTATTGGCTCCAATGCCGGCGGTGGCCCGATTAGTGTCGCGTCGAATCCGGCGCTCGCAGTTTTCGCCAGTGACAGCTGGGAGGTAGGCCTGGGCTTCTTCAGCCCGATGCGCAGCTATGATGCAGGCCCGAGTTTTGCCAACGGCAGCTTCGGTGCGTTTACGATAGGCGAAGGCAAATTCGACAGCGGCAGCGAGTGGTTCCCGATCCCGTATATCGGCAAGAATTGGCGCATGGATAATGGAAACGCCATCACTTTCGCGTTTTATGGCCGCGGTGGCATGAATACGGACTGGGACGATTCGGACGCCTCTGCGTGGTACGACCCTACTGGTATGGGCGGCATGGGCACGCAGTTCCCCGGAACTTTCGGTGCGCGGCGACGCCGGCGTTGATCTGTCACAGGCCTTTCTCGTGATCAACTACGCGGGCAAGGTGGGTGACAATTTCGCCTGGGGCTTCGGCCCGGTGTTTGCGGCACAGGTATTCGAAGCCAAGGGTGTTGGTTCCTTTCAACCGTTTACGAAGACTTTCAATGAGTGCATATTTTCAGTGCCTCCTGGTACACCTCCCGCCTGCGATCCGACTCCGACCGCATTGTCCAATAACGGACACGATTCATCGACCGGTTTCGGTTTTGCCGGCGGCATCTGGTGGGCGATGGGTGACGCTGTCAGCGCTGGCATTTCCTACCAGTCGAAGATATCGATGGGCGAGTTCGATGATTATGCGGATCTTTTCGCCGAAGATGGTGGATTCGACATTCCCTCGAGCGCGAAATTCGGTATTTCATTCAAGGGCATGGAGAACGTTCGCATCAATTTGGATCTGGAACACACCAAGTTTGGCGAAGTGAAGTCCGTCGGCAATCCGATGGGCAACCTGTTTAATTGCCCGTTCGCGGTGCTCGGAGCCACCGGCATGTTCGGTGGGGACTTCGAGTCCTGCCTCGGTGGCAAGAACGGTGGCGGCTTCGGTTGGGACGACATGACGACGTACAAGGTCGGGGTCGAATGGACGGCAAGCAACACGATGAAGTGGCGGTTCGGCTACAGCTACGGCGAGCAGCCGATTCAGCCCGAAAACGTCACGTTCAACATCCTGGCACCGGGTGTCATGGAGCAGCACATAACCTTTGGGTTGACCAGGAGCAAGCCGAATGGTGGCACCTGGAACTTCTCGCTGATGTACGCGCCAGAAAATGAGGTCAAGGGTCGCAATTCGTTTGACGGACCGAATCTGAGTGGACAGGAGATAGAGCTGTCGATGAAGCAGTTCGAGTTCGAGGTTTCCTATCTCTGGTAATAGATCCAGCGGCAACGTCATGAAAAAAGTCCTGGCGACGGTATTGGTGGCGCTTGTTTTTGCGGCGCCACCATCGCTTGCCACCGATAACATAGGCATCTTCGAGACTGTTCTTGAGTCGTCAGTTTCTTTTTCTGAGACAGATGCCGCTCTGCAACAGGCCATTACGAAGTCCGGCCTGCAACTCCACGCGTCTCACACTGTGCGCACACCAAATCAGCTCAATCAGGCCAGGGTCTATGTGCTGACGTCGCCGTCCTTTATCGAGGCAGCGGCATCGGAGTCTCCGCGGACGATCTCTGCGCAAATATTGAGAATTGCGGTATTTACGACCGGGGATGAACAACAGACGTTCATCAATATGGCTAACCCGGTCGCTCATGCGATGGTGTATTACGCGAACTCTGCGAACTACCGCGCATTGATCGCAGCGGCAAACAATGTTGCCGCGGAGATTCGCGAGCTTGTGAAGGCGATTCCGGGCAAGGCTGTAAGCATGCAGGCCGAACCGCAACGAAGCGAGGAACATTATCGCAAGTACAAAGGCGACGGTCCGGCGCGGATGATGGCGAAATTCCGCACCTGGGAAAAAAGCCAGCTGCCCATTGCCATGGGCGTCGCTCCCGGGTTCAACAAGATGGTCGAGCATGTTGACAGGGTTCTGGCAAGCGGCACGATTGCCGGCGCGTCCGAGGCCGAAGGCTGGGAGGTAATCGCCCGGATTCAGTTTCGGGATGATGCCGTCTATTTCGGACTCTCAAACCCGTTTATTGAAGACAAGATGATTCGCATCAACTCCCGTTTTCGCAGCGAAGGTAAAAGCGATCGCTCGCCGTTTCCGGGTGTGGACCACATGGCAGCACTGCCAACAGAAGTGCTGGTCGTCGACGACGGCTACGAGACGCTGGTCCTGCACTATGGCCAGATGTGGCGCATGCAGCTTTACTTCTGGGATTCCGGATACCGGGCATTCACCGCGAATGTCGGCGTGCCCGGAGATATTGTCGATTCGATCGAAAGTGCCGTTCAGGGGCGTTAACACGATACAATCGGGCAATGTTTCCGGGTTCATCGCCTGCCTATGAGCAAAGAAAAACTTAGCCCTGCCTATCTCAGGCAGCAGATCGTCGGCGTCGATTCAACGTTCGAGACGCCCTTTGGCGAACGCCTGATGGTCTACTGCGACTACACCGCATCCGGACGCTGTCTGCGCTTCGTCGAGTCCTACCTGCAGGGTCTGCAGCGAATCTACGCGAATACGCACACCGAGGACGACATCACCGGGCGCAGCATGTCGCAGCTGCTGCATGAGGCAGAAGAAGCGATCAAGAAGTCCGTCAATGCGGGGCCTGACGGGAGAATCATCGCGGTTGGCACAGGGGCAACCGGTGCTATCGACAAATTACAACAAATAATCGGTGTTGCGTTGTCGCCGGCGACGCGTCAGAACATTGAACGCATGCTGGATGAACCTGACAATGCATTTGACAGCCTTTCGTTCAAAAAACTGTTAAGTAACCGGCAGCCGGTCGTCTTTATCGGCCCTTACGAACATCATTCCAACGAGATCTCGTGGCGGCAGTCGCTGGCCACAACGGTCGAGGTCCGCCTGGAAGCCGACGGCAATATCGACCTTGCACATCTCGAGGAGCTATTGCAGGCACCGCAATACAAGAATCGCATGCGCATCGGATCATTCTCCGCGGCGTCAAACGTTACCGGTCTTCGCTCCGATGTAAGGAAAATAACAAGCTTGTTACACAAATACGGCGCGATTGCCTGTTTTGACTACGCGGCGTGTGCGCCGTATGTCGAAATCGATATGAACCCCGAACCGATCGACGGTGACGATCCGTCAATCGACGCCATCTTCATATCGCCGCACAAGTTCCTTGGCGGCCCGGGTTCGAGCGGCGTGCTCGTATTCAATGAGCGCATCTACCACCGCGAATTGCCGCCAAGCGTGAGCGCAGGCGGCACGGTCGACTACGTCGGACCGACGGAGCAGGACTTATATCAGCAGCATCGAGGAGCGCGAAAAAGCCGGGACGCCGGGAGTCCTGCAGACTCTCAAGGCCGCGCTTGTATTCGAGATCAAGGACCGGGTCGGCGTTGATGTAATCAACGAAAGAGAACACGAATTGACCTGCCGTGTACTCAAGAGCTGGGGCGACGACGACAATATCGAAATCCTCGGCAATCCGGACGCGGCGCAGCGAGTCGGAATCATCTCATTCAATATCAGGGATGACAGGGGGCGATATCTGCACCACAAGTTTGTCACGGCGCTGCTCAACGACTTGTTCGGCATTCAGTCACGCGCGGGGTGCTCGTGTGCGGGCCCGTATGGGCACAGGCTTCTCAATATCGATCTTGACAGGTCAGAACGTTATCGCAGCGTCGTCCAGGAAGGTCATTGCGGAATGAAGCCCGGCTGGTGCCGCGTCGGACTGCACTGGGTCATGGATGACGCCGAGGCAGACTTCGTGATCGATGCCGTGCATTTTGTCGCCGCGCAAGGACACCGTTTCCTGAGTCTCTATAACTTCGATTTGTGCACGGGCACCTGGTCGCACAAACAGGAAAGGAACACCCTAACGGCGTTTGATATCGAAGTCGCGTTGAACCAGGACCTGCGCAGGCCGGCAACACTCTCATTGTCCTTGCGCAAACAGCTTTACAACCACTACATGACCGAGGCGCAGCGCTGGGTGGCCCGACTCAAACAGGCAGGTCCCGAGGCGCTCGAGTCGCTCGAAGGTGAGCTTGGCGAGCTGCAGTTTTTCGCCCTGCCGGCCAACGCGACCCCGAAACACTAAAAGCGCTTTATAACCAGAAGGAATAACGGCATAGCCAATCGGCCTGGGCAACTCGTTGTCTGTGCCTGGCGCGCCTATACACTTCGAGCTATGAGCGCACAGCCCAAGAACAAGACCGCCGAGATATTCACGCTGGCACCTGCCGAGCCCGCGCGCGGCCATCGCGTCTACGACAGCATTGTCGATCTCGCACCGAACCCGGACAACCCGACGCCGATGGTGCGGCTGAGCCGGCGCTCGAATCCACATGAGGACTACGAGATCCTGTTGAAACTCGAAGGCATGAACCCCTTTGGCTCGATCAAGGATCGCACGGCGCTCTATATGCTGCAGGGACTGCATCTCGAGGCCGGCCAGGCGCTGGTCGAGCCGTCCGCGGGCAACACGGGTATTGCGCTGGCCGCCATGGCCAATGCCCGGAACACGCCGATTGAAATCGCGGTACCGGACGGTACGCCCGAGGAGAAGAAATCACTGCTGCGCTTCCTCGGCGCTGAGCTGATCGAAGTCGAAGATGAACTCTGCCCGCTGTTTCCGACCGAAGGCGCCCGCGGTGTCGTCAAGAGCATGGTCGAAAGCGAGGCCTACGGCGGCAAGTATGTCAGCCCGAATCAATACGAGAGCGAACTGAACGTCGAGGCGCACTACCGTACGACCGGGCCGGAGATCTGGAACCAGACCAACGGCGAGATCGACTATTTCTTTGCCGGTATCGGCACCGGCGGAACGATTAGCGGGGTCGGGCGGTTCCTCAAGGAACAGAATCCGGACATCAAGATCATTGCCGTCGAGCCGGCCAATCGCCACCATCAGTTGTCAGGACTGAAGCGCGTTACGGGTCTGCCCGACGAGCACTTCCCGAAAATACTCGATCGTGACCTGCTCGACGACCTTGTTTCGGTCAGCGATGAAGAGGCTTACAGAGCCGGCATCGAACTCGCACGAAAGGAGGGCATCATGGTTGGACCGACGACCGGTGCGCTCCTGGCCGCGGCGTTGCGCGCGGACGCGCCGAAGACCGGCAAGGCCGTGTTGATTTCGGCCGACAATGCCGCGAAGTACGTCAGCGCTTACGCAAAATATCTCTAGACGTCGGCAAACGCGCGGCCAAACTCATCGACTTTATCCCAGTCGGTGAACTCGACGACGGTATCCGGCGCCGTCGGCCCTTTGGTCATCCACATGATCAGCCTGATCATCTGCCGGTCGATGTAGGAATACTTCGGATAGTCCAGTCGGCCGGCGAACACCGCCAGATGCTGCGGTTGCCAGGCAATCTGCTTGAGGAACTTAACCAGGTAAGGATTGGTTGCCGGCGTGTTCTTCTCTGGCTTTCGCGCAACCACGTTTACCGAGAAGAATGCGCTTGGCTTGCTCTCCAGCGTCGCCTGGTTCTTCTTGATGAACTCGTAGACCTGCTTCTGGTGTTTGCCGTAGCGAATGCTCGCGCCGACTATGATTTTGTCAAAAGGCTTCAGGTTTACGTCGGGATCGTCGCTCATCCATGACACGACGACCGAATGATTCTGTCCCTCCATTACGCCCTTGAGCCGCTCGCAAATGCTGCGAGTGTGGCCGTCTGTCGTGGAGTAGGTAATCAGTATGTTTGCCATAGCCGAAAGTATATCGGTAATTGCGGACTGACAGCAGGCCCCGGATTACAGAGACTCGTCTTATGCGAGGCATATCGGTTAGGGTCTCATGACGTCAGTTAACCTGTTACATCGGGCAATAGTCGGCACGATGCCGCTCGTGCCCCGGCCGATCGTCTGGCGGTTTTCGCGGCGTTACATTGCCGGCACGCATCTCGAGGATGCGTACGCAACCATACGTCAGTTGAACGCAGAAGGTTCCACAGCGACGATCGACGTGCTGGGCGAGGACAGCACCGGCGATGAACAGGTCGAGGCCGCATTGCAGCTTTACTTCAAAGCGCTGCGCGGCATTCAGTCCGCCTCACTGCGGACCGGCATCTCGGTCAAGCTCTCGGAACTGGGGCTGCGTTACGACGTAGAACGTTGCGAATCGGCCATGGAAGCGCTGCTGACGGAGGCCGACAAACACGGTGCGTTCGTCCGCATTGATATGGAAGATTCCAGCGTCACGGCTGCCACGCTGAATATTTACAGAAAGGCCCGGGAGAGGTCCGACAGGGTAGGGGTCGCCATTCAGTCCTGCCTGCGACGTAGCGAAGACGACATCATTCAGTTGCTGAGCGAAGGGCAGACCGACATTCGCTTGTGCAAGGGCATCTACCTCGAGCCTGAAGAGATTTCCTATCGCGACGCGGACGATATTCGGAGCTCGTACAACCGGATTCTCGATCTCCTGCTCGAGGATGCGACGGCCCGGGTTGGTATTGCGACACACGATCCGCTGCTGGTGCGATATGCCATTGACGCGCTCGCGCGATTCGGAACCGGCACGGATCGATACGAGTTTCAGATGCTCCTCGGCGTTGCCGGACCCCTGAGAAGGGAACTCCTGGCAGCCGGTCATGCCGTGCGCGTATACGTGCCGTTTGGCGAGCTCTGGTACAACTACTCCATGCGCCGGCTGCGCGAGAATCCACACATGGTCGGCCACATCATCCGGAACCTGTTCGCGCGCCACTGATGCGCGGTCACTGGCGGCGTAAAGCCCGGTCTTCCTTCTCTCTTGACATGCAACTAAATAGTTGCATATAATCCGTGCCCATGAAAACCGTATTCAAGGCGCTTGCCGACGAGAGCCGCCGCAAGGTGCTCGACGCGCTGTTCGAAGAGGACGGGCAGACGCTCCAGGCGCTTTGCAAGACCGTGGCCTTCACACGCCAGGGTTTGTCGAAGCACCTGCGCATCCTCGAAGACGCCGGACTGGTCATCACGGAATTCCAGGGCCGCGAGAAAAAGCATTATCTGAACCCGGTACCGATTCACGAGGTCACCGAGCGCTGGATTGCCAAATACGCGCCCGAGCAGCTGGTCGCTATCTCGGCACTCAAACAATCGCTCGAAGGAGTTGAGATGAATAACAAAGAGTTCGCATATGAAAGTTACATCAACGCACCAAAAAGCCAAAGTCTGGGAGGCGTTGACTAACCCCGCATTCACAGCACAGTATTTCTATGCGACGCGTGTTGAATCGACGTGGGAAGCCGGAGCCGCCGTTAAATACCGTTATGCAAAAGGCGGTGATGTCGCAGTAGAAGGCGATGTCATCGAAGCAGATCCGCCGAACAAGCTGGCTATCAGCTGGCACGCGCTGTACGACGAGGCAGCGGAGAAGGAAGCAGCCTCGAGAGTGACGTTTACACTCGAAGAGTGCGATGGTCAGACCCGCCTGCGAATCGTTCACGATCAATTCCCGGAGGACTCGGTCGTATTCGGCAGCATTGCAGAAGGCTGGCCGTGGATTATCGCGGGACTCAAGTCACTCCTCGAAACGGGCGCAGCACTGCCGCCATTCGGACCGGGGGATGCGGAGGCCACGTCATGAATCGCCTGAGCGTAGCAATCGGAATCGCAATAGCATTGCTCGGGCTGCCAGTGTCCGGATTCGCTGCGGCGACGGAACGCCTGCTTGTAAAAGAAGTGACCGTCAATGCGTCACTCGATGAAGTGTGGCATGCGTGGACAACCGCAGAAGGCCTCACGTTCATTTCCGGAGAATCAAATGTCTTACTTGAGCGCGGCGGCCCTTACGAGTGGTTTCTGGACCTGCCCCCGGACGAAGACGGGAAACGCGGTGGGCAGGGTGCTCGGGTCCTCGCTTTCCTGCCGAAAGAGATGATTGCATTTTCCTGGACGTTTCCACCGTCGATTCCCGAACTGCGAAATGCCAACGAAACAACCCAGGTTGTTGTCCGATTCGAACCGCGCGACGGCGCTGTCCACGTGAAACTGGTGGCGCATGAATGGGGGAAAGGAGAATCCTGGGACGCCGGCTATGCGTATTTTGACAGCGCCTGGGAATCTGTCCTGAATGTCCTCAAGGCGCACTTCGAGAGCCAGGCGGCCAGCCGGAGCGCAAGTGCAGGTCGCGCTGTGGAAACGGAATCTCGATCCCGTGTTCGGCCAGCTTGGTCTCGAGAGCCCAGAGATAGGCAGATCGGGTGCGAGTGGGCCGCCGCGCGCCCTGGCGATTGACCCACACGAGCAACAGGAAGTTCAGGCTGCTGTCGCCGTATTCAGTGAGCCACACGTCAGGCTCGCGACCCTTCATATGGGTCAGTGTAAAAGGCACCTCGGCCGCGGCTTCCAACGCGGCCTGTTTAACGACGTCCTTATCACTGCCATAAGCCACGCCGAATGGAATGCGGACGCGAAGTATTCGCTCACCCAATGTCCAGTTCGTGAGGCGCGTGGTGACGAATTCTGAGTTAGGCACGACGATGTCGATATTGTCGTTCGTATTGATAAGGGTGCTGCGTACGTTGATGGACTTGACCGTGCCCGTGAGCCCGGTATCGAGTTCGATGTAATCGCCGACGCGCAGCGTATGCTCGAACAGGATGATCAGACCGGAGACGAAATTGTTGACGATCGACTGCAGGCCGAAACCAATGCCGACACTGAGCGCACCGGCAACCAGCGCGAGATTGGTGAAGTTGAGTCCGATAGACGATAGTGCAATGACAAAACCAAGAATGATGATGGCGTAGTGCGTAAGTCGGCCAACGGTGTACATTGAAGCCTGGGTGCCGCTTGATTCGCCCGAGCTGACACGGCCGATCGCATGCCGAACGCCCCGCGACAGGAGCCAGGCAATCGTCAAAATGAGTACAACGCGAAGAATATCGCCGCCGGTGACCGGCGTTTCGCCGACGGAGAACAACGTGACGTCACCGAGACCCGCGATACGCGAGTACGCCGCCTTCACATTGCGAGTCATGCTCGCCCACCAGGATTTGAACCCGCCTGCGCTTTCTGCGGCAGCGCTGTCGACCACGAGCATCAACAGTTCCAGATCGGCTAGCGCGGCATCCAGTTCTGCCAGTTTTGCCAGGGATTCCTGCGCGGTTCCCAATCGCTGATCCAGCAATCGGCGCGAAGACCGGTCGAGACCGTCCCGATTCGCACTCTGCACTGTGAGCAATTCGTCTTCGGCGCCTCGCTGCCACTCTGGTGAGCGTTGCTTAGTGTCTCGTACGAACTCGGACCAGATGAGAACCTGGTCACCAATAGAGTCTGCTCCGGGCCCCGCATCCAGCTTGAGTTCTGTCCACCGCTGCTGCGTCTGGGCCTTGTCGAGAATCGCCTCAGCGAGGGCCAGGCTGATTTCCGCGCCCATCAGCTTTTGCTGCTGCAGCCGCTGCTGCGAGCGGCCTTGTGCGGTATCCAGATCGAGGCCACTCGCGGCAATTTGTGCGGCGCGGACCTTTTCCCTGGCTTTCTCGACTTCGGCTTCCCCGACGCCGACGCGATCGCCTAACTCATCCAGGGCCGCCTCGTCGGCAGTGGTGGCTAGCCGATCTCTTGCCAGGTCCACACGCGCAGACGTCGCTTCGGCATACGCGGTGGCGCGTTCATACCGTAGCGTCAAGAGTTCCAGGCGGCGGGCGGACATCGCCTGGGCGGAACGCGCCTGCACCAGCCGCAAAGCGACCATCCAACGTTGATCCCCCGCAGAAGCGCCAACGTAGTCTTTAAAGGCTGCATCACGGCGTCTGCTGGCGCCATCGAAAATGCGCTTTTCGCGCTCTACCTCGAGTAGCTCGTCTGCAGCGCTCGTGCGGGCGCCACGAGCTGTGTCTGCGAGCCTGAGTAAATCATCGATCGAATAGTCTATCGCCGCCGGCTCGAGTTCCTGCGGCACAATTTCCTGGTCATCCAACAGCGTTAACAGCGCGGTGAGGTTATCGCGCACAGCTTCCAGTACCGACTGAGCAGTCTCCTGGTTCTGCGGCGCGAGGTCGGCGATCTGCACGCTGACAGACTCGAGAAACGTGTCGACGCGAGGCTCCAGCTGAGCCCGGGGAACCTCAAAGTAGATCCACCAGTCAGTATTGAGATCGGTCAGATCCGGCGGCGTCAGGTCTGGACTTTGCTCAGCTTCCTGGGCCGGGCTGTTCAAAGCGAAAACAAGGCCCAGCAGCAGGGCAAGGAAGCGTGCCGGCGGCGCAAAATTCATGTGCTGGGTGGCTCGTTTGACATATCGGTGTTCACTGGTCGCACATGCTACGAGAATTCAGCGACAGTTGCATATTTCTGTGGAATTGCCGGTAACATCTGCGCCAAAGGGGGTTTCGAAATGCCGGTCGAAAAAATTCGCGGAGTCATCGCGCCCATACTGACGCCATTCAACGACGACATGTCAGTGGCGACCGATCTTTATCTGGCTCATGCAAGACGGCTCTTCGAGCAGGGCTGCGCAGGCATTGCGCCGTTTGGTACGACCGGTGAAGCATTGTCCGTCGGCATCGACGAACGGACCGACGCGATCCGAGGGCTCGTGGACGGCGGCATCGACCCGACACGGATGATACCGGGCACCGGCCTGTCGAATGTCGCGGACACCGCACGCTTATCGCGCGCGTGTCTCGACATGGGATGTGCTGCCGTGATGACCTTGCCGCCGTTTTATTTCAAAGATGTGAGCGAGGACGGGCTGTACCGATATTTCGCGCAGTTGATTGAAGCGATCGGGCCGGACGCCCGCATCTATCTCTACCACATTCCGCCCATTGCCATCGTCGGCATACCGCCGTCACTTGCGACGCGGCTGCATGACGATTTCCCGGAACAAATTGTCGGCATCAAAGACAGTTCGGGTGACTGGGAGAATACCCGGGCCTTGCTCGACATCGAGGGCATGATCGTCTATCCCGGATCCGAGCTGCCGTTGCTCGAAGCACTCGAGCATGGTGCGCCAGGATGCATCACGGCGACCGCTAACATCAACGCTCGAAACATCGCCGCTGTTATTAGCTTATACGAGCGGGGCGATATTGCCGGCGCTCGCGATCTGCACGAGAGCGTCAAGAAATTTCGGCTTGCTGTGCAGGATTACGCGCCGATCCCGGCCCAAAAACGGCTACTTTCGATCAGCACCGGCGATGCGCGTTGGGCGAATGTGCGGCCGCCACTGACCGAGCTGTCGGCGGAAGAGGGGCGAAATCTGGCTACAGTGCTGGGCCACAATGTCGACAAATCAGGTGAGCATTCATGAGCACAAATTTCTCCAACAAGGGAATGAGAACGCAGGCGATTCACGCGGGCGAGGGTCACGTTACAGGGAGTCATTCGTCCGCACCTGACCTCGTCATGTCCAGCACGTTTCGCGTCGATCAGGAAATCAGCTTCTCGGCGAACAATCTCGAAACAGATTCGCCGTACGTCTACACGCGCTGGGCAAATCCGACGACTGACCAACTCGAGGAAAAGCTGGCCACACTGGAACAGGCCGAAGCATGTATTGCTTTTGCATCGGGCATGGCCGCAACCACTGGCTTGCTACTCGGGCATCTTTCGAAAGGTGATCACCTGATTATTTGTGAAACCAATTACCCCGGAACCGCCGAGGTGGCACGACATACTTTGCCGCGATTCGATATTGACGTTACGCCCGTCGATACCTCGGATCCTGCAAACGTACGCAATGCATTGCGCGACGAGACGCGCATGATCTGGCTGGAGACGCCGTCAAATCCGCTGCTGAATATTGCTGACATAGCAGCTATAGCAAAGATCGGCAGGGAACATGGTGCGCTGGTCGTCGTCGACTCGACTTTTGCAACGCCGATAGCGACTCGGCCACTGGAACTCGGGGCGGACTTCGTCGTTCATTCGCTGACGAAGTACATCGGCGGTCACGGCGACGCCATGGGCGGGTCGATCTGCGGGGCAAGAGAACCCCTCGCTCCCTTGCGCACGGAAGCACTGTCGCATTTCGGTGGCGTGATCAGCCCGTTCAATGCCTGGTTGATCATGCGCGGCATGGCGACATTGCCGATACGAATGCGCGAACATGCGGCCAATGCAATGGTTGTTGCCGAGTATCTCGAGAACCATCCGCGCGTCGAATCGGTTATTTATCCCGGACTCCTATCGCACCCTCAGCATGCGCTTGCGGCAAAACAGATGGACAATTTTTCCGGGATGCTGTCATTCCGTGTTGCGAACAACAAGGAAGTTGCCGGCCGGATGATGTCTGACTTCGAAGTCATTCACTATGCCGTCTCGCTGGGCCACCATCGCAGCCTGATGTACCTGCTTCGGACCGAAGATCTGGCAGAAACCTCATATGGACTTGCAGGCGCCGGGCTCGAGAAGTACCGCAGTGTCGCCGGCGACGGGTTGTTTCGCTTTTCTGTCGGCCTCGAGGATCCGGAGGATATTTGTGCCGACCTGGAAAGGGTCTTGTAGGGTCTGCCGACCGCATCCGGACGGAGCCTTATCGGCGATGCTCGTGCTGTGATAATTTCGTGATATGTCCGGTCTACTATTTCAGGGGCACCCATAACAAACACTTATTAGAGAGCGCCTCGGGAAATAGTCGGTATGAGCAAGCGTCGAATTCTCCTCGTTGAGGATGAACAGGACATCGCGGACCTTGTTGCACTGCATCTGAGTGACGTGTGCGACGAATTGATCGTCGCCAACGATGGCTACGATGGCATGCGTCTCGCGACGTCCGACAACTGGGCGTTAATCATTCTTGACCTGCGGCTTCCCGGCCCCGACGGACTCGAGATATGCCGAACGGTGCGACGGGACCGGCCGTATCAGCCGGTACTGATGCTCACCTCGAAATCGTCTGAACTTGACCGAGTGCTGGGGCTGGAAACCGGAGCCGACGATTATCTTACAAAGCCGTTCAGTGTGCTCGAGCTGGTCGCCCGCGTCCGCGCCATTTTTCGGCGCATCGAGAACATGCAGCGTGCTCAACCCGTTGGCACACCGAAAAATTCCGCCATCCAGGTTGGCATGCTCAGCGTTGATCCCAATCGGCGCGAGGTAACGCTCGGCAGCAGGAAAGTCGAACTGACGGCACGCGAATTTGATCTCCTCGACTTTTTTGCACGGCACCCGGGTCGCGTTTTTCGACGCGCCGATCTTCTCGATAAGGTCTGGGGCTACGGTCACGAAGGCTACGAGCACACGGTCAATTCCCACATTAATCGTCTGCGTGCCAAAATCGAAGACAACCCGTCCAAGCCGGAGATGATCGTGACCGTGTGGGGCGTTGGCTACAAATTCGCCGCAAAAGAACCAGCAGGTGCGGTGGTCGAACTCAGTTGAACACCTTATTCGCAAAACTGTCGGCGGCGCTCCTGATCATTGTCGTACTCATGGGCGGTGCCTTTTTTCTGGTCGATAAGATAAATACGCGACTGTACTACGAGGAACTCACGCAGCGGCTCAATGCACCGATCGCGATGTATGTCACCGGACAGCGTGATCTCATCAACAACGGCGTTCCGGACCTCGAGAGCCTCAGGGAACTTGCGGCTCACGCGATGGTGATCAATCCCACAGCCGAGATCTACTTGTTGGACTCTGCCGGCAATATTCTCGGCCACGCAATGCCTGCCGACACGGTCTTGCGGGATCGAGTCGAGCTCGCGCCGGTGCGAGCGGTCATTGAAGGGTCGGCGAGAATGCCCGTGCACGGCGATGATCCGCGGAGCGACTCGATGAAAAAAGTTTTCTCCGCCGCCGAAATAGGGCGGGACGGGAAACTGGAAGGCTACCTGTACGTCGTTCTGGGTGGTCAGACATATGAAGCGTTAGCGAATGACATCGACGGCTCGTATATCGGCAATGTCAGTATTGTCGTCGCTATCCTCATCATAATCGCCGCGGCAACGATCGGTCTGCTGGTTTTCGGTCTGCTTACCCGGCGGCTAAAACTGCTCAGTCACGACATCAAGCGTGTCGGTGACTCGGGCTTCGATCTCGAGCCGACGATCGAGCCGCCGCCAGCCGGCGATGAGATAGACAATCTGGCGCAGTCGTTCGTCGCAATGTCACGGCAGATAAAGGACCAGCTGGCACAGCTCAAAGAGAATGATCGATTACGGCGGGAGCTCGTAAGCAATATCTCTCATGACCTCAGAACGCCGCTGTCTGCGATGCAGGGTTACCTCGAGACCATGCTCATCAAGGGTGATTCAATGTCGAAAGAAGATCGGGACCGATACCTTAAGGTCGCGCGACGGCATGCTGTCAGACTCGGCGTTCTCATTGGCGATCTCTTCGAGTTATCGAAACTCGATTCGGCAAGCGTCACGCCGAGCCTGGAGGCGTTCTCGATCCCGGAGTTGGTGCAGGACATAGCGCAGGAGTTTCAACTGGAGGCGGACAAGAAGGAAATCAGCTTGTCGATCGTGCTGGATGCAGATACCGCATTTACAATCGGCGATATTGGGCTCATCCAACGAGTTCTCGAGAACCTTGTTCGCAACGCGATTCGGTTTACGCCACGGGGCGGAGAAATAACTCTGAGCATCGCAGAACGTCCTGAGTCAGTCACCGTCGCGGTGACCGATACCGGGCCTGGAATTCCGGAAAAGGACATTCCGCGGATTTTCGATCGCTTCTTCCGGTCGGAGCAGGGAGAGGAAGCCCGAGCCGATTCCTCCGGTCTAGGCCTCGCAATCGTCAAGCGAATCCTCGATCTTCATGACAGCAGAATTACGGTCATGAGTAAGGTAGACGCGGGCACACGATTCGAATTTGACCTTCCTCTCTACAAGCACGCCGCATAGGTAGCCAGGCCAGCGACACCTGGGCACATTCTCAATACTTTCGTGATCTTTACGTGATTTTTTCGGCGCAGGTCAGTGTTATTCATGGACTGGCAAAACTGACAACAACCAACAATCACTAATTTTCCCACGGGAGTATTCCGACATGAAACTTGCCACGCGCTGTTCCGCGGCTCTACTGGTCGCATCTATGTTTATCATGGCGACCGCAAATGCCGATCACTATGACCGACGCGCCCAGACCTACGACGTCACGATTACCAACATTACCAAGGGGCAGGTCTTCAGCCCGCCGGTCCTCGTGACGCACTCCACAGCGATAGCGCTGTTCGCCGTTGGCGAGGAAGCGCTGCCGCAACTTGCCCTTGTCGCTGAAGACGGCAATGGTGGACCGCTTGCCGATCTGGTTTCTACGCTGCCACAAGTGGCGATGGCGCAGGCGACGTCCGCGCCGCTAATGCCGGGAGCATCTGCTGAGTACCAAATCAAGAGTAAACGCGGCTTCAATGTCTTGAGTGTCGTGTCTATGTTGGTCAATTCAAACGATGCTTTTCTAGCGATCGACTCGGAATCCTTGCCGAGATGGCGAGGCGCCAGCCGGACCTACTACGCGCTCGGCTACGACGCCGGTAGTGAGGGCAACAACGAGGACTGCGCGTTCATTCCGGGGCCAGCCTGCCCGATGGACAGCGGCAATGCTCGCTCGACAGGCGATGCGGAAGGCTACGTGCATATTCACAACGGCGTGCACGGCATCGCCGACCTTGCGACTGATGCGTACGATTGGCGTAATCCGGTTGCCAAGATCACGATCACGCGAACACGTTAGCCGGGTCTGGAACGAATCGAGGTCGGATTCGATGGTAATCGAATCCGACCTCACTGCCATTAGGCAGCCTCTGGCAAAACATCGATCATGAGGTCATTAAGCATGCAGTAGTTGTTCAATGTGCGTGAATGCGTAGAATTAGCGCTTCTTCGAAGGCGCAGCTATGACAATCGATAGTTAAGTATATGTCCCTGAGCGAGAGAGACATTTATCTTTACGGCATGACGTTGGTGACGACAAGCCATCGTCTTGAAAGTAATTTTCCGGAACGCGACGGTTATTGCGAAATCGCCGAGACTCATCGCTTGCCTGGGGGAGAAACCGGCACCTGCGCAGTCGTGTTGGGGAACCTTGGCCTGACAGTTCACCTGGACGGGAATTTTCTGGGCCGAAATACCTACCCGGAACTTGTGTCGTACTTCGATTCGAGCCCTGTGTCTCTGGAGCTAATGACCTACGATCCGGATTTCGACGGTTTAGAAGACATCGTGTTTGTCGACCAGAATACCCGGACAGCATTTGGCCGGTTTGGCCATTTCTATCGCCAACAAGTCTCTGCGGCGCTGGAATCCTGCGAATGAAAAGGCGATACAACAGGCCAAAGTCGTAGGGCTGGATCCCTTCTTTTTCGACGAGTCAATCGAAGTAGCCCGGCTATGTCATAAGCACAAAGTGAAATATGCAACGGTAGATTGCCGAATAGACTCCGACACTCATCGCTCTGTCCGAGGTCGATATCCTCTCTGCAGAATTCCTTCGCAGCAATTACCCTGAACAGGATTTTGCCTCCCTGTTCGCTGACTATGCTGAGCGTACCGCCGGGCTGGTCATATTCACCTTCGGAGCGAAAGAGCTCTGGTATGGGCGCAATGGGAGTGCCATGCAGAGAGTTTACGCCATATCATGTCGATGTAAAAAGCACATTGGGGGCCGGTGATTCATTCAAGGCGGGTGTCATATATGCCATGAGTAAGGGCATGGACGATGCAATGCTCGTTCGTTTTGCGAATGCCACTGCGGCTGCAGCGTGCATGAATTATCCGATTGCCAGGTTCCCGCCAAATTTGCAGGAAATAGCTGAAATCGCAGACAAATCATTTGCAGGCGCTGAAATAGCTGAAGCATTGCAATGAACTATTATCCGGCGATTAATTGTGAACGGAGTGCCTTAGCTGGTATACGGCCGCTCCCGTTATCGTTGACTAATGGATCTCGGATGAATATCGAAATTCAAGACCTTGCTTTCGACGAGGTCCCGCGCATATGACGCAACAACTGAGTAAGTTCGACACTGTGTCCGAACGGGCGCGAGCATTGCAGGCAAATGGCCGGCTCGCCGAGGCAGCGCAGGCGTATCAGGAACTGGCTGAACAAGGTGAACACCGTGAAGCTGCGCTTGATGCGCTCGCCGATCTGTATCTGCAGGCGCGGCGACCCGCGGATGCTGTCAATGCGCTGCTGGAACTGGTCGAGGAGAGGCCGGACAGCCTGCATTATTGCACCCGCCTGGCGACGCTTCTCAACGGACTCGGCCAGACGGAAGCGGCCATTAGCCAGTATTTGCGTCTGCTTGGGCGACAGCCTGATCTCGCGGAGGCGCACTTTAACCTTGCGCTGTTGTTGAAGAAGCAAAAGCGCTATGCGGATGCCATGGCCGCGTACGAAAAGTCTGCACAGCTCGGGATCGAGCGCGTGCATGAGGTATACACCAACATGGGTGTGCTGAGTTCCCAGATGCGCCGGTCGGACGAAACGCGCGAGTTTTTTGAGCGTGCTCTTGCAGTCGATCCCGAGCATATTCCCGCGCTGTTCAATCTTGCAGGACATTTCGAGGAGATGGGCGATAGAGAACAGGCCACGGCGATGTATCAGAGAATTCTGAACATCGAACCGCGGCATTGGGACTCACTGGCACGCCTTGCTTATTCGTCGCGCCTGACGAGCCCGAAGGACCCATTGATCAGCTCACTTCGAGATGCCACCAACACCACGATAGATGACCGCCTGGCCCATGAGGGACTGTATTTTGCGCTCGGCAAGGTGCTCGACGATGTTGGGCTGTACGATGAGGCCTTTGCGGCCTACACGTCAGCTAACGAACTCGGCAAGTTGCGCCATCCGCCCTACGATCAAATCGCCACCGAAAATGCGATCGACCAGCTGATTGGCTGGTGCGACGCGGACTGGATCAGAAACGCAACTACCTCGTCTGCGGACTCGCCAATCTTCATCTGTGGCATGTTCCGCTCGGGATCTACGCTGGCCGAGCAGATCCTGGCCGCTCATCCGTCAGTCACGGCCGGTGGTGAACTCGATATATTGCCCTGGCTGTTGGCTCACAGGTTGGCGCCGTACCCGCAGCGCTTGCAGAATGCTTCGCCCGAGGAGCTCCAGCAACTGGCTGACGAGTATGTGTCGAGGCGAGCGGGGCTGTTTCCGGAGGCACGGCATGTTACGGACAAGCGGCCGGATAACCATGTGCATCTGGGTTTGATCAAGGCGCTATTTCCGGCCGCGAGAATCGTCTACACGAAACGAAGCCCGCTGGACAACTGCCTGTCCGTGTACTTCCAGCAGCTTGGCCGCAATCTCCCCTATGCCACGGACCTCGGGAATATCGCCCATTACTACAGGCAGCACGAGCGCTTGATGGAGCACTGGGCCGCCTGTCTGGAAGAGAACATTTTCGTCCTGAACTACGACGATCTGGTCCGCTCTCCGGAGCCGCTGCTGCGAGATTTGCTCGAATTCCTGGGGCTGGACTGGGATGACCGGTGTCTCGAATTCCAGCACACGGACAATCTGGTTCAAACAGCCAGCGTCTGGCAGGTGCGCGAGGAATTGCATCCACGTTCCAGCGGCCGTTGGCGGAACTATGAGTCTGGCGTCAGCAGTATCCGGGAGCAGTTTTGATCGCTCATGCGTTTAGCGCGAAGTGCATGGGGGCACATTTAGTAAAAACTGGTCGAGGTGAAAGGATGGAACGGCAGCTGCTCTGCTGCAGCAAGTAAACCCGATTACTCAGCGGGCACGATGTACAGGATCTTCGTGGGCGCATTATCGATCAAGATTCTGATCGCCTGGTTGTCAAGTAGCTGCGTATTGAATTCCGCATGTGCCTGAGTTGCTGTAGCGACGTCGACTCCGCCAACCGATGCAATCTGCGCATCGTCCGCTACGCCAAGTACGCGATTCAGATGCCGCGCCATGGCTTGCTCACCTGTCTCTTCAGGATCGGATCTGACAGCGTTGATGTTTGACAACAGGTTGCGATATTGAACGCGTTTTGTCTGTGCAGGCGCGCCGGCAACGGCAGCGGCGTCGATATCCTGTGCCAGCATGGCGTTGCCACGCAGCGACAGGCGAGATTCCGCTCCCATGTTTACGATGGTAATGCCGTCTTTGTCGATCCGCGCAATTCGAGCGCTGTCCAGGCTGTCACCGGATCGGTACCAACGCTGACTGCCGTCCGCGCTTTCGATCAGGGCCTTTGAGCCGGGCCCGGCGTCGATTATTGCGGCAACCCGGTAATCAGTTTCCGGTTGCGACCAGGCATCAGTGACGAACAGGATCGCCAGGCTGGCAAGCAGGGCTGCCCGGCCCTTGTCGATCAAGTGCCAGGCGCCCGTTGTGATCCGGTCACGAAAACCGGCTCTGCAGATTTCAATCGCCGCGGCCAAACCCATAGTGAAACGCTACCATCGGGAAGTCCACTGATTCATCGTCGATCTTGTAGCTCTCGTAGCCGACCCGTATCGTCGAACGCTCGCCGACGGCAATACTGACGCCGATGCTGCCCGCGAAACTGCTGTCATTGTCTTTGCGCGATGCCGACCCGGTAGCACCGGATTCGACAAATTGATTCGATGTCGGCTCTGCAAAAAACACACCCAGCGTGCCGTAAACGGCAATTCGTTCCGAGAATGGATATTGCAACACGATGTCGCCCAGGAAGCCCCTGCCTCGGCCGGGCAATAACGATGCGCCAAGTTGCAGCATCGCATCGATCTCATCAGGCGGCACGGACGCGGTGTATCGGACGTCAAGTTCTCCGAGGTCGATGTAGGATGCCTGCACGCCGACGTTCTCGTTCATCATGTAACCCACAGTGAGTTTCCAGCCGGTCGAGCTGTCACCAAGGGATACATCGCTGACATCATAGCCAGCATCGCCAAGGCCTCTCGCAAACGACGGCGCGCTGATATCGCTGGAAACACTGCCGATCGCTGCGCCAACATAAATGCCCTCGGTCGTATCGTCATCCGCCAGCGCCGGTGTGCTCGCCGTGCCAAGGACGAGGATCAAGCTGGCTGCAACGACGGCAGTCAATGTCGTCGCCGACATCTTGCGCCTCCTGATCAGCAGGATTGCAGCAGCGCAGCCAAACAGCACCAGAATTTCGAGCAGGCCCGCGCTGCCGGCGCCCTTGCCTTTGACGATCACGATGATTTCTTCGATCAACGAGAACGAGACAGACAAAGTATTGTTGCCCGGATTCGGATCGGACAGCTGCAGGAACTGGTTGGTTTCGATATCTACGCTGAATTCGAAATCCACGGTGCCTTCACTAACGGCATCGAAGACCACGACGATATCGACACTGGACCCTGCTGAAAGATCGCCAATCTCGCATTCGTATTCGGTGAGGCCATTGACAACTGCACCGGTCGCGACGCAGGTACCCTGGCTCGGTGTGATTGAAACGATATTGACGAACGGAGACAGGTAAGCCATCGCTGTGAGGCCCGGCGCGTCGTCAGGACCGCCATTGCTGACGGTTGCCGTCAGAGTGACCTGGTCCGGAATGATCACCTGCGTATCAGCACTTGTCGTCACGGCCAGGTCAGCGGCGACACAATCCGTCACGACAACGCTGGTGTTATCCGTATCGGTCAGATCGGCGACCGCTCCGCTCGGAAAAGCGAGCAGGGAATTATCCGTGACGCGCAGGCCGATAGACGCAACACCCACGGTCGCGAACGTCGCGTCGGCCGTGATGCCGCTGGCTTCGGCGTAGTCAAACGGGCTTACGCCATCGAGTTCCCATTCGTAAGCCGTGATGCGATCGGTGTCCGTCGCGCCGGCCTCACTCTGGCCTTCGTCGATGTCGAACGAAGCGCTGCCATCGACGGTCAGTATGTCATTGACGCATACGCTGTAAGGCCCGCCGGTATCCGCGGTCGGC
This sequence comes from uncultured Gammaproteobacteria bacterium, assembly GCA_963711285.1. Taxonomy (GTDB): domain Bacteria; phylum Pseudomonadota; class Gammaproteobacteria; order Steroidobacterales; family Woeseiaceae; genus UBA1847. The sequence goes on along the minus strand of CAVQDJ010000013.1, from coordinate 150,246 downwards.
GCATGCGGCGGCACGGTCAGGTCGAGGACCACGACGTCGGTGGCTGTCAGCGGTGGAGCCGAGTCGTCCGTCACGCGAATGCCGATCGTTTTCGAACAGGGTATGCCGCCCACGGCTGCGCAGTCGAAGCCGCCCGGCACGCTGAGCGCCGGATCGGGATTCGCCTCGGTACTGCTGAGATCGTAGGTGCCGTCGTTGTCGATATCCCACTCGAACAACGTGATCGAGCGTTGCGGGTCCTGGTGGAACGATTCTGAATGATCGAGAGTGATCGGGAAATTCTCTCCGGCCGGATTCGGCGATACGTTGCCTATGGCGATCGGGCCGGCCTGCGCCAGCGTCCGTATCAGGATCTGCACGCCCCAGGGCTGGATTTGCTTCTCCTGGAGAGACTCGCCGACGATTGCGTTGCCGCGCGGCAGGAAGCGGCCAATCTGGGCACCAGTGGAAGTCTGGAAATTGATCACGTTCTGGGCGAGCCCGGACACGGGATCGTTATACCAGTCCAGCGGCTGCGGACCGTTCGCGGCACAGCCGGCGCTGGGGCCGCAACCAATTCCGCCCTCGGCCGCGCCAACCTGCGTCCCGATGATCGTCACGGGCTCGGGTTTTGCCGTACGCATCGCCTTGGAGAAATTGAACATGGCGTAGTAATAGTTCTTGAACGGGTTCGTGCCCGCGAGATTGTCGAAATTGCGGCGGAAGAAATTCTCGGCGCGCACCCAGCGCTCGTCGGGGGTCGCGGATGTCGTCGCCTCGACCTGGTCCATCGACATCTGCACGAGTGCTGCACCAGTCACGCTATATGGTCCCCAGAGTGGCGAGGGATTCCTGTAACCGTGGATGCCATCACCGCCGCTCAAATTATCGACGTTGTCGCTCTCGTTATCGCTGAATTCGAGGCCGTTCTCGTTGCGGGTAATCACCCAGTCGGGAATCGTCGCGCCAAACAGATCCTGTGCGGCAACGAGACCCGTGGCTGCCCAGCCGCTGGCCGAATTGTCCTGAGACCCCACGCTATTGTTGAACGCGGAGTATTCCCAGCCGCCGTGATCGACGCTGTCGGACTGTGCCCAGGCATACCAGTCCACCATGTCCTGCACGATGTCGCCATACGTGCGGCCGATGACGTTCGCGGGACCGGTCGTTGCAACCGCGTCCGGCGTGCCCGAGGCGACGATGCCGTCGATGATCGTGCCCAACTGGTAGGGCTCGTCCGAACCGCCATTGACGCCGGCAACCGTGAGGCCATCGAGGCTGACGCCGATGCCATTGCCGTTGGTATCGGCATCGTCACTTCGTGCGGCACCACCCAGAGCCATTGAGGGTCTGTAAGGTTAGATTATCGGTTCCAAGCCTTGCGAACAGGTATTTCAAACCGCGATCAACCGTCTCCGTGTAAGGATTGTCGGGGCTGCCGTCTTCACGATGCCCTTTCGCTTCGAACGCGTTGACTGTCGAACCCTGCGACGACACCGTCAGGACGCCGGCGTAATCGTCATAAGTCCAGCTGCCCATCGGGATCGTGGATCCGGGCTGTCCCTCGACAGCAATCTCGTCGCCGAGGAAACGGCGCTGGTTGCGGTGCATGTACCACAGCGCTTCAGCAATCGCAGCATTCGCCCTGTTCGGAACCGTGTCGGCACGAAGCACCATCGAGAACGTCGCGGTACCGACAGGATCGACACTATTGTCGACGGTCAGCGTGGCCGTGACAAAGTCGCCCGAGTTACCTGTATAGGTATGTTCAGCCCAGACTGCCCAATGCGTCGCACCGACCGTGCCTGTGTACGGCGCACTGCCGTCACCCGGGTCCCAGGACCAGGTCGCGCCGACAGAGGCCGCGTCTACCGCGCCTTTGAGCGTAACCGCACGGCCCGAAATGATCGGATGTCGAATAGTCGGATTGTTTGCATCGCCAGGTACTGTGGTGACGACTGGCTCTGCGGCTATCGCAGAAGCGGATGCGGCCAAAATCAGGCATGCGGCGAAGATATTTGCAATTACGGGCAGGCGTAGCAATTTCATGGATCCCTCCGGATTCGCTCGCGCGCGACCCCACATCGCGTGATCCGAGCTTCAATTTCGTTGGCAGGACCGCCGTGCACAACTACACCCAAAGCCGACGAGTTGAAATCTCGCCGGTCGAGGATATAACACTTACTTGGCCCTAGCTGCGTGTAACATAAGCGAACACCGGGCGAGGTGCAAGTCATTGTTTCTAATATCGGAACTGGGTCACAATTGTTTGATTACGACCTCGGGCAGAGCCAATTCATCGGGCCTGATTGCACGTCAGGACCACACAAGTCATCGCCGGTAATTTGGGCATTCGCCGTCATGTCCTCTTCCATACTCATGTCGCGCAAGGAAAGTATGGCAGCGGGTCGACGAGTTGCCCTGATTCATGGCTTGCAGCTGATACAAGACGCGACAGCGCCGTGTTAATGTTCGGGGCTTCTGCTCAGCTGGAGGTTTTGAGTGATCAATACGGATGTAGTCATCGTCGGTGCCGGACCCTGCGGCCTTTTTCAGGTCTTCGAGCTGGGGCTCCTCGGCTTGAAAGCCGAGGTTGTCGATTCCATCCGGCAGCCGGGTGGTCAATGCACCGAGCTTTATCCGGACAAGCCTATTTACGATATTCCCGGTATTCCGGTTTGTTCCGGAGAAGAGTTGATCGAGGGGCTGTTGAAGCAGATCGAGCCGTTCGACTGCGGCATGCATCTGGGCGAAGAAGTTTCCGTCGTCAGGAAGACGAAAGACGAATCGTTTCATGTGGAGACGAGCGCCGGGACACAATTTAACGCCAAAGCTGTCGTCATCGCCGGGGGCGTCGGCTCTTTTCAGCCGCGAGAAATCAGGGTGCCCGGTGCCGACGAATTCGCCGCCAAGACGCTGCATTATCGCGTTAAGGATCCGCAGCAATTTGCTGGTCAGAGGCTGGTTATTCTGGGCGGTGGAGATTCGGCACTGGATTGGGTATTGGAGCTGATCAATGTCGCCGAGCACATCACATTGGTGCACCGCCGTGACGAGTACCGCGCGGTCCCGGCGTCGGTCGACAAGATGCGAAAACTGGTGGCCGATGGAAAAATGGCCGTGATCGAGAAAGCCAAGGCAACGGCGATCGCGGGAGCCGATGGCGTGATCAGCTCGATGACGATCCAGCCCAAGGAAGGAGATCCGGTCGAGGTGCCCGCCGATCATGTGCTCGTGTTTTTCGGTTTGGCGCCCAAGCTTGGACCGATTGCGGAATGGGGCCTCGACATCAACCGCAAGACAATCAATGTCGATCCCGAAAAATTCGAAACTTCAGAGCCGGGAATCTACGCGATTGGCGACATAAACTTCTATCCGGGAAAGAAAAAACTCATCTTGTGTGGTTTTCACGAAGCGGCATTGGCCGCTTTCGCCATCAAACACAGAATCGAGCCGGACAAGAAAGTCCACCTCCAGTACACGACGACGAGCCCGATCATGCACAAGCGGCTGGGCGTCGCAGACTGAACCGCTGCCCCACCCAGGCAGTACGCCCTAATGCCACCAGGACTCAAATCACACCGGCTTCGCGCAACTCTGCAATCTGTTCGGGGGTCTTATCGAGAAGGCGGCAAAGCGTGGTCTCGGTATCGTCTCCAAGCAAGGGTGGTGACTTGCTGTACTGGATCTCTGTTTTCGAAAATCTGACGGGATTCGCGAGGCCGGGGACGGTGCCGCCGCTGGCGTGTTGCAGCTCGATTTTCAACCCTCGATGGACGTACCTGCGGATCTTCAAAGACTTCGTCTATGGTGTAGATCGGGCCGCAGGGAACTGAGACAGCGCGCAATGAATCCAGCCACTGCTGACTGGTTCTTTCGATTAGGACAACAGCCAATTTCTCGGCAAGTTCCGATAGGTTGCTGACACGATCCGGATTCGTCGCAAAACGCGGATCGCTCGACAACTGTTCGCATCCCGCTTCCTTACAAAAACGCTGGAACTGACCGTCGTTGCCGATCGCAATGATGACGTGGCCATCCTTTGTTTGAAACGGCTGATACGGGGCGAGGTTAGGATGGTACGCCCCGGTACGCGTCGGTGCGTTACCACTCGTAAAGTAATTCAGCGCCTGATTCGCGAGCCAACTCACCTGTACGTCCAACAATGAAATATCGAGATGCTGGCCTTCCCCCGTCTGCTGTTTGTGGTGCAGTGCCGCCAAAATACCGATCGTCGCATTCATGCCAGCGGTCAGATCAGACACGGCTACTCCCACCCTTTGTGGTCCGCCACCCGGTTCACCATCCGGAACACCGGTGATGCTCATCAGGCCGCCCATACCCTGGATCATGTAGTCATAGCCTGCGTCCTGTGCCCGCGGCCCGGTCTGGCCAAATCCAGTGATGGAGCAATAGATCAAACCCGGGTTGATGGCGGCAAGGTCCGCGTAAGCCAATCCTTTTTTTGCGAGGTCACCGGTCTTGAAGTTCTCAACCACGATGTCGCACTTCGCGACGAGCTCTTTGACCAGCGCCTGGCCTGCGGGTGCACCGATATCGACGGTCACGGAATGCTTGCCTCGATTGGCACTCAGGTAATAGGCGGACTCGCGGGTTTCGTTGCCGTCCGCATCGACAAGCCAGGGCGGTCCCCAATGACGTGTGTCATCACCCATTCCGGGCCGTTCGATCTTTATCACTTCCGCGCCCATGTCCGCCAAAATCTGCGTGCACCACGGCCCTGCGAGAACACGACTCAAGTCCAGTACGCGAAGATCTGTCAGTGGTCCGGCCATATCCTTGTCGATCCCTTGTTTCCGGTTCTCATTCTTGAGGTTGGCACCATGTTTCCTTTTTGATGGGGCCTGGTTCGAAAACATGGCATGGAAGTCTACTTATACGTCAGGCGTTGGCAAAAGCACCAGTACCAGGAAGCCGATCGATTGATTCAATCCACTGATCTCGACGAATTTGTTGATTGTCCGGCAAATCCTGGCCCGTATGGAAACGATGCGCGGGTCGGGTGTCGGAAACGCTTTCATGACCTTCCCGTCCTTTGCGTATTAGTGTTCACCGGGACAGATTTGAACGACGTTCAGTAGAGTCCAGAACCGATGCGGGCATCAAGAATCACATTGACCGGTCTCGCGCTACTAATTGCGGCGTGCCAAACCGGTTCAATGCCGGAACTGCACGGCGACACAAGCAGTGATTTCACGGTTCTGACCCTGCACCTGCACACGGGTTGGTGGGACGATATGGAAGAGCCATTCCAGGAGCAGTTCAGGCAGTGGCCCAATCGATGGCTGGGAAAACAGCACCAGCGGCCAGCGCATAGATTACATTCTGATGAACGATGATAGTCCTCTCAAAGTAAAAGAAGCAGGGATCATCTTCACGCAAAAGGACTGCGGAATCGTTTCGGACCATGCCGGAGTCTATGCGCGATTTGGTAAGCCGTGACTCGGTACCGGACTTCCACCCTGGGTTCAAAAAAGAGGCGCCTCACCCTGACGGATGAGGGATCCGATTTCTTTCCGATTGAACTCTGGATTGCGGCGGGCACGGCAGCGAAAGTGTGTGCCACGTCCCAGATTATGTTTGCTCGAGTGTTCTATGCTGCGATTAGATACGGCAGTGGCACGTGACCCGGTTCGGTGTCCTGGAGCCTGGTTGCCGTAGAGCTCGGGTTACCTTTATCGGTGCTATGAGCGCGTGCGGTTTGAGAAACAGGTGGTTCCATGCGAAACGCTCTAAACGTCTTATTTTCAGTCCTGGTGTTCGGTTCTGCGACTTGCGCGTCGAGCGCCGCGGAGGAGGTCCCGGATACGTCGCCTGCATCCCAGGGCGATGTGCAAATCGAAATCCAGTCACCGTCCACAGACTTTACCGCGTCCGAAGGTGAAACGACCGTTGAGGTTGAGGGCATTGCATCGGCCATCGGCGGCGTCCGTTACCTCGACATGATGTTTGTAATGGATACGTCGCAGAGTCTGCGCGGCACCGATCCGAAGGATTTTCGCTCGACAGGCGCTATTGGCCTGGTCAAAAACCTCTCGCCAAAAAGCGATATCAAGATTGGTGTCGTCAGCTTTGATAACAAGGGAAAACTCGCTCAGGCCTTGACGTCGGAGCGGGGCAGTGTCGTCCAGGCGCTGCGGGACTTGCCACGATCCGGCAGCACGAATCTCGCTGCCGGTATTCAGACAGCGCTCGAGGAACTCGAGTTGAACGGGCGATCCGGGTCGTCGCGAGTGATCATGCTGTTTACCGACGGCATGTCGAACGAGAGAAAAGCGTATGACGCAGCCGTGCGGTCACACGGGCAGGGCGTTGCGATTCAAACGATGCTGCTTGGGTCCAACACAAAAGGCACGTCGATTCTCGATACTATCGCCTGGGCGACGGGTGGCAGTTTTGTGCAGGTATCGGACCCGGCCATGCTTCCTCAGGCATTCCTCGATCTTCGTACCACGGGCGTGGAGAGCGTCACACTGAGCGTCAATGGTTCGGAACCGGTCGCCGCACGGCTTGCAGGTGGAACATTCACCGGGAACGTGCCGCTGGCGGTTGGCGAAAATCGAATCGTCGCGCTGGCGACAAGTCTGGACGGGCAGACACAGGAATCCGCCGTCACTGTAAACGTGCGCGATGCAAGCTGTGCCGCGCTCGAAGTGATGGCTGTGAATGAGGGGCGGCCTGTCATGTCCCTCAACGATCGGGCAGTCGAAATCGTCGTTGATGCCTCGAGAAGCATGTGGGGACGCATGGATGGTGAGCCCAAGATGGCGGTCGCCAAGGAGATCTTGCAGGACGTTTCCTACTGGTTCCCTGAGGACCTGGATCTGGCGCTCCGCGCTTACGGAAGCACGAGCCCGAGCAAAAACAACGACTGTGCCGATTCGACGCTGCTTGTACCGTTTGGCGATGAAAACCGCGAGCCCATTCGCCAGGCAATCGACGCCTTGCGTCCGTTGGGGCAAACGCCGATCGCCTTTGCACTGAACGAGGCGGCCCGCGATTTTGGCTCTTCGCAGAACGATCGTGCGTTGGTCCTGGTCACCGATGGCATCGAGAGTTGCGGCGGGGATCCTGTACAGGCCGCGCAACAGCTGCGCGAGCAGGGCATCATGGTTCACTTGATCGGTTTCGGTCTTGGCAGTGCCGCCGACGAAGACACGGCGAGTCTGCAGGCCGTGGCGCATGCATCGGGCGGCCACTACGTCACCGCGGGTAGCGCCGAGGAACTCAAGGATGCATTGGTGCAAACAGTGGCAACTTCTTTCAGCGTATTTAAAGGTAGAACAGAAGTCGCGAGCGGATCTCTCGGTTCACACGAAACTCTGTTCCTGCCCGAAGGCGAATACCGGGTCGAACTCCACAGTTCGCCACCACAGGAGATGCCGATCAGCCTGGCACCAAGAGATCGGTTGACACTTACGCTGGAGAAGCAAGGGGGCGTCGTTTCTCATTTCGAACGTCGCGACCAGATTCAGCACAGATCCTGCGAGGACGTCGTCGCCTCCATTGAGAGCGCGGAGGCCGAACAGGAAGTTCAGGAACCCCTGCAGACAGCAGCTGATTAACGACGTCGGCAGTTTCGGTCAGGCGGCGTTGCGCTAAACCTTGATCTCGAGTAGTCGAGATAAATCAGTTCGGAATTCGTTAAAGCCGCAGGTGCCATGGTCAGTCATCGTCCCGCGGATCGATGCGAGCCAGGGTTTCGTCCATCGCAATAGCGACCCAAAGCCCCGACAACGCCATTGCTGCCGCTGTGAACCAGAATCCTGCTTCCAGTGCACCGAATGCATCGGCAATTACACCAAGCGACAATGCGCCGATGCCGTAACCGAGGTCCCGCCAGAATCGATAGACTCCAAGGCTGGATCCCCGCCAATTCGGGTGGGAGATGTCACCGATAGCTGCGATCAGCGTTGGATAGAGTAGGGCCATGCCGACACCTGTAACGGCCGCAGTTATTGACCATTCGACGATGCCGTCAGCGAAAAGCGTGGCCGCGATCCCTGCAGCGCAGGTCCACATGCCGATTACGATTGGCCACTTGCGACCGATGGCGTCAGACAATGGGCCTGTCCAGAGCTGACTACCGCCCCAGACGAAGCCATACATCCCGACGATCCAGCCGATGTCGATGAGCGACAGGCCCCTTGCATGCAGATATACCGGGAAAAAAACCCAGACGAGCGCATCGACAAATTTCTCCACGCACCCGGCCTGGGACAGGGCGGCGAAGGTCCGATGCCTGAACGAGACAAGAGTGAAGATTTCTTTTGTAGACGGGTGCTCAGAAACGTTTGCCGGAAAACGAGGCCGAGGTCCGTCGTGAGTGCCGGCTTTATGCGCTGCAGATTCGGCACGGGCCCAGTGCACGGTCTCTCTGGAGAAAAGTAGCGCGGAAACAAGCGCAAGCAAGATGACAGACAGCCCGAATACGAATAGGCTCGAGCGGGGATCGAAATCACTCGCAAGATAACCGGTGATAAGTCCGGCGAGCGCGACTCCACCGTAGCCCGCAAACTCGTTGAAGCCGGTGGCAACACCGCGTTGCTCCGGTCGCACGATGTCGAGTTTGCTCGTTACCGTCATCGACCAGGTAAATCCCTGGTTTACGCCCAGCAGCACATTGGCCGCGACTATCCAGTTCCACGTGGGCGCAAAGAGAAAGATAAAGGGGATCGGCAACGCAACGAACCAACCCCAGATCAGAACCCTGCGGCGGCCGACTTTTTCAGACAGCCGGCCGGAAACGAAATTCATCGCCCCTTTGACAAAGCCGAAACTGACGACAAATGCCATTAACAATGTGAAGGAGCCAGGGGGTACGCCGAACTCGGTTTCTGCCAACGCAGGCACTACCGTGCGCTGCATGCCGATGGTCAGACCGACAAAGAAGACCTGAAGCAGCTGCTGCGCAAACTGAGCGATGTTGGGGCGAATGCCGTGTACATACTGCACAACGTCATCGATCGCCTCGTCAGCAACGGGATATCGATCCGGAGTCACGGCTCACTCCTGTCTACCGGCAATCCCGCAGCTCTCCACTCCGGAAACCCATCCTCAAGACGCCGTGCGGCGGATTGGGCCAGCGACAGCAGTCGCTGGTGTTTGACGGTATCGGGCGCCATCGGCGGTGGATACAACTTGGCCCGGATTATGGGAACCGGCAGATCTTGCATGGCGTCCGGAGATACTCCCTTGTTTTCTTTTCTTACGGTCAATCGAGGATGTCGGGGAGACCAGCATACTAGAAGAGTCTGGCTGGCCCAATCGCTCTGCGAGAGCGCGCCGCGTGGCAGTTGTTAACTCTGGATGAACGCTCATCCCCTCGTCTTGTTTTGTTACTTTCGCGACAATCACTAATAGTGCTGTCAGGGCGGACAGCATCAAGATAGAGCCACGTAGATATCGCTTCAAGACCATGTGTCCAACGCCCGGAAATACCAGGCCGGATAGAAGCGCGGCTTTTGTCGATCTCGTCATAAGTTCATCTGGTTATCGAACTCCGGGGGTTCGCCGGAGGTCGGGTTTGCGAACTCTGGCCGCGAACCGACGCCACAATGCACATAGCGAACACAATTCTGTAACCCTAACCACGTCAATAAGGCATATACTTATTCAAATGTCCTCGTGATCGTTGAATTTTCAATGTATCCAAAATTGCTCCTTACTATCCCATCTTGCGGCGAAACGCTGGGCGGTAACTGATTATGGTGGCCTTTCCACGCTGGACATCAGTGGCACCAACCGATCCAGGTTGGTATTGGCACAGAAACGGATTGCGCCGTGCGATGATGCTTCGGCTTGATGAGCATGGTGTCATTAATTCGCCTGCGGAGTTCGACGATATTCGGGCTGACGATTTAGTCGGTGATTGGTGGTCAGCGCAGATCAAGGCGTGTGTCTGACATGATCAAATTCCGATTCCATCAGTAACAAATATGCCAACTGCATAGTCTCACCAGCCCTCTTCCCCTGTGGAGCGCAAAAACTCCATCGGTGTGGCTAATCTGCCCAGGATTGGTTTCGCGATGAGATGTTTGGGCGATTTCGCCGGTGATTCCTTAACTTTCGGACAAGGCGCTATCTTGCCAAGGCTTCGGTGCGGTCGCAATCGACTGTGATAGACGATGTACTCAATGAACGATCGCCCAACAAGCACTGCCCTATCGGGACAAGGGTGGCCGGGTCTTCTTCAGACAAAGATCGATCAGGTCGTCGATGTTCGCGACGCCAACACACATGACGCTGTCTGCGCCTCCCCAGTAAATCTTCACGGTGCCGTCGTCCTCTGCGACAGCACCGCAGGTAAAGACGACGTTGTGGACGTAACCGGTCAGCTCCCACGGATCTTCTGGTGAGAGTATCCAATCATCGGCAACGCCCAGCACCTTGGCGGGATCTTCCAGATCGTGAAGCGCCACGCCCAGGCGGTACACCGATCCATCCATGGTCGGAAAAACGCCGTGATAGATGTTGAGCCATCCCTGCGCGGTCTTGATCGGCGTAGCGCCGGGACCTATCTTCATTTCGTCCCAGTGATACTGGACAGGCTGGATAACAGGCACCGATTCACCCCAATGAACCAGGTCCGGAGACCAGGACAGCCAGATGCACCAAGGGTTGATTTCCGAGTGAGGCCGATCCAGCCGCGCGTAACGACCGTTGAATGTGTCCGGAAAGATCACGACATTGCGCATGTCTGCCTGACTGATTAGCGACACTCTCTCGACAGTCTTGAAATCGTGCGTTTTCGCCAACCCGATGCGTACGCCGAACCTGGAATAAGCGCTATACGTGATGTAGTACTCATCGCCTATCAAACAGATTCGCGGATCCTCGACACCGTACTCCTCGTGAATTGAAAAGTCGCTGTCGGTGGAGGGCACCATGAACGGTTTTGGATCCGCCAGGAACTTGTAACCGTCGTCGCTCCGGGCGATGCCGAGTATCGATCGTCCATTGCGCAAGTGCGAGCGAAACAGCAGGAGGTACTGATCCTCATATTTGGTTGCCGCTGCATTGTGAACCGTCTCCACGGAGTAGGGGATGTCGTGCTTGGTGAGGATCGGATTGCCCTCATACCGCGTTACCAACGGTTTATTGATCATCGCGCCTCTCCCCGTTCAAAATCTCCTTGTAAACGCGAACATAGTCGCGCGCCATACGTGTGCTCGTAAATCGGTGTTCAACATCAGCGCGGCATTGCGTCCTGTCGATCGATTTGATCGCCGCCACCGCATTAATTGCGCTTTCAATGTCGTCGACGATATAACCGGTTTCGCCGTGCCGAATGATTTCGGGCATCGAGCCGCGGCGAAATGCAATGACCGGTGTTCCGCAAGCCATGGACTCGACCAGGCTCAAGCCGAAGGGTTCGTCGAAACTAATCAGGTGCAGTAACGCCAGCGCACCGCCCAGCACGTCCGCCCTCCGATCAGGCCCGACTGAGCCGAGATACTCCACAGACGTGCCGTCTATATGTGGCTCCACTTCCCTCGCGAAGTAGTCCTGATCCTGAATGATGCCAGCGATCACCAGCTTGATCCCGGCGCTTTGCGCCACGCGGATTGCCTCGCGGACGCCCTTATGCGGATGGATCCGACCAAAGAACAGGAGGTACTCGCCTTCGGTGCCCGAAAATGGAAATTGTCCGAGATCGATTCCGTGATGGATAGTGGCAATGTAGTCGAGTTCCGCTGATTTATCTGACTCGCTGATCGCCACGTAGTGGCTCCGGGCATTGTATTTCTTGTAGACCGGTATGATTTTTGATGAAGAAAATCCGTGAATTGTTGTTAGCACCGGAGTCTCGACCAATCCGGAATACGTTAGCGGCAGAAAGTCGAAATTGTTGTGAATGAGATCGAATTCGGCGGCCCGCTCAAAGATCGCGGATATGTGCAGGCATTCAGCGACCTTTGGATCAATTGAGAGATCTTCCGAATATGGGCGTGGACACACGGCGACCAGCCTACCGCTCGTTTGCGAATCGCCGGTGGCAAAAAGAGTCACGTCCAGGCCCATATGTACCAGCTCTTCCGTAAGCAGACTGACCACTGATTCCCATGGCCCGTAATGGCGGGGAGGAGTGCGCCATGAAATGGGGCTGAGGACGGCGATACGCATGGTGGTGCTCAATTCTGCGGATTCTCAACAGTGTCAATAGCGATGCAAGCTTCTGGCGGCCTTCGCGACTATAATCTGTACGGTCAGAACTCAGGTCGCCAAGCCATGATCAATATTAGTCACCTTACATCAGTGCGTGACTACTAGTGAGAATTAAAGAACAACGCAGGCAGTTGGTCCAGCGGCGGTCGACTGTGCTGAAAGCCGAGAGCTCCCGTGTCATTACGCGGCCGCATATTCCGGGTGACGGTGCGCGGATCACGGCTTTGATCGATCGGGTCTCTAAGCTGAGCGACGAAGACGTGAAGCATTTGCTCGAGTCTGTAATCCAGGACTTCTCAGGGCGCCACCGGAACTTCCGAGAGACCCTGCAGAAGAACTTCGATCGTATCGCAGAACACGCCCCGAAACGCCTCTCTTTGTCATCCGAGAAACAACTGCTGCTCGGTGCCTACTTTACCGCAGAGTATTCAGTTGAAGCGGCCGCGCTCTTCAATCCGTCGATTGTCCCCCATCCTGATCAGAAAGGCGTTGCCGAGGGGTCACAGCGATTCATCATGAGCTTCAGGGCGACAGGTGAAGGCCATGTGTCCTCAATTGAATTTCGCAGCGGCGTGGTTGACGACAACCACGACATCTACTTCGATCCCATCAGCCAATATGTTGCCACGCCTGAAATGCACACAGATCCTGTTTATCATCGTCTTCATTTTCGGCGCAAACTCGAAGAGATGGGAGCAAGCGACCGGGTCACCGATAAACTGCTGAAAGGACTGGGTGAGACGTTTTCGTTGGGTCAACTGGAAACAAAAATACGAAAACTCGGCTCGACCAAATTTCGACTGAAGGACAAACACCACGCGATTGATACGGTGTTGTGGTTGGCTCGGTCCAATTACGAAGTAATATTCCGGCCTGATGTACGAATTTCTGAGCGAGTAATCTTTCCGGTGTCGGAAAACGAGAGCGCAGGCATGGAGGATGCTCGGTTCGTACGTTTCCAGGACGATGACAAATCCGTCATCTACTACGCCACTTATACCGCGTACAACGGGTTCGCCATACTGCCGCAAATTCTTGAGACGACCGACTTCCTGACGTTCAGAATGCATACGATCAGCGGCAGCGCTGCGCAGAACAAGGGCATGGCGTTATTTCCGAGAAAAGTGAACGGCAAATTCGTGATGTTGTCACGCCAGGATGGTGTCAACAACTACATCATGTTCTCAGACAGTGTTCGCCACTGGGGTGAAGCGCAACTCCTTCAAGAGCCTGTTCATCCGCTGGAGTTTGTTCAGATTGGCAACTGTGGATCGCCGGTGGAGACGCCCGAGGGATGGCTCGCACTGTTTCACGGGGTTGGACCGATGCGCAGATACAGCGTCTGGGCCGAGCTTTTAGACCTTGACGATCCATCGAAGGTGCTCGGTCGGCTGGACGAACCGATATTGACACCCGACGAGCATGAGCGCGACGGTTACGTACCCAACGTGGTCTATACCTGCGGAATCATGATTCACGGGGATACATTGATAATTCCCTACGGTATTGCTGACCAAAGAAGCAGAGTTGCTACTGTCTCCATACCGGAGCTGCTATCTCGGCTCAAGGCAATTTGAGGTGCCGCTAGGCCGCATCAGATTGTCCTGTGAGGCGCTGATCAGCGTCTGATTCCGCAGCGTGGTTGTGATTCGCAGTTAACCCTCGCAAATTGTAGATAGCGAGCAGGGAGGATAGGTAGGATAGCGTCGATTCCGCGCCCTGATTCTCGTTGACACCTTCCGCTTCGAGGCCGTCGCGGCAGCCACCGGTGTCATAATCGTAAAGTTGAATTTGTTGGTCGTTCTTCCCCAGGTACCAATTGAAACAAGTGGATGCCAGCTGCATCCATTCTTCACGCTGCGTGCATGCATAGGCTTCGAGACTGGCGCCAATCATAGCGGCGGCCTCAAGAGGCTGTTGATCGTATTGCGCTTTGCTTCCGGATTTGGGGAACCAGCCCTGATTGCCAACCGGGGCGAACCATCCGCCGGATGGATCTAGCTGAATGTCTCTCAACCACTCGAGCACATCGATACCGGCCTTCACCATACGATCATCGTTAGTAACACGACCACAGGCCATCAGTGCTTCGGGCAGCCGCGCATTGTCGTAGTTCAGCTCGGCTTCGTGCCACTGCCAGTCCTTGCTTGCGAAGTGCCGGAAGCGTTTCAGCAGCCTGTTGCCCAGCGATTCAAGCAGGTCTAAGACCTGGTGATCGTTGTCATTCCGACGAAGGTACGCCTGAATTCCGAGAATTGGGAATGCGATGGCACGAGAGTCCGAGAAGCTCTCTAACGCCGGCAACGCATCATGGAATAATTTAGAAGCGAGAGCGACTTGACCTGAGTTCTGTCCCCAGCCTGACATCACGCCCAGCGCCCACAGCGCGCGTCCATGAGAATCTTCCGATCCGATAGTCTCCAGCCACTTGCGCTCATAAGACATAAAATTTCGAAATCGGCCTGTCTCTGGATCGAAAGCACTGTCCAGGAAACTCAGGTAAATCGACGACAAATCGATCAGTGACCGATCATTTCGATTCAAGTCGCACGCCCTGGTCACGACTATGAGCGCTCGTGCATTGTCGTCCACGCAGTATCCGTGCGCTCTGTTTGGAACCGTGAACTTCGCGTGCTGGAGCATGCCAGTGTCATCCGTCATATTGCACAGATGATTCAGATTGAGCTGCGGTAGTCGCTGTTCCTTTTGATTCAATGTATCGAGTGCCGGGAGATCTCGCGCACGGGCATGTTGCACCTTGGCTTGCGAAAACAGAGCCAGGTAACGGCGGCCCATCTCTTTCATTACCATAGGCCGCGAATAGTCATAGGCAGCCTGGCGCATCTTGAGGCGCTCATTCGGAACGTCCAACAGTTGATTAATTTGCTGCGACAAAGCTTTGGAATCTTTGAAGGGTACGAGTCTGCCACGCCCATCGGCCAACATCTCCTGTGCGTGCCAATAAGGGGTAGACACGACGGCCTTGCCGGCACCGACCGCATAGGCCAGTGTGCCGGACACAACCTGAGCCTCGTTCAAGTATGGGGTAACGTAGATATCGGCAGCCCGAATAATCTCAATCAATTCGTCGCGTTCCAGGAAGCGGTCATGAAACACGACGTTGTCGCCAACGCCCAGTTCCTTTGCCCGATGATGCAGGCTCAGGCGGTAGTTCTCACCACTTTCGGCCTTGCAATGCGGATGAGTGGCGCCGACCACGTAATACAATACATCCGGATGTAAGCCGACAATATCCGGCAGGGCATCGATCATGAATTCGATACCCTTGCCCGGTGAGAGCAGGCCAAATGTCAATATTACGGTTTTGTTGCCTGCCCCCAGCTTACTCTTGCAAGGATCCGGGTCCAGAAACGGAACATCGAGAACTCCGTGATGAATTAGAGTAATTTTTCTCTCTGGAACCTGATGGATATCGCGAAGAAAATCAGCAGCATGTTCGCTCATCACAACCAAGCTGGCTGAAAGCTCCGATAATTGGCTAATGATCTTCCGCTCCTCCGACGACGGCTCCTTCAACACCGTGTGCAGGGTCGTAAAAAGAGGACTCTTCACGTCCTTCGCGAGTTCGATTATGAAGCTGCCGCGCTGGCCGCCGAATATTCCATATTCGTGTTGTAGACAGATTACCGCCGGATTCCTCAAGTTCAGGAAGTCCGCAGCGAGTCGGTATTCGTTCAGATTGTCCTGATTGATCTGAAATTTGACCGTGTCCGGGTACTCGTAGCCCTCAGGCCGATCGTTCATAGCCACAATCGTGCAGTCAATATCTGGATCATTATCGAGAATCGCGGTGGCGAGATCTGCCGTAAAAGTTGCAATACCGCATTGACGTGGCAGGTACGAGCCGATCAGGGCGACTGATTTTGGGGACGGCAGCATGTCGAGATCCTCTCGAATCTCCGTTACTTGGCAATTTGCTCGAGTAACAATTCTAACACGCGACAGCCTGGGCCGGTTTTCCTGAGTATAATTCAATGGTCCTCGAGCAAGGACTGGCGTCTTGGGCAATGTGCTGTGAATTCCAACGAGACAATGTACCGGTCACGAGTTAAAGTCGAACGTCTTTCCGAGCAACTCGACCCGGACCCGACGCGTGTCATTCCTCGCTTCTTCGGTCCCGGCGACGAGAAACGGTTGCGTGGAATCATCGAACGGATACGAGCCCTCGACCGCTCCGAGGTCTCCGAATTGGTGAAGGGCCTCGGGCGAAGATTCCAGAAGAAACATCCGGATCTCGCCTTGATCGCCAAGAGCAACTACGATGCGGTCAAATACCTCATTGCCGATGAGGATTCTGTCGACAAGAAGCGGCGGCTCCTGATCGGTGCCTACTTCACAATGGAATACGCCATCGAGTCTGCGGCGCTGTTTAATCCCTCGATGGTGCCGGCCATTGTGCAGGACGAGGCTGACGCGGGGAGCACCCGTTTTGTCATGAGCCTGCGGGCGACCGGCGAAGGTCATATCTCTTCGGCCGTCTTCCGTCGCGGCGTGATCGATCGCGATAATCGAATACGGATTCAGCCTGTCAGTCAATACAGCCATCGGCTTCAGGTCGTGGAGAATCGAGAATTCGAGAAACAGACCTACCAGAAGAGACTCCTCGAGATTGGCGCGATCGGAACATTCACCGATGATGTACTGGACCAGCTGGGGGCAACCTTCAACTTCGTCGAGCTCAAATTGGCAATCGATGCGGTGTGGGAGTCACATAAATATGACCTGACGAATTCCGAGACGGTCGACAAGATGATCGCTATCTCGCGAGCGAACTACGATCTTCGCATGCCAGATCTCTACGACCCGTCGGAGTTCGTCATCTTCCCGAATTCCGACGCCGAGAGTCACGGCATCGAAGACATGCGTTTGGTGCAGTTTCACTCCGACGAGGGCGGCATTTGCTATTACGGGGTCTATACGGCCTACGATGGTTCGAACATCATGCCCCAGATCCTCGAGACTACGGGGTTTGACAGGGCCAAAATTCGAATGCTGGGCGGTCGATACGCCCTCAACAAGGGGATGGCGCTGTTCCCGAGGAAGGTCGACGGCCGGTACCTGATGCTCGGTCGGCTCGACAATGAAAATCTGTTCCTTTTGAGGTCGGACGACGTACTTTTTTGGAACGAAGCCGAACTCCTGCTCAAGCCCAAATTTGCCTGGGAAATGATCCAGATTGGTAATTGCGGGTCGCCGATAGAAACCGAGTCGGGGTGGCTGGTGCTTACCCATGGCGTCGGTCCGATGCGCCAGTACTCGATTGGCGCCGCGCTGTTGGATCTGGACGACCCTTCCCGAGTCATCGGCCGTCTTGCCGAGCCGCTCATTGTGCCACTGGAAGAGGAGAGCGTCGGCTACGTTCCGAACGTTGTCTATTCCTGCGGCGGCATGATCCACAACGACAAGCTTGTGATCCCTTACGCCATCAGCGATCGTTCAACGACATTTGCGCTCGTATCGTTGCCGGAGTTGCTGGCGGAGCTGACCAGGTGAAGCCAGAACACGCCGAACCCAAGCAGTGCCCCAACGAGCTGTCGCCAATGCTATGAGAGTTGGCGAGAAGAACTGGTCGGGGTGAGAGGATGGACTCGCGGTTGCGCCGCTCGGTCCTGCGGACCGCACTTTGTGCGTCTGTCGGCTCGCAAGCTCGCCTCGGTGCGAACTTCCGGCCCCTGCCTCCCGAATCCAGATCTCGGATGTTAACCGATTGTTTTTATTGATCGATCAGGAGGAGTCCACGGACAACATTGCAGCACTCGCGCATAACGGCGCAGGACTGACTCCCGCAAAAGTCCCGCAGCCTTGGTCCAGTCTGAAGCATCGCAGGTTCATTCCGAGGCCGGCATAGCCGGCCGACATAACTGAGCCGCGAAGCGGCGAAGGCAATCCTGCCCCCGCTACCAAGATTCGGCTATTTGTATGCAGCCGACCAAAAAGCCTCGTTTTGACGAGGCTTTTTGCGTTCCCATGGCCGCTTAAGTCAGCGCTGCCTTCACGGCGGGGTGTGCATGCGTGCAGCCCGGTCGGGCGCGCTTCGACCGAAGACCTGGCCCGTCCTTTATTGCAGCGGCGTGGCAGGTGCCGCCGCCAATCCAACATATTGCTGTCCCTCGATGTCAGTGAGCGATAGGCCGCGGTTGATATCAAGGCCTGTCAGGTGCCAGGTATGCGCCGTGATCCGGATCGGACCAAGCACTCGTTCGAGGTACCTGCTCGGCAACATATACGCGCCGCGCTTTTCGTAGTCGAGAAAAGTCACGTCTACGTGAGCTCCTTTCGTGGTCTCGTACCCTTCAAGGGTAATGTGCACACGATAAGTAAGATACGTCTCGGGATCGACCCAAAGCACGATTTCATCTTGTGCAGAATAGCCAAGTCCTGGTTCGACGACAGTGTAAATTCTGTAGTAGCGCTTGCCGTTGTCGACGCCGTCTTCGAGCCTTTCAAATTTGCCGCGGCTTTCACGCAGCGCCATCGGTCCAATCGTGAACAGGAAAAACGAATCGGCAGTCAGGGCTGTCGATTGCAACACGTCTTCATCAAAGGTCTCCTCGCCGTTGTAGAAAACACGCACGCTCTCCGCTGTGCGTACGACTCTCTTGGTGCCGGCGGGTCCTCTAAAGGCAGCGGTGTAGACACCCCTGGACGGCAAAAGACGCTCCTCGGAGACGACCCGGTACTTGTGATCGGTAACAAGCGGCTGAATACGTGTGATAAGAAATTTCCATTCCCCGTCCAGGGCGACATTCAAGTCATTGAAGTCGTCCAGGCTTTCTCCGCCATGGGCTCGAAACGTACGGGCGAAAATTTCGTCGGCGGTCGGGGCGCTGCCGTCATGCGGTAAATTTGCGGGCCGAGGGAAATTCTGCGCACAGCCGCCCAAGACGAGTGGGGAAATAATGAGCGCCAGCGTGGCGGCTCTATAAGCTGCTGTAATTGACATAGCGGTAGCCGTAGTTGCCTGATTCGTATCGTGGCATAGGGAGTGGGACTGTGCCAGCGGTAACTTTTTAGCTGATCGACCGAATCGAGAATAATATACAGAGTTACCGCCACCACCTTTTGGTACCAAAATCGCCTGGTGTCGACGCTCTCAATATTCTGCTTAGTCGAGCCCAAGTGAGGCCTGACTCCCTGAAAAGCGGTCATTCGCAAACTGGGCTTGATCGGCTGCAAGTCGCCGATAGCTGACGGTGGAATTGGCCATTTTCGGGCAACCTGAATGTCTGCTATCGGGAAAAGCGGACATTTGGCCCGGGCGGGGGTCAAATTGAGTGTCTTGAGCTACGTCAGGCGAACCCGACTTCGGGCTGTCGGAACAGTGCACTCCGAGGCCGGCTCTGCCGGCCGACATAACTGAGCCCCGCAGGGGCGAAGCCAAAGTCAGTCTACACTCCACAGAATTACACAGTTCCGTAGCAAGGTTTTATTATTCATCCGGTTGCCCCTTTTCTTTCGATGGCTCATCGGAAACACGGTTAAACTCGCGCATCGTTCGAACTAGTCCAATGACCATGAGCGCGAAAACAAATAGCGCTATAACAAATATTGTCTGTGTACTCATGATTTGGAGGCCCCTAATACGATCAGCTTAAAGTAAATACCGAAACACAAGATCGAAGGTACCCATAAAGCTGTGAAAAGACCTTCCTCGCGCTGCCCGGAAAACCATAAATAGCCTGACACGACAAATGAAATTGCGACGGCCAGAAGTATGAATATGTCGGATTGCTTAATCACCTTTGTTCTCCTTTATCGATCCCAATAACCAATTGCGGCAAGCAGACAACCTACCACGGCACCTCCTGCCAGCGTTCGTAAACCAGATTGTTGGCCGATTGCCAGTGACTCCATCGAAACGATCCCTAAAAGGCTGCCGATCAAAAAAACACCAGAAACGACAAGTAACAGGATACCGAGAATGACTAATGTTTTTCGTGCGCCTTCGAGATTCTCGAGATGCAGTTTCAATATTTGCTCCAAAGTGGTCTGACAGGGGTACCATTTTCACCCGGTAGGGCTTACGAAGCTATAGGCTTAAAGAATTTTCACTATGGCGTATCAAATGTCGTTTGATAGATAGAACAATAGGAGACAGAAGGAGCGCCGCGAGTATCAACGTCTCGAATGGCGACGAGCGTCAATCAACTAAATTGAGTGTGCAATCCGCGTCTGGCCGATTTTGGTCATTCACATTGGCGAGCAACGCTTAATAGAGCTATCAGTGGCACTCCTTCTTTTCAAGGAGTGGTAAGAGTCACGCAGCAATCAAGGCGACATCCAATGTAACAAACGGCTTCGACCCTGTTGCTAACGTACAAAGCGAGCCCCCGCTACCACTCAAAGAAACCCGGCCTCGTGCCGGGTTTTTCTTGCCGATCTTCTCTTCAATTGATGTCCGCTTTACCCCCGAAAGCAGACATTAGGCTAGTATTGTCCTGAAGGGCCGCTAATGACCCAAAGCGGTCAAACGCGATGGCGGACGAGGCAACCCAGCTAGTCACAAGCAATTTTTTCAAACGAGTTCGGGTTCTCGCCGCCAAGCAACGAAATCGTTGCAAAAAGCTGACTGTCGTTCCTCCGATAGCTGATCTTCTGCGGATAGTCGTGATTGGGATTCGCAAAAACAACACTGTTTTCGCTGGTTTCAACCGCGATGAATGATGCAGAGGCCTGTCCGGATGGGTGGGCGGTATAGGTCCATAAGCCGTCGTCATTCTGCTTAATACTCAATACCTCGTAAAAGACGACATTTCCGGCACCCAAGGCTACGCCAAATCCGATCAACGATTCATCGCTATCAACAACCCAAACTTCCTGACTGCTTTTGTCGGCCGTGACCCAACAGCCGGCAAGCCAATCGAGGCTGCTTTGCGCCGAATTGCCACCCGATGCCAAAATTGTGAGAAGCAGTAACGCCGTGAAAACCCTCATTTTCTTGGTCACTCTGTTTGGATGAAAGGTCAAGTATACTGGTCGTCGATTTTTCACTCTTGAACTTTTCGGCCAATCCGAATGTACCAATCGTTCGAACCGACTCAGGCGTTGTCCCCGTTTGTCGAGTGCTACTGGTCCTGGTATGTCGAGCCGGGCCACCAAACGATCGACGACATTCTCCCGGACGCGGCGCCGGAATTTGTCCTGCATCTAGCGGCCGTACCATTTGTGAAGCACGAATCAGGCGAGTGGATACAACAGCATCGGGCGTTCCTTTACTGCGCGGCGCATCGCACATTGAGCCTCGCCATTCGGGAGCCGATGATGGTCTTTGCGATTCGGTTCCGGCCGTGGGGCGTCAGTAGATTCTCGCAACAGTCAATGGCAAATATGCTCGACCGTCCCGTCCTTCCCTTCGAAGCGCTCAGCGAACTCGGTGACGAGCTTGTGGCTGGCCTGCGTATGAGTAATACGGACACCCGTCGTGTTGAACTCGCGAACAACCTGCTCGAGGGCGCACTGCAGATTCCTGCGCGTAACGACAAACGATTGAAGATGTTAATGGATGCGGCAAACGGCGGAAGATGCAAATCTACCGAAATGGCTCGGACCCTTACGATGAGCGATCGGTCATTCAGCCGATTATGGAACGAAATAGTCGGGATACAGCCGCGGCGGTTTATCCAACTTATGCGATTCCACAACGCACTCTCGATGATCGAATCGGGAGAGGAACTCGCTGCTGTCGCCGCAGAGTGCGGATATAGCGATCAAGCACATATGGCCAGACGGATCAAAGCAATCTCGGGATTGCCACCGTCTTCATTGCGTCGACGATTGGGCAACAGAGTGTACCGCAACCTGTACGCGTCACGTCCTGGCGCCCCTTGGCATAGTCGAGAAAAACAGTAAGCCTGTTTGCGAGAGTGGCCAAGCGGTCGCCGCCAAACCCACTGTCCTGCGACGGCTCTCACCGGCTGCTCATGGCCGAAAGCAGCCAGTCAGAAATCGGAATTTTCAGCCTTCTGAACGACCGATTTGGTTGGAAGCGGACATTAGGCAACCAGCGGGAAGGGTTCTGCATATAAATGGACGTTTTTGAGTAATCGCGCCCCCGCTACCAAATAAAACAGGCCGCCCCCTCGAAGAGGGGGGTGGCCTTTTTTTTTCGAATAGCGCGGCCGATTTGAACTTGCGGGTAAGCAGGTTCAGCCGCAGGCGCCCCGATGAGTAGCATCGGCAAAGGCGCCAAGACGGCGCGAAGCGCCCAATCCTGCCCCCGCTAGCGCTCAAAGAAGAACGACCTCGCGCTGAGGTTTTGTGCGTGTTTGTCGCTTGGCAGATGTCCACTTGATTGGCATCGCCCACCTATCTCGCGTGAGGGCAAATCGTAAAGCAAAAAAGCAACCGTTTGGTGGGATTTCTATCTGCCATCCACTAGGGTATACGCAACGAGGAGGTTGAATAATGAATCAATCAGACCAAGATAGGATCGAGAAGGTTGTCGACCTCGCAGCGCCTGTTTCGCGGGTCTGGCGTGCGCTTACGGACCACGAAGAATTTGGGCAATGGTTTCGGGTTCGACTTGATGGCCCGTTCAAGGTCGGTGCAACGACGACGGGTAATATCACCTACCCTGGCCATGAGCACATGAAGTGGGAGTCCTTGACCGAGCGCATGGAACACGAGCGACTGTTTGCTTTTTCCTGGCCACCCAGCGTCGTTGATCCGGATACGACATACGGCGATGACGCCAAAGTCGTCGTTGAGTTTCGCCTGCAGCCAACCGAAAACGGGACGCGCCTGACGATCACCGAGTCGGGCTTTCTGCAGTTCCCGGAATCGAAAAGACTGGAAGTGCTTCGATCAAACAAAGAAGGCTGGGAAATACAGGCCAGGAACGTGGCCGAACATGTCGCGGGTTAGGACTCAAAGCAAGGAACCGGCACCCGTGTTTGCCGCTCTGGGTTGTGTCACGCGCCTTGAGCTGCTATGGCGCCTTAGCGACGGTAGGGATTATTCGATCACCGAACTGACCAACGGTCTCGATCTAGCACGCCAGGCAATTACCAAGCACCTGCAGGTGTTGCAGCATGCCGGCATTGTCAACAGCCGGCGTGTTGGTAAGAAGAGCCGTTTCGCCATCCGGCCCGGGTCGATTGTGCAAGCTAAGGATTACCTCACACGAGTTTCGAATCAATGGAACAAGTCGATTGCGAGGTTGCGGGCAAAGGTTGAGCGGTAGATCGGCAACATCGCAACAAATCCTCCTAAGCGAGGCCCCGCGGAACAAGGAAACGGCGTAGACCATTTGAACTCTCGAGCGTTTTTGTGGCTACGCTACAGTCAATGCGATCTCCAATTCGGCAATGGGCTTCTCGGACATTGCTAACGTACATAGCGCGGCGGGGCTTTCCAGTTATGGTGGAGCAGGGGCTCGGCGATTGTCCGCTTTACCCCCCGAAAGCAGACATTGAGCTAATATCACCTTAAAGGGCCGCTACTGACCCATAGCGGTCGTTACGTACATCCCAGAATTGACCGAAGTTTCCATACGCTCATAATTGCGCCGACAAAGGCAAAACTGACCAAAGTCAGTGACGCAAAGCCACGGGTCCTCGCTTCCTTCGCGACGCCATTCTGCTACGCCCCGAAGGACCCCAAGATCGCCGGGCTGCCATCTCTCAGAACAAAGACGGAGAAGGCAATGACGATCCGGTGTGTGTCAATTCTTATGAAGAATCTTCGCAATGCGGCAGAATGTCCTGCTCGTGGTATGTCACCGATCGCGGTGGCCGCCCATACCCCGGCGCCATCGAGCGTTACGGTCGCCGGCAGCCTGCAGGAAGAACTCGGCTGCCCGGGTGACTGGCAACCGGACTGTGCCGCCACCCACTCTGGGCTTCGACGCCGAGGACGATGTCTGGCAGGGGACGTTCAACGTCCCGGCCGGCAGCTGGGAATACAAGGCGCCGCTCAACGACGCTGGGACGAGAACTACGGCCAGAACGCGCAGCGCGGACGGCGCCAACATCCCTCTGAGCTCTGGGCGCCGCCACCGACGTCAAGTTCTACTACTCCCACGAGACCCACTGGATCACCGACAACGTCAACTCCGTCATCGCGACCGCGCCGGGCAGCTTCCAGAGCGAACTCGGCTGCCCCGGCGACTGGCAGCCGGGCTGCCTGCGCTCCTGGCTGCAGGACCCCGACGGCGACGGGATCTTCACCTTCCGGACCTGTCGCTGCCCGGTGGCGACTACGAGGCCAAGGTGGCCATCGACGAGAGCTGGGACCTAGAACTACGGCGCGGGTGGCGTGCAGAACGGCGCCAACATCCCGTTCAACGTGCCCGGCGGACTGCGCGGCGATGCACTTCTCCTTCGACCACGCGACGAAGATCCTGACGGTCGGGGTCGCACCCGCCGCCGCCACAGCCGGCGAGTGTCACCATCGCCGGCAGTCTCCAGGAGGAGCTCGGCTGCCCGGGCGACTGGCAGCCGGACTGCGCGGTTACGCATCTCGGCTTCGACGCCGAAGACACGGTCTGGCAGGGCGTCTTCGCGGTCCCGGCCGGCAACTGGGAGTACAAAGCGCCGCTCAACGACAGCTGGGACGAGAACTACGGCGCAGAACGCCACGCCGAACGGCCCCAACATCCCGCTTGAGCCTGGGCGCCCCACCGACGTCAAGTTCTACTACGACCACGAGACCCACTGGGTGACCGACAACGTCAACACGGTGATCGCCACGGTGCCCGGCAGCTTCCAGAGCGAGCTTGGCTGCTCCGGCGACTGGCAGCCCTGGTGCCTGCGCTCCTGGCTGCAGGATCCGGACGGCGACGGCATCTACGCCTTCTCCGCCCGACCTGCCGGCCGGCGACTACGAGGTCAAGGTGGCGCACGACGAGAGCCTGGGACGAGAACTACGGCGATGGCGGCGTGCCCGGCGGCGCCAACATCCCGTTCACCGTGCTCGGCGCCTGTCGACCGAGGTCTTCTTCACCTACGACCCGGTGACGCCACCTGCTGACGATCGGCACCGGCCCCGGCGGTCCGGTGGGTAACCTCGATGCAGGCCACGGCCCACTGGGTCGCGAGGACATCGTTGCCTGGAACTGCAGGGTCCGCGCGGCGATACCTTCCACGCTGCACTATCGCTGCCGACGGCGGTCTGGCCCTCGACGAGACCGGCGTCGTCGGCGGCGACGGCTCGCTCGCGCTGACCTACGACCCGGCCGGCCTGCCGGCGGCGGTGACCGACAGGTTCCCGCACCTGGCCGGCTACGCGGCGTTCAAGCTCGACGCCGCAGACCTGGCCATGGTGCCCGAGATCCTGAAGGGACAGATTGCGGTATCGGTAGCCGACAGCGCCGGTGACCCCGTCGACGCCACGGGGATCCAGATCCCCGGCGTGCTCGACGACCTCTACGCCTACGACGGCGACCTGGGGCCGATCTTCAACGGCGGCGCGCCGACCCTGAAGCTCTGGGCGCCCACCGCGCAGAACGTGACCTTGCACGCTGTTCGACGACGCCGATCCGGCGACGGCTTCCGACGACCTACCCGATGACGCTGGATCCCGCGACCGGGCGTCTGGAGCGTCACCGGACGAGCGACTGGAACCGCAAGTACTACCTCTACGATGTCGAGGTCTACGTGCCCTCGACGGGCCAGGTCGAGCACAACCTCGTCACCGATCCCTACTCGCTGAACCTGTCCGCGAACAGCCAGCGCAGCCAGATCGTCAACCTCGGCGATGCGGACCTGAAGCCGGCTGGCTGGGACGGCCTCGCGAAGCCGATGCTGGCAGCGCCCGAGGACATCGTCATCTACGAGCTGCACGTGCGCGACTTCTCGGTGAATGACCTGACGGTGCCCGAAGCGGACCGCGGCACGTTCAAGGCCTTTGCGCCGAGAGCACTCGACGGCATGAAGCACCTGGAGGCGCTCGCCGCGGCGGGCCTCACCCACGTGCACCTGCTGCCGTCGTTCGACATCGCCACCGTCAACGAAGACAGGCCGAGTGGCAGCGAGCCGGACCCGGCTGTGCTGGCCACCTACCCGCCCGACTCCGAGGAGCAGCAGGCGAGTGATCGCCGCGACCGCCGACCAGGACGGCTTCAACTGGGGCTACGACCCCTGGCACTACACGGTGCCCGAGGGCAGCTACGCCACCGATCCCGAACGGCGCCGCGCGTATCCTCGAGTTCCGCGAGATGGTGCAGGCGCTCAACCGAGGACGGTCTGCGGGTGGTGATGGACGTGGTCTACAACCACACCAACGCCGCCGGCCAGAACCAGAAATCGGTGCTCGACCGCATCGTTCCCGGCTACTACCACCGCCTGAACGCCACGGGCGCCATCGAGACGAGCTCCTGCTGCCCGAACACCGCCACCGAGCACGCCATGATGGAGAAGCTGATGATCGACTCGCTCGTCACCTGGGCGCGCGACTACAAGGTCGACGGCTTCCGCTTCGATCTGATGGGCCATCACCCGAAGGCCAACATGCTGAAAGTGCGGGCCGCGCTCGATGCGCTGACGCAGGCAGGACGACGGCGTCGACGGCTCAGCGATCTACCTCTACGGCGAGGGCTGGAACTTCGGCGAGGTGGCGAACAACGCCCGCTTCGAGCAGGCCACGCAGCGCAACATGGCCGGCACCGGCATCGGCACGTTCAGTGACCGCGTGCGCGACGGCGTGCGCGGCGGCAGCCCGTTCAGCGACGTTCGCGCAGCAGGGCTTCATCAACGGCCTCTACTACGACTCCAACGCGCTCCCGCAAGGCGACGACGCTCGGCGACACTGCTGCACATCGCCGACTGGATTCGCGTCGGCCTGGCCGGCGATCTGGCGGACTATCGAGTTCGTGGACGCCAACGGCAACCTGCGTGCGCGCGGACGAGGTCGACTACAACGGCCAGCAGGCCGGCTACACCGCCGACCCGCAGGAGAACATCAACTACGTCGCGGCGCACGACAACGAGACGCTGTTCGACGCGACCCAGCTCAAGGTGCCGCTGGCGACCGTCGATGGCCGACCGGGTGCGCATCCAGAACCTGGGCAACAGTATCGTGATGCTCGGCCAGGGCATCCCGTTCTTCCACGCCGGTCAGGACATCCTGCGCTCGAAGTCGATGGACCGCGACAGCTTCAACTCCGGCGACTGGTTCAATGCAATTGACTGGACCCTCACAACGCACCAACTGGGGCAACGGTCTGCCGGTGGCCGGCAAAAACCAGGACAACTGGCCGATCATGCAGCCGCTGCTGGCCGATCTCGGCGCTGGCGCCCGCGAGTACGACGTCTTCCACTCGGCGGAACAGTTCCGCGAGATGCTGCGGATTCGCAAGAGTTCGAGGCTGTTCCGGCTCGAGTACGCCGACCGAGGTCATGGACCGCGTGGCTTTCCACAACACCGGGCCGGGCAGATCCCGGGGCTGATCGTCATGAGTATTTCCGACGACTACGGCAGCATCGACCTCGCCAACGAAAGGATCGTGACGTTGTTCAACGCGGCCGACGACCCCGTCGTTTTCGGTTTCTCCGAAATTGCCGGTGGCAGCATCGAGCTGCATCCGGTGCAGGCAACGTCGGTTGAACCCGTGGTTCGCACCGCGACCTACGACGCTGCTAGCGGGGCGTTCAACGTGCCGGCGCGAACGACTGCGGTGTTCCTCGTCGAGCGTCCGGTCGTCGAGCAGATCGATTTCCTGGAAGACCAGGTGAATGCGCTCGAAGACGACGACAGTCTGAACCGCGGCCAGGCTCGCGCACTCAAGGCCAAGCTCCGGGCCGCAAAGCGGTCCGTGCTCAGAGGCAAGCCCAAGACCGCGGCAAACCAGATCGGTGCCTTTATCAACCAGGTGCAAGCATTTGTATCTGGCGGTGTCCTGTCTGCCGAGGAAGGCGAAGCGCTGCTCGCATCGGCCGAGACGACTCTCGAGTCCTTGGGCTGAGTCGAAAAGTAAAGGCGACTACGGACCCGGCAGGCCCTTGTGGTCGGCTGGTTCTGTCGCGATATACTCGACTGCATGGCCAAATGGTTTATTGCCGCCGGCGCCCTGCTGCTTCTCATTGGCGTAGCGCTGCAGAATGCACCCTGGCTCGTTAGCTGGTTTGGGCGGCTGCCCGGAGACATCAGCTTCGAGTCCAGCGGGGGCACCCGCGTTTTCATCCCGATTACGTCGATGATTGTGCTCAGCATCCTTCTATCGGTTCTCGTCAGCCTGCTCCGACGTTGACCGCGATTGAAGAAGCAAGCTCCTGCCGTGCACTGTCGGACTTGTCGGTGGAGCATATTCGAGACCCAATTTGGCTATTCGTAGCTGACTGCTATTGGCGCAAGCGGTCATTCGGCGACTGCCATACTCAGGCAGTGGCTTTAACCGCTGACTCACCTGCTTAGGCTCTTCAAGCGGAACAATTGCGGGCCTAGAAAGAAAATCCCCACATAATCCCCACATTTCGGCCCCACAAAAAAACAGTGGCCGGGCAGGGTAGTTTGTAAGGGATTGATCTGTATTAGGAAAGACTGGTCGGGGTGAGAGGATTTGATGGCGGGCCTCCTGCCCGCCACCCTGCGGGCGCCTGCGGCGTCCAAAATCGCTCCGGGCGATTTTGTGAACCTGTCTATTCGGTTCCACATCCCTCGCAATCCCAAAAAGAAAAAGGCCCCAACAAGTTGTAGGGGCCTTTTCTTTTCGTTCTTGGTCGGGCTGAGAGGATTTGAACCTCCGTCCCCTGCCTCCCGAAGGCAGGTCTTGGAAGTTAACTGATTGTTTTATCAACTGATCAGGGGGCGTCTGCGGACAAAATTGTAGTACCGTGCATAACAATGCAGGACGGGTTCCGCAAAAGTCCCGCAGTCTGGGTTTCGCACTGTTCCCTTCATTGGACCTCGGGATGAGCCTGTTGCCCGAAACAACGGGTCTCCAGTTGTCCACCAAGACTGATCAATGCGTTGTCCGTTGCACGCTGAAACGCGGCGATGATCTCGGAGAGTTTGTCCTCTTGCGCAGGAGCCGTGGTCGCAGCACTGACAGCGGTGTTGCCCAAGCCACAATTCAGGTGGCCCACCAGTTTGACGTGTACCTGCGGCGGCGTACGCGCCGTCGTGACCACGGCGAAAAACTCACGCAATTCCAGCTCCAGCGACCATTCGTCGCGCCTGATTTGCGACCCGCTGCTGACTTGATTAAAACGACCGCTGCTTTCGAGGGAAAGGCGCACTGCTGTGGATACGATCTCCGGAAGGTGATCGGGCCACCGTGCCCCGGCATAGAAATTCAACCGCGCGCCCGGTCCCTTCACCAGGATTCGGTCCGTGTCCAGACCGGGTATGGAGCGGATCGCGATGGTCAGGTCGGGTAAACCTTCAGTCGGCGGCTCGCCGAGCCGCAAGGTGACCGCCTCCAGCCAATACACGTGCGTGGGCGGCTGATCTGAGGTCAGCATGCCGCTGCAGCCGCCCAGGGCCGCCGCCCAGACCATCCACAGGAAAAGATGCAAGCACTTTCTCATTGCGAAACGGCCATCGGCTCAAGTTTCGGTTTATAAATGATCTGGGATGGGTTCCTCCGCAGTGCGACGCCGAGTTTCTCAAGTTCGCGCATCGCTGCTCGCGTATCCATCATCAGCGCCGCCGTTTCCCCGACGCCACCGGCGAGAAAACTGTCAACGGCTGCATCATTCTCCACAAGCCAATGCTCCACGCGTCCGGAAGCTTTCGCCAGTCTGTCGGTGGTTACCCTGGCGTTTTGCACGGCGGCCAGCAGGTCCGGTTTAGCCTCCGCAATCAATTCGGCTGCAAGCTCAAGTGTAACCTGCAACTGGTCCAATGACTCGTTTATGCGGACGGGCGCGAGCGCCAGCGCATCCCGTTGCTCTGCCAGTGCGCCGGTGACTTGCTCGAGATTGTTTAGTATGTGCGTCGCGGACCTGCGGTTATTCTCGTCAAGTACCTGGCCAGCATCGTCCAATATGCTATTAACCCGAGCCAACACTTCCGGACCCGAATTCAAAAGGGCGGCGATGCCCACGTCACGAGTCCGTATGATTGGGTAAGCTTGCCCTGGCGTTTCAGCAAGTTGCTCATGCTCGCCGGAATCCGCGGCAAGATTGATGAAAGCCACCCCGGTGATTCCCTGGTAGGCCAGGCTGGCATAGGTGCCGCTGTCGACGGGCGTCGAGCTGGCGATCTCGATCTGAACTTCTATCGCTGTGTCCTGTGCACGGGATAATTGGATGGTGGTGACCAGACCTACATCGACGCCCATGTAGCGCGCCGGACTGCCTTCGCTGAGGCCATTGACGTCCCGCTCGAAGATGATGGTGTACCGCGACGTGGGCACAGTCTGGCCGACCCCACCGATCCAGAAACCGATGGCAATTAGCACGATGGTGCCAAGCAGAACAAAGACGCCGACTGCCAAGTAGTTAGTTCGCTCGTACATTTTTATTCTCCTTCTGTCGTGCCCTGATGGCACGCGGGTCATTAAAGTAACGCTGAATCCAGGGATGCGGCGACTGCACGATCTCATGCAAGGTGCCGACCACGACCTTCTTGTCCACCATCACGGCTACACGATCGCAGAGCCCGAACAGGCTGTCCATGTCGTGAGTGACCATGACAATCGTGAGATTCAGGCTGGACCGCAGATAGGTAACCAGGTTGTCGAATTTTGTGGCGCCGATCGGGTCGAGGCCCGCGGTCGGTTCGTCCAGGAACAATATATCGGGCTCCAGCGCCAGGGCCCGCGCCAGGGCAGCGCGTTTTATCATCCCCCCCGACAACTCGGACGGGTACTTGTCCAACGCGCTAAGCGGCAGACCGGTCATCCGGATTTTCAGTTGTGCAATTTCGCGGCGCGTCGCGGCGGGCATGTCCGAATGCAAGGCGATGGGTAATTCCACATTCTGTCGTACCGTCAAAGCTGAAAACAGGGCGCCGTTCTGGAACAACACCCCCCAGCGCTGCTGCAGACCCGGCCCGGCCGAGTAAACGTCGCGTCCGAGTACACGTATTTCCCCGGCCTGCGGTTTGCGCAGGCCGAGCATGCTGCGCATGAGCACGGACTTGCCGGTGCCCGAACCGCCGACGATGCCAAGAATTTCCCCGGGCATGACATCAAGGCATAGGTGATCGTGGACCCGGTGCGTGCCGAACGCATTCACGAGGTTGCGGATTGAAACGGCCGGTTCCATCTAGATTCCCAAGCGGACAAAGACAATCGTAAACACGGCATCCGCTACAATAATCAGAGCAATTGCCTGGACCACCGCTATCGTGGTCAGTCGCCCCAGTTGTTCCGCGGAGGTGGTGACCTGCAGGCCACGCAGCGTACCGACGGCACCGATCAGAAATGCAAACACCGGCGCCTTTACCAGGCCGACGAACAGGGTTGTCAAATCGGCGCTGTCTGCCGCCCGGTCAATGAACTGAACCATGGAAACGTCCAACACGGCCATACTAAGAAACAGGCCACCGGCCAGCCCCGACAAGTCGGCGAATACGGTCAGCAACGGAAGGGCGACGATCAGGCCCAGCACGCGCGGCGCCACCAGCACGTGGTTCGGGTTGAGCCCCATGACGCGCAGGGCATCCAGTTCCTCGTTGAGTTTCATGACGCCCAGCGAAGCGGCAAATGCACTGCCGGAGCGACCTGCCACCATGATGGCCGCCATGATGACGCCCATTTCCCGCAGGATGGAAATGGTCACCAGGTCGGTGACAAACACGGCGGCGCCAAACTTGGCAAGCTGCGTCGCCCCTTGGTATGCGATGACCACGCCCATGAGAAAACTGATCAGGCAAACAATGGGAATCGCCCGCACGCCGGTCTGATAGACCTGCCGTATCGTTTCGCGGAAGGCGAGTGCGGATGGCCTGGTGATGCCTTGCAGGACGGTCGCAGTGATGAATCCGACATCCTGCAATCCCGACGTAGCGGCTCTGCCCAACGACTCCAGTCCGCGCCGAATGCGCTGCTCGTCGACGACGGCTACGTCTTCGTCGTCGGCGGATACCCCGGAATCGACGACCTCGGTCATGCTAATAGAAAGGGACACCGCGTCATCCGGGCCGCTGTCCACGCTGACGTCATCGACTTCCACCGTGACGTTCAGTTCCGGGTTGCTCGCGAAATCCAGTATCGTGTCGGCGATCAGCCAGAGTTCTGGGCCGACGATCTCGAACAGTGCCGCGTCAGCTCCGGACAGAATCAATTTGTTGGTACCCAGCGCGTCGTCGGTTATCACGATGTCGGCGACCTTGATGCCGCCAGACGTGTTCGTATCTTCGCGGATGCTTGTAATAGCGTTGGCAAGGCTGACGGTCGGCGGCTCGTTTACATCGGTGATCGCGATCGACAATGGCGCCGTATCGTCCGGCGTGGCACCAATGGCGACGTCATCGACCTCGACCGTGACGTCAAGTATCGGCTTCGTCTCGAAATCCAGGCGGGCGCCGGCGATCAGATGAAGTTCAGTGCCGACGATCTCGAACAGCTCCGCGTCGGCACCGCTCAGACTCAGTCTGTTCTCGCCGCGCCCGTCGTCGGTGACGACGATATCGGCGACCTTGATGGCAGCCGACGTGTCCACGTCTTCGGGTAAGGTCGTCGTGGCATTGATGAGCCCAACACTAGGCGGCTGGTTGAGGTCCGTGATGCTCTGCAGAAAGCTGAAGTGAGCCGCCTTAAACCCCTGGAATTCGGTGTCTCGACCTTGGGATGCAAAATCCTGCGACCTGCGGAACAGCACCCAGGCGCCGGCGATATCGATGTCCTGCAGCCCGCCGCACTGAAACGTCACGGCAGTGGCACCGCCGGCGTCCACGTCAGCCAGCGCCGTTTCAAGATCGGGCACGTTGCTCAACACCCAGTCGCCTTTAAGGCTGACGGTCAGCGAGTGATCGCCTCGTTCCGAGATTAGATATCTGTTCTCCACTGGCGCTTCTTAGTATTGTTGTCGCCACCGTCGCGAAAACCGCACTCAGCCGGGGGCTGCCTCGGACTCTGAGTTTACGCAGTCTCTGCCCGGGAATCCCGTGGGCGGCGCACCATGCCGGCAGTGAGCAATTCGGTAAAGAGCAGTGCTCTAGTGAGTTGACGCTAACACTTTGACTGTTATAGGGAAAAGTTGGTCGGGGTGAGAGGATGGAACGGCAGCTGCGCTGCCTCGCCTGCGGCGTCTGTCGGCGCTGCGCGCCTCGGTGCGAACTTCCGGCCCCTGCCTCCCGAATCCAGGTCTTGGATGTTAACTGATTGTTCTTAATGATCAATCAGGAGGCGTTCACGGACGATATTGCAGTACTGCGCATGACGCAGCAGGACTTGCTCCCGCAAAAGTCCCGCAATCCAAACAAGGATCAGTTTGGTCGGCTTTCATCTACTCAGGCAGGGAAACGGTAAACTGGATATCTTCGAGCTGTTCTGCAGACACGCCGTATTTTTCGAGAAACGCCTGCCACCGCGGATCGTCATGCAGATTCTTGAGCATTGGGTTTCTTAGATTTCTCGCAATCCAAATGCGGTCGTACGTGATTCCAGGCGATGCAATAAAACTGTTAATGGCCGCGAAGGCTTCGTCTATCTGGCCCGTCCACGCGTACAGTTGTGCTTTTTGCCACGGCGAATCATTAACTTCCGCCGCGGCCAGTTCTGCAGCTGATTCACTCGGATAACCAAGATCATACATCGCCATTGTCGTACCAACCAGCCGATCCCGACCGTCGGGCGAATCGCCAAAGGATTCCAAGGCGGCTTGCGGCTGTCGTTTCAGCAGTAGGATGTTCCCTAATTCGATTAGGCCGCCGCCGAACAAGGAGTGAGTTGTGCGAATTGCTGATTCTGCCTTGTCGAGCTGGCCGGCATTGCGGTACGCGATTGCAAGGTGGAAATGACATTGAAAACAAAGCGGATTACGCGAAATAGAGTACTCGCCAAGCGCGATTGCATCCTCTGGTTGACCGAACGCCAGGGCGAAAAGTGTTGCGGCGCGCCCAACATGCTCATTGGCAGGGCCAATCGATATCGCGCGCTCGAAAAGCCGTGCTGCCCGACTGACGTCCGCATCAAAATCCACTATCTGCCAAGCGCCGTAGGCTAGCGCAGCCGGATCGGTAGAATCGACGTCCAATGCTCTTTTCAGCGCGTTTCGAGTGGATTCAATGTCCTCGTGCGAAGAAGGTCCAGTAATAACTCGCCGCCAGAGCACTCGAGATAGTTCCCGCCAGGCTGGCCCGAGATTTGGATCAATTTGTAATGCTTGTCGTAACAGCGACTCCGCTTGCGTATTCAAATCAAAATCCATCTTGGCGAGCTGATGAACTGCCAGCAAGTATAGACGGTATGCCTCGGGGTCCGATTGTTGGGTCGCAAGCGAATTGATATTGACTCTTAGTTGCTCAACGACTTCAGCAGAAATTTCGTCCTGAATTGCGAAAACGTCGTCCAACCTACGGTCGTACGTGTCTGACCAGAGATGCGCGCTGGTGGACGCGTCGACAAGTTGGGCTGTCACTCGGATCCTGTTACCGGACTTTCGCACGCTGCCCTCCAGCACATGCGTGACGTGCAGACGCTCAGCAATGTCGGCTATGTCCGCGTTTTGATCTTTGAACGAGAACGACGAGGTTCGTGCGATCACACGCAACTCGGGTATCCGGGTCAGCAGGTTAAGAACTTCCTCCGAAATGCCGTCGGCGAAGTACTCCTGGTCTTGTTCCGGGCTCATATCCAGGAACGGCATAACGGCAATTGAGGGCGAACCGGCCACAGACTCCGACGTGGCCGTCACGGGTGCTTCGATAGGGTCTGTCGCAGATTTCCACCAAACCGCCGCCGCTCCGACCGCCAAAAAGAGTACCGCAGCCAACGGCCAGCGGAACCAGCTTGGCGATGCAACCATGCCGCTAGACGATGCGTCTGATTCCTTGACGGGTTTGCCGTGTTCTGTGACCGAAAGGTCGAAGATATAGCCTCGTTTTGGCACCGTCATTATCATTTTCTGCGATCGATCCTGGATCGCTCTCCTGACTTCGATCAAGCACTGTGTAATCGAGTCTTCGGTGACGGCTTTATGGCCCCAAATCGCGTCCAGGAGTTCGTCTTTGCTAACAAGGCGCCCGTGCCGCTCTAATAGATAGCGGAGCACTTCAAATGACTTGGGTCGTAGTTTGATTTCGCCGTCGGCGTTGAACAACGCGCCACGATCGACGTCGAGAGTAAATTCGCCAAACGAATAGGTGCGGTGATCCTCGATCTCGATTGACATAATCGCAGGCTGCCCTGGTTTTTGGTGTGCTGCGCCGATCCTTTGGCTCTTTATAGCAGTTTTTTCGTCACTTTTTCGTTACTCCAGACCGCCCAACTGGGTAATTTGGCATATGTGCCGATTGTTCCGGAATTAGAGCCACGAGTATGACTTGCTGGATGAGCTGCCCGAATCTGACCTCCTAAACAATGCGGTACTGGCACTACGATTAGTAGACAACGACATCGGAACCAAAAACGCCTGAAGACGGACACGGAAAATCTCGGGTCCATTACTTCGTCCGCGACACGATTGCACGACGTCACGAAGGGCTACGATCGCCGGGTTGCGGTTTCAACTCAACACGCTGGACAGAGGAGAATTACAATGCACACATTGATACGTAGCTCCATACTCACAGCATTACTTGCTGCTTTCGTACTAACTCTCGGACATTGGGGAACAGCCCTCGCGGGCGGCGACAAACTATCATCTGAAACACGAAAGGAGCTGGCTCAGGCACGGCGGGCGACGGCCAGATTCCATAACATCGATCAAGCCTACGCGGAAGGATACGTGGACATCGGTTTCTTATTGCCTGGTGTTGGATGCCACCTATTGAATCCCGGCTTGGTTGGGGACGGAACAATTGATCTGACGCTCCCTGAATTACTAATCTACGCGGATTGTTCGCCCGGGCAGGCAGGAAAGGCCGAATTGCGGTCCATCGAATATGTGATGGTATGCGGCGGCGATGTGGGCCCGCCGCCGTTTTGCGCTATTCCGGCACCTGAGGGTTTTTCCGGAGACCATGATGTTTGGACGCCCTTCTCGGACGGCACTCTGTGGACACTCCATGTATGGGTATGGCGGCATAATCCAGACGGAATATTCGTTAAGGTAAATCCTAATATAGAAGACTAGCTGCCAGGTCTATTCTGAAAACCTAAGTGGAGACTGGCGACCTCTGGTTCTACTGCGAGGTTGCCGGTCTTCCCGTGATTAGGGGGAAATATTGGTCGGGGTGAGAGGATGGAACGGCAGCTGCGCTGCCTCGCCTGCGGCGTCTGTCGGCGCTGCGCGCCTCGGTGCGAACTTTTGATTCAGTTCCATCTCCCGACCTGCATCCAGAAACAAAAAATCGGCTCCCCCTCTGGGTGAGAAGCCGATTTTTCTTATTCTGAATTGGTCGGGGTGAGAAGATTCGAACTTCCGGCCCCTGCCTCCCGAAGGCAGTGCTCTACCAGGCTGAGCTACACCCCGTTGCGGATATCAGGATCGTCGTTGTACGGAAAAATCGGCAATAGCAATCAAAGCCTGTTTGTAGTCCGAGTCGGGAACGTCGGACAAGGCTGCTATTGCCATATCGGCGGCTTCCTGAGCGCGCGCCGCAGTGTACTGGAGGGCACCTGTCGATTCAATGATTGCGGTAATACTCTCGAGTTGATTCAGGCCGCCCTCGAGAATGGCATTGCGGATCAACTCCTTGTCCTCGGCTGAGCCCTTCTGCATCGCATAGATCAGTGGCAGCGTGGCCTTGCCCTCGGCCAGGTCGTCGCCCAGGTTCTTGCCAAGCTCGTCGGCGCTGGCGTTGTAATCGAGCGCGTCGTCGACGAGCTGAAACGCAGCGCCGAGATTCTGGCCGTAGGTGATCATGGCGGCCTCGTCGCCCGGGTCACGATTGGCAAGGACCGCCGCGATCTGAGCACCGGCTTCGAACAGCCGGGCCGTCTTGCGGTAGATCACGAGGCGGTATGCTTCTTCCGTGGTATCCGGATCGTGCACGTTCATGAGCTGCATGACTTCGCCTGCAGCGATCGTGTTGGTCGCATCGGCGAGGATCTGCATGACACGCATGCTGTCGATGTCGACCATCATCTGAAACGCGCGCGAATACAGGAAATCACCCACAAGTACACTGGCCTGGTTGCCGAAAACGGTGTTTGCCGTGTCTCTGCCACGTCTTCTTGCAGAGCTGTCAACGACGTCGTCGTGCAGCAACGTTGCGGTGTGAATGAACTCGATGATGGCGGCCGAGCGTATATGCTGCTCGCCCTCATAGCCGAGTGCGCGCGCCGCCAGCAACACGAGCAGCGGCCGCAGACGTTTGCCGCCGCTCGTGACGATGTACTGCGACACCTGTGAGACAAGCGCGACATCGCTCTCGAGGCTCTTCGATATCAGCCGGTCGACGGCCTGCATGTCGTCCCGCGCGAGCGCAACAACGTCGTCGAAAGTCCGGCGTATCGGGGGATTGCTTCTACGGCTTGCATGAGAATCCGCATGATGCCTGAAATGCCCGTTCTTGGCGACCAGGCAGGTCCAGGCCGGGTACTGACCGCGCAATCGCAAGCCCTTGAATTAAAGACTAAAATTGATGGCCCCCGACGTTGACCCGGAGCGGGGTTATCTATAGAATTCCCGCTCCCTTGTGGCGGCCGCCAGAGACGAGCTCGTGTGGCGACCCGGCTGCTGCAAATAAACACTTATTTCTCAGTGAGTTGCGTGATCTACGCGACTCACGATACGGAGCAAAATACGATGTATGCGGTTTTTCGCAGCGGCGGCAAACAATACCGCGCGGCCAAAGGTGATGTCCTGCGCCTCGAAAAGATCGAGGGTGACGAGGGCGCGACGGTCAGTTTTGACGAGGTTCTGCTGGTCGGCGAGGGCAGCGATATCAAGGTCGGCAGCCCGACGCTGTCCGGTAGCACGGTCAGTGGCAACGGTTCTGCGCCAGGGCAAGAGCAAAAAGGTTCCTGTCGTGAAGTTCAAGCGCCGCAAGAACTACCTGCGCCAGGGTTCGCACCGTCAGTTTTTCACCGAGGTGGAAATTACGGGCATAACGGGTGCCGGGGCAAAGAAAGCAGCGCCGAAAGCGGAAGCGGCCGAGAAGCCCGTTGCAAAAGAAGCCGCTGCCAAAAAGCCAGCCAAGAAAAAGGCTGCGAAAAAAGTAGCCAAGAAGGTGGCTGCGCCGAACGAGACCGCGGCCAAGAAGAAAGCGTCGAAAAAGGCATCCAAGAAAAAGGTTGCCAAAAAGTAGCAACGTAACAGCGAAGGTACAGATCCATGGCACATAAGAAAGCAGGCGGCAGCAGTAAGAACGGTCGCGATTCAGAATCCAAACGACTTGGCGTCAAGATGTTCGGCGGCCAGGCCGTTGTGGCGGGCAACATTCTCGTGCGTCAGCGCGGTACTCGCTTCCATGCCGGTACCAATGTCGGTATCGGTCGCGATCACACCTTGTTCGCGAAAAAAGACGGGCAGGTGAAGTTCGAAAAGAAGGGCCCGAAGCACCGTCAATTTGTCAGTGTGGTTGACGCCTCGTAAGACCGTCCTCAGGACCTGGCGCCCGCCGCGCGGGCGACTAAAGATCATCGAGAACCCCGCTGCGTGCGGGGTTTTTCATTCATACTATTTAGAATCCCATCATGAAATTCGTCGATGAAGCCACAATCCAGGTGCAGGCAGGCAACGGGGGTCACGGTTGCCTGAGCTTTCGGCGTGAGAAATACGTCGAGCGGGGCGGGCCAGACGGCGGCGATGGCGGCCACGGTGGCAGCGTTTATCTAGTCGCGGATCCCGCATTGAACACGCTCGCCGATTTCCGTGTGGCGCGAAAATTTCGGGCCGAGACCGGGCAGGGCGGCGCTGGCCGCAACAAGACCGGCCGCTCCGGCGATGACCTTGACGTCAAGATTCCTTGCGGCACGGTCGTACACGATGTCGATACCGGCGAACTCATCTGCGACCTGACCGAACCCGGCCAGCGTCAAATGGTGGCGGAGGGCGGACGCGGTGGGCTCGGCAATACGCGCTTCAAAAGCAGTGTGAATCGGGCGCCAAGAAAGATTACGCAGGGCACCCAGGGTGAGGGTCGGCACCTGAGCCTCGAGCTCAAGGTGTTGGCTGATGTCGGT
The DNA here is from genome assembly GCA_963711285.1 of uncultured Gammaproteobacteria bacterium. Lineage (GTDB taxonomy): Bacteria > Pseudomonadota > Gammaproteobacteria > Steroidobacterales > Woeseiaceae > UBA1847. The sequence continues at coordinate 110,939 of CAVQDJ010000013.1, read as the reverse complement.
CTGCTCGGCATGCCGAATGCCGGTAAGTCGACACTGATCAGCGCGATGTCGCAGGCGAAACCGCGAATTGCCGATTATCCGTTCACAACCCTTCATCCGAATTTGGGCGTCGTCCGCGTGGGTCGTCTGCAGAGTTTCGTCATGGCGGATGTTCCGGGATTGATTGAAGGCGCATCGGAAGGCGCGGGTCTCGGCATTCAGTTTCTCAAGCACCTGCAGCGCACCGGATTGTTGTTGCACCTGGTCGATATCGCGCCGATCGACGGCTCCGATCCAGCGGAGGTCGTCAAGGCGATCGCGATTGAGCTAAGTAAATTTTCAGAAGATCTGGCCGACAAGCCGCGCTGGCTGGTCATCAACAAGATCGATTTGTTGACTGCTGAAGATCTCGCCGCGGCCCGCGACGAGTTGCTTGAGAAGATCGATTGGAGTGGGCCCGTGTTCGAGGTCAGTGCGGCAACCGGCGCCGGCACAGAAGAGCTTGCTCAGGCAGTGATGCAGGAGCTGGAAGGCTAAATCGTGTCCTGGTCCTGTTTGGGTTCGTAGTTCAGCTCGCAGGTCTGATCGAGGTAATCGTCATAGCTAGCAACAGGTTGTTGGTTCTTGCGCTTCATGAAGGCGCGAATAATCCAAATGCCGCAGGCGACGCCAATCACGATGCCCAGGGAGATAAAGGCCGTTATTGACATAGTCCTGCCCTCGTCAGTTCCTCACGCGTTCAGTATGGTCCGCGCAGCCCGTCAATAGTGATACGCAGGTCACAAAAAAGCCGCCAACAGGCGGCTTTTCTGTCAATTCTGGGAACGCGTCGTCAGGCGCTGAGTGCCTTAATACGCTTGTTCAGACGGCTCTTGTGGCGGGCCGCTTTGTTCTTGTTCACGATACCTTTGTTGATCATGCCGTCTATGACAGGTACCGCCTCTTTGTACGCAGCCTGGGCCGCGTCCCTGTCACCTGCATCGCAGGCATTGACGACGTTCTTGATCTTGGTGCGCATCAGAGAGCGCATGCCCATATTGTGCTTGCGGGTCTTCTCGGCCTGGCGGGCGCGCTTTCTGGCTGACTTGATGTTTGCCACTGGTAATACCGTGTCCTGGGTCAAAGAGCCGCGTATTATTCGTGGCCGGGGGTGCATTGTCAATGACTATCCCCACCGTGCTTTTGAGAGCCCCCGACCACTGTCTAAATGACTGATTTTAAGAAAATTCTGGGCTAGACTCGGTGGCCGTATGACACGCAAAAAGGTCTCCGGGCTCAAGCTAATCCTCAAAACGTCGGTTGTCAGTGGCATGACGCTCCTGTCACGCATCCTCGGGCTCGTTCGCGACGTGGTTTTTGCCCGTTACTTCGGTGCCTCCCTCGTCATGGACGCGTTCCTGGTCGCCAACCGCATCCCGAATATGCTGCGGCGATTCTTCGCCGAAGGCGCTTTTTCACAGGGGTTCGTGCCGGTCATGGCACGCTACCGTGAAAAGCACAGCCACGAAGATGCGCGGGAGTTTGTCGACTCGGTCGCGGGCACGTTCGGTTTGATCCTGTTTCTGGTTACGCTGTTCGGCGTCGTTGCAGCACCCTTGCTCGTTGCCGTCGTCGCGCCCGGGTTCATCGGGGAGGACGGCCGCTTCGACCTTGCGACACTGATGCTGCGGTTCACTTTCCCCTATCTCTTCTTCGTCTCGCTGACCGCGTTCGCGGGCGGCATCCTGAACACCTACGGACGGTTTGGCGTGCCGGCGTTCACGCCGGTCATCCTCAACATCGTGCTGATCGCCGCAGCGATCTGGCTGTCGCCGCGCCTCGATGAGCCGGGCATGGCGCTCGCGTACGCGGTGCTGTTGGCCGGGCTCCTGCAGCTCTTGTTTCAGGTTCCTTTTTTGTTGCGCATTCGTGCACTACCGCGGCCGAAGTGGGCAATACGGCACGAGGGCGTGCGGCGCGCCGGCAAACTGATGCTGCCTGCAATTTTCGGCTCGTCGGTGGCGCAAGTGAACGTGCTGCTCGGCGGCATCATCGCGTCGCTGCTCGGCGTCGGCAAAATCAGTTTGTTGTACTACTCCGACCGGCTCATGGAGTTTCCGCTCGGGCTGTTCGGCATCGCGCTGGCGACCGTGACTTTGCCCTACCTCTCACGGCAGTACGCTAACGAGTCGCACGAGGAGTTCGCCGCGACGCTCGACTGGTCGATGAAACTCGTCATGCTGATTGCCGTGCCGGCCGCGATCGGTCTCATCGTTCTCGCAGAACCGCTCGTTGCGACGATTTTCTATGGCGGCGCGTTTACAGCAGATGATGTGCGCATGACCGCACTGGCATTGCAGGCATTCGCGGTCGGTCTGGTCGGTTTTTCGTTCGTCAAGATTCTTGCGCCGGCCTATTTCGCACGTGAGGATACGAGAACGCCCGTTCGTATCGGCCTGATTGCTCTGGCAGTTAATCTTGTGCTGAGTGTGTCGTTGGCCTGGTATCTGACCAGCATCGGCTTCGCCGCCACGCACGCGGGGCTCGCACTTGCGATCTCGGTGGCCGCCTTGCTCAACGCGTACCTGTTGTTTCGCGGGCTGCGCCAGCAAGCTGTGCTCGTTCTGTCCACAGACTGGGGCACCCTGTTGTTGCAGGTACTCGTCGCGAATGTCGTCATGGGGCTGGCACTTTATTATATCGGCCGGCCATTGGCCTGGTGGCTGAACGCAACGGTGCTGGAGCGATCCGCCTGGCTCGGCGTCAGCATCGTCGCGGGCGCCATTGCTTACTTCCTGGTCTTGTTCGTGCTCGGCCTGCGGCCGTCGAAACTTGGCATGAGGCATCACTGATGCGGCTCGTACGTCATCTGTTCGACATGCCGTACGATGCTTTTGCTAACGGAAGCGTTGTGACGATCGGTGCCTACGACGGTCTGCACCCCGGGCACGAGCACCTGCTGGGCAGGGTGATCGCTGCTTCACGGCTGCAAAACCTGCCGTCGGTCGTGATGAGTTTCGAGCCCACGCCAAAAGAGTTCTTTTCGGCCGACGCTCCTCCCGCCAGGTTGATGCGCTTTCGCGAGAAGTTTGACGCGCTCGCCGCGCACGGCATCGAGATTTTCTATTGCCCGAGATTCGCACAGCCGATGCGCGACATTAGCGCTGAGGATTTCATCCGCCGCATCCTGATCCACGGACTGTGCACACGCCATCTCGTTATCGGCGACGATTTCCACTTCGCCCGTCGCCGCGAGGGAAACATGACACAGCTGCAGCGCGCCGCCCGCACACTGGATTACACCGTGGAGCAGGTACCGAGCGTCATCGTCGATGGCGTGCGAGTCAGCAGCACAGCGATTCGCGATGCGCTCGCGGCCGGAGAGATGCAGCGGGCGACGGCCTTGCTGGGACGTCCTTACCGAATGTCCGGCAAGATTGTCAAGGGAGAGAAGGTCGGCCGGACGCTGGGTTATCCGACCGCGAACGTCGAATTGAGGCGTCGCCAAAGCGCCGTAATGGGGATATTTGCGGTGCATGTTTCGGGCCTGCCAGGCGGACCAAGGGATGCCGTTGCCAGTGTCGGCACGCGACCGACCTTTGCCGGCACGAAACCGTTACTTGAAGTTCACATTTTCGATTTCAATGAAGATATCTACGGCCGGTACATTCATGTTGACTTCATCGCTCGTCTGCGCAGCGAGGTGAAATATGACACGGTGGAGGAATTAGTTGCGCAGATGCATCGTGACGCCGACAATGCACGATCAGCTCTGGCAGCAGCGGGGTAAGGCGTGAGCGATAACGAAAATTCAGGATTACGTCGCTTCATCGCGTGGCTGATTGTCGCGTTTCTCGTCATCGTCGCGGATCAGGCGACCAAGTGGGCGATCGTGGAATGGGTACCGCTGTACGGCAAGGTGCCGCTCAATGCGTATGTCAACCTGACGCATCAGCAAAATACCGGAGCCGCGTTCAGCTTTCTGGCCGGTGCTTCGGGGTGGCAGCGTTGGTTCTTCGTGGTGCTTGCGACCGGCGTCAGTGCCGTTATCACGGTATGGATTTGGCGGATTCGTTTGGAGGGACCGCTGATTCTCGCTGCCGGTCTTGCGCTGGTTCTCGGCGGGGCGATCGGCAATCTGATCGATCGCATCCGCTTCGGCTATGTCACGGACTTCATTCAGGTCTGGTTCGGCGACTGGGCGTTTCCATCGTTCAACGTTGCTGATTCGGCCATCAGCGTTGGTGCGGCATTACTCGTGATCGACGCGTTGTTTCTGTCAGGGCGGCAGACGAAAACGGGGCCAGAGTCTTAGAAAGAGACTCTGGCCCCGATACGTCGGTAACTACCGCGTTCGCGTCCAGCAATCGGCGTACGGCGCAGATGACTTCAGGCCGCGGCCGTCGATGTTGAACGTTGCGCACTTGCCAATCTCATCGTCCGTCTTCTGATACGTCGCGGTGGCCGTGTAGTTTCTCGGCGCGTCGAGCACGGGGATTGTCACATTGTACGAGCCGGTGTCCGAGACGTATGGATCGTCATAGCCCAGCTCCGCCAGCGTGCCGTAGTTACTATTCTGCAGGTAAAAACGCTCCTGCGCGGTCGCGACCTCCAGCAGCATCGCTTTGGCCTCGTTTCGCTTGGCCCGGGCCGCGAACTGCCGGTAGTTCGGGTAGGCGACGGCCGCCATGATGCTGATGATCACCACAACGATCATCAGCTCAAGCAGTGTAACGCCACGCATGTATTTACGCATTTGCATTATTTTGTCCTGGTTAATAGCCACCTATTCTATCCCATCCTGTACCCAGAGAGTCCGCACCGGGGAATTCGAAAACTCCGGATCGAAGCACTCGACGCCGATGCAACCAATCGGTTCAGGCGTGCATTCCTGACCCGCACAGTTTGGGTCGGTCGGGCTCGGGAACAAGAACACAGGTACCGGCGCAATGCCGCCCTGCTCGAGCTTCGTTACCCGCGCTTCATCGATCTCGACCGGATCGGCCGGAACCGGAGCACCGTAGTCAATCACCGGGTCACCGTTGTTGACGCTGACACGATACAGACGGTTGATGCTTAGGCCAGCCTGGCATGGGTCGTCGGAATCGGTCGCCGGCTCCATTGTGACGAAGTAGATCTTGTCATCAAATGTCCGCGAATCCGACAGCACTTTCTCTCCTGACGGAAGCGTCAGTTTCCAACCGGCGCCGCCCGCAGGAATTACAGTGCCATATTGACCTGAGACTTCCATAAGATCAGCGTCCTCGATGATCGGATAGCTGTTGTACTGCGCCTGCGTCAGAGCATTGAAAACATGCTCGTCACGCAGTGAGTAAAAGCGATCCGTCGCGCTGTTGTCGAGCGGGTGAGCCCGATATCCACTGCCAATACTGATCGACAGGAAGCGACGGTCCATTCGGTCGTCATTAAAGATCGCGACATCCGGAGTGTTGTACAGACGGCGCGTGTCTTCTGCTTCAGGGCTACCCATCCCTTCCGCGCCGAGCTGCGCGATCACGCCGCCGGCAACCAGATTATTCGGCGTTGCCCCATTGCTAATGTCGAAACGCCATATCTGACCACCGAGGTCGGCTGCATACATGCGGTCGGCAAAGTTGTCGCCGTTCATGTCGACCACCCGAATCCGGCTTGGTATGGAGCGGGTCATCGAGGCCAGCGAAAGCTCCGCAAACGCATCCGCGCCTGCACGCCATAACTGGTCACCGCTTTCAAGGTCGAGCATATATATGCCCGCGCCCTCGAGGTCGGGTCCTGACGGATGTCCCGCGGAGTCGTGCGTCGTGTCATAGCCACCACCGAGCACGAGCACGGCATCCTGCGGGCTCTGCACGGCAGCGCTATTGATCTTGACCTTGGCAACCACCGGCGACGACCAGCTCTGACCAGATTCAGGGAAGGTCTTGATCCATTTGACACTCGGCCTCTCGTTATCGGTCACATCGAGCATGTAGTAATTATCACCACCGCGTCGCATGCCGAAAACGATATAGACAAAGTCGGTGCCAACCTCGATCACGCCGTCACTGTTAAGATCAGCAATGATCGGCACAACGTCCCCGTCAAGACCGTAGGTCTTGTAATCGACATTCTCGTCGAAATAGAGATCCTTGAGATTTGGCAGCAACTCGCGCGGAATGAATGACCACATTTCCTCGCCGGTGCCAGCGTCGACCGCATGCAGGTAACCATCGTTGGTAGCGCTATAGACGATAGTCCTGTATCCGCCGCCGCTGTCACCGTAAACGACGGCTGCAGGCTGCGAGTGCAGGGTGTCGCCCATCGCGTAGCGGGTTTCGGTCGCCGGGTCGTTGTCCACGTCCTTGACGTCTTTGCCACGCGCCCAGTCGATAAGGTCTTCCAACTCCGGCTCGCCTTCAGCACCCGACAGGCCGAAATCACCCATCGCGAAAGACAGTATGTTTGCGACCGACAGGGAATTGCTTGCCAGCGTCAGGTCTCCCAAAAGGTTATTTGTGTAGACCTTACGGACATCAGGGTGTGGCAAAACGTTCGCAACGCCACCGCGATTCACATCCGTACCGTCCGGAGTTGCTTCTGTCGACCAGAAGTTAGTCGAACTGTCGGCGAAGAATCCGGTGTCGGGGTCGACAGCGTTCACGTCGTTCTTATCGCGAACTTCACCTTCCTTGATCGTGTATTTCTTGATGTTACCCGGCCAGTGCACCTGGTCGGCCGCACGGAACACGGACACATACAGATCGTTGAGGTGCTGCGTGCGGTTGAACGCGTTTACCGCGATCGCCGGCGCCGTGAACGAGATATCGCGATCGAAAATGTTAGTCACGATATCGGTCAGTGCTTTGGTCAACGATTTGACGTCCGACGCGAGGTAGTACTCGCCGCCTGATTTCTCAGCGGTTGCCTTCAGGAGCTGCGTTGTGTCGAGCGCGAGATCGTTCGAGAACCCGATCGTGTACGTCTTCACCGATTGCTGTCCTGGTAACGCCGCGATGTCGGCTTTGGACAGATACTCGGAAACGTCATCCAGGCATGCGCCATTCACATTGCCGCCGTCACAGAAGCCGCGACCTAACACCGCGTTGTAATTTGGCAGTGTCGGGACTTTCAGGTATGCGTCGACGTCCTGCGTCGGGTCGCCGTCGGTCAACAGAATCGTGAAGTTCTTGGAACACGCGTATTCGGCAGGCTGCTTATAGACCATCGGGACCTTGGTGTCGAGAGCATCCAGATCCGTTTCATCGACGTCGCCGTAATCCGCCGACAAGCCGCGCCAGTAGAGGGCGGCCTCGTACATCGTCTCTGACAACGGTGTCCAGCCGGAGGCCGGGATGCTGTCTATGATGTCATCGACCTCGCTACGATTGCTGTCAAGGTCTTTGAGGCCGTGAAGGACGGTTCCGCCCTGGCTCCAGTTGAAGTCCATGAAGCCGACATTGACGTCTCGGACCGAGCCCAGCACATTCTTGGTTACGGCTTTGACGACGTCCGAGCGTGACAAGTTTCCGCCTGGCGGGTTGTAGTACCAGTTCAGGTAGTTACTGTCATAGACCGTGACGATTTGATGCGTCGGAGAGGTGCCCCAGGAGACCTCACGGTTCTCTTGGTCGGTATAAGGTGGGCGGTTATTGCCCGTGCGCGCGTAGGGCTCGTCTGCCGGATCGGCGCCATAACCGTGCTCACCGGAGTCCGCCCGACATTCGACCGCCCTGTTCGTCTCCCAGCGATTCAGCGTGCGCCACTTCCATTTGCCGCTCCAACTACGGTACATCGCCATCGTGTCGGTGTAGGAACCGGCATTGTCGAGTTGGCCGATACCCTGCTGGCAATAAAATACGCTTTTGTCGAAGCGATAGCTGTTGCCGCAACTCGGAATTGACGAGTTCGTCGACCAGTAGTAGCGATTCAGGTCGCACGGACCTGCATACACTGCGTCAGCGTCATAAGGTACCTGATTCGGCTCGACCGTGTTCATGCTTCCGGACGAATCGATGATGAACAGGATGTTTGGCTTGGCTGCGTTACTCGCGCCAGGGGTCGATAACAACAACTCGACGTCGTCTGCCCATACGGGCGACCCGGCAATCATTGTGAGCAACAGACCCGCTAGTGCCCAAGCGGAGTGCTTGTTGGACGTATTCATGTGTCCTTACCTCTTTCGTCATTCCGTGACCTATCGCTCAGTCAGTCACCAGCAAAAAAACCTACCTCGCTACATCTATGCTCGTTACTGTTTTGGTTTTTGTGTCATAGCTGACTAACGCATAGCTGTCGTTATTTCCCCTGATAACAGCAAATGCGTTGCGAAAATCCTCAAAATTCACGGCCTTTCCATCGACCACAAACCTTGTTCCTTCGGTGATTCGAGCACGCTCATACTCTTTGTCACAATCTTGGCCACACGGCTTGAATGACATCATTCCATTCGTCGACGCCGGCAATATGATGTTTGACGGCGATGTTTCCACCGCATTCACCAATATCGTTGTCTCATCATCAGCGACCGCAGGTTGGCTCAGTGCCAGTCCGAGAATCGCCAGGGCTTTCCATATCCTGATATTCATCTTGTCGTCCTTTTACTCAATTCCGTCCTGCACCCACAAAGTGCGAACCGGGGGGTTATCGAAATCGGGGCTGAAGCACTCAACGCCTACACATCCGATTGGCGGTGGTGAACACTCGTCGCCTATGCAATCGGCGTCCGGACTCGGGAACAGGAAGTTGGGTTGTGGCGCAATGCCGCCCTGTGACAGGTCAGTGACGCGCGCGTCGTCTTCCGTGCCGGGGATAAGTCCCGACAAATCGCCGATCGGATCGCCATTTGCGACCGCAACGCGGTACAGGAAGTTGCGGCCTGCACCGGCAGAGCATTCCGATGCGCCCGCAACGTCGGGCGAGAATGCAACAAAGAAGATCTCGTTATTGAACGTCACTGACGTCGACAAGACCTTCTGGTTGGCTGGTAACGTAAATTTCCAGCCGGGCTGATTTGGGCCGATCGCCGTGCCGACCTGGCCGCTGATTTCGATCAGTTCGTCGTCTTTGACCGGCGTGAACGCGTCGTACTCGGCCTGCGACAACGGGTTAAAGATGTTCTTGTCGCGAATCGAGTAGAAGCGGTCGTTGTTCATGTTATCCAGCGGATGCGCCCGGTAACCACTGCCGATACTGATCGCGATGAAACGCCGGTCCTGCACGTTGTCGTTGAAAATCGATACATCGGGGCTGGTATAGAAGCGCCTGGTGTCTTCGTCACCGACAGCGTTGCCTTCCGCACCGAGCTGGGCCACGACACCACCCGTTACCAATGCGTCCGCGCCAGTTCCGCCCGGCGTCTTGCCGTTGAAAATATCGAAGCGCAGAAGCTGACCGCCCATGTCCGACGCATACATGCGATCGGCAAAGCGGTCGCCATTGACATCGATCACTGTCACCTGGCTTGGAATAGCGCGGGTCATACCTGCCAGCTGCAGGTCGGCGGCGTCGTCCTCGCCAGCGCGCCACAATACGTCTCCCGTCTGCAGGTCAAGGAAGAAGATGCCCGCGCCCTGGGTATCCGAGCTCGCCGGATGCGGCATCACGTCGTGTTGACCGTCGTAGCCGCCGCCAATGACGACGACCGCCTGATCATTATTGAGACCAGGATCGTCGATATCCATGCGCGCAAGCGTTGGCCGCGACCAGCTCTGACCAAAGCCTGTGGCTTCGACGCGCCACTTGAGTTGCGGGCTGTTTCTGTCGGTCACGTCCAGCGCGTAGAAGGCGTTGCCACCGCGCCGCATGCCGAACAATATGTAGACGAAGTCACCATCGATCGACTCGATCACGCCGTCTCTATCCCGATCCGCCACGACCGGAACGATGTCACCGTCAACGCCATAGCTCTTGAACGCGGCGTCAGGGTTGAAGAACAGGTTTGGCAGTTTCGTGAGATGCTCTTTCGGGATAAAGGCCCACAGCTCTTCGCCGGTGTCGGCGTCGATCGCATGCACATATCCGTCGTTCGTTGCCGTGAATACGACAACATCGGGATTGTCTTCGTCGCCACCATACACAACCGCCGCAGGCTGGGAGTGCAGGGGATCGCCCATCGCCTTGCGCGTCGTCGTGAGCGGATCCAGATCCTCATCCGCCACGTCTTCACCACGTGCCCAACGAATGAGCTCTTCGATCGTCGGCTCGCCGGCAGCGCCGGTCAAACCGAAGTCGGCCAGCTCGAACGCGGCCTCGTTTGAGGGCGTCAGCTCGTTGGCTGCGGCCGTCAGGTCATTGTCCACGGAATTGTTTGTGTACAGCTCACGCTGGACCGGATCAGGCAAGTTCTCGAGGGCGCCGCCCAAATTGACGTCGTTGCCATCCGTGCCGGCCGACCAATAGCTGGCCGCCGTGTCATAGAACAGTCCAGTCGCAGGGTTGACGGCCTCTGCATCGTTTCTGTCCACGACCTGGCCATCCGAAATACGGTATTTTTTCAGGTTGCCCGGCCAGTGGACCTTCTCGCGCGCCGCAAACGTCGTGAGGTACACGTCGTTCAGGTTGCGCGTGCGGTTAAATGTGTTGACCGCAACGGCCGGAGCGGCGAATGACAAAGAACGGTCCTGAATATCGTTGACAATCTCGAGCAGCGCCAATGTCAGGGTCTGCACGTCGTCAGCCTCGAAGTAGTCGCCGCCACCACGCAGGGCAGTTTCTTCCAGGTACGGAAAATCAGCGGCAAATGCGATGGTATGTGTCGTGACGACCTGTCGGCCTGGTTCCGTGGAGATATCATCCTCGTACAGATACGCGGCGATATCGTCGAGGCAGTCGCCCTCGTTCGCGCCGGTGCATCCTGCCTGGCCCAGTGTCGCAAACCAGTTCGGCAGATTATTGACAAGATTGGGCGTCTCCGCGTCATTGACCGGCTGCCCGTCCGTCAGCAGGACGTTGAAGTTCTTGCTGCAAGCCTGGCTTTCCGGCTGTTGGTAGACCTCTGGGCCTGTCGACGCGAGCGCATCGTCATCCGTCGCATGCTCGTTGACGGTCTCGCCATAGTAGGCGGGCAGGCCGCGCCAGTAGAGAGCTGCCTCAAAAAGCGTCTCCGACACCGGCGTTGCGCCGCCCGCGACGATGCCATCGATTGTTGCGATGATATCGGCGCGGTTGGTATCGAGATCCTGCATTCCCAGGATGACCGGGCCACCCTGGTTATTGTTGAAGCGCATGATGCCCACGTTGATGCCGTCGATCGAGTTCAGAATAGCCCTGGCCGTGTTGGTCACGATGTTGATGCGCGTGTCGAGTACGATGACGGGATTTTCAAGATAGTTGAGGTAGTTGCCGTCATACACCGTTACGGACTGATTCGTGGGCCAGCTGCCCCAGGCGACTTCCTCGTCTTCGTCGACCGTAAACGGCTCCACGTCGCCGCCGCGTTGTGCGTATACGGCAAGCAGATCCACACCGTCGCCGTGTTTCTTACGGTCTTTCTTACATTCGACGATTCCCGTTTCGTTGCCGTCCTCGAGCTTCTGCCAGCGTTCCGTGTCGAGGCCCAGGAAGATGCTGAAAAAGCCGGAGCTACCGTCACGGTACTGCGCCATCGTGTTGCGGTAGATACCGATGCCCTCCAGCTGCTTCGTGGCGTGGTCACAGACAAACGCTGTCTTGAGAATCCTCTGGGTATTCGAGGGATCGCAGCTGGGCGTGATTTTTTTGAACTCGGTCCAGTACAGGTAGTCTGTATCGCACGGCTCCATACCACCGGCGTAGATCTGGTCGAACTCGTAGATTTCGCGCGTTTCTTCCGAGTTATTCACCATACTGCCCGACGAGTCGATGATCAGCAGCACATTCGGGATAGTCTGTGTATCGGCGTTGGGATTGACCAGTAGCAACTCGGTGTCGTCCGCGAGCGCAGGCGCGCCGCAAGTAACAGCCAGCAGCAGCCCGAGGCCAGTCCATTTTGCCTTTTGAAAAACGCTATTCATTATTCTTCCCTCTCAAATTCCTTGGGTCGGGCTACGGGAGCCGTACCGTTACGCGGACAATGACATCTCGTTCGAGATGATGACCCACGGTCATGGTCCAATCGTCGTTGTCGCTTATCTCCGATAGCCGCAAGCGAAACTTCTCTAGTGACACTGCCTGGCCGTCGACCTCCCAACTCACGTCAGCGGCAACGCGCTTCGTCTGATAAGGACACTCGCCACAGCTTTTGAATGCGATCGTGCCCGACTCGGTCTGTGGCAGGCGGATATTGCGCACCGACACTTCATAGCCTTCCACGATCGTGCGGAAGTCTGCCGCGGCCGGTAAGGCAAGGCTGAGCAACAGCGCGGTAATAATAATTCTAGATTTCATGGGGATACTCCGTTCCGTGTACCGCTTAATTGATCGTATTTTGTTCAGGGCCAACGACGTAAAATGCCTGCGAATGAGTCGCAAACGAGTCGCGATCGGTCGGCGATCCGGGTGCTCGACGAGACTCAGCTGTCGCTGTCACAAGAAAATGATAGGCCTTGACGCCGCCGCCGAGGCTGAACGCGGCATCCGGAACGTGCGTCGAATCTTCATAGACGATTTCTGCCGACACTGATTCATTACCATAGGTGTGATTCAGGGTCGTGCTGCCAGCGAATGCCTGAAAGGATCCCTGGGCGAGCGCCTGCTCCAGACCGGTTTCGGCCGATTGAAACGCGTTCTCGTAGTTCTGGTCGTTACGTGCCATTGCCAGTTCCGTCGTCGCCGTATTCATGCCGGAGATGGCAAGGACCGTGATGACGACCATCATGATCAGGCCGACGATGAGCGCCGCGCCTTGCTGCTTCCGAAATTGAGTCATTGTTTTCATTGTCTTCCCCTGGATCAGGTTCGTGCGTTGCGCAGAAGAATAGTCTTGGATATCTGCATGCGGCGGAAATTGTCCGACGGCACGCCGAGATCCATGTTCGCCGGCTCGTAATCGCGATTGTCCTGTATGCCAACCTCAGGTGTGATGCCGCGGACTACGATCCACAGCCGAGCGGTGATCACACGGGCGCCGGGTATGAAGGCCGCGTCGTCCGGATCGTAAATACCATCCCCGGGATTTACATAGCGGTCGACCGTGTTGTCTTCGTCAACATCAACGCCGAGTTGAATCTGGATGTTCTCAACGCCAGGCGCGACTTCCTCATCGATGATGATGGGTCCGGCAAGTCCGACACCCAAAGACTTGCGCCGCAGTGCCGGTGAACCCGGGATAAGTTCCGAATCCGCTGCAACGTAATAGGTATTGATGATCAAATTGTGTGTCGTCGAGTTGGGTTCGCCCGTGTTCGGGTTTATGTCGGTATTAAAGCCGTCGGGTACGTTGCCGTCAGAAAACATCCGGCCCTGAACGCGTGTCGTCTGGATCTGCAATTGGCCATCCAGCGGGGCGACCGGGTTGACCGAGGCGCGACGCACCGTGATTACGTCGGAATTAGGTTGCGCACCGGCGCCCCCTTCGGCCGCGCAAAGCAGGGTGTAGGAATTGTCTTCCCCATCGACTATCGCCGACAGGTTCAGTGACCAATCTGCGCCGCAATCAGGAGGAGCCGGCAGCATTATGGGGTTTGCCACGGCTGCAGCGCCTGTGGATGCGGCCGACAACGAGCGTCCCTCGACCATTTGCGGACGGCTGTTGCGGCCCCAGTTGCTGACCATCCGCAGATCACTTTCGAGCGTGTCCATTGTAAATTGCGCCGTTTCCTGCACGCGTGCAATGGACTCGTTAATGACAAATGCCTGGCGGCTCTGGTTATAAATTTGTACGGCGCCGATCATCAGGAACGAGCCGATCGCAAGCGCGACCATCAACTCGACCAGGGTCATGCCCTTCTGTCTGCTAACCATGCTCATGACCCTATGACCGGAATTTGGATTGTGTAGTCGAGATCTTCACCAGCCTCGACCCATTCGACTTCAATCAGGAAAGTGGGCGGCGTTACGGCGCCGTCGTATGTGATCGTAACGGTCCCAGCTGGCAGCGTATCTTGCGCCTGATCGGTCCAAAGAAAGATATCGTGCGCCGCCATTTGCGGCGCACTGCAGTTCACACCCATGTCAACGCAGCTATTGTCAGCACCACCCACGGCTGTGTAGGCTCCGCCAGCGGTCGGATTGGCCCGAATTCGGTCGGCAACGTCGCCAGCGAGGGTCACGGCATGATGTCGAAACGTCGCCGTGCGGCCCGCCTGCATGCTTTGCACATACAGGCCGGCGATGCCAAGCATGCCAACCGACATGATAACCAGCGCGATCAACACCTCGACGAGCGAGAAACCTCGCTGTTGCCGGTGTGCGCCATTTTCGTGAATCATCAACATCGAATCTATTCCTTATATATATACAGCGAGCGGCTACGGGCAGGGTAAGCCGATTGACGCCAATGCAGTTTCGACCGTGTTAAAGTCGCGAATGATTGTTGCGCGACCGAGCGGTGTCGCAACAAACAGGCGAGCGGCCGAGAAATCCCTGGCCGTCTCTTCGGTGCCGCGCGCGTCGCAAATAACGACTCGCGTCATTGACTGGTTGCCAAGTACATTGCCCCGCCCGAGTCCTGAAGGACCGTAGCTGAAAAACGTTGCGTTGTTCTCTATGGTCATTGTGACGCCATCCGCAATCGCGGGATGCGCTCTGAGAACCGTTTCATTCACGCCGTTGCGCAAAATATCACCAGTGGTGTCGATGAAGACGATGAAGCCCTGGTCCCAGGTGCCGCCGCAATCCGCATCGGCATCCATCGAGTTCGCACTCGCGCAGATCGTGATATTGTCTTTCGCACGTGCCGCTTCGCTGCGCGCCAGGTGGAACGCGGCATGCAGGTCATTGGCCGTACTCGTAATCCGGCTATTGGCAGTGAACTCCGACAGGTTCGGGATTCCGAGCGACAGCACGACGCCGACGATCAGGACCGTAATCAGGAGCTCATACAGCGTGAAGCCTTTTTGGGTTCGTTTTTTCATGCAGGCAATATACTGCGCGCGGTCCAGGCGTTCCCACTTAACTGACGAGCGGCTGGATGAGTCCGACAAACGGTCGATTTCGGGGTCGAGAATTTAACTTAATCCGGACATCGGTACGGGTCTCCGCGGGGCGTCTTTGTAGCCACGCGGGGCCGGCCCGTATAGCTGACGACCAGCGCTCGGGGCGCGGCCCTGCCCGCCGTGTCACACACCACGAAAGTGCCGTTGGTGGCCCGCTTTCGTGTTGCCCGAAGCGTAAAGCCAAGGCGGTTCGCTGTGACTCTGACGTTCTCGCCGACCGTATGTGCCTGCAATAGCGCTTCGCCGGCGTCCCGACGCGGCGGCTCGTCGCGATCGGCGTTTTCGAACATCAGCCAGCCGGCCGACCAGTCGCGACCGGGCGCGCAGCTCAGACCGTCGTTACTCGGACAGATCGACACGACCTTGTGCCGCATGATCGACTCCTTGCGCGCGAGATGGATCGCGTGAAACAGGGCATTGATCTCGGTGTGCATCCGGTTG
Source organism: uncultured Gammaproteobacteria bacterium (assembly GCA_963711285.1). Taxonomy (GTDB): domain Bacteria; phylum Pseudomonadota; class Gammaproteobacteria; order Steroidobacterales; family Woeseiaceae; genus UBA1847. The sequence continues at coordinate 95,490 of CAVQDJ010000013.1, read as the reverse complement.
CGGGCCACAATGCCTGAGAACGAGGGCACGGCGAGACCGAGCAGTACCGCGACCAGTGCCAGGGTCATGAGCAGTTCATAGAGCGAAATCCCGCGAAGTTGAGTAGGCATGACGGACCTCCTTGTCCTGCTGCAAGGATAGGTCACGGTCGTGAACGCAGCACGCCGCAAAAGTGGGCTATAATTCACGAATCGCAACTCTCAGGGACTTGGAAAAATGACCAGGTCAGGTCTGATTTACCTTTTTGACAAACACGGCATTCTGCCGACGCCGCAGCGCGTCGAGATTGCGAGCATCCTGTTGGAGCGACCGCAGCATCTTTCGGCGGATCAAATCATCGAGCAGCTGAAGGTTGCCGGCAGCGGGGTTTCTAAAGCCACGGTCTATAACACTCTGAATCTGTTCAGCCAACGCGGCCTGGTCAAAGAAGTCATGGTCGATCCGGTGCGCAAATTCTACGACTCGACTACGCATCCGCATCATCACTTCTATAATGTGGATTCCGGCGAGTTATCGGACATCGCGGACGAGCAGGTCTGTTTCCGGAATCTGCCCGAGCTTCCCGCAGGCACGGAGCGGGAGAGTGTCGAGGTACTGATCAAGGTGCGCGACCGGACCGAATAGGCGCGGTGCCCCTTTTCGATCAGCAGCGCTACGGCTATACTTCGCGCCGCTGCCGGATTAGCTCAGTTGGTAGAGCACATCATTCGTAATGATGGGGTCAGGTGTTCGAGTCACCTATCCGGCACCATTTACCCTGCTTCGACTCCCCGTATCTCCTCGATCCATGCCAGAACGGCCGAAAATGCATCCCGATACCGCATGATTCGCAACGAATGCTCGTTACCGTCAGCCCCGCCGTGAATATTCGCGGCTAATTCGACACACCCCTGGACTCGCCAACGCGATAGAATTTCCTATCCTTCAGACGACCCCGGAGCAATGCAGCCCCAGGCAAAGAAGGAACGGGAGACGATGCTGGCTAAGGATAACGTCATTCTCAGGAGTAACGGCAAGAAGATCTTCTTAGCGGTCCTCATCGCAGCGGGCATCATCCTGTTTTTCTGGGGACAGTCACGCATTCCTGCGCTGACAGAAAAAGCGCAGATGGGGCAGCGCACCACCGTTGGTACACTTGCCTTCGACATCGTGCTACCCGTTGCGGCTGCGGATCCTGCATATCAACGTATTATCTATACGGCCGTCAATTGGGCTTACACCAACTGGAAAGGAATGACCTTCGGGGTATTCTTCGCTGCGGCGTTCCTGTCACTGCTCAACTACTTTCCGCGTCACGCGTTCAACAACCGGTTTCTAAACACCCTCAAAGGAGTAGTCACGGGCGCCCCATTGGGTGTCTGCGCCAACTGTGCGACTCCCATCGCGCACGGTATGTACCAGGCCGGCGTGCGTATCGAAACGGTAGTGGCAACACTGACCAGCTCGCCCACGCTAAATATCATTGTGCTGACCATGTCTTTTTCGCTTCTGCCGTTCCATATTGCGACGGCGAAGCTCATTGCCGTGCTGTTATTCATTGGGCTTGTCATTCCATTGCTCGCACGACTCGATCATCAGCGCCTGGCGCCCGCCGTTCACGACCAGGTCGAAGACAAACTGCAGCATTCTTTCTTTCGCCATAGCGTCATTGACGAGCACCGCGAGACCTCTATCGAGATGGCGCGTGATGATCGGACCTGGCTGGCCGCGGCCAGCGCCGTGCTGCGCGACTATCTACGAGCACTGGCGTTGATATTCCGCACTACCGTGCCTTTTATGGCACTTGCCGGATTACTGGGTGCGGCGGTGGTTGAACTAGTGCCATTGGAGCAACTTTCCGGCTTACATACGAGTCTGCTTGCGGTTCTAGCGGTAGCGATCGTCGGCACGTTTCTGCCGGTGCCCATTGCGTTTGATGTGGTTGTGGTTTCCTTGCTCTTGGGTAGCGGCGTACCCACATTGTTTTCCATGACGTTGTTATTCACTCTGGGGATCTTCAGTGTCTATCCCTTTTTCATTCTCAGTCGGCACGTGTCCAGGCAGTTGGCGCTGGCGCTTTTTGCGGTCGTCGCTTTATTCGGTATCGCCAGTGGCTATACGGTGCAAGCGTTTGAGGATTGGACCAGTGCACGCGTGGTCGCCGCTTATCAGGAATCGAAGCAACTACAACCACCGGTCGCCGCGGAACCGATGATGGACTATCCGCAGCAAATTGCGATTGCCACGCGTATCTGCGACCAACTCGACGAGCCCTACCAACGACAGGCCTGTATCGCAGACTTCGTTTTCTCGCAGGTTTCCAAGGGAAGCGGCGTGGAATTGTGTGATGCATGGTCGGACAACAATGCATTGCGCGAATTCTGTCACACCGAATACCGGCAACGCACAACGATGAATGAAGCGCAGTCCAAACGCGACATGAGCTTGTGCGAATCGTTACAGCCTGCGCAACGAAAATTCGCATGCATGGAACTGGTTATCAGCGCGCGACTGCGGGCAGGTGAACCCCTGGCGATGTGTGAAGAACTGGCCAACCCGCAGGCCGTGCAATGGTGTAAACAACAAGGCATAGCTATCCGCCTGGACAAATTCAACGATACCGACGCCTGTGCCGCGTTTGACGTAGCCCAGCTGCGTGACGAGTGCTATGCCAATGCGCGCGTATTGAGACTGGCGTCCGGTCGACGCCTGGAAAACTGCGACGAACTCGACCAGGCCGTGCAGCGTAGCACCTGCCGGCGTTTGGTTGCTTTCGGCATGATCGATGACGGCGCGAGCGCCGCTATCTGCGCGAATCTGATCGAACCTGGATTACTACAAGATTGCCGGGTGCACGCAACCATCGTTAATGCAGCAAAACAAGGAGACCCTGAGCAATGTCAGCAGATCACCGGCCCGCAGGTCGATGTATGCAAACGTGTGGCGATCAATCAGCAGATCGAGATGGCCATTGATCGGGCGACGATGATCCACATCCAACAGGCCTTGAGCGCGCAACCGGACGTGCTCGGCACAGTCGCAGACAGCGGATTGCTCGTCGACTCACCAGGCGCCAACCTTATTCAAGAGCACGCCTTCTTCGTGACGCCCCGCATCAGCGCGAGCTATTTCGAACATGCCGCGCGCGTCGACAGCCAACAGAGTTTTTCCCGCCACTCCGCAGCCGCCTTCGGCATCCCGGATGTGTGGCGCTTTTCGCTGCTCGAATTCCGCTCTCCATTTATCATGGGGCGCGGGATCGCCAGCGGTGACTTCAATAATGATCACTGGCCGGATCTGGTACTCGCCTCCAACGACGGTATCCACCTGTTCCGCAACACCGGCAATGGCCAATTCGTGCGCCAGCCCATCGCAGCGCATGCAGCCGTTCCGAGGGACACGTACGTCACCGCGTTCGCGGACCTCGACAACGACGGCTGGCAGGACATACTTGTCACCGGCTACGGGGGCGACGCGCTGATTCTATTTAACGACGGCGCAGGCTTCAAAACCAACCGTACCGTGCGAGTGCGCAATGGCGACGCGATACTGGCAGTATCTGCCGGTTTTGCGGATGTCGACAGGGATGGCGATCTGGATATATTTCTGGGCAACTGGTCTTTCGGCGAGGACAAGGCTTTTCTGGAAAATTACTCTGGCAACCGGTTTCTGATCAACTCGGTAGACGGCTTTCAGGCAATCAAGCTGAACGAAATCAGAGGGGATTCGCTATCAGTGCTGTTCTCTGATCTGAATGATGACGGTGCGGTAGATCTGGCCATTGGCAACGACCGTGAGATCCCCGATATCTACTTCCAGGGCACGCCCGATGGCACACTCCGGCGGATAGCACGGGCAGATGATTGGATTCCTGCCACGACGCTCAACACCATGTCAATTGACTCAGCTGACTTCAATAACGACCTGCATCTCGACATCTTCTCTGCTGATATGACTTTCTCCAAAGGAATTGGTCAGGATTACTGCGAACTCATTGTCGACCGTCAAGCGCAGACACGCTGCCGCTTGTTGTTGGAAGGCCGCGACCGAATCGAACGCAGAGATGTTGAATGGTGTCAAAAGCTGGATGAAGTACGTGATCGGGACGAATGCCTGACGGCGATGTACCGGGCGGTCGCCATCGCGACCCAGCAGAGAGCCCTTTGCGACAGCATTCCGGACCACTATGCGGCACACCGCCAGTACTGCCATAACATGGCGCGCAATGACATTCGTGAAGAGCGCTTTTCGGTTAGCCAGGAACTGGCGCAAGTGCAACGCAATGTGCTGTTAATGGCCGATGGTGCAGGCGGGTACCGCGACGCAACTCTTGACTACGGTATTGCCGAGAGCTTCTGGACCTGGAACGCGAAGGCCGCTGATCTGGATAATGATGGCTGGCAGGATATATACGCGGCCAACGGTTTCCGCTTCGGCGAAGGTGAGTGGGAAATCCACAGTAACGTCTTTTTCCACAACCAGCAGGGACAGGGCTTCATCGCGGCACAACAAGCGTTCAACCTAGAAGATTGGATCAACACGCCCAGCTACGTGCAGGTGGACTTCGACCTGGACGGAGACCTCGATATATTTGCTACCGGGGTACTCGCACCTCTGCGAATCTACCGCAACGAAGAATCAAGCCACAATTCGATCAGCTTTGCGCTGCGGGATGACACCGCCAACCGTTTCGGCATCGGCAGCAAGGTGTCGATCTACTATCAGGATGAGGGGAAAACCAGCCACCAGGTACGGGAGTTGAAGGCCAGCGGTGGTTTCATGTCGTTCGATCATCCGGTGGCACATTTTGGACTCGGCGAACAAAACACCGTCTCCCGCGTGGAAATCGTCTGGTCCACGGGTGAAAAAAGCGTTTTCGAACGGACCTTCCCGGCCAACCGGCAGTACATCATCCGGCGCACGTCCAATTCCGAGTCGAACGCCGAATAGTGACAGCAGCTTTGAACTACATTGCCGCATCGGAGATTATCAGCCTGAAGCGCTCGGTGTCCCGGATGGCGTCCAATGCGTGCTCGTTCTCTATGAGCTTGCGCGAGTAGCCGTATTCAACTGCTCGCTCGAGCTCCACAATGCTGCGCTCGGGGTTATTGAGCGCGAGATAGGTCAAGGCCGCGAAAAAGTGCGTGTCCGGATCGATTGGCGAAAGCTCAAGCGCTCGCTCGATCGAATGCTGCGCAAGCGCCGCCTGTCCGGTATGTGAATAAAACAGGGCGATATTCTTGTGCGCGTCCGATTCGTTGGGGTTTATTGCAAGAACGTCATTCGCGAGCGAAATCGCCTTGCTATATGCTGCGGTTGCTTCAGCTTTGCGGCCGCCAATCTGCAGGTACGCAGCAGCCATTCGACCCCATAGTCGGAAATCACTCGGCGTGAGCTCGATCGCCTTTTTTTGCATTTCGACGGCATCTTCGAAGCGCTCCAGGTAGTAGTACATCGTACCCAGGTTTGAGTACATGCTTTGCGTGGGTGAGATCTCGATCGCGCGCTGCCAGGCTTTGGCAGCCGTCTCGAGATCGCCAAGCATGTAACTCACTGCACCGAGATTGTTCCAACCTGGCGCGTTGTCCGGCGTCAGGTCGGTGACGTGGCGAAAATACGGCAGCGCCTTACTATCCTCACCGAGCCGATAGTAATAGGAGCCCATTTTGTAGTGGCTTCGCCAGTACGCCGGTTGCAACTCGATGAGTTGCTGCAAAACGAGACCGGCATCATCGATACTGTTTTGAGAAAAAAGTGTATCGCTAAGCCCGGCGTAGGCTTCATAGAAGTTCGGCTCGATGTCGATGGCCGTGCGAAACTGCAGCTCCGCCTTCGGGAATTCGCCCGTGTGCCAGTAAAGATAACCCAGTGCCGTATGCACTTCCGGCAGTGACGCGTCGGTCTCCAGCGCAGCCTGGCAGTCGCTCTCTGCGTCGTCTACGGTTGCCACGGAACGTGTACGAATGTAAATCGCCAGGTGTGTCTCGCAGAGGCCAGCCAATGCCAGAGCGTATTGCGGGTCAAGCGCCAGTGCGCGATGAAACAGGCGTTGTGCGTTTTCAAGCACGTCGCTGGTTCGCGGCTGTCGAAGGTAGTCTGTGCCGCGCAGGTAATAGTCGTAAGCTTCGAGATTATTGGTTGGTTGGAAATTGAGCTTCGCATTGGAATCGTCGGACAATACGACCTTCGAAGAGTCTGCGACCGCTTTGGCAATTTCCGATTGAATCTCGAATATATCGAGCATCTTGCGATCGAATGCTTCGGACCACAGCTGATAGCCGGTTACCGCGTCAACAATCTCGGCGTTTACCCGAATCGAGTCGCCGGACACCTGCACGCTGCCTGTCAGCAGATGGCGGACCTGTAACTTCTGCGCGATGGTCTGCAGATCGACGTCTTTATCCTTGAAATAAAAGGACGCCGTTCGGGCGGATACCTTCAACTCACTCAGTCGCGAAAGCAGGCGGAGTATTTCCTCGGCAATGCCATCGCCGATGTACGAGTTGTCGCCACTTGTGCCAAGCAGACGGAACGGCAGCACGGCAATTGTGTTGGAGGCCGCAGTGATCATTGTCGGAGTCAATGAAAGTGATTCGACATCTCTTTCGCGCTTGACGTCAAACAACACGTTAATGGCGAAATAGCCGACAACGATAGCCAGGCAACCCAACACCGCCAGGTCGATGGCTTTTTGTCGCGGCGTCATTGAAATTGGTAATCGGCGATCGTCGCGCAGCGTGCCCACCGGCGTGAGTTCGAAGAGCCAGGCGACGACCACGGCGATCGGAAAGCCAAGCATGGCGAGCGCGATCGTCAGGGTCAGGATCCAGTTTGGCAGACCGAGGGCGGGCAACACCGTGTCGGCAACCTGGATGACGACCCAGGCGAGAACGACGTACGCGGCGCCGATTCGAATGACCTTTCGCCGTTGCAACTGCGCCAGGAATGAAACCTCGGCGTCGTCATCCGGCTCGCTCGCTAAAACCGACTCCTCGGCTGCGCCGATACGAACCGGGGCGATCAGCGTAACACCGTCGTCAGACTCCACGATGAAGCGGGGGTTCGGACCGTTATCGTCGAGCGCGTCACGGATTGCCCGGAGATGACGATCAAGGATGTCCCTGCCGAGTTCGGCGTCGACCCTGATGGCGCTGCCGAGGTCTTCGAACGAGACCGACTCGCCGGGCCGAGCGGCGAGCGTCAGAAGAACTTCAATGAGGTCCGGGGACAACGTGTACGAGCCGTGAGATCCACGAATTGTGCCTGTCCTCGGCAACACGACGAAGTTGCCGATTCGCAAGCCTTGTCTCAGTCGATCGTCCAACTCACTCCCCTGTTGCAGTTCGATCGGTTATCACGCCTGGATGGCAAACCTCAAAGCACGGCGCATACCTTGAATCTTATGTTAAATCTCTGTCGCGGGTTGAAGAAAATCAATATACTCATCGAAAATAAATAACAACAATGAGAGTCCCCCCTAATGAAAACTATAAGGACCTTCTTCTGCGTAACGCTATTGTTATTCGCTGCCTCGTCCTTGGCCGACTCGATAACGTATACCGTTGATAACATAAGTGGTGACACCTGGCAGTACAACTACACGGTCGACAACTCTGCCGGCAGTTTCGACATCGAGGAATTCACGATCTACTTTGACTTCGACTTGTTCGAAAATCTTGTAGTAATCGCGTCGCCGGCAGACTGGGACCCATTTGAGATTCAACCCGATCCGGGTATCCCGGACGACGGCTTTTTTGACGCATTGTTCTTGGTCGTTCCGCTTGCTGTTGGGGACATGCTGGGTGGCTTTTCTGTTCAATTCGATTTTCTCGGGATGGGCACTCCGGGCAGCCAGTTTTTTGAGATTGTCGATCCGGATACTTTCGACGTGTTGGCAGAAGGCTTCACGATAGCGCAGGATGTCGTTCCTGTACCCGAACCGACGACGGCGGTGCTATTCGCGACCGGACTGTTGTTGATCGCCCGTTTCTCCAGACGTCGGCGTAAATTGCCGTTGCGTCCCTACAACCACTAAGTAATACAAGATCGCGCAGGCAAGCGCGATCTCGGCGCCTCCAAGGGAATGATCCGGCTAACAAGTTTTACATAATCTGAAAAGCAATCTGGGAGATCGCGATGTCTGGGCTGTACCGCAAGTTATTGTCAATCGTTGTAATAGGGCTCATCGGCACGGTACAGCTTCCGCAAACAGCTGAAGCCAGAATCACGGTCGAAGACCGTGAGCTGGTCTCCAAACGTCGCGTCGGGCGCGCCGAGTTTCTTTATACGTACACGCTGAACATCAACAATCCCGGTACAACGTTGAATGACGTCAAGGTGTTCGTCAGCTGCGACTCGGCCGGCACGACGATCGTGGACGACGTCGTCGAATTCGGCGACATCCCCGAAGAGCAGGTGATAACCAGCTCAGACACGTTCTCACTGCGGCAGAACCGCCGGGTCCCGTTCGATCCGGAATGCCTCGTCTTTGAGGTCGGCTTTAATACCTTACTGAAAATTTCCGGCACGGTGACCGACAACCCGCTGCCCAACTCGCTCGTTACGGCCACGGTAGTTCGCCCGGAATCCGGCCGACCGATCATCGAATCGGGCCGGCCGATCATCGAGGAATATTCGGCGGTTGCCGATGTCAATGGCGATTACACGCTCGAGATTGACGCGGTGACGCAGGATGATTTCATTACGTTGGAGGCACAAGGTGACGCTGCCCTTGGCCAGGAAGACGCTGTGTTGACGAGTACGGTAGGCAGCGTCGGCGCGCTCCAGGAATTGGGCTCCAGCGGTTCGATAGTGGTCGATAATGGTGACGCCGGTGCGCTGAATATCACCCACATCACGACTGCACAGGATGAACTGATCCGGCGCGTAAATGGCGGCGAGCTGCCGGCCACCGACGCCGAGCTGGCGACGCTGCAGAGCCAGATTAATGGTGCGGAGCTGTTGACGATTGCGTCCGTGATCAAGGCCGTCATCGATAACCCGAACATAGTCTTGCCAGCCGGCATCAATAATACAGCGGAGCTTATCCAAAGCGGTAACCAAGGAGTGTTTGACGCCTTCCTCGCAGATCTCCAGATCAATTTCCCGAATGAGCTGCAGGCGGCGACCCAGGAGACCGCCGATCAACTCAACATCGGCTTCTCGCCGGATACGGTCCCGGGTACTTCTGTATGTTGCTACGCGTGACGAGTTGCCGCTTACGGGCGGAAGCTACGTCTTCGAATTCGATGCCAACGGCGGCGGGTCGGTTGTAGGCTTTAGTGGCGACTCGCCGATCGCCTGGGCGGTGAACGGAGACGGCGAGCTCGTCGTTGATCTGCTCGATCCGCCGCAGTTCGAGTCATTCCCGTTTCGTGATCCGCCAGGCGCGCAGGTCCGCGCCGTGAGTTTTACCGATCGCATTACGCTGATCAAGCTGACCGATGGTCTTGTTGCCGACCAGGTGTTCGCGCTCGCGCGGACGGTCACGACATTTCCCGACGATGGACTTCCCGACGAGGTCGTAGAGCAGACACCGGCCGGTGATCTCGTTTTCCTGGCGTTCGGCCCGGACGGCATTTTGCCGGTCGCACCTGACGATATCGCCGATACGGAGATCGCGACCTATTACCAGCATCAGGACAATGACGCGACCGGGTTTAGCATTAGCAATACTATTGGAGCCGATTTCCTGACCTTTAATGCTGACGGCACGGGAATCACGCAACGCCGACAGTTTGTATTCGACTGGACTATCGATACCGACGGCACCGTCGTTGTCGACTTCGACAACGGCGACAGCAATCGCTACGTGGCGTTCAGCGAAAACGGAGAGGTTACCCAGGTCATCATCATTGGCACGCTCGCATCGACTGGCGAGTCACAGACCTTCGGCCAGGAGGCAATCGAGCGCGACGACATTTCGAATTTCTCGGAAGCGAACCTGGTCAATCGTCGCTACAGCGGCCTGGGCACCGTCCTGGACCCCACCCCGGATTTCTTTCAGTTCGACTTCATCTTCCTGCCAGGCGGTACCGGTTGCCGCATCGTCAACGGTTTCCCGAGACGCCTCGAATGGGAGTCAACGCCCGACAACATCATGGACTCGTTTCTGTTCATTGATTTTGGCCAGGGCGACGAGGCGTTTCAACGGCGGGCATGGGACGCCATTCGCGTCGAGCCCGGGCTCCTAGGCCCCCGTTACTACGTCCTTGAGATCGCGGATTTTGATTCTTCCGATGGTTTCACCGAACGACCCGGCAACTACGCCCGGCCGGATCAACAGCTACGAGTTCATCGAAGACGTGGCCGGCCAGTTCGACCCTTGCGGACTCGGCACATCCAACTCGCTGACGACGCTTTTCGGCTCGAATAACGGTGGCGTTGGCAATATGTTCGACGTGGTGACGAACGCCGGCTCCATCCGGATTACCGAACTCGAGGTTAACGTCGACTATGTGCCTAATACCCAGTTCGAGATTTCCGTGTACACGGTGCCGGGCAGCTTCGAGGACACGATCACGGCGCCGGCTGTTTGCAACTTTGACTGCGCATTCAATGCCGCGGACGTGGACACTGGTGGCCACTGGCCAGGGAGTTGCACAAGGTCTGGATCAGGCCACGTTTGTTGACATTGACGATATCGTGTTGGACGCAAACAGTCAGACCGGCTTCTGGGTGACGCTGGCACGCGATGGCACCGTATTCGATGAGTTCCGATATACGAACATCGCCGCGCCGGGTGATGTGTCAGATGCCAGCATCACGATCCAGGTTGGCGCCGGCGTGACCGGCCAGGCAGGCGACGAGGGCGTCGTACGCAATCGTGCCTGGAACGGCACGATTTATTACGATACGCAGTGACGCGATCATGTAGACGGTAATCGACAGAGTGCGCGCCGATCTCGATACCGATAAAGAATAAGGATTGAGTGAACGTAGCAGAGATCAACCGGTTAATTCTGTAGTGAACGACACCTGATCGATTCGTAATGATGCGGTCAGGTGTTCGAGTCACCTATCCGGCACCATTTAACGGTCTCCTGTCTGCCCGCATTTCCTCGATCCACGCGAGGATGGATACGTGCAGCATCGGCAGCGTCGTGCCGCCGAAGCCGACCACCCTGTCGTGAAATGCGCTCAGATCAAACGCATCACCAAGCTCGTACTCCGCTAATGTTCGCAGGCGGCGGATTTCGAGCATGCCGAGCATGTAAGCGTTGGCCTGTCCCGGCCAGGAGATGTAGCGATTGATATCGTTCTCGATATCGACCATGGCCCAGGCCGTATTACTGGCCATGTAATCGACAGCCTGCTGCCGGCTCCAGCCTTTGGTGTGCAGGCCGGTATCGATGACCAGTCGGGCGGCACGCGCTCCCTGGTCGGACAGCATGCCCATGTAGTCAAGCGCGTCGCCATACAGACCCAGTTCGTCGGCCAGCCGTTCGGCGTACAAGGCCCAACCCTCAGAGAATCCTGAGTTGCCAAAGTAGCGCGCGATGGCGTGGACCTTGTCGCCGAGTTCGAGCGCGATCGCGATCTGATGGTGATGCCCGGGATAGGTTTCGTGATAAAGGGTCGACTGCTGCGGTGCGCGACTGCGATGTGTCGGATCTGTGACGGCGATATAGAAAATACCGGGGCGTGTGCTGTCCTCAGAGGACGGGTGATACTCGCCGACGCCGCTTTCGGCAAAATCCGGATACGGTTTGATCTCGACATCCGCTTTCGGCAGGCGGCCGAACACACTCTCCATCGCTTCTTTCGCGGCATCGAGGGCATCGAGCGAGTATTGCAGCACAGCGTCTTCGGACTCGAACGTGAACTCGGGATCCGAATTGATCCTGCGCAGGAATTCGTCGATCGAACCGCCACCGAAGTGTTCGTCGATAACGGCGCGCATCTCGGCGCGTATCTTGTCGATCTGTTTCAGTCCGAGATCGTGAATCTCTGCGGCAGACGGTTGCACGGTGGCGAACGATCGCACCAGTGCCGGATAGCACTTCGCACCGTCCCTGTTGGCGCTGAGCGCGATTTCCTCGCGCGCCTGATCGAGATAGACGTTCTCGATAAAGTCGGCAAAACGCTCGATCGCTGGCTCGATCTCGTCCTTGGTAATCGCGTTTGCCTTTTCCGTAAACTCCTCGTTGTCGACACGAGTCGCGAGGTTCAGAAACGGACTGTCATCCGAGATTAGCGCCCGCACTTGGCCGGGAACCTTTTCAGCGGTTACGCGCGGCGCGCTATAGCCCAGTTCGAGTCCCAGGCGTAGATTCGCAATTTCAGTATCTATATACCCGGGAACTTCACGTAGCCGGTCGAGCGCTTGCTGCTGCAGATCCCCGGTGTCCACTGGCTGAATATCGAAAAGGAACGGCAGGCGCGTGTGCCATGCCGTCGTACTGCTGGCCTGCCAGAGTTCGCTGCGGCAGATCCGGGTCGCCACGGCGCTTTCGAGACCCTCATGCAAAATGCCGTAAGTCACCCAGTCGCGGCTGCCAATATCTTCGGGCGCCTCGAGCGCATTGAGACGTGCGAGCCACGCGTCTTCCTGCTCCTCCCACTCGGCGAGTGCGTCCAGCGAGTTGTCGAATAGCCGGTCATGGCGAACTCCATCGATGCCAAGATACGTACCCATCTCCGGGTAGCGCTCCAGCGTCGCCGCAAGATATTCATCCGCGAGGGCCTCGATACTGCTTTTTTCGCGCTCGGTTTGCGGCGCTTCGCCACCGCAGTTCGCGATAAACAGCGTTGCGGCCAAAATCAGGAGCGGCTTTGTGAAGGTACAAGAGGTCATAAATTGGCTCCGGTTGAGTCGACGACGTGTTCGAAGTCGCTGTACTTGGTGACCTCGGTTTCATCGAAGCCGATGAAGAGCAGCGCGCGGCCTGTGACCTGGACGTTGATGGACTTTGGCACGATGGGGCCAGCATCCAGCGCGGGGCCAAAGGTGAAGCGCATCTGAAACTTGGTAATCTTGGTGCCGAATCCCGGCTTGATGTCCTGGAAGTTGCGTATCTCGAGAGAATCGATATAGCGTCCGTCTTTCACGATCCGGATCTTCGCATCGACGCTGGTCATGAATGCGTCTTCGTCCTCGGCTGGCACGAACGTGAATAGCCAGTGCTCATTTGTTTCTTCGACCAGTTCAAGACTGTCGGGCTCAACGATTGCCGTGACGCGATTGTCGTCATCATCGGACTCGTCACTGTGCTCTTCCTTGTCGTGCAGATAATTGCGACGCTGTTTGTCGGTTGGTTCCTTCCCATCGACCGAGAGCAGCGTCCATTGTTCATCGCCCTCAAGGCGAGGATCGAAGCGCCCGACAAACAGTTCACCTTCGCTCAGCGATGTTTCGGTGAACGCCCATTCCTTCTCGAACTCCCACTCGATTTTTCCGATCGCCTCGTCGAGCAGAGCTTGGTAGTCACGATCCGCCCCGGCGAACGGCATACCAATACAAAAAAACGCCGCCGTCAAAAAAATGCGATGTGCCATCAATCCATCTCACGAAGATGGAAGTTGAAATTCGGGCGCGGCGTGAGAATGTTGTTATTGATCAGCAGTACGGCCATACCTTCCAGCCAGCGGGCATTATCGCTGTCGCCGACGTCGATGGGCTCGAGTCCCATGCCCCTGACGAGTTCCGCCACTTTTCTTTTGGCCCGGCCGCTGTCACCCGCGAGCGGCACGGACACGGGGCCGCCCGCAATGTCGGGATCGATCATGACTTTCCAGCCCAGCGTATTGAATGCTTTGACGACGTCGGCATCGGGTGCGATCGACTGAATGACGTCGGTATTCGACGTTGCCGCAACATGTCGCATGCGCAGCAGGTCGAGTTTGATCGGATTTGTCGGGTCGATAATGAGTTTTCCCGACAAATCGCCGAGCTTTGCCGTGATTTCTGCGACCAAGGTCCCGGGAACGGCGAGCACGACGATGTCTGCTCCGGCTACCGCATCGGCCTGCGTCGTGGCGGACGCTCCGTTACCTGTACGTTCGACGAGTTCTGCAACGTCGCTGTCATCCGGGTCACGCGATCCATAGACAATCGTGTGGCCCTGCGCCGCAAACTCCGGACCCAGTGCGCTCCCGACATTGCCGGTGCCGATAATGGCGATAGTGTCCGCCTGAGCGACAGCAATCATCGAACAGAGCAGGATGGCGATAAGAGAACTGATCATTCGCATGGTAATGGCCTCCGGGTCGAACAATAAGGTGACTGATTATAGTGTCAGGCGCGACCTGCAGTGCAAATTGCGATATCGTCCCTTGCCATGCTCAGAGTAGAAAACCTCACCAAGAACTACGGCGACCTCGTCGCGGCGGACAAGGTGAGCTTCGAATCCGGCAAAGGCACGATATTCGGCCTGCTCGGGCCGAACGGCGCCGGCAAGTCAACGACGATCAACTGTATTTCGGGCTTGCTGCAACCGACCTCGGGGCACGCCTTTGTCGCGGGTCACGACGTCGTTTCCGACGGTAAGGCTGCGCGGCAGAATCTTGGTGTCGTGCCGCAGGAGCTGGCGCTTTACGAAGACCTGCCGGCAGTGGAAAACCTTCGTTACTGGGGAAAAGCCTACGGTCTGCGTGGGGCGGAACTCGACTCGCGCGTCAGTGAAGTGCTCGACACGATCGGTCTCCAGGATCGTGCCAAAGATCTGCCCAAAGAATATTCGGGTGGCATGAAGCGGCGCCTGAATTTCGGCTGCGGCATCGTGCACAGGCCTCCCGTCATACTGCTCGACGAACCAACGGTTGGCGTCGACCCGCAGTCGCGAGCGCGCCTGTTCGATATGGTCGAGGCTGAGCGTGACGCGGGTGCGTGCGTCCTCTACACGACGCACTACATGGAAGAGGCCGAGCGACTGTGCGACTCGCTCGCGATCATGGACCATGGCAAGGTGATCGCCAAAGGTACGGTCAGTGAGTTGCGCGCCAAGCTCAGCGCCCGCGACGTGCTGCAGCTGAACGGGACGTTTCCGCTGGACACAACCAGGCATGCTGTTGACGCCTTGATGGAGCGCGGTGATCTTGATCTGGGAGTTGTCACGCAGGAAAAACACTGCGTCACGCTGACTTTGTCGCACGCATCGCAACATCTGCCCACGATTTTCGCAGCGGTTTCAGGCGCTGGCGGCACCGTCACCGAAACCATTCTGCGCAGTCCCAATCTTGAAACATTGTTCATGCTATTGACGGGCAAAGAGTTGCGCGAATAATCCCATGAGCTTCGCCCTGACGTCGTTTCGTAAGGACCTGTCACGCTGGCGGCAGGACGTGTTACGGACTGCGATCTGGTTCGCAATACCGCTCACGGTCGGCGGCCTTATCACATTACTGATGAGCGGCGGCGGCGCGCAGCCTCATGGCGTGCTACTCATAGCCGATCAGGACGAGTCGTTTCTCAGCGGACTCGTCGCCGGGGCGTATACGACCGGTGACCTCGGCGACCTGATTTCGGTGGAAAGAACCACGGCCGAAGAAGGGACGGAGCGCGTCAACGCGGGTGAGGCGAGCGGTTTATTAATTATCCCGGAAGGATTTGGCGACGCGTTTCTCGGTGCCGAACCCGCGACGTTGACGCTCAGGACCAATCCGTCACAGACGATCTTGCCGGGCATCATCACTGACGTATCCGAAATCGTGCTCGACGCCGGATTTTACGCGCAGCAGTTGTTCGGCGATGAGATCAAAACGATCCAGGACCTGGTTGGCAATAGCGACGATTCGAGCGATGCAGAGGTCGCGATGGTCGCGGTTGTTCTGCAAAACAAGATCCAGGTCGTTGCCCCGCAGTTGTTTCCTCCTGTCATCAACGTGGTAATTGTCGAACCGCCGCCGAGTGAGCCCCGGCCGTCATTTGCGCTGCTCTATCTGCCAGGCATCATCCTGATGGCGGTCATGTTTTCGTCCAACGGACTCGCGAGCGACTTCTGGGCCGAACGTGATCACGGCACGTTGCGGCGCTTGGTTTTCTCGCCCGGACAGCTGGGTAGTTTTGTGATCGGCAAGGCGTTGGCGGCTGCCGTCATGATCGCCATCATTGGCGGGCTGACACTCATCCTGGGGTTTCTGTATCACGGCGTGTCGTGGATGAAATTCCCGTCATCACTGGCATGGATCGCTTTATCGGGCGTTGCTTTGTTCGCCTGGTTCGCGGCGTTGCAAATGTTGTTCAGCAACCAGAACACGGCCAGCGTCATTTCATCGATACTGTTGTTTCCGTTACTGATGGCCGGAGGCAGTTTTTTTCCTCTGGCCGCCTTGCCTGACTGGATCGCCGCCATCGGGCGCCTGTCACCGAACGGATTTGTTGCGGACAGGTTGACATCGGAGATCACTGAGGCAGGCGCGTGGATCATTGACGCCAATAGTTGGCTCATCGTTGCCGCGGCCGCTGCCAGCGGCCTCGCGGTATGTGCCTGGCGACTGCGCACTGGATTCGCCCGCGCATGAAAAACGTCATTTTCATTGCATGGCATGACGTTCGTCACCAGCTACGCCAGGGCGGCACCCTGGTCTGGCTGTTTTTCATGCCGCCGATCTTCTTTTACTTCATCGGCACGGTGATGGCGGGTTTTTCGGGCGGAATGTCGGGAGGAAGTTCGACGCCGATTGTCGTCGCGGCCGAATCGCCGGGATTTCTCAAGGATCAAATCGATTTGCGGCTCCGCGAGAACGAATTCGATCCGGAGTGGCGCGCTGAAGTTGTTGCCGATGCAGAGGGCAATCGGCCGCCACGTGCTTTGACTCTGACCGACAACTTCAGCGAGCAGATCGCAGCCGGCGAGCAGGTCGATGCCAGCTACGACACCAATGCATCAGCGTTGTTGCGTAACTATGAAATGATCCGTATTCAACGCAGCCTGTATACGGTACTTGCCGATATCGTGACGGCGGATGCGCGCTCGGATGAGCCACTCAACGCGGCTGCACTCGTTGCATTGAATGGTGAAACGCGCGTGTGGCAGCTCGACGTTTCGGCGGCCGGGCAACGTCAGACCATACCGGTCGGTTTCGAACAGGCGGTTCCGGGCATTCTCGTGATGTTTACGTTGTTGCTGCTGCTGACCAGTGGCGCGACGATGCTCGTGTTGGAGCGACTGCGCGGATTGCTGCGGCGCCTCGCGTCGGCGCCGATGACACGGACCGAGGTCGTGGCCGGCAAATGGGGCGGGCGCATGCTGCTCGCCGTTCTGCAGGTCGGCTTTGCATTAATAGTTGGCACGTTCGTGTTCAAAATGGACTGGGGCCCGGACCTTGCGATGATCATTCTCGTGCTTGCGGCCTGGGCGGCATTCTGCGCCTCGGCAGGGCTTTTGCTGGGCAGCCTTGCGCGTACGGAGGGGCAAGCCGCCGGACTCGGCGTGCTGGTTGCCAACCTGCTTGCTGCATTGGGCGGTTGCTGGTGGCCGATCGAAATCACACCGGAGTGGGCGCAGGGGCTGCAGAAGCTGATCCCGACCGGCTGGACAATGGATGCGCTGCACAAACTCATCAGCTTTCAGGCGGGCGCGGTCTCGGCCATACCGAACGTTGCCGCATTGCTTGTTGGCACACTCATCGTCGCGGCACTGGCTGTAAGAAGGTTTAAATACGAATGAAAAAAATAGAAATCGCTCTGTGGAATGATGTCGAAGACCGTGCACCGATGCATGCCCTGGTCGGTGACGTTGATCTGGTTATCGTACGCTTCGACGACAATGTGTCGGTTATGTACGGGCGCTGCGCACACCGGGGCGCACTGATGTCGGACGGTCATGTTGACGGCCATAACCTGATCTGCGGATTGCACGGCTGGGATTATCGGCTCGACACGGGTGTCAGCGAATACAACCACAGCGAGACGCTGCCGAAATTCAACTCGTGGATCGAAGACGGCAAAGTACTGGTCGACCAGGATGAGATCGAGGCCTGGTCGCAGACACATCCGCAGCCTTACCAGCGCGATGCGTATCAGGGCGTCTATCAGGACCACACGGGCAGCCCGGACGAGCCGTACGTGAAGTTTATTCGCAAGCTCGCGAACGAGGGTCTGAGCAAGGTCGGGCACCACGGTCCTGCGTCCGCGATGGGCGTGTCGCGCAATCAGCTGCCGAAGTGGGACGACCTGCAGTTCGTTGTCGGTCAGCTGCACAAGCTGCCACTGCTTGATGACGAACCGGTCGGTACCGATGTGGTCATCGGCGCGAACGCCGCGAAACCGCTCACACTCGATATCCCGCTGTTCGTATCCGACATGAGTTTCGGCGCACTGTCCGAGGAGGCCAAGGTTGCGTTGTCGAAAGGCGCGGAGCTGGCCGGCACCGGCATCTGTTCGGGCGAGGGCGGCATGCTGCCCGAAGAGCAGGCCGCCAACAGCCGCTATTTCTACGAACTCGCGTCAGCACGCTTCGGTTTCTCGTGGGACAAGGTCGAAAAGACGCAGGCGTTTCATTTCAAAGGTGGCCAGGGCGCCAAGACCGGCACGGGCGGTCACCTGCCGGGCGAAAAGGTCAAAGGCAAGATCGCCGAGGTTCGCAACCTGGAGGAAGGCACACCGGCAATCTCTCCGGCGCGCTTCCCGGACTGGACCGAGCTAAGCCAATACAGAGACTTCACCGCTCAGGTGCGCGAAAGGACGGGCGGGATTCCTGTCGGCTTCAAGCTATCGGCACAGCACATCGAAAAAGACATCGATGCCGCTCTCGACATCGGTGTGGATTACATCATTCTCGATGGCCGCGGCGGCGGCACGGGAGCCGCGCCACTGATCTTTCGCGACAACATTTCGGTGCCGACGATTCCGGCACTCGCGCGCGCGCGGCAGCATCTCGATTCCTGCGATGCCAGCGGTGTCACGCTGGTCATCACGGGCGGGCTGCGTCACCCGGCAGACTTTGCCAAAGCGATGGCGCTCGGTGCGGACGCGGTTGCGGTTTCGAATGCCGCGATTCAGGCGATCGGCTGTGTCGGTATGCGTGCCTGCCACACGAACAACTGCCCGGTCGGCATCGCGACGCAGAAACAGCACCTGCGGGACCGCCTGCCCGTCGATCTCGCGGCCGAACGGCTGGCACGCTTCTTCAGTGCATCGGTGGAACTCATGACCGTGCTGGCCCGAGCTGCCGGTCACCGACACCTGGGGGACTTCAGCCAGGACGATCTGACGACATTCAAATCCGACATGGCGCAGCTGACCGGAGTTGCCTACGGTGGCGTTAACGCGCCGTAACCACTCATTTTGACGTTGTAACGTTAAAACGTTAATATGGCTGAATGGCGGACACCGAACTGAAACGCGCGACTGTGTATTTCGATGCAGCTCTGCACCGCGCCCTGAGGCTGAAGGCCGCCGCAACCGAGCGAAGTATCTCCGAGCTGGTCAACGAGGCAGTCCAGGCCTCGCTCGCCGAGGACGCAAGCGACTTCGAGGCGTTCGAGGCGCGTGAACCGGAGGCAGACTACTCGTTCGAGAGCGTCGTCAGGGATCTGAAAAAGCGTGGCAAGATATAGCCTCAGAATCAAGAAATCTGCCGCCAAAGAACTTGAATCGATTGCTTCGAAAGCCGACCGTCGTCGCATCGTCCGCCGCATTGAATCACTGGCTGATGAGCCGCGGCCGCGGGGCGTGCAAAAACTATCGGGCCGCGAGCGTTATCGAATTCGGCAGGGGCGTTTCAGAATCCTTTATGCGATCGAGGACACGCAACTGGTCGTGTACGTCATCAGGATCGGAGACAGAAAAGATGTATACAAGCGCGGGTAGTTCTAGACCATAGCGGCCGGGCGAACACAGGCTTCATATAGGCAGGATACTGAGGGATTACGTTTGCACATTCAATTGCTGATTTCGTTGCTCGTATTGCTGCCGATCATTGCGCCGCGTGCAGAGCCACACGACGACTTTCATCATCTCGGTGAAATCAACAAAGCTTCGATCGTCATGCTGGCCGAAGAAAACATTGTGCCGGCTGAGCTTGCAGCGTCAATTGCAAAAGGCATTGCCGAGGTCATCGATGAGCAAGATAGAGGAAGGCAGCACTCGGTCGAGTAACTACCTGGATTTCGAAGCAAGACTGCTCGAAGTGGCCGGCCCGACTGCGTCGCGGGTGCACACGGGACGCAGCCGTCAGGACATCGGCTCGACGATGCGGCGCATGGCGCTGCGCGAAGCGCTGCTCGACAGCTATGAAGCCCTGCTTGCGGCACGCTACGCGCTGCTCGACCTGGCTGCGGCGCACATCGAGACGATAGTCCCGGCCTACACGCACGGCGTGCAGGCACAGCCGACGACCTTGGCGCATTACCTGCTCGCGTTTTCTGCCGCGTTCGAGCGTGACGCCGAGCGTCTGCAGCAGTCATATGCACGCTTGAATCTAAGCCCGCTGGGCGCCGCGGCACTCGGTACGTCTGGATTTCCGGTCAATCGCGAGCGGCTCGCCGAACTGCTCGGTTTCGACGGGCTCGTCGAGAACTCCTACGACGCCAATCTCGTGTCGTCCGTCGATTCCAAGATCGAATTCGCGAATGCACTGGCCACATCGGCGATCACGGTGGGCCAGCTCATGCAGAACCTGCACACGCAGTACCATAATCCTGCTCCCTGGATCCTGCTCGAGGAAGAACAGACCGACGTCAGCAGCATCATGCCGCAGAAGCGCAACCCGCGGCCGCTCGACGCGGTGCGACTTCTCGCGAGCAGCGTTGTCGGCAGTGCGCACACGGTCACGCTCAATGCACACAACACGAACTCTGGCATGAACGACTATCGGCCGGGCACGCAGGCGCTGCACACCGCGTCCCAGGCGCAGGCCATGTACGCGGCGTATGTCTCGGTGATTACACATCTGATCATCGACGAAGAGCGCGCGCTCGACGAGGTGGATAGCGATTATTCGACGATGACCGAGGTTGCCGATGTCCTGCTGCGTGAAGCCGGCGTGCCGTTTCGCATCGGCCATCATTACGCGTCGGAGTTGACGGGCTACGGCCGGGCCGCAGGCAAGCGTCCAAAGGACCTGCGCGACGACGAATTGCTGACCATATATAAGGCATCGACCGGGCAGGACCTGCCGCTCGACGTCGGCGTGATCAGGCAGGCCATGAATCCGGCCGCGATGGTCGCGGAGCGCAGCGGTCTCGGTGGGCCACAAACCGAGGAAGTGCGGCGGATGCTGGCGCACCATAAGGGGTCACTCGAGGCTGGATTCCAATGGCTCAGTGCCGCCAGGGTGGGCCTGGACACAGCCACTGCCGGGCTGGAGCGGGACTTCCTCGCGACTCAGTAGAAACACCCATTGCAGCGCCGGGGCGCTGTGTGGCAAAGTGAAGATTGGGTTCGAAATCAAAGTCTTGAAGCCATCATAACGAATGGTGTGAAGAGCTCATCAGAGGGGAGAAATCATGTCGATCGACACTACATTTCCGTGCGGTTTCCGCCGCGTAAGCTCACTCCTGGCTGCTGTTGTATTGCTGCCCTTTGCTGCAGGTAATGTGTCTGCACAAGAGGAAGAAGACGACGACGAGTCGATCGACGAGATCGTTACGACCGGGTCGCAAATAAAAGGCGCAAAAATCTCCAGCGCATTGGCGGTGTCAGTATTCAGCGCGGAAGAAATCGAAATCCTCGGTGTCGAGTCGGGCGATGAATTGCTCGACATGATCCCCGAGATGGGCCAGAACTTCTTCAGTGAAACGGATACCGCGGGCGGCGTGAACGCGGCACGTGGCGACGTCGGCGCCATCAATATGCGAAATCTCGGTACGGGCAACACGCTCGTGCTCCTGAACGGCCGGCGCCTCGTCAACATGGCAACCTATCAGACCGAAGAAGTCGGCGGCAGCTTTGTCCCGGTAAACTCGGTCAACTCGAACCACCTCCCTGTTTTTGGCGTGGAGCGTATTGAAATACTGCGTGACGGTGCATCGGCAATCTACGGTGCCGACGCCGTGGCCGGCGTGCTCAACACGGTGTTGAAGGACGATTTCGAAGGATTGACGATTCGCTTACGGCAAAGCGACTACGACAATATTTCGCGCGACGACCAGGCTGTCTCCATTGAATGGGGTGACAGTTTCAACGGCGGCGCGACGCACGTCGGCGTATTTGCCCGATACCTGCAGCGCGACCGCGTGAATTCCAGGGACAATCCGCGCTGGGCAAGCTCGGATTTCCGCCGGTTTTTCGATTCGAGTTCGCCGTTTTCGACGAGCACCCAATTCCGCAACGACAGCGCGAATTCATATTGGGGTCGTTTCGATGTCATACCGTCTTTGGGCAGCACCCACAGCCTGCGCGAAAGCGACGTCACGGACAGCTCCGGTGAGTTCGAGCTCTTTCCGATCGATCATCCGGACTGCGCCGGTACATTTTATGACCTCAACAACGGCAACTGCCTGCGCGAGGACGCCACGAGCAGGGGTATTCGCTACGACATCAATGGCGATGGCAAAGGTCGTGACCTTCTTTCCGAACTCGAGCGCAGTCACGATATTCGGCTATTTCAATCATGAAATGGATTCCGGCCTCGAGATGTTCGCCGACTTCTACTACTACAGTTCGAAAACCAATCGGATCAACGACTCGAATATCGACTTGAGTGCCGTTCCGCTCCGGGTCGGTGCCTCGAATTACTACAATCCGCTCGGCAGGGCCGAGCTTAGCGCCGGTAGCCGAACCCGAATCGCCTGCCGGACCCGACCGGGGCAATCTACGCGGACGTGCCCGACGAAGGCTACGAACTCAACATGGACCTTTATCGGTTTGACGAATATCCGCGAATTACCGACAACGACGGTGAAGCCATTCGTCTGCGTTTACGGTCTGCGAGGCACACTGGGTGACTGGGACTGGGAGTCTGCCGTTACCTGGTCCGAGGCGACGCGTGATGAAGTCACACACAATCGCCTGTCGAACACGCTGATTACACAAGCGCTTTTTGATCCGACGCCGGCGGCTTACAACCCGTTCAGCGCGGGCGTTGATTCGAATATCGAGCGCGCGTTGATCGACGTTTATCGCAACGGCGAGTCGGCGCTGTCGATGTGGGACCTCAAGTTCTCCAATCCCGAGCTGTTCGAGATGTGGGCGGGGCCGGTTGGTTTCCTGGCCGGCTTCGAGTACCGTCGCGAGTCCTACAAAGACGATCGCGATCCGCGCCTCGACGGGACGATCAGGTTCTTGCGTGAATCGGATCCTATCGGAAATCCCGGTGTCTTCGATATCGAGGGCGATTACGAGGGCGACACCTATCCGTTCACCTCGGACGTCATGCGCTCGAGCCCGACGCCGGACGGCAAGGGCAATCGAACCACGAATTCCCTGTTCGTGGAGTTCCAGGTTCCGCTGCACGAAACGCTCGATATTCAGCTTGCCGCGCGTTACGAGGACTTCGATGACATCGGTGACACGACGGTCGGCAAGATCGCGTTTGGCTGGCGACCCATCGACCAGCTGCTGTTCCGTGGCTCCTGGTCCGAAGCGTTCCGGGCGCCGAACCTGATCACGATCAACGAGCAGTTTGTCGCGCGCTCGAATACGCTCAACGACTGTGTCTGTCTTTATGGTGAGGATCAGGGCGAGGCTCGATCGGACGACGCCTACGGCATACAGCGACAGGCGACCGGCAGCAAGGACCTGGTGCCCGAGGAGTCGACCAATACGTCGATCGGAGTCGTCCTTCAGCCGACGGAACGCCTCACCGTCACGCTGGACTTCTGGAAGATCGAAAAGGACAATACGATCGGCCTGTTCGGCGAGGAAAACCACATCTTGTACGACCTCGTGCTCAGGACCCAGGCCGGAACCGGCGGTGCAACGTCTGCCGATCTCAGCGCTTGCGACGGCGTGCAGGGCAATCCGCTGGTCCAGCGTGTGGCCTACGATCCTGACGACACGGATCTCATCGACGGCTACCTGGCCGCCGGCCTGTGTCCAGTGGGTGAGGTGGACTTCGTGGCCGACAACTACACGAATCTCGACACGCGAACGCTGCGAGGCTACGACTTTGGAATTTATTACAACTTCGAGCTGATGATCGGCGAATTCGATCTGCGCTATAACGGCAGTTTCTATGACGAATTCAAGCAGACCGCATCGAGTGAACTGTCCACGGCGGTGCTGAATGGGAAAGCGGCCGATCCGACGATCACCTACCCGCTCAGATGGGCTCGGCGATCTCCTCGGAATCAACGGTAATCAGGACGAGCGGCACGCTGCCAGCGTGTCCTGGAGAAAGGGTGACTGGTCGGCTTCAGTGTCCGGTAACCGGATCGGTGAATTTGACTCAGATCCTCTCGAACGGTGACGGCGTTCGATATCCCGTCGATGACGACCTACAACGCCAAGGTCGACTACCGCTTCGACGTCGGCGATGTCGATATGCGCGTCCGGCTCGGTGTCAACAATTTTTCCGATGAGCGTGCACCGATTGCCGACGATTCCTATGGATTCTTCGATGATGCGCACCGCGACTACGGGCGTTTTACCTATATCGACTTGAAAGCAAACTTCTAAAAGTGCACTCGATCGGCGGGGGAGCCATCGTGCTCCCCCGCCTTTCGCGCTGCCGTCGGTGACGGCTCCAAATGACCACTTCGCCCACGTCTGCAGAGCCCTCGGCCAGCCGGCCGCCCGAGACCTATCAGACAGTGGGTCGGGTCCTTGGCCCGCTCGTATTTGTCGCGATGCTGGCCACGAATCAGTGGCAGGACGTCATGAACCCGCAGGCCTGGCGGGCAGCCGCCGTCGGTCTGTGGATGGCGATCTGGTGGGCGACCGAGGCGATCCCGGTACCGGTCACGGCGTTCCTGCCGATCGTGATTTTCGAGCCGCTGGGCATCGCGAGTATCAGAGACGCTGCGGCGCCGTACGCGAACCCGATCATCTACCTGTTTCTGGGCGGCTTCCTGATGGCGCTCGCGCTCGAGCGCTGGAACCTGCACCGGCGCATTGCGCTCGCGATTCTGGACCGGACCGGCACCGACGGCCGGCGCCTGATCGGCGGCTTCATGTTCGTCTGCGCCGGCTTGAGCATGTGGATGACGAACACGTCGACCACGATGATGCTGTTGCCGATCGTACTGTCGGTCATTGCCGTCATTCACGACAACGTGTCGGATCTATCGGAAAAAAATCGCAGCAATTTCCAGATCGCGATGCTGCTCGGGCTCGCGTACTCGGCAAGCATCGGCGGCCTGGCAACGCTGGTCGGCACGCCGCCAAACGCGCTGCTGATCGGCTTCCTGGCCGAGAACTACGACATCGAGATCAGCTTCGCGCGCTGGATGACGGTCGGCATCCCGGTCACTTTCGTGATGTTGCCCATCGCCTGGTTCGCGCTGACGCGCTTCCTCTATCCGGTCAACATTCCGGCCAGCGACGCGGTTGACAATCACCTGCACGAACTGCGCGAGGAATTGGGGCCGATCACGACACCGGAGAAACGCGTCGCCGTTATCTTTGTCCTCGTTATCCTGTCGTGGATGTTGCTGCGACCGCTAACCGAGTTTCTCGGCATCAAGGGTGTCACCGATCCCGGCATCGTAATGACGGCAGCGGTGCTCTTGTTCATGATCCCGAGTGGCAGCAAGTCGCAGAAACAGCTCATGACCTGGCACGATGCCAGACGGCTGCCGTGGGGCGTGCTGATCCTGTTCGGCGGCGGGCTGAGCCTGGCGGCTGCCGTATCGGACACGGGTCTTGCGCTGTGGCTCGGCGAGAGCCTCGCGCCGCTGAATGCTTTTGGCCTCGCGGTGCTGGTCGTTGCGTCGGTAACGCTCGTGATCTTCCTGACCGAGCTGACCAGTAACCTCGCGACAACGGCAACGCTGCTGCCCGTAATGGGTGCGATCGCGGTCCAGGCGGGTCTGCCACCGTTGTTCCTGACGGTGCCGATCACTATCGCCGCGAGCTGTGCATTCATGCTGCCGGTCGCAACGCCGCCGAATGCGATCGTGTTTGCGACGGGGCAGGTATCGATTCCGCAAATGGTCCGCGCTGGTGTGGTTCTGAACCTGATCGGCATCGTCATCGTCACGATCATTGCGCTTTACGTTGCGCCCAATGCGCTGGTCTAGCTGCATCGTTCTTGCGGCCCTGCTGGTCGCTTGCACCGGGCAAGACGATCCGGTTCCGGCATCGCTCGACATCGTCCTCGTTGGTGGAAGCATCTACAACGGGCTCGACGCAGCGCCGGTGATTGCCGACGTCGGCATTGCAGGTGACCGCATCGTCGCGATCGGCGATCTCACGGACCGCGACGCCGATATGCGTGTCGATGTGAAGGGTCTCGCGGTTGCGCCGGGCTTCATCGACATACACTCCCACGCGCTGCGACCGGATGCCGCACGCAGCGGCATCTATCTCTGGCCCGACGCCGAAAATCTGATCCGGCAGGGTGTAACGAGCGTTATCGGCGGGCCGGACGGCTGGTCGCCGTTGCCGATCGAAGATGACTTCAAAAAGCTCGAAGCCAATCCGTCCGCCGTGAATTTTGGCACATTCGTCGGCCACGGGACGGTTCGCGAGACGGTCGTCGGGCTTGAGGACCGGCCTGCGACAGATGATGAAATGCAGCGCATGCGCGACGAGGTCGAACAGGCAATGCAAAGCGGCGCGTTTGGACTGTCATCGGGGCTGCTTTACGCCCCGGGCAGTTTCGCCTCGGCCGAAGAGGTGATCGAACTCGCAAAAGTCGTCGCGCCTTATGGCGGCATCTACATCAGCCATATGCGCAACGAAGCGCTAGGCGTGCTGGATTCGATTGAAGAGACGATTCGGATAGGCGAAGAGGCAGGTATACCTGCCCAAATCACGCATCACAAAGTCATGGGCGCGCCGATGTGGGGCCGTTCAGTGGATAACCTCGCTCTCGTCGATGCCGCTATTGCACGTGGCGTTGACGTCTCGAGCGATCAGTACCCGTACGCGGCATCCTCGACCGGGCTGCGGGCGGTCTTTCCGCGCTGGAGCCTCGACGGCGGCAACGATGCACTCAAGGCCAGACTGGATGACCCGGAGCAGCGTGCCAAGGTCAGGGAAGGTATTGTTTACGCGATGGTCAACGAGCGCGGCGGCAACGACCCATCGAGAGTGGCGCTGGCCAACTGCAAATGGGACCCGTCGCTGAACGGTCTCGATCTGGCCGAGGTGCTGCAGCAACGGGAAATCGAGGTCAACATCGAGAACGCGGCTGAACTGATCATGGATTTGCAGTATGCCGGCGGCTGCATTTGTGTGTATCACGCGATGTCGATGCAGGACGTGGAGCGCATCATGCAGCATCCGAAGACCATGATCGCCTCTGACGGCGGCATCATGGCGCCGGGCGAACTGCGGCCGCATCCGCGTTACTACGGGACCAACGCGAAGGTGCTCGGCCACTACGTCAGGGAACGCGGCATCCTGTCGTTACAAACAGCGATCCATAAAATGACGCGCATGCCGGCCGATAGGATCAACCTGTCCGACCGCGGCCGTATCGAAGTCGGTGCGATGGCCGACATCGCCGTATTCGATCCCGATACGATCATCGACAGGGCAACGTTCGACGATCCGCACCAGTACGCGGAGGGCGTGCATCACGTCTTCGTCAACGGGCAGGCGGTGCTGTTGGACAAGGTAATGACCGGCGCGAGGCCGGGCCGGGTACTCAGGTCTCCGGCGGCGCGGCCTGCAACATGACGCGCATCATTTCTTCTGCAAACACGGGTGTGGACATGCGCACCAGTTCCCGATCCGCTTCATCACCTATCTCGTAGGTGCATGACGGAATGCCGTAGCGCGTGTAGAAGTAGCCTTTGGTGTTGGCCTGCTTGGATGTGGGTCGTGGGTCGTGTTTGAATTCGTAGTCCGGCAAGCGCTCGCGAACTCGCGTCAGCCAATTCGTGGCGAAATCCGGCGGATCTGTTAAGTCCTGAGCGCGCTGCGTGTAGAACAGCGTGGTCTTCGTCATTTTCGTGGCATGGAAGTCGAGCATCAGGCGCGGGCGCATACCCAGTTTGTCGACACCAGCCATCAGCCTGGCAACGCTGCGTGTCTCGGGCTGCGTAAACGGCCCCCAGTCGCGATTCAGATCGACACGCCCGGCGTTGTGGCGCGAATTGCCGTTAGCGACGCCGTCGGGATTGAGCAGCGGGATGATCAGCAGCGTGTACCGCTCGCGAAACTGACGCGCCAGTTCAGTGTCACCGAGCACCACGTCGACGAACTGGCGCATCGCGAGCGCGCCCGGTACTTCAGCCGGGTGCTGCCGGCCGAGCAACAGGACGGCCTCGGGTTTGTTCGCCGTCTTGGCGATGTGGATCGGGCGACCCTCGACACTATTCGCCGATGACGGCGGTTCGAATCTCGGCGTGTGCTGCCAGTTCTTCGAACCACTTGTCGTAGGACTTCTGCGTAAACAGTTCCTGCGCGGCGACCCAGGTGCCGGACGCGTCCACGTGCAGCGACAGCTGCATGTTCTTGCCATTCTTCGAAATGCTGACCGAGTCTTCGCTCGCACGATCCCAGTTGAGACCATCCGTGCTGATCTTGGGCCAGAACCGGGCGTAGTTGTCCGGAAACTTCAGGCGGATTTGAATAGCAGCCGGCTCTTTCGCTGTCACACGAAACGAGAACCAGCTGAATGCGTCGCTAACCTTGAAGTCTTCGGGCCGGAAGGTGAGTTCAACCGAGTTGATCTGATTTGAACCTGCACTTGTCGAGGTCGCCGCCATCATGCCGCGCGTCGATAGCGAAGCAGGTCGTTCTGGCAGAAACGCTTCGTTCCGCCGAAGTAGCGCTGGCGGACAGCGCGAAGATGAAGTGTCAATAAGGTCAGTCGGACAATCACGTCGAGTTCCAGTGAAATCCTTTCGAGAATGATACATTAACCGTCATGCACCGAGCGCCCGGCAACAGATCGTTATGGACACTATTGTCGATCGTCATTGTCGCGAGCTTTCTGGTATCGCTGATCCAGAGTTCCGGCGGGCGCGTGCAGGTCCTGGATATCAAGATACCGACGCAAAACGGCCAGTGGCTGGTTGCCGACTTGTTCAAACCGCGCTCGGCGACAAGTGACAACCCGGCGCCGCTGGTCGTGGTCGTGCCGGGCTTTCAGCGCTCGAAAGAGGCGCTGTCCAACGTCGCGATCGAACTCGCACGGCGTGGGATCGTAGCGATTTCGATCGATCCGTACGCGCAAGGTGGCTCGAGCGCATCGATGAGCCGGCGCGCGGCAACGACGGAAGGCTACGGCATGTTTGCGGTTGTGGACTACGCGGCCGAGCACGCTCGAACCTGAACTACATCGACAAGCCGCGCATCGGAGCGACCGGGCATTCGGCCGGCGGCAACGCCGCAATACGCGGCGCCAACTACTTCGGCAAGGAAGCACAGCGAACGGGCAAGCCGAGCAAGCTGCACTCCGTGTTCGTCTCGGGCTACGTGCTGACGCTGACGGACGAGGTATTGCGTGACGTGCGCTCCAATGTCGGCATGAGCTACGCCTATTACGATGAGGGCGCGTACCGCAACGAGCTCGGGAATGGCGATATGCGCTACGCGCCCGAAGCGCTGCGGCTCGTGAACTCCGGCCGCGCTGCCGGCGAATCCGCCATCGAGGAAGTCACGCTCGGCCGCTACTACGGCGATGTGGAGCGAAGAAACCTGCGCGTCGTTTTCAACGAAAGGATACTGCATCCCTTCCAGCCCTATATCGTCGAGGCAACCGCGAATCAGATCGACTACTTCGAAAAGGTGTTCGCGATCGACAGCGGACTCTCGAGTCGCGACCAGATCTGGTACTGGAAGGAACTGCTGAGCCTGATCTCGCTCGTCGCCGCCATGGTGTTGCTGATACCGATGGGCCGGTTCCTGCTGGAGATTCCGGCCTTCAGGCCGCTCGTTCAGCCGGTTCCAGCCCCGCTGCCGCGCCCGCAGGGCAGGGGCAGGGTGCTGTTCTGGAGCCTGTTCGCGATCGGTGCGCTTATCGCGTGCTTTTCGTACATTCCGATGGCCGAGCTGTCACAAAAACTCTTCGTGGCAGCGTCGACGCGCGAGCAGACCTGGTTTTTCCCGCAACGCATGAACAATGCCGTGATGATGTGGGCCGTGCTGAATGGACTCGTCGGTTTCCTGATGTTCTGGCTCGCCTACCGCTTTCACGGCAAGCAAGGCGGTGTGGTGCCCGACATGTGGGGGGCGAAGATCAGCGGTACGGACCTCGCGCGGACCTTTTGGCTGGCTTTTACCTTATTCGTCTTTTATTTCCTGCTGCTGTTCACGCTGTATTACTTGTTCCACGTCGACTACCGCTTCCTGTTCATGGGTGTGCGCATCTTTCGACCGGTCGAACTCGTGTTGCTCGTGGTGTATGCGCCGTTCTTTTTCATATTCTTCCTGTCCAACTCACTGCGCGTTAATGGCGCGATGCGCACCCAGGGGCAGGCGGAATGGAAGAGCATGCTCATCGCGGGTATCGGCAACTCGCTCGGACTGCTGCTGATCGTCGTCGTTCAGTACGTCACGTTTGCGGTTACCGGAACCGTCTACTGGACCGACGGCTGGCTGTACGTCAACCTGCTGTTTGCCGTTGTGCCGATGATGTTCGTTCTGCCGTACTTCAATCGCTACTTTTTCCGCATGACGGGCAGGATTTACCTTGGCCCGATGGTGACCTGCCTGGTGTTCATCATGATCCTGCTGACGAATACGGTAGTTTATCTGCCGTTATAGGAAAGCCCCTGCTACCGAAGCGGTCAATGTATTCCCTGCGCGATCTGATCGAGCCCAGCGACATCCACGAGACGGACCTTGTCGACGATCGACATCGACCAGGCCCAGACCGTGCAGTCTTGCCAGTAAGCGACTCAGAGTCTCGGGACTAATGCTCAGGTAGCTTGCAATGTCTTCGCGCGACATGGGCAAGCGGACAACGTCCGTTCTCGAATCAGGCTGGAGTAGGCGCGAGCAGATATTTACCAAAAACGCAGCAACTCGCTGCGTTGCGCCATATCCTCCGCGGTTCTGCAGTTGCGTGGCGAACTCGCGGCTCATCAGCCGTATTAGCTGCCGTTGCATACTCGGAAAGTCCTGGCTGAGCTTGCTAATGCCACGATACGGGATGACACACAGCGAACAGGGTTCGAGAATCAGCGCGTTACAACAATGTCGGTCCGGGTAGACTGCATCGAAGCCGAGCAATTCGCCGCGCAGGTAAAAGCCGTGCACGAATTCGTGCCCACCGGGATCGACCGTATAGCTCTTGATACAGCCCGAGCGCACGGCGTATATGGCTGTGAACTCATCGCCAACTCGAAACAGGTGGCTGCCGAAGGGCAGGACGTCAGTGTGTCTGACCATGGACTGCAAACGCTGTAAATCAGAAGCGTCCAGTCCCATCGGCCAGCACAATTCGAATAGCGCGCAATACTCGCAGGCGCTCCTGACGGCACCAGGCTCCAGCGGGCTCGTGTGGGCATGTGCATGCACGGAACAATTCCTCAAGCAAATCAGGAATGCTAGCGCGATTGTGGGCACTAAGAAATTGTGGAATTTACCTAACGTGAGCTGACAAATGTCAATGCAGGGTTAAGCACCTGTGCTCGAATGCTTAGTGCGATGAGCTTTGCGTGCCGGCAAATCGCAAGGATGTTTAGGCGCGAGTACTATCAAGACGATAAGGAGACAGTCATGTTTGTTCGCCAGGTCAATGCGCACTTCAAACCAGGAAAATTTGATCTGCTGAATCGACGGCTCCAGGAAGAGGTCATTCCGTTACTCAAGAAACAAAAAGGATTTCGTGATGAATTGTCGTTTTTCGACAAAGATAAAGACGAGGCCTTCGCCATGAGCTTTTGGGACACCCGGCAGGACGCTGAAAAATACCAGAGGGAAGTCTATCCCGAGGTATCCAAGAAGATGAAAGACGCCATTGATGGCACCCCGATGATTCGGTCATTTGAGGTCAATAACTCAACCTGGTACGACATTCACGCTGCCTGATAGCGCGAAAGTCAAAAGAGGCAGGGGCGGCAGCTCTGGCTGCCGCCTCTTTTTATCAGAAGCCCGGCCGTAAGTTGGCCTTGTCGAGATCTTGCTGCAGTGTCGCGGCAAGCATCCGGGACCCCTTCAGGAAGAAAATACCCGTAGAAGAAGCCACTTACACCGCCTGACACGTGCGCAAGCACGTTGATCGCGCCATGATTATCGGAGGCGAAGAGCTGATACATGTCGCCACCGATGAACCAGGCCGCGAGAATCCATCCCGGGACGGCGACAGATCCGAAAATGATGACAAACCAGTAATAACAGCGGATCTTGCCGCGCGGTAACAGATAGGCAAACAGTCCCATCACGCCCATCACGACACCGGAAAGCCCGAGCGTCCAGTGGTGGCCGTCAATCAGTTCGGATACAACTGAATCCGTGACGCCAATAATTAACGAGTTGACGATGATAAAAGCCACGAATGCAACCGGGCCGACAATAGCCTCGACGGTTGCCGCGAACGCAAAGAAGAAGATCAGGTTGAATATGATGTGCCCCCAGTCGCCGTGTGCGAAGCTCGACGTAATCATGTGTATGACGTTCCACGAGCCGGTGTAGTAGGCAACGTCGTGATTGGGATGATCCGGCACGATCGACCGGAAATACCGCAGCTCATCGCTCAGCATCTGTGTCACGTATTCGCGCGAGTCCTCGGGGCTGAATCCCGACAAAGGCTTAAGCGCTCTGACAATCTCATCGATTTCCTTCGCCTCGTCGTCCGAGACACTCAGTATGAACATCACCTCGCCGCAAGACGCTGAGTTCCTGATCGTATCAACCTGCGTCATCACCATTTCGGTGAGGCGGCTCTGTGGTTTCATGCAATAGCGCTGCGCGGCAAGATTGAACTCGCGCCAGTCGCTCGCTTGTTTGAGAAATACGCCAAGGCACACGAGACACACGAGCACCGTGAACACAGGCCACTGATTCAGCTTGAAATCGGCTTTTACCGGGATAAACATGTCTGAAAACTAGCACAAGCCTCGGCGGCAAACGTCGACATGGTTCATGTACTGGCAGAGGTTGTAATAAGCGACGAACAGCGCCGGTCATATACAGAAAGCCCCCCCTCTCAATCGGAACAATCGGACCAATGCGACTACTAGCCAGCACACTTACACTCGTCCTACTGGCGTCGAGTACGACGCTGGCACAGCCCGCAACAACTGCGCCGGACTGGAGTCTGGAGTCGACGGACGGCGAGATGGTTCGGCTTGGTGACGAAATTCGGCAACAGCCCGTTATCTTGCTTTTCTGGGCGACCTGGTGTCCTTACTGCAAAGCACTGATGCCGCACCTGCAGAGCTTGCGCCTCGAGCACGGCGAGAAAGTGAAAATTCTCGCTATCAATTTCAGAGAGAAAGGAGACCCGGTTGCCTTTATTGAGAACGCCGGTTATGACTTCACTGTGTTGCCCGACGGAGACGAAGTTGCCGCAGACTATGGTGTCTATGGGACGCCCGGCGTGATCGTCGTCGATCAGCATCAGACTATTCGATTCGACTTGCGCAAGCTGCCGAAGCTCGAATTGCCGCCATCGGACAAGCCAGCCGGCAATAGCAGGAAAGCGGCGTACCTTGCACCTTACTGGGCGGCGGCAATTCGCATTAGCATCGACGAGGTACTTGGCGAGGCAGCGCGATGACGAATGTCCGAATCAGCCACGGCCCAACGGGCACCGTGCTGGCTGAAGGTCCGCTTGGGTGGGGCATTACGCCATTCGAAGGAAATTTCTATATTCGCCGCAAGTTTCTCAAGACTGATCAACTCCGGGTGAATTACGTGCCCGGACTGTGCCTTTACAAGTTTTTGTACGTATGGATAGACTTGTACGTCGATCAGGACAGGCGGGTGCGGAATCTGGCCTGGATGTACTGGCTGCCGAATCCGCTATTTCCGTTCATATGGTTTCGGGTCGCGCTACCCCGATTTCATCCGGAAATCGATGTGGAGGAGTACTAAGCGGAGCAAAATCGACGCCTGATTCGTGAAACGCGTCACACGAGGCGTGTTTCATTTGCGATATACCATAATAGTACGAGGAGTTAGCGTTATGGGTGATCGATCGAAGCATGATCGGGTAGTGCCAGTTCACGATCTTCGTGACTACTTTCGCACGTCGATCGAAGACGTTGTCGAAAAGCAGGGCGTTGATGTCGACCCGCATGCCACCCACTATGTCGTCAACCTGATGACGCTGTTCTCGCGCTCCGAAGAGCTCTACGAAGACGACGGCGAGATCTACGGACTAAGACCCCTTGC
The DNA here is from genome assembly GCA_963711285.1 of uncultured Gammaproteobacteria bacterium. Taxonomy (GTDB): domain Bacteria; phylum Pseudomonadota; class Gammaproteobacteria; order Steroidobacterales; family Woeseiaceae; genus UBA1847. The sequence continues at coordinate 61,229 of CAVQDJ010000013.1, read as the reverse complement.
TTTGATGCTTGCCGATGCGGCTGATGCGCCCAGCGTCGAAGTGCGTACGCAATACCTGCAGCGCATCGGTGACGTTGCGCTCTTTATCAGCGGTTTCTTCATGGAAAGTCTCGCGACCAAGGCGGTCGACGTCGATTACTACATTCACATGGGCGAGAACGCCTATGGTTCCTTGTCCGAAGAGATTCGCGGCACCTTTCGCGGCAATGCGTTCGCCCATGTTTACAGGGAACTCGCGACAAAGTTCCAGATTCTGATCGATGTGCTCAACGAAGTACGTGACAGTGCGCGAGCCGATTCCGACCTGAACGTATTACGCACTTATGAAGTCTGGCTGAAGACCGGCAGCCGGCGCGCCGGCAAGCTGCTGCGAGAGCAGGGCATCGTGCCGATATCCGATGCCAAGGACAGACGCCACTAAATGCTTCGCCAACTGCAACGTCAGCTGAGCGATATCTACCAGGTTGGGCGAACTCATGACGTGCGGGACTACCTGATCACCGACCCGACGCTTGCGAAAGTTATCAGTCAGGACGCTGTTTTGACGAACAGTGACGAAACGCTGCTCGTTTCTCACGACGATGAAGGTCTGGCACTGTCGCTGTTCCTCGATGCCGAGATGCTCGGCCGGCTTGAATCCTCAAATCCTCTGACTTCGCTGCGTGCTGAATCGCTCGATGACCTATGGAAAGTGCTCGAAGGCATCAGTCACTTTAATTGCGTCGTGTGGAAGGCCACCCAGGACCGCACCGTTACATTGCTGGAACTCGAGCTCCAGGGCGAAATCGACAAGTTCGTCACGACGATGCTGCTGGCCCTGGATCAGGCAGACGCGGAACTGCTGAACCGCCTGCACGGCTGGCTATTCGATAACGTCAGCTTCCACGCGGAGCTCGATGAGGAGCAATTGGACCGCTACCGGTCCGCCAATGACTACGCGGCACGATTCTGCCACGGGCTGCGGCAGCAATTGATCAACGACGATCAGCTGGCGCTGTCCGAGCTACGCCAATTCTACCGCCTGCAAATGTCAGAAAAGATCAGTCATATCCATACGCAGGCCTGGTCAGCGTCCTGATTTCTGCCTGGATGGCGTAGCCGGCCCCGGTCCAGTAAAGTTGGAGCAAGTCCAATTTACCGCAGACGCCGCCATGCGACTTCCAAGATCCGTGCCATTACTGCTCACAGTGGTCCTGTCAGCGGCTTGCACCTCGATGCCGACAGAGGAGCCGGCCCCCGATCCGCGCGTTATCGCGATACACAAACAGACCGTATTTGCGGACATGCATGCGCATCCGAGTCGCTTTCACCGTGCGAACGTCGAGTCGATCAGTGCCGACGAGATTGAGGTCTATCGCAGGAGCACGATGGACCTCGTGGTCGCCAATATCAGTAGCGATATGGCGTATGACGGTCAGTACGTAAATCGCGACGGTACACGGGTCAAGGAGGGCAAGTACAAACCGGCGCCCGGAGACGTGTATGCCTTGTCAGCTGACCGGTTATTGCGATTACGCAAAACTGTCGAACTTGGCTACGCCGTGCATGCGGATACGCCCGCCGCCGTCCTCGAAGCACGCGACAGAGGCCAGGTTGCCATCTTGCCTGCACTTGAAGGTGGTGACGCACTGGAAGGTGATATCGACAAGCTGCGCGAGATGCACAAGAACGGTCTGCGCCTCATTCAGCTGGTTCACTTTCGCAACAACGAAATCGGGCACATACAAACCTGGCCGTATTCGCCGGGCGGCTTGACCGAGTTTGGCCGTGAGGTCGTAAAAGAGGCCAATCGTCTCGGCGTCATCATCGACACGGCCCATGCAAACGACGAAACGCTAATGGATGTTCTCGCGTTATCGAAGCACCCCGTCATTTTCAGTCACGGTGGTGTGCGTGAATACACGGATCATGATCGCGCAGTAACGGATGAGCAGATCCGGGCGATCGTACAGAACGGAGGCGTTGTCGGCATCTGGCCACATGGCCGACACATCTCGACAGTCGCAGAAATGGTCGACTACATCGAGCACGTCGTTAAGATAGGTGGTATCGACCACGTTGGTATCGGATCGGATCTGCGAGGCATATCAAAATATGTCGAGGGCTTCGACGAGGGCGCCAATTTCCATGCCATTGCGTCGGAACTGCTGAACAGAGGGTACAGCGACGAAGATGTCGGCAAGGTCATGGGCGGGAACTTCTTCCGCGTCTGGGTAACCGTTTCAGAAACGTGAGTCTGGGCATTACTCTTGGCAACCGAGTCTGAAATGCCGCCGCAAATCGACCTGGTCTTCGGTGCAAGCGGCTACATCGGCAGCAATCTGACCACTTTCTTGAGCGCAGAGGGCAGAGCCGTGCGCGCCACGTCCAGAAACGTCCAGGTCCTCGAAGCGCGCGGTTGGGAGGATGTCGAGCTATGCCAGGCTGATGCGCTGCAACCCGAGACGCTGGACGCTGCTCTCGACGGTATCGACACTGCGTACTACCTCGTGCATTCGATGGCAGCCGGCAAAGCGTTCCCGGAGCTGGATCTGACCGCGGCGAAAAATTTCGCCGATGCGGCTGCGCGGCAGAATGTTCGACGCATCGTCTATCTGGGGGGGCTGATTCCAAAGGCGCCACGTTCGACACACTTGCGCTCAAGGCAAGAGACCGGCGATGCCCTTCGCGCAGGCAGTGTGCCCGTAACGGAGCTGCGTGCCGGAATGATTATTGGACCGGGCTCGGCCGCCTGGGAGGTGATCCGCGATCTCGTCAACCATTTGCCGGGCATGATCACGCCGCGCTGGGTATTTTCGCGGTCAACGCCTATCGCGCTGACCAACCTGCTGCGTTACCTCGCCGACGTTCCCAGGCATGACGCAACCGCGAATCAGACGTACGACGTCGGCGGGCCGGACGTTCTGACCTATGCCGAGATCATGCGACGCTACGGCGCGATTGTCGGCAAGCGACCGCTGATTATTCCGGTGCCAGTACTCACGCCGCGCCTGTCGTCCTATTGGCTTCGGCTGGTAACCGCGGTTCCGACCAACGTTGCGCGCGCGCTCATCGACGGACTGTCTCAGGACGTTATCGCAGAAGATGACCGGCTCGCGGTGCTGATCCCGCAGGAGTTGCTGAGTTTTGACCAGGCCGCGATCGAGGCACTGGAGGCAGACCGGCAGCACGCCGTTCCCGCACGCTGGGTGGATAATGCGATCGCCTGTCGCAGTTTCCGGCCCGAATACAGTTTCTACGCGAAACAGACTGAAGGCAGTGCGACAACCGAGGCGTCGGCCGCAGATGTTTGGGCTGTGCTTTGTCGGGTTGGCAACAATGGCGATTTTTTTTACGGTCGAATGCTCTGGTGGCTGCGACGCGCGCTGGACTGGATCGCAGGTGGACCGAGTTTTCGACGCAGTCGCAGACACCCGGACGAACTCCGAGTGGGCGACGTTGTCGATGCCTGGCGCGTCATCGCGATCGAGCCGGAAAAGCAGCTGACACTGTTAATGGAGATGAAAGGGCCGGGCGTCGGTGTTCTCGAGTTCACGATAGATAACGGCGAGCCGCGCAGCATTCGGATGTGCGCTTACTGGCACCCGGCGGGGGTTTGGGGCCTGCTGTACTGGTACGCGCTATTGCCGATCCACACCTTCATGTTTCGCGGTACTACGCGCGAGATCGCGCAGCGCGCGGCTACGTTGGCGCGCTTACATAATGCATAGCGACGTCTGCTGAAAAATGCGCCGGTGTCGATTGGTTCTTTCCGGCAGGCATGCTAGCTTTTGTTACATGAAGCTATTCCGGCATGTATGCGTCGCTTTGGGACTGGCCGCGATTTGCGGCTGCAGCAATACGTCGTCCGAGAACGTAACCACGGAAGGCGTCCATGCCGATATTGATATCGTCGCTGACGGCTCCGGTGCGACCATCGTGACTGCAGAACTGGAAGTTGGCAACGGAGGGTTCGGGCGAACCAGTCTCGAGCTGACCGGTGGCGACTCGCTGACGGTTCTGGCCAACGGCATTCAGAAGACAATGACAGAGTCCTCTGTCGTTGGACGATTCAGGTATACAGCCAGCTTCGCCTTTGACGATGCGGATACCATGTTCACGGTTGCGTTCAACCGTGACAACGACGTCGATGCGCCAAATTCCACGGTTGCGCTGCCGGCCGGATTCAGCGTCGCATCGCCGTCGAGCAACGATGTATTCGGCTCGACAGAGGATATTCCTATTTCATGGATGCAGTCCGGCACCTCGATCGTTCCATCGATTCATGTGACATTGTCCTGCACGCTGACGAACGGGTTTACCGTGTCCGACACCGAAATGGTATTGCTTGGCAGCGATAGCGGAGCCGCCAGTCTACCCATCGCCGCGGTAATTCCGGATGGCACGTTGGATACGACCCGGCTCTGCGAAGGCAATGTTAATTTGTCGCGCAGGCGAATCGGCGACCTCGACCCCAATTACGGCGAGGGCGGCCAGATAACTGGCGAACACTACGAGGACGCGCAGTTCTTCGTCGACCTCAGCCAGTAGTGGCAAGACAGCGCTTCCCGGAGTAGCAGCGCGGTCCACCGGTCTCTCCGCAGAACATACACGAACGCCGCCGGCGGGTATCCGACCAGCAGGCAGTGCACGATTGCGAGTCGTAGTCATGCTGTTGCCTTACATAGACATCTCCCCATCGGCTGCTATAGTCATGAAAAACAATAAGGAGAATAAAATGCTACGTGTCATTATATTGATGTCTTTCGGTCTCATTATTTCCGCTTGTGGGGGCGGAATCGACTCCTATGAAGAGGGTTTAGAGGCGCAGGCCGAGTTAATGCAGGAAATGATCAGCGTGCTCGAGGACGTCACCGATGAAGCCTCGGCGAAAAAGGCCGCGGGCAAGATCGAGTCAATTGGTGGCCGCATGCAAGATATAGCAATGCAGGTTGCGGAGCTTCCAAAGCCAAATGCAAAGGAAATGCAGGAGATTGCGAAGAAACAGCGAAAGGAGATGGAGGCATTTCAACAGAACGCTATGGCGCAGATGATGAAACTGGCGCAATACCCGGTGCTGCAGGACGCATGGATGAGTGCGATGGAGAACACGCGGTAAAGTAAACCCCGGTGTCACAGTTCTGCTGCAAGCCCTATACTGTGGCGCCATGAAAGCCAGCACGCTTCGCATCGGTCATCGCTACCGCCCCAATCGTCTGGCGCCGCAGTATGACGCCATCGTCATTGGTTCCGGAATGGGCGGCCTCACGACCGCCGCATTCCTTAGTGAGCTCGGTCGTAAGGTCTGCGTTCTGGAGCAGCACTATACGGCAGGCGGTTACACCCATTCCTACGAGCGCAACGGCTACGAGTGGGACCCGGGCGTGCATTACATCGGCGATGTCGGCGCCAAGACGCGTAACTGGCGCATGTTCAATTTCCTCTCCGAGGGCCGCCTGAAGTGGGCGCCCATGGCCGAGGAGTACGATCGATTCTACATTGGTGACAAAGTATTCAATGCGGTCGCGGGAAGAAAGGGCTTTCGCGAGAACCTGTTGCGGCAGTTCCCCAAAGAAGAACAGGCGATAAATCGCTACCTGGAACTCCTTGCCAAGGCCGGCAGCGCGACGTCTGCCTTTGGCATTGGGCGGGTTCTGCGTCCCTGGCAGCGGTTCCTTGCGGCGCCGTTTCTCAGATGGCGGGCCCCGAAGTGGCTGTTTCGCAATACCTACGACGTTTTGAGCGAACTCACCGACGATCAGGACCTGATCGCGGTCTTGTGCGGGCAGTGGGGCGACATGGGACTGCCGCCGAAGCGATCGGCGTTCATGATGCAGGCAATAATCGCGCGTCATTACCTGCATGGTGGTTTCTATCCGGTCGGCGGCAGCTGGCAAATTGCCCAGAGCATCATCCCCAAAATTCAGAAATCGGGTGGTGAAGTATTCACGTACGCCCGCGTAAAGGAGATTCTCATCGACGATGGCAGGGTGACAGGCGTGGAGATGGCCGACGGTCACCGCATCGATTGTTCGTGCGTAATCTCGTCAGCGGGCGTCGCCAATACGTTCGGACAATTGCTGCCCGACGATGTGGCGACGAATTTCGGCTACAAAAAGCTGTTGCAGAGCGTGCAGCCCAGCTTCGCACACCTTGGCGTTTACATCGGGCTCAAGCACACGGCCGAGGAGCTCGGCATACCAAAGACAAACTTCTGGATCTATCCGAGCAATGATTATGATGCGGCGGTCGAAAAGTTTATTGACGAAGAAGACGCGGAGTTCCCGGTTGTCTACATCTCGTTCCCGTCCGCCAAGGATCCCGACTACCTAAATCGTCATCCGGGAACTGCAACCATCGAGATCGTGGCGCCCGCGCCGTACGAATGGTTCGAAAAGTGGCAAGGCAGCACCTGGGGCAAGCGCGGCGAGGATTACGAGGCATTCAAGAACAAACTCGGGGAGCAGTTGATGCAGTACCTGTACGACAAACTTCCCCAGCTAAAGGGCAAGGTCGACTACTACGAGGTCTCGACGCCACAATCAACAAACTGGTTCGCGGGCTACCAGCGCGGTGAGCTGTATGGCATCGACCACACGGCGGAACGGCTTCAACAGCACTGGCTCGGACCGCGTACCCGCATACCGGGACTGTGGCTCACCGGGCAGGACACACTTACCTGCGGCGTAACGGGCGCCATGATGTCAGGAATGCTGACAACCATGGCGATGGTTGGCATGCGCAAGATGGGACCCGTGATGAAAAAGGTCTACGGATAGTATCGGCGACCGTAAGAGCCCGCGAACCAGCGGGCCACGATATGGATCCATCGATTTTTCGGATTTTTCCAGCTCTCGGCGATGACGATTTGTACATCGCTCCTTCGCTCTGCGAGCACGCGTTCATTCGCTGGCGGAAAAAGATGTTGGTTGCTCCAGTCGAGCGAGGCGCGATCCGGCTCGCTGAACAGCTCTTCAGGGATCGGTAACTCGGCCCATTTCGCGATGTTGTCAATCGCTTCAACCGGAGACCGAGCGAGGTCTTCGTATCGTAGTGTGAAAAACCGATCCCCCAGTCCAGGCTTCCATGCCTCCAGTCTGCGCTGGCGAACGAGCCAGTCGCGAGCATTCTTGAATGTCGTGGAGAAACTTTTCTTTCTCTTGTGCCAGCTGCAGGCAACTGCGCGAGGGTCGCGGACGAGATTCAGCAGGTACAGGTCCACGCTGGGTAACAGGCTAAATGCCAAGGCCACCTCCGGCGCCTTCGAAGTGTCGACAAACGTCGAGCCTCCCGTGACGTCAGCGATTCGAGTAAGGACCTCCTGCATTGCGTCCAGGAAGCCCTGGTGACGCTGCCGCAAACCGGCTCGCACCGACGCGTCGGCCCAGTCCGACTGCCTGGCGGCGTCTTTTAAGAATGCTTTTGCAAGACCGTGCATTGCCGCGATCTGGGGCCGGCCGGGCGCGGTGTGGCTTTGTGCGACCACGCGACTGTAAACGGGGCAGGACTGCAGTGACTGGCTGCAGCTGCAGTCGGCGTTGGTTTCGAAAGCTCGCCAAAGATGGCGTAGCTGCCCCAAATTGAAGACCTGCGTGTCTTGCGACAGCAGCAGCGACAGCAGCGTGCTTCCCGAGCGACCGGACCCGCTGATTGCGACGACTTTCATCAACGCAGAATGCTCGTATTTACCACTAGTTTGACGGCCAATTATCCATATACTGCATAGGGTCGCAAAACGAGCCGAAAATTTCTCTCATGCAACCCGAAAACGACGTCAAGGCTGTTGCGCCGATCTTCCTGATCTGCTCTGAGCGCTCGGGTTCGAACCTTATCAGTTCTATCGTAGGGGAGCACCCGGAGGTCTATGCGCATCCGCCCTACCACCTGGGTCGTGACCTGTTATTACGGCTGCATGAAGTTGCGGCAGAGGAAGGTTCGTCCGAAGCGCTGCAGGTTCTCAGGGATAATGCGCTGGACAAAGTCAGGAAGTACCGCAGCGATGAAGAAGCGTCGCGGTTGGCGGATTGGTTCAACGAGCAGACCGAAATAGCGCCGCACGCTGTGGCGCGTTTCGTTTTCCAGGAGATGCCGCTCGAGGCGCACGGCAAGCACGCTTTCATTAAAGAGAATAACGCTCACCAGCTGTTGTTTTTCCTGGTCGATTGCTTCCCTGATGCGAAGTTTATCTTTCAGGTCCGGGATCCGCGGGATTTCCTGTTGTCGGCGGTCGCGCGACGCAAGCGGTGGCTTGGCAACAAGTTCGGTTCTGTTCGCAACGCGCTCAACGTCTGGCGGGAGGACCAGCTCGGCGGGCTGACGGCCTACGGCTTGCTCGGGCCCGAACGAGTGTTTCTGCAACGCTACGAGGATCTGGTCGGTCGTTTTGAAGAGACGGTGACGGAGCTTTGCGCATTCCTCGGTCTTGACTTCGACGAACGCATGCACAAATTTCACGAGGCAGATAGTGCGCAGCGGCTCGCCGTCAAAGGCGGTCCGAGAGAGAACCTGGCCAAACCACTGATGACCGAGAACTTTCGCAAGTACCGCAAAGGACTGTCGAGAGGTCAGATCAAAATGGTCGAAGCCTACGTTGGCGACCTGATGGACCGCTTCGGCTATCCGCGGGAGTACACGGGGTTGGCCAGGCCCGGATTCTTCAGCGCCTTGCGGCCGCAGCTCACCGAACCGCTGGAAAGATTCATGAACGGCGATATGCAGCCGCAGTACAAATTCGGCAACCGGCGGCTGAAGAAACAGCTCGACGCGCACGTGGCGCCGCTGTGTCCGCCGCTTTGGGACGGCAAAGGTAACAACGGCACCTGACAGAATGACCGTGACTTCTTCATATCGAGCCGGTAATCGCATCCTGGATATCGCACGCGCTGATCCGCACCGGACCGCACTTGTCATCGATGGTGAGTCGTGGAGCTATGCCGAACTCGTCACTGCCGCGCAGCAGATTGCCGGTGAATTCCCAGAGATTGCAGAAGACGAGCAGCAGCCGATAACGGCCGTGATGGCGCAGCGGCACATTTCTTCGTACGCCGGCATTCTGGCCGCGCGTTTCTCGGGCCATGCCTACGTCCCGCTGAACGTCAATCATCCGTGCAAGCGCAACGCGACGATTTTGCGTAATTCCGGTGCGCAGCGAGTCATCTGTGGCGATCATGCGGCGCCGGCACTGCAGGAGATTCTCGCTGCGGCATCTCTGGATGCAGACACAACGGCGATCATTGATTGCCGGGATGCCAAAGCCGGCTATCAACTGGACGCCGCAGCCGAATTCGCGCAATGGAACAAGGATCGGGAACAATCCATTTTCGATCTCGCTTACATTTTATTCACGTCGGGCAGCACCGGGGATCCGAAAGGCGTCCCGATCCGCAACAGCGAACTGGAGAGTTACCTACGGGCGGTCGGGCCGATTGTCGATGTTCAGGCGGATGATCGATTTTCGCAGACCTTTGATCTGACCTTCGACTTGTCGGTTCATGATCTCTTCGTATGCTGGGAGAATGGCGCCACGCTGGTGGTGCCCTCAGAAAAAGAGCTGCGCATGCCGTCAGGGTATATCCGTGAGCACGGTATTAGCTGCTGGTTCTCGGTACCGTCGCTTGCGTATCAGATACGGCTGCAGGAGGACCTGACGCCCGGGGCGTTTCCTGGTCTGCGCCTGAGTCTCTTCTGCGGGGAGGCGTTGCCCACTGTCGTCGCGACTGAGTGGGCGCTCGCGGCACCCAATTCCCGCGTCGAAAACTGGTACGGGCCGACCGAGGCGACCATCGCCTGTTCGCGGTATGTGATGTCCGACGCGGCCATCGAAGACGACACGGTTCCGATCGGCACGCCATTTCCGCAAATGGAACTCCTGGTCCTCGATGAAAAACTCTCGCCGTGCCCCGCAGGCATCGCGGGCGAGCTGTTCTTGTCGGGTGCCCAGGTGGCGTCCGGCTATTTGAACGATTCGGAAAAGACGCAAGTGAGTTTTCTCACTTTGCCGGCGGGAGACAAGCTTGCCTACCGAACCGGCGATCGCGCCGCACTTGGGGCCGATGGCAACGTCCGCTTCCTCGGCCGCGTCGATAACCAGGTCAAAGTTCGCGGGTACCGAATCGAACTGGGTGAGATCGAAGCTGCGTTGCGTGCCGCTTCTGCGGGGATGAACTCGGTCGCATTGGCATGGCCGGGCGGCGCAGAGATCGCGACGTCGATCGTCGCCGCACTCGAAACCGATGCGGCGAATATCCCTGATATACAAAAACAAGTCAGCGCGGTTCTTCCCGACTACATGGTGCCATCCACGGTCTTCTGCGTACCCGAGTTCCCCAAGAACGCCAGCGGCAAAGTGGACCGGCGAGCGTTGGGGGAAGTGCTCGTGCACAAAGCCAGGGACGACGGCGAGGCCGACGGGCCAAAGATGTCAGAAGAGGCCGATATTCTGCTGCAAGCAATACTCACGCATGCGCCGCTATTGAGCCGTAAGAATATTCTAGGTGCCAAAAATCTCTTCGACGCTGGCATGGATTCGTTGGCCTTTATTAGCGTAACGACGGAGATCGAACATAAATTCGGGATGTCGCTTGACCAGGACACCGTTATTCAATTGTCAGAGATGTCCTTCGATGACATCGTCAAAGAGGCGCGCGGCGAAACGCAGAGGCTCAGGTCGGGTCAAAGCGATGCGGGCAAATTCTCCGTTTTCGACCGTATGCGAAAGCTGCTGGGAATACCGCGGATTATCAAGAAGCCGCGGGCCAATCGGGCGCTGCAATTCATCGAGCGCTTTCCGGGCTACCTGGCTGACCATGGCGCCCCCGATGTGCTCGCGGTCGGTTCGTCAGGCATGTTTCGCGCGTTCTGTCCGGCCGAGTTCGAAGCGGCGGCCGCGGAACACGGGGTTGAAGTGAAGACTATCAATGCCGGATTTCCTGCCGTCAATGCGTCGGGCATGCACATGATGTGCGAATACATCAAGCGGCAGTGCATTGCCGCCAGTGTGCGCGTGCCGTTGATTATTTATGAGTTCGATCCGATGCATCTAAGTACTACGCCTCCGAGCGGTGACATCAATTTGGGACCCGACTATTTCTCGGGTAACGTGATTTCGCTACGCGGGCGCAGGACGAGCCCGGAATTCCAGTGGCTTGTCGAGACGTCTGGTGCCTGGAATGCGCCGGAAGAGGCCCGGCAAAAAGACCGAAAACCGAACTGGGTGCGCGATCGTGATCGCGTCATCGCAGGAGCGTATCTGGGCGAGATCGAGTTTGATGCGGGAGCCGTGGACGAATGGTTTGACGGTGCGAGTGCTTTGCAGGCGGTGTCGGACAACATGGTGTGCTTTCTACATCCGGCTGATCGCACAATGACCGACGAGATAAAGGACTCCTGTGGCAGCGACAAACTCAACCGGTTCATGAACGATATTGGTGAACGGCTCGGGGTGTCGATGCTGTCGTGGGAGGCCTTCGATTTGCAGCCCGTCGATTTCCTCGACATCAACCACATGAATGCTCGCGGCGGGCGCGAAAAACTCAGCCGGCAGCTTGCGGCGATGCTTTATTCGACGGAGTCTTCATTGCGGCGCGATTACGGGTGATGTTCAGCGGCGAATAAATTGTCCTACCAGTGCCCCGTGCCAGGTTCGCCCTTGAACGGACCAACGACATCCGAGGTGATCCAGCCGCCATAGAAATGGCCGGGCTGTGGTGCGACACGCTCCTCGTCGACAAAGCAATCGATACGTCCCGGGTAGAACGCGACGTAGGCCTTCAACATCTCAAACCTTGCGCGCGGGCGCGGGTAATCCCACGCGACCGGCAATGCCGGAATTGCGGCCAGCGCCCAGTAACGCGCGGCACCTTTCCATTCACACACGGAACTGCCTGGCGATTCCACCAGATAGTCCCACTCGACATCCGCGGGCGGCACGTAGTAGGTCGGCGGACTCGCAGTTTCCAGCAGCCGATAACTCTTGTTGGTGCGGGCGATTACGGTATCGCCATCCCTGATTTCGACGACGCGGCTGCATGCCTGGGTAACCGGCGGTCGTGGATAGTCCCACACCGATTCCTGGCCCGCTGCCGGCTCGATAGCGAAGTCGGGTCGTTGCTGTCCACGGTAGTCCCACATGACGACAAGCTATCGCCCGCGGCGCAAATCGCCAAGTAAATATCAGCCGGAAGTCGAAAACCACCTCCATTATCGTCTATAACTGCATGAAATTGCTAAAAGTGTGAAATCCGTCAGAAATTATTGTCGAATGGAACCTTTTTCGGCCCCGCGGCGTTTAATAATCAGGACGGCGTCTTAAGCAACATCCCAGAGCAATTTCAAAATGCGGGCAGACAAAAGCTGGATTGGCGATCAGGCATTCGGAGAGGATGCAGTCGCTCTCGTAACCGTGACCTACAAGTCGCACCAGGATGCACTATTGTTCGTTCGCTCGGCCCTGACCGATGACAACGGCGTCGGTCTGCTGCAGGGGCCGAGGTTATCGGGCAAAACGACAATCTTGAGACGCCTGTCGGAACAACTGCCCCAGGAAACTGCCGTTGCGCTGATAGACGGCACCCGTATCAAACCGCGCGAGCTTTTGTCGAGGACGCTGGCACAGTTCGGCTACGAGACGAGTCTCGAATCAAACGAAGAACTCATCAAGATGCTGAGCGTGTTTGCCATGCAGCAAACGCGCACGTTCCAACCGCCAATTCTGATTGTCGACAATGTCGATCGCATGTATCCAAGCGCCCTTGGCATATTGAATACGCTCGCACAACTCGAGGTGCAGCAAAGGTTTGCAATTCGTATCATCGTCTCCGGCGGCGAGACGCTGAACTCGCTGATCGACTCTCGTGGCATGGCGAGTCTCGCTGCCCGGAGTGTCGGTAGTTTCGTGATCAGCCCATTGTCGCTCAGGGAAGCACTTATCTATCTTCACGCGAGGCTTGGTGCCTGCGGCGTAAACAATGCCGATACGGTGTTCCCGGTCGATGTTTGCGATCGTCTCTACCAGCAGTCCGGTGGCTGGCCAGGCTTGATGAACCAGTTTGCGCGTGAGGCCATAGGTCGTGCGGTGCAATTCCCGCTGCGCCTCTCGGACACAGAAGCGAAGAAGGAAGTCGAGGACGAGCCAGCGGCTCCCGAACTACCGGTTCTCGGTGCTAACGAGGCGACGAGTCCGTTACCGCCAAGACTTGTCGTAACGCGAGACGGCGAAACGTTGACGGAGTGCACGCTTGCTGACAAGAAGACGCTGCTGGGTCGCTCTGATTTTGCCGATATCGTGATCGAGGACGACTTCATAAGCAAAATGCACGCTGTATTTCTGCTTTACTCCGACGCGCTGGTCCTGCTTGATCTGAATAGTGCCAACGGCACAACGGTCAACTCTGTGCGAGTTGGCAGCACGATACTCAAAGACAACGATATCGTCTCGCTAGGCAATCACCGTCTGAAAGTCGAGAATGCGCCTCCGATCAGCGACGAGATCGCAGAATTGCTGAAATCGCCCGACACGGTCAAAATGAAGAATCTGATCGACATGCGCCGCCTGAAGGCGCGCAAGCGGATCATGGCCGTCAACAAAGGCACGCAGAAGGGCTAAATTCCTTTTTGACGATGTGTCACCCGGCGTCCGACTGCGGATACAAGGCATGGACGAACGGAATCAGCGCGATGATCAGCGTCTGGCTATAGATGCCTTCGCGTGTATACAAGCCATCTGTCAAGAGACCAAATGCTCCGCCACCTTGTTTGCTGTTTACGGTTGAGAATACCCTGTCGTTGGCTTCACCGAGTTCCATACCGCCAGCGACGAGTTCTTTCACGGCCGGAGGCAAGGGCAAAGTTACGCTTCTTGCCTGGCTCACGTCGCCAGAGCTGCCGAGTATCGCCATCCACGCGAAGGCCATGAGTTGATCGTCGACGATATCGATGCCACCCTCGAGGCCGACCCAGAAATCGGCCTCGGGAACATTCTCTGCTGATCGCATGGCCCGGGTTTTTGCGCCCCGGCGGGTTGCTTCATCGGAGTTGGGCTGATCGCCGGCGCCGGAGTCGACATCGGCAGCCATGATTTCGACGGGCGTATCCGGGAATACGGTCTCGAATGCCTTTTGGGTGGCCCCGATCTTCACAGGATTTCGGGAGGCAACGACAACTCTCATTTTTCGGCTCGATATCAGGAATTAATGGAGTTGCGCATCGCATCTCCTCGCAGAATCAGTCTAGTACAGCCAGGTTGAGATGTCCGTTGCCGATCGATCGAAATGAGGAGTTCGCGTCCCCGGCAAGGCTCGTCTAGACTTAAGCGAGATCGCCGCAATCGACACCGTCGTTCCGGAAACAATGCATGAAAGACTACCTGACGTTTTTTCGCGAGAGCTACGATCGGGCGATGGCCAACGAATCTCATCCAGACGAATTTCTTGAGGCCTTTTACGACAACTTCACGTCCAAGTCTGATGCGATCGCACATCAGTTCGCGGCCACCGACATGCAGCGGCAAAAGAAGATGCTTGCAATGTCGCTTCAACATATGGTCGATTTTTCCGTACAACGATTGGCGAGTGACGATTTACGCAGAATCGCCGAACGACATAGCAAGACGCAACTCGATGTCGATCCGGGCTTTTACGATATGTGGCTGGATAGCCTGATCGAAACCGTACATTTGTTCGATGCCCGCTTCACCGAGGAGGTCGAACTGGCCTGGCGCGTCATTCTCGCGCCAGGCGTCGCCTATATGAAGTTCAAGTACAATAAACCGGCGATAAACGAACTCGTTGGCGCGTCAGCCGCGACGCTCGATGACATCGTGGACTAGCGCCAAAGTACTCAACATTCTTCGCACCAGTCGGCATCCTCGAAATTGCCGTCTTCATCCGGATCTTCAATCCAGGTGCTGCCCTCGTAGTCGTCGTCTTCTATCTCTTCCCATTCGTAGTCCCCGGCATCAAAATCATCATACTCTTCGTCGTCTTCATCGCCCCCTCCATCACCGCCGCCGGACGAACTGCTGCCCGCATTGGCGTCGTCTTGATTACTGTCGTTAGAGGCGGGCACCGGCAGCGATGTCTGGAAGATGCTGCGGAATGCCGATATCAAATCGCCGTTCGGTAGTGCCAAGGTGATTTTCAGGACATTTGTTGGCCAATAGGGAAAACGAAATCCTTCAACGCCGACCCCCAGAAAAACGTAGTCGACATCGACATACACTCTTTGATTGTCGAGGTTGGTGACGAAGAAGTCATCCGCCTGATCGAAGCTTAACCATGCTTCCGGGCCGTAAATCTGGTTAAACGCGAAGTTGGCAAAGTCGTCCGGATAGTCATGCGGATCGCGGCATTCGCTGCAAAGAATATTGATAGAGTTCGCCTGTGCCACACAGACATCTACGGCAAGTGACGACAGCAATACGCAAATGAGAAGTAAGCTACGCATCGTCAGGCCCTCCGATCGTGACTTCGCCGAGGACGGTCCGTTGTATGCTGCGCATGGACTCGAACAACGTCTCCACACGCGCATCTAACGAGTCCAACTGATCGCTACTGATGCCAGCCTTAAAGAGTTCGTTTCTCAGTAGAGTCAGATTTGTCGGGAGCGTCGCCGAGTCGTGCTGCCAGTGCCGCCAGTTCGTATTGGCGTTTGATATTGGCAACTTGCGGAGTGCCGTTGACAGCGATCGTGCCGAACGCCTGGTCGGACAGCCACGCGATGGTTTCGACCTTGCCGCCGTCAAGCGCGGACGCACGTATCAGCAATTCGAAAGACTTCTTGTTGTCCTTACCGAGCAGACGTTTACCGAGCACGGCGGCGGCTTCCGCGTCGGAGTAAGCCATGACGGCCAGCGTCTCGTCGGCGTAATGGGCGTAAGGATGCGGCGGTGTGGAGTGTCTCGGAGTGCAGGAGTACGCAGAAAACATCTCCCCCTGCGGCGTCACATGGTCGTTCAGTTCGACCGTGCAATCCCTGTCCTTGCGTACGCGTATGCCAAGCACAGTCTCAGTTTTGCTGTCCGCGAGACCGTGCGGTTCAGGCGCATGCCGGCTCACGGAAGCTGGCGGCCGGACACTCGAGTTGCTGAGCGGCTCGGCTTGCTTCTGCAGCAGGCCGCTCGGCGCGTCGTGGAATAAAGCGTAGCCAAAACAAGCGGCGAATACGCAGAGCAGGGCGATAATTATAGTTTTCATAGCCAACGTTCCTTCCTTGGTAGTTGAGCAGAAGCATCACTGTAAGCGCACAATCAGGAATCTGCGCGCCGCAAAAGTGTGCAGTTCGTGTCGTTTTGACGCCGCGCAGGGCCTTAAAGAAGAAGTTTGGTGAGGAAAGAAGCGAAGAGACAGCCGAATATGCCCAGAAAAACTATCCGCGATGCGCGAGTTGACGGGTCAATATCTGATGCGCGAAATCACGCTGAAGTAAGCTCGAACTTAGCCCCAAAAGAAAGACCCCGCCTCGGCGGGGTCTCCTGGGCCCACGTCAGGTGGGCCTTTTCTTTTGAGGTTGACCGACCTGTTACGCGGCGGTCAATTCTGCCAGCAGAGCCTGCGCAGCGCTTCTGAAAAACGGCAGATTGGGGCTCAGCGTGTTTCTGTTTGCCGCACGGGTGGCAAGGTCGATGGCCTGTTCAGTGTGGCCCAGGTCAGCATGCATAACCGCGGCCCAGTACAGGACAATTGGATCCAGCTGATTCGCGTCTTTGAAGAATATAGCGGCTGATTCATATTCTTCGTTATACATGGCGAGAAACGCAGAAAGCTCATTGATCCGGCGCTTTTCGATAGCCGTACCGTTCATTTCCGCGGCGGCCCTGTACTCGGCGACTCGTGTCGCCGCAGCGTCGGCGTCGTCCATGTTCATTGCGGCGATAGCGGTCTTGAACAGGTGCGTGCGCACTGCCTGGGCCTGATTTGCCTCGTTGAATCCGGCCTGCAGCCGGTAATCCAGAGCCGCATCATAAAATTCCTCGGCTTGTTCGGGCTCGCCCGATACCAGCATCATGTCACCCATGTAGTCGCTGATAAAAGCCATCGCAGCGCGATCTCCCTTGACTTCAGCCTCAGCCAGCATTGTCTCGCAGACTTCCATCGCAGCGTCATAGTTGCCGGCAAAAAGATGTGACGTGACTGAAACGAACATTGCGAACTGGCGTTCAGCGAAATTACGCGCCCGGGCGAGTCCCTGATCAGAGGCTTCCTGCGCCAGTTCGGCCTGACCTTTCAGCGACTCGTTTATCGAGATACCGGCGTAGGACGCGGCAAAATTCGGATCTATTGCGAGCGCCTTACGATAGTTTGCGATCGACTCGTCGTATTCACCCATCTCCAACAACAGTTCGGCATAAGAGTCGTAGGGATTGGCCTCATCGGGAATCAGCTCGATATACCGGGCAAACGCGCTCCTCGCGCTGTCCAGGTCATCGAGGCTGCGATAAGCATAGCCCAGGGCGTTGTAGGCGCTCGCGAAATCCGGATTGATTTCTTTTGCATGCGTGTAGTGTTCAACGGCGCCGGCAAAATCCTGTTGTCCGTTCATGTAATAACCGAGCTGCATATGCACCCGTTCGTCCTGCGGGTACATTTCGACGAGTTTGTTCAGTGCATCACGCTGGGCTGCCTGATCGTTCTCTGACCCTGCATAGAGCGCAGCAATGGCGAGCTGCTCGCCTTGTGACGCACTTCCTGCGTGTTCGCGAGCCTTGCTGACAGCGTCGAAGAAATCCGCAGTACTCTGCGCTGTTTGCGCGAGCATGAAGTAACCCATCGCAAATCCCTCATCTGCTGCAACGGCTTTGGTGAACGCTTCGTTGGCTTCGACGGCGTGCAGGTCTTCGAGCAACGCCCGGCCTTGCATGTAATGATCACGCGCCTCGTCAGAGGACGTTGTTACTGGAACCTTCGCAGTAACGTCGCCCTTGTCTGACGGCTTGTCCTGTTGACCGCAAGCGGCGAAACTCAGTGCTGCCGCGCACAATATCGACGGAATCAGAGTTCTAACGGAAATTGTCTTGATCACGATTCGCTCCTTATCGTTCTTTTCGTGGATCTCGTTACGGCAGGGACTTCGCCGCACAGACAAGGCCTATTGTACTCCTGCACGAATTGGAGTCAGGTTATCGAGAAACTACGTGGGATAAGTGGCACAAGTGTTTGTTGTGATTAATGTTTGAGCAGGTTGCAAGTATTAATGAAAGGCCCTGACTATTGGGTGCCGCGCCGTTCGATGGCGCTGCCAGGCGCGGGTCGTCCAGGAGAGGGTCGTGTCCGTCGTGATCGGTGGCGCTGCGCAGCGCGGTCAAAGCTACAGTTACGGCGTCGAGTTCGAGAACGGCGAAGGCCTCGATCCGCGTATCATCGTCGAATAGATGACCTGAATGGTGGACCCGGGATCCAGGCATGTGCCCGGGTCCCGGCGCCCACGCATAACGAACTGCAGTGCGCCAGTCGCTTCAGCCCGGATCAGGGCGCCGGAGCGGGGCTGGCATCCACGTCGACAATAACCTCGTTTGCCTCGAAGACGCCGGTCATGGGCATGCTGCCGAACAGATCAACGATCTGACCTACATAGAGATCATCGAACGTACCCATCGTCACTTCCGACGCTGCCGTATCGACCAACAGAATGTCGGCACCTTCAAGCACAGTCACGCTGATGTCGCCACCCCCGGCGAGGGTCAGGCCGAAGCTTCTCGTGGCGGCATCGAGGGGAAGAATGATTGTGCCACTGACCTGCTCATCGTCTTCGGCCTCGACGAATATGAGCGCGGCGCGAATCAGATCCGGATCGGCCGGGTCCGCTTTCGCTGGCTGCACGCCTTCGACCTCGATATCGGTACCTAGAACGATGGCGTCCGGACCGAGTTGGCCGTCAGCATCGTAGTATTTGGTGCCCGGCTGCAGCTCGACAACGATATCGCCGTTTTCGTCGATGACCATCAGGAACTGGTTGTCCATCGGTGCACTGACCACGTTGCCCTTCACCTGTTCGGCATTGCCACCAATCTCGAGAACCAGCGCGTCGAGCGTGATGTCGGTGTCGACGACGTAACTGCCGATCACAACCACAGGGTCATTGACCATTAATGTGCTGAATTCCGCGGCGAGGCCATCGCCGCCAAAGATGCTGGTGCTGCCGCCGGTCGTCACAGCGATGCAGCTGTCCGGCGTTTCGATATCGCAGAGTTTAAAGTTGCCGGCCGGGTTCGCAAAGATCTCGCTGGCGACGCCCTCGACGCGCGCAAGCTTGTCGGGCAGGAGGTCGCCGTCCATGAAGTTTGCTTTGACGACAGGACGGAAATTGTACTTGTTGCTGTTGCCCGTGCGAGTGATCTTGATAGCTTTGTTGGCTTCCATGTCGACTTCGACGAGCAGGGTGCGCCCAGGCAGGACTTCGATACCGCTCGGGTCGAGCAGGTCGATCTTGCCGTTTGCCGGCAGCTTCGGAAATATGGAGTCCGTGCCGTCTTTCGGCACGAGTTCGAGCGCGTCGATGACCAGGCGCAGCTTGGTGTAGATACCGGCGGTCACCTCACCAAATACGATGGGCTCGTTAAAGTTAGTGAGATTCAGCAAGTCGATCGGCTCTGATCCCTGAAACAGGCTTTGCTGGCCGTCGTCGCCACCGATCAGAATTGCCTCGACGACATTGAGCTTGATAGCGCTGAACTCGTCGGTAGGCTTGTCCGTAAACAACAATACGACAGTGCCGGTGGTCGGCGTCGGTGTATTGTCGCCCTGATCGTTGTTATTTGAGGACGAACTGCCACTGCAGGCAGCGATAAAAAGAGACGCCGCCAGAGCCAGAAGTGGCAATCCGGAGCGACAGTTTATTGTTGAGGCGTTCATCGGATTTCCCCGTGTTTGGCTGTGTTGTGACGCAGGAATCAGACAGCCAGACTTGTTGTAATAATTAAATCGGCTTTTGGAAACTACAGTTTATTCTTCAGGCGATGAACTTCAACCGTCGCCAGATTGCGACATTTACATAACGCTGCGCTGCGACTCACAACGCTATTGGAGCGTAAAAACTGTTTTAGTCGGCTGCTGCGCGAGGACTGATGTTGACCTTAAACTGCAGGAAGATGATGCCGCTCAAGGATTCATCCTGCATGCGTGCTTCAAGTAGTTTTTCCACAGCCTGCTTTGGCAGATACGTGAGATTCAGACCCGCATAGCGGTTGCCGACAGTCAGGCTCGGCAGGACGCCCGGGAATGGCCGGTTGTCATTGACGTTCTTTCGCGTCATCAGGAATGCGTTGATTCCGGCGTCCACGTAAAAGTCGCCCATGCGCTGGGTCGCAAAAAGATTGCGGTGCAGGCCGCCGCCGGCCATGTACGACATCTTGTCGTTGCTATCACGAAAGCCGTTGGCCATAAGCCGTGAATGCCAGCGGGACCTGCTCGCGAACTCGTATTCAAGGCCCAGCCCATAATTGGCCTCGTTCCATTCCTTGCTTGAACCGAGATGAAATGATTTGCCATTGAATACAGCGCTGAGTTCGCCGGCCGCTGCAGATGACGGCAGCAAAAAAGCGGTGAGGACGAGAAATGTGAGTGCAACAACAATTACCGGCTTCATTACTATTGCTGATGCAAGGTGTATGCCGATTAGAAAAACATTTTAAATACAGTCAATTAGAAATAATAGTTCTACCAGCTGTAAAGAAACTCGACGACCATCGTGCCAACAACCATGATTTTGCAGTTTGCTCCCGGCTAGGCTTGCCGCGCGCCCCGCCTGACGCCGCCGATCGCCTTCCGAGCGAGCGTCGCAATGTCGCGCTGAATCAGCAGCAAGCACGGCAATAGAATCAGCGTCAGCGGTGTGGCAAACAGGATGCCGTACCCCATCGCCAGAGCCATCGGCGCAGAGAATGGATCCGAGCCGCCAACGCCGTAGGCCATCGGCAACAATCCGGCGACGGTCGTCACCGAGGTGAGCAGGATCGGTCGCAGCCGATGCTTTGTTGCATCGACGATGACGTCATTGTGACGGGCGCCAGTCTCGGCGTCACGCATGCGGTTCGCAAGATTCACTAGTATCAGCGAGTCGTTGACGACAATGCCGACCAGCCCGATGACACCCAGCATCGCAAGGAAGCCGATAGCCTGGCCGTGCACCGCGAACGCGAAAATGACGCCGATCAGTCCGAACGGCACTGCGAACATGACAACGAGCGGCTGTACCAATGAATTAAACAGCAGCAGCAAAACCAGGTAGATGCCCACGGCGGCAACGGCGAACGCGACGATGAGGCTGCCCATGGACTCCTGCGTCTCTTCAGTCTCACCGCCAGCCGCGATCTGCATGCCCGGCCAGTCCCGCTGCATGTCAATCGCGCCCAGCACGGCATTGGTGGCTAGCAAGGTTGTCGTCTTTTCCTTGTCAATATTGGCCGTCACGGTGATGGCCCGTTCATTGTCGAAGTGAAAGAAATTTGACGGCCCGGGTTCCAATCTGAAGTCGGCCACCTCCTGCAACTCGACAAAGCGGCCGTCACGGTTCGGGATAATGAGCTTGCCGAGGATGTCGGCTGAACCGCGCGCTTCTTCTTCGAGGATGACCCGAAAATCGACGTCTTCATCGCCATAGCGAACCGAGGTCACGATCTCGCCGTCGTACGCGAGGCGCAGATTCTTGGCGACGTCGGCAACGCTCAGGTTCTGCTCCGCCAGCCGGATGTAGTCCAGGTCGACGACAATCTGCTCCTTGCCGGCCTTGTCATCGCGTTCGATGTCGCTGACACCATCAATCTTCCCCAGTTGGGCCACGACCGTGTCCGCGAGGGCGAGGCGCTGCGCATCATCGCTGCCGATGACGCGCATCTCGATAGGACGGCCGATCGGTGGGCCGCCGCTGTCGATGATGTAGTTGAAGCTGTCGAAGCCTTCGAGGCTCGCTATTTGCTCGCGCAACGAGTCAACAACTTCATCCGCATTGCGGCTGCGCTTTGCGAACGGGGTCAGATACACGCCCATCTGTGCCCAATTCTCGTTCTCACCAGGGTTGTAAAGACCGTGTGTGCCGATGCGCGTCGTATAGGAGTCCAGCTCATCATCCGGCAGTGCGGCGACGAGCGCCTCGACCTCCTGCAGTTTCTCCGCGCCCAGTTCCAGCGACGCGCCGCTGGGCAACTCGACGAGGATGTAAAACTCATCGGCCGACTGCGTTGGAAACAGCACAAAATCCATGAACTTCGCGGCATACAGGAATGAAGCGACCAAGAGGGCGACAAAGACGCCCGTGACGACGTAGCGCTGCGGCAATAATTTGTGCAGAAAAATGCCAAAGTCCCGCCGAAAGCGCACGAACCAGCTGCTCGTCTGCATGTGTTTCGTCGGCCCTTCGGCACGCGAGCGCGAGATCAGATGCGCGGGCATGATGAACAGCGTATCGAGCAGCGACACGGTCAGTGCAAGTACCACGACGAGCGGAATCACGAAAATAAAGTCGCCCAGCGACCCGGTCATGTAAAACATCGGCACGAACGCCAGTGCCGTCGTGACGACCGTCGTAATGACCGGCTTCGCGACTTCATAGGTCCCTTCCACAGCGGCATCCAGCGGCGCCTTGCCCATCTCACGGTAGCGCCAGATGTTCTCCGCCACCACGATGCCATCATCGACGATGATGCCGATGACAAGGATCATCGCGCCCATCGCGATCGTGTCCAGGAATGCACCGAAGATCGGTAGCATAAACAGGGTGCCGAGCAGGACCACCGGAATACTCAGCGCCACCCAGAACGCCGAGTGCCAGTTGAGGAACAGTGTCAGCATCAGCATGACCAGGGCCAGACCGATGAGTCCGTTGGAGACAACGACATTGAGCCGGTTCGCGACCAGTCGCGACTTGTCGTTGGAGTACTCGATGCTGACACCCTCCGGCAGCTGATCCTGGCTGTCTGCGATGAGCTGCTTGACGGCCTCGACGGTACGAATGATGTCCGACGACTCCTTTTTATAGACGACGAACGAAATCGCTGGTTTACCGTTCATTCGGGACAGGACTTTCGCCGGTTCAAAATCATCGCGGAGTACCGCGAGGTCTTTGACGCGAATCGTCGAACCGCCTTCGGTAACGCGCACGATGACTTCCGCAGCCTCCATCGGATCCTCGAACTCGGCCAGCGTGACGATGTTCTTCTCACTCGTATAGGACTCGAACGAGCCGCCGGTCGCACGAATGTTGCGGTTCTGGATGGCGTTGACGATCTCGTGCGAGGCTACCTGGTAGCGCTCGAGCGCGTCCTGTTTGATCTCGATCTTGATCTCGCGGTCCAGGTAACCGTACTTCGTGACGCTGCGCACGCCCGGCACCGCCTGCAGCGCTCGCTCTGCACGACGCGCCACGGTTCGCAGCAAGGAGTAGGGCACGTCGCCGGTCAGGCCTACCTCAATCACGGGAATGGCAGTCGATGTCGTAATCTCCTCGATGACGGGGTCTTCATCGACTTCAACAGGCAGGTCGGAGACGCGCGAGACCGCATCGCGAATGTCAGTCTTTACTTTGTTCTTGTCACGCATTTCGCGATCGATCCAGATGTGGACGATCGAAATGTTCTCCATCGAGAACGATGTGTACTTATCGATGCCGTCGACTTCCTTGAGCTCTTCCTCGATCTCGTTGGTGACATTGAGCTCGACATCCTCCGGCGATGCGCCGGGATAGCGCGTCGTCACTATCATCTCAAGGAGGTCGACGCTCGGGAAGTTGTCACGCTGGATGACGGTTAGCGCGCTCAGGCCGAGGAACATGATCAGAAAGGTCAGAACATAGGCGAGCGTGGGTTGGTTCGCGAAGAAACGAATGGCACCTTTCATAAGCGGCAACGCCTAGCGCGTGAATTCCGCTTTGCCGAACATGCCCGGATAGAGCCTGTCTTTCTCAGGAAGCGTGGCCTCGACCACGAACTCGTGGGTCGACAGGTCGCCTGACGGGATAATCTTGGTCACGGTGGCCTCGAGCGCGAGGTCATCGAGCGCATCGATCGTCACCTTGATGGTCTGGCCATTTTCGATGCGGGCAATATCCCGCTCTTTGACACTGGTACGGAACTTCAACGTGCTGTGATCCTCGAGAATCAGCAACGGCTCGCCGGGGGACGTGACGTCGCCTGTCTCGACATTCTTGCGGACAATGACTCCGTTGAATGGCGCCCGGATTTTGGACTCACCGAGCATGGCCCGGGCACGGGAGACTTCGGCTTTTGCACCCGCCACATTCTGTTCGGCTGCGTCTACTTTGAAGTTGGCATCGTCGAGATTCTCGGCCGACACGGTACCTTGTTCACGCAGATTTCGGATGCGCTCGGCGAGCTTTCCCTGATGCGCCCAGTTGAGTTCCTCCATCCTTAGCCGAGCCTGGGCCGCCGACAGATTGGCGCGCAGTTCCGCGTCTGCGATATCAATGAGAATGTCGTCGGCAGCGACTCGGTCGCCTTCGTCGGCGTTGATAGCGGCAACCCGGCCGACAATCTTCGCCGCCAACGTCACACTGCGATCGGGCACGACCACACCCGTGGACGATGGCGCGGGCAAGGTGACCTGACCCTGGGCGATGGAAGAAACGCCAAAAAGGGCCAGCAGAAGGGGTAGCGCAAAGGTTTTCATCATTATTGTGATCGCTCTGGGAGTTGCGGCGCACTGTGCCTTTTTTACCACTTATGCGCCGGCTTAGTCACCTCGGGCGCGCGTGGACTTGGGCAACCCGGCGATGCGGCGACGAACACCCTCGGCCGGGACAAACAGCTGCTCCATCAGGTATTTTTTGAAGGCCGGCTCGAAGGCTTGCTCAGCAACGGTTTCGGCCATGCAGGTCAGCCACTGATCGCGCTCGGGCGTCGCGATCGCCAGATGCTCGTGCGCGCGGGGAATACTGATGCTGCCGTATTTCTCCCGGTACAGTTTCGGCCCGCCGAGCCAGCCACAGAGAAACCGCGCGAGCTTGTCGCGCGATGTGTCCTTATCGTCAGGATGCATTGCGTGAATCGTGGCGAAGCGTTTATCGCTGCCCATACGATCAAAGAATTCGTCGACGAGTTTGCGAATGCCGGCCTCGCGGCCGGCCGCCTGAAACGAGGCATCGCCGACCCCGTATCGGGGATTTTCGTTATTCGTCATTCGCGTATCTTGACACGAATACGAGGCGGCGGGTGAGCCCGCCGAATTGTCTGAAAAGCTCTTTGGGTGTTGCTCGTTGCGCTATTCAGCCGGCATTCGCGCCGCCTCGGGCAGATCCTTGAGCTGCCCGGCCTGGTTCACCCAGTTGTCGCGAGCGATACGTCCTTTGAACACGTCCAGTCGGTCATCGATAATTTCAATGTCCTGGTTCGACCACGACGCCACCTGCCAAAAGTAATACACGCCGTTGTGGTTCAGGAGTTTCTCGAGTTTCGGGCCCACGCCCGATATCAGTTTCAGGTCATCCTGCTTGCCGTAAATCGCGGCTGACAGGATTTGCGGCTCTTTGCCGGACGCTTCGCGCGGCGCGCTCTCGACGACGGTGGGCGTTGCAAGTCGCTTGCCGAGATTGCCGAGCTCCGTTTCGATAGCCTTCAGGCGCTGATCGAATGGTGCAAGATCAACGCTCTGCGGACGGGACAGCGTATTGACCCGTTGTTCCAGCATGCCGAGTTTGTCGGTGACCGGAGCAAGGTTCACGGGCGTTGGTGCCAGTGGCGCTGGAATGGCTTTGACATCACTACTAAGAACATCGAGTCGGCGCTCGACGGAGGCAAAGCTAACCGGCTCTGGTTTCGGCAGACTGGATACGGCACGTGAAACCCGATCCACGCTTTCATAAACACCCGAAAGGTCCGTTTCTTTGGGTTCAGGAATTGCGTTCAGATGTGTCCAAAGCCGATCCCAGTTCAGGGAATCAGACCGATCGTTGGCTTTGCGCAGATCTTCGTAGCTTTCGCTAACGTCTACGAAGTTCCTGCGTGACAACCAGTAACCGAGCACGAAGCCCAACAGCGCTGTCAGAAGAAACAGCAGTGTGTATTTTGCGAGCAGGTAAATCATTTTCGTCGTCTCCTAAATACGCCAAAGTAACCTGGCGTCTTGTCAATTCGATTCATCAGTAGTTATTACGATACGGCGGTTTGTCGCGCGCCCATTGGGTGTCTCGTTGTCGGCAATGGGCATCGACTCGCCGTAGCCTTTCGCTGTCACACGATCGGTGTCGATGCCGAGTTGGATCAGCGCGTCGCGAACGGCCGCGGCTCTTGCCAGACTGAGTTCCCGGTTCGCGCTGGCGTCGCCCCGACTGTCGGTATGCCCCTCGACGACCAGGCTGCCAGGGCAAGAACGCGCTAATTCGGCCAACTGTTGTAGCAGTCCTTCATTGCCGCGATCGATATTGGCGCTACCGGTGCGGAAGCGAATGTTCGCACTGCCCAGAATGTCATCGAAGCCGGTGTCGCATCGTTGTTGCTCGTTGAGTGCGAGCACATCGACTGCCTCGGCTGACGAGGCAAGTGCAGGCGCGCCCAGCCGTTCGCGCGACGGAGCGGCCGGGGTCTCTTCGGGTTCGCTCAGGCTGACGCTGACGGCGGTCGGACAGGTCAGTTCTCCTGCCCACGTGTCACACTGCGTCGCTTTGGCGAGCGCGTGCAGATAAATCTCGTCTTCGGTTTGCGCTACCGCGTGTATGCTGACGCCCTGACCGTCGCTCCGCACGTCGGTCGCCATAACGGCTGCGCTGCTGAATCGATCGGCGACCTGAGCACGCACTTCGGCCTGGATATCCGGAGCGGTTACCAGCGCACCAAACAAGAACAGCACCACCAGCCCGACAAGCGGCAGCAAACCCCATGGCCACCATGGCCGCCGCGAATCGGTGCGCCGCCAGTAGCGGCGCGTCGTCTTTCGGCGAGTCGAAGTGTTCGACGAAGTTGATTGTTTCGACATTTGACCCTGACTCCAGTTTCTGCGGCTCTTTTTCAATCTGGCCGCTGATAATTAGTCGGAAATACCACAAGAACGAGAAGTCTATAGTCGGATTTCGCCGTTCGCGGACGATGAAACAATTGTTAACAATCCTGCCGCCGGATTTTTCCTAGAATGGCGCATCAATCACTGATTAGCTCAGGGGACAAAACATGGATTTCAAAAAACTCGCGACGCAAATCCTGATGGACAAGGTTGGGAGCGCTAATAATTCGGGTGCAGCGGAAGCGGCACTCGACAAGCTGGTCGGCGGTAACAGTGGGTTTGATCTTGGCGACGTTGTCGGCAAGTTCAGCGGTTCCGGCGGTGACCTGGCCAAGAAGGCTCGCTCGTGGCTCGGCGATGGGTCCAATGACTCCATTTCACCCGCGCAGCTTCAGGACGCGCTGGGTACTGACAAGATAAAAGCCTTTGCATCAAAACTCGGCATCGATCAGGACGAAGCGGCCAGCAGCCTTTCGCAAATACTGCCCGAGCTCATCGACAAGAGCAGCCAGGGCGGGAAGCTACTGGGCTCGATCGGCGGCCGCACTGGATTGACCGGTTTGGCCTCCAAGTTCTTCAGACGCTAGGTAGTCTTGGAACATGGCGCGGCTGCTTGGAAACACGAGAAACGCCCGGATCGGGATCATTGCAATTCTGCTGATCGCGCTATCCGGTTGTGCGTCGGCGAAATATTCGGCGCTCGAGAAGGTCGGTATCCACAAACGGGATCTGTTGGTCGATGGCGTCGAGGACGCGCGCGATGCGCAGTCTGAAACGCGCGAGCAATTGGTAACGGCTTACGAGGAGCTCAGTGCGCTGATCGGCCATGACGGCGGCAAGCTCGAAGAGAAGTACAAGCGCCTGAGTAAAGAAGTCGAGCGGTCCCAGGATTCGATTGAGGATCTCGATGACCACCTTGCCGACATCGATCGGGTGAGCAAGGCGCTGTTCAACGAATGGGAAGCCGAACTGGACCTCTACAACAACGCGGCGCTAAGAGCAGACCAGGCCAAGAAACTCGCCCAGGCACGCAGGCAGTTCTCGACAATGCGCGACCGCATGCAAACGGCGCGAGACCGCGTGGATCCGGTCATGGCCGTGCTCAGCGATAACGTCCTGTATCTCAAACACAGCCTGAATGCACAGGCCCTCGATGCGCTACGCGGGCAGGCAACCACGCTTGAAGGACAAGTGGACGCTCTGATTCGCGATATGCAGATCGCGATCGAAGAGGCTGATGCATTCATTGCGCGCATGCGCAACGAGGCATGATTCGTCCTATAACTTCGCCCGGACACGCGCGTCCGAAATTTTTCCTAAACGACTTTCACGCCAGATGATCAGGATGTTCGACGCGATAACAACGGCAGCGCCCGCCATCACTGCCGGCAGCGGCCAGTCATTCCAGATCAGCCAGCCGAACAGTGTCGCCCACACGATACCACTGTAATTAAACACCGTAACGATTGCGGCCGGCGCGTTCTTGAAGGCGACGGAAAGCAACCATTGAGCTGCAGCACCTGACAAGCCACAGCCGAGCAGCAGCGGGATCTCGGCCGTCGTGGGCGTGACAGCCACGAATGGCAGCGCCAGCGCTGTGATAAAGGTGCCGATCACAAAGAAGTAGAAACTCACGGTCTCGGGGCTCTCGTAACGGCCGAGATAGCGCAGGATAATCTGCAGAATCGCGTGCATCAGCGCGGCACACAGTGCGACCGTAATGCCCAGTGTGTAAACGTCGCCGGATGGGCGCGACATGATGACGACGCCGGCAAAGCCGATGGCAACGGCGGACCATCGATACGGGCCAACCGACTCGCGTAGAAAAATAACGCTCAGTACCGGGACGAATAATGACGAGGTGAAGAGCAGGGCAGTTGTGTCTGCCATCGGCATTAGCGAGTAGGCCGCAAAGGTGACGGTGAGGCTGACCGTACCAATGACTGCCCGAAGACCGACTAGTGTGGGCTTGGTACGGAGTACGAGAATCTCGCGACGGCCAAAAGCGAAGATCATAATGAGAAACGGCACACTCGCGATCAGGTTGCGGTAGAACGCGATCTCTATAACCGAGTGGTTGTCACTCAGCACTTTGGCAAACATGTTCATGACCGTGAACATGAAGAACGCCCCCATGCCCGCGGTCATGCCGAGAACCACATGCTCGCGATGCGCAAGTTTTGATTCTTGGTGAGGCATTGGCGCTACTGGCTCTTCTTCCGGTCAATAGCCGCCAATGATAACGGAGAATTGGCGTATCATTGTGATGCAACGATATCCACGCCCGAGCTGCGGGAGATAGATCGATGAAGCTGCGTTACAAGATCGCGAACGGTATTCTGATTTTCCTGGCGGTGTCGATAACCTCACTGGCTTTGGTGCTGAGCCACAACTCTGCCTGCGGACAGGCGCCCACGGTCGCGGACGGAACCGAGCTCATGAAAGCCATTGTGTATCGTTGCTATGGTTCACCCGATGTTCTGCAGCTTGAAGACATCGAAAAGCCGGTGCCCGCGGACGACGAAGTCCTGGTAAAGGTCCACGCAGCTTCCGTCAACCCGCTTGACTGGCATTACATGCGTGGCTCGCCGTACCTGATGCGCTTGGGGTCTGGCCTGGGCACACCCGATGACCCGAGATTGGGCGTGGACTTTGCGGGAACGGTCGAGGCGGTCGGCAGCAACGTGAAGCGGTTCAAACCCGGCGACGAGGTATTCGGCGGGCGAACCGGGGCTTTCGCCGAGTACGTCACGGTTAGCGAAGACCGGGCGCTGGCCCTGAAACCGGCCAGCGTGACATTTGAGCAGGCAGCCTCCGTACCGATAGCGGCCATCACCGCACTTCAGGCTCTTCGCGACAAGGGCAAGCTGGAGGCGGGTCAAAAAGTCCTGATCAACGGCGCGTCGGGTGGCGTCGGGACGTTTGCTGTGCAGATTGCCAAGCATTTCGGCGCCGAGGTGACCGGCGTATGCAGTACGCGGAATGCGGAGATGGTTCGATCGATCGGCGCCGATCACGTTATCGATTACACCAAAGAGGACTACACCGACAGCGGGAAGCAATACGACCTGATCATCGACAATGTCGGCAATCACTCGCTGTTGGCGAACAGACGAGTTCTTAACCCCGACGGCATCTTCGTCATCGTCGGAGCACAAAAAGGGAATTGGATTGGGCCACTGATGAGGCCGGTTAACGCGTTTGCGTTGTCACCGTTCGTGGATCAGGACTTCGGCATGATTCTGGCGAACTTTCGCCAGGAAGACCTGGACATCCTGGGTGAGCTCATGGACGCTGGCCATGTAACGCCGGTGATCGACCGGCGTTACCCGTTGCGCGAGGTTCCGGCAGCGATCCGGTATTCGGAAGAGGGGCACGCCCGGGGAAAAATAATTATCAATGTGCTGTAGTGCGGGCGTAGAGGAATACGCGGTCAATAACGTAACCGGAACTGATACGCCAACTGTTCGTGCAAAATTGCCGACACGACTTTGAACATTCCACATCCCTACGAGGATGGGATGGCAGAACAGTGGATTGATACTCACGAGTCTGGATATGCGGCGGAGAAACTCGCAACGTTTGCCATTGTACTGCGTGATAGCAACCAGTTAGCTGGCGCTATCGGGTTGAGGGTCAACCGCGGCTTGGCTAAAGCTGAACTCGGATATTGGATTGGGAAGCCATACTGGAATTCGGGGTATGCCACAGAAGCGGCTCGAGCAGTCTTGACTTTCGCATTCGAGGAGCTTGGGCTCAACAGGGTTCATGCTTTCCATTTGGCTCGAAACCCGTCATCGGGTCGGGTCATGGAAAAAGTTGGAATGCGTTCCGAGGGAGTTGCACGTCAAGATACGATGAAGTGGGGTAAATTCGAAGACTTGGTTTCTTACGGCATGCTTCGTGATGAATGGCTACGAATCAGGCGGTCGTCGACACGACCGTAATCGAGTGGACGTCTGCTTCCGGCCGATGGCAGCCGGCCAGGTGATAAACTGACGACTGGCTGCTACTGACCCAAAGCGGACATTCGGTTCAGCTGCAATCTCGATCTTGCTATCTATCTGCTACCACTTACACGAATGACTAATGACCAAGCTGAAATTCCGCTGACTGGTGGACGGGTCACTCCGGGGGTCGTTCGTGTTGGAAATACGGTACGGAAACCTGCTTCGGCAAAATCCGGTTTTGTGCATCATCTACTTCGGCACCTCGCAAGGCGAGGATTTGACGGCGCTCCCGATTCTCTGGGGACTGATGAGCGCGGGCGTGACGTATTCACTTTCATTGACGGTGATGTCCCTGCAGAGCTTGCTTTTTACGACGACCCGACTCTCTGCGATGCAGCGTCATTGATCCGCTCGTTTCACGACTTAAGTTCCGAGTTGGTGGCTTCCCCCGCAGCAGCGGCGGGCATCGAGGTCGTCTGCCATAATGATCTCTCGCCATGTAACTTTGTCTTCCGGGCCAACGCACCAGTAGCAATGATTGACTTCGACGCATCTGCTCCGGGGTCACGCGCCCACGACCTCGGTTACGCAGCATGGCTTTGGCTAGATCTGGGCTCGCCAGAGATAAGTGCGCTTGATCAGGCCCGACGGCTTGCGACGTTCCTTGAGGCCTACGGAGCACCGAGTCCTGATCCGATTCTTGCGGCGATGCTGGAACGACAAATCAAGCTGGCTCGACAGGGCCAGAAATTCGGGGATGACTCAATGGCAGAGTGGGCAGTCAACTGTAATGACTGGACCCGACAAAACTTGCAGATTTTGCGCAGAGCTTGACGCGGCCATGAGATCAACATTGAATGACCGCTGTTGGCCGGAAGCCGCCGTCCAGATGATAAGCTGCTGACAGGCTGCTGCTGACCCAGAGTTGCCTTCCAGACTATCGGCACACACTATCGGCGATAGGCTTTATCCAGGATCGGCATGATGGAAACGCTCGAAATACGCGATGGCGTGCCAGGCGATCTGGGCGCGATCGAGTCGCTGTATCCGGAGGCTTTCCCGGACGAGGATCTACTTCCGCTAGTACGCGATCTATTGCCGGATACTAAGGTTACAACATCGATCGTCGGAGAGATTGACTCCCGAATTGTTGGGCACGTGATCTTTACGAAGTGTGGCGTGATCGGAAAACGAACCAGCGCCGCATTGCTCGGACCACTGGCCGTCACACCCGCATGCCAAGGACGGGGTGTTGGGAGTGCATTGGTGCGCGCCGGGTTGCGGAAGCTGAAAGACAGGGATGTGTGCTTTGTATGCGTACTGGGAGACCCTGCTTTTTATGGACGTCTGGGATTTCTGCCGGAGTCCGCGGTTGGGCCACCATTCCGTTTGCCAGCAGAGTACGATGGCGCTTGGCAGTCGCTAAAACTCGGCGATATGGCGGCAGCACATTCGGGAGAGCTGTCGGTTCCTAAACAGTGGCTTCAGCCGTCCTTATGGAGCCCTTGATGCGTCCGCAATTGGCCGAAAGCAGCCGCCCAGGTGATAAACTAGCGACTGACGGCGACTTACCCAAAGCGGGCATCTGCAAGACCAATTCTCGAACGGACGAAGAAGGATACAAGGCACGACGAGACTAAGTCGGTCGATGCGATCACTCGTACCTATTCCGGCCCGAATTCCCCGTCGATGGGTTCAACATCGGCGCCAATCCGGGTCTGCCAGCCTGTGTTAAGCCAGCGTTAATATTCCGGAGAGTAGCATTCGAACGAATAGTCAGGGCAGCACAGGAACTGTTTGCCCCGACATCGATCCAACACCCTAATCGACTCCATCAGACGAGGGATATCATGAACAAGTTTGCATTCCTGCTCGCCGCCTCTTTTTTCCTTGCCAGCACCGCGTACGCCGAGGGTCTCTACGCCGGTGGTTCGGTCGGATTCGGCGATGCCACGCTCAGGTCGGACATCGAATTCGACGACCTCGACGACAAGCTGTTCCTCGTCAAGGGCATCGTCGGCTATCGGGCGAACAAGTTCTTCGCAGTGGAGGGCAACATCATAGGGGCCACCAATGACGAGTGGGACAACGGTTTCGATGGTCAGGCCGACGTCAGCTTTGGCGCATTGACCGGTTCGCTCCTCGGCATTATCCCGGTGGACGAAACCTTCGAGTTATACGCCAAGGTCGGCGGCTATGTGGGCGAGAGCGAAGTGGACGACGATTTCCTCTTTTTTGGCACCAATAATGACGAAGACGAGAGCGGGCTGGTGTGGGGCGCCGGCGCTTTTTTCAATTTCGGCAGCAGCAAGCAATTCACGATCCGAGTGGAGTACGAGGAATTCGATACCGATGCGCTCAAAGATTTCTGGGCGATCAGTGGCGGCTTCCAGTACAACTTCTGAGCAGTGCCCGGGCTGAGATACCACCGGCGATGAGACCATCGCATGCGAATGTTCGGTAGCCATGTTGCCGTGTGGCAGGAATTTGTACGCAACGCTTCTGTAGTGTAAATGCTCAGATTCGGTTGTACCGTCACTGTCAGAACTAATCGGGTGCTAACTTCCGCTTCTGGCCGTTATCGGCTTGTCATATTGGGGAATTCGGCGACGTTTGAATGACCGCTTTGGGCGAAAGCGGACCTTTTAGGTACAGCCCGGAATTGACTGCTTTCTGCATTATGTGAACGACTGTTTCCGTGCAACATTGGGTACATTGTTCCATTAATATCAATGTCTTATTAGAATCTCCTCGATCTATTCTTGATCTGAAAAAGGAACCTGAAAGTATACGGTCCACCGTTGTAGGCAGCTGAGTGAATCAGAGCCCGGGCCGGATGATAAACTTTGAAATTCCGGGCCAGGAATTGCAACCGCCGGGAAGGAAAGGCGATTGCACGAATAATAATAATGCAAGGATTTTGCGCTATGAAAAACAAGCAAATAATAATGGCAACTCTTGCTCTGGCGACTTTTGTCATCGGAGGCTGCGCTAACACGCCCTGGAGTAGCCGGAGTGCCCCGACGAGTGTAGCGGCCTCCGAAATTGAGGCACAGAAAGCAGAGCTGGCTCGCCGCGAAGCAGATCTGGTGCGGCAGTCGGAAGAACTGGAAGCGGCGAGAATGAAGCTGGAAGCCGAGCGCAATGTCGTGCAGTCGGCGTCATCGCAGACGAGTTCTACCAGCGATAACGATGGCCTGATACCTGCCCACTCGAAGCCAGGTGAGTGCTATGCATGGAAGTTCACATATCCAGAGTACGAGGCGTTTCAAGAGAGAGTGATGATCAAGCCTGTGGAAATCGAACTGGAAGTTGTGCCTGCCAAATACAAGATTGTCGAGGAGGACGTGCTGGTCAAGGAAGCAATCACGGAGACAATCGAAATTCCGGCGGTGTTCGAGACCATTCAAGAGCGTGTTCTGATCAAACCCGCAGAAACCAAAGTGGAAGTTGTACCTGCCGTATACAAGACGATCGAGGAGCGCATATTGGTCAAGAAAGCTTGGACCAAGCTGGAAGTCATTCCGGCTAAGTACAAAACTGTTACGAAGCGCGAGTTGGTTCGGGAAGCCGGTACTGTGTGGGTGCCCGGCACAAGCATAAGCGCCGGCAGTAGGGTCCTTGAGAGGCGTATCGGGGACACTGGCGAATTGATGTGCCTGATCCCGATCGATGAGGTTTACGAGGACGTTTCGAAACAGGAGCTTGTGGAGCCCGCAACGACGCGTGAAGTCGAAATTCCGGCCGCTTACACGACTATCGAGAAGGAGGTACTTGTGAAGCCAGCTACCACGCGTACGGTTGAAATTAGTCCGGCCATTTACACGACCATCGAGAAGGAGGTACTTGTGAAGCCGGCAACCACAAGTACGGTTGAAATTAGTCCGGCCGAGTACAAGACGGTCGAGACGCGGGTTCTGATAGACCCCGAAAAGATTGCTGAAAAAGAGATTGAGCCAAAGTACCAGATGGTGACACGCAATAGGAAGATTGGCGAGCAGCGCAGCGAGTGGGTTCCGGTTCTGTGCAAAAACAACAACAAGACCCCGAAGAATGTCGAAGCCCTGCAGGCAGCGCTCAATGAAAAGGGTTTCTGCAAATGCGGTCCGAACCAAAATAAAAAATGCGACGTCGACGGCATTGTCGGTACGTGCACGCTGCAATCCGTAAAGCGCTTCGCCGACGCGAATGGCCTTTGGTCGGGCGGTAATTTCATTTCGATGGAAGTAATCAGAGAGTTGGGTCTGACTTTCTGATTTGATCAGAAGACCTGTCGTAACAGTCAGGCATCGATAGCCACGTTCCTCGGGGCGTGGCTTATTTTGAGCCGGATCGGGATGGGCTTCGCAAGATGAATCCCGTCGGGAAGCGTGACCTGCGCTATGTCCTTTTTTAGTAATGGACGGTCGCCGAGCTTGACCGAGCCTCCCAATTTCAGACTCCCTAACCGTATCGCCGTGATCTCGCCTCCTTGCACCTGCAGATCGATACCCTGCACGTCTAACTGCACGGCAACTTTGAAATCGAAGGTATGAATTGGGACGCCATCCACGACGATGTCGACTGACGGCTCATGCCGTGACTCGATAGTATGATCGCTTACAGTGACACGATTGATTTCGTCCGGCGGTGTCTTTTCGGGGTCGGCGTATTGGCTCAGTTCTTCCCAACCGGCCCAGGCCCGACCGAGGATATCGTCAAGAGCAATGTCGAGCGCTTTGAAAAATGCCTTCTTCAATGCATCGTGTGGCGCCTCAGCGTCTGGTAGCGCCCGACGATTGAGCTTTTTTCGCTCTTTGTCCAGTTTCGCTCTGGCTTTGTCGTATCCGTCCTTGATCGATTGGTCTTCCAGAAAGGACGCGCTGTTATCGTTGGCGGTCAGCGCCTCGCCGAGTGTCATTGTCATTATCGCTCTCCGTTATCCACTGAAATCACGGCGGCGCCATCTGAAATTTTAGACTCAGGCTCGGGGTGCCGCACGCGCATCGAGACCGCGGCGCCAATCACCTCGAGGTCTCCCCGGTCCCTCGTCGGTTCGAAGGTGACGAGCCCGGTGTCGGTCAATCCCCGGCCCCTCGACAGTAGGATCGCGATTGCCGCCAATAACAAGAGCCATGGCAATATGTCCGGTTTCGCAGGGTCTGAGGGTACGGTGGCCGCTGAGCGCACTGGGGGGGGCCATTGCACCGCGACTGCGGGTGGAGGTGCTTTGACCGAGATCAGGAGGTCAATTTCGACGACCTCGCCCGTGTTACGCAGGGCTGTCATTTTCGCCGTATAGACTTTTGGTTCTTTATAAACGTGGCGTCGACGGACAGCTTCGCCAGGCGAATCAGGCTCTATGTCACTTGCAACGACACCGTCGCCAAAATCCAGTTCGTAGCGCTCCGCTTGCGACACACGAGCAGTGAATGTGAAATCTGCCCACGAGGTGTCCGCGCCGCTCGGCGCAACCGAGAATCGTGCAACCGACGGAGGTGGTTGCGGAATTGAGGGACGCGGCTTTACCCGCACTTCCAGCGTAAAGACAGGTGGCGGCCCGCCCAGTTCACAGTCAGGGTCACTCCACGCCGTCATTTTCGCATAATACTTTCCGGGATTTGCATAGGAGTGCGTGTGCACCGCCATGCCGTCGGATCCGGGCAATACTTTTATTAATTTTTCGCCATCATCCCCGAAGCCGAGTGTGTAACACTTAGCTCCCGTTACGTCAGCAGTAAATTTGAAGACTTCCCCTTGGATCCCGACGCCGTATGGAGTACCCGGGTCGCTCGGCTCAACCGAGAATCTCGCAGTAGGCTCTTGAGACTGTGCGCAGACTGTGAGCGGCGCGCCCGACACCAGCAGGAGAAATAGTATTCGTAATTGAGCCTGCATACACATGTTCGGTGCCGAAGAGTTCATGGAACGGTTACAAGTGAGTACGTAAAGATTGAAGCTGGTGGTTACGTGGCAGGAATTTCGACGCCAGCCTTTTTTGCGCAAGCCATATCCCGTACGTCGTAAATGGTTTTCGCTTCCCCGTTTGAGACTTTTTCGTCCGTGTTTATCCATATGCTCTCAAAGAAGCTTGCAACCCGACCAACCTTGACCTCGCTCTTAAGCTCAACGACCTTGGAAGAGGGCGGTATCAAGAAGTCAACATACTGCCTATGGCTTTCATTCGGCTTCAAGACCTCGTCGCTCGAGTTGGGTGCGATAGGAATATGCAATAACTGACGCCAATCAAAAGGTCCGGGCTTGCTTTCTGTCTCTCCGTCGTCTAGCAGTGCTTCGCCGCGATTGTTTTCAAACGGAACGACTTGATGGACGTAAAGGTCGCTTTTCAATACCTTGAATCGAACAGGGCCAACATTATGTATGTCGACGATCGCTCGAACCAAACGATGTTCGCTATCTAAGTCTAAGCAGGCCGAGTAAATTTCGTTACTGACTTGCGCACGCGGAGAGTTTTCGCTGGGCGATAAAAACCACCAGCCCCCAATCAGAATGACAGCTATCAATACGATTGTCTGTGCATTTCTGAAAAAAAAGTCTTTGACTTGAGTCATCGAATCTCCATCGTTGGCTTTGCGACCGATTGGCGGGCTCGGTAAATGTCGTATCGTCGCCTGCTAAGGTTGACTTCGCACCAGGTACGCCAACCAATAGCGAAAGACCAGAACTTCTTATTCTTCTTCTCATCGATTGTTGCGACTTCACAGCGTCAGTCGCGACACGGTTGGGCCTAAGTATAGTTAAGTACTCTCAGACATCAAGATGAATCGGCAGACCGGATGCGAGGCAAAAACCGGCTAATAGCCTGCTGTATACTGCGCCTACCCGAATATTCATAACTGGCCAGAGGGATTCATTTTGTCCGAAAGAAGTCGCAGGATTGGGACGTTCTTGGCGTTGGACGCGAGCGATCACAACCAGTCGCGGGCATCTGATGAGCTTGACGCCGGGAAGGCCTTGGAGATAAAGCAAGAGGTCTTTTTACGCTTGATCGACAAACATGAAGGGCGTCTTCTCCCCTCGGTAGGCAACAGCACGTTTGCAGAATTTTCGAGCGCCGTCGAGGCGGTTCGTTGTGCGGTTGAAATTCAGCAAGCCATGCTAAGCGAGAACAAACGTCTGCCCCTTGAACAACGCGTCCTGCTGCGTATCGGCCTGTGCGTTGGTGACGTTGTTGAGGAGAACGGCGATCTTCATGGAGAGGGTATCGACACCGCAAAAGGACTTGCAGAGCTGGCCGTTCCCGGGGGTATTTGTCTGTCCGGTTCCGTGTACGAGCAGGTAAAACACAAAGCCAACGTCGGTATCGAACTTGCCGGTGAAAAGGAAGTAAAGAATATCCGGGATCCGGTAGCCATCTACCAGGTTGTGGAACCGGGCGTGGCAAAAGGCTCCCTTTCGCTGTGGGGAGAACTCAAACGGCGCCATGTCTTCAGAGTGGGCGGAGCCTACACCGTCGTCGCGTGGCTACTGATTCAGGTCGCGGATGTCATTCTGGAGACGTTTGATAGTCCCCGTTGGGTGATGCAGACTTTGGTCTCCTTGCTCATTCTTGGCTTCCCAATAGCCTTGGTGCTGGCTTGGGTCTATGAGTTAACGCCCGTAGGCTTGAAACGCAGCGACGACGTGTTGCGTCAAGCCAGCATCCAATGGCTGACAGGCAGGCGATTGAACCGTGCAATCATCAGTCTGCTGGTCATCGCGGTGGTGTTCCTGGTTTACGAAAACTATGTGTCAAAAGGCCTCGCTGGCTTGAGCGACGCAGAGCCAGTTTCTGTCGCAGTTTTGCCATTCGAAAATCACAGCGTAAATGCCGAAGATGAATACTTTGCAGACGGACTTGCCGACGAATTGCTCAGTGCGCTCGGCAGAATCAAGGAGCTCAAGGTGGCTTCGCGGACGGCATCCTTTTCTTTCAAAAATAAGGATGTTGATGTCGCGACAATCGCATCAAAACTGATGGTGGATAATGTGCTAACGGGCAGCGTGCGCCGCGACGGAGAGCATTTTCGCGTAACGGCAGCGTTAGACGACACGATGACGGACAATTTGTTGTGGAGCCAGACTTATGACAAGAAGCTGGAGGCTATCCTCGATATTCAAAGCGATATCGCTCAGTCGGTAGCGACCGCGATTGTGCCGGTGTTGTCACCGGAGTCACTAAGTCGGATCGAGGCACAACCGACCGAGAATACCGAAGCGTATCAATACTATCTCCGCGGCCGCGATTACCTGCGACAGCCGGCCGAGGAAGCAACGCTTGCCAGCGCGGTCGAATTGTTTGGCAGGGCGATCAATCTGGATCGGCGTTTTGCTCATGCCTACGCCGGGCTGTGCGATGCGCAACTGGGCGCTTACGAGTTCGCTAGAAAAACAGAATCTTTTGAGGCAGCGGAGCTTACGTGTCACCGAGCTCTGACCTTGGACGATAGTTTATGGGAAGTACATGTCGCCCTGGGAAATCTTTATCGCATTAACGGCCAACATGATAGCGCCGTGCTTGAGCTGGAAATGGCCATCGATCAGCAGCCGAACGCGGTCGGTGCATATCTGGCGCTGGCGAAAACCTACGCAGGGCAGAATCGCCTCGATCGGGCAGAGGCGACGTTCCGGCGCGCAGAAGAGATTGAAGGCGGCTACTGGGGCGTCCATAGAGCCTTCGGAGTTTTTCTGTACGACCAGTCCCGCTATGACGAAGCGATCGAACGACATATCAAGGTCACCGAACTGGCACCGGATAGTGGCATTGGCTACGACAACTTGGGGAATAGCTACCTTCAGATCGGCGAATTTGCCAAGGCCGAAAGCGCATTTAATGCCTCGCCATTGCCCTCCCGGTGGACCTATATGAACCGCGGACTCGTCTACTATTTCCGCGGTGAATTTGCGAAGGCTGTCGAAGACCAAAAGCGCGCTATCGAACTTGCTCCGGAAGTCCATGCGTCCTGGGGATTTTTAGGGGATGCATATCGCCACATCCAAGGCGAAGAGAAAAATGCCAGCGATGCCTATGAGAGGGCGATTCAGCTTGCGGAACGACACTTGATGATCAACCCGGCAGATTGGCGTAGCGTTGGGCAACTTGGTATGTACTATGCTTATGCAGGGCGGCCGGATGAGGCCTTGGCCCAGGTTGAAAAACTGCTCGAACTCAGCTCCGATTCGACCGCATACTACTTCGCAACACGGGTGCGTGTGCATCTAGGTGATTTGGAAGGAGCGTACGAAAGCTTGGAGCAAACGGTCCAAAGGGGATGGTCGCGGGTGCTACTCGCGAGCAATCCGGACATCGTGCCTTTACGGAGCCAGGCCGGTTATGCAGCGCTGCTGGCGGAGCCCCAGGAATGACGGAGTTTTATCCTCAGTCGCCAGAGCAAGGTGGTACTATGCCGCCTTCAGGTGAGTACGAATTAACGAAAGGAAACATCATGCCAGATAAAAACAAACCGGCAAAAGGGGCCGCTCGAGGCCAATCTCGCGGTGAAGGCGAATCTCGCGGCGAAGGCGAATCTCGCGGCGAAGGTGAATCTCGCGGCGAAGGCGAATCTCGCGGCGAAGGCGAATCTCGCGGCGAAGGCGAATCTCGCCGAAATTGATCGGCCAGGTTCCGGCCAGCGCTACTAATCGCTGGCGCTGATAGAAGAACGTCAATAGAACTTAGCTGTCGCTTGGGCAGTTGCAGGCGTGTGGGCGGCGTTTTGCAAACCTATGCAAAACTCGGCCCAATCCGACGGTTTTGCTGAGCAGCAATCGGAGAATATGGTATGGCCAAGGGACTTTCGTTACACATCGGCATGAATAAAGTCGATCCCAGTGGATATCCGCTGAAACCGACGCGTTCCGGTCGCAAATATGTCGTCTTGAGCGAGAAATATAATCCGGTACGCTTTGACTGCGAGTTCAATGTCGGCTGGGAGGGGCCTTTGTCGTCTTGTGAATTAGACGCTGAGAACATGTATGAATTGGCGAAGCGGCAAAATTTCAAAGCAAAAATTCTTAAGACAAAAAAGGCAACCACGGCGAACGTAATAAAAGAGATCCGTAGTGCCGCGAAAAAACTTGCAACAGGCGATACCTTCCTGATGACGTATTCGGGTCACGGTGCCCAGGTCGAAGATCTGTCAGGCGACGAAGCGGACGGAGAGGACGAAACCTGGTGTCTTTACGATCGAATGTTTCTGGATGACGAGCAACGGGAGCTGTACGCCGAGTTCGCCAAGGGTGTGAAAATTGTTGTCCTGGCTGATTCCTGTCACAGCGGTTCGGCTACACGATCGGGACAGTCGGACGATTCTGAAGGGCTCAGACCTCACGAGTACGGCGAGCGACGCGCGATGGAGGAACGGACGGCTCTCAACGTATATCGAGGCAGAAAGAAGGAGTATGACGAGATTCAACGCGCTCTAAAGAACCCGCCGCCGAAGCTAAAGGCAAGCCGAATTCTGTTCTCCGCTTGTCAAGATTATGAACACGCCATGGGTTATGACGACGGTGGCGTATTTACTGTTGCACTGATCAAGGTGTGGAACGACGGTAAATTTGAAGGAACATACGGAGACTTAGCCAAGCAGGTCAGGGATGAACTGCAGAAGAATTACAACAAGGCCGTGGATCGGAAAGGCGGCGACGCGAGCAGAGTCTTTCTGCAGGTGCCAAATTTCGTTCGCATTGAAGGGTCGTCGCGGAAGGCCCTGGACGCATTCATCAATCAACGACCCTTTACGCTCTAGCTCTTAATCCAATGGATGTACTCTTCGTGTCGGCGAATTCGAGGGATGAATATATCGACATAGAGCGAGAGCAAAGGACGCTGCAGAAGTTGGTTGAGACAGGCGACCATTCTTTACGCGTGCTGCCCGCCGCGGAGGTCGCGGATTTGCGAGACGCGCTCAGAGCGAACGAGAAAAATAAAGAATTCGATGTCCTCCATTTCAGCGGCCACGCTACGGAAGAAGAAGGCCTTCATTTGAGAGGCAAGGGTCGCCAAAAGGAGTTCCTTGGCGTCGAGATGCTGAAAGAATTCCTGAAAGGGTCCGAGGTGAAGCTCGTCGTGCTCAACGCGTGTCACAGTGAAGCGCTGGCGGTCTCACTAAGCGAGGTCGTTCCGGCTGCCATCGGCACGACCCGAGTAATCCGGGACGTAACAGCGAGACGATTCACGCGGTACTTCTACGGTGCTTTGAAAGACAACGCTACTGTTGAACATGCTTTCGCCGCTGCCTTGAAGAAAGAAAAGCCAAGCAATATTCCTGCGTACATGCATGCCGGACAGACAAACT
Organism: uncultured Gammaproteobacteria bacterium; assembly: GCA_963711285.1. Lineage (GTDB taxonomy): Bacteria > Pseudomonadota > Gammaproteobacteria > Steroidobacterales > Woeseiaceae > UBA1847. The sequence goes on along the minus strand of CAVQDJ010000013.1, from coordinate 19,088 downwards.
AGGATAGACCCCACGCCAGAAAGATCATCAGAATGGCGACAACAAAACCGCGGTTGATTTTTGGTTTGTCAACGATTAATTCCATGCGGCCGCGTGCCCGATGATATTCGACGTTAGACACGATTATAGACGGCCGCATTACCACCGAAAGCAGCCGCTGGAGTGGTAGCATTCCGAGAGGCTGTTAATGACCCGAAGCGGACATAAATTAAAATGCTCTTTCGTGGTCCGTCTTGACAATTGTCAAGGCACCCTCGTGTCTCGTGATCTAAATTATCAGTGCATGTGACAAAAGCAAACCTGACCAAAGTCAGGGACGCAAAGCCACGGGTCCTCGCTTCCTCCGAGAAGCCATCAATGACTCCCCGAAGGACCCCAAGATCGCCTGGCTGCCGGTTCGATATCTTGAACGTAGCGATATTGTTTTGAGGAGAATCAGCATGAAAAAAATCTTTATTGGAGTGACAGCACTGGCATTACTAGTCGCAAGCCCTGTCCTGGCCGGCGACAAAGCCGACAAAGCCGACAAAGCCCCCTGGCTCAAGAGCGATACGTCCTACTATTTCGCGGCGGGTCAAGGCATATTCAGGGATCCATTATGGCTCCTTGCCTGGGAAGGCACCATCCAGGGAGATGTCAATGGCGTCATCCGCTGGTGGGTGGACCTAGCTGAGACCTTCTATCCTAATTACGTGGGCCGTTGGGAGATTCTGGACTGTCAACCCCCGGATGATCCGATTTCCTGTCCACACGATCCCGCGTTGGTGATCATGGCCGGGTATAGCGCGGGCACAAATCTCCCTCCGCTTGTTGTCGATGGCGTTCAAAAATGGTCAGGCAAAGGCGTTGTGACATTTGTTACTGAGCCATACGCTAAGTGGTTCGGACGAAGGACTACTGAAGGCGGGTGGTACTATGTCGTCGGAGATGTTCCAACAAACGGAGTTGGCCCGTTCGTGATTTATGACAGGCCGTCCAACAAACATTAAGAGATCAAGCACCGAAGTATAGGATTATCAGGTATACGGGCTGGCGAACCGCAACAGTTTGCCGGCCCTCGGCCTGGGCGGAAATTGAATTGAGGTCCGGTACTGGCAGGCAACAGAAAACACAGCTTGATAATGTCCGCTATTAGCCGAAAGCCGCCGGTCAATCTGTCTACATTCTGGCTGACCGAATGACCGCTTTGGGCGAAAGCGGACACTGCTAAGTACATCCCAGAATTGACTGCGTTATACGACGTGTAAACATAAAAATGCGAGCGTTACTCACTACATGTCCGACTTCGGCTTGAGGAGAACGTCATGACAACCAGTTATTCCGATGCCATAGTTCATGTTGATGAGACGCTACCGCCGCCGAATCAAACAGCGGAGATCGCAATGACTAATGACGTGCCGGAAGTTCCGCCCGGCAATCCGATCGAGGTGCCGCCGGAGCCACAGTCACCCGATATTCCGCCCGGCGGACCCGTCGAACTGCCGGACTCGCCGCCGGACTTGCCTTCAGGGCCGCCGGTCGAAGTGCCGCAAACGCCTGACGAAGGCTCAGTGCCTGCCGCTGGCAATCTGCATTCATAGTGCCCCCCGGGGAGCAAGCAAATGCTGGACGCGCAAATTGAGAAGGGCCGGGTTGCAGATGTTTATCGGAGGATCGCCCCGTCCTATGACCTGTGGGCCCGGTTGACGGAAAGCAAAGCCCGGGATCGTTGCCTCGAACTGGCCGCCATCCAGAATGGTGAAGACGTGCTCGAGGTGGCGGTCGGCACGGGTCTGGCGTTCGAGCGGATCCTTGCAGCCAATCCGTCGGGCCGCAACGAAGGCATCGATCTGACCGAGGCGATGCTGGTCCGGGCACAAGCAAAAGCAGCCAAATCAGGAACGAGCAACTATCGCCTCAGGGTCGGCGATGCTTACGATCTCGATTTTCCCGATGACAGTTTCGACGTCGTCATCAATAACTACATGTTCGATTTATTGCCGCAGCAGGATTTCCTCACGGTCCTTGAGGAGTTTAAAAGAGTGTTGCGCCCCGGCGGGCGGCTGGCAATGGTCAACATGGCAAAAGGAGAGCGCTGGTACAATGGCATCTGGGAGCGCATCTACCGAATCAGTCCTGCATTGCTTGGCGGCTGTCGAAGTGTGTCGCTGCTCCCGCAGCTGGAGGCCTGCGGTTTTGGGCAGATCCGGCGGGAGTACATGAGCCAGATGACCTTTCCATCCGAGATTGTCTTCGGAATCGTGGCATCATCTACGACCTAGGCATCTTGTCGTCGGCCTGGTGAAGCCATGACGTTTTATGAGAATCGAATTCTTCCGCATCTGATCAATGTCGCGTGCTCGGCGAAACCCAACCGGAAACAACGCGAGAAAATCGTGCCGCTGGCCGAGGGCGATGTCCTCGAGATTGGATTCGGCAGCGGCTTGAATCTGCCCTTCTTCGATAGGCAAAAAGTCCGCAAGATCTGGGGCCTGGAGCCATCGGCAGGCATGCGGCGCAAAGCTCAGCCCTTGGTCGATGCGTCAGAGCTCGACGTCGAGTTCATTGATTTGCCCGGTGAAAGCATTCCGCTCGAGGCAAACAGTGTCGATACGGTCCTCGTGACGTACTCCCTTTGCACGATAGCCGACACGAACGCCGCACTGGAAGGCATGCGGCGGGTACTGAAGCCGGGCGGCAGCCTGCTTTTCTGTGAGCACGGCATTGCGCCTGACGAGAGTGTGCGCCGCTGGCAGCAGCGGCTGAATTCCCCTTGGAGCCGGATCGCCGGTGGCTGCAACATGAATCGTGACATACCGGACTTGATCACCAGAGCCGGTTTCGAAATCACCGTCGACGAGAGAATGTATATCCCGGGACTCAGGATGCTGTGCTACAACTACTGGGGCAGGGCCAGGACACGGCCATAGTCACTCGAATGCAAGCATTGTCTGGCAACGATTTGCCGATTGGAGGTGCACATTGACACTGGCATCCGCGATAGTATTGCTGTTTTTGGTTATCGACCCGTTCGGCAACGTTCCTTTCTTTGTTGCCGCTCTGAAGGACGTCAACCCAACGCGGCGCAACCGCGTGATTGTCCGCGAGCTTCTGATCGCGTACGCAGTGATGGTCGCCTTTTTGTTCTTCGGGCAGCCGCTCTTGCGGGTGCTCGGCATTTCCGGACCGGCACTGACCATTGCAGGCGGCATGATTCTGTTTCTTATCGCGCTTCGAATGGTTTTTCCCATTCGCGGACGCACTGCCCAGGAAGATATTGAGGGCGAGCCATTCATCGTGCCGCTCGCTATCCCGTATGTGGCAGGACCGTCGGTACTGGCGGTAGAACTGTTGCTGATGAGCGAAGAGCCGGGGCGATGGCCTGTCTGGCTGATCGCTGTTTCTGTAGCGTGGGCCGCGACATCGGTCGTCGTCCTGTTTGGCAATGCAGTCACCGAGCGCCTGGGTTCCCGCGGTCTGATCGCGATCGAACGCTTGATGGGCATGATCCTGGTCGCGATTGCAATCCAGATGTTCCTGACGGGCCTGGACACCTATTTTGGCCGCGGCTTATGAAAAGATCGACTAAAGCCGCGTTGCTATCTGGCCTCGTTTGTCCGGGTTTAGGGCATCTGGTGCTGAAGAAGTATCGGCGCGGCTCAGCGCTGATGATTGTTGCATTGATAGCAGTGTCAGTAATCGTTATCGAAGCGGTCAAGCGTGCGCTGACCGTTGTTGATCGCATCAATAGCGGAGAGATTCCCCTGGATACAGGCGCTATTAACGCAGCGATCGCCGATTCCAGCAGCGGTGGGGACAGTCTGCTTGTGAATATTTCCGTAATGGTCTTCATCGCCTGTTGGCTCATCGGCATCATCGATTCCTATAGAGTCGGCGCCGTGGCGGAGCCGCAAGAATCGGCAGCCGATTGACCGAAGTGTCAGCCCCAACACGACTATCGGAGGAGCTTCCGATGAACGACGAAATTTCAAAAATCGAGCATCAGATATTCGAACTCACGGCAAAACTCAATGAGCTTAAGAAAACGAACTCCGGCGATGAAGTAAAGAATTACGCGTTTTCGACATTGAACGGTGAGGTCACGTTACTCGAGCTGTTCGGCGAGCATGATCGACTGCTCGTCATTCACAATATGGGTCAGGGTTGTCGCTACTGCACGCTTTGGGCCGACGGATTCAATGGTTTCCTGCCGCATCTCGAATCGGCGATGTCCGTCATCCTCGTGTCGAAGGACTTACCCGAGGTGCAGCGTACCTTCGCGAACTCGCGCAACTGGCGTTTTCGACTCGCCTCGCACGGCGGTGGTCAATACATCCAGGAACAAACCGTCATGGAGGGTGAAAACAATGTGCCTGGCGCAGTGGTGTATGAACGCGACGGGAACCGCATTGCGCGAAAGAATGCTGCCGTGTTTGGGCCGGGCGATTTGTATTGCTCGATATGGAATCTGCTCGCTATGGCAGGGCTGAGCGCAGCCGACTGGACCCCTCAATACCGTTACTGGCATCGCCCGGAGAAAATGGACGATGGCGGCGAGAACCTGATCGACTAAATCAGGACGGCCGCATCGGCGAGCGCGCTGGCATTGTCATTAGCATCTGACCGACCGGCGCAGTCGACGTGACGATTGTCTGAAAGGTATTATTGCGCAATGAGATTTGCTGTAGTTGTTGCGACGTTATGTCTACTGCTTGCCAGTTGCGGCGGTGGTGGTGGCAAAGGCACAACAGTTCCACAAGATCTACCGCCTCCTCCGGCAACGGTTCAGTCGCCAGGCAGTCAATGGTTTGTGCTCGACAACAATTTGAATCCCGTGCATCTCTATATTTCAGAAACGGGCGACGTTCGCTCTTCCTTTCATGTCGCAGCAGTCACAGATGGGCCGACATTCGGTGCCGGGTCAGTAACCGTTTCGGGCACGGATCAGCTGAACGGGGTATTGCAGGCACGCGGTATTCAACCCGCAGGAGGCCGCAGTCCCGTTGACCTGGCTTGCACGTTGTCAGGAACGGTGAGGGAGCGATCAATCCTGACGGTGAATATTGTCTGTACGGACGACAACGGCATTGTCTATGACGAAGACTTCACGATGACACCGCAGCCGGGTTATGGCGCCGGTTCGTCATTGGACGCCATTGCCGGAAATTACACATGGCCAACTCGGCCAGCGACGAACATGCTGAATGTCACGGCTGATGGAACCCTGTTCGGCATGTACCACAATGGCGCAAACTGCACTGTGAATGGTGTCGTTTCCATCATTGACGCTAATTACAGCTTTCTTGCGGTCGAATGGACGATGGAAAGTTGCACCGATCCTATCGGGATTTATGAGGGTGCTGTGATGACCGGCTTCGCCATGGAGAGTCCAAGTCCGAATGACCCGCCGGGAAGTTACTATTTCCTTCTTTCGGGTATGAACACCGCGAACTTTTTTACGATAAGCATCACGTTCGAGCCGACGTGAGACGCGGAATTCACTCCTGGCGGCATGACACAAAAAACCCTGCATGGGCACTCAGGATCAAATTGGTGGAGCCGAGGAGGATCGAACTCCCGACCTCCGCATTGCGAACGCGGCGCTCTCCCAGCTGAGCTACGGCCCCACATAGAACAAATAGTCTACACTCGAACAGAAGCCGCTAGCCATGCCCCTCAGCCCCGCGCGCGTGCTGCCTTCACGGCCCGACCAGTACGATGCGACAGCGCAGTTCCTGCAGCTCCTTGATAATCGGCTGGGCTGCCAGAACCGCGGGGGCTATGACGATGCACTGGCCGTCTGCCACGAGCTCCCGGATTCGCTCCTGATCCGATGCGGACAGTACCTCGAATGCGAACTCTTTTTGCGATTCGGCAGCCAGTTGCTGCAAGTGTTGCCTTACGCGGTCAACGGCTGCTTTGTGTACCTCGATGGCGCGCTGCAACGTGAAGTCCGCATGCGTGCCGCTGACGCGTGAAATCTCACGGGTAAACGGCAGGCTGGCAGCGCGATGCCACCTTTCGTCTTCCACGAACAGGGCGTGAAGTTCGGCCCGCGATTCCTCGAGGAACGGCAGCGCTTCGCCCCACATCTGCTGCAGCGGGGCGAATTCGGTAATCGCGATCACGACGCGATCTATGCGCGGTTGTTGCTCACCCTTTCTCATCGTCGTTCGGGCCCTCCGCGAACGTCTTGCGCAGCCCGGCGTAGTGGATCAGCTGTTGTTCGACTCGATTATTGACCGAACCATCGGGAAACTCACCTTTGTCGTCGCGCTGGCCGGCCTCCACACCTGTCAATATGGAAAGCGCCTCGTCGACGCTTTTTACCGCGAAGACGTTGAACTGTCCCTGTTCAACCGCGTCGACGACATCTTCGCGCAACATCAGATGCTTGACGTTGTCGTGCGGAATGATGACGCCATGAGTTCCGTCGAGCCCTCGCTCTTTGCAGAGATCGAAAAAGCCTTCGATTTTTTCGTTGACGCCCCCGATAACCTGAACGCGGCCGAGCTGATTGGTCGAACCGGTCACTGCGATGTTCTGGCGAATCGGTACGTCAGCGAGCGACGACAACAAGGCACAGAGTTCGGCAACCGACGCGCTGTCTCCCTCGACGCCGCCATAAGACTGCTCGAAGACGATGTTGGCATGTAGCGAAAGTGGCAGTTCCTTTGCGTAGCGCGCGGACAGGACAGCGGACAGGATCATGACACCTTTCGAGTGAATCGGGCCGCCAAGCTCAACTTCACGCTCGATATCCACAACGCGACCCGAGCCGATGCGGGTGGTCGCGGTAATTCTGACGGGGTGGCCGAAGCGATAATCACCAAGGTCGGTCACGGACAGGCCATTAACTTGCCCGACGCAACTACCGTCGGTGTCGATGAGCAATGTATCGCGCTGGATCGCATCGATGATTCTCGAGCGCATCCGACCGAGCCGGCGAGCCATCTCGTCAATTGCTTTCGCCACGTCGCTCGCGTCGACGGTTTGAGCATCGCGCTGCCGCGCCCAGAAGTCGGACTGTGTCAGGAGATCCTCGAGGGAGCCCATGTGCATGGACAGCTTTTCGCTGTCATCGGCTCGTCTGGCACGCTGTTCCACGATCTTCTGCATGGCGTCGAGACCGAATGGCAGCAGTTCTTTATCGCGAATTCGGGTGGCAATCAGCGAGGCGTAGGCATCGACATTGTCCCCCGTGCGCTCGAGGTCATCGTCGAGGTCGGCGGCCACTTTGAAGAGGTCGTTAAACTCTCTGTCGTAGATAGCCAGCAGGTGGTACAGCCACCGTTCCCCGACCAGAATCACTTTGACGTCGAGTGGAATCGGCTCCGGCTGCAATGTGGTCGTGCTGACGAAGCCATAGGCCTCGCCTGGTGATTCGATGCGTACCCGTTTGGCGAATAGTGCCTGCTTCAGGGCATCCCAGGTGAACGGACGGCTCAGAATGCGGTGCATATCGAGGATCAGGTAGCCGCCATTGGCCGCCAGGAGTGCCCCTGGCCGGATCATGCGAAAGTCGGTCAGAAGGGCGCCCATCTCGGCCCGGTGCTCGATCTTGCCAATGATATTCGTGTAGCTGGGGTTAGATTCGAAGATGACCGGGGCGGCGGCTTTCTCATCGTTACTGACCACGAGGTTGACCTCGTACTGGCCGAACGACTGCCCCGCATCGCGCCGCAGAAACGGTAGTGATGACGACTCGGATGCCTGGAAGTCGTCGGCATTCTCGACGATGTTATTGCGAACTTCCTCGAGGTACGCAACAACAACAGGCAGCGTGAGGTATTTTTCCATCAGGTCAGAAAGCGGCACGCCGACGGCGTGCTCGGTGACCTCGCGATTCAGGGCTTTAACCCGTTCCCGGTGCTTCTTCTGCAGCTTCGGGATCTGTTCGATATGCGTTTGCAGTTCTTCACTCAGCCGCTCGATCGCTTCCTTTACGGCCTCGCGTTCCGCAGCGGGGCGCTTGGAGAACGCCTTGTCATCGATGACCTTGCCGTCACGGATCGGAGCCAGCACGTAACCCGTCGGCGTTTGCAGAACGGCGATGTTCTCGCTTTTGGCGCGATCTTCCAAAGTCTTCGCATGCGCTTCGACTTCTTCTTGGGTTTTCTCCTCAACCGCCTTCAGCTGGGCGCGATAGTCGTCACTCTCGAACGTAGCAGGAATGGCGACGCGCAGATCCTCGATCAGGTCGAGCATATCCCTGCGAAATTCACGGCCGCGCCCTGGCGGAAAGTGCAGATTGTGCGGTCTTTCAGGATCGGCGAAATTGTTGACGTAGCACCAGTCGCCGGGCGGCGATTCGCTCGATGCGCGCTCTTCAGCCAGCTCTTCGGCCAGACCGTGCCGGTTGGCGCCCGCGGGGCCAAGGACGAAGACGTTGTGCCCGTCGTCCCGAATCTGGAGGCCGAAGCGAATGGCATCGATAGCGCGCTGCTGCCCGAGACGCTGCGCTGCGGGCGGAAAATCCGCGCTGGTCCGAAAGCCAGACGCCTCCAGATCGCACGATTTCCGCAACTCGCTGGCCGAAACCTCGAATTCACGCAACGCACTGATGTTCATTTGCACGACACACCGGCGATTATGGAAAGTCTCTTTAGATATGAGACCATAGGCGCACAGGCAAATATCTACGTGATAGCCGCAACCTGACTGGCCGTCCGATTAGCCATATTATGGAATCTCGGCCACGCGGGCCCGCGCATAAGCGCAATAATTTGGCCAATAACAAAATCAAGAAAATCCTATGCGAAAGCACAGTTGGACACTAGCCAGCAAGGCGTTTGGGGAAGAAGCCGACGACTCGCTCATTGTCGCCTATCAGTCCCATCAGGACGCGCTGCGGTCCTTGTCCGCAGCGATTGCCCAGCCGAACGGTATTGCACTGTTGCAAGGGCCCTCAGGCTCGGGCAAAACCACGATCGTCAATGAACAGCGAGGCTGGTCCGCACGTGATGCGGCCGTCGCGCTTATCGACGGTGTGCATCTGACGCCGCGCCGGCTCGTAACCGATGCGTTGTCACAGTTTGGAATCCATTCGGTGTCCCAGCACGACGAGCAGCTGCTGCAGCAGCTCAACAGATTTATCACTCAGCAGACGCGCAGCAGGCAGGCACCTGTGTTGATTATCGATAACGCGGATCGCTCGACGTCGAGCGCGCTGCGATTGTTGAACTGGCTTGCAGCGCTGGAGGCGAGTGGCAAATATGCTTTGCGTATCGTTTTGACTGGCAAAGAGCGATTGTCGGTATTGGTACGGCACGAGAGCATGCGCAGCCTCGCGCGGCGTCACCCGGCTGCGTACACACTGAACCCGCTGACGGCACAGGAAACGGCGATCTATCTGCGCACACGCCTGATCGCGGCCGGCGGTGCGAACAGCGAGAAGGTCTTCCCGATTGATGTCTGTGAAACGCTGCGCGAACTATCCAGCGGTTGGCCGGGCGCGCTGAATGAGCGCGCGATCGAGGCCTTCGAACGCAGGGCGGAGCTGCAGTCTGCAAGGCGGATACCGCGCGTTGTAGTCACCCGCGACGGCGAGACCGTGGCCGAGCATGAATTGACCGAGCGACAGTATGTTATCGGGCGCACCGAACTGGCCGATATCATCATCAAGGACAGCTACGTCAGCAAGATGCACGCGATGCTGAAGATTTATGCCAATGCCGTCGTGCTGCTCGATCTGAACAGCACCAACGGCACAACCGTTAACTCCAAAGTCGTGCAGAAGACCATCCTCAGAAACAACGACATCATTGCGCTCGGGCGCTACCGGCTCAAGCTCGAAAACGCGCCTGCGCTCAGCAAGGAGATGGACGAACGGGTCAAAGCCTCGGACACGATAACGATGCAGACCCTGGACGACCTGCGTCGCGCGCGTGCCCGGCGAACCGTCACGGCGTTAAAGAACAAGCAGCCCGTAAGCTAGGCGCCCGCCTGGCGGGCGAGCATTGCCAATCAATCGCTGCGCTTACGGCGCCGAGAGTACGGTCGCAACCCGATCCTTGTACGCGTCGTGGCAGGCGAAACAGCCGTCGATCATTTGCTTGTAGCCGGTAACCGCCGCCTCACGGTCGAGCGCTTCGGCGGCTGCATTGATCTCCAGCGACAGCTCATGCACGAGGGTGTCGAACTGTTTGAACGCGGCCATTTCCGGCCCGAGCGCTTCGGCCACCAGCTTGACCTGAGCAGCGGGAATCGCTGGGTGCTCCGCGATTGCAGTGGCGCCACGCGCGACCTGCTCGAAGTCGTCCATCAGCAGCCCGTCGGAAATGTCGACCAGGTTATCGCGCAGCCCCTGCATGATCTCCTTCAATGTTGTTGGCGCGCCCGTCAGAGCGACCGCGGGCATTAAGATGAATACCAGGCTGGCGAGTCCAATAAATCTCTTTCTGCTAGTCACAATTTCCTCTTCCCCATCTGTTAGTGCAGCGGCATGACCTTGACAGGCCACTATCGACCCAAATGGATACGCCAGACGCTTGCATATCTGCGAGTTTGTACTACTGTGCAAACATAACAGGATCGTAGCGCTGCCGGGCGGCCAAACGTTCAGTATTCCGGACTGCCCGTGCGGTATACCCCACAAAGAAAAATGACGGGGATTAGAGATGAGAAACGATACTCGCAACACGCTTCAAATTAGTATGACCGCATTGATGCTGGCATTCATGGGGGCTCCGGTTGCATGTCTGGCAGACGATGCGTCAGATGCCGTGGCAGACGCGCTGAGCGCGGCGTGGCCGGGGATGGCAGAAAACGCGACCGTGGTTGACTGGGAAGGAAATGTACTGAAGGAAGGTTCAAACGGGTATACCTGTTTGCCGTCACCGCCAATGCTCACAGGCAATGCACCAATGTGCATGGACAGTGAGTGGATGAAGTGGGCGGACGCATGGCAGAACAAGAAAGAGTATGCCGCTGAATCGATCGGGATCTCATACATGCTCGCAGGTGACGAGGGAGCCAGCAATATCGATCCCTATGCAGAGGGTCCAACCGACGATAACGAGTGGATCGAAGAAGGTGCGCACCTGATGATTCTTGCACCTGCCAGTCTGCTGGATGCGTTTCCCACAGACCCTGAGAATGGTGGTCCTTACGTGATGTGGAAGGGTACCCCGTACGCGCATCTGATGGTGCCGGTCGGTCCGCGCGACGAATAGCCGGCTTAAGGCGAGATAGGCGTTACCGCCGTCGGGGCCGGCGTGGAACGCGCTCGTTCTGTTTTGATTTCAAGAAAGCCCGCCAAGTGCGGGTTTTTTTGTGTCTGGGAAATTCCGGCTAAAGCAGTTAGCAGCAAGTCAGCCCCCGTTTTCGTTTTGCGGCTTAACCATCGGCTGTCGCGGAGTCGGTGAGTGATGACTAACTTTTCTCTGGCACCTGCGGCCAATTGCGTTCGCCGATGCGCGGATTCGGGATCTTCTTATCGAAGTCGTCCCAGATGCGCTTGTCCTGTCGGCAATCAAATTTCCGGCAAGCCAAAGGTCGGTTTTCGTAAACACCGCAAGATTTGATTCCATTGCTCAGGTGAGTGCAGTAGCCGTCGTCGCTGTGGGCGATTATGTAGGGGCGCCCCAGATCCCAGTTGACAATGCTCTCTTCGACATCTTCTTTCGACAACGCAAACGTCAACCGACAACACGCTGCCTTGCAAAGGTCAACACGACTCTCGCAATCAATAGTAAAGGTGTCCTGATGTTTGTACTTGCTGATCTCCTGCTCATGGATGGCGACACTCATGCCCTTCTCGACAAACTCCTGTTTCAATGTCTGGTCAATGGCGTTACGGCGCTCTTCGAACTCGGCGCGATCGATGAGACCGCGGTCGATCAATACCTCCAGCAGAGCAAGAACGTCGGCCCGTGCACGATGCGCCTCGATCGTGTTCAAATTTGAGCGGTTGTGAGCGTACAGAAGCCCTTGGATCAATTCGTCGCGAGCGATATCGTCATTCATATACATGTCCCATGATCGGTGTTCCCAAGGCGATTAAGCCTATTTAACACCGAGCGGCAGCATAGTGAAATATGCAAAGAGATGCTAAAGACAGGAAAGCTCCAAAGAGTTCGTTAACGCCTGCAAGATATGGGAAGGACAAACGCAGTCTGTGGCGAGCTCGGCGGCTGCCTTGGCGGGCGATGAGTCTCAATAATGTCACCCTCCGTTGCCCGGATGTCCGGGCTGCCTCTAAAAAGCGGCCGTTCGCCGTTATTATAGGAGGCTTCAGAATATGACCCGCAGTGGATGCGGATTTGACCGTATCATTGTCGAATCAGAGATCCGTGACTGAAAAAAACAGGGTGAAATCCGTATGAGACAGAGGGCGTTTACATTACTAACTGCGGGCTCATTGCTGCTCGTTCTGATCAGCGTCACGGCCGCAGATGCCGATGAATCAGTAATCGAGAAGACATACGACGCCTGGGTGCAGGTGACCAATGCTAAAGACATCGAAAGATGGTCTACCTACCTTGCGCCAAATGCCTTGTTCCTGCCTCCGGGACATCAACCTTTGGAAACCGAAGAAGCGATTCTCGATTACTATCGCGAGTCTTTTGCTGATCCGAATTTTGCCTTGGATTGCCAGCAGCTAGGTGTCGATGTTGCGCAGTCAGGTGAGATGGCGTGGGCGCGCGGCGTATGTCAGGTGACGTTCACAAATCTGGACGGGCAAAAGGACAGGGGTAGAAGTCGTTGGTTTAAAGTCTGGCTCAGGCAAGATGACGGCTCGTGGAAATGCCGGGTAAACACCTGGAATTTCGAAGACGAGTAGAATCACATGCTGTGCCAGTATCGTGAACATCCGCTCATGGCCGAACGCAACAGCTCAACTGTTAGAATGACGAACGACTGCTGCTAACCCAAAGCGGACATTCAGACACCGCCCGAAAATTTGGCTACTGGCATCACAAAGGAACAGCGCATCATGACGGTGTCGGGCACTAATTTCGGGAAGGCGGCAGAAGACTACGGCACTTTCCGGGCCGGATTTCCCGAGTCGATTTTTGATCGCCTTGCCGAGTTCAATGTTGGTATGCCAGGGCACACTGCCATCGATCTGGGAACCGGAACCGGAACGTTAGCGCGCGGATTTGCGCTCAGGGGCTGCAAGGTGATCGGCGTTGACCCTGATCCGCGAATGATCGCGGAGGCAAAGAAGCTGGATCGCCAGAATAAAGTCAGCATCAGATACGTTGAGGCGAAAGCCGAAACCACTGGCCTGGATAGCGCTGCCGCTGATCTTGTCACGGCAGGTCAGTGTTGGCACTGGTTCGATCAGCCCCGGGCAATTGCTGAGGTGATTCGCTTGCTCAAGCCTGGCGGTCAGCTTGTCATCGCCAACTTCGATTGGCTGCCCCTGGCCGGGAACGTGGTTGAGGCCACCGAAGAATTGATCATGCAGTACAACTCCGACTGGCATTTTGGTGGCGGTCTCGGAATGTACCCGCAGTACCTTCCGGTCTTGAGCGAGGCGGGAATTCAGAATCTTCAGACCTTTTCCTATGACCTGGATGTAGCCTACACGCCAGAGGCGTGGAGAGGCCGTATCCGGGCAAGTGCGGGCGTCGCGGCCTTGGACGCGGACTCAGCCAACAGGTTTGATGCGGACCTTTTGGCGTTGCTTTCCACTCGGTTTCCATCGAGTGTTCTCGCCGTACCCCATCGCGTATTCGCGATAGTCGCGCAGTCGGTAGGCAATTGATCGCTTGTGGCCGAATGGAAAAATTCGGGCGTTGAAATGCTGATTTTCTGTTGATGGCCCGTAGCGGTCGTCTGGCACACCTACTTTTTGGCTGGTGGCACCCACTTGGTCCATTGCTCCGGCGCCTTCTCTTCCTTGGCAATAATCATCGTCGGTGGCACCAGGCAAAGTCCGTCTGCGGGCAAAACATCGCAGCATTGTGTATCGGTGACGAACAGATTGGTCTTTCCAATGACTGCCGCACAGATTTGCGATGCGTCTCCGTTCATGAAGAACGTGATGGAATCGTCTGCGCTAATTTCTCTGAGAGTGAATGTGTATTCAGCCATGCTCGGGTCTCCGTCCCAAACGACCGTGCTTTCGATGACCAAACCCGTAACAAGTGCTCCGCTAATGCTGCTTCCACGCTTGTGGATCGCGTGTGCGGGCGGTCGTGAGCGACTGGCATCAATCTTGATCTCTTGGCAGGCGTGAACCTTGACGCGAACTAAATGCTCCGTGGTCGCAAAGCACATAGCATGGCCAAGGGACGACACCAGAGTCGACAGTGTGATTGCAATCAGGAACTTCATGACAAGCGCGCTCCTCTTGAGCAATTAAGGTCTTGGCGTTGTCGATTAAGACCAGTCAATGCAGGCAATTGTTCCATGACAAACAGGTACCCTGAACAACTGGCTTTACAAGATCAGGTTTGCCGCGGAAACGCGATAGAATTGCCTGTATGCCAGGCGGCAACCCTAATCAATACTCTAGAATCAAGTAAATTGGGTCTTGCGACGACGCCAGCCCATGAATAACAACGGTTCACCAGAATAAGGAGACTGCGATGCCAGCGCCCAGCGCGGGATTGTTAATGAGTTCTGCCATTTCGTCGATCCCGATGACTCAGAATCCGCAGGCTGGCCAGAAGTTGGCCAATGCGATGAGCAAGGTAATAGCCGACGCCTGCCGGGATTTCCTCCAACGCGTTTTTGTGGAGCCGGGAGTGCCCTGTGTCGTGACGCCGCCTGCAATGGTCGGCACTGTAGCCGGTATGGGACGATTGACTGGCTCCAGCCCCTCCGAGGGAGAACTCAGAGGAAACGCCATGTCTGCAATTTCCTCCTCCGGAATGTCGAAGCACGGCCAGGACAGTTTCGTTGACACGGTCTCCAAGATAACAGCCAAGGGCCTGGCGGAGTTCATGACGCTCGCCCAGGTTCTTCCTGGGACGCCCATCGCCGGCGGCGTTACCGCGGCTCCCGCCAAGCTGACAGTCCCGATACAGGCTGTTAAGGGCCAACTTGATGCCATGACAATCCCGATGATGCCGGTTTCGGGCGCAGTGCCAACGGTCAGCGAACTGCCATCGGACTTCCCCAAAATCGTTGTCAAAGTCTTGATCTCTGCGCTGGAACAGATGGCGCAGCTGGTCATGGTTTCACCAGGAATCCCGGTCGTAACAAACCAGACGGTGGGACCCGGGAAGTTGATGTAAGGATACATCGTCGAACGGTTTCGGCTGGCAGACGGCCTGTTGCGCAGCGAGTTCTTGGAGATCGCTTGCAAGGAACTCTTATTGAATCCAGCGTCCGCTAATGGCCGAAAGCGGAATTTGGAGTGTTAGGATGACGAACGGCTGCTACTGACCCATACCCTACGGTCACGAAGAACAACAAATGGTGTTAGTCACAAGAATATTTGGCTGGTCCGGCTGGCACCTGATCAAACGTCAAGACTGGCTACACCATGCAGTGCCGCTCTTCGTGATTCTCACAGTCCTCAGTTTCTTGTTCGCAATGGACTATTAGCGGATGACTGCTGATGGCTGCAAGCAAACGTTCTTGAGGGTGCTGTATGGCTGACGAAAGCAGGTTCGATCCGAGAGCGCTAGCCGTGCACATCGCAATTGCTCTGCTTGTTGGCGGTGCGATTGCCTATTTCACCGATGCCAAGTGGTTGGCCGCTTCTTTGTGGGTATCGGCCGCAATGTTCATTAATGGTTCAATTGCTTCCGTTGAAGATGCTCGTCCCGGCGGATTTAACAACCCAGATGGGACTGAAACGCCTGATTTTGCACGAGGTAGTGCGGCAACGAAGTATGCCCTATCGTCATTGGCGATTTTCGTGGCGTTAGTTGTTGCTGGGTTCGTCGTACAGACGCAATTCTGACCGCTACCAACGGCCGCTTCTGGCCGTAAGCGGCCGGCCAAGTGATAAACTACTGAACGACTGCTACTGACCCAAAACGGTTTCTCGAAAATTTGGCGCACTCGCTGGTACTGAAGCATGGAACGCAAGCTAACTGAGACGGAACGGAAGTACCTCGAAGACCTTTTTGCAAAACTCCCATCACGCGGTCATCGCTTTAAAGAAGCCATAGAAAACTTCTTTGTATTGCTCGTTGTAAGTACATTGTTGGGTGTTCTTATCTGGGCAGGCCTAGCATGGATTACGCGAAAACTCTTCGAGCGTGAGATTGGATGGTCCAGCGAATACGCCATTCCCGGCTTGGTCCTATTACTAGCTATATCTGTGGCGTACGCTGCTTTCTCAACATTTCGCTGGATGAAATCATGGCCAGATCATAGGCAGCCATTGCGTGATGATCTGAGCGCTGAGATGGTTACGGAAGAGCAGCTTACGATAGTTGAAGCAAAACTACTGCAAGAGCCCGAACATGGGGGGTTGATCTACTGTCTTAGGTCCGACGACGGACGAATTTATGCTCTGCTTGATCGCGAAAGCCTCGATTTGGCGATGGCGGACGAAGACCCGGCAGGCAGTAGCTTCGAGCCCCAGAGCATCATGACGATCGTCAAAGCGCCGCAGTCGCATTTCACTATCGACGTGTCATTCGACGGTGAAGATATTGACGTCTACGGGCCGATCGAGCTGACCGCGTCGCCCACTAAGTGGCCAGAGGACCAGGAATTCTGTTCGATCCCCTGGGACAAGCTCGAAAAGGAGCTTTGTGCGTAAAGCGGTAGACTACGACCGTCTGCAATTGGCCAGAAGCAGCCACCCAGATGTTAGAGTATCGAAGGACTGCTACTGACCCAAAGCAGACGGTCGTCCGAGACCGAATGAATGCCGATTTACGACGTAATTGACGAATTGTACGAGCGAGATATCGTCTTCCAACGTGGAAACGGAGTTGAGCTTCCCTTCAGCGGGTGCAGTTCCTACCGCGACAACGTCAGCTATTGAGAAGAAGGACCCATGCCTTTGCAAATAGCCCAGTTTAAAAAGTGGCTTCGATCGTTAGTTCTGTTAGCCATTTCATTATTGTTTCTCCTGTATACGGATATTCTTTTTTGGGTGCCATGTCTTTTGTTGGCATTGTTCTTTTTTGCGGTCGATGTACTGAACGTCGGCAAATCCGATTCGTCTAATGCAGACCTCATGGAAGACTTGTCATCATACAAGCTAGGCGTCTTGGATCACTACACCGTAGATTCAGAAAAGTCTTATGGTTTGTTCGTGTCACTTAACAGCAAACATGTTCTTGTAGATATTCGTGAAGATAAGTTTATCGATGAACGAAATAAGTTCGCACGCTATTTGTCAGATAATGCCAGCGAGCTAGAGAAAAATTTGAACGAATTCATTGATGCGCACCCTAAGTTTTCATCGAGGCAGATTACATCCATCGGTCTTCACTCTAAGGTGCTGGATCAAGGAGAGGTTTTTTGGGAGCCCGACGGTTATACAGGACTTAAAGGACTGGTGTTTATTGCGTAGCAATCGGGCCTCACGGCCGATCGCTTCTTGCCGTTAGCTGCCTGTCACTAACCCGAGTTCTTGGACGATCGAATGGCCGCTATAGAGCCAAAGCGGACGTTCATGTTGTAACCGAAACGGAATGCTAATCTTAACGATTGCAGACAGACGACTGTTAGAACTCAAAGGAAGCAATGTCTCAGACCAAGCGCCAAACAAAATATGACCGAGTTTTGACGGTTCTAGAGGAAATCATACCTATTTATCGGGACAACGCTGACAAGTCGTCCTCCGCAATGGCGGACTGGCTATCTGAGATTTTGGAAGCAATTAGACCTGGTGGTGACGTTTTAAAAAAGGCCCGAAAGAGTGAAATTGCTACTGCGCAGTTGCAGTTTCTTGGAGAGATCTTGGACCCAGGCAACAGACATGGCAACGAGAAAGATGAGGCGCTAAAAAAGTCGAGGGAAGTGTTCTACAGGGAGTTTCCTGAGTTTTTTGCGAAGCTGGCGTCTAAGCGAGAAAAGATTATTGCGCGCGGTAAGATACGATCAGAAGACGAGTACTACTTGATTCGCGACCATATCGACGATATCGAGGGTGCGCCCGAATCAGCCGAACTATTAGACAAGCTATACAAGTTGGTTGACGATTTTGGCCTCGACTAGGGCCAGCCGAAGTTTTTCCGGCGTGCAGTCCAACAATGCCTTGCACTCTCGCGGCTGGATTTCACCGTTGCACGACTTCTGCTTTTGGCCGTGAGCGGCCGGTCAGGTGATCAACCATTTAACGACTGCTACTGACCCAAAGCAGCCGCCTGTCAACGTTTTACTGTCGTGTGCCAAATCAGGAAACGTAATTGGTCGCTTTAATTCGATACACTTCCGTCCAGTTGTCGCCGCCATCAAGCGAGACTTCCAGTTTCCAATTCCATCCTTCGTCATCCACCGGATAGAACGTAATTCTGCGAGGCGGATTCGGCAGCGGCGATTTGTATTCCATGACAATCTCACCAGCGACGTTTTGCTTGGCGACGATATGTGCGAATCCCGGAACTCCTTTGATGGCCCAGGCAATATCCCAGGACTCAGTTTCGTCGTGGTAGGTACGTAGGTTGGTCCCAACGGGGCCACCGAACGGAATCCAAAAGTCTTGAATCGCAGTGCCGTCGCCCAGGCAGGTGAATATCCAGCGTGCGCCTTGCCCAGGCTCCCATTGTCCAGTTTCCTGACTCAATCGTGAGTCTTCGATTTTCCAATCGCCAAGGTACTGGCCGAACTGGGCCAGCGGACCCTCTTTGCAGCCAGCCTGGCTATCGAACGGTAAGGCCGACGTTTCGGCATTGGCGGCGGTGGATAGAAAAGTGATAACGAGACCAAGCTGCACGATATTCATGGTGTCCCCCTACTAGACGGAATGCTCAACATACCCATTTTTGCTTTATTTGAACGCCATAACGGCCGATGGTTCGATGCAATAGGTCGGTATTGCAAAAGTCCATCTACTCACACTATCTCTGGTAGGGCAGCTTATGGCCGAGAGCTGCCGGTCGTTTGGCGATTAGTTTTGAGGTTTTGAACGTCCGCTCTTGATGAATGTGGCCATTCAGGACTCGACTCAAGAAAGTTGCCTGCCGAGTGTCCGCTATGCGCCCGATAGCTGCCATTGGGCTAGAATGATGCTCAGGGGCTGC